>CADECF010000009.1 GCA_902825775.1 uncultured Lysobacteraceae bacterium
TTGCCGTAATGCGTGGTCATGCCGCCGAACGGACGCTGGTAGATCTTGCCGTCTTCGGTACGGCTGAACGGCACGCCCTGATGCTCGAGTTCGATGATCGCCGGGATCGCTTCCTTGCACATGTACTCGATCGCGTCCTGGTCGCCCAACCAGTCCGAGCCCTTGATCGTGTCGTAGAAGTGATAACGCCAGTCGTCCTCGCCCATATTGCCCAGCGCGGCCGAAATGCCGCCCTGCGCCGCGACGGTGTGCGAGCGGGTCGGGAACACCTTCGTCAAACAAGCCGTCTGCAGGCCTTTTTGGGCCAGG
The DNA here is from genome assembly GCA_902825775.1 of uncultured Lysobacteraceae bacterium. Lineage (GTDB taxonomy): Bacteria > Pseudomonadota > Gammaproteobacteria > Xanthomonadales > Xanthomonadaceae > Luteimonas_C. The sequence continues at coordinate 310 of CADECF010000009.1, forward strand.
CCGAACGTGGCGCGCAAACCGGCGCCGCCGGCGCCGACCACGATCATGTCGTATTTGTGTTCGGTAATCGGGTATGCGGTCTTCATGTGTTCAAGCCATCAGCGCGATGCGGCCAATCGCGTACAGCGACGCGAATGCGCCAACGACGCAGGCCAAGGTGACGAGGAGTTGCGACGCCACTTCCAGCGCGCGGGCATGGACGTAGTCTTCGATGACGACCTGCACGCCGAGCTTGGCGTGCCAAAACAGTGCGACGACGAAAATCGACAGCAGGATCGCGTTCCAAGGCTTGGCGACCGCGGCGCGCGCCGTTTCCAGATCGGCGCCGGCCAGCGACACCAGCAGCCAGACCAGCCACGGCACCATCAACGCCAGCACGATCGCGGTCACGCGCTGCCACCAGAAATGGCCGACGCCCGATTTGGCCGAACCCAGTCCGCGGGCGCGGGCCAGCGGCGTCCTGTAATCGGGAATGCGCGGGCCGCTCATGCGCCACCCCGCAGTGCGAAGAACCACAGCGCCGCGGTGACGATCACCGTCAACGCGATCACGGTGTAGCCGGACTTGTACACGGCAGGAATGTCGAACCCGCGCCCGGCATCCCACAACAGATGGCGGATGCCGTTGAACAGGTGATAGACGAGCGATGCGCTGAAACCGAACAGCAAGAATTTTCCGAACGGCGACGCCAGGCAATGGGCGAAATTCGCGTAGTGATCGCCGCCGGCAGCCATCGCCAGCAGCCACCAGGCCAATCCGAACGCGCCGACCGCCAGGGCGCAACCCGTAACGCGGTGCAGGATCGACATCGTCATCGTGATCTGCCAGCTGTAGACCTGCAGATGCGGTGACAGGGGACGTTCGCGGTTCGCCATCGTGCGGCTCTTTCTCTCGCTGGGCGGCCTGGGCCGCGTGGCTAACGCTCGAAGTAGCCCGGGTGGAGGCCGCAGGCCGATACCCGGGAAGCATGTCTCGAGTGCTGTGACAGCCCCGGGTATCGCTACGCTCCACCCGGGCTACGCGCTGGTTTCAGAAATCGATACAGCGGCCGTTCTTTTCCCAATCGCCGTAACGCGTCGGTTCGGGGCCTTCGCGGCCGCCGATTTCCTTGGCGGGCGTCGATTCCGGGACGGACTGTTCGGCCTGCTCCGGTTCGGGTGTCGGTACGGTTTCGCCTATCATTCTGGACCTCGCAACCCGCTAAGTTTAGTTCCCGCCCCCTTTCCGGACAAGCAGCGCACTTTGCAGCCCTCGCCATTCGCCCTGCCCGACCACCGTATCGTCGCTTTGAGCGGCCGCGATGCCATGGCGTTCGCGCACGCGCAATTCATGAGCGATGTGAAGGGATTGGCGGCCGGCGATTGGCAGTGGAGCGGCTGGCTGACGCCCAAAGGCCGCGTGATTGCGCTGTTCGCGCTGCTCAAGCTCGACGACGAAACCCTGTGGCTACTGCTGCAAGACGCGGATCCGGCCGAACTCGCGGCATCGCTGCAGCGCTTCGTGTTCCGAAGCAAGCTGGCGATCGTCGTGCGCGACGATCTGCACATTACCGGCCTATTCGATGCCCCCGCGCAGGCCGCCGCTGCACGTATGTCGATAGCCGATGATGGCGATATCGTGCTGGACATGGGCGCCGAGGGCGGAGTTCGCACGCTGGCCATCGTTTCGACCTCGCCCATCGCGGCCGATCCGACGCTGCACGCCCGCTGGATCGCCTTCGATCTCGTCCACGGCCTGCCGCGCCTGCCCTCGTCGCAGCGCGAACAGTGGACGCCGCAACAACTCTCGCTAGACCGGTTGCGCGCGTACAGCGTCAAGAAAGGCTGCTATCCCGGTCAGGAAATCGTCGCGCGCACGCATTTTCTCGGACAGGCCAAGCGGGGGCTCGTTCTTTTCGCCAGCGATGCGCCGCTGACGCCAGGCATGCAGGTGGACGATGGCGAACGCGCGCTCGGCCCTATCGTCAGCGCCGCCGCCAGCGACGACGGCTGGCAGGGGCTGGCCGTGCTGCCGCTGACGCACGATACCGCTGGTTTGCGGACCGAGGGCATCGCCTTGCGCGCATCTCGCCTGCGCGGCGGCCTGGCGCGCTGATCCCGGGGTCCGGCAGGCGGTTCGGACCTTCCGACCGGCGGCGGCAAAGACTTATTCGCCTTGTTATGCTCGGCCCGGGGAAATCGCCGGCCAAACAGCCTGCCCAAGGCGGCGCGACCGTGCGGTCTCGTTCTTCACGCGCACTAGGGAGGGATACGCCATGAACAAAACGAACATCGCAACACTCGCCGTGCTGGCCGCTGCCGCCATGATGTCCGCCTGCACAGCGCCGCAACCCAAACCGGCGGCACCGCCTCCGCCGCCGATGTCCTACAACCAGAAGCTGTCGTCCGACAGCCTGTTCGCGTTCGGCAAATCCAGCCTGGAAAACCTCAGTGACGAGGGCCGCACCCAGTTGGACGCGCTCGCTACCGGGCTCGGCAGCCGGCCTTACGGAATGGTGCATGTGATCGGCCACAGCGACCGCATCGGCAATGCCAAAGCCAATGTCGACTTGTCCACCCGGCGCGCCGACGCGGTGCGCGACTACCTGGTGCAGAAAGGCGTACCCGCCGAAAAGATCACCGCGGTCGGACGCGGCAGCGTGGAACCGGTAGTGGAATGCGACGACAAGGATCGCGCCGCACTGATCGCCTGCCTGGCGCCCAACCGCCGCGTCGAAATCAAGATCGTCTCGCAATAGCGGCGCACGGCATCGATCCCTATCGCAAAAACCCGGCCCCGCGCCGGGTTTTTTGCCGTTACCGGAAAAATCACGGCGTTTTCGCGATAATCCGCGGATCGAGATGAAACGCACCGGACGCCAACAAGCACCGCCGCAAGGCGCGGTCGAAAAACGCGTCCAGCGCCGCCGTGTCGGCCGTATCGAAGAGGCCCGCGACCTGGTCGCCGCCGAAGTGCCGATCGCCCTGACCTACAACGGCACGCCCTTCGCGGTGATGATGGCTACGCCCGGCGACCTCGAAGATTTCGCGCTCGGCTTCACTCTGAGCGAAGGCATCGCGATGGATGCCGGCGAATTGCGGATCGGCGCGATCGATACCTCGCTCGAAGGCATCGCGATCGCGCTGACCATCCCCGAACACCGCGCGAATGCGCTCGAAGGCCGCCGCAATCTGCAAGGGCGCAGTGGCTGCGGCGTCTGCGGCACGGCTTCGGTGGAAGCAGTGCTGCGCGCGCCGAAGACCGTCGCCGAAGGCGCCGCCATAGCGACCGCGGCGCTGGAATCCGCATTGGGCGAACTGCACGCTCTGCAACCATTGAACGCGCTGACCGGCGCAACCCATGCGGCGGCGTGGGCCGGCGCCGACGGCCGCATCGTGCTCGTGCGCGAGGACGTCGGCCGCCATAATGCGCTCGACAAGCTGATCGGCGCCCTGTCGCGCGCCGGCATCGAGCCCTCGTCCGGATTCGCGGTGATTACGAGCCGCGCCAGTTACGAGATGGCGATGAAGGCCGCGCAGGCCGGTATTCCCCTGCTTGCCGCGATCTCGGCGCCGACCGCGCTCGCGATCGCATTGGCCGATTCGGCCGGCCTGACGCTGGTCGGTTTCGCCCGCGACGACGGCTTCGTCGTCTATTCCCATCCGCAACGCCTGCACGACGGCGCATCGGAAGCCGCGGCATGAGCGACAAGAAGACCATCCGCCGCTACGACGGCCCGGCCGGCGGCTGGGACGCGTTGCGCAGCGCGACCAAGCATCTGTTCGAACAGGACATCCCGGTGCGCGGCGCACGCACGCTGCTGTCGGCCAATCAGCCGGACGGTTTCGATTGCCCGGGTTGCGCCTGGCCGGACCGCGACCACACCTCCACGTTCGAGTTCTGCGAGAACGGCGCCAAAGCGGTCGCGGCGGAATCCACCAAACACCGCGCTACGCCCGAATTGTTCGCGAAGCACTCCGTCGCCGAACTGTCGCGCTACAGCGATCATTGGCTGGAAGATCAGGGCCGGCTGACCCATCCCATGCGCTGGGACTCCGCCAGCGATCACTATCAGCCGGTATCGTGGGACGACGCTTTCGCAACCGTCGCCGCGCATCTCAACGGCCTGGAATCTCCGGATCGCGCGATCTTCTACACCTCCGGCCGCACCAGCAACGAAGCCGCCTTCCTCTACCAATTGTTCGTGCGCGAATACGGCACCAACAATTTCCCGGACTGTTCCAACATGTGCCACGAACCGTCCGGCACGGCGATGACGCCGCAAATCGGGGTCGGAAAAGGCACGGTGTCGCTGCACGATTTCGAACTGGCCGATGCGATCTTCATCTTCGGCCAGAATCCCGGCACCAACCACCCGCGCATGCTCGGCGAGTTGCGCAAGGCGTCCAAGCGCGGCGCGGCCATCGTTTCGTTCAATCCGTTGCGGGAACGCGGGCTGGAGCGTTTCGCCGACCCGCAGGACAAGCTGCAGATGCTCAGCGGCGGCTCCACCCGGATCTCGTCGGATTATTTCCAGCTGCGCATCGGCGGCGACCTGGCCGCGGTCAAAGGCATCATCAAGCACGTGTTGGAAACCGATGCGCAGGCGTTGCGCGACGGCGCGCCGCATGCGATCGACGTCGAATTCATCGCCGCGCATACCGATGGATTCGACGCTTTCGCCGCGGACGTGGCCGCGGAGCGTTGGGAGACGATCGAGGCCGAATCCGGCCTCTCGCGCGAACAGTTGCGCCGCGCCGCCGACATCTATCTCGCCGCGGACAGCGTCATCTTCTGCTGGGGCATGGGCATCACCCAGCACAAGCATTCGGTGGCGACGGTGCAGATGATCGTGAATCTGCTGCTGTTGCGCGGCAATATCGGCAGGCCCGGCGCCGGCGCATGCCCGGTGCGCGGCCACAGCAATGTGCAGGGCGACCGCACGATGGGCATCTATGAAAAGCCGTCGCCGGAGTTCCTCGACCGGCTCGGCCAGGTGTTCGGCTTCGAACCGCCGCGCGAGCCCGGTTTCGACACGATCGGCGCGATCGAAGCGATGCTCGACGGCCGCGGCAAGGTGTTCTTCGCGATGGGCGGCAATTTCGCCACCGCCACGCCCGACACCGCAGCCACGCACCGCGCGCTGCGCAATTGCGACCTGACCGTGCACGTGGCCACCAAACTCAACCGCAGCCATCTGGTGCACGGTCGCGAAGCGCTCATCCTGCCCTGCCTGGGCCGCACCGAGATCGACATGCAGGAAGGCGGGCCGCAGGCGGTGACGGTGGAAGACTCGATGAGCATGGTGCACCTGTCGGCCGGCATCAACGCGCCGGCGTCGGAAGCTTTACTGTCCGAGCCCGCGATCGTAGCGCGCTTGGCCGAGGCCGCCTTGGGGGCGCGCAGCAAGACGCCGTGGCGATGGCTGATCGGCGATTACGATCGGATCCGCGACGGCATCGCGGCCGTGTTCGACGATTTCCGGGATTTCAACGCACGCGTGCACGTGCCGGGCGGCTTCCGGCTGAGCAACGGCGCGTCGCAACGGCAATGGCATACGTCCACCGGCAAGGCCGCGTTCAAGGCGCACGCGGTCCCGACCGATCTGCCGGCGCACCGAGCGCGCGCGACGATCGAGGGACCGGTCTTCACCCTCACCACCGTGCGTTCCCACGATCAGTACAACACTACGATCTACGGCCTGGACGATCGCTATCGCGGCGTATTCGGCGAGCGCCGGGTGCTGTTCGCGAACGCGCAGGACATCGCGCAGCTGGCGATGAAGGCCGGCGACTGGATCGACCTGGAAAGCCTCTGCGACGACGGCGTGCAGCGCCGGGCACGACGCTTCATGCTGGTCGAATACGACATTCCGCGCGGCTGCCTGGCGGCCTACTACCCGGAAACGAATGCGCTGGTGCCGCTGTCGAGTTTCGCCGACGAGGCGCGCACGCCGACGTCGAAATCGATCCCGGTGATCGTGCTGCCGCATTCGCAGGACGCGCCGACGGAGACGCCACGTGACATCCCGGTCGCCGTCGTTCGCTGACGCGCTGATCGCGGAACTCGCGCGCGAGCCCGGCGGCGTTTCGCTGCCCCGCCTGTGCAAACGGCTGGACGTGCGGATGAGCGTGCTGCTGCGCGAACTGGCCTGGCTCGGCGACGACAACATCGGAGGCGAAATGGGGCCCGGTCTGATCCGGATCGAGCGCCGCGGCGAGCTGGACATCGCGATGCTGACCGACCGCGGTGCGGCTCATGCGGGAGCGGCTTCAGCCGCGAGCTCTTGATCTTGCTGTCATTCCGGGCCCAGCGAAGGATCTGCTTTCGCGGGAGCGGCTTCAGCCGCGAGCTTTTATTTTCTGCATTGCGACGCAGGACTAGACAACAGATCCCTTGCTTCGCTCGGAATGGCAGCGAATAAAGGCCGCAGCAGGCCGTTCCGCAAAAAAAGCGGAGGATCAGGCGCGATGCTTGGCCACCCAACCCACATACTTGTCGACGAAACCCTGCAAGAACTTGCGCGTATCGTCCGGCCCGATGTTGCCGTCGTCGTCGAACATCCCCTCCTTGAAGTGGATGAAGACCTCGGGCTGGGCCAGCGTCGGCACATCCACGAAGGTCAACGATCCGCGCAGATGCTGCTGCGCGATCGCCGTGCTGATCGGGCCGATCGAGGCGCCGATCACCGCACCGGGCTTGCCTGCGAAGGAATTGGTGCCCCACGGGCGCGATGCGATATCGATGGCGTTCTTCAGCACGCCGGGCACGGAACGGTTGTATTCGGGAGTGACGAACAGCACCGCGTCGGCGGCTTCGATCTGTTGCTTCAGGCGCTTGGCTTCGACGGGGTAATCGGCGTCGAAATCCTGGTTGTACAACGGCAAGTTGTCGATGCGGACGTAATCGAATTCGTAGCCTTCCGGCATCAGTTTTTCGACCGCTTTGGCCAGTTTCTTATTGATGGAATCCTTGCGCAGGCTGCCGACGAACACAGCGACTTTGGTCTTGCTCATGGGGGACGCTCCAACCTAGAGGTAGCCCACAGACTATCCGCCTGAAGATGTTTGCGGAGCATCAAGCCCGGAAGGGATCGTCCTATCGTTGGCGGCAATGGAGCCTTTCGTGGGAGCGGCTAAAGCCGCTCCCACAAAGAATCAAACGAGCGAATCGGCCGCCGCGATGATCTCTTCGTCGGACGGAATCACCAGGAACGCCGCGCCGGCCAGCGGCGTAAACGTATCCGCGCCGACGACGCGCTTGAACGGACGCGCGCCGTAGCCGCCTTCGGCGATCGCGGTGATGATGCCCTCGCCCACGCCGGCGCTATGCCGGCCCTCGTCGACGACGACGATGCGCTTGGCGTTGCGCGCCTGTTCGACGATGAAGGCTTCGTTCAGCGGCACCAGCCAGCGCAGATCGACTACCCGCGTCTTCCAGCCGTGTTTTTTCTCGACCGCGCGCGCCGCGCGCAGACTCATCGGCACGCCGTTGCCGAAACTGAAGATCACCAAGTCGTCGCCGTCGCCATAAACGCGGCCCTCGCCGAGCGTCATGGCCTGGTCCGGCGACGGATATTCGGTAAGCCATTGGCCGTCGCCCGGCTCGTACAAATCCTTGGCCATATACAGCGCGATCGGCTCCAGGAAGGCGCAGACGCGGCCGTCGACCTTGGCCAGCGCCGCGAGCGTGCGCAGCATCGTCGCGGCATCGTCGCCGCGGCTCGGACAACCGACCACCAAGCCCGGGATATCGCGCAGCGCGGTGATCGAATTGTCGTTGTGGAAATGGCCGCCGAAGCCGCGTTGGTAGCCGAGCGATGCGATCCGCATCAGCATCGGATTGCGGTACTGGCCGTTGCTGAAGAACTGCAGGCTGGCCGCCTCGCCGCGGATCTGGTCGCAGGCGTTGTGGAAATAAGCCAAGTACTGGATTTCGGGCAGCGGCAGCATGCCCATGTTGGCGTAGCCCTGCGCCAAGCCGAGGATGACGGTTTCGTCGAGCAGCGTGTTGAATACGCGTTTGTTGCCGAACGCTTTGTGCAGGCCTTTGGTCACCGTGTAGACGCCGCCCTTCTGCGCCACGTCCTCGCCGAACAGCAGCGCTTCCGGATACTTGCAGAACAAGTCGTGCAAGGCGTTGTTGATCTGGATCGCCAGATGCTTGGGCGCCTGTTTTTCCGGAAGTTTCGCCTCGCTGCCGAACGCGGCGACGCGCTTATCGGCGAAATCGGAGCGTACGGCCTCGGACTGCACCTTGTCCGGCGTGTACGGCGCCAACGGCGCCATCACCTCTTCCAGCGAAGTCAGGCGCGGACGCCGATCCGCATCCTCGGCCGCGGCGAAGCACTTCTTGCGCGTTTCTTCGTAAAGCGCGAGCACTTCGTCCCTGGACATCAACCCCGATTCCAATGCGATCGCGGCGCTGCGCAACAGCGGATCGGTCGCTTCGACGGCGCAAAGCTCTTCGATGCTGCGCCATTCGATTTCGAAATCGGTACCGGCATGGCCCATGATCCGGGTCGTGCGCAGATGCAGGAAGGTCGGCCGCCGCGTGCGCCGGCAATGCTCGACGGCGCGCTGCACGTCGCCGTAACCAGAGGCCAGATCGAGGCCGTCCGCGTAGAAATAGTCCAGGTCGCGGCGGTCTCGGAAGTTCTGCGCTACCCAGCCGTTGGGCGTTTTCACCGAGATGCCGATGCCGTTGTCTTCGCACACGAACAGAACCGGCGCCGGCAATTTCTGGTAAGCGGTCCACGCCGCGGCATTGAACGCGGTCTGCGCGGTGGCGTGATTGGAACTGGCGTCGCCGAACGAACAGATCGCGATGCTATCGTCGGGGATCGGCAAGGCATGGCCGATGCGCCTGCCCTGCTCGATCGCGACCGCGGTGCCGAATGCTTTGGGCAGGTGCGATGCGATGGTCGAAGTTTGCGGCAACACCCACAGCGGCTTGCTGCCCCATACTTTGTGGCGACCGCCGGAAGCCGGGTCGTCCTTGCTGGCCGCGAACGACAGCGCCGAATCCATGATCGGGTCGAGCTTTTTTCCATCCGTCCCAGGCAATTTGCGGAAGCGCTCGGCCATGAAGCCGCCGCTGCGGTAATGCAGGAAGGCCGGATCGGTATGGCGGGTGAGCCGCGCGACCATCGCATTGCCTTCGTGGCCGCTGCTGCCGATGGTGTAGAAGACCTTGTTCTGCACGCGAAGCACGCGCGCCATCAGGTCGAGATGACGCGAGATCAGCTGCGATTCGAACAGTTCGCGGAAACCACGCGCGTCGAGCGCGCTGCCGTCCAGGATCGCCTCCTCCGCCGCAGGCTTGGCGTCGGCACGACCGTCCCAGCCGCGCACGAATTCGCTGAAATTGACGTCGCAGATCTCGGCGCGGTTGACGCCTTTCATGCGGGCGGGAATCGGGTTGGGCATGGCGGTCATGGCGTATCTTTTTTCCGTTCATCCCGAATGGAGTGCGGGATCTGTTGCGGCTGTGAATAGATCCCTCACTGCGTTCGGGATGACATGCGAGAGGGGTTTTGTCGTCAAACCGCCAACAGCGCGGCGTTCTCGGGGGCGGGGTCCGGCATCGCGGCGAAACGAGGCGTCGCGCGCACGCGCGCCAGCCAATCGCCGACCGCCGGATACCGCTTCAGATCGAAGCCGCCGTGATGCGCGACGTCGGTATAGGCGAACAGTGCGATGTCGGCGATGCCGTACTCGAGTCCGGTGAACCATGCGTTGCCGACGAGATGCTTCTCCATCACGGCCAGCGCCTGATGCCCCCGCTCCATGCAGCGCGTCAGCTCGGCGACGCGCCGCGGCGAATCGGCCGGCGTCCAGCCGCGAATGAAACGCGCCACGGCGACGTAGGGCTCATGGCTGTACTGCTCGAAGAACATCCAGCTCAGCGCTTGCGCCTTTTGCCACGCGTCGGCAGGCAGGTAAGGCGTGCCTTCGGCCAGGTAGCACAGGATCGCGTTGGATTCGGCCAGCACGCGGCCGTCTTCGAGCTCGAGGATCGGCACGCGGCCGTTGGCGTTCTTGGCGAGGTATTGCGGCGTGCGCGATTCGCCTTTGGAGCTGTCGATCTCCACCCAGCGGTATTCGCGGCCGAGCTGTTCCAGCAACAGGCGCAGCTTGTGGCAATTGCCGGAAACCGAGTAGCCGTAGACGGTGATCATGCGCTGGCCCTTTCCGCTGCGCGGCGCGCGAGCCATTGCTCGCGGGACTGGCCCCAAACGTCGATCGGATGGTCTTCGCTGGGCGGCGGCAATTTGCCGGGCCCCTTGTTCCTCGATCCCAGGCGCTCGGCGACGCGTTGCGAAGCCACGTTGTCCGGATCGATGCAATGGATCACTTCGCTCCAGCCCAGGTTTTCGAAGGCCCAATCCATCGCCACAACGGCTGCCTCGGTCGCGTAGCCTTTGCCGTGCGCGTCGGGATGGAACACCCAGCCGACCTCGTTGCCCGGCCAACCTTCAGGACGCCAAGGGCCGAGCTGTCCCAACCATAAGCCGCTGCTCTTTTCGACGACCGAGAACATCGCGAAACCCTGCACCAGCCAGGCGCCTGGCATCTGCAGGAATTTGCGCCAGGCCGAAGCGCGCGGCAGCGGGCCGCCGAGGAACTTCATCGCACCTTCGTCGGCATGCACTTCGGCGTAGCGGTCGAAGTCTTCGATCCGCGGCAGGCGCAGGATCAGGCGGTCGGTTTCGATGCGGATGTCTGTCGCGGTCACGGCGGCTCCGGGTTTTGTGGGAGCGGCTTCAGCCGCGAGCTTCTTTCAACATAGAGATCGATATCAAAAGCTCGCGGCTGAAGCCGCTCCCACGAATATCTGAAGAGCAAAGTCGCTGGATTCCCGCCTTCGCGGGAATGACGGCTGAAAACAAAATCAGAACGCGTTGATGCCGGTCAACTCGCGACCCACCACCAATTGATGCACCGTCTCGGTGCCTTCGTACGTGATCACCGACTCCAGATTCAAGCCGTGGCGGATCGGGCAATGTTCGGTGGTGATGCCGGCGCCGCCGAGCAGGTCGCGCGCTTCGCGGGCGATGTCGATGGCCATGCGGCAGTTGTTCCACTTGGCCAGGCTGACCTGGGTGGGCTGCATCTTGCCGGCGTCCTTGAGACGGCCGAGCTGCAATGACAGCAATTGCGCGGAGGTGATGCGGCGCGCCCAATCGGCCATCTTCAGCTGCGCGCTCTGCGTGGCGGCCACCGGGCGGTCGAACAGGATGCGTTCCTTGGAATAGTTCAAGGCTTCGTCCAGGCACGCGATCGCGGCGCCGATCGGGCCCCAGGTGATGCCATAACGCGCCTGGGTCAGGCAGCCAAGCGGGCCCTTCAGGCCTTTGACGTTGGGCAAGCGGTTGGCTTCCGGCACGCGCACGTTGTCGAAGAACAGCGCGCTGGTGACCGAGGCGCGCAAGCTCATCTTGTGCTTGATCTCCTGCGCGGTGAAGCCGGCGAAGTCCTTCTCGACCACGAAACCCTGGATGCCTTCTTCGGTCTGCGCCCAGACGATGGCGATATCGGCGACGTTGCCGTTGGTGATCCACATCTTGGAACCGTTGAGGATCCAGTCGGCGCCGTCCTTCTTAGCGTTGGTCTTCATGTTGGCCGGGTCGGAGCCGCCCTGCGGCTCGGTCAGGCCGAAGCAGCCGATCACCTTGCCGGCGGCCATGTCAGGCAGCCAGCGCTTGCGCTGCTCTTCGGTGCCGTAGGCGTAGATCGGATACATGCACAGCGAGGACTGCACGCTGGCGAAGCTGCGGATGCCGCTGTCGCCGCGTTCCAGTTCCTGGCAGATCAGGCCGTAGCTGACGGCATTGAGGCCCGCACAACCGTATTCCTCGGGCAGCGTGGCGCCCAATAGGCCGAGTTCGGCCATTTCGGGGATCAATTCTTTCGGGAAGCGGGCCTGATCGAAGCAGTCGCCGATGATCGGCAGCACGCGCTCGTCGGTGAAACGGGCCACGGTCTCCTGTACAGCGCGCTCCTCCTCGCTGAGCAGGGAACGGACGTCGTAGAGGTCGTAAGGATGCAGGGCCATGGCGGGTTTCGACGAGCGGAAACCGGCATTGTATCGGGCCGTGCTGCAGCGCGGCACCCATGGGCTTTGCGGCAGGGCTGTAGCCCGGGCGGAGTGGAGCGAAGCGACACCCGGGGACACGTTGCAGCGGGCTCCCGGGCTACAGCCCCCACAAAAGAACGGGCCCGGCAATACCGGGCCCGTGGAAACGCTTACTTGCGCGACTTACTGCTGCGGCGCATCGTCGCTACCGCTCGCCGAAGCCACCTGGGTCACGACCTGGCCGTCGATCACCGGCAAGCGGTCGCCCGGCTTCTGGTCCATGCGCACGGTGCGCTCCTGGCCTTGGTAGCGGTAGGTCACGTCGTAACCGGTGGTCACGTCCTCGTCGCCCAGCAGGATGCGCTCGCCCGGCTTGCTGCCGGTGCGCATGGTGCCGGTGGTGCCGTCCGGGTTGCGGTAGGTCACGTTGTAGGCGACGGTCTTGGACGACGTCGAGCTGCCGGACACGGTATGGCACTGGCGCTGGGTGCGGTTGACCACCTGGCCGCCGACGTGGCGACGGTCGATCTCGCGACCGGCGAAGCCGCCGCCGACCGCGCCGGCCACCGTGGCCAGCTTGCGACCGTTGCCGCCGCCGATCTGGTTGCCGACCAGGCCGCCGATCACCGCACCGGCCACCGTGCCGCCGACGTTGCCGTCGCGCTCGGGCAGGCGTTCCTGGACCACGACGTCGTTGCAGACTTCGCGCGGGTTGGAGGTGGTGACGGTTTCGCGCACCGGTTCGGTGCCGATCACGGTCGCGTAGAGCTTTTCCTTCTCGGTGATCGGACGAGCGTCGATGACCTGGGCGTATTCGACGCGCCCGCCGGCCGGGATGCCGTTGTCGAGCGCAGCATCGTTGAGCGGCCCGGGTTGCAGCTGGGACTCGCCGGCCACCGAATAATCGGGCTGCTTGTCGCGATTGTTCTGGAACGCCGCTACCGCTACGCCGCCGACCAGCAGCGAGGCCAGTGCGATTGCCAAAGTATTGTTCTTCATTATTGCTTTCTCCCGAGGCGGTAGCCCGTGTTGTCCATGGCGGTGATTGCAGCATGCCGTGGCTGAACCGAAAGGTGAAAATTTCGTGGCAAGCTGTCGCGCAGATGAACTAAATCGCCTGCCGCAAGCCGGAAGGGCGTGGTAGCGTGATCGCAGTCCCAATCGAGGAGTCGGCGATGGCCAACCCCCTGCTCGCGCCGGTGCTGCGCTGGTTCGGCCGTTTGCGCTTTCCTTACCTATTCCTGGCGGCCGCAGGCCTGTTCGTCGTCGACGCGCTGGTGCCGGATCTGATCCCGTTCATCGATGAAATCCTGCTCGGCCTGGGCACGCTGCTGCTGGCCAACTTCAAGAACCGCAAGCTGAGCCCATCGGCCCCGATCGAAGGCGACTCCGGGCGTCGGTAGCGTGCTGATCGACAGCCATTGCCATCTGGATGCGCCGGAGTTCGATGCCGATCGCGCCCAAGTCGTGGCGCGCGCCGCCGCAGCGGGCGTGTCGCGGCAAATCGTACCGGCGATCGCCGCGGCCAGCTGGCCCAAATTGCGGGAAGTCTGCGCGATGGCACCGGGCCTGTATCCGGCTTACGGGCTGCATCCGATGTATCTAGCCGAGCATGCGCCGGCGCATCTGGCCGAATTGCGCGGCTGGATCGAACGCGAAAAGCCGGTAGCCGTGGGCGAATGCGGACTCGATTATTTCGTCGAAGGACTGGACGCCGAGCAGCAGCAGGCCTATTTCGAAGGCCAACTGGCGCTGGCGCGCGAATTCGAATTGCCTGTGATCGTGCATGCGCGGCGTGCGGTCGACGCCGTCATCGCTGCCGTCAAGCGCATCGGCAAGCTACGCGGCGTGGTGCATAGTTTTTCCGGCAGCCCCGAGCAGGCGCGGCAGCTTTGGCAATTGGATTTCATGATCGGGCTGGGCGGGCCGGTGACCTACGAACGCGCGAACCGTCTGCGCGGGCTCGTCGCGCATATGCCGCTGGAGTATCTGTTGTTGGAAACCGACGCGCCGGATCAGCCGGACTCGGCTATTCGGGGTCAGCGCAACGAACCGGCGCGATTGCAAACGATTCGAGATGCCATTGCTGCGCTCCGTGGCGTCGACGCTGGGGAAATCGCCACTGAGACGAGCCGAAATGCGATGCGGCTGTTTTCGATTTATTAGCTGTCATCCCGAACGAAGCGAGGGATCTGCTGGACGAGTCGCGCCATGAAGCAGATCCCTCGCTTCGCTCGGGATGACAGTTGAAAGTCCGTAGCCCGGGTGGAGCGCAGCGATACCTGGGATTCGATCTCGCATGCGAGCGAAAAGCCCCGGGTATCGCTGCGCTCCACCCGGGCTACGAGAACGGCTACGCGGCTTTGGGTTTTAGGAGGATTTCTAGCGCCTTGCCCACCGCCGCGAACGCGAACGCGCCGGTGATGTGGGTCGCCGCACCCAACCCCGCACCGCAATCCAGTTTCAATGCGGCATCGGCGCCCATTTTGGGCCGCAGGCCGGAGACGCTGCCGTCGGCCTGCGGATACTTCACGTTCTCCAGCGAATAGATCGCCGGCACGCCGAAATAGCGCTGCGGACTTTTCGGGAAATTGAACTCGCTGCGCAGCTTCTTGCGGATCAGCGCCAGCATCGCATCGTGCTCGGTGCGCGACAGGTCGCGCACGCGCACCAGCGTCGGGTCGGTACGCCCGCCCGCCGAACCGCAGGCGATCACCGGCTGCTTGCGGCGCCGGCACCACGCGATCATCTCGACTTTCGCGCGGAAGCTGTCGCAGGCGTCCAGCACCAAGTCGAAGCCCGCGCCCAGCAGCGGCTCCAGCGTGGCGGGCGTGACGAAAGCCTGTACGGCATCCACGCCGATCTCCGGGTTGATGGCGCGGCATCGTTCGGCCAGCGCCTCGGCCTTGTTGCGGCCGTACTGACCTGCCAGCGCCGGCAATTGCCGGTTGGTGTTGGACAGACACAGATCGTCGGCGTCGATCAGGGTCAGATGGCCCAGGCCCGACCGCGCCAGCGCCTCCACCGCCCACGAACCCACACCGCCTATCCCCACCACCGCCACGCGGCATTGCGCTAGCCGCGCGACCGTGCCGCGACCGTACAAGCGGTCGATGCCGGCGAAACGCTGTTTCCATTCTTCTTTCATGGGCCAAGTTTACCGTCGTGCGCCTCGTGTTATGTTCCGCCGCAGATTCCAACGGAGCCCGCCATGTCGACCACGCCAGCGCCGAAATCCTCCAACGCCACCCGCTACCTGTTCCTGTTCCTGATCGGATTGGTGGCCGGCATCGTCGCCACGGTCATGGCCGTACGAGCCATCGACGCGCGCAAGGATCACTTCCACGGCGCGGTGATGCATGTCCAGCAATGGCATCTGGGTCAACTCAAATCGAACGTGGAACAGAACCGCTGCGGCGCGACCGATACCCTGCCCCATCTGCAGGCGCTGCGCACGATGGCCAACGACATCGAGCCTGCGTTCCCCGACCTGCGCGAAGACCAGCGCTTCATGCAGCACACCAGCCAGATGCGCGCCGCGCTGGATGGCGCGCTCGCTACGCCGCCGTTGAATTGCCAGGGCGTCGGCACGACGGTCGGCAAGATCGGCGAGGCCTGCAAGGCCTGCCATCAGGATTTCCGCAACTGAATTGCCGATAACGGAGCGCCAGCGGTTGACGGTCCGTTCATCGTGGGAGTTCTAAGTTCCGTGTCGCCGAGCGGGGAAAAGTCCCGCCGCGACCCCAACAGGAGAGCCGCATGAACATCCGTCTCATCAGTATTGCCGCCGCCGCCTCGCTGGCGCTGGCCGGCTGCGCCACCACCTCCCCCGGTTACGGCGGCGGATACAACAACCCACCGCCGCCGTCGTACGGAAATAGCAACAGCGCTTGCTACGACTGCGGACAGGTCGTAGGCATCCAGCGTGTCGCCGGAAGCGGCGCACCGCGGGCCACCGGTGCGATTCTGGGCGGCATCGTCGGCGCGGCCGCGGGCCGCGAAATCGCCGACGACCATACCGACAGCAAGGGCCGTAAGAACACGGCGACGATCGCCGGTGCCGCCGCCGGCGCGTTGGCGGGCAACGCCATCCAAAACCGGGTGAGCAGCGCCGAAAACGACATCACCGTGCGCATGAACGATGGCCGCACCGTGACCATACGCCAGACCGATATGGCCGGCATCCGCCAGGGCGCTTATGTCCGCGTCTACAACAACCATGTCTGGCCGCAGTAATCGCATCCGGCAACTGCGCGCAAACAAAACCCCCGGCATCGCTGCCGGGGGTTTTTTGATGCGAGGATAGATCGGGTTACATCGGTTCCACGGCGTCGGCCTGCAGGCCCTTCTGGCCCTGGACGACGGTGAAGCTGACCTTCTGCCCTTCTTTCAAGCTCTTGAAGCCCTGCGACTGGATCGCACGGAAATGCACGAACACGTCCTCGCCATTCTCGCGGCTGATGAAGCCGAAGCCCTTGGCATCGTTAAACCACTTGACGGTACCTGTTTCACGGTTCGACATCTGTCTTGCTCCTTGAAGCAGTTTGGTAAACGGCGCGAACCACTCGCGACGATGCTGGTTACAAGGAGGAAGCGAGGTACAAGGATGTAGCGGATCGACGAACAGGGATCTACCGCATCAGGCCACGATTCACGGTGACCCTTGAAACTCAGCGAAAGCAACTTACCCCGGCATTTGTGAAAATGCAATCGGCCGCCAGAGGCCCCAGAAAACCGACCTGCGTCCCACTTTTCCAGAGGAAATACGATGGATCCGAACACCGTTTATTACGCGATCGCCGCGCTGCTGGTCGTGGTCGGCGTGATCGGCACCGTGCTGCCCGCGCTACCCGGTCTTCCGCTGGTGTTCGCCGGCATGCTGCTGGCGGCCTGGGCGGGCGATTTCGAGCGGATCGGCATCCCGATGATCGTGCTGCTGGCCGTGCTGACCCTATTGTCGATGGCCGTCGATTTCTGGGCCACGGCGCATGGCGCCAAACGCGTCGGCGCGAGCCGCAAAGCCCTGATCGGCGCCGTGATCGGCACCTTCGCCGGCTTGTTCGTGTTTCCGCCGTTCGGCCTGTTCGTCGGTCCGTTCGCAGGCGCGCTGATCGGCGAGCTGTTGCACCGTCGCAACGTCGACCGCGAGAGCCTGGGCCATGCCGCGAAGATCGGTTTCGGCACTTGGCTCGGCATCGTGCTCGGCGTGGTGCTCAAGCTGGGCATCGCCTTCGCGATGATCGGATTGTTCGCGCTGGCTTGGTTGTTCTGATCGCGTCGACATGGCCTTGCACGCGAATGCGTACACTGGCCCCGAATCCGAACCCCCGATCGCGATGCCTCCCCACGACCGCAAGGCGCGAGTACGCGCCGACCGTACAACGCAGCGCCCGGCCTTCGCCTGGTTGCTTTTCCTGATGATCGCCTGCGTCAGCGGCGGCGCATGGGCGGTGCCTGCCGCGCTGCTGGCCAAGCCGGCCTCGAAAACCGATATCGTCGCCGTCGACCCGGCCGCCGACCGCATCGCGCGCGACCAGCTCGCCGTGCAGTTGCGCGGCGCCGGCTTGCAGGCCGTCGTTCCCGAAGTCGTCAACGGCGTGGCCACGCTCGAAGGCATCGTCCGCACCGAGCAGCAACGCAAGACGGCCCAGGCCATCGCCAGCGAACTGCCCGGCATCGCCAAGGTCGACAACCGGCTCGAATTGCATACCGGTTTGTCGACGCGCCTGCGCGCGGCCTTCGACCTGATGGTCGCCAACCTGATCCGCCTGCTGGTGGCGACGCCGCTGCTGCTGGTGGCGGTGGCGATCGTGCTGCTGGCGTCGTGGTTCGGCGGTTTCTTCGCCAAGCGTCTGCACTGGTTGCGGATCAAGAGCAGCAACCCTTACATGGATGGGCTGCTGCGGCGCGTGGTGCATGGCGTGGCGGTGCTGATCGGCTTGCTGGTCGCGCTGGACCTGCTCGGCGCGACGTCGCTGGTAGGCGCGGTGCTCGGCTCCGCCGGCGTGGTCGGCCTGGTGGTCGGCTTCGCGTTCCGCGATATCGCCGAGAACTACGTCTCGGGCGTTCTGCTCAGCATCCGCCGCCCGTTCTCGCCCGGCGATCATGTGCTGATCGACACCCGCGAAGGCAAGGTCGTTTCCCTCAGCTCGCGCGCCACGGTGCTGATGACGATGGACGGCAACGAATTGATGATCCCCAATGCCATGGTCTTCAAGTCGGTGATGCTGAATTATTCGCGCAATCCCAAGCGCCGTTTCGAATTCACCGTCGCGATCGACGTGTCCGAATCGATCGCCAAGTCGACCGAATTGGCCTTGGCGCAATTGATGAAAGTACCCGGCGTGCTGGACGATCCGGCGCCGTCCTCGGTGGTCAAGGATTTCGCGCCGAGCGGGATCGTGCTGCAGTTCTTCGGCTGGGTGGATCAGCGCGAGACCGATCTGGGCAAGAGCCGCGGCGAGGCGATCCGGCTGGTCAAGGCGGCGTTCGCGAAAGCGGGCATCGATCCGCCGCAGACGACATACAACATCGTCAGCCGCCGCGCGAGCGGCGAAGAAGCCGCGCCCTCCAAAGAACACGAAACCACCCGTGGGGCGCAAGCCGACACGTCGGTGAACCGCGACATCGACACCCAGCTGGCCGCGGCGCAACGCGCCGAGGACAAGAATCTGCTGGATCAGGGAGAGAACAAGCCATGAAGGGAACGCATCGGCGCACGGCCTGCGCATTCGGCCTGGCTGCGTTGTACGGCGCCGCGGCCCCTGCGCAGAACTATCAGCCCGGCAGTGCCGAGGCCTGCACTGCGATCGCCGCCGATGCGGAACGCCTGGCGTGCTACGACACAGCCTTGCAGCGGCAGGCACCGGAGACGCAGCAGGCCGATGCCGCGGCCGCCGCAGCTTCTGCCGAACTGAAAGCGAAGCAGGAAGCGCGCAGCGACGAGCCGGTGACCGCGAAAGAACGCGCCAGGCGCGCAGTCGACGGTCTGTTCGGCCGCGACATCGTCAGCAGCGACGCCGACGCGATCGCCAATGCCGGCAAGGGTTCGCTGCTCGATCGCCGTTGGGAATTGGCCAAGGATTCCAAGCTGGGTCCGTTCCAGTTGCGCGCCTACAAGCCGGTTTACTTATTCCCGGTGTTCTGGACCAGCAACAAGAACGAGATGCCGCAGTCGCCGAATCCGAACAATTCGACGACCGAGCCCGAGCCGCTGGATCCGTTGGAAGCGAAATTCCAGCTCAGCTTCAAGACCAAGCTGGCCGAGAACCTGTTCGGCGACAACGGCGATATCTGGGGCGGTTATACGCAAAGCTCGCGTTGGCAGGTCTACAACTCGGAGATCTCGCGGCCGTTCCGCGAGACCGACTACGAGCCGGAAGTGATGCTGGTGTTCCGCAACAACTACAGCCTCGGCGGCTGGAAAGGCCGCATGACCGGCATCCAGCTCACCCACCAGTCCAACGGCCGCAGCGATCCGCTGTCGCGCAGTTGGAACCGCGTCATCCTCAACTTCGGCCTGGACCGCGAAAACTGGGCGTTGACGATACGGCCGTGGTACCGCATCCCCGAGGACGAGAGCGACGACAACAATCCCGACATCGAGGACTATGTCGGCCGCGCCGACGCCACCCTGGTCTACAACAAGGGCGGCCACGAGCTGGCGCTGATGGCGCGTCACTCGCTGCGCAGCGGCGATCGCTCGCACGGGGCGGTGCAGTTGGATTGGGGTTTCCCGATCAACAACCTGCTACGCGGGCATGTGCAGGTGTTCGACGGCTACGGCGAGAGCCTGATCGATTACAACCACCGTGCGACCTACATCGGTCTGGGTATTTCGTTGCTCGAGTGGTACTGACACCGCATCGGGCGGCTTCTTGTAGCCAGCTGTGGAAGAAGCTTTTCTGTGGGAGCGGCTTCAGCCGCGAGCTTTTCGATAACGTCGCCGCCTGTTTAAAAGCTCGCAGCTGAAGCCGCTCCCGCAAAAACTCGCAAAAAACCGCGAGAGTGACCGCAGATCAACCCGGGCTACGCCAGCGGCGGTGCTCCACCATGAGGCATTGGTCCTGCACCACGTCGATGCCGGCCCGCAGCAGCCGCTCGGCGAAAGCGTCGTGGCGGATCCCGGTCTGCAGCCATACCGCGCGCGGCCGGGCCTTGATCAGATCGTCCAGATGCGGCTCGAGATCTTCGGGCTTGCGGAATACATCGACGACATCGACGCGCCCGGAGATCGCCGAGACGCTGCGATGCACCGGCTTGCCGAACACTTCGGTCAGGTCCGGGTAGTAAACCGGCACCGGTTCGATGTCGTAGCCGACGCGCTTCAGATACGCGGGGATCATCTGCGCAGGCGCAGGCGCGCGATCTTCCGGCTTGATACCGAGCACGGCGATGCGCCGCGTCTCCGACAGCAAGCGATCGATCTCGCGGTGGGTCTGCAGCAGCGATCCGGCCATCACACCAGCTCCTTGACGGAATGTTCCACCACTACCGGAATCTTGCCGATCCGCGCCTGCCATTCGCGCGGCCCGGTTTTATGCACCGATTCGCCGGCGGAATCGACGGCCACCGTCACCGGCATGTCCTGCACGGTGAATTCGTAGATCGCTTCCATGCCCAGATCCTCGAACGCGACCACGCGCGCGGCCTTGATCGCTTTCGACACCAGATACGCCGCGCCGCCGACCGCCATCAGATACACCGACCGATGCTTGCGGATCGCTTCGATCGCCGCCGGTCCGCGTTCGGCCTTGCCGACCATGCCCAGCAAGCCGGTCTGGCTCAGCACCTGTTCGGTGAATTTGTCCATGCGCGTCGCCGTGGTCGGGCCTGCCGGACCGACGGCCTCGTCGCGCACCGGATCGACCGGACCGACGTAGTAGATGAAGCGCCCGGCGAAATCGACCGGCAGGCTTTCTCCCTTGTTGAGCATGTCGACCATGCGCTTGTGCGCGGCATCGCGGCCGGTCAGCAGCTTGCCGTTGAGCAGCAGCACTTCGCCCGGCTTCCACGATGCGACTTCTTCGCGCGTCACCGTGTCCAGATCGACGCGGCGGCCTTTGGAGGCGTCGTAGGTGAGCTTGGGCCAGTCTGCCAGCGAAGGCGGATCGAGCATCACCGGCCCGCTGCCGTCGAGTACGAAATGCGCGTGGCGCGTGGCGGCGCAGTTGGGGATCATCGCCACCGGCAGGTTGGCCGCGTGCGTCGGATAATCCTTGATCTTGATGTCCAGCACCGTGGTCAGCCCGCCCAGGCCCTGCGCGCCGATCCCGAGCGCGTTGACCTTGTCGTAGATCTCGAGGCGCAGTTCTTCCAAGCGGTTGGATGAGCCGCGCGCCTGCAGATCGATGATGTCGATCGGCTCCATCAATGCTTCCTTGGCCAGCAGCATGGCTTTTTCGGCCGTGCCGCCGATGCCGATGCCGAGCATGCCCGGCGGGCACCAGCCGGCGCCCATCGTCGGCACGGTCTTCAATACCCAGTCGACGATCGAATCGGAAGGGTTGAGCATCGCAAACTTGGACTTGGCTTCCGAACCGCCGCCTTTCGCCGCGACGATCACATCGACGGTATTGCCCGGCACGACGGAAACATTGACCACGGCCGGCGTGTTGTCGCCGCTGTTGCGGCGCTTGCCGGCCGGATCGATCAGCACGCTGGCGCGCAGTTTGTTGTCGGGATGGTTGTAGGCGCGTCGCACGCCTTCGTTGACCATGTCCTCGATGCCCATGGTGGCATCGTCCCAACGCACGTCCATGCCGATCTTCAGGAACACGGTAACGATGCCGGTGTCCTGGCAGATCGGCCGGCGGCCTTCGGCGCACATCCGCGAATTGATCAGGATCTGGGCGATGGCGTCCTTGGCCGCTGCGGATTCCTCGCGCTCGTAGGCCGCGGCCAGGTTCCGGATATAGTCGACCGGGTGGTAATAGCTGATGTACTGCAGCGCGTCGGCGACGCTCTGGATGAAGTCGTCTTGGCGGATAAAGGCCGGGCGGATCGTGGTGCTGGTCATGGTCACGGCTGGCGAAAAGGGGCGCTGGCGAGGTAGTCGCCTATTTTAGCGCGCCGCGCGCCTGCGACCGGGCCCACAGGCCCTCCAGCGCTTAAACCTTCGGCCGTCTCCAGGCATCTGAATGAGTATGCTGATGGCCACGATGACCGAGCTGATGCCCGCCTCAAGCCTGGCCGCGACCGCCGAGGATACCGACGATGCCTTGGTGCGTGCGGCGAGCGCCGGCGACATGGCCGCCTTCGAGGCGCTGTACCGGCGGCACCTGGGACGGGTGCATGGCGTGATCCTGCGCCTGGTCGGCGGCCAGAACGGCCGGGCCGAGGATTTGACCCAGGAAGCTTTCGTAAGGGCATGGCAGGCGTTGCCGTCCTACCGTTTCGAAAGCGCCTTCGGCACCTGGCTGTACCGGCTGGCGGCGAACACGGCGCTGATGGAATTGCGCTCGCGCCGCAGCCAGCCGCTGATGGACGCCGACGATGGCTACGACGGCATCGGCAGCGTCGATTCGGCAGGCCATACCACGGCGCTGTCGACCGACCTGGAACGCGTCGTCGCCACCTTGCCGCCGCGGGCGCGTGCGGTGCTGGTGCTGCACGATGTGGAAGGTTGGAAGCACGAGGAAATCGCCGCCCAGCTCGATATGGCGGTAGGCAGTTCGAAGGCGCAGTTGCACCGCGCGCGCATGTTGTTGCGCACGCGGCTCGGAGGTGAAGCATGAGTTCCAACGGAAACGACCGGATGCAGGACCAGGACCGCGGCGACGACATGCCCGACGCCCTGCGCTGGCAGTTGCGCGGCCTGCGCCGCGACGCCCTGCCCCAGCGCGACCTGTGGGCCGGCATCGCCGAGCGGATTTCCGCCCAGGCGGGCACGGCGCCGGCCGTGCAAGCCGCACCGTCGAACGTGATATCGCTGCGCTCGCGCCCGCTCGGCTGGCTGGCGATGGCGGCCTCGGTCGCGATCGCGGTGGGCATCGGTTGGCAACTGCGTCCGGCCGCCCTGCAGCAGACCTCGCAGCCCGAACCTTTCGCACAAACTTCGGCCCACCCCAGCGACCCCACCGCGACCCTGCTCTCGCGCGAAGCCGCGGCGATGACCTGGGAATACAAAGCCGCATTGCGCGAAATCGACGCCCAGAAAAATCCGGTCGCCGACGCCCGCGCATTACGCCAACTGGACCGCAGCGCCGCGCAAGTGCGCAGCGCGCTGGCCCAGGATCCCGAAGCCCGCTTCCTGCTCGAGCGGCTGCAGAAGCTATACGCGCAGCGGCTCGCCCTGACCCAACGCCTTGCCCTTAGTTGATAGCCTTGAAGTCTGCACAGCGATCTAAACCGATACCCGCTGAACCCGATTCCCGGAGAAACACCATGAAACTGCAACTGCTCACCCTGGCCTTGCTCGCCGGACTGTCCGCCCCGGCCTGGGCGGGGAAACCCATCGACGAAACCCACGCGCTCGACCGGCGCGGCACCGTCGGCATCGAGAACGTCAAGGGCCGCATCGAAGTGCGCGTCTGGGATCGTCCCGAAGTGCATATCGGCGGCAGCCTGGGCGACGGCGTGGAACGCTTCGAAGTGGAAGGCGGCGGCGACCGCCTGGACATCGAAGTCAAATATCCCAACAACAACCGCAACACCGAGCCCACCACGTTGCTGCTGAAAGTGCCCACTCTGGCCAGCCTGGACATCGATGGCGTGGCGGTGGACATCGACGTGGTCGGCACCGCCGGCGCCGAACTCAGCATCGATAGCGTCAGCGGCAACGTCGTCGTCGCCGGCGCGCCCAACGAGGCCGATATCGAAAGCGTCAGCGGCGAGGTGCGGGTCACGTTGAACAGTTCCAACGTCAGCGTGCAGTCGGTCAGCGGCAATGTCGACCTGCGCGGGCGCTTGAACGGCGAAATCGAAGCCGAGACCGTCTCCGGCGACCTGCAGATCGATACGCGCGGCGAACGCGCGCACAACGTCACCGCCAGCAGCGTCTCGGGCGACATCACCATCCGCAGCGGTCTGGCCGACGGCGGCAAGATCGGCACCGAGTCGGTCAGCGGCGATATCACCGTGATCGCGCCCAAGTCGTTGTCCGCGCGCGTCAGCGGCGAAAGCTTCAGCGGCGACCTGAGCGCCCCTGGCGCCAACGTCAACCGCGCCAAGTACGGCCCGGGCTCGGACTTCGAGCAACGCTATGGCACCGGCAACGGCGAGATCCGGATCGAGACGTTCTCCGGCACCGGCAAGCTCGAACTGAACTGATCGTACCGGCTATCGCTTATCCCAAGCCGCCCCCTCCACCGAGGGAGCGGCTTTTTGTTTTTTGTAGGAGCGGCTTCAGCCGCGAGCTCTTTCTTGGAGATTGCGGCGATCGAGCAAAAGCTCGCGGCTGAAGCCGCTCCTACAAAAGCCCTATCGAACCCGATCACATGACCGACCCCGGCCTCGGGCACAATCCCCCGATGCCGACCGCTGCCCCGCCCGCCGCAGAACTCAAGCCGCCGCAACGCAACGGCAACCCCAGCCTGCGCGAACGCTTCAACGCGATGCGCAATCTGCCGCCGTTCCTGCGCCAGATCTGGGCGACCAGTCCGGCGCTGACCATCACCAGCCTCGGCCTGCGCCTGATCCGCGCGCTGATGCCGGTGGTCACGCTCTACATCGGCAAGCTGATCATCGACGAAGTGGTCCGCTTGGTCGGCGCAGGCGTCAGCTTCGACAGCCTGACCCCCGCCTGGCAAAGCGGCCAGCTCAATCATCTGTTGCTATTGCTGGGCGTGGAATTCGGCCTGGCGATCGCTTCCGACTTGCTCGGCCGCATCGTCAACTACGCCGATTCGCTGCTGTCGGAACTGTTCACCAATGCCACCAGCGTGCGGCTGATGGAGCATGCAGCCACGCTCGATCTCGAAGATTTCGAGGATCCCGACCTGCAGGACAAACTCGATCGCGCGCGCCGCCAGACGATGGGGCGGATGAGCCTGATGAGCCAGCTGTTCGGCCAGGCCCAGGACGCGATCACCGTGGTCAGCTTCGCCGCGGGCCTGCTGGTCTACGCGCCGTGGCTGATCCTGCTGCTCGCGGTGGCGCTGATTCCCGCTTTCGTCGGCGAAGCGCATTTCAATGCGATGAATTATTCGCTGAATTTCCAATGGACGCCCGAACGGCGGCAGTTGGAATACCTGCGCCAGATGGGCGCCAGCGTGGAAACGGCCAAGGAAGTGAAGATCTTCAATCTTCATACCTTCCTGATCGAGCGCTATCGTTTCCTTGCCGACAAATTCTTCAAGGCCAGCCGCGCATTGGCCAAGCGGCGCGCCTTCTGGGGCACGCTGCTGGCGGCGCTCGGCACGCTGGGCTATTACGTCGCTTATGGCTATATCGCCTGGCGCACCGTGAAAGGCGATTTCTCGATCGGCGACCTCACCTTCCTGGCCGGCAGCTTCCGGCGTTTGCGGCAATTGCTGGAGAGCCTGCTGATCGGGTTTTCGCAGGTCGCGGGGCAAGCCTTGTATCTGGACGATTTGTTCTCGTTCTTCGAAATCGAGCCTGAAATCGCATCGCCGCCCGATGCGGTGCCCGTGCCGCGGCCGATCGCGCACGGCTTCGCGTTCGAGAACGTCGGCTTCCGCTATCCGGACGCCGAAAAATGGGCGCTGCGCAATCTCGAATTCGAATTGCGCGCCGGCGAAGTGCTGGCGCTGGTCGGCGAGAACGGCGCCGGCAAAACCACTTTGGTCAAGCTACTGGCGCGTCTTTACGACCCGGACGAAGGCCGCATCCTGCTCGACGGACGCGACCTGCGCGAGTACGGCTTGGAAGACCTGCGCGCCAACATCGGCGTGATCTTCCAGGATTTCGTCCGCTACCACCTGAGCGCGGGCGAAAACATCGGCGTCGGCCAGGTCGACGCGATGAACGACGAAACGCGCATCCGCGAAGCCGCGCGCCGGGCGATGGCCGACGAGGTCATCGACGGCCTGCCGAGAGGTTACGACCAACTGATCGGCCGCCGCTTCAAGACCGGCGTGGACCTGTCCGGCGGCCAATGGCAGAAGATCGCGATCGCCCGCGCCTATATGCGCGATGCGCAGGTGATGATCCTCGACGAACCCACCGCGGCGCTGGATGCGCGCAGCGAATTCGAAGTGTTCCAGCGTTTCAAGGAACTCAGCGACGACCGCACCGCGGTGCTGATCTCGCACCGCTTCTCCAGCGTACGCATGGCCGACCGCATTCTGGTGCTGGCCGAAGGCCGGCTCGAGGCTTCGGGCACGCATGAGCAATTGCTCGCGCAGGGCGGGCGGTATGCGGAATTGTTCGAGTTGCAGGCATCGGGGTATCGCTGAGCTTTGCTTGCGTCTTTGCTTTTAGCCGTCATTCCCGCGAAGGCTGGACGCCAGCGACTTATCGCTTTCTGCACGGCTCGACGCGATCCGTTATGTCGCGCGCCCTCACCCAACCCTCTCCCGCAAGCGGGAGAGGGCTAAAAGCTCAGGAGGCCCCATGCCCACCCCGACTCGCGTTCCCAGACTGGCCCTGCTGATCGACGCCGACAACGCCAACGCCGAGCGCCTGCCGCAATTGCTGGCGGAGATCGCCAAGTACGGCAACGCCAGCGTGCGCCGCGCCTACGGCAACTGGACCTCCGGACACCTGAGCGGCTGGAAGGCCGGCCTGCTGAGCCATTCCATCCAACCGATACAGCAGTTCAACTACACCACCGGCAAGAACGCTACCGACAGCGCGCTGATCATCGATGCCATGGATCTGCTCTACGGCGGCCATCTGGACGGGTTCTGCATCGCCTCGAGCGACAGCGACTTCACTCGCCTGGCCGCGCGCATCCGCGAGCAGGGCCTCACCGTGTACGGATTCGGCGAGCGCAAGACGCCGCAAGCCTTCGTCGCCGCCTGCGACAAGTTCGTCTACACGGAAAACCTGGGCGACAACGAGCCCAAGGCCGCATCGCCGACGCCGGTCAAGCTGAAACGCGACAAAGTGTTGGACAAGCTGCTGCGCGAAGCCGTCGAAGCCGCTTCCGACGATGCCGGATGGGCGCATCTGGGCGCGGTCGGCAGCAACCTCATCCGCTTGGCCTCCGATTTCGACGCGCGCACGTACGGTTTTGCGAAACTGAAAGACCTCGTCGCCGCCCATCCCGGCTACGAAGTCGAAGTGCGTCCAGGCAGCGACGGCAAACCCAACGCGGTTTTCGTGCGCAGCGTCTGACGCTCAAATACAAACGTCCTCCCCCTTTCGGTTTCTGCTTAGCCGTCATTCTCGCGAAGGCGGGAATGACGGCTGAGAGCAAAAGCTAGAACAACCCGGCCTGCGGATCCGGTGGCAGCGAATACTCCAACCGACCGTCCACAACCCGCGCCGCCGACGTGTACGGATGCGGTTCAGCGCGCCCCGGCGCCATCAAATGGATCACTTCCCAGCCGCGCGATTTGAAGTCGTCCGCGATCAGGCCGCGATGGCATTGCCACCACACCGCTTCGGCGCACATCACTGCCGTGCGCTGGGCGCTCGCCAGCGTTTCGAGCCGGGTCCGCGCTGCAACGTAACCGTCGCTGGCCATGTAGTCCGCATAACCGCGGAAGCCCGCATTGCGCCAGGCCGTGTTCGGCGAATCCGGATGCGCCGGCCGGCGTCCTCCGAGATCCGGCATCGCCTGGTAAGCGATGCCGGCTTCGGGCAGCGCCCGCGCCATCGTCTCGCCGAAGAATTGCGGATGGCGCCGCGAGCCCGCGAAGCGCCGCACGTCGGCCAGCACGGCGATCTCCGCCTCGCGCAGCATGGCGACGAAATCTTCCCATTCGCGGGTCGAATGGCCGATGGTCCAGAGCGTCCGCATCGCCGCCAGCATAGGCCGCCGCCCTCTCAGGAGATGAGAACGGCTCTCATCCGGTACAATAGGCCCGATTCCCCTGCGCAACCCACTTCATGTCTTCCGCATTTGGCACCGAGACGGTGCTGGATGTCCGTCACTGGACGGACGATTACTTCAGCTTCACCACCACCCGCGACGACGGTTTCCGTTTCGAGAACGGCCAGTTCGTGATGATCGGCCTGGAAATCGACGGCCGCCCTTTGCTGCGCGCGTATTCGATCGCCAGCGCCAACTGGGAAGAGCAGCTCGAGTTCTTCAGCATCAAGGTGCCCAACGGCCCGCTGACTTCGCGGCTCAAGGCGATCCGCCCCGGCGACAGCGTGCTGATCGGGCGCAAACCCACCGGCACGCTGCTGATCCACGATCTGCATCCGGGCCGCAATCTGTACTTGCTGGGTAGCGGCACCGGGTTGGCGCCGTGGCTGGCGGTGATCAAAGATCCTGAAACCTACGAACGTTTCGACAAGATCGTGCTGGCCCACGGCGTGCGCAGCGCGGGCGATCTGGCTTATCGCGATTACATCCTCAACGAGCTGCCGCGCCACGAATTCCTGGGCGAGCAGATCGCCGCCAAATTGAAGTACTACCCGGCCGTCACGCGCGAACATTTCGAATTCGCGGGCCGCGACCAGCGCGGCCGCCTGACCGAACTGATGGACAGCGGACGGATGCAGGCACAACTGGGCATCGAAGCGCTGGACGGCGAACACGACCGCGCCATGATCTGCGGCAGCCCGCAGATGCTGGCCGACTTCCGCGCCATCCTCGACGCCCGCGGCTTCAGCGCGGCGCCGCGAATCGGGGTGCCGGGCCAGTACGTGTTCGAGCGCGCTTTCGTCGAGAAATAAATCCTGCCTTTGTGGGAGCGGCTTTCGTGGGAGCGGCTTTTGTGGGAGCGGCTTCAGCCGCGAGCTTTTCAAGATACCGACGAAACCATATCAAGAGCTCGCGGCTGAAGCCGCTCCCACAAAAGCCGCTCCCACGAAAGCCGCTCCTACAAAAGCCGCCTCGCAAACCAGATCAACCCAAAGCGGCTTCGATGTCCTTCGCCAGCGACTCGGGCGTATCGGTCGGCGCGTACCGCTTCAGCACGCTGCCGTCGCGGCCGACCAGGAACTTGGTGAAGTTCCACTTGATCCCATCGAAGCCCAGCAGACCGCCCTTTTCGTCCTTCAGCCATTTCCACAACGGATGCGCGGCGGAGCCGTTCACGTCGATTTTGGCGAACATCGGAAAGTCGACGTCGTACGTCAGCGAACAGAATTCCTTGATCTCGGCCTCGTTGCCCGGCTCCTGATGGCCGAACTGGTCGCAAGGAAAACCCAGCACCACCAAGCCGCGATCGCGGTAGTCCTGCCACAACTTTTCCAGGCCGGCGTATTGCGGCGTGAAGCCGCACTTGGAAGCCACGTTGACGATCAGCAGCACCTTGCCGCGATAGTCGGCCAACGGACGCGTCTGGCCGTCGATGTCGGCGGCGCTGAAATCGTAAGCGGTGGTCATGGATACGCTCCGTGGCGGGCGTCCAGTCTACTGCACGCGCGGGCCGGGCCACGGCTTGCGGACCCGGTACGCGGTGGCCACAATCCTGGCATGGACCCCGCCCCGCATACGGATTCGCTGGCCAGCCTATTCCTGCATGTGCGGGTGCTGTTGGGCATGGTGGTGGGCCTGGGGCTGACCCATCTGATCCGCCATTTCGCGCGGATCATCGATCGTCCGGTGCGCGAACGCGCTTACTGGGTGCATCTGGTGTGGGCGGTGTCGATGTTCCTCTATCTGTTGCACTTCTGGTGGTGGGAATTCCGCCTGTCCGGGACGGTGCACTGGACCTTCATGCTGTATTTGTACGTGGCGTTGTACGCACTGCTGCTGTACTTGTTGTGCGCGATTATTTTTCCCGACAGTCTCGAAGGCTATTCGGGCTACGAAGATTATTTCTATTCGCGGCGCAAATGGTTCTTCGGCCTGCTGGGTTTGGCGTACGTGGTGGACCTGGGCGATACCTGGATCAAAGGCCGGGAGTATTTGGGAAGTTTCGGTCCGGAATTGGAATTGCGCAGCCTGGCCTATGTCGTGCTGTGCCTGGTCGCCATCGTCACGCCGAACAAGCGGTTCCATGCGGCGTTTGCGGTGGTTGGACTGCTTTACCAGATGTCCTGGATCATCCGGCAGTTCGAGACGCTTTAAGCCGTCATTCCCGCGAAGGCGGGACTGTGGAGGCAGGGATGCCGGAACAACATTTGCGGAGCAAATGGCCCGAAGGGCAGGTCGCAGGAGCGGCCTGTAATCCAGTGACTTTATGGCCTCTCCAGATCGCTGCGAGGCGATCTGTCATCCCGCGCGCCCTCACCCCACCCTCTCCCGCAAGCGGGAGAGGGCTCAAGCCAAGTCACTGGATTCCCGCCTTCGCGGGAATGACGGCTAAAAAAGCCAGCCAAAGCCCCCTGCCGAAAGTCACAGGTGGCCCGCCCCCGCGGCCTGGGCTAGGCTGGGCGCCACTTTCCGGACAATGCCCACTCCATGAAGCATCCGCTGACACTCGCGCTGACCGTGGCCATCGCCGCCCTCGCCTCCACCGCCTGCAACAAAGCCCCTACCCCCGTGAACGAAACCGCCACCGCCGCGCCCGCCGCCGCCGAATCCAATCCCTTCTTCGCAGAAAGCCCGCTGCCGCTGCATTACCCGCAGTTCGACAAGATCAAAGACAGCGATTTCGGTCCGGCTTTCGACCGCGGCATGGATGAGGAATTGAAGGAAGTCGCCGCGGTCGCCGACAGCGCCGACAAGCCGACCTTCGACAACACCATCCTGGCGCTGGAGAAATCCGGCCGCACCCTGTACCGCGCCCGGGTCGTCTTCGACAACCTGGTCGGCGCCGACACCAACGAAACCCGCGACAAACTGGACGCCGATTACGCACCGAAGTTCGCCGCCCACCGCGACGCGATCCGGCTCAATTCGAAACTGTTCGCCCGCATCCAGGCGTTGTACGACGAACGCGCCTCGCTCGGCCTCGACGCGCAGGGCGTGCGCCTGATCGAACGCTATTACAGCGACTTCGTCCGCGCCGGCGCCAAGTTGTCCGAAGCCGACAAAACCAAGCTGAAGGCGATGAACGCCGAACTGGCCACGCTGGGCACGCAGTTCAGCCAGAACGTGCTGGCCGAGGTCAACGATTCGGCGATCGCGGTCGACACCAAGGAAGAACTGGACGGTCTGCCCCCGGAACAGATCACCGCCGCCGCAGACGAAGCCAAGAAGCGCAAGCTCGACGGCAAATACGTGCTGACCCTGCTCAACACCACCGGCCAGCCGCCCGAGGCGCAACTGACCAACCGCGCCACACGCGAAAAACTGCATAAGGCCTCGGTCGCGCGCGGCAGTCGCGGCAACAAGTTCGACAACACCGAGATCGTCGCCAAGGTGACCAAGCTGCGCGCCGAGCGCGCCAAAATGATGGGCTACCCCAACTACGCGGCCTTCGTGCTCGAGGACGAAACCGCCAAGACCCCGGAAGCCGTCAACAAGATGCTCGGCCAGCTCGCGCCGGCCGCCGTGGCCAACGCCAAGCGCGAAGCCGCCGACCTGCAGGCCATGATCGACAAAGAACAGGCCGCCAAGGGCGAGCCGACGTTCCAATTGCAGCCGTGGGATTGGTCCTACTACACCGAGAAAGTGCGCGCGGAGAAGTACAACTTCGACGAATCCCAGCTCAAACCCTATCTCGAGATGAAGAACGTGCTCGAGAACGGCGTGTTCTACGCCGCCGGCCAGTTGTACGGCCTGAAGTTCAAACAGCGCACCGATCTGCCGGTCTATAATCCCGACGTCACCGTGTACGACGTGTTCGACGCCGACGGCAAGCAGCTGGCGATCTTCATCGCCGACATGTACGCACGCCCGTCCAAGCGCGGCGGCGCGTGGATGAATTCGTACGTCGACCAGAGCGAGATGTTCGGCACGCTGCCGGTGGTCGCCAACCATCTCAACATCCCTAAACCACCGGCCGGCCAGCCGACGCTGCTGACCTGGGATGAAGTGACCACGATGTTCCACGAGTTCGGCCACGCTCTGCACGGCATGTTCTCGAACGTGAAATATCCGTATTTCACCGGCACCAGCGTGCCGCGCGATTTCGTCGAGTATCCGTCGCAGGTCAACGAGATGTGGGCCGACTGGCCGTCGATCCTGGCCAACTACGCCAAGCACTACCAGACCGGCGAAGCGATGCCCAAGGAACTGCTGGACAAGGTGCTGGCGAGCGCCAAGTTCAACCAGGGCTTCGCCACCACCGAATACCTGGGCGCAGCGATGCTGGACCAGAACTGGCACCAGTTCGCCAGCCCGGACCAGGTGCCCGAGGCGAAAGGCGTGATGGCTTTCGAGGCCGCGGCGCTGAAGAAGGACGGCGTCGACTATCCGCCGGTGCCGCCGCGTTACCGCACCCCGTATTTCAGCCACATCATGGGCGGCTACGCGGCCGGCTACTACGCCTACATCTGGTCGGAAGTGCTCGACGCCAACAGCGTGGAGTGGATGAAGCAGCACGGCGGCCTGACCCGCGCCAACGGCGACCACTTCCGTAAGACATTGCTGTCGCAGGGCGGCAGCAAGGATGCGCTGCAACTGTTCCGCGATTTTGCGGGGCACGATCCGAAGATCGAGCCGCTGCTGGAGAAGCGCGGGTTGACCGCGTCGTCCGGCGATGCGAAGCCTGCGAAGCAGTAATCGATTGCGGGAAGCAGGGAACCGCACCATTCCTTCTCCCATCGGGAGAAGGTGGCGCGGAGCGCCGGATGAGGGTTCGGCGGAGTTGCGTCGTTGCGCTCATGTCGTGGATCGTGAGCACACGAACATCTATGCGATTCGATGCAACCTCGCTTCGCCGCACCCTCACCCCAACCCCTCTCCCGGCGGGAGAGGGGCTTGTGAGCTTCAGCGGTCGCGCGCCTGGCGATTGAGATCCAGGAAGATCTCGCGCGCCGCCACGCCGACGTCGGGCTGGTCGATGAAGAAACCCTGCACGCCCATGCTGTACAGCTGCACCGCTTCGGCGAGCGCGGTCTGCGAAACGCCGTTCGGCGTCTGGGTCAGAAAGCTTTCTTCGGCGCGCAGCGTGTACGGATGCACCTGCAGGCCGGCCTTGAGCGCGCGACCCAGCATCGGGTGCACGATGCCGGTATTGCGCGTACCTAGTTCGGCATTGCCATCGCCGTTGGCATCCACTTTCGGATCCAGGGCGATACGCGGCAGCAGATTGACCTTCCACGGACCGATGCCTGAAGCGTAATTGGCCTTCATCCAGTTCAGCACCGGCTGCGTGACGAAGGAACCATAGCCGGTATCCGGGCCGATGCCGCCTTCGATCTTTTCCGCCAAACCGCCGTAGATCGCGGCCAGATCCGCGCCGTGCGCCACGTTGTAAACGATGTCGTAGGGCTTGGCGCCGTCGATGTCGTCGTATAGCTGTACCAGCGGGATGCTGAGGCCCGCCATTGGCATGAGCTTCTTCTTAAGTTCGATCAGGTTCTCGACTTCGAAACTCTGGATATAGATGCGCTTGGGATCGGTGAAGCCCTGCGCGACCAGCGTTTCCGCCAGCTTCGCGCCGAGCGAAGTCGCAATCGGGCTGCCGTCGATGCGGCGGCCTTCCTTGGCGAAATAAGTCGGGTGCTTGGTTTCCGGGTAGATGCCGATCTTGCGGTTGCCGCGGCTCTCGCGCTTGGCGAGCTGGATCACTTCGGCGAAGGTCGGGATCTGGTACAGGCCGTCGTAGCGCGTGTTCTGCGGACGGACATCGGGGATGCGTTCTTTCGCGCGCAGCGTTTTGATTTCGGCGAGCGTGAAATCCTCGGTGAACCAGCCGGTCAGCGCTACGCCGTCGATGGTTTTGGTGGTTTTGCGGTTGGCGAATTCGGGGTGATCGGCGACATCGGTAGTGCCGGAGATTTCGTTTTCGTGGCGCGCGACCAGCACGCCGTCCTTGGTCGCCACCAGATCGGGCTCGATGAAGTCGGCGCCCTGCCGAATCGCGAGCCGGTAGGACTCGATCGTATGTTCTGGCCTGTAGCCGCTGGCGCCGCGATGGCCGATCACGATCAGGCCATGGTTGTCGTCGTCATGATGGCGCGCGGGTCGATCGGTCACGGCGGGGCCTTGTGCGCAGGCGGCGCCGAAAGCTAACAGGGCAACCGCACCTAGCGTCCAGGCTAGTTTAGTGCAACGCAGACTCATGGCTTCGAACCTCTGTCGGGAAGTCGGGGGATACCGACTCCCCTGTCAGCCGGCCCGGATAGAGTCGACGACCAAGGTTGCGAACAGTTGACGATTATCGGCGCAATTTTCCGGCGGGGCTTTTTTCGACACGGATAAGAGCGGATAAATGCGGATAGAGCCTTAATTGCGACGAAGCGATGAGTATTTTCATCAGAATGCTCTATCCGTGTTAACCCGCTCTTATCCGTGTCAAAAAAACGCTCTTCGACTTTGCTCCGCCATACAGGTCACTCCAGCGCCACCAGAGCCTGCTTCGCGGCCTTGTTCCAGCCTTCCCAAACGGTCTTGCGCAGGCGCGAGGCGCGCGTCAATGCGCGTTGCATCGTGAATTCCGCGCCGGATTTTGTGCGTCCCAACTCGTCCCAGCGCAGCGGCATCGCCACGCCCGCGCCCGCGCGCGCGCGCAAGGACCAACTGGCCACGCTGGTCGCGCCGCGGCCGTTGCGCAGCCAATCGATGAAGATCACGCCCTGCCGTTTGGCCTTGCTGGCGGTGGCGACGTAGCGATCCGGCGTCTGCGTGGCCATCGCATCGGCGAAAGCCTCGCAGAAGGCTTTGGCCTGCTCCCAGCTCGGTCCGGGCTTGATCGGCAGCACGACATGCAGACCCTTGCCGCCGGACAGGCGCACGAAGCTCTGCATGCCGATTTCCTCCAGCCTTGCGCGCACATCGCGCGCCGCGGCGATCACGTCCTTCCATTTCACGCCGGGGCCGGGGTCCAGATCGAATACCAGCAGGTCAGGATGCTCGACATCGTCGATGCGCGAACCCCAGGGATGCAGTTCCAGCGCATTCATCTGGACCAGATCGAGCAAGCCTTCGACATCTTCGATATAAAGATAATCGTCCTTGCCGCCATCCTTCTCGCGGATCGGAACGGCATGCACATTCGCGCCAAGCGTGCCGGCGTGGTGTTTTTGGAAGAAGCACTGGCCTTTCAAACCGTCGGGACAGCGCAGCAACGACAAGGGGCGGCGCGCGATTTCCGGCAAAAGACGAGGCGCGATGGTCCGGTAGTAGTCCGCGACCATCTGTTTGGTGATGCCGCTCTCCGGATATATCTGCTTGTCGGGGCTGGTGAGGCGCTGTTCGGTATCTCCGCCGATGTCCTTCATGGCCTTGTCCTCGCGCAATCGGGTGAAACTGGCTTGGCGCAGCAGGCCCTCTTTGGCCCAGCCGCGGAATGCGACTTCCACGATGAGCTTGGGCTCCACCCAGGTCACCGTGCGTATCGACAACGGGATGTGCGGCGGCAAGTCGACGGTCGGCTGCTTGCGTTCGAGCTTGCGCAGGGCTTTGGCGAGGCTGCGCAGCATGCCGTCGTCGAAACCGGTACCCACGCGGCCGACATACTTCAAGCCGCCGCGTTGGCGCGTCGCCAGCAGCAACGAACCGAACCCGGTACGCGAATGCTTCGGCGCGGTGTAGCCGACCACGACGAATTCGTCGCCTTGCGCATGCTTGGCTTTGGTCCACGCATCCGAGCGGCCGCTGCTGTAGCGCGCCGACACGTTCTTGCTGATGATCCCTTCCATACCCTGCTTGGCGCTGGCCGCGAACACTTCGTCGCCGTGGCCGACGATATGCTGGCTATAGGCCAGGATGGGATCGCTTCCCTCCAACAGCGCTTCCAGCAATTGCTTGCGCTCGATCAACCGCGTTCTGGCCAAGTCGACACGTTCCAGCGACGGCATATCGAAGAGCACATAGCGCAGCGTCGCGTTGGCCGTGCCGGCGATCGTATGCTGGAGCGCGGAAAAATCATCTCTTCCCTCCGCGTTCAGCGCGATCAGTTCGCCGTCCAGGTCGGCGTCGCTCACCCCTAGCGATTCCAACGCGGACACGATCTCCGGATAGTCCGCCGTCCAGTCCAGGTTCTTGCGCGAGCGCAGCTTGGCCTTGCCTTTTTCGATCCTGACGAGCAGGCGGTAGCCGTCCCACTTCAATTCGTGCAGCCAGGCATCGCCCGCTGGCGGCCCTTGCCGCAGCGTCGCCAATTGCGGCGCCGGCAGCGTGCGGTCGCGCAAGGCGCGTGCGCCCTCGATCGCCTGCGCGAGCCCGTGCCAGTCGCGCCTGCGTCTGCGCGGCGTTTTCTTCGACGCTTTCTTCGCGTCCGCCGCCTTGGTCGCTTTTTGTACGGTCTTCTTCGCGGTCTTGGCGTTCTTGCCGATCAGATCGTCGGCTTCTGCGTCGCGCGCGAACGCGTCCTGGCGTTTGATCAGCAGCCACTGCGGCTGACGCGCGCTTTTCGCGGTGCGCACGAGTTTCCAACCGCCGTTCAACTTGCCGCCATGCAGGACGAAATCGATCTTGCCCGCCGCCAGCGCTTCTAGGGGATCGCCGTTGGAACTCCATACGCCATGATCGAAGCGGTCGACGTGACCGGCGCCGTAATGTCCTTGCGGGATGTCGCCTTCGAAACCGGCGTAGCCGAGCGGATGGTCTTCCACTTCCACCGCCAGGCGCTTTTCGCCCGCACGCAGCGACGGGCCCTTGGGCACCGCCCAGCTCTTCAGCGTGCCGTCCATCTCCAGCCTGAAATCGTAATGCCGCGCGCGCGCATGATGCAGTTGCACCACGAAAGTCGGCCTATGCCCATGCCTGCCTACGCCGGCGTCTTCGGCGGGTTCCGGCGTCTGGCCGAACCGGCGTTTCTTGGCGTATTCGCGTAGGCTCATGCGCGACGCGTGGGGTCAGGCCGATTTCCGCTTTCGCGCGGGCGTCTTGCGCGCTTTAGCCGCTTTCTTCGCCGTCTTGCGCGGCGCTTTCTTAGCGGCGGCTTTCTTCTTGGCGGGCGTGCGCTTGTTGCGGTCGATGCTCTGCTGCAGCAGCGACATGAAGTCGACCACGTTGGTCGCCGCGTTCTCGGCGACTTCCTGATCGTCCTCTTCCTTCTTGGCCACCACGCCCTTGCTCTTCATTCGCTTCTTGATGACCGCGTGCAGCCGGGACCTGAATTCGTCCTTGTATTGCGACGGTGCCCAGTCATCGGACATGCTGTTGATCAACTGTTCGGAGAATTCCTTCTCCTTCGCGGTGATTCGGTATTCGGACGGCTTGCCTTCCGGGATGTTGTATTCCTCCACGTCGACCAGCTCCTGCGGGTAGCGCATCATCAGCAACAACAACGCGTCGCCTTGCGGAACGACCGCGCACAGATGCTCGCGCGTGCGTATGACTACGCGTGCGACACCGATTTTCTTGGTGCTGGCCAGCGCCTCGCGCAGCAGCACGTAGCCTTTCTCGGCTTTTTTGGCCGGCACCAGCACGTAAGGCTTCTCGAAGTACTGCGGGCCGATCGCGTCCGCGTCGACGAAGGCTTCCACGTCGATCGCACCATGGCTCTCCGGCGCGGCCGACTTGATGTCCTCCTGCTCCAGGACCACGTAGCTGCCCTTGTCGTATTCGAAGGCCTTGACGATATCCTTCCAGGCCACTTCCTCGCCGGTCTCGGCGTTGATCCGCTCGTAGCGGATCGGCGAGTTGTCGCGCGAATCCAACATGCGAAACTGGATGTCGGTGCGCTTTTCGCCCGACATCAGTTGGACCGGAATATTCAGCAAGCCGAACGAAAGGGTGCCGTTCCAGACAGGACGTGCCATCTCGAGCCTCCGGCGGCGACCGATACGGCCGCCGTTCAATCGCCGCAGTATCGGTACGACGGCGTGATGCGGCCGTTGACTCGTGTGTTAGGTTTTTGTGAGGGGATCGAGCCGTCGGCTCGCGCATGCGTAGCAGCGGTTTTTTGTGGGAGCAGCTTTTGTGGGAGCGGCTTTAGCCGCGAGCTTTTCCGGTCCAACGCAGCACCAATAGCTCGCGACTAAAGTCGCTCCCACAAACCGCAGAGTCCGCCTACAGAGCGGATACCGGCAGGCTTGGAAAAACGGAGTCCGGTTCGCGCAACAGCGCCTTGCGTGCGGCGCGTTCCTCTTCCGGAGTCAGCGTGGCGAGCAACTCGATCTGGCCTGCGCTCAAGGTCGCCAGCGGCACGCCGTCGCGATACAGCACGCGCGATCCGGTCAGGCGCGGCAGCTTGCTGCCCGGCAACATGGTGCCGACCAGGTTGAGCGGATCGGCGGCGGACAGGCAGATCAGCCCGCCGTCGTGGGCGCGTTGCCGTACCTGACGCATCAGGCCGATGGCCTCGGGCAATGCGAACTGCTCGCCCGACAGACCGGCGATGAATCGGCCGCCGCGGATTTCGCCGCGCGCTTCCAGGCGATGGTAAACGCGCAGCAGCTCGCGCCACGGCGGCAGCCAGGACGCTTCGCGCTCAAGCAGGCGCCAGCAGACCACGCCGTAGCGGCGCAGCAGCACGCGGGCGATGTGCTCGACCGCTTCCGGGTCGGACTTGCCGTTCGCCGCAACGGGTCCGCCGCGGCGGATCGTAGCCCAGCGGCCCGCATCCTCGATGCCGAACAGCGCGGCGCGGCGGCGGCGATGCGGGGACGCGCTCGGGCGCTTGGACGCCGGCACCAGCAGCGCGCGCAGGCCGGCGTAGCTGTCGCAATGCACGCGTCCGCGCGCGACCAGTTCGGCCAGCGCATCCTCCAATTCGGTGCGCAGCAGATGCGCGCCGGATACCAGTTCGTCGAAGAACGAGGCGCCGTGCTCGGCCAGATAGTCGGCGACGAGTTGCGCGCGCGAAGACAACGTGTCTTCGGCGGCGTGTTCCGGCACGAACTTGGTCCATGCGGCCGCTTGCTTGCGCGGCAACAGCACGATCGGTGTGGCGCGCACAGGCGTACTACCGCGGCTGCCGCTGGTGTCGCCGGAACTCACCCGCAGCCGCGTCCACATCGTGCGGCCGGCCGTGCACAGATCGTCCAGCCAGGAGATCGAATAATCCTTGACGCGCGCCGGCAGCAGTTCGGATTCCCAGGACGCCGCCGGCGCCTCGAAACCTTCCAGTTGCGCCAGCACGCCGGCCAGCGCTTCGGGGCCGCTGACGCGCGTAGCCGGGCTGACGCGCTGCCAGTCGAACAGGAAACGCATGAAGTCGCGCAGTTCGACAGGTTCGATCTCGCGACGCAGGCGCTTGAGCGTGTAGCGGTGGATCCGCGCCAGCAGATGCCGTTCGCACCACTCGTCGACGCCGATACCGGGCGTGAAGCGGCCTTGCATCACATAGCCTTGGCTCTGCAGGCGCAAGAGCGCCATCTCGACTTCCGGCTGCGGTATCGAAAGCGTCTCAGCCAAATCCGCGGCTGGCGTCGGGCCCAGGCCGGTCAGGCGCGAACGCAGCAGTTCCACCGCCGCATCTTCGCGCGTCCAGGCTTGCTGTGCGTATTCGCCGGGCGCTTCGATATGAGGTTGCAATGCTGCATCCGGATGTAGCGCGTGCAACTGTGGGAGGCGTTCTGCGGCGATCCACAACTCATGATCAAACCCATCCCCACCCAACCCTCCCCTTGAAGGGGAGGGCTTTAGAGCCGCAGCGTCTTGCTCCCTCCCCTTCAAGGGGAGGACTGGGGTGGGGATGGGTTTGCGTTCAAGCCTGGTAGCGCGGTGATCCTTCGCTAGCCGATGCAACCACTCGACCCATCCATTGCGATCCGCCTCGCCGCTTGTCACTACACCGAGCCCCATCAACGCCTCGTGCATCTCGTCGGCATTGCGAACTTCCGGCCAGGCTTCCTCGCGCACCGCGTCGATCGCATCGATATCGAGCCGGCCCAGATCGTCGGCGCTCTGCGGATCGGCGTAACGGCGAGTCTGCACCGCCTGCGTGCGGCGCTCTTCCAGCGGCGCGTCGTCGAGGAAGGCGTAAGGGCGCGCGTTCAAGGCTTCGGCGGCGAACGGCGACGGCGCGGTCAGGTCTCGCGCGGTGACCTGCACCTTGCCCGATTCCAGCGCGCGCAGCAGCTCCAGCCAACCGTCGACGTCCATCGCTTCGTGCAGGCAGTCGTGCATGGTCTGCGCGACCAGCGGGTGGTCGGGCACCTGGCGTTCGCCGACGATGTTTTCCAGGCAGGCGACCTGGTCGGGGAACACCGTCGCCAGCAGATCCTCGGACTTCATCCGCTGCAGTTGCGGCGGCGTTTTCTTGCCGCCGGTGAAGCGCGGCAAGGCCAGCGCGGTGGTCGCGTTCCAGCGCCAGCGCACGCCGAACAGCGGTGCATCCAGCAAGGCCTGGATCAGCACATGTTCGGCCGAAGCCGAATGCAGGTAACTCGCGACTTCGATCAGCGGGAAGCTGTGGCTCGTGGAGAGCGACAGCACGATCGCGTCCTCGGTCGCGGCCGCCTGCAATTCGAAATTGAACTGGCGGCAGAAGCGTTTGCGCAGCGCGAGGCCCCAGGCGCGGTTGATGCGGCTGCCGTAAGGCGTGTGGATCACCAGCTGGGTGCCGCCGGATTCGTCGAAGAAACGCTCCAGCAAGATGTTTTCCTGGGTCGGCATCGTCCCGAGCGAAATCGCGGTGGCGCCGAGATAGTCGACGAGTTGGTGCGCGGCTTCCGGCGGTAGGCCGAGTTTGTCCGTTAGCCATTGTCGGGTCGGGCCTAGAGCAAATCCCCCCTGCTCCCCTTTTTCAAAGGGGGGAACAGCCGAGGCTTCGGTAAGCGCAGCAGCATCGGCACCTTCGCTGCTGTTCTCCCCCCTTTGAAAAAGGGGGGTCGGGGGGGATTTGCTCTCAGCGCCGCCATCGTTCCGCAACCGCTCCACCACCTCTTCGCGCAGCCGCGACACCGCGAACGACAATTCATCGGTACGGCCGGGTGCCTCGCCCAACCAGAAAGGAATGCTGGGCGGCGCGCCGTCGGCATCCTCCACGCGTACCCGTCCCGGCTCGACGCGGATGATGCGATAGCTGGTATTGCCGAGCTGGAAGATATCGCCGGCCATGCTTTCGACCGCGAAATCCTCGTTCACCGTGCCGACGTTCTGCGCCTGCGGCTCGAGGATGACGGTGTAATCGCTGGTGTCGGGAATGGTGCCGCCGGACATCAGCGCGGTCATGCGCCCGCCCTTGCGGCCGCGCAGCTTGCGGTTGACCGCGTCGCGGTGCAGATAACCGGCGCGAGGTCCGCGGCGCGTGCTGAAACCATCGGCCAGCATGCGCACCACGTCGTCGTAGTCCTTGCGCGACAGATCGGCATAAGGCCAGGCGCGGCGCGACCATTCGAAGAGCGCGTCCTCGTCCCACTCGCGGCAGGAGACTTCGGCGACGATCTGCTGCGCCAGCACGTCCAGCGGCGCGCGCGGCATGATCAGCGCGTCGAGCTCGCCGCGGCGCACGCCATCGAGCAACGCCGCGCATTCGACCAGTTCGTCGCGGGTCTGCGGGAACAGCCGGCCTTTGGGCACGCCGCCGACATGGTGGCCCGCGCGGCCGACGCGCTGCAGGAACGCGGCGATCGAACGCGGCGAACCGAGCTGGCAGACGAGGTCGACGTCGCCGATATCGATGCCCAGTTCCAGCGACGCCGTGCACACCAGCACGCGCAGATCGCCGCGCTTGAGTTTCTGTTCCGCATCCAGGCGGATTTCCTTGGCGAGGCTGCCGTGGTGCGCGGCGACCGCGTCCTTGCCGAGCAGTTCGCCGAGTTCGCGCGAAGCGCGTTCGGCCATGCGCCGCGTGTTGACGAACACCAGCGTGGTGCGATGCTGGGCGACGAGGTCGGCGAGCCTGGCGAATACCTGGCTCCACTGGTCGCCGGACATCACCGCGCTCAACG
Source organism: uncultured Lysobacteraceae bacterium (assembly GCA_902825775.1). Lineage (GTDB taxonomy): Bacteria > Pseudomonadota > Gammaproteobacteria > Xanthomonadales > Xanthomonadaceae > Luteimonas_C. The sequence continues at coordinate 42,229 of CADECF010000009.1, forward strand.
GCGTCGGCGGCAGTTCCAGGGCCAGGTCGCGCTGCTTGGCGTGGCCGATGTCGACGATTTCGCATTCGGGCGCGCCGTCCTGCGATACGGCACCGGCGCCGACCAGAAAACGCGCGACTTCGTCGATCGGTTTTTGCGTGGCCGATACGCCGATGCGCGTCAGGCGGCGGCCGCACAAGGCTTCCAGCCGTTCCAGCGACAGTGTCAAGTGGCTGCCGCGCTTGCTGCCGACCATCGCGTGGATTTCGTCGACGATCACCGTGCGCACGGTGCCGAGCATCGCCCTGCCCGATTCGGAACCGAGCAGCACATACAAAGATTCGGGCGTGGTGACCAGGATGTGCGGCGGCTTGCGGCGCAGCGATGCGCGCTCGGATTGCGGCGTGTCGCCGGTGCGCACTGCGGTACGGATTTCGATGTCCGGCAGGCCCATGCGCTCGAGTTCGGCGCGGATGCCGGCCAGCGGCGCTTCGAGGTTGATCCGGATATCGTTGGACAAGGCCTTCAGCGGCGACACATAGACCACCGTGGTCTGATCCGGCAGCGCGGACTGCTGACCCAGCAGATCGCTGCCGCCTTGCGCCAGGCCTTCGCGGATCAGGCCATCGATCGCGGTCATGAACGCAGTCAGCGTTTTGCCCGAACCGGTCGGCGCCGCCACCAGCGTATTGCGGCCGCTGCGGATCGCCGGCCACGCCGCGACCTGCACCGGCGTGGGCGCCGGGAACGCGTTGCGGAACCAGTTGGCGACCGCGGGGTGGAAGGCTTCTAGCGGCATCGGAAGATTATGGCGCCCGACGGGAATCTGGAATGGGGAAAATCGGGCCGATTGCGGCGAAATCAATCGGATGACCTTGTTCTGAAAGGCGTGTCGAGCCTATGCAACGGCGGTCTCACGGTCTGAGACCCGGCCGCGGACAGCTGAATGCTTCAGCCGTCCGCATGGTGCGCCGGACTTGGCACGCGGATCGCTATTTCACGGGGACGATCGTTGGCGCGGCGATCGTCGATTTCCCAACCCAGTTGCGTCGCGAGCCGACCGATGAGCGTCAGGCCCGATCCGCGATCGCTGCGCTCCGCAGCCGTCGGAGGGCCGCCGGATGCGGCGACGCCATCCTCGCTGAAGACGATGCGGAATTGCGAATCGGCATAGCGCAGCGATAGCGTCCCCGGAATATCCGGCGACAGTACGCGGCGGATCACGCTGCGCAACAACAGCAGACTTTCGCGTTGCGCTCCGCTCAACCCGCCCGCGGCATCGATCTCGACCGTGCGGCGAATGCCGTCGACGGCGGGCGCCAGCGATGACGCGGTCTCGCGCAACAGGTCGGCGGCATCCAGGGTTTCCAGTTGCGGTTCGCGGCGGCGCGCAAGGTCGAGCAGGACATCGAGCAAATCGCCGAGTTCGCGCATCCCACGATCCAGCCGCTGCAGCCGCTGCCGGCTGTAGTCGCTCGCCGCCGGATCGTCGAGCAGGACTTCCGCCGACGCGCGCACCACCGCGATCGGCGTGCGCAATTCGTGGCTGGCATCGGCGTACAAGCGGCGCTCGTGCGCATCGGCTTCGGCCAGGCGCGCCTGATAACGGTCGATCGCCGATGCGAGCTTGCCCAATTCGTCGTCGCTGACGGTTTGCGCCAGATCGCTTATCTGCGGACGCGCCGGCAAGGCATCGACCGCCTGCGCCAGTTTCCTGACCGGCACCAATGTCCGGCCAGCGAAAATCCAGCCCAACCAGCCGGCGATGCCGGTACCCAACACGACCACCGCGGCGAGGAACCAGTTCAGGTCGAGTTCCATGCGTTCGATATCGCTCAGATCGATGACGAAGAACATCCGCCCCAGATCGGTATCGAATACGCCGATATGGATGCCATCGGCAGCTTCGTTGTCGCTTTCGTGGATGCCAGGCGGAAGCTGTGCGAATTCGGCCGGCACTTGTCCGCTGCCGTCGGCGCGGCGCAGGTAACCGCTCAAGCGGTGGGTCTGCGGCAAAGGCACGGACGGGTCGGCGGCGAGCCTGAGGCTATAGTCCTCCGCCTGCCCGCGCAGGATTTCGTCGACGATGATGTGCTCGTAATCTTCGGCGATGAACACCGTCGCGGCCGCGAACAGCAAGCTCAGCAAGAAACCGAGCAGCGTATAGGCCAGCGTCACGCGACGCCGCAAGGTCGCAGGACGCGGACTCACGGCGCCGCCATCAGCCGATAACCTAGCCCGCGCACGGACTGGATCATCTGATGGCCGAAGGGTCGGTCCAGCAATACCCGCAGCTCGTACACATGCGTGTGCAAGGCCGCCGCTTCGCCGCCGCCATCGCTCCAGACCGCCTCGATCAGCTTGGCGTGCGAAACGACGTTAGGCGCGTTCCTCATGAGCGCCAGCAGGATCTGGCCTTGCGCGCGCGTCAGCGCGAAACTCTTGCCGCCGCGCGCGGCGAGCATCGATCGCGGGTCGTAGCTCAAATCGCCGGCTTGGAGCGCGGCATCGGCATCGCGTCCGCGCCGCTGCAACACGCGTATCCGCGCCTCCAGCTCGCGCATCGCGAAAGGTTTGACCATGTAATCGTCCGCACCTTCGGCATAGCCGCGCAACTTGTCGTCGAGCGTATCGCGTGCGGTCAGCATCAACACCGGCACGCCGCGGCCGGCTTCGCGCAAGCTGCGGCACAACGCCAGGCCATCCAGCCGCGGCAGGCCGAGATCGAGCACGATCGCATCGAAACGGCCGTCGATGGCGCGGGCCAGGCCGGTTTCGCCGTCGGCGGCGTGGTCGACTTCGTAGCCGCGGTGCTCCAGGAAATCCCAGATGCTGGCGGCGAGGTCGTGCTGATCCTCCACGATCAGAACTTTCAAGCCATCCACCGTCTTTTCGATCGCGCGCGGATCAGCGCTCATCGCTTGGTTTCCCGGCCCGTTTCCATCGCGCTAGCTTGCCACCGTCGGCACGGATCAACCAGCGGGCGAATGCGCCTGGGCCGTTCTCCGCCCATGGATTAACGGCTCCCTGAGATTCGGCTGAGACAAATTTACGCGCCGGCCGTCAGGCTGCGCGCCGTAACGACGGCATCGTGCCGCGACGCTTCTTGGCTTGGAGTCGGACTTGATTGGCGGGCATCCCTTGTACGAACGGTTCCGGCCGCTGATCTGGCTGTGCGCCACCTTTCTCGCATTGTCCGCGCTGACCCGCTTGACGCTGCTCCTCGCGACCGGCCAAGGCGTCCCGCTTTCGATCGGCAGCTGGTCGTACACCTTCGGCGTAGGTTTCGGATACGACGCGCTTACCTGCGTCTACTTCGCGGCCCCGGTCGTGTTGGCGCTATGGCTGCTGCCGTCCCGATGGCTCTCGAATCGCCGGGCGCGCGCCGCGCTGGACGGGCTGCTGCTGCTGTCGACGGTCGCGATGCTGTTCGTCGCCGTTTCGGAGTGGACGTTTTGGGATGAGTTCCAGAGCCGGTTCAATTTCATCGCGGTCGACTACCTCGTCTATACGACCGAAGTGATCGGCAACATCCGCGAGTCGTATCCGGTGTTCTGGATATTGTCCGGCGTCGTCGCCCTATCCATCGGATATTTCCTGCTCACTCGGCGTTGGAATCGCGCAACCGGCTCAGGCGGCAGCTTCTTCGGGCGCAGCGTGGTTGCAGCCGCATGGATCGCGACCGGCCTGTTGGGCACCTGGCTCATCAGCGGCGAGCTAAAAGACCGCACCGACAACCAATACGTCAACGAACTGGCCGGGAACGGCATCTACCAATTCTTCTCCGCCTACCGCAGCGCGTCGCTCGACTACGATCGCTTCTATCGGTCCTTGCCGCTGCCGCAAGCATTCGCCGAACTACGCGAACAGTTGGCCACGCCCGATGCGCGTTTCGTCGACGACGATCCGATGGATATAGCCCGCGACATTCGCAACGCCGCCCCGGAACGAAAACTCAATGTGGTGCTGATCAGCGTCGAAAGCCTGTCAGCCGACTACTCCGGCACGTACGGCCGCAAGCCGAGCCTGACGCCGCAACTGGACGCCCTGACCCCCGACAGCCTGCTGTTCGCGCAGCTGTACGCCTCGGGCACCAGGACCGTACGCGGCCTGGAAGCGCTGTCGCTTTCGGTGCCGCCTACGCCCGGCGAATCGATCGTCAAACGGCCGCACAATGAAGGACTGTTCAGTCTGGCTACCGTGTTCAACGGCAAAGGTTACGTATCGCAGTTCCTATACGGCGGCTACGGCGCATTCGACGACATGAACCATTTCTTCGGCAGCAACGGCTACGAAGTGCACGATCGCAGCCAGATACCCGAAGCGGCGATCCACCAGGCCAATATCTGGGGCGTGGCCGATGAAGACCTCTACACGATGGCGATGGGCGAATTCGACCGCGCGCACGCCGCAGGCAAACCGTTCTTCGCGCACCTGATGACGACCTCCAACCACCGGCCCTACACCTTTCCGACCGGCCGCGGGCCATGGCCGCAAGGCAAGCGCGAAAGCGCGGTGGCGTACACCGACTGGGCGATCGGCGACTTCATCCGCCGTGCGCGCGGCAAGCCGTGGTTCGGCGACACGGTGTTCGTGATCACCGCCGACCACTGCGCCTCGAGCGCGGGCAAGGCCGAATTGCCGGTGTTCCGCTACCACATCCCGATGTGGGTCTATTCGCCGGGCAACATCCCGCCCGGGCGTTACGATCGCATGCTCGGCCAAATCGATATTCCGCCAACCCTGCTCGGATTGCTGGGCATGGACTATCGCAGCGAATTCTACGGTGCGGACGTCTTCCAGACCCCGCCCGGGCACGACCGCGCGCTGATCGGCACTTACCAACTTCTCGGCTATCTGAACCAAGACCGGCTCGTGGAATTAGCGCCGCACCGAAAGGTGGACGTCGTCCGCCCGGCGTACGGCTACGATCAACCGCAACCGAAGCTGGCGTTCGACAGCGCGTTGGCCGTGCGGGCGATCAGCTACTACCAGACCGCGAGTTACCGCTTCGCGCACGGCTTGATGAGCGCGGAGCGACCATCCGCTGAAAATGCCGTTGCCGTGCCGACCGGCTCCCGCTAGCCGCGAGGGAATACCAGGCGCTCGGATATCATGCCTGCATGGATGCGCCGAACCGCATTCCGCACGAGGCGGACGAATTGGGGCGATGGCTGTCGCGCTATCGGAGCGTCTTCGTGCTGACCGGCGCGGGTTGCAGCACCGGCTCGGGCATCCCGGATTACCGCGATGCGGACGGCCAGTGGAAACGCACTCCGCCCGTCACCTACCAAGCCTTCGTCAGCGATGCGCAGGTCAACGCGCGGTATTGGGCGCGCAGTTTCATCGGCTGGCCGCGGGTCTCAGCTGCCGAACCTAATGCGGCGCATCGCGCGCTGGCCCGGTGGCAGGCTTCCGGCAGCGTATCGGCCCTGGTCACGCAGAATGTCGACGGCCTGCACCAGCGCGCGGGCAGCGCGCCGGTGATCGATTTGCACGGTCGCTTGGACCATGTCGTCTGCTTGTCCTGCAACGCCGCGCAGACGCGCGCGGACATGCAGCGCTCGCTGGCGGAACGCAATCCGGATTGGGCAGGTTTGGAGGCGGCAACCGCGCCGGACGGCGATGCCGATCTCGACGGCCACGATTTCTCGCGTTTCAGCGTGCCGCCCTGCCCGCGTTGCGAAGGCATGCTGAAGCCGGATGTGGTGTTCTTCGGCGAGAACGTGCCCCGGCCGCGTTACCTGCAAGCGCAAGCCGCGCTGCGGGCGTCGGATGCCATGCTGGTGGTGGGTTCGTCGCTGATGGTGTATTCGGGCTACCGCTTCGTGCGCGGCGCGCACGAGGCCGGGCTGCCGATCGCCATCGTCAATCGCGGACTTACCCGCGCCGACGATCTGGCGACGTTGAAGATCGATGCCGAAGCCGGCGCCGCATTGAGCATCGCGCTGGCGTAGCCCGGGCGGAGCCGAAGGCGATACCCGGGGCCCGACTTCAGCTGGACAGATGAAGCTTGCTTTCGACGTGAGCCAGGCCCGCGACCCCGGGTATCGCTACGCTCCCACCCGGGCTACGTTTATGCGTCTTGCGCGCGCGCGAGCAGGCTGCCGCGCCGGCCATAGGCCAGGTACGCGACCACGCCGAGCACATTCCACACCAGGAACCAGAGCTGCGTGCGTTGCGGCAGGCTCCAGAACAGGTACAGGCAGCCGAAAATCGCGATCGGCCCGACCACCCACGCCAGCGGCGTGCGGAACACGCGCTTGCGACCCGGATCGCGTTTGCGCAACACCAGTAAACAAACAGCGACCGCGGTGAACGCCGCCAGCGTGCCGGCATTGGCCAACGCGGCGATTTCGTCGAGACGGGCGACGCCGGCGAGCGCCGCGACCAGGATCGCGGTGAACAAGGTGATGCGGACCGGCGTGCCGCTGCGCGCGCTCACTTTCGAGAGCCCGCGCGGCAGCAGGCCGTCGCGCGACATCACGAAGAAGATCCGGCTCTGCCCGTAGAAGAACGCCAGCAGCACGGTCGGCAACGCGACCACCGCCGCGCCGGCGACGATGCCTGCGGCCCCGCCTTGGCCGAGCTCGCGCATGATCAGCGCCAAAGGCGCGGGGCTGTGCGCGAAGACCGTATAGCTCAGCGCGCCCACCGCGGCGATCGCCACGATGATGTAGATCAACGTACACCCGACCATCGAACCGATGATGCCGATCGACAGATCGCGTCCCGGATCCTTGGTTTCTTCCGCGGCGGTGGAAATCGCATCGAAGCCGTAGAAAGCGAAGAAAATGATCGCCGCGGCCGCCATCACCCCGCGTTCCACCCCGTCGGCGCCCATCGATTTGGCGAAGCCGTAGGGCATGAAAGGATCCAGCCGCGCCGCGTCGAAGTGCGGCAGCGCGATCGCCACGAACACGGCCAGCGCGACTACTTTGATCGCCACCAGCACGGCGTTGAGGGTCGCGCTCTCGCGGGTGCCGACCATCAGCACGCCGGCGACCACGAATACGATCAGCACCGCCGGCAGGTTGACGAGGCCTCCGGCATGCGGACCGCTGGTGATGGCCGGCGGCAACTGCATGCCGATGCCCGCCAGGAACTCCACCACCGAGCCCGACCAGCCGACCGCCACCGCGCTCACCACCAGCGAATATTCCAGGATCAGGCTCCAGCCCACGACCCAAGCGATGGCCTCGCCCAGCACGATGTAGCTATAGGTGTAGGCGCTGCCGGCCGCCGGCATCATCGTTGCCATCTCGGCATAAGCCAGCGCGGCGCACGCGCAGATGATGCCCGCCACCGCGAACGACAGCAGCACGGCAGGGCCGGCCAGATTGGCGCCGACGCCGATCAGGGTGTAGATGCCGGTACCGACGATGGCGCCGATGCCCAGCGCGATCAGATGCGGCCAACTCAGCGTGGGGACCAGACGCCGCCCCTCTTCGTGCACGGTGACTTGGTCGATGTCCTTGCGCCGGAGCCATGACTGCATAAAAACCCTCGTTGCGGCCGTGTGAGGCGCACATAGTGGGCTATCGGGGGCGCCGATGCGAGATGGGTCGGCTTTTTTGTGGGAGCGGCTTTAGCCGCGAGCTTTTTTGGTGCGAGGCGATCTTGCAAGAGCTCGCGGCTAAAGCCGCTCCCACAAAAAGCCGCTCCTACAAAAGCGGCAGGCAGATCAGCGCGGCGCGATATAGCCGCCCTTGACCCCGCGCGGCGACATCACCAATTGCCACAACTGGATCCGCCGCGACCGGAATGCAGCCATCGATGCCGCCAGGTAGTACCGCCACATGCGCCGGAAGCGCTCGTCGTAGCGTGCGGGCAGGCTGTCCCATGCGCTTTCGATGTTCGCGCGCCAGGCCTGGAGCGTGCGGTCGTAGTCGGTGCCGAAGTTGTGCCAGTCCTCGACCAGGAATACGTCTTCGACCGCAGTGGCGATCTGCGCCGCCGAAGGCAGCATCGAATTTGGGAAGATGTAACGCCCTATCCACGGATCGGTATGGGTGACCGATTGGTTGCCGCCGATCGTGTGCAGCAGGAACAAGCCGTCGTCCGACAGGCAGCGGCGCGCCATTTCGAAATAAGTCCGGTAGTTCTTGACGCCGACATGCTCGAACATGCCTACCGACAGGATCCGGTCGAAGGGCTCGTCGACATCGCGATAGTCCTGCACGCGGATCTCGATCGGCAGGCCGGCGCACAACGTCCGCGCATACGCGGCCTGCTCGCGCGAGATGGTGATGCCCACTCCGCTCACGCCGTAACGCTCGGCGGCGAACTTGAGCGCCTCGCCCCAGCCGCAACCGATATCCAGCACGCGCATGCCGGGGCGCAAGCCCAGCTTGCGGCAGATCAGATCGAGCTTGGCGGCCTGCGCGTCGTCGAGGTTGTCGGCTTCGCGCCAGTAGCCGCAGCTGTAGACCAGGCGTTTGCCGAGCATCGCCCGGTAAAGGTCGTTGCCGAGGTCGTAGTGGCGTTCGCCGACTTCGAAGGCGCGGTGCCCCTTCTGCAGGTTGAGCAGATGCGCGCGCAACCCGTCCCAAATTTCGGCGAGGCTGTGCGCGCGCTGGTCGATGCGCGCGTCGAGCAGGCGGTACAGGAAGCCGTCGAGCGATGCCGCGTGCCACCAACCGTCCATATACGATTCGCCCAAGCCCAGCGAGCCGCGCGCCAGCACGCGCGCCGCCAGACGCGAATCGTCGATTTGCAGGTCCCACGGCCGGCTGCCGTCGATGCGCACATCGGCGTCGCTCAGCAAGGTTTGCAAGCGGTCCTGGAAAGGATGCAACGCGACATCGGCCTTCATCGCCAACTCCCGCACTCACCACATGTACAGATTATCGCAACGTTTCCCCGCGCATGCCTGCAAAGCTAGAACGCTGCGTAGCCATCGCCGCGGCCGCAACGCCTCGCTCTTGTGGGAGGGGCTTCAGCCCCGACGAGCTCGAGGCTGAAGCCCCTCCCACAAAGAACGATCAGCCCCCCGAAAAATAACCGCGGTAGGCCGGCGCGATATGCGGCAACAGGATCGCGGCCGGCACTTCCACCGTCTGCGTGCCGTCGGCGTACGGCCCCACCTGGTATGGCGGGAATACGAAGCGCAGCGCGCTGAGTTTGCCGTCGGCGCCGATCACCGGCTCGAACTGCGAGAAGTTGTCGGCTTCGGCTTCGCTGCCCTCGTCGATCATTTTGCCGGCGTCGCGGATCATTTCGGCGCGTTCGGCCGGCGGCAGCTCGTCGGCGTCGACGCGCTCGGACAATTTGGTATGCAACTGTTCGCGCACATAGTCCGAGATCGGCTTCCAACCGGCGGCTTGCGGCACCAGGTCCTTCGACGTCAGCAGTTTGTCCTGCTGCGGCAGCCAGACGAAACGCGCGATCAGCGGACTGCCGTGCGCGCCGCCGGTATAGCTGCTGCCGTCGGCGGCGACGGCCACCAACTGCGGCGTGTCGACCAATTCGGTGAAACTCAAACTCAGGTCGTAAGGCGCGGTCGGCTTGTCGTTGCCCAGGCCGCCCACGGCCTCCAGCAATTCGGCGCGGGCCGCGTCGGCGTACCGTTTCAGTTCCGCCGCCAGGCCCGGGTACTTGCGCGCGGCGGGCGGGTAGCTGACGCCGATCACGTAGCGCTCGTTGCTTTCGACCACGTCCTTGAGTTCGACCGGTTGCGCGGGCGCGACCGGCGCCGGCGCCGTGCCGGCCGGTGGGGGCGCCGAGGCGGAGGGCGCGGCCGGTTCCGGACCGCGGTTGCAGGCGGCCAGCGTCAAGACGAAAAACAATAGCGGCAACGTCGAACGTTTCATGGTGCATTCCTTGGCATCGATCCGCGCAAATTATCGCGCGCCGTGTGATGTCCGCATCCACGTCGCACCGCCTTCCGGGCAATAAAAAACCCCGGGCGTCGCCGCCCGGGGTCCGGTGTCACGATGAAGCTACAGGCTTACAGGGCCTGCACTTCGTCGGCCTGCAGGCCCTTCTGGCCCTGCACGACCTTGAACGAGACCTTCTGGCCTTCCTGCAGCGACTTGAAGCCGCTGCCCTGGATCGAGCGGAAGTGGACGAACAGGTCCTGGCCGCTTTCCGGGGTGATGAAGCCGAAGCCCTTGGCGTCGTTGAACCACTTGACGGTGCCGGTCTGACGATCAGACATTTTGTTACTCCTTGGAACAGTTTTGAGTTGGAACACGGCCTGCGACACGCATGGCCGAGACTGTCGAGCAAGGGGTAACGCGAGAGCGATGGAGCGGATCGTCGGATCTACCGCATCGGAGCCACGATGTACCGTGATCCCGGCTTTGAACAGTGGGCGCACCATACCCTACTTTCCCCCTTCTGTGTGAATAGGGAGTTTTTTCCCTGAACGGACCGACGAGCGGTCGTCGGGCGGCGCCCTACCAGTCTTGCCGCTGCGGCAGCAGCCCGCGCAGCTCGGCGTCGGTCAGGTTGCGCCATTGGCCGGGCTTCAGATGGCCCAGTTTCACGGTGCCGATCCGCACCCGCAGCAACTGTTTCACCCGGTGGCCGAAGTGCGCCGCCATCAGCCGGATCTGCCGGTTCAGGCCCTGCACGAGCACGATCCGGAAGCCGAACCGGCCCAGCTTGCCGGTCTTGCACGGCAGCGTGGTTTCGCCGTGCACCGGCACGCCGCGCGCCATGCCGCGCAGGAATTCGTCGGTGACGGCGTGGTTGATCGCCACCAGGTATTCCTTCTCCAGTTTGTTTTCGGCGCGCAGGATCTCGTTGACGATGTCGCCGTTGCTGGTCAGCAGGATCAGGCCTTCGGAATCCTTGTCCAGCCGCCCGATCGGGAAGATGCGCTGCTGGTGGCCGATGAAGTCGACGATGTTGCCCTTCACCGCCGATTCGGTGGTGGTGGTCACCCCGGGCGGTTTGTTGAAGGCGATGTAGACGTGCTTGCGTTGGCCCTTGGCGGCCGTGCGCGGGCGCAACGTCGACCCGTCGATACGGACTTCGTCGCCCTCGCCCACCTCGGCGCCGATCCGCGCGCGCAGGCCGTTGACGGTGACGCGGCCTTCGGAAATCAGCCGGTCGGCTTCGCGGCGCGAACAGAATCCGGTGTCGCTGATGTGCTTGTTGAGGCGCATGGGCCGCGCATTCTACCCGTCCGCCGCCAATACGGCCTGCTCTGTAGAGCGGAGCTTGCTCCGCTGCTTTTAACGGTGCTCAGAAAAGCAGCGGAGCAAGCTCCGCTCTACAGAGCTGGGATTCAAGCCAACAGATCGTCGTACTCGCGATGACGCTTCAGATAGACCGCCGCGTATTCGCAGCGAGGCTTCACTTTCAGGCCCGCGGCGCGGGCGAATTCCAGCGCCGCCTTGACCAGCTCGGCGGCGATGCCGCGGCCGCCGATTTCCGGCGGCACCCCGGTGTGGACGATGGCGATGGCGCCCTCTTCGGGCGCATAAATCAGTTCCGCCTCGTAACCGTCGACCTCGGTGCTGAAGCGGTGCCGGGCCGGATCGTGGACGAGTTCGCTCACGACTCATCATTCCCGCGATTGTCGCGTTTGCCTTGGTTCTTGCGATCCTGGGTGCTGATGCTGCCCTGGATGGCCTGGACCCGGCTCTCGGCCTCGTGCAGCTCCTCTGCCTTGGCTGCGGCCTCCGGCGATTGCGGGCCCGCATGCGGTGTCGACGCGTGGGTGGGATCCAGCGCATGCCAGGGTTGAGCCTGCCGGTCGTGCTGTTTCTTGGCCTCCAGCAGGGCGCGGGTATTGGCCAGCGCTTGGCTCGGCGTGATCTTGCCGGGGGTCGGCACCGCCGAATCGCGCTTGGCTGCGGGTTTCGCAACCGGTTTGGGGGCCGCTGCGATGGGCTGGGGAATCGGCTGCTGCCGCGCCGGCGGCGGCGTTGCGGGCTTGGCTGCCTGCTTAGCGATGACGGGTGCCGGCTTCGCGGAAGCTGTCTTCTGGACCGGCTTGGCGGCCGGTTGCTTGGCTACTGGCTTGGCCGTCTTCTCCGGTGCTGGTTTCTTCGACGCCACCTGTTTGGCGGCCTTCTTAGGCGCAATCTTCTTGGGGGCCGCCTTCTTCGTCACGGCCTTCTTGGCGACGGTTTTTTCGGCGATCTTTTTGGCGACCTTCTTGGCGGCAACCTTACGCTTCGCGGCCGGAGCGGCCTTCGCAGGGCGCTTGGCGGTCGGCTTGGCTTTCTTGACGGCTTTCTTGGCCGGTGTCTTCTTGGCCGTTTTCTTGCCGGAAGCGGCTTTTTTGGCACGGGCTGTCGCCATCTTTTCCTCCAGGGCGGGCGGTAAGGGCGCCCCTATTCGAGCGCGTCCAGCCCGGTGATACCACCCCCCTCATTCACGAGGAGTGAGCGCTTACTGACCCGGAGAGGCCGGCGGGAGGCGTCAAACCGATACCCAATCGGGCGTTCAGTGACGCACTGCGTCACAAGAATGAACGCTAAACCACTGAATTGGCTGGCATGGTTGGTGCGTCTATCCCGTTTACTCAAAGTAAGGGACGGGGAGAACGACCATGTCAGACCAGAACAACCATGCCGGTGCAGCCTCGATGAGCGACGACATGCTGCTTTCGCGCCTGTTCGAACTCGTCGCCGCCGGCGAACTCGACAGCAACGAACTGGCCCAGCTCGACGCCACCATCAGCCAGCGCCTGCAACAGAACTACGAGAACGGCCAGCAGCCGGTGATGAAGCTGGTGCAGGCCGCCTGAGCCCTGCCGTTGTCATCCCGAGCGTCGCACCGAGGACGACCCTCGCTGCGCTCGGGATGACAGCAAAGGTCAGCCGAACGACGGGCTGGCGAGCTTCTGCAAGAACGCGGCCGCCGCGCGCGGCTCGACGATCAGCGTGAACATGATCCCGTAAGCCGCACCGTACAGGTGCGCGCTGTGGTTGATGTTGTCTCCGCCGCGCTTGTCCATCCAGATGCTGTAGCCGACATAGATCGCGGCGAACAGGAAGGCCGGTATCGGAATCGGGATCAGGAACAGATAGATCCCCGACCACGGATCGAGCAGGATGAAGGCGAACAGCACCGCCGACACCGCGCCCGACGCGCCCAGGCTTCGATAGCCGGTATCGTGGCGGTGCCGCATATAAGTCGGCAGGATCGCGATCACTATCGCCGACAGGTAGAACGCGACATAGCCGATCGCACCGATGCGCTCGGCGAAAAACGTCCCCATGGTCGCGCCGAACGACCACAGCGTGATCATGTTGAACAGCAGATGCATCCAGTCGGCATGGATGAAGCCGTGCGTGACCAGCCGGTCGTATTGCTTGCCGCGGTCGATCGCCGGCGGCCACAGGATCAGCCGCTCCGCCAGGCGCGGATTGTTGAACGCCAGCCACGACACCAATACGGTGACGGCGACGATCAGGGTATTCACGGAAAGATCCATCATGCGGCCCGGTAGTTGTCCTGCATCGGGTACGTGCGCGCATACAGCGCGAACGCCAGCGCGGCCACGAATGCGAAGCCGGCGAAGAAGAACATCAGGAACGCGTTCTCGCTGAGTCCGGTGCCGGCGATATGCGAGATCACCGCTTCGTTGCGCACGCTGGCGTTGGTCAGCAGCACCCACAGGCTGCCGAAGGTGCTGGCCAGGTACCAGAACGCCATGATCACGCCCTTCATCGATGCGCTCGCTTGGCTATAGGCGAATTCCAGCGCCGTGGCCGATACCAGCACCTCGCCGAAAGTGAGCAGCGCGTACGGCAGCATCTGCCAGGCCAGCGACACCGGGTCGCCGCCGTCGATCGCCAACTGGATGATGCCGGCGAAAATCCAGGCCACGCCGGAGAACGCGATGCCCGCGCCCATCTTGCGCAGCGCGGTAGGCTCGAAACCCATCCGCCGCAACGCCGGATACAGCACCAGGTTGTTGAACGGGATCAGCAGCATGACCAGCGCCGGATTCAGCGCCTGCATCTGCGCCGCATCCTTGACCAGGAAGCTCGGCCACCACCATTGATCGTGCGGCATCGCCATCTGGTTGCCCTGCAGCACCCAGGTCGAGGCCTTCTGGTCGAACAGCGACCAGAACGGCGTGGTCAGCGCGAAGATGATCAGGATGCGCAGCACCGAACGCACCCCGTCCACCGCTTCGGACGGATGCGCGCCGCGCGCGCGCTCGAGCTGCATCGAGGTGCCGATGCCGCCGAACGCGATGATCAGGCCCAAGGCCAGGCATGCGCAGATCACGAAGCCCAGTTTCGGAATCAGGAAGAATGCGCCGATCGCCAACGCGCCGCCGAAGACCGCCATCGCCAAACCCGGCCTGCCCCGCCCGGGCGCGTGCGCCAGCAGCGCGGTGCGCGCGACGTGCAGGAACGAATGCGAATCCGAAGTCGCCGGCGGCACGCGGATGTATTTGCGGCGGCCCGCCCAGAAGATGACGGTTGCGATGAACATCAGCGCACCCGGGATGCCGAAGGCGATCGCCGGCCCGAGCTCGCGCAGGAACAACGGCATCAGCAGCGAAGCGAAGAAGGAACCGAAATTGATCGTCCAATAGAACGCATCGAACACCACTTTGGCGCGATGCTTGTTGCTTTGGTCGAACTGGTCGCCGCAGAACGACACCACCAGCGGCTTGATCCCGCCAGAGCCCAGTGCGATCAGGAACAGGCCGGTATAGAAGCCGTTGCGGTTGTCCTCGAACATCGCCAGGCACGCATGGCCCGCGCAATACAGCAGCGAGAACCACAGCACGGTGTTGTACTTGCCGAAGAAACGGTCGGCGAGCCAGCCGCCGAGCAGCGGGAAGAAATAAACGCCGATCACGAACGTGTGGAATACGTCTTTGGCAGCACCGTTCCGGTCGGCTTCGGGCAGATAGGCCAGCAGGACGCTGCTGGCCAGGAACTGCACCAGGATGTTGCGCATGCCGTAGAAACTGAAGCGTTCGCAGGCTTCGTTGCCGATGATGTAGGGGATCTGCCGCGGTAGCGGCGTTTTCTTGGGCTCGGCTTCGGCGGCGATCGTCGTCATCAGGCGGTTCCGTCAGGCAATACGGCAAGCCTAGCGTATCGACGGGCGGCCGTGGACCGCATCGAGCCGGGTCAGGCCCATTCGGTCAGACCCTCGCGTTCATACAAGGTCGCGAACGTCGGGCGCGCCTTCATCCGCTGCGCAAGCGCGGCCAGATGCGGCCATTGCGTAGCGGGCCGCGGCATGTTGCGCGACCAACGCATCAGCATGGTGAGGTAGAAATCGGCGACCGTCGTGCCGTCGCCGAGCAGATAAGGGCCGCGCGCGGCCAGATGCGCGTCGATGCGGTTCCATTGCGCCTCGATGCGCGCCGCCACATGCGTGCGGACATCGTCGGCATGCGCCGCGCCGGCGGGCTCGGCCGGATACCACCATTGCCGGAACAGCGGCTGCACCATGTTCGACAGGTTGAACATCCATTGATACAGCAGACGGCGTTCGCGCGTGCCGTGCGCCGGCACGAAACCGGCGTCGGGATAGCGGTCGGCCAGATCCATCAGCAGGGCCGCGGCTTCGAATGCGGGCTCGCCGTCGACCAGCATGGTCGGCACCACACCGTTCGGGTTCAACGCCAGGTAATCCGCATGTTTCTGCTCGCCCGCCGAGGTGTCGACCAGGCGCAGTTCGTGCGGGGCATCGAGTTCGAGCAATAGCCAATGCACGACCATGCTGGCCGAACCGGGTGCGTAGTAAAGGGTGTGCAAGGCGGCGGTCTCCGAGTGCTTAGCCGCCAATTATGCCTTTTCCTTCCGCTCTTCTTTTCCGCAAGAGCAAAGCAAAGCAAATCCCCCTGTGTCCCCTTTTTCAAATGGGGAGAAATCAAAAGCGCGGCCGTGTGCCGTTCTTCCCCCTTCGAAAAAGGGGGATCGAGGGGGATTTGCTTTTGCTCTGCTTTTCGTGGGAGCGGCTTCAGCCGCGAGCTCTTTCGACCCGGTCGCTACGATTCGCAAGAAGAGCTCGCGGCTGAAGCCGCTCCCACGAAGAGCAGGAGCCATTAACGACATGCGCGCTGGGCCAATGCGCCGCTGCTGCCAATGCGTTGGCAGCAGATGACCTCCGGCAGCCGCACGCATGCGCCGCGTCCGCTAAGATCGGCCGCTTCCTTCCTGGGGATGCGACCGATGCCACGACTGCCCTACCTGCTCGCCCTGCTCACCGCCATCGCCACGCCCGCCTTCGCTGCGGATCCGGCGCTGACCACCGTTTCCGAGCGCAGCGGCTTCATCAAGACAGGCCGCTACGACGAGGTCATCGCGCTGTGCGCGGCTTTCGCCCAACGCTATCCGGACGCCGTGCGCTGTATCGATTTCGGCACCACGCCCGAAGGCCGGCCGATGAAGGCGCTGGTCGTTTCGCGCAGCGGCGCGTTGGCGCCCGAAGCCGCACGCGAACGCAGCTTGCCCGTGCTGCTGGTGCAAGGCGGCATCCACGCCGGCGAAATCGACGGCAAGGACGCGGGCTTCCTGGCCCTGCGCCAGGCCCTGGACGGCGAAGCGGCGCCCGGATCCCTGGACAAAACTGTGCTGCTGTTCGTGCCGGTGTTCAACGTCGACGGCCACGAGCGTTTCGGGCGCTGGAACCGCCCCAACCAACGCGGCCCGGAAGAAATGGGCTGGCGCACCACCGCGCAGAACTACAACCTCAACCGCGACTACATGAAAGCCGACGCGCCGGAGATGCAGGCGATGCTGGCGCTGGTGCAGGAATGGGATCCGATCGCGATGGTCGATCTGCACGTCACCGACGGCGCCAAGTTCGAGCACGACGTCTCGATCCAGGTCGAACCGGTGAATTCTGGCGACGCCGACATGCGCAAGGCCGGCAAGGCGCTGCGCGACGGTACGATTTCGATGCTCGCCGGCCAGGGCTCGCTGCCGCTGGCGTTCTACCCGTCCTTCGTCGAAAACGATGTGCCCACTTCCGGCTTCGTGGACGGCGTGCCCACGCCGCGCTTCTCGCACGGTTATTTCCAACTGCGCAACCGCTACGGCATGCTGGTGGAAACGCATTCGTGGAAGGATTACCCGACCCGCGTGCGCATCACCCGCAATACCGTGATCGACGTGCTCGAACTCACCGCGCGCGACGGCAGCCAGTGGCTGAAACTCGCGCACGCCGCGGACGCCCGCGCCGAAAAACTCGGCGGCAAGCTGGTACCGCTCGATTACGCAGCGACCGACAAGGTGCGCACGGTCGATTTCCGCGGCTACGAGTACACCCGCACGCCATCGGACATCTCCGGCGCATCGATGACGCGTTACGACGAAACCAAGCCGGAGGTCTGGAAATTGCCGTTGCACGACGAAGTGCTTCCCAGCACCACCGTGGTGGCGCCCAAGGGCGGCTACATCGTTCCGGCGGCTTATGCCGACTGGACGGCCGTCAAGCTCAAAATCCACGGCATCGAATTCCGCACGCTGGGCAAGCCGATCGCCAAGGCCAAAGTCGAAGCCTTCCGCGCCAGCCAGACCAAGTTCGCCGCCAATTCGGTCGAAGGCCACCAGCGGCTGACGCTGCAGGGCGAATGGAAATCCGAAACCGCCGATATCGGCGCGGGCAGCCTGTTCGTGCCCATCGCGCAGCCCAAGGCGCGGCTGGCGATGGGCCTGCTCGAACCGATGGCCCCGGACGCCTACGTGCAATGGGGCGAGTTCAACAACGACTTCGAGCGCAAGGAATACATGGAAGCCTACGTCGCCGAAGATGTTGCGCGCGAGATGCTGGCCAAGGACCGCGACCTGAAAACCCAGTTCGAGCAGCGCGTGAAGAACGACCTGACCTTCGCCCGCGACCCGCAGGCGCGCCTGGAATTCTTCGCGCGCAGGCATTCGTCCTGGGACCAGCGCTATAACCTGTATCCGGTGCTGCGCGTCGCCGTCGCACCCAAAGACTGAGCCGCAATCGCTTAAGCCCTCTCCCGCTCACGGGAGAGGGTTGGATGAGAGCACGCGATCCACCACGTCGCGACGGATGTCCGAGGACCATCGCCATGCGTCATATCTGTTGGCTGATATTGCTCATCGTCGCAGGATTTTCTCCTGCAGCTTCCGCCGCAGATGCCGCGAGAATCGTCCGCCGCGATTTCTTCGTCACCGCATCGGACGGCGTCCGCATCCACGTCCGCGAAGTCGCCCGAGCCGGCAAGCGCACGCAAGGCGCGCCGCTGATCCTGATCCACGGCGCGCGCGTACCGGGCCCGGCCTCTTTCGACCTGCCGGTGGCCAACGGCTCGCTGGCCGCCGACCTCGCCCGGCGCACCGCACGCCCGGTCTATGTGATGGACGCGCGCGGCTATGGCGGTTCGGAACGTCCCGCCGCCATGCGCAAACCGGCATCGCAGTCGCGCCCGCTTTCGCGCGCCTACGAGGTCGTGCGCGATATCGATGCGGTCGTGGAGGCCGTGCGCCGCAAAGGCGAACCGGTTGCGTTGCTAGGGTGGGCGACGGGAGGCATGTGGGCGGCTTTTTATGCATCGCTGCATCCGGAAAAAGTCGATCGCCTGATCACGCTCAACGCGCTGTACGGCGGTTCCGCCGAACACGCGATGTTGGGCCGCGGCTCGTCGATCGGCGACCCGCAGCATCCGGAAAGATTGAACCCGGAAATCGGCGGTTACGCCGAATATCCCGCATCGTCGCTGTTCGGCGTATGGGATCGCTCGATTCCCGGCGAAAACAAGGCCGCGTGGCGCGATCCCGCCATCGCCGAAGCTTATGCGGCGGCGGCGCTGGCCAGCGATCCGGCTTCGGCCCAGCACGATCCGCCCGTTTTCCGTGCCCCGATGGGCGCGATGGAAGACTGTTTCTACCAGGCGACGGGGCGGCGTCTGTTCGACGCCTCGTCGATCACCGCCCGTATCCTGATCGTGCGTTCCGGCCGCGATTTCTGGAGCCGGCCGGAAGACGCGGCTACGCTGGCGCGCGATGCCGTGCGCAGCGAGCGCGTCGAGCGCCTGGATCTGCCCGAGGCCACGCATATGGTCCACCTCGACCGCCCCGAACGCGGCCGCGACCGGCTGCTGGCCGGTATCGAATTCTTCCTCGCACAAACACCGAAGCCGCCTGCACGCTGACCGCAGCCGCCTTGCGCCATACTCCGCGCCATGCCGCCGACGCCCGCCGCCGCCAGCTCAGACCGCGATCAACTCAGCGCCCTGCTCCGCGCCTGCGCGAGCGGCGATCGGGCCGCATTCGAGACTTTGTACGGCCGCACATCGGCGAAACTATTCGGGGTCTGCCTGCGTATCTTGGGGCAACCCAGCGAAGCCGAAGAGGCGCTTCAGGATGCGTATCTCGCCATATGGCGCAAGGCCGGCCAGTTCGACGCCCGCCTCGCCAGCCCGATCACGTGGCTGGCGATGATCGCGCGCAACAAGGCCATCGACCGGCTGCGCGCGGACCGCGTCGGCCGCGCCGGCGTGCCGATCGACCTGACCGCGGAGCTGGCCGACGATAGCCCCACGGTCGCCGCGCAAGCCGAAACGCAGGCCGAAGGCCGTCGTCTGCGTTCGTGCATCGGCGAATTGCCAGGCGAACAGCGCAACGTCATCCGCATCGCCTTCTTCGAGGGTTGTACCTACGAAGAAATCGCGGCCCGCAGCGATACGCCGCTCGGTACGGTGAAAAGCTGGATCCGCCGCGGCCTGATCAAATTGAAGGCCTGTCTCGAACGATGAACAGCACCGGTCCCACCATGCCTCCGCACGATCCGCCAGAGCGCGACACGCTCGCTGCGGAGTACGTGCTGGGCGTGCTCGACGCGCAAGCGCGCCGCGAGGTCGAGCGACGCATCGCGCGCGAGCCGGCGTTGGCGGCCGAAGTCGCGGCGTGGGAAGCGCGCCTGGCGCCGATGCTCGACGATGTCGCGCCGGTCTCCGCACCCGCGCATATCTGGCCGCGCATCCGCGCGACGCTGGGCCACGATGCGCCTGCGCGCGCGGCGGCATCGCGCTCGCTGTGGGAGAGTTTGCCGTTCTGGCGCAGCGTGGGCGCAGCCGGCTTCGCGATGGCCGCTGCGGCCGTCGTCTTCATCGCCGTACAACGGCCGCCGCCGGCGCCGGCCGGCAAACCCATGGTGGTCGCGATACGCCACGACGACGGCAGCCCCGCCTACACCGCCACGTTCGATATGCAACGGTCGATGCTGGTGCTCATGCCGTTGGACGGCGGTGGCACGGGCGACGATGGCCGCGTGCCGGAATTGTGGCTGATCCCTAGCGGCGGCACGCCGCAATCGCTCGGTGTCATCGACCGCAAGAACGCGATGATGATGCGCCTGCCCGCGCGGCTGCGCGATGCCATCGCCGGCGGCGTCATGGCCGTCACGATGGAACCGGCCGGCGGATCGCCCACCGGACAGCCTACGGGCCCGATGATCGCCAAGGGCGACATCGTCGGCATCTAGTCCGCGAAAAATAATGTGCATCCGGATGGCGCCGGCCGCCGTAACTCCATTGCCTCTGCCCGACAGGGGTTCCCACTCAATGGAGTCCGTCATGAATCCGATCCGCAATCGTCTCTTCCTGGCCTGCACCGCGCTCTCGCTGGCTTTCGGCGCCGCCGCGATGCCGGCTTTCGCCGACGGCATGAACAAGGAGCGCACCGTCACCGTCGGCGGCGCGCCGATGTATCCGTCGAAGAACATCATCCAGAACGCGGTCAATTCGAAAGACCACACCACGCTCGTCGCGGCGGTGAAAGCCGCCGGCTTGGTGGACACGTTGTCGGGCGCAGGCCCGTTCACCGTGTTCGCACCGACCAATGCCGCCTTCGCCGCGCTGCCGGCAGGCACCGTCGAAACCCTGCTGAAGCCCGAAAACAAGCCCGCTTTGACCAAGGTGCTGACGTATCACGTCGTCGCCGGCCGTATGACCGCGAGCGACCTGATGGCCGCGGTCAAGCGCGGCGGCGGCAAGGCTTCGCTCACCACCGTCGAAGGCGAACCTTTGACCGTGATGCAGTCCGGAAAATCGCTGTGGGTGACCGACGCCAAAGGCAATCGCGCGCAGGTCGCGATCGGCGATGTGCTGCAGTCCAATGGCGTGATCCATGTCGTCGACAAGGTGTTGCTGCCCAGTTAAGAAATGCGCGGCGCCAGACATGCGCATCCAGCGCCTTTGCTTTAGCCCTCTCCCGCTTTGCGGGAGAGGGTTGGGTGAGGGCGCGCGGGATTGCCGATGGCGGCGTTGCGATCTGGTATCGCGTTAAAGTCACTGGATTCCCGCCTTCGCGGGAATGACGGCTAAAATCAAATGCGGGATCTATCCGACGTATTGACGCGTCGCGAAGCTAGAATCCTCGGAAGCCTCACATCGGATCCGAAAAATGCGAACGAGCGTTGCCATACGCATGGCGGTTTATCTGCTGGCGACAGCCCTGATCCCGCCGTGGGTCCAAGCAGACGCGAAAGAAACCGATCGGGCGAAAAAACCCGATACCGAAATATCGCTCGTCACCCTGAACCTGTACCACGACAAGGCGCAATGGCCCAAGCGCCTGCCGGCCATTCTCGCCGAACTCAAGCGGCTGCGGCCGGATGCGATCGCACTGCAGGAAGTGATCGGCCACGAGACGCTTCCCAATCAGGCGAAGACCCTGGCAGATGCGCTCGGTTACGGCTACGTTTTCAGCTCGACCGATCCTGCCGGCAGCCCGAGGCGCTACGGCAACGCGATACTGACGCGCCATCCGATCCTGGCGCAGGATTGGGCGCGGCTTGAACCGCTCGACGATTCCCGCACCGCCCTGCATCTGCGCATCGCCATCGGCGGCCGCGCGATCAATGTCTACAACACCCATCTGCACTGGACCGACGGCGGCGGCGCGATCCGCCGGCAGCAGATCGAAGGACTGCTCGCGTTCATCGCCCGTACCAGCAAGGGTGCGCCATCGGTGCTGGCCGGCGATTTCAACGCGGCCGCTTCCGCGCCGGAGTTGCAGGCATTGAACCCGGGATTCGACGACGCTTACGACATGCTGCATCCGGATGCCGGAGCCGACCCCAAGACGCACAGCACGCTCAATCTCGCTTACTTCGCCCCTAAGCGCATCGATCACGTTTTCGTGCAGCACGGGGCGTTCCTGGCCAACGAGGCCACGATCATTCTCAATCGCGCCGATAGCGAAGGCATCTGGCCTTCGGATCACTACGGCTTGCACGTACGCATGCACCTGCTGACACCGCAGAGGCTCGGCGAAGGCCGCCGTTAGTTTTTTCATGGGGCGAGTTTTATCGCTACTCGCCAGGACGTCGGCGTGGGTCCCGGCCTTCGCCGGGATGACGGCTCAAAAGCAAGAGCGAAAATGGGTCCGAGCTTTCGCTGGGATGACTATGAAGGTTGGTCGAACAGCGTAGTGCGTCATTGCTGGATCGCGGTTCGACGGTATACGCACCGCCGTCGCAGATCGCCGCGCGCTACGATTGGGGCCATACTGTAGTCCCCGCCTTTCCCCCGGAGCGGTCATGAAAGCTTTGCCGATGCACTTGGCTTGGTTGCTCCCGCTCACACTGCTCGCGACGGCATGCGGACCGCGCGATGCGTCGCCCGCAACGCCTGCGGCCGAACCGGCGCCACCGACGCCCGCAGCACCGGCCACGCCCGCACCGCCCGCCGTCGCCACCCGCCGTTGGCGCTGCGGCGAACTGCTGGTTTCGGCCGCATTCCCGCAGGAACGCACCGAGCTCGCATTCTCGGGCCGCAAACTGACGCTGCCGATCGCCAAGTCCGGCTCCGGCGCGCGCTACGCCGACGGCAAAGGCAACGAGTTCTGGAACAAGGGCGAACAAGCCATGTTCACCTTGGCCGGCGAAGAGAAGCGCGACTGCGAAATCACCGAGCATGCTTCGCCTTGGGAAGACGCCCGCGACCGCGGCGCCGTGTTCCGCGCCGTTGGCCAGGAGCCGGGCTGGTGGGTGGAAATCGGCGCCGGCGACGCGTATCCGCTGCACGCGGAACTGGATTACGGCGAGCGCAAAATCGATATCGCCCGCACCCAAGGCATCAGCAGCACCCCCGGCTACGGCGCGAAAATGGCGGACGGCACCGACGTGGTCCTGCGCACCAAGCAGGAAACCTGCAGCGATGCGATGAGCGGCGAGCGTTTCGAAACCAGTGCCCGGCTGACGGTCGGCGACAAGGTCTACGAGGGTTGCGGTGCCTATCTCGACCGCTGACGCGACCGCCACGGGCCAGGGACGGATAGCGGCTGTCGCCGCCCCGCCCGATCTGCTCGATGTGAATCGCAGCTTCTACGACGCGTTGTGGCGCGACGCGCGGCTGATCCCTCCGCAGCGTTTCAACAGCTGGCCGCTGGTCGCCGAACTGGCGGCGAACGCGCCGCGCCGCCTCGAGCTCGCACCGGGCCTGCGCCCGCGCCTGCCGATCGCCGGCACCGCTTTCGCCGACATCAGCGCGCCGGCGCTGCGCCAGCTCGGCGCGCATGGCGGCCTGGCCACGCAGGCGCTGGCCGATGCCCTGCCTTATGCCGACGAGGCCTTCGACCTGGTCTGCGCTTTCGACATCATCGAACACATCGAAGGCGACGAAGCGGCGATGGCGGAACTGGCGCGCGTCGCCGCGCCCGGCGCAACGCTGCTGCTTTCGGTGCCGATCCACATGTCGGCATGGACGCCTTTCGACGATTTCGTCGGCCACCATCGCCGCTACGAACCGGACGCGTTGCTGGCGTTGCTGTCGCGGCACGGTTTCGCGCTGCAGCGCAGCGCCGCGCACGGCATGCAGCCCAAATCCACACGGCTGCTGAAACTGGGCATGTGGTACCTCACCCACCAGCGCGAACGCGCGATGTGGTGGTACAACCGCGTGTTCATGCGTCTGGCATTGGGCGCGCAGCCGGCGCTGTCGCTATCGAGCGGCATGATCGATACCGACGGCGTCGACACCGTGCTGCTGGTCTGCCGCCGGGAACGCTGAGCGCGCGGCTCAAAGGGCTCGGATGATCTCGGCGCGGTTGCGGCCGCTGTTCTTGGCGCGATACATGGCGGTATCGGCCAGGTCCACCCAGTCTTCCACGCTCACCAGCAGCCGGTTGGCCTCGGCGATGCCGATGCTGATCGTGCAGTGCGCGCCCGGCGCCTGCTCGAACGCCATCCCTTCCACCAGCGCACGCAAGCGCTCGGCGAGTTCGCGCGCGCCCTGGGCGTTGGTTTCGGCCAAGAGCACGCAGAATTCGTCGCCGCCGTAGCGCGCCGGCGTGTCGATCTCGCGCACCGATTCTTTCAGCACGTCGGCGACGCTGCGCAATACCGTATCGCCTGCGATGTGGCCATAGCGGTCGTTGATCTGCTTGAAGCCGTCCAGGTCGATCATCATCACCACCGCAGGCCGGCGGGTGCGCATGAAGCGCGCCAGCTCGCGCTCGGTCGCTTCTTCCCAATGCCTGCGGTTGTACAGGCCGGTGATGTCGTCGATGCGGTTGAGGTGCTCCAACTGCTGATTCTGGCGTATCACCTTGCGCCCGAGTTCGAAGGCCGCGGTGCTGATCGCCATCGGATAGGCGAACAGGAACGGCAGGCTGGCATAGATATTGAACATGGTGCTGTGCAATTCCACCGGGAATCCCAGCACGGCCGACACCGCCGCGCAGGCCAGCACTTGCGCCGTGGCGGTACGCGCCATGAAACGCCAGCCCGCCACGCCGATCTTGTCGACCGACAGCATCACCGCCAGCAAAGCGCTCGGCAGCACGTTGAACTGCATCGCCGCGATCCACATGCCGCCCAATGCCGAATCGGCCATCAGGTTGCGGAATTCGGTGCGCGACGGCTGGCGGCTGCGGCGCGACAGCAGATAGGCGGCGTGCGGCCAGACATAACCGTTGAGGAATAGGACCGCCCACACCCATAACGGCGCATGCTGCTGGTACAGCACGGAGGCGATAGGCAACACGCCCAGGCCCAGGCCGAGCGTGCGCATGCGGTGGATGCGCCTGACGAAACGCAGATCCCGCGCCAGCGAATCGGGCGCGAGTTCCTCCACCAGCGCCGCCTTGGTACCGGACAATGCCAGGGCCTACCTCCTTATTGTGCCGGCCGATGACGAGCCTAGCGTCTCACGCGGGCGCAATACCTGAACTGCGTCGCGATTGCGCATCCTGGTGGGTCCGGCTTCAGCCGCCGTATTTCCAATTACGGGATTTGCCCTCGGCCATCCACTCGATGGCCTGCGCCAGGCGGCGGGCACGGGTCTCCTCGCGTTTGGCTTCCTCCAGCCATTCGATGTACTCGCGCTTGTTGCTCGGCGAGAAGGCCTCGAAGGCCGCGCGCGCCTTTGCGTTTTTCTTCAGCGCGGCGGCGAGGTCGGACGGCGCTTTCGGCGGCGGTTTCGGGGTCGGCGACTTGCGTACGCCGGGCGTCTTCACGCCTTGTTCGTTCAATGCCATCGCTTTCTTGATGTCGGCGATCAGCCGTTTCTTGGGCGGCAGGTCGGCGAAACCGGTCATCTTGCCGTAGCTGCCCATGCCGTCGCGCTCGGCACCGGCACCCATCACCAGCGCATGCTTCCAGTAGCCGAACGAAGCGTGCTGCTTGAACGCCGCCATGCCGCACAGGATGCCGCCAGCGTAGACGAACGACGGCGAGCCCCACTTCAAGGTTTCCTCGACCTGCGGACAAGCCTGGTGCACCGTTTCGCGCAGGCTCTGCAGGATCGGACGCGCGAACTCAGCCGACTTGGCGATATAGGCGTCGATGCGAGGATCGCGGCTTGCTGTGCGGCTTCCCATAATGGTTCCTGATCGGCGGCTGTACGCACTTTACCGCCAGACGGGCCGGGCCGATAAACTCTGGCGATGCGCAAACCCGGACTGCTCATCGCCGCCGTACTGCTGGTCGCCGTCGCGCTGCTCTGGCCGCGGCTGACGAGTACACCGGACCGGCCGGCCACGGCGATAGGCACCTCGGTACCGCAGGTCCACGGCGATGCATCGCATACGCCTGCGCAATCGTCGAGCGCCAGCGCCACGCTGCCCGAATTCCTGCCGCGCGAAGCGCACGCCACCCTGCGCCTGATCGCCCAGGGCGGCCCCTTCCCGCACCGTCAGGACGGGAGCGTGTTCGGCAACCGCGAAGGCCGCCTGCCCGGCAAGCCGCGCGGCTACTATCGCGAATTCACGGTCGATACGCCCGGCCTGGGCCATCGCGGCGCGCGCCGCATCGTCACCGGCGGCGATCCGCCCGAAGTCTGGTACTACAGCGACGATCACTACGATAGCTTCCAGGCTTTCGATCCTGGTCCGTACGGAGCGCGGCGATGAGCGAATCGGGTTTCGACCTGGGCTTGTCCGATCCTGAGCGCGCCGGGATTTTCCTGGTCGCGGCCGACGATCTGGCCACGCTCGACGTGCTGGCGCGCGACGCCGGCCTGCGCGCCTGGCGCATCGATCTGAGCGAGTGCCGCAACAAGGCCATGCTGTTGCTGCGCGTCGCCACGATGCTGGAGTTTCCGGGCAGCTTCGGCCGCAACTGGGATGCGCTGTCGGACGGCTTGCGCGACCTGAGCTGGCTTCCCGCCGACGGCTACGCGCTATTGCTGGAAGGCGCGGGCGACCTGCGTGCCGCCGATCCGGTCGGTTTCGAAACCCTGCTCGATATCCTCGGCGAAGCCTCCCGCGAATGGGCCACCCGCGATGTGGCGTTCTGGGCTTTCATCGCCCTGCCCGAAGACGCCTTCGAAACCGCTTTGTAGGCTTTTCTTTTGTAGGAGCGGCTTCAGCCGCGAGCTTTGCCAGCCCTTGCAGAAAGATCAAGAGCTCGCGGCTGAAGCCGCTCCTACAGAAAGCGACGGCTTCAGCCGAGCAAACCGTACGGCCCGCCCTTCTGCAGCGCCCGCTGGTACGCCGGCCGCGCATGGATCCGTTGCAGATACGAAGCCAGGTTCGGATATTTTTCATAACCCAACCGCACCGCGCCCGCCTCGACCGGAAAACTCATCTGGATGTCGGCCGCAGTGAACTGCCCGCCGGCGAACCAGCCATGCTGCGCCAGTTCGTTTTCCATATAGTCGAAATGCACCTTGAGCTGCGGATTGACGAAGGTACTCAAGGCTTTGTCCGCGATCCCGCGCGCGACCGGCTTGACGAAGAACGGCATCGGCGCCGACTTCAGCCGCCGGAATACCAGGCTCATCAGCAAGGGCGGCATCGCCGAGCCCTCGGCGTAGTGCATCCACATGCGATAACGCAGGTGCTCCGGCGTACCCGGCGCGGGCGCCAGCCGGTGGCCGCTATCGTGGCGTTCCAGCAGCGTTTCCAGCACCGCGCCGGACTCGACCAGCACGTCGTCGCCGTCGATCACCACCGGCGACTTGCCGAGCGGATGCACGGTACGCAACTCGGGCGGCGCCAACATGGTTTTGGGGTCGCGTTGATAACGCACGATCTCGTAGTCGAGGCCGAGTTCTTCGAGCAGCCACAGCACGCGCTGCGAGCGCGAGTTATCGAGGTGGTGGACGACGATCATGTCAGTGCTCCAATTCCGACCAGCGCGCGTAAGCCGCATCGAGTTCGGCCTGCGCGGCCGCGAGGCCGTCGCTGTGCGCGACGATGGCGGCGCCGTCGCGCTGGTAGAAGCCGGGTTCGTTCATTTGCGCGGTCAGCTCGGCGATGCGCGTTTCCAAAGCCTCGATCCGCGCCGGCAACGACTCCAGCTCGCGCGCGTCCTTATAACTGAGCTTGCGCTTCGATGGCGCTATCGGAGCCGGCGATGGCGACGGCGTCGGTGCGGCTTTCGCCGCGACGGCAGGAGCGGTCGCGGCGACCGGCCTTTGCCGCACCCAATCGCTGTAGCCGCCGATGTACTCGCCGACCCGTCCATCGCCTTCCATGACCAGGGTGGACGTCACCACATTGTCGAGGAAGTCGCGATCGTGGCTGACCAGCAGCAGCGTGCCCGGATAGTCGGCCAGCAATTCTTCCAGCAGCTCGAGCGTTTCGACGTCCAGATCGTTGGTCGGTTCGTCCATCACCAGCAGATTGGATGGCTGGGCGAACAGCTTGGCCAGCAGCAAGCGGTTGCGCTCGCCGCCGGACAATCGCGTGATGGGCGCACGCGCGCGTTCGGGCGTGAACAGGAAATCCTGCAGATAGCCCAGCACATGCTTGCTGCCGCCGCCGACATCGATGAACTCTCGGCCCTCGGCGACGTTGTCCAGCGCATTCCAATCCTCGCGCAGCGCGGCGCGGTACTGGTCGAAATAGGCCACCTGGAGTTGCGTGCCGATCTTCACCTCGCCGGTAGCGGGCGGCAGTTGGCCGAGCAGCAATTTCAACAGCGTGGTCTTGCCGCTGCCGTTGGGCCCGATCAGGCCGATACGGTCGCCGCGCAGGACGGTGGTGGAAAAGTCGCGGACGATCGACCGGCCCGGATAGCCGAACGACACCGCCTGCGCTTCGATCACCTTGCGCCCGGAAGCGCCGGCCTGCGAGGCTCGCAGCCGCACGTTGCCGCTGGCTTCGCGCCGCGCCGCGCGCTCGCTGCGCATCGCCTGCAGACGGCGCACGCGGCCTTCGTCGCGGGTGCGGCGGGCCTTGATGCCTTGCCGGATCCAGGCTTCTTCCTGCGCCAGCAACTTGTCGAAACGCGCGTTCTCCTGGGCTTCGGCGTTCAGCCGTTCCTCGCGGCGGCGTTCGTAATTGGCCCAGTCGCCGGGCCAGCTGGTGACGCGGCCGCGGTCGATCTCGACGATGCGCGTGGCCAGCGCGCGCAGGAAACGCCGGTCGTGGGTAACGAACACCAGCGCGCCCGGCCAGCCTTTCAGGAAACCTTCCAGCCAGTCGATCGCTTCGATGTCGAGGTGATTGGTCGGTTCGTCCAGCAGCAGCAGGTCGGGCCCGGACACCAGCGCCCGCGCCAGCAGCACGCGCCGTTTCATGCCGCCGGAGAGGGCCGCGAAATCGGCATCGCCATCCAGACCCAGGCGCAGCAGCGTGTCTTCGACCTTGCGGTCCAGCGACCAGCCGTGCGCGGCCTCGATCCGGCCCTGCACCTGCGCCAAGGCGTCGGTATCGATATGCTCGGCATGGATCAGGTGGTGGTAATCGGCCAGCAGCGCGCCGAGCTCGCCCAATCCATCGGCGACCACGTCGAACACGCTGCCGGCGGCTTCCAGCGGCACTTCCTGCTCCAGCCGCGCGACCCGGCGCCCGCCCTCGCGGCGGATCTCGCCGTCGTCGGGGACCAGTTCGCCGGCCAGCAGCCGCAGCAGGGTCGATTTGCCGGCGCCGTTGCGGCCGATCAGGGCGATCCGTTCGCCGGATTCGATGGTCAGGTCGACGCGTTCCAGCAGCAGCGGGCCGCCGACGCCATAGTCGACGGCGTTCAAGGTGATCAGGGACATGGGGATAGTCTAGCGGCGCACGGCCGCCCGCAGTACGCTTATCGCCGCCGACCACCACTACCGGAGCGCGCCATGGCCAAGGGCTTGGACAAGAAGAAAGAAGACAAGAAGAAACCCGAGAAAACGCTGAAAGAGAAACGCGCAGCGAAGAAAGAGAAAAAAGCCGGCAAATAAGCCGGCTTTTTTCTTTGGGGGCCTTGTGAAGCGGCTTTGTGGGAGCGGCTTTAGCCGCGAGCTTCTCCAGGCAGATTGGAAGCAAGATCAAAAGATCGCGGCTAAAGCCGCTCCCACAAAGCCGCTCCTACGAAAAGCAGCCGTCAGGAGCTGCAGGACAACATCGAGCAGCCGGCACGGTCGCGCGCCCAGTCCGGCCTCTTGTGGGCGAAGGATTCGCGTCTGGGCTGTTCGTCGTACGGCCGCCGCATGACGTCCAACAGTTCGACGATGCCGCTTTCGTCGCCCTGCTCGGCCCGATCGATCGCCTGCTGCGTCAGATAGTTGCGCAGCACGTATTTCGGATTGGCGGCGCGCATGCGTTCGCGCCGTTGCTGCGGCGACAAGGGATCTTCGAGCAGACGGACGGCGTAACGCGGCAGCCAATCCAGCAATGCCGGCTCGACATGGCTGCGCTTGCCTTCGTCGTAGAAGGATTCGGCGAAAATCCCGATCTGCGGCGTTTCGGTATCGCTATCCGATAGCGCACGGAAGAACAGCGTCATGTCCACCTCGCCGTCGTGCAGGAGAGTATGCAAATCGCGGGTCAGCACGATGTCCTCGTCGCGGCACTCGGCCAGGCCCAGCTTGCGCGCGACGTTGTCGCGATCGGCCTGCGTATAAGCCTTGGCGTAACGATCCAAGCCCTCCTGCAGCGGTTCGACCGAGGCGAACAACGGCGCCAGCGCCTGCGCCAGCTTGCCCAGGTTCCAGTGCGCGATCTTCGGTTGCCAGCCGAAACGGTAGCGGCGACCGTGCGCATCGGTGGTGTTGGGCGTCCAATCCGGATCGTAGTCGTCGACCCAGCCGTACGGGCCGTAGTCGATGGTCAGCCCGAGGATCGACATGTTGTCGGTGTTCATCACGCCGTGCACGAAGCCAACCCGCATCCAATCCGCGACCATCCGCGCGGTGCGCTCGCAGACCTGCGCGAACCAGTCCGCGTAGAGGTTTTCGCCCTCGCCGGCGAGCCCGGGGAAATCGCGGCGCACCGTGAAATCGGCCAGTTGCTTGAGCAGGCCGACATCGCCGCGCGATGCGGGCAGCTCGAAATTGCCGAAACGGACGAACGACGGCGCCACGCGGCAAACGATCGCGCCCGGTTCCGGGCGCGGATGGCCGTCGTAGAACATGTCGCGCACCACGTCCTCGCCGGTGCCGATCAGGCAAAGCGCGCGCGTAGTCGGCACGCCGAGGTGATGCATGGCCTCGCTGCACAGGAATTCGCGGATCGACGAACGCAGCACCGCACGGCCGTCCGCGCTGCGCGAATACGGCGTCGGGCCCGCGCCTTTCAACTGCAATTCCCAGCGTTCGCCGGCCGCATTCACGGTCTCGCCGAGCGAGATCGCGCGACCGTCGCCGAGCTGGCCGGCCCAATGGCCGAACTGGTGCCCGCCGTAGTTGGCGGCGTACGGTTGCATGCCTTCGGACAGAGCGTTGCCGCCGAATACCTGCGCGAATGCCGGCGTTGCGATTTCGGCTTCGGAAATGCCCAGCATCGCCGCCGTTTCGCGCGAATACGCGATCAACCGCGGCGCGGCGACCGGCTCAGGCTCGACGCTCGACCACAAAGCGCCGTGCACCTGGCGCAGGCGCGCGCCGATTTCCAGGTCGCCCGGCAGTTCGCGGATGAAGGCGTTATCGAAGCGCATGGGCATGAGATGGGGCCTTACCGGCCGCGATCAACGTAGGGTGGGCCTTGGCCCACCATCGCGACATCAAACGTTCGCCGCGAACGAAAGGCGGAGCGACGACGACGGCGGCCCGAGCCCCATCGTCAAAACGGCCGAGGCAACGCGAGATACGGCGCCACCAGCCAATAGGCCCCGAACAGAAGCAAGGCCCACAAGGCGAACTTCAATACGAATCCGACCACTTTCAACGCGAAATACAGGATCACCAGCAGCAACGCGATTCCGACCCAGGTCATGCCCGCTCCAATGCGATGGAAGTCTGCGCGGTCGCCAGCGGCTTCATCGCCGCATCCAGCGCCACGCGCTCGTCGAACACGAAGCAGCGCCCTTCGTAATGCGCACCGCCGACCTGCTCGAAATAACCCAGGATGCCGCCGTCCAACTGCAGCACATTGTCCATACCCTCGGCGCGCATCCACAACGCGGCCTTCTCGCAACGGATGCCGCCGGTGCAAAAACTGACCACCGTCGCCGCGGACAGCGCCTCGCGGTGCGGCGCCAGCGCTTGCGGGAGGTCGGTGAAATTGTCGATCGGCAAGGTCAGCGCGCCGGCGAAAGTGCCGTAACCGACTTCTTCGCGATTGCGGGTGTCGAGCAGCACGACCGGCTTGCCGGCATCGTCGTGCCCCTGCGTGAGCCAGCGCGCGAGCTCGGCGGGCGCGACCGCAGGCGCACGCGTCGCCAGCGGCGAGGCGGTTTCCCGGCGGAAGCTGATGATCTCCGGTTTCACCTTCACCTTCAGCCTGGCGAAAGGTTGCGCGTCGCTTTCGCTCAGCTTGACGCGGAGTTCGGCGAATCGCTCGTCGCCGCGCAACCGGTGCAGGAAATCATGGATCGCCTCGGACGCGCCAGCCAGGAACAGATTGATGCCCTCGCCCGCAACCAACACGGTGCCGCGCAATTCGCCGGCTTCGGCCCACACGCGCACCTGCGCAGCAAGCGCATCGGGATCGGCCACGGGCACGAAGTGGTAGGCGGCGACATTCAGGACCATGCGGCTAGTTTACCGGCCCGCCGCGGCCGGCGCTGGCTAGGCCGTGAATATGAGGCTGCAGCAAGTGGCGGCGCCTTCGGCTTTTTGCAGTTCCGACACGTCCACCGCAGTCACGGCGATGCCCGCCGCGCGCAAGCGCTCGCGCGTGCGGGGGAAGTTGGCCGGATAGAGCAATCGCTCGCCGACCCGCAGGGCATTGGCGGCATGCTCCTCGCCCGGATCCACTTCGACGATCTTGAAATCGGCGAACGCTTCGGCATCCACCCATTCCGGCTGCAGCAGCACGGTATCCCCGGCGACCTGGGTGACGGCGGATTTCAGGTGAAGGCAGCCGCTGATCGGCACGGCCTGCACCCGGTAGCCGTAGTCGGCGACGAGTTCGCCCAATTGCGCGATGCCCGCCGCATTGCTGCGCTCGGATTGACCGACGTACAGCGTGCGGCCGATACGCAGCACATCGCCGCCGTCGAGCGTCGCCGGCGTGGACATCGACACGATCGGCCGGTACTGCGCCAGCGCTTCGGCCACGCTCGGCGACTCGGCGCGCCGGGATTTCGCGCCGGAGCGGGTCATGACCGCGATCTCATCCAGCACGATCGCCATGTCCTCCACGAACACCGCATCGGGCAACGCATCTTGCGCCGCCAAAGAGACGACCGCGCAGCCCATCGATTCGAGGGCTTGCGCGTAATCGCGATGCTGGGCGGCGGCGCGCTCGACATCGATACGCGTGCGGGGCACGTACGACAATTCGCAATCGCCCAACTTCGCGCTGACTTCGCGAACGATGGCGATCCGCGCGCCGGCCGACGTCATTTCTTGCCTGCCTTCTTGGCTTTTTCGGCCGCGGCCTTGTCGCGCGCAGCCTTGTCGGCCTTGAATTCGTCCATATAAGGCAAGGCGCGCAATACTTTCGAATGCGGATCGAGAGTGTAGGTGGCGCCGGCCGGCAGATCGACCCATCCCTGCCCGTTCTTCATCGCCACGACCCGGTCGCGGCCGTCGACGCGCACTTCGACCGGCATCGGGAAGGGCTTGTCGGCGGGCGTTTTCCAGCGCAACGCAACGCCTTTCGGATCGCGCGTGGCGATCAGTTCCGGCAAGGCCGCCTGGTAGAGATAGACGTCGAAGAACCAGCGGTAGTCGCGGCCGGTGACCTTGTCGACGATGGCGATGTACTCGGGCGTGCTCAGATAAAGCGGCTTGAAGTTGCCCGGCGCCGGCTTGTCGGTGCCGTACACCGCCTGCCGCGTGACCGCGAAGAAATCCCGGTCGCCGATCAGGTTGCGCAGCGTGTGCAGGATAAGCGAACCCTTGTAGTACAGGTCGTGCCCCGGCCCCGTGGCCTCGTCGTAGACCTGGCTGCCGGTCTGGCTCTTGCCGGACACGACCGGGAACTTGTTGATCAGATCCACGCGGTGCTTCATCAGGTTGGCGTAGTACTCCATGTCGCCGCGCAGCCACTGCAGATACAGCGGCTGCATATAGGTGCCGTAGCCTTCGTGCAGCCACATGTCGTCCCAGTCGACGTTGGTCAGCTGGTTGCCGAACCATTCGTGCGCGAACTCGTGCTGCAACAGCCAGTCGTAGCCGTATTCGCTCTTCTTGTATTCGTTGCCGTAGGCGTTGATGGTCTGGTGTTCCATGCCCAGGTGCGGCGTTTCGACCACGCCCATCTTCTCGTCGCCGAACGGATACGGGCCGATGGTGGCTTCGAAGAAGTCGAGCATGCTCGGGAACTCGGCGAACAGGCCACGCGCCTTGGCCGCATTGCCCTTCAAATACCAGAAGCGCAACGGGATGCTGTTGCCGTAACGGCTCTTGTAATTGCCTTCGAGCAGCTCGTAAGGCCCGATATCGAGCGCGATGGCGTACGTGTTCGGATCGCGCGCGCGCCAGTGATAGGTGCGCCAGCCGTCCTTCTCCTCCATGCCCATCGCAATGCCATTACCCGCGGCTACGAGCGGCGCGGGCACAGTGATGTGCTGATCGACCTGCATCGGCTCGCCCTGCGGATGGTCGATGCACGGCCAGAACAGGTCGCAACCTTCGCCCTGCACCGCGGAAGCGATCCACGGCTCGCCGGTCGGCGCCTTGGCCCAGACGAAACCGCCGTCCCAGGGCGCGCGGTCGGCCACGTGCGGCTTGCCGGCGTAGACGATGCGCAACACCGCACGTTCGCCGGCGGCGAGCGGTTTGGGCAGGTCGACCGTCATGCGGCCATCGGGATTGCGGTAGTCGCTCTTGGACAGTTTCTTGCCGTCGACAGAAACCGATTCCACCGCGTAGTTGCGATCCAACTCCACCACGAGCCGCGGCACGGGCGCCGTGGCGCGGAACGTCAGCGCAGCGTCGCCGCGCAGACTCTGCTTGGCCGGATCCACTTTGAATTGCAGGTCGGCCTTCTCGAACACCACCGCCAACTGCTCCGGGGCGCGCGCCGCGCCGGTGCTGCGCGTGAAATCGGTCAGTTCCGGCTGCTTGGCGGGCTGTTTCGCATCGGCGGCGCCGATGGCCAGCAATAGGCAGAGGGCGAGCGTGGAACGGCCTTTTTTCATGGGTGCGGTGTCCTGGCGTGAAGGTCGGGCATCGCGCCGCGGTAGCCCCGGCCCGCATGCCTATCCGGCGAACGATGTCATATCGCATCGCAAGCCACCACCTGCCTGAAGTCACGCGCGGCGGGCGCTGCGCCTACACTATGCACCGCTTTCCTCCGCAGAATCCGGCCCATGGCGCTCAAATCCACCGTATTCCGCGCCGAATTGCAGGTCAGCGACATGGACCGGCACTACTACGGCACCCATGCGTTGACGCTCGCGCGCCACCCGTCAGAGACCGACGAGCGCCTGATGGTGCGCCTGCTGGCATTCGCCCTGTACGCCGACGATCGGCTCGAATTCGGCCGCGGCCTGAGCAGCGACGACGAGCCCGATCTCTGGCGCAAATCGCTGACCGGCGATATCGAATTGTGGATCGATCTGGGCCAGCCCGACGAACAGGACATCCGCAAGGCCTGCGGGCGCGCGCGGCAGGTGGTGATCGTCAATTACAGCGGCCGCAGCGCCGATATCTGGTGGGATAAGAACGGCGCGTCGCTGGCGCGTTCGGGCAATCTGACGGTGATCGACATCGCGCCCGATACGGTCGATGCGCTGGCCGCGCTCGCCGACCGCGGCATGCGCCTGCAGTGCATGGTGC
Organism: uncultured Lysobacteraceae bacterium; assembly: GCA_902825775.1. Lineage (GTDB taxonomy): Bacteria > Pseudomonadota > Gammaproteobacteria > Xanthomonadales > Xanthomonadaceae > Luteimonas_C. The sequence continues at coordinate 77,651 of CADECF010000009.1, forward strand.
AGGACGGCCAGGCCGAGATCTACGGCGAAGGCAGCAGCCTCACCATCGGCAAGCGCGTGCGGATGGCGCCGGACGCGGTGCAGTGACGGCGTGAGCGAGACCTACGACGTACTGGTCATCGGCGGCGGCGCGGCCGGGCTGATGTGCGCCCTGACCGCGGGCAAACGTGGCCGGCGCGTGCTGCTCATCGAACACGCCAACCGCGTCGGCAAGAAGATCCTGATGTCCGGCGGCGGGCGCTGCAACTTCACCAATACCGGCGCCGGACCGGAGAATTTCCTGTCGGCCAACCCGCATTTTTGCAAGTCGGCGCTGGCGCGTTATACGCCGGCCGATTTCATCGGCCTGGTCGAAAAGCACGGCATCGCCTATCACGAGAAAGAGCTCGGCCAGTTGTTCTGCGACGACTCGTCCAAGCAGATCGTACGCATGCTGCTTGACGAATGCGCCGCGGCGGATGTGCGCGTGGAGACCGGTTGCAGCATCGAACGCGTGACTGCCATAGAAGGCGGATTCGCGGCAGGCACCACGCGCGGCGCGTTCGCCGCGCAAAGCCTGGTGGTGGCCAGCGGCGGGCTGTCGATTCCCAGCATGGGCGCGAGCGGTTTCGGATACGAATTGGCGCGGCAGTTCGGCCATACCGTGCTGCCGACCCGCGCGGGATTGGTGCCGCTGACGCTCAGCGGCACGCATTCGGAACGGCTGCAGGATCTCAGCGGCGTGTCGTTGCCGATCGAAGCCGCCTGCAACGGCCGGAGTTTCCGTAACTTCATGCTGATCACGCATCGCGGCGTCAGCGGCCCTTCGATCCTGCAGATCTCGTCGTACTGGCGGCCCGGAGACGACCTGCGGCTGGATCTGCTGCCCGGGCAGGATGCGTTCGCCTTTCTGCAGGAACAGCGCCAGGCGCGCCCGGCCGTCGAGCTCAAGACCGCGCTCGCCGAAGCGTTGCCCAAGCGCTTCGCGCAGCGTTTGTGCGAAATGTGGTTCGACAACAAACCGCTGCGCCAGTACGGCGAACGCGAGTTGCGCGATATCGCGAGCCAGTTGCGGAGCTGGCCGCTGGTCGCCAGCGGCACCGAAGGTTATCGCACTGCGGAAGTCACGCTGGGCGGCGTCGATACGCACGAACTGTCGTCCGCGACGATGGCGTCCAAGCGCGTACCGGGGTTGTACTTCATCGGCGAAGTGGTCGATGTCACCGGCTGGCTTGGCGGCTACAACTTCCAATGGGCCTGGGCTTCCGGGCACGCGGCCGGAGAAGCGGTCTGATGGCCGCCGCGCGCGCACTGGCCGTTATTGGCGGCGGACCTGCGGGCTTGATGGCTGCCGAAGTAGCCATTGCCGCGGGCATCGAAGTCGATCTGTACGACGCCAAAGGTTCGGTCGGGCGCAAATTCCTGATCGCCGGCAAAGGCGGGCTCAATCTCACCCACTCCGAACCGATGCCCGGTTTCGCGCGGCGCTATCGCGAACGCGAAACCGAGATCGCACGCTGGCTGCGCGACTTCGACGCGCAAGCCTTGCGCGATTGGGCGCTCGGATTGGGCGTCGACACCTTCGTCGGCAGCTCAGGCCGCGTATTTCCGCTGGATTTAAAAGCCGCACCGCTGCTGCGCGGCTGGGTGCGGCGGCTGCGCGATCAGGGCGTGCGATTCCACATGCACCATCGCTGGAGGGGCTGGAACGACGATGCGGCGTTGCGGTTCGCGACGCCGGAAGGCGAACGCAATGTCTCCGCGGATGCCGTGCTGCTGGCGCTGGGCGGCGGCAGTTGGCCGCAACTGGGATCCGATGGCGCATGGCAAGACTTTCTGCGCGCGCGCGACATCGACATCGCGCCGTTACAGCCTGCCAACTGCGGTTTCGATATCGATTGGACCGCGCATTTCGCCGAGCGCCATGCGGGTGCGCCGTTGAAACCGATCGTCGCGCATTGGCGCGACCTGAGCGGCGAAGCGCAGTCGTTGCAAGGCGAATGCGTGGCCACCGCGACGGGCATCGAAGGCAGTCTGATTTACGCGATTTCGGCGGACCTGCGCGACACGATCTCGCGCGACGGCGCCGCCCTTCTGCATCTGGATCTCACGCCCGGCCGCGACCTGCAGCGCTTGCGCGATGCGCTCGCCAAGCCGCGCGGCAGCCGCAGTTTCAGCGAACACCTGCGCCGGCAGGCCGGGCTCGATGGCGTCAAGGCGGCATTGATCCACGAAGCGGTCGCCAAATCGCAGCTCGGCGATGCCGCCGTCGTGGCGCAAACGATCAAGCGGCTACCGTTGACCTTGCGGCGCCCTCGCCCGCTGGCGGAGACGATCAGCAGCGCCGGCGGCGTGCGCTTGGAAGCGATGGACGATGCGTTGATGCTGATAGCCGCGCCTGGCACGTTCTGCGCCGGCGAAATGCTCGATTGGGAAGCGCCGACCGGCGGTTACTTGCTCACCGCCTGTTTCGCCAGCGGCTATCGCGCCGGCAAAGGCGCCGCGGCGTGGCTGCTAACCCGGCCTTTGTAGAGTCGAGCTTGCTCGACTGCTCTTGCTTGTGAAAAAAAGCAGTCGAGCAAGCTCGACTCTACAAAGCCGTCAGCGCTTTTCGTTTATCGCGCGGCGCAGGTTGATGCGCGCCTGCGCATCGTAGCGATCGTGGAAGAAATCGCTGAGGAAAATGCGCTCGCGCGCCAGCAGCGCCTTGAGGAACCGGCGGCGGTTGAGTTTGAACAGCCAGCCCGGCACGTGGCGGTATTCGGCGGCGATGCCGCGGTCGTAGGCATCGAAAGCCGCCGGTTGCGCGCCGAGGATGGCCATGTCGCAATCCAGGAACAGGGCCGCATCGCGATCCACGTCGGCGGCACCCAATTTTCCGTGGCGTGCGGTGTAGTCGATCAGCTGCGCGACGCGGGCGCCGTCCACGCCGGCATCGGGCAGCCACTGCGCGATCGCTTCGATCGCGAGTTGCGCCGAGCGCGATTCGTTGTCGCTGCGGGCTGCTTCGTAGATCGCATCGTGGTACAGCACGGCCAGATAGGGTTCCGACGGCCGCGTCCAACCGGGTCCCTGCGCCACATCGGCGTAGTGGCGCAGCACTTCCTGCACATGGCCGAAATTGTGATAAGCGCGCGGCGGGGTGGCGTACCGCGCTTCCAGTTCGGCCATGGCTTGCGGCGGCATCGCGATGGGAGCGATCGTCATGGCCGCGCCCCTTCCGCCGCGGCGCGGGTGCGGCGTACGGCGAACAGCAGCACGAAGCCCAACGTCATGGCGATAGCGACATCGCGCACTTCCTGCGCACTGCCCTGCGTCAACAGCCAGGCGATGACCGCCAGAGCGACGATGGCCGTCAGCAGGCCGCCGGGCGCGCGGAACAGCGCCGGCGCGACATCGCCGCGACGGCGCAACGCCGGCAATGCGGCGCAGGTCGCGGCATAAGCGAGCAGGCGGGTCAGCGTGCTTATCGCGACCGCGGACAGGAACGAACCCGACAACGTCAACGCCAGCATGCACGCCGACGACACCGCGATCGCCACATGCGGCGTGTGGAAACGCGCATGCGTCGATGCCAGCGCGCGCGGCAATTGCCCCTGCTCGGCCATGGCGAACAGGATACGCGGCGCCGCCAGCACCAATCCGTTCAACGTGCCGGCGATCGACACCAGCGCGCCCACCGCGATCGCGGCCGCGCCGGTAGCGCCGGCGAAGCGTCCGGCCGCGTCCGCCAGCGGACGCGAGGAGTCGGCCAGTCCCGGCAGCGTACCGATGCAGACCGCTTGCACGCCGATATAGAGCGGCACGATCACCGCCATCGCAGCCAGCACCGCGAACGGCAGATTGCGGCGCGGGTCGCGGACTTCGCCCACCGGCACCGTCGCGGTTTCGAAACCGGTGAAGGCGAATACGAGCAGCAGCATCGCCGCGGAGAAATCGACGCCGGCGGGCCTGGCTTCCGGCACGTAACTGGCCGGATCGACGAAGAACAATCCCACCGCCACGAACAACGCCAGCGGCACCAGCTTGCCGATGGTGAAAGCATTGGCCACCAACGCCGCAGGCCGCACGCCGCGGATATTGACGGCGGCGATCAGCGCGACGATGCCGACGACGAGGAGCGTGCGCCACAGCGGCGAAGTGGCGGCAGGCCAGAAATGCGCCAGATATTCGATCAGCAGATTGCACAATGCCGCGAACGCTGTGACGCGGGTCAGCCATACCAGCCATCCGACCTGGAAGCCCACGACCGGCCCGAAAGTCACCCTCGCATACAGATAAGGCCCGCCGGTGCGCTCGAAACGGCTGCCCACTTCGGCGAAGCACAGCACGATCAGCACTACCAGCGCGGCGCAGGCCAGATAGGCGAGCAAGGCATAAGGCCCGAGCAATTCGTGCACTCGCGAAGGCAGGCCGAAGATACCGGCCCCGATCACCGAATTGATGAACAACGCCACGAGACTGCCGCGGCCGATGCCGCGGATCAGGCCTTCGTCGGTGCGATCGATGGCGGGCAAGCGGTTCCTCGCGGCAGCGCCGGGACGCGGCACGTTAGCACGCGCATCGCACGGTACCCGGCGAAAGCGCGGCCCGCGCTACTTCTTCGCGGTTGCGGAGTAGCTCATGACCTTGCACAGCGCGACCCCGGCCGCCGAAGCCGCAGGCAATGCCTCGCCTTGCAGCGCCATCAGCTTGATCACGTCCGTATCGCCCTCGGTGACCTTGGCCAAAGCGATGTAAGTGGTCTTGCCGGTGTCGCAAAAAGCGTCGCTGGCGCCTTTATCGGGCGGCGTCTGTTCCACTACGCGGCGCAGTTCCACCGCCTGTTCCGGCACGATCAACATCGTGTCGGCGTAACGCGACGCGGCGTTGTACTGGTCGTTGCCCCTGACGATGGCCGCACGTTCGGTGACGAAGCCGGCGCCGTTCTCGCCCTTGATCGCCATGTCCTCGATCGTCAGCTTGCCGGTGGCCGCTTCGGCTACGGGGTCGGCCGGCTCGAACGCGCCCAAGGCAACGGCCGGCGGCATCGGCGGCGCAGCGCGTTGCACGGGCTGCGCACTGGGGTCGGAAGTGGGCACTTCGGGCGGCGGCGGCGCGGTCGCCGTAGTCGTTACCGGCGGAGCGCTGGTTTCCTGGGTCGGCGTCTGCGCGCGGTCGCAGCCAGCGGCGAGAGCCATGAAAACGGTGATGGAAACGGCGGCGGCAAAACGGCAATGACGAACTGAATACAAAACGATATTCCCTATACGGCAGGCAGTCGACGCACGATCATAAGGATCGATTGTTCAACAAACGTTAGCCGGACCCGCCCCGACCGGGGATTATGGCGGCGGCGGCGCCAAAAAAGTACCCCGGCCGGCCGTTCGGGACCGCAACCAGGCCGCAGCCAGCGCCAGCCACCCTACGATCAGCGCGATCACCGCCTTCTGCGCCAATCCGCGCGGTGCCTCGCGCCACAACGCCAGTACCCATACCGCCGCGAAAGCCGCGATCGCGAGCAGAAACGCGCGTGCGAACCGACTGCGCCAGCGCGGATCCGCACGCAGCCGCCACGACTGCAGCAGCATCGCCGTGGTCACGCACAGGAATGCGGTTTGCGCCGCAACGCCGTGCAGCCAGCCTTGCAGGGTCGGTTCGCGCTGCGGCAGATTGCTGTCGGCAATGGCGGTCACGCACAAGCCGGCCGCGGCCATTGCGAACAGCAGTCCAGGCGCGGCACTGCGCGCCTGCGGCTGCAATGCCCGGTAGTACCCGGCCGCCAACAGCAGCAATGCCCCGCCCAAGACGCAATAGGCCGCTTGCAGCCAGAGTCCGTATGCGCCGAGCAGATAGAAGCTCATCGGCGCGTGGCGCCAATCCAGATCCGGACGCAGGAACTGCACCGCCACGCCTACCAGCGCAAAGACGGACACGCCGGCCAACGCCGCCGTCGCCAGGCGGCGGGGGCCCGCCGACCCTACGGCGTCCATTCCTTCCAAGGCGTCTTGCCTGCGCAGCGTTTCAGTACGCGCCCATATAGTCTTTCTTGCCCACTTCGACGCCGCTGTGCCGCAGCAGGTCGTAGGCGGTCGTCACGTGGAAGAAGAACTGCGGCAGCCCGTAATGCAGCAGATAGGTGCGGCCGTCGAGCTTGCGTTCCTTCGGCGTGCCCGGGCGCAGCACGATCTCGCGCTGCTCGGCGCCATCGAACTGCTCGGCGCGCAAACCGTCCGCGAAAGCCAGGGTCTTGGCGATGCGTGCGCGCAACTGTTCGAAATTCTCCTCGGTGTCGTCGTAGACCGGCACTTCCACGCTAGCCAGGCGTGCCGGCACGCTCTTGGCGAAATCGCAGGCGATCTGCACCTGGCGCAGCAACGGGAACATGTCGGGGAATAGCCGCGCCTGCAGCAGCGCGTTCGGGTCTATCTTCCTGTCGGCGGCGTGTTGTTCGGCCTTGGCCAGCAGCGCGTCGAGGCTGGACAGGAACTGCTTGAACACGGGAACGGAAGCGGCGTGCATCGAGAGGGACATTGTCTACACCGATGAAAAGATGCAGCCATGGTACTGCTTTTGCGGAGCGGCTTTCGTGGGAGCGGTTTTGTGGGAGCGGCTTCAGCCGCGAGCTTTGGATCATCGCAGCATTAAAAAGAGCTCGCGGCTGAAGCCGCTCCCACAAAAGAGCCCGCCGCCAACCCGCCATACAACGCGACCGCTTTGCGCATCAGCCCTTCCGCGCTCCACGCCTGCGCATCGATCGGCCCCGCCGCGGACAACGCCGCGCGTCGCGCCGGATCGCGCAGCAGACCTGCGACGTGGCCGGCGAACTCGTCCACGTCCTCGCCGCTGACCACCGCGCTGCGCGCGTCGCGGAGCACCGTCGCCGTACCCATCACCGCGGTCGATACGATCGGCACGCCCAGCGCCATCGCTTCGATCAGCACCAAGCCCTGGGTTTCGGTCGGCGATGCGAAGACGAAAACATCGCCGGCGCGATAGCAATCCAGCAAGGTGCTGCGGCGGTCCAGGTTGCCGAAGAAACGAACGTTGTTCTGCAGCCCCAGCGACGCAGAAAGTTTCTTGAGGCGTTCGGCGTCGGGGCCTTCGCCGGCCACGACGAACAGCAGATCGGGGAATTCGACGACCAGCTTGCGCGCCGCCTGCAGCAGGAAACCGATGTTCTTCTCCAACGCCAGGCGGCTTACCGTCACCAGCGTCGGCTGCGCCGGGCCGATGCCGTGATCGGCGCGGAAACGCACGCCGTCGCCGCGCGCGAATTCATCCAACGCAAGGCCCGTCGGCAGCACCGTCGTCGGCGTATCCACGCCGTAGCGCTGCAGCACATCGACCATCTGCTGGCTCGGCACGATCAGATGATCGACCTCCGCGCACAGCTTGCGCGACACGCGGCGCGCGACCATCCGGGTCAGCGACGGCGGCAGCCACGGCAGATAATGCGCCACGTACTCTTCGAAATAGGTGTGGTAGGTCTCCACCGTCGGCCGGCCGCTGCGGCGGGCGAGCTGTACGCCTAATTTGTGGGCGCGGAACGGCGTATGGATGTGGATCGCATCCCAGCGGCGCGCCGCAAGCCGGGGCAGCGCCTCGCGCAAAGCGGAAGGTTTGATCAGCCGATCTTCGGGATCGAAGAAGATCACCCTCGCAGGCAGGCGGATCACTTCGAAATCGGCGTCGTGCTGCGCCTGGCCGCTATCGGGCCCGTAGTCCGGAGCGACCAAGGTCACGTTGTGGCCCATCGCGACCAGCGCGCGGGCATAGGTGCGAATCGACGACGACACGCCGTTGACCCGTGGGAAGTACACGTCCGACAGCATGAGGATGTCCATGGCCGCCGAGGCTATGTCAATGCGATGACGGTTTTGTGGCAAGGCTCGGGAAAGCCGGCGTCTGGCTACAGCTCCAGTTCCCAATACTGGCCCATCGAGCCGTCGCCGAAGGCATCGTGCGGCTCCTCGCGCACCATCTTGAACCCGTGCGACAGGTAGATGTGGCGCGCCGCATCCAGCCGGCTGTTGGTCCACAGCACCATCTTCTTGTAGCCGCATTGCCGCGCGAAGCGCACGCACTCGTCCGCCAGCGTCCTGCCCAGTCCGATGCCGCGCAGGCGTTGGATGCGCGACATAAGATTGTCTCCGTTCGCCGCGGGGGCGAGTTGGGTGGCGGATAACGGTTCGGAAGATCGCGGGTGGGACGACATCAGCAGATCGAGCTGTTGCAGGGCGAGCGCCATGCGCCGCGGTTCGCCGATCGCCTGCGCGGCCAAGTCGTCGGCGATGCGCTCGCGTTCGACGCGTATCTGCTTGGACAGCCACCACACGACCGGGTGGTAGAACAGCAGCGCTTCGACGGCGCTCTGGATCAAGTTGATCAGGTAATCGTGGCGTTTGATGTGCGCCAGTTCGTGCGCGAGCAGCGCTTCGAGCAGTTCCGGCGGCATCCGTGCGATCAGCGCCGCGGGCACCAGCACGACCGGCCGCCACCAGCCGGCCGCGATCGGGCTTTCCAGACCGTCGACCATGCGCAGCGCGACGCTCTTGCGCAGCCCGAACTTCGCCGCCAGGCCATCCAGCCGCGCCTGCCAGGAAGGCTCGACGGCACCCGCACTGGCGCGTCTGATGCGATCCACCCAGGCCAAGCCCAAAGCCATGCGCAGCGCGAGCAATGCCGCACCCAAAGACCAGAGCGCGACGACCCACGGCAGACGGATCTGCAACGTCGATCGCCACGACGACAGGCTCGCGACCGCGGGATGCACGGCCGGCGCGGCGCTGGAAATCGCCAGTTGCGGCTGCGCAGCGACGGCTTGTTCCGCACCGAGCCCACGCACGATGCTCAGCACCGGCAGCAGTACGCATAGCGCGAGCGCGGCGCAAGCCACCGCGTAGCGCGTCTGCGGGCGCGCATTGCGCAACAGCATCAGCGCCGCCGCCGCGGCCATCCCCAACGCCAGCCCCTGCCAGAGGAAATGGATCAGGGCCCAGCCCAACGTCGACACGAACGATGGCGCCAACACGCTCATTTGCCTTCTCCGTGCAGAAAGCGTTCGATTTCCTTGCGTTCTTTCTCGGTCACATGGCCGCGCAACGCCGCCATCACCAATTCCTTGCCCGATCCGGAGAAGGCTTTATGGATCAGGTCCTTCAACAGGTTGGTACGCAGCGAATCCTGCGCATGCGCCGGCGCGTAGACGTGCGAGCGCTGGCTTTCGTCGCGTACCAGCAGGCCCTTGCCGTGCATGATCTGCATCAGCCGCAGGACCGTAGCCTGGGCCATGTCGGGCCGCTCCTTCTGCAGCGCTTCGTGCGCTTGTTTCACCGTGGCCTGGCCCAGCGGCCAGATCACGCGCAGCAGGTCAAGCTCGGCGGCGGTGGGTTTGGGCGGGGCTTTGTGCTTGGCCATGATCCGTGCGTAAAGCGGGTTTTCAGCAAGCTAATCCAAGTAGAACAGTTTGTCTAGAACTTTTTTTCTACTTACGGCCGAGCGGCACGAAACTGCGAACCGCACCTGTGCGATACGCAAACGCCATGCCATGTCGAAAACCGCGACGCAGCGCCGCCGGCTTCGGCGCGGAGGCTGAAGAGAAGCGCGGCGGACGTCCGCCGGACGCACGAAACCCGAAGCCGCCCTAGCCCGCCGACTGCAGCGGCCAGCGGCCAGCGGCCGAGAATGCGGTGTTCGGTCCTGCCGAGCAGGCTGTGCACCAGCACGAACTCGCGCGCCGGCCAAGCGATGCGCTCGACCGGTTGCGGCGCGACCGCGCGGTCGTCGTAGAGCAACGTCACATGCGCGGTGAACTTGCGCTCGACCAGGCGGTTCAAACCGACGGCCGCCATCGCCGTGCCGAGCGCGGATTGGAAATCGTCCAACTCGGCGACGCCCGTATCGCCGCGCAGCACGAACGGACGGTTGCGCGGCTGCCGCGAAAAACTGGACGCGCTATCGAACGCGACTTCGAACGCGGCCTTATCGACGCGCCGCGCAGCCTCGCCCGCTTTCGCGACCAGATCGTCCGGCACGCCTGCGTAATCGCCCAAATGGTGCAGCGTGACGTGGAAACGGTCCGCTTGCAGCGGCTTTCCGCGCAAGCCATGCAGTTCGCGCAACTCCCGCGCAAGATCGGCGATGCGCGCGGCTGCGGCGGCGTCCGGAAACACGGCGAAGAACAGGCGGTCGGTCGGTTTTGGCGGCTCGAAGCCGCCCAAACCCATCTGTCCGGATTCTGGATCGGTCATGGACGAAGGCGATCGGATGAATGCCGCAAGTGTAGCCGCCGCGGCTCAAGCCGTCGGCTTGGCATGGCTTCGTACGTACGCGACGAAACCTTCGAGCAGCTTGCGCAACTGCGCATCGGTTCGTTCATCGACGATATTGCCGTCGGCATCGAACACGCCGCCGGCGCCCGACACCATCAAGCGGCCGCCATTCCACAATTGCGCGCCGAGGGTGCGCATGACCGGCAGCCATGCGTTCTGCGACAGGAGCGTGCCGAACCGGCCCGGCGATGCGCCGACGATGGCCACCGGCTTGCCGCCGAACACTCTCGGAATATCGACGGAAGGGCGCGACAACCAATCGATGGCGTTCTTGGCCACGCCCGGGATGCTGTTGTTGTACTCCGGCGTGACCAGCAACAAACCGTCGGCCGCAGCGATCGCGTCTTTCAGCGCCGCGACTTCGGCGGGGATGCCGTGCGCCGTCTCGTCGTCGCCGTTGTACAGCGGAAAAGCCCGGATGGACGCCGCCTCGAGACGGCTATCGGCCGGCATCGACGCGCCCGCCGCCCGCAACAGGGCCGTGTTGTACGAACCTTGCCGCAAACTGCCCGAGATGCCGACGATCCTGATCATGGTGCCGATATTCTCACGCAAACGGACGCGAGGCTCGGGCGACGCTCCAGTGCGGTTCGGCAGCTCGGGCTAGGGCCAATCCCTCTCGAAAGACATGCCGCAAGGGATACCATTTTCCCCTCCATTTTTCTGGGAAAGGACTAAACTCACCCCAGGCGACATCCCCGCAAAATGCGGAGGGTTCCCGCATGTTGAACTGGACTACGGCAGCACTCCTGGCGGCTTCCACCCTGAGCTCGCCCGGCGCGCCTTTGCCGACCCCCGAACAGGTCACGGCCGTGCCTCCCGAACTGGAGGCGCAATTCCAAGAGCAGGTGATGCGCAAAGGCGGCTCGAAAGAGGAGCGGCTGCGCTTGCTGATCGATTTCGTGCTCGAAGAACCCGGTTTGAACCTGCAGTACGACGTCGGCACCACGCGCACGGTGGCCGAAACCTATCGAAGCCGCAAAGCCAACTGCTTGTCGTTCACGCTGCTGTTCATCGCTCTCGCGCGCGAAGCCGGGCTCAAGGCTTATGTCCAGGAATACGAACAGGTATTGGTCTGGTATCTGCAGGACGGGCTTGTATTCAATTCCAGCCACGTCAACGCGCGCATCGAAGCCGGTGCGGAACGGCAGACGGTCGACGTGGGGCGCAACGTCCTGGTCTCGCGCTACCGCCCCAGGAACATCAGCGACCAGCGCGCGATGTCGTTCTACTACAACAACCGCGGCGTCGAACTGATGGCGGACGGCGATCTGCCCGGAGCCGGCAGGCATCTGAATGCGGCGGTCGCGATGCAACCGGAAGACCCGGCCGTGTGGAGCAACCTGGGCGTGCTGCAACTGCGCCTGGGCGATACGAGAACCGCCGAGCGCAACTACCAAAAGGCCCTGGAGCTCGACTCCAGCCATGGCGCGGCGTTGGCCAATATCGTCACGCTGTACCAGCGCAACGGTCGCAGCAAACAAGCCGCGGAATACACGAGGCGGCTGCGGAAAGTGCAGTTCGCGGATCCGTTCCATCAATTCATGTTGGGCATGGATTACGAGAGACGCGGCGAGTACGCGATGGCAGCGAGCTATTATCGCCGCGCGACGCGCCTGCACAGCGACGAGCCCGCTTTCTATCTCGGCCTGGCGCGCGTCTATACGGAAATGGGCCAACCGGGCCGAGCGCAACGCTCGCTGGCCCGCGCTTATGCGCTCAGGGACGAGAACGCGCGCAAAGCGCTGCAGGCCAAGCACGAAGAACGCAGGCAGCGGGCGGGCTCGGTGGCGCGGCAGGTCAATTACTGAAGCGCGAAAGCGGCGTCAGCGCGGGCTGGTTAGAATCGTCGCAACCGCCATCGGAGCACGCCATGCCCCTCCCCGCCCGCATCGCGCTGTCGGCCGCGCTCGCCGCTTTGTGCGCGCCGTTCGCAACCCCGGCGCAGTCTTCGTCCGCTGCAAACGAGAACGCAGGGCTCCGGTTCGTGAATCCTCCCGCTCTGCCCGCGCCGAACGGCTATTCGCATGCGGTCGAAGCGAACCCTGGGCGCACCGTTTACGTTTCCGGACAGCTGCCGTTGGACGGGAACGGAAAATTGATCGGGAACGGCGATTTCGGCGCGCAGGCCGAACAGGTGTTCGCCAATTTGAAGGCGGCGCTGTCGGCGGCGGGCGCATCTTTCGGCGATGTCGTCAAACTCAACATGTACGTCACCGACATGACCCAGCTCAAAGCGCTGCGCGCGGCGCGGGATCGCTACATCGACCCCAAACGGGCGCCGGCCAGCACGCTGGTGGAAGTCGAACGTTTCGTGGCGGAAGGCGCCATGGTGGAGATCGATGCGACGGCCGTCGTCGCAGACAACGGACGCGATTGAACCGTCGCAGCGCGCGCGGATTGGCGCGATTCGTGCTGGGCCGGCGCCCTATTGTGCGAGCCCGGGCTTGCGATCAGTATTCGCCACTGGCCATGCCGACCGGGGAACGAAAATGATCCAGGGGATGCCGCCTTTCGTGTTGTTTCATGTTGCGATCAGCCTGGTCGCGATCTTCTCGGGTTTGGTCGTATTGTTCTTCGGATGGCTCGCGTCCAGACGCCTACCGGGCTGGACCGCCGTCTACCTGATCACGACCATCGCCACCAGCGCGACCGGCTTCATGCTGCCGTTCGTGAAATTCCTGCCGTCGCATGCGTTCGGCATCCTCTCGCTGATCCTGGCGGCATTCGTGGTGCCCGCGCTGTACAAATTCCGCCTGGCCGGCAAATGGCGCTGGATCTACGTATCCGGCGCCATGCTGCTGCTGTATCTCAACGTGTTCGTATTGGTCGTGCAGTTGTTCCTGAAAGTACCGGCGCTGGCGGCCTTGGCGCCCACGCAGAAGGAGCCGCCGTTCGCCATCGCACAGGGCGCGGTGCTGCTGTTGTTCGTGGTGTTCGGAATCTTGGCCGTGAAGCGCTTCCATCCGGAGCGTGGCGCGATCGGGACTATGCAGCCGACCTAGATGAAAGCCAACCCCGCCTATCTCCAAGCCTTGCAGGACAGCGTCCGCACGGCGTCATACCCGCATCTCATCGGCATGACCCTAGCCGCCATCGATTTCGACGCCTGCCGCATCGAATTGGAGCTCGGCGAACGCCATATGCAGCCGTTCGGCATCGTGCATGGCGGCGTGCTGGCCACGCTGATCGACACCGCCACGTTCTGGGCCGGCTTCATGCGCCTGTCAGACGATGCCGGTCTGGTGAACGTCGACCTGAAACTCAATTATTTGAAAGCTGTGACGCGCGGGCATCTGCGCGCGGAAGGCCGCTGCCTGCGCGCCGGCCGGCAGATCAGCTATGCGGAAGCCAGCGTGTTCGACGAAGCCGGCGAACGGGTCGCGCACGGCACATCGACGCTGATGGCGTTGCCAGGCAAAGGCTTGCGCTTGAACGTGGCGAAATTCCTGCCCGATTGAAACGATCTGTAGGAGCGGGACTTTGTGGGAGCGGCTTCAGCCGCGAGCTTTTCGGCAGTGGCGATCTTGCAAAAGCTCGCGGCTGAAGCCGCTCCCACAAAGAGAAGCCGTCATGTCTCGGCGGCGGACAACGGCCCTTAGCGCAACTGGCTGTCCTTGCTGCCGCGCCGGTTGTAGCCGCTGGCGGCGCCTTGCTCGTGGTCGTGCGCTTCCTGGCAGCTCACGCACAGGCGAACGCCCGGCACGGCCTTGCGCCGCGCTTCCGGAATGGGCGCGTCGCATTCCTCACAATGGCTCAGGCCCGGCCCTTGGCCCAGCTGGCTGCGGGCGCGTTCGATCGCGTCCTTCACGGTCGCGTCGATCTGGTCTTGTACGGCGCCGTCTCCGGCCCAGCCGGTGGCCATGGCCAACTCCTGGAACGTGGGGAATATGGCGTGCAGTTTATCGGCTGCAGCATGAATTTATCGGAAAGGACGCCGGGCGACGCGTTACGCTGGCTTCCCCCACTCCGCCCATCCGCCCATGTCCTACGATCTGATCCGCCTGCTGACTTTGATCGCAGCGCTCGGCTGCGGCGCAGTCGGCGGCATCTTCCTCGCGTTCTCCAACTTCGTGATGCGCGCGCTCGGCCGGCTACCGCCTGCGCACGGCGTCGCCGCGATGCAGGCGATCAACGTCACCGTGCTCAATCCCTTGTTCCTCGGATTGTTCGTCGGTACTGCGCTGCTTGGCGCGATCCTCGCCGGCTATGGCCTGATGCACCTGTCGCATCCCGGCTCGACGTGGTTGATCGCCGGCGGCGCGTCGTATGTGCTCGGCAACCTGGCGGTGACTCGCGCATGCAACATCCCGCGCAACGACGCCTTGGCGAGGCTCGATCCCGAAGCCTCCACTGCGGCAGATGCATGGCGCGAATACCAGCGCGGTTGGAATGCGTGGAATCATGTGCGCACGGCCACCGCACTGGCGGCGTGCGCCGCATTCATCATCGCATCGTGGCGATTCATCGCCGGCTGAGCGTCTTGCCGGTGGCCGGTTATCCAGACCGGGCTCATTGGATCAAGCACCAGACGCATTTTGTATTCGATCACTGCAAACCCCGCTGGATCATCATTCTTGGCTGTGCCGTGCCCGCGCCCACCGGTCCGGGCGGCCCTGGCGGCCCGGGGAATACGGGCGGCGCATCGAGCGGTGGCGTGATCGCCTCGAAGCGCGCACGCAAGCGGCGCAGCGGCTGAATTAACGAACATGCAACCAATGGGTTGCGTTTAGGCCGCATTGGCGCTACGGTATGCGCAACCTGGAGGTTGCGCATATGACCGACATTACCGACCGCATCGTGAAGCAAGCCGTGCTGAATGCGCCGCTGGAGCGCGTATGGCGTGCGATCAGCGACCCCAAGCAATTCGGCACCTGGTTCGGCGCCGAATTCGACGGCGCTTTCGCCCCCGGGGCACGCCTGACCGGCAGGATCGTGCCGACCCGAATGGATGCCGAAATCGCCAAGATGCAGGCGCCCTACGCCGGCACGCCTTTCGAAGTGAGCATCGAAAAGGTCGAGCCGATGCGCCTGTTCTCGCTGCGCTGGCATCCGAACGCGGTCGAACCCGGCGCCGATTATTCGAAGGAACCCACGACCCTGGTCGTGTTCGAACTCGAAGAAGTCGAAGGCGGCACCCGGCTGACGTTGACCGAATCGGGCTACGACCAGATCCCGCTCGACCGCCGCGCCGAAGCTTTCGAATCCAACGAACAAGGTTGGGAGATGCAGATGAAGCTGATCGCCAACTATCTCGCGCGAGCGTCGCAGTAAAGGCACGCCGCGCATGTCGCGTGCTTCCGCCGCCCGATTGGCCGACGCCGCACCGGTATTCGCCGCGCTCGGCGATCCGGCGCGCCTGCAGATCGTCTCGCGCCTGTGCGAAGACGGCCCTTTGTCCATCGTGCGCCTGACCGACGGGTCGCGGATCTCGCGGCAGGCGATCACCAAGCATCTCAATGCGTTGTCCGACGCCGGCCTGGTCAAGAGCGAACGCAGCGGCCGCGAACGCGTCTGGCAGCTGCGGCCCAAACGGCTAGCGGAGGCGCGCCGTTACCTCGACCGGATCTCGGTCCAATGGGACCAGGCGCTGGACCGGCTGCGTGCATTCGTCGAGCAGGACGACCCGTAGCGGCGTAACGGTAGCGCGAGCCTGTCGATTTCAGGATCCGTGCTTCGTCGGAAGGGTATCGCTACCCTATCCACGAACCGCCGGAGACCTGCAGATGGCCTTGAAACTTTACGCACACCCCTTCTCCTCGTACTGCCAGAAAGTGCTGACCGCGCTCTACGAGAACGGCACGCCGTTCGAGTACCGCTTGCTGGAGGGCGACGAAGCGCTCCAGGAACTGAAAGCGCTGTGGCCGATCAAACGCTTCCCGGTACTGGCGGATGAAGGCCGTACCGTAATCGAGGCCAGCACCATCGTCGAATATCTGGGCCTGCACCATCCGGGCCCGGTGCGGCTGATCCCCGAAAACGCCGAGGCCGCGCTCGACGTGCGCATGATGGATCGCTTCTTCGACAACTACATCTCCACGCCGCAACAAAAGATCGTGTTCGACAGCATCCGCCAGGAAAGCGACCGCGACCCTTACGGCGTGGCCGAAGCGCGCGCGATGCTCGACACCGCTTATGCGTGGCTGGACAAGAGAATGGCCGGCCGCGAATGGGCGGCGGGCGACGACTTCTCGTTGGCCGATTGCGGCGCGGCGCCGTTCCTGTTCTATGCCGATTGGACGCATGCCATCGGCGAAGCGTTCGCCAACGTCAAAGCCTATCGGCGCCGTTTGTTGGCCCGCCCTTCGTTCGCGCGCGCGGTGGACGAAGCGCGACCCTACCGCTCTTATTTTCCGCTCGGTGCGCCGGACCGCGACTGACGTCACAGCGTTCTCGCCGACAACAGGTCCGCTCACCCGCCATTCGGCAGTGCCGTCGCGCGCGCTTGCATCGCAGGCTAAGCCGTCGATGCGATGCCGCATCTTTTCGCGATCAGGACCTACGCATGAAATCCCCGATACCCGCGCGGCTGTTGTCGGCTGCGCTGCTTCTTTTGATGGCGCCTGCAACTTGGGCGGCCGGCCGGCCGGCCGATCCGGTTTCGCGTTGCCCGGGCACGATAGGCGTCGATTATCCTTGGCCGGCCTATTCGGACTCGTACGCCGTCAACAAATTCCGCGACCAGCTGCTGTACGCGTTCAATTCGCTGTACGGCTTCGAATACACCGGTCCGGAAGAAGGCCTGGTGCTCGACGGAGGCAAACGCATCTCCGTGCCCAAAGGCTGGCTGATCACGATGGACGCGATGCCCAACGGTTACTCGGTGGCCGTCGCGATTCCGCCGCAGAACGGCCCCTTCTCCGATGCGGCCGGCCTGCTGGTGCTGCTGGAGCAGAAGGACAAGATTTTCGGCAACGGCGGCGCGGTGAGCTATCCGGGCAATCCCAACGAAAACCCGGGCGGCGTGCGGTTGCCGTGCAGCCCGGACGACCCGGGCGCGCGCGCGCCGGCGATCATCATCGGCGTGCCCTGGAAAGGCGAGGAGGGCGAACCGATGTAATTATTCGAATCCCCCGCAGACAAGGGCGCCTGCGCGGCGCTCTTGCTCTTTGTGCGTCCGCGGATTTGTGATCGCGGTTTCAGTGCCATCCGCCTGCGATTGACCGCCCCCGGCCGGAAGCCCACTATCGCCGCAGCATCGAGGCGAAACGGGGGTTCGCATGCGCTGCCCAACGGCGAGCCTGCTGCTCGCATTTTGCATGTGCCTGTCCGCGGCGCCTGTCGCGCTCGCGCAGCAATGCCCGGCCTCCGTACCCGCGCAGGGCGCGCCGCCGCCGGCCCCGTCGCCGGTGTTCCCCGCCGACAACTGGTGGAATACCGATATCCGCTCGGCGCCCGTCGACTCCGCTTCGGCCAACTTCATCGCCTTCATCAACAACGGCGGCACCCGCAGGCTGCATCCGGATTTCGGCGGCGAAGAATCGCCCGGCAGCACGGCGATCTACGGATTCCCCTACGCGGTGGTCGGCGGCACGCAAGCCAAGCAGGCAGTGACGTTCGATTATTGGGACGAGAGCGACGGCGTGGATCCGGCCACCGGACAAGGCCTGCCGTTCTATCCCATACCGGCGCAAGCGATCGCCCAAGCGCACTGGGTGGAAGGCGGCGCGTCGGGCAATGTCGATCAGCGCGACGATTCCGATCGCCATTTGCTGATGATCGACTGCAACAACCGGCATCTGTACGAGTTATACAACGTCTACTACTCGTCCGCGCAACAACGCTGGTACGCCGGTTCCGGCGCGTTTTTCGATATGAACCGCAACGACCGCAGGCCGGATACCTGGACCTCGGCCGACGCCGCGGGCCTTGCGATCTTCCCCGGCTTGGTGCGCTACGACGAAGCGGCCAATGCCGCCGTCGCCGAAATCAAGCATGCGTTCCGCGTCACCATGCGCGCCAGCAACGGCTACGTCTACCCTGCTTCGCACGCAGCCGGCAGCACCTCGGGGGCGTTGCCGATGGGCGCGCGGCTGCGCCTGAAAACCAGCGTCGACGGCGCCGATCCGGCCTTGCGCACCAGCGATCCCGTCGCCCGCAAGATTTTCCGGGCGATGCAGAAGTACGGTTTGATCGTGGCAGACAACGGTTCGGACATGTACATCTCAGGCACATTCGACGTGCGCTGGGACAACGGCACGTTGAACCCCGCGTTTTCCACCCTGAGCGCGAGCGATTTCGAAGTGATCCAGCGCGGCTGGAAACCCGCGCCCGCGGCGCCTGCGCTCAATGCGGTCAGCGCATCGCCCAATCCGGTTTACGGCGGCCAGTCTTCTACCGGCACTGTCACGCTGTCCGCGCCCGCTCCCGCCGGCGGCGCGCAGGTCGCGCTCAGCAGCGCCAGTTCCGCGTTCAGCGTACCGTCGAACGCGACCGTGGCGCAGGGCGCGAGCAATGCGACGTTCGCCATCGCCACCGCGACGTCCACCGTCGCTGCGACCGGCACCTTGTCGGCCAGCTACGCGGGCGTCACCCGCACCACCGCATTCACCGTCAACCCGACGCCGCCGACGCTGTCGATCGCCGACGCCAGCATCGCCGAGGGCAACAGCGGTACGCGCGCGCTCACCTTCACCGTTACGCTGTCGCGCGCTTCCACCGGCGCAGTCGGCTATACGCTCTCTACCGTTAACGGCACCGCGACGGCCGGCAGCGATTACGCGAGCCGCAGCTCGAGCGAAACCATCGCCGCCGGGCAAACCAGCAAGACCTTCGCGGTCGCGATCGACGGCGATACGGTTCGCGAGAGCGACGAATTTTTCCTGGTCAATCTGAGTGCGCCCACAGGCGCGACGGTCACCGATGGCCAAGCCAGGGGAACCGTCTTCACCGACGACGGCCCCTTCATGTCTGCGCCGCTGCCTTCCAATCCGCAGGGTTCAACCGCGGCGCCGAATGCGGCGCCCGTCGCCGCGGGCCAGTCGAATCAGCAGGTGCCCCGGCCACAATCGGCGACATTGGCTTTGGTCCGCCGTCATTGGGCGCTGGCGATGACGCGCTGGCAGCGCCTATTCGGTCGCGTACTCATGTCGATGGCACCGCCTTCCGCGCGCACGACACCGTCTGCGCCGGAGGCGGCCGGCGAATGCCGGCCGCGCGAGGTCACGCGAAGTCCGGTTCTTCGATCTGACGCACTTCGCACACGATGTCCCACTCGTCGCCGTGCACCTTGAGGAACCGCTCGGTCAAAGCAATCGCTTCTTCCTTGGAATTCGCCTTGAGGATCGCGTAGCCGCCGATCACTTCCTTGGTCTCGGTGAAGGGGCCGTCGATCAAGCTGGTCTTGCCGCCGGCCAGCTTGATGCGAAAACTCTCCGACGTCGGTTTCAACCCACCGGTATCGACCAGCACGCCGGCCTTGAACATTTCGTCGATCAGTTGGCCCATGTCGTTCATCAGCTTTTCGCTGGGCACCTTGCCGGAATTCTCGTCGATCCGGACCATCGAAAGGAATCGCATTGTCTAGTCTCCTGTCAGGGTTCAGAGCCGGCGCATCGGACGATTCCGGTATCGACCGCTCCTGTCTTGGCGACGAACGGGCGACGACGGTATCGACACGGCCGGCGAAGAATTTTTTCGCCCGATGCGCGACCGGAGATTCGAAGAGGTCAGTTTTCCCGCTTGAACCAGAACGCGTCGGGCATGCGCGGCATGCCGATCCGTTCGTAGAACGCGACCGCATCGGGCATCGAGGCCAGCACCAGGCTGACGCTCGGCCCGAGCTGCTGCCGCGTCTCGTCCATCAAACCGCTGCCGATGCCCAGCTTTTGCGCCGACGCGGAAACGGCAAGTTCGGACAGGTAGCAGACCCAGGAAAAATCGGTGACGCAGCGGGCCACGCCCACCAACGGATGGCCGGGCTCGTTCAGCCGTGCCGTCACGATCAGATCCGCGCAGGCAAGCATCCTGCTGAGCCGCGGCGCATCGTCCACCGGCCGGGTGGCGCCGAGGCCGGAGTCCAGCAGCACCTGTCTGAATTCGGCGGCATCCAGGCTTTGCTCCCGGCCATAGAGGACGCGGGGTTGTTCGGTCATATCTGCGGATCCGCGATGTCGGTCGCCGCAAGAATATAGCGCTCGCTAGCGGTTCGGAAACGCGCTTCTCATCGCCGCATAACGACGCCGGCGCCATGCTCTCGCTTCCCGCCAGGAGCAAAAGAATGGCCGCCAATCCTATTCCCAGCGGTTATCACAGCATTACCCCGTCGGTCGTAGTCGACAATGCCGCCAAGGCGCTGGAGTTCTACCGCGAAGCGCTCGGCGCCAAGGAAACCTACCGCCTGCCGATGGGCGACAAGATCGGCCATGCCGAAATCCAGATCGGCGATTCACGCCTGATGCTTTCGGACGAATACCCTGAATGGGATGCGCTTGGCCCCAAGACCCGCGGCGGCGCCACCAGCAGCTTCATGATTTACGTCGAAGATGCCGATGCGGCGGTGGATCGCGCGGTCAAAGCCGGCGCCAAGATCGTCCAGCCGGTCGAAGACCAGTTCTGGGGCGATCGCATGGGCACCGTGGTCGATCCTTTCGGCCACAAGTGGATGCTGGGCACGCATGTCGAAGATGTCAGCCCGGAAGAGATGAAACGGCGCGGCGAAGAATGGGTGAAATCGCAGCAGAAGCAGTGAACCCGATGCCGGCCAAGGACGGCCGGTACAGCCGGTAGATGAAGGGCCGGAGCGCGTTCCGGCCCTTTGCCGCTCCGATTCTCAGGTGCGCAGGACCCCCGTCCGGCCGGCATAGAGGGGGCATTTGGCCCGTCGTACGCAGGGGCCGATATCTGCCGTTTGCGAGTGGCTCCACCCGCTTTAGAATGGTCCGACACCGGGGGGACAGGCTACGATTGGCCCGTTTCGTGCATTGCTTAGGTGTGCGCTTCTCAGGACGCAGGACCGATGCAACCCGACCACCCGCCTCTCGCCGTCGTCATGGACCTGCTGCTGGACGCGGTGTGCGTGGTCGACGAAAAAGGCTGCTACATGTTCGTCAGCGCCGGCTTCGAGCGGATCCTGGGTTATCGCTCGGACGAAGTGCTCGGCAGGCCGATGATCGAGCTTGTGCATCCGGACGATTACGAACGCACGCTGCAGGCCGCCAACGAGATCATGGCCGGACAGCCCAAGCTCCATTTCCAAAACCGTTACGTGCGCAAAGACGGTCGCGTGGTGCATATCCAATGGTCGGCGCGCTGGTCCGAAACCGACCGCGTGCGCATCGCGGTAGGCCACGACATCACAGAACTCAAGCATGCCGAGGCGATGCAAGCCGCGTTGCTGGCGATTTCCGAAGCCGCGCACGCGGACGGCGACCTGCACGCGCTATTTCCGCGCATCCACCAGATCATCGGGCAATTGCTGCCGGCCAATAATTTCTTCGTGGCGCTGATCGATCCGCAACGCGGCATGGTCGAGTTCCCCTATTTCGTCGACGAACACGATGCGGCGCCGGCGCCGTTGCCGCTGGAGACGGAAACCCTCTCCAACGCGGTGATCCGCAGCGGCCAGGCGCTGCTGCTGACGCCCGACACCCTGGCGGAGCTGCACGCGCACCAGGAACCGGTGATCGGCCATGCGGCGCTGGACTGGCTCGGCGTGCCGTTATGCACGGCCAACGGCGTGATCGGCGCGCTGGTGGTGCAGAGCTATCACAGCGACACGCGCTACACCGCGCAGGACAAGCAGTTGCTGCAGTTCGTCTCCACCCAGATCGCTTCGGCGATCGAGCGCAAGCGCAACCTAGCCTGGCTGGAGCATCTGGTCGGCCACGATGCGCTGACCGGCCTGCCCAACCGCAGCCGCTTCCACGAACGTCTTGAACAGGCGCTGGAGAGCGCGAACCGCGAACATCTGCGGCTTGCCCTGTTGTATCTGGACCTGGACGGTTTCAAGCGCATCAACGACCGCCACGGCCACGATCTCGGCGACCAGCTGCTGCGCGAAGCCGGCGCACGCATCCGCCAATGCGTGCGCCAATCCGACATGGTCGCGCGGCTGGGCGGCGACGAGTTCGTCGTGCTGCTGTACGGCATCGCCCACCCCGGGCACGCCACCGCCGTGGCCGACGCGATCCGCAAAGAGCTGCAACGGCCCTTCATGCTCGAAGGCCACGCCGTGCACATCAGCGCGAGCATCGGCGTCGCTCTGCATCCCGAAGACGGCGAAGAGAAGAAACCTTTGCTGCGGCATGCGGACAACGCGATGTACGCGGCCAAGCGCAAAGGCGGCAACCGTTTGGGCGCGCTCGAAACCGGCGGTCCGGTGCCGTAAGACGGGCGCAGCGGACGCTACGGCTTGTCCGCTGCAGCAAGAGCCCGTACTGGCGCACTCCTGCGAACGATGAACGCTTCAGCGTATCGTTATCGCCGCGCGAAAGCAGGTATCGAATGCCGCAACGGCGAGTGCGACCGCTCCGATCGTCACAAGCCATCCATCCCGACGAGCGGATAGTGCTGTCGCCTACGCACACGACGCGCAACG
This sequence comes from uncultured Lysobacteraceae bacterium, assembly GCA_902825775.1. Taxonomy (GTDB): domain Bacteria; phylum Pseudomonadota; class Gammaproteobacteria; order Xanthomonadales; family Xanthomonadaceae; genus Luteimonas_C. Next base: position 100,480 of record CADECF010000009.1, read on the forward strand.
CGATGGAGCTATCGATGGGCACGCATACGCCGCAGCAACTCGAGCAAAAATTATGGAAGGCGCTGAAGTCCGACAGGACGCTCATGCTGGGGTTGGACCGCACCGATAACGGGCATACGCGCCCGATGACGGCGTTGATCGAAGGCGAATCCGGCCCGCTCTGGTTGTTCGCCGGCAAACCCAACCTCCTCGCCGACGCGGCGGAACAAGGTCCGCGCCGCGCTTTCGCCGCATTCGCCGCAAAAGGCCACGACCTGTTCGCGAGCATCGAGGGCGACTTGAGCGTCTCCAACGATCGCACGGTGATCGATCGCTTGTGGAACCCCTTCATCGCAGCCTGGTTCGAAGGCAAGGACGATCCGAAGCTGGTGCTGCTGAGATTCGATCCCGGGCACGCCGAGATCTGGCTCAACGAATCCAATCTGCTCGCCGGCGTGAAGATGCTGCTGGGCGTCGACCCGAAGAAGGACTACAAGGACAAGGTGGCGGACGTCGATCTCGGACGGCACGCCTAGCCCGAAGGCCGGCCTTTCGCAAGCGAGCGGCGTTATGCCGGCTTGCGCGCGTGCCACTTCTTCAGCAGATCCGTTTCCTGCTCGCGCGTGAGGCCCGCGCGCAACTTCGCCTGGCGTTCGGCCGGCTGGCTGCGGAACCACGCCAGCAGATCGGTCACGGTGGTATCGAACGGCCGGTAGGTGAGCCCGGCGGCGATCGCCTTCGCATTGCTGACGGCGCCGTAACCCGCATACAGCCCGCTCTTGGACGATACCCAGATCGGCAGTTCGCCGACTTTCTGTTCTTCCAGGAATTCGGGCGTGACGTGCGTGTACGTCGGCTTGCCGCCGGTGACTTTCTTGCAGCCGTCCAACATGGCTTGCATGGTCAGCGGATCCTTCGGGCCGACCGCATTGAACGTGCCGTACGTGCCCGCCTCCGCCAAACGGATCATCCATTCGCCCAGGTCGCGGCCATCGATGATCTGCACCGGATCGGAGCCGTCGCCAGGCACCAGCATTTCGCCGCCTTGGGCGACCCGGTGCGGCCAGTAAGTGAAGCGGTCGGTCTCGTCGCGCGGTCCGACGATGTAACCCGGACGCACGATGGTCACGCGCTCGCCGAACTGCTTGTGCGCTTCGGCTTCGCTCAGCGCCTTGAGCGGGCCGTATAGATTTTCGATATCGGCGCGCAACGCCTCCTGCGTTTCGGCCATCGCGTCCTTGCCTTTATAGGCCGCGAGCGCATCGCCCTCGGCGATGCCGGGCTTGCTGCCATCGGCATAGACCGAGATCGTGGAGATGAAGAGGTAATGGCCGACATTGCCCTTCAAAACCTTGCCGGCATCGCGCACCCAGAACGGCAGGCTGGTGGGGTTGTCGATGCAGACATCCCATTTGCGCCCTTCCAGCGATTTCAGGTCGCCGGTATTGCGGTCGCCGTGCAATTGCTCCACTTCGTCGGGCCACTCCGGCGACGGTCGCTTGCCGCGATTGAACAGCGTGATCTTGTGCCCGCGCGCCAGTGCGTAGTTCACCTGGAACGGACCGGTGAAGCCGGTGCCGCCGAGGATGAGGATGTTCAACGGCTTGGCCGCCTTGCCGATGGGCCTGGCGCTCTGCGCGAAGGCGAAAGACGGCAATGCGGACGCGGCGGCGGCGAGCGCGCTGAATTTGAGCAGATCACGGCGGGTGGTCATGCGATGGCTCCCAACGGCTGGAGCCGCACTCTTACACCTTCGGACCGGCGGGCGCGTATGGCGAAAGTCGGGGGTCGGCTCCCGGCGGCGCTCCTGCACCTCGCCTCAGTTCGTATCCAGGCCTTCGCGCACCTTGACGATGAAGGTCATCGCTCCACCCGTACGCAGCGCACTCTTGGCCACGCGCACGTAGAACGGGATGGTGCCGTTGCCGACCGTCGACCAATTCGCCTGCACCAGTTGGTACATGCCCTCGAGCCCGGCGATGCCTTCGATCTCGACGACGAAGAAGCTGCTGAATTCGCCGAAGAAATGGCCCAACTGCCACCATTTGAAGTGCTGTTTCTTCAACCCGGTGACGGCCTTGCCTGCGTCGTCCAGCACGCGTACGGAGACGATCAACCTATCGTCGCCCTTGAAGATCGCGCCCTGCGCACTGACCTGCAGCGGGCCGGATGCGACCGTCGGCTTGTCGGCCTTGCCCACGTCCGGCGTGCGTTTCTTGGTAGGGGTGGACTTGCGGCCGGGAACCTTTTTCTTGGCCATGTCGCGCTCCGCGTGGTCGATAGCGATACCAACGGGGTATGCGACTTGGGCAGGACAGCCCGCCGGAGCGGCGCCGATGCATGTGGGCCCTTGTCGATTCGCGGCTCGCCCGTTCGTCGTGTCTACAAACGCGGCCGATCGCGTCGACTCGACCACATCAGGAACCACTCATGTCTTTCCAAGCCTATCTCGACAACATCCAGGCCAAAACCGGCAAAAGCCCGGCCGATTTCCGCAAGCTCGCCGCCAAGAAGAGCTTCGCCGACAAAGACGGCCTAAAGGCCGGGATCAAGGCGGGCGACATCATCGCCTGGCTGAAACGGGATTTCGAACTGGGCCACGGGCACGCGATGGCGATCGTGGCGTTGTTGAAAGGCAGCAAAGCCGAGGGCGATCGTTAGAGGCGCGGACGCCTTTCAGCCGTCATTCCCGCCTTCGCGGGAATGACGGCTAAAAAAGCCTTCAATCGGACGATGGATCGGCGGCGCGCTTGAACTTGCTCCGCAACCCCCGCTTCTCGAACCAGTGATGGGCGTAAGGATTGTCGTTGTAGCGCGGAATCTCGATGTAGCCGTTGCGCGCATACATCGCACGCGCTTCCTTGAGCGCGCGGTTGGTGTCCAGTTGCAGCGTACCCAAACCCATCTGCGCGGCATGATGCTCCAGCGCATCGAGCAGGCGCTGGGCGATGCCGAGCCCGCGCGCGCCGGGCGTCACCCACATGCGCTTGATCTCGCCGATACCGCGCTTGCGCACCTTGAGCGCGCCGCAGCCGACCGCATGTCCTTCCAGACGCGCGATCAGGAACAATCCCGCCGGCGGCACGAACTCTTCTGGATTCGGCGACGCGCCCCGCGCCGGGTCGAATCCAGCCTCGAAGCGTTCCTGCAGTTCGCGAAAGTAAGCCTCGATGCAGGTGCGCGCGTCTTCGCTATCGGGATCGGCCGCTTCGATCGTCACTGCGGAGGCGCGCATCAGCCGTTCCACCTCCGCCATCGCCGCGATCATGCGCCCGCGCTGCGCCGCGCTGAGCGAAGCCAGCAGCGAGTTCGCGAAATCTTCCGAATGGCGGTCGAGGGCTTCGAACTCGCGCAGGCCTTTGCGCGTCAGCGCCGCGCGCCGCACTCGGCCATCGTCCGCGGCGCGTTGCGACGTGACCAGCCCCTGCGACTCCAGCGAACGCAGCAAGCGGCTGAGATAGCCCGAATCCAGCGACAGGCGCGCGCGCAGGTCGCGCAGGTCCGCGCCCGCCCTGCCGATCTCGAACAACAGCCGCGATTCGCTCAATGGCCGGCCGCGGCCCAGGTAGTCGTCGGTCAGCACGCCGATCCGTTGCGTGACGGTACGGTTGAAGCGCCGGACCTGTTGGATATGGCCTTCGTCCATTCTCTGACTTTAGTCAGATAAACGCTCGATGTCAAATTCGTCGCCGAGCGGGTGACCGCCGCCCTGTCCGTTCCGCGTTGATCCCGAGAACGCGACGAGGCCCAGGTGCACCCATGCGCAATCCCGCCCGCTGGCGGAACATCGGACTGGCGGGCTGCGCGATCGGCGCGGCCATGACCGCGATGCCTTTCGTGCTGCCGCCGCATATGGGCGGCGACGCGCTGCGCGCGATACTGTTTTCGACCGGCATCACCGGCGTTCTGTTCGGCGGCGCCACCGCGCTCTGGGGCCGGCAAGCGGCGCGCGCGAAGGCGGCCCTGCAAAGCGGCGAAGAGGTGATCGCGCGATGGCGCATCGACGCGGCGACATGGCGTTCGTTCCTGGAAGCGGACCGCCGTGCGCGCGACGGCCAGGGATGGCTGGCCAACGAACTATCCGCCGGCGACGAGATCCCTGCGGACGGCGTCGAGGTCGTCGTCGGCCGGAATGCGATCGATGTCGGCGGCAGCGTGCATGCGCTGCCGCGGCATGGAACGCCCGAAGTGCTCAGCGCGGAACTCAGCGAGGGACGCGGCTGTCCCGACAGCATAGAACTGCGTTTGCGTTATCCCGGTGGCCCGCAACGGGGACCGACCGACACGCGCCTAACTTTCCCGGTCGCACCGGGCGCATGGCGCGATGCGCGCAAGACCGTGGCCTATTACGCGAAAGGCCGGCCTGGCGAAGCCGATTTCTTCCACGGCCGCGGCGACGGCAGCGACCCGGAGGACCTCAGCACCTGTTGGTCCTGCGGCTACCAAACCCACGAATTCCGTTCCACATGCCCGAAATGCGGCGCCGGCTTGCTGTCGCGCCGTTGGTCGCGGCGTTTCGGCAGCATCCTCGCCGTACTGGGATTCGCGATCGCGGTCACGATGGCGGCGCTGCTGGTGAAACTGTCGCCGATGTTGAGCCATCCCGGCGCGCAGTACGGTACTTGGCGATTCAGCGGTACGCCCGCGCAGGCCTTGATGGTGTGGGGCGTGCTTAGCGCCGTGTTCGTGTTCGGCGCGACCGCTGCGGCGTACGGCGCGTGGGCCGTATTTACCGGCAAAAGGAATCGTGCGGTGGTGTACGCGATGGTGGCGATATTCAGCGCGCTATGCGCGCTAGCGCGATGGATGTGACGGCTGGTTCGCGCCCAGCGACTCGCGCTGCGCCGCGGTCAGCACTTCGGGCGCACGGATCGGCTGCCCGGTCGACGCATCGAAGTACGGCCCCGCACCCTCGCCGCGCAGACGCCGGACGACCATGTTCGTCAAGATGCGCAGCCCGCCGGTCGCGAATCCCAACGGCGTCTTGCGCACTCGCTCTTCCGCCGACCCCGGATTCAAGGTAATGCGATCGCGCGGACCGACCGCCGCATCGATCTCTTCCGGCGCGCCCGCAAAACATGCAGTAAGCACGCCCACATACGGCAAGTTGGCGCTGCGCCCCGTGTTGCCGAGAGGCGTCCTGCAGCATGCCGCGTACCAACGCAGGATGCCCTTCCCGCTTAGCGACATGCAGGCCAGCCGGTCCTGGCCAGATGCGAACCGAACGCCCGCCGGGGCCATCGCCACGATGTCGCTTCCGCCCTGCGCGTCCAGGAGGCCGGGCGTGCCCAGCCAGCGCGCATTCGCGCGGCAGTCCTTGCAATAGCAGGTGGCGCGCGTGTAGGCGTTGTCGAGATCCGCTTCGCCTTGGACTTGGCCGCAACGGCAACGTATCGAAGTAGGCATCGGAATCGTATTTCAGGATGTGGTCATGCGAATGATCCGCGGGCGGCGGCACGGCCGCGTGAAGCATCCGCTGCCGCGCTTGAGGAGAGGTTCGAAGCGGACGCAGCCGGCTATCTTCGTTCGGCGAGCGGTGCGATCGCCGCCTGCCAACGCGGATCGCGGCGCAAGGCCGCCCAGACCCGGTTCGATTGCATATCCTCGATATCGACATAACCCGAACGGCGAGCGGCTCGGAGTTCTTCGAAAGCCTTATCGGACTCGCCCAGCCGCGCGAGCGCCCGGGCGAGGCGCCAGCGCACTGCGGGCAGATCCGGATCGATCGCCAGCGCGATCTGCAGCAAGGCGCGCGCGACTTCGGGCTCTCCGGCTTCGTAACGCGCGGGAATATAGGAACCGGTAGCGGCCTTGATATAGGCCAGACGGCGCTGCGCGGAGTCGGCCACCGCCGGATTCTTGCCCCGCGACAACGCTTGCAGCGATGCGATCCGCAGCTCCCGTAACGCCGTCGGTACGTCCGGCGGCGCATTGCGGCGGCCGCCGAGGTCGCGGCTGCCGACCCGCTGTATCCATTCTTCCAATCGTGCGGAATTCCTGCGCTCATCCGCACGCAGGCGCGATTCCTCGTCCAGCGACTCGCGAACGGACGGCTGCGACCCCAGCGCATCGGCTGCGGCCTGCCATGCGCGGGTATCGCGAAGGCCGTCGAAATCGCGCGCGAGCTGTTGCAACTGCCGCCAGTGTTGCAGGCCTTGCAGGCGGTCCGATGCGGCCTGCCGCGAAGCGAACTGTCCGTCGATCCAGGCCTCGTCGCGCGGCATTCGGCCCTGGCGCATCGCCATCAAGTCGAACCAGGCGATCGCATCCGAAAACACAAGCGCATCGGGCCAACTGTGCGGGCCTTCGAAAATGTCGAGGCGATGGGCGGCGCCGATGCGTTCGAGATCCAGATCGAGATCTCGCATTTCCTGGTAATTGAAATCCTGGGTGCCCGCGATCCCGAAGAAGGCAGGCGGCGCTTGCCGCAGTTCGCCCATTTCCGGCGGTCGTCCGCCTCCGCAACCGATGATGCCGGCGATCACGTGGCGCAGCGGGTCGACCTGCGTCCACAGCGTCTTCGCCGTACCGGAAAAACCGGCGAGATAGATGCGCTTGGGATCGTAGGCATAGCGCTGCCCTGTTTCCCGCAGCAGCGCCTGCAGTGCGCGCAGGGTGATGTTTTCGTCGGTGTCGCTGCGGCTCTGATACGAGCTGATCACGATCCAGCCGCGGGCTCGGGCGCCATCCAATGCCAAGCGCAGAATCTTCTCGCCGCGTCCGCGCGCGTCCAGGATGATCAACACAGGCCAGCGCTTGGCCGCGTTGTAGCCGTCCGGCAGAAACAGGCTGTATTGCTGGTCGGGTTCGGCCAGCGTGGTGCGCTTGGCTACGATCTCGCCCGCGGGGGCCTGCGCGTAAGCCGTGCCAAGCCCCGCGAGCAAACACGACAGCAGGACGACCCAGCGCGACATCGGCCTGCGCCTATTTCCTGCGGTATGTGAAATCGAAAGTCGGCGCCCAGTGCTTGCCGCCGTCCGAGGAAGCTTCGCCGCGCTGTCGTACGTTACCGTCCGGAAGCGCTTCGACGATCATGCGCGTTTGCCTGCCGCGGGCCTGCCCGTTCAGTACGAGCCGTTTGTCCTGGAGTGCGCCATCGAGCATCGCGGTGCGTCCGGTGGTGTCGACGTAGAACTGCTTCCACTGCCCGCTCGCCGCATCGTAGGCTGTGTGGCTGGTGCCGCTGTAGCGCACGGGCTTGCCGTTCGGACCGACCTTCTGTTCGTAAGTCTCGCGGATGGCGCAACCGTCCACCGCCCATTCGATGCGGCTGCTGGCGACGGGCGTGGAGGAAGCGGTGTCTACAACGTTCCAATCGCCTACCCAATAGCCGATGGCACGATGCGCCTCGTCCTGGCAGTCGACCGCGGGCGGTGGCGCGGCCTGACTGGCCTGCAACGCGAATCCTAGAAAAAGGCCTATTCCGATCGCGGCCATCGTCGTTCACTCCCGCTGCGGCTTGGCCGGAGCGTCGCGCCGGCCGGGGTGTCGGCACAGTGCCGAAAGGCATGGCCGGCGCTTGTAAGAGCGGCTTTTGTGGGAGCGGCTTTAGTCGCGAGCTCTTGGGTTTTCGCTATCTTGCAAAAGCTCGCGGCTAAAGCCGCTCCCACAAAAGCCGCTCCTACAAGAGCCGCTCCCACAAGTTCGCTTCAACCCGACGCCAACGCGAAATCGATCGCCGCACGCACCGCCGCCACCTGCGCCGCATTGCATTGCTCAGGCGTGGCGCGCGGGCTGTCGGGATAAACTTCGGTAGTCGTCTTGTACCTGGCATGGGTGATGCTGGCGCAGAGGCCGAGCGGCTTCAACGGGTAATTGATGACCCCCGGCGCAACTACCGGCGAGCCGATGATCTCGCCCTGCGCATCGGCCGGCGCAATGTGGGTGACCTCGGCCACTGCAGCGATCACCGCTTGCTGGAATTCGGGCTGCGGATCTTCGGTGTCGCCGACCAGGTAGAAGCCGTCGGGAATCTCGCCCGGCTCGAACGCCTTGCCATCGCGCGCAGCGAGTGCGGGGCGAAACTCTGACTCATCGGTATCGGTGGTCTCGTGCAAATCGATATGCAGCAGCGCGCGATCGCGCAGCGGCGCGACCAGACGCATCAGCGCGGCCGATTCCTGCGCCGGGCTATCGTCGCGGAACGAGCGGTTCGGATCGATCGCATCCGCGTTCCAGCGGTTGATCCGCTCGTAGGCCCACGGGCTTACGCAGGGCGCGACGATCAGATTCGCCCTGCCCTGGTAGTCGGCCATGTGCTTGTCGACGAACTGCAGCGCGCCATGCACACCGCTGGTTTCGTAGCCGTGCACGCCGCCGGTGACCAGCGCGATCGGAAGATCTTCGCGCCAGGCGCGGCTTTTCACGGCGAATAGCCGATAGCGATCGGGTGGATAGTCCAGCTGGCCGTATTCCACCAGATCGAAACGCTCGTCCAGGCGCGCGATCGCTGTGAGCACATCCGTCTCATAACTGCGCTTGCGCGTCTGGCGCGAACGCCATTGGGCTTTTTCGGCATCGCCCCAAGGATTTCCTGGCGTGCCTATGGGGTAAGCGCTTATCGGGTGAGAACGGGGTGTCGCCATCGTTTCGCATGCCTATCTTGTCGATAGGCGGCACTGTAGCACTCGCTGCGCATTGCCCAAGTGGGCGCCACGAGCGCGCCGAAGCGGGTTGATCCTGCCAACCCGGCTTCGACGCGATATGGAACGCTGGGTCGATGAAGCCAACCCAGCCTAGGCCCTGGCCGCTTAGGGCACTTCGCAGGTCCAAATAGAAGATGCGGACCAGTAATTATTCCGGCTCACGTGGTTGTACACCTCTTCGATCGGCGTCCCCGCTTGCGCCTCGCACTTGGACACCGCATCGGCGCGGGCGATCTCCAGCGCTATGCCGGGGTCGTAGCTCGTGCCGCTGCCGCTGACGTACACCGTGGCCGCCAATGCGGAGCCGATCGGCAACGCAAGCGCCATGGCAATGGCGATGTAACGCTTTTTCATCCCAGCTCTCCGTACGTGTGATGGAACGCATGCATTCGACCATGGCGCGTGGAGCCGGGTCTGTGAAGATCGAGTAAGAAGTCCGTAAAGCAATTCCCGACTTCCGGACTAAAGTCTCAGTTCCGATTCTCGGTCTGCGCAACGCATTACAGAAACCGATTGCGTAATGCTCATCGCAAGCAGCATTCGACGCACGCCGAGCCCCTTCTTCCACCGGTAAACGCCGCGTGCTCTACTTGCGGCGAACCACCGCCTCGAGAGGAGGCCGTATGGCAGACAGCAACAACCATCGGGCGCCGGAGCTTCCGTTGACGCCCCACCCTTCGATGAACCGGCTCGCGCATCTGCTCGGCACCTGGGAAAACGAAGGCGGCGCGCCCGGCACATCCACCTACCGAATGGGCCTGGGCGGGCACTACTTGATCCAGGAGTTCGAAACCACCACGCCCCGGGGCCGAAAGCTCAGCGGCATCGAATACATCACCTGGGACGAAGACACGAAAACCTTGCGCTCCCACCTCATGGCCGACGACGGCAGCAACTTCACCTATACGCATCAAGTCGACGACGACGGTACGCACTGGACGTGGTTCGGCGAAAAAGATTCGAAGAATTTCTTCAAGGGAAAGTCGAGCGAAGACGGCAAGACGATCACGGGCCGCTGGCAATGGCCCGGCGGCGGTTTCGACGTCGTTTCGAGGAAGGTCCGCGGCTGATCCGATCGACCAGGATCGGCTTCGGTCTGCGGCGCTACCGGGGTCGATTCCGACCCCGGCCGTGTTTCCGACCGTGGCTTATACGCCAGCCGCCTGATCCCGCGCCCAATCTTTCACTACCCGGCCGAAGCGGGCGATCATCACCATATTGAAAAAGTGCATCAGGCCGAGCACGAGCAGGCTGATGCCCACGCGCGAGCCGACTTCCGGGATCAGGCTGACGGTATCGACCTTCCAGTCGTGCAAGCGGTAACTGATGAAGCCCAGGTTGACCAGGTAGAAGCCGATCACCAACAGGCGGTTGGTCGATGTGGCCAACTCCTGGTCCTGGCCGAAACAGCGGATCAGGAAGATCTCGCCATTGCTGGACAACGCGCGCGCCACCCAGATGGTCATACCGACCGAAATCGCGAGATACAGGCCGTAGGCGAAATGTGTCATGACAAAGTCTCCCAGCTCGAGCATTGGTGTCACCTCAGGATTGAAGGCGACGCCAGCGTGGCCTGGGCGGGCGTTTCCGGCTTCCGGAAAGATCAATACGGAACAAGTCGTCCGCGATCCGGGCGGGGTCAACGCAAGATCAATGACTTATCGACCTCCAGAATGATCATCCGGAAGCACGTGCCGCCTTCAATCGGCGCTGGCGATACTCACCCGGCACCTCGCCGGCTTCTTCTTTGAAAGCGACATAGAAGCTGGACTGGGAATTGAACCCGGCCGCCATGCCCACCGACAGCACGGATGCGCGCGGCTCGTCGACCAGCATCCGCTTGGCGGTCTCCACCCGGTACTGGCGCACGAAGCGCGAGAAGCCGACGCCGAACGCGGTGTTGACCAGTTCAGACAGCTGGTGCGTGCTGAGCCCGAGCATCTCGGCCACCGCGGCCAGGCTCAGCGACTCGGAGCGATGGATGTGTTCCTGCTCGAACAGCTGCCGCAACCGTGCGGCCATCGCGTCGCGGTCGACGCGGGTCAACGTCGACTGCGCATAAGCCGCATCGACCGCCTCGCGCGTCTTCGGCACCAGGTCCGGCACGCTGAGCAGCAGCCAGCCGACGATCAGGAAACCCAGGGCGATCGCCGCCGAATACGTCCAGACATAGCCGTACCAGCCGAGCACGCCCGACGCGAGAAAGCCGCTGATCGCCACCGCGATCGCCATCACTGCGAATAGGATCAACACCCGCAATTCCAGCGCGAACCAGCGCCGCATCGCGCGCAAGCGATACACCAGCGTGCACAAATGCAACGCCACCAGCGTCCCCATCACCAGCGCCACCGGAATCGCCCACGCCAGCGGCACCGACAACCCCAGCGCCAGCGCCGCGAACGGCAGCGCCCATTCGACCCGGCGCCAATCGCCCTCCGGCCGCAGCATGCCGAGCAGCAGCCAGTACAAACCGACCGACTGGAGGAACACGATCACCACGTATATTCTCGTCGGTAGGGATTCCGCCGCACCTGCAGCGAACCGCAGATGCGCGATCTGGGTCAGCGCCAGCCCCGCCAACATCACGAAACCGCCCAGCCGCGACTGCCACGGCAACGCCAACTGCCGGTAGCTGGCGAACACCGCGGCAAGCAGCATGGCCATGCCGACCGAGAAGCCCACCATCAGTTGCAGCGCCAGATCCATCGTCATCGGTTACCGGATGCGGGTGAAATAGTTCGTCCGCAGCACCGGACGACCCTCTTTTTCGAAATAGGCCGCGGTTTCGATCATCGTCTTGCCGTCCGCAGCGACGGTGTAGATGCGCGTCGATGCCGGCATCCCGCCTTTGCCGAGCTGCATGACCAGCACATCGGGCGCGGGCTTCTTCACCGCGGTGATGTCGGCTTCGATGCTGTCTTTGACGGGCGTGGGCGTGCCATCGAGAGGCGCTGTGCCTTCGGAGTGGAGCTTCGTCCCGTCGGCGTTGATGATTTCGACCTGCGTCGTCCACTTCCCGCACCCCGCGTCGCCGAACTCGATCGTGACACTTTTCGGCCGCGCCTCCGGTGCCATTGGCAGACGGGAAACGTCGACGGCCCAGCTGCCGATTAAAGGAGAGACACCGGGAGAACAGGCGAAAGCCGGTGCGTTGTGAAATAGAACAACGGCCAGAAAAAATGACAAGAACGCTTTCATGACACCTCCGACCTGGAGACTCGCGCTATCGATTACGCAATGTTGGGTTCCGCTCCATCGGCCGCCGACCGTTAATCCGCCGGCACGAGACGGTGCGCCTCTTCCTGGCATACGACCATTTGGCTTTCGGCAGCGGCATTGCCGACGACATGGACCCGCATCCCCACGGCCAACGCTTCCACATTCACGGGCGCGGCCTTGCACAGGTTCCAGCGCGCCGGCAGTTGCACCGCTACGCGGCCGCGGTCAGACGTGTCGACTTGGATCACGGCATTGCCGTCGTAGGCCCAGGGTGCGGTGTCGATGGAGGCGATGGTGCCTTCGATGGAAGTCTGGCCTTCCGATTGGGGCGACGCTGCGGGCTTTGTGGCGCAACCGGCAACGGCCAATACGAGGCAAAGCGCAACGGCGACGAAGACGAGACGTGAACTGTGGGACATGGAAACTCCGATTCGATCCAAGCGAGATGAGTGCGAGTCCATTGTGTGGGTTGAATGCCCACGATGGAATCCGGGTGCGACGCTAGCTTGCCCTACGTGGTCTGGAACACCGGCTCCAGCATGCGGAAGCTGCCGGCGTCGGCATCCAATTCCACCTTGCCGCCGACGGGAACGATGAACTGCTCGCTGATGTGCCCGATCATCGCGCCGCGATAGGCTGGAATCCCCAACGGCTTGATGTGATCGTCGAATATCTGGTCCAGCGTCAGCGAGCCGTACCCTTCCCCGGGATCGCAATCGGTGCACTCGCCGAAGATGAAGCCGGCGATCTTGTCCAGCGCCCCCATCAGCTTCAACGTGGTGAGCATGCGGTCGATGCGGTATGGCGCCTCTTCCACATCCTCCAGGAACAATATCTTGCCGGTGAAATCGGGCATATACGGCGATCCGGCCAGACCCACCAGCACCGACAGATTGCCGCCGATCAGTTCGCCGCGCGCCTTGCCGCCGGCGATGGTGAGCGTACGGTGTTTGCGCGGCACCAGTTCGTTGCCGGCGTCGACGACGTTCTTGTACTGCATCAGTTCGCGTTCGAAAAACATGCGCCGGAACTGGTCGACGTTGAATCGGTTCCAGCTGCCTGCGCCGATGGGTCCGTGGAAAGTGACCAGACCCGTCTGCGCGTGGATGGCACTGTGCAGCGCCGTGATGTCGGAATAGCCGAGCAGCGCCTTGGGATGGGCGCGGATGGCCTTGTAATCGAGCAGCGGCAGCAGCCGCGCGGCACCGGATCCGCCGCGCACGCAGACGATGGCTTTGACTTCCCGGTCGGCGAACATCGCATTGAGATCGCCGGCGCGCCCCGCATCGGTGCCCGCCAGGTGGCCGTACCGCGACGCATAGTGTTCTCCGGTTTTCACCTTGAAGCCCAATGCCTGCATCGCTTCCTGCGCGAGTTGCAGGCTGAGCCGCTCGTCCGTGGCCGAGGATGGGCTGACCAGCGCGATGGTGTCGCCCGGATTCAAAGCCGCCGGCAGCAGACGCCGGCGTTGCGCTGCAGCCGCACTGCCGCTGCCCGCGAGCGGCAATAGCGCCGCGAGCGCGGCGCTTCCGATGAAATCTCGTCTGTCCATACCGTCGCCTGCAGACCGGAGGCTGGCCAGGGTAACTGAATTGCGATGCAGGAACGTAGCCCGGGTGGAGCGAAGCGATACCCGGGAACACGCCGCGACTCGACCCCGAGTATCGCTTCGCTCCACCCGGGCTACGGGACGCCGTTGATTTGACAATATGCGGCACGCCTCGGAGCATGCGGCTTCGCTTGTCATGGAGCATCGCCGCCATGCGTCGCACTCTCGCACTTTGCCTGCTGTCGGCCGCATCGCTGGTCCCGTGGCTATCGATCGCTGGTCCGCCAGCCGACGAAGCCGGTGCGGCAGCCGCGATGCCGCCGCCTGCATGGCTGAGCGAATTGGACGCGCTATACGACGCACGCATCCGCGTTCCCGATCTGGAGGACCGGGCGTTCTCGCCGGAGCACTGGTGGGACGTCGCCGGTCCGCTGGCGAGCGAAGCGCGCGGCTTCCGCACGGAACAAATAGGCCGCAGCGCGGAAGGCCGCCCGTTGCGCCACGTGGCGTGGGGCCAGGGCCGCAAACGCGTGTTGCTTTGGTCGCAAATGCACGGCGACGAGAGCACGGCGTCGATGGCGCTGGCCGATCTGTTCCGCTTCCTCGGCGAACATCCCGATCTTCCGATCGTGCAGCGCCTGCGCCAGGACACGACGCTGGATTTCCTGCCGGTAATGAACCCCGACGGCGCGGCGCGCTTCCAACGCCGCAACGCGCAGGGCATCGACATCAATCGCGACGCGCGTACGCTCGTCTCGCCCGAGGCGCGCGCGTTGCACGATCTTCGCGAGCGGTTGAAGCCTGCCTTCGGCTTCAATCTGCACGACCAGCAACCGGGCTACCGTGCCGGCGATTCCGACCGCGGCACCGCCATCGCATTGCTCGCGCCGGCCTACAACGAAGCCCGCGAAGTGAACGCCGCACGCGCGAGCGCGATCGAAGTGGCCGTGGCGATCCGTGCCGTGCTCGAGCCCTACATCGCCGGCCACATCGCCAAATGGGACGACACTTTCAACCCGCGCGCGTTCGGCGATCTCACATCCAAAGCCGGCGTGTCCACTGTGCTGATCGAATCGGGCGCCATCGACGGCGATCCGCAAAAGCAGCGCCTGCGCAAATTGAACTTCCTCGCTCTGGTCGGCGCGCTCGACGCGATCGCCACCGGTTCGCACGCGGGCCTGCCGCGAGCGCTTTACGAAGACCTGCCGGAGAACGGCAAGGTCTGGCCGGATCTGCTCATCAAGGGCGGCACGCTCGCGCTGCCCGGACAACCGCAGGCGAAGGTGGACGTGCTGGTGGACTTCGAACAACCGCTGCTCGAGCGCGGCGGCGCCATCGCCGACATCGGCGACCTGAGCGACCGGCGCGCGCGTCGGACGATCGACGCCTCCGGCCTCTACATCGTGCCGTTCGATCCGCCCGGTGCATCGGCGGATCGGAAACGCAAGACCTTCGCGCCCGACAGGCCGGCGTACTTCCGCCTCAGCCGCGATCCGCAGGGCCGCGATGTGGTCTGGACGTTGGCGGGAGATGTGGATCCGGCGAAGCCGGAGCCCGCAACGACGCGCTGACCCGCCCGGTTTCAACCCGCGAAGACGGTGCGCGAGTCTGCGAGAAGATTTTTCGAACCTTCACCCCACCGCTACCTCGCGTACACGCCCGCAATGGTAAGAAAGCACGCGCATGAACGCCGGCCTGGCCGGCAGCGTATTCCTCCACCTCTATCCTGGAGTCGAACGTGGCCAACAAGAAGATCGCCAAGAACACGATTTGCCTGTGGTACGACCGCAACGCGCAGGAAGCTGCGGAGTTCTATGCGAAGACCTTTCCCGACAGCTCGGTCGACGCGATCCACCACGCCCCGGGCGATTATCCCGACGGTAAGAAGGGCGACGTGTTGACGGTCGATTTCACCGTGCTGGGCATCCCCTGCGTGGGCCTCAACGGCGGACCGAGCTTCCCGCACACCGAGGCGTTCTCGTTCCAAGTGGCCACCGACGACCAGGCCGAAACCGACCGCTTGTGGAATGCGATCGTCGGCAACGGCGGCAAGGAAAGCGAATGCGGCTGGTGCAAGGACAAGTGGGGCCTGAACTGGCAAATCACGCCGCGCATGCTGATCGAAGCGGTCACCGATCCGGACCCCGCGGCCGCCAAGCGTGCGTTCGACGCGATGATGACGATGAAGAAGATCGATATCGCCAAGATCGAAGCAGCGTGGAAGGGAAAATAGCGCAGCGCGTAGCCCGGGTAAGGCCGAAAGCCGCACCCGGGTTCGCGGCGGCGGATAGGTCGAACCCGGGTGCGCTTCGCTTACCCGGGCTACGCTTGCTACTTCGCGTCCTCTTCCGATTTGCTGACGAACTTCTGCAACATCTTCTTGCCTTCCGGCGACTGCGCCAAGCCTTCGAGCATGCTGGCTATGGCGGTGCCGCCATCGGCGGAGAACAGGTCCATCACGCTGGACAGCCCTTTGCCCGGTGTGCCGGCATTGGAAATCACTTTGACGTCGGCGGATTTGAGCGCCTCGGCTTGGGCCGTGCCGACGGCCTGGGCCGCTTCGATGTTGCGGATGCCGAGCAGGTAGTTCTGGTAGCCCTGATCGCTGCCGATCTTCTCGGCCAGCTTGATCTGCGCATCCACCGGCGCCATCAGGATCGCGGTTTCGGCCGTGCCTTTGGCGTTGCCTTCCACCGCGATGCCCTCGGCATTGCGCTTAGCGGCTTCGAGCTTGCCTTCGGCGGTGAGCACGGTCTGCTGCTTGTTGCCCTCGGCCGAGACGATGGCGACCTGCTTGGCGGCGTCGGCCTGCACGATCGCTACTTCTTTGGCCTGCGCGGCAGTGATCACCGCCACCTCGCGGTCGATCTCGGCGCCGCGCACGTTCTTCACCTGCACCACGTCCATTTCCTTGGCCGCGGTTTCGCGCTGCTGCACCTTCACTTGCTGCGAAGCCTGTTCGTTGGCCACGCCGACGTTCTTGTCCTTCTCGGCCGTGCGCAGGCCTACCTGCTCGGCGGCCAGCTGGCGCGACATTTCGATTTCGCGTTTGGCGGCGATCTCGGCCATTTCGGCCTGGCGGCTGTTGTCGGCCACCACCAGCCGCGATTCGCGCTCGATGCCCGAGGTGCGCTTGGCCATGATGTTCTGGATGACGTCGCTTTCCTTCGCGTCGCGGATATCCATCAGTTCGATGTTCTTGATCGCCTCCACGCCCCACCCGCCCAGCTGCGGCTGCACTTCCTTGGTGAAGGCCTCGCCGAAGCGGCTGCGATCGAGCATGATCTGATCGATCTCGTGCGCGGCCAGCACGGTACGCACGGAGCCCTGCACGATCGCGGTCAGCTGTTCCTTGAGTTCCTCGAACGAGGCCACGCGCTGCGCGCAGGTATTGGAGTCGCTGATGCGGAAGAAGGCCATCACATGCACCAGGAACGGCACGCGTTCCTTGTCGTACGCGGCATAGTCCGGCAGGTCGATGGCGAAGTTGGACACGGGCAACGTCACCCGCTGCAGACCGATCAACGGAATCCGCGACGGCCACTCGTAATAGGTATTGCTGGCGAAGCCCTTGCCGTAGGAAACGGTGTTCTTGCGGGTCTGGACGATATGTACCTCGTTGACCGGGACGACGCGGCGGAGGGCGATGACCCAGAAAAACAGGACGACGCCGACAAGGGCGGCGGCAATGACGATGGCGGCCAGAATCAGGGACGTGCCGAGCATGGGTGGTCCGGAGGTTTGGGCTGGGACGGCCAGTATAGATTGGGGCTGGCGCTCCGAAGCGACCCCTCCAAGGATCCTTAGGGCGGAACCGCCGCAGGCGATTCCGCCGATCGATCACCGGATCTTCGAGACATGCGGCGGAATTCGCTTCGCAGGTTCCGCCCTACGCTTGCTACTTGGCGGCCGGCGCAGAATCGTCCGATGGATGGTCCACGGTATAAAGCCAGCGCCCATCGATCATTTTCTGCACATCGGTGAAACGCCCACGCTGGACGCTTTCGACCTTCGTCGCCTTGTCTACGGTACGAATCGAATAGGTTCCCCAAGCCGCCCTGGCATCGCCGACGGTCTCGTGTCCCATGTCCGTCAACTCGACATCCTCGATCGTCACGGTGCCTAGATAATGCGCAAACCCATCGCGGATCGCCGCGCGTCCTTTTGCCATCGGCCCACCCGGAAACCAGATAATCGCGTCTTCCGCGTAACAGGCAGCCACAGCATCCGCATTTTCGGATTCGAGCGCGGTTACGAAGCATTCGCTGGCGGAAGGCGTCGTTTCGGTCGCCGTCGCATCATCAGCCGCCAACAGACCTGCGCACAACAATACGGCGCCACATCGTATGGATACCGGCATGGTTCTGTCCCCTAGGTTGTGGTGGTTTATCGGAAGACGTTTTCATTCGGGAAAACGCCGGGCCGGACCTACAACGGCCAAGCGCCGAGCAATGCCGTAGCCCGGGTAAGGCCGAAGGCCGCACCCGGGTCCGCCGCAGCGGAGAGTTCGCACCCGGGTGCGCTTCGCTTACCCGGGCTACGCTTGCTATTGGGAGCACACCATTGCCGATGAGGTAGACCTCCAGCGGCATGTCGATTACATCCACTTCAATCCGGTCAAGCATGGTTATGCGCGGCTTGCCTCTGAGTGGCCTTACAGCTCAATCCATCGATACATCAAAGCCGGTGATATGCCGGCTGATTGGGGTGACTCTTCTGATGAGGCTGCGGGAGGTGAAAGGTCGTGATGTTGGGGTTTCACCCCAACCTACCGCGCTCTTCCACTCTAATTTACGACCTAATCATATTCAGTCTTATGTTGATAAGCGCAAAAAAACTCTGATTCACTCAACGCAGCGTAAGCAGCAATCTGCCAACTGTTCTTCACGGGCAGAAGTCCTGCGGGATTTCGGCGGGTATGTGCCTCTTCAGTCAAGTGATTGGCAACAGACACAGCTCCGCCTGATGCGAAAAGCCTGTTCATACGAAATCCAATATCCGCGATCAGCCTGCCCGTATGAGCAATAAATAGCTTATTCAGTCCAAGAACCCTGAAATGCTCTTTAACCCTTCCCTGCTTTATTTCTGACCAATGTGCGGGTGGGTCGGCTGCGAAGTTCACGCTAGGAGGATTGCTTTCAATCACCGTGGCCTTTAGCCACACGCCATCTTCGACATTGTCGAAATAGGGATGAAGAAGCTGAAGGTCTGCGCTAGCGGCCTGTATAGTCGATTTGATCTTGTTACAGTCGCTACAGCAGGGAACTAGATTTACGGGAGTGACAGCGAAGGCAGGGTGAGAATCTTTAGGAAGATAGTGATCAAGCGTAGACACGGTGCGCTGATAACACGATGGACATATGCCAAATGGCGCGCTTACCAGCAGCGCATCGTAGAATGTGGCTCTTAAATACGAGCCTTTGCGAACAAAACTCCCGTTGTAGAGCTTTTTCATCTCTGCTAGAGACATAAAACCAATCTCAGCCGCAGCAGGAATCAAGTAGAGCTGCTCCGCGACCGCTCTTTGCAGGTAAGCTATTTCGGCCGCCTCAATCTCTGGTACTGAATTCCAAAGACGCTGAACGGTGTCAGCATCTTTCAAAATTTGCACCGCTGCATCCAGAACTGGACGCACCGCGAACCCAGGAAGTCCCACTGGGCGCATATTATTCTGTGGCTTCGTTCTGCTGTAACTCAAAACCCAAACCTCGAGCTATCGCGCGAGCTTCGGCTCCCAACTGACCGTTGAACTGTCGCAATACAGCTGCATAATCGCCATCTGAGGCTGTCACTGCATCTGCAATCAATTTGTGAAATCCAGACGCTGTAACCTCAAGCCCAAAAACCTCACGCGTTAGAGAACCTACATTTTCACCAAAAGTCTCTAACTGAGGTCGCTCGGCAACTGCAACCGAGCCAGATCGCCGCAATACCCATACACACGAACGTGGAACTTCTTGCAGCACAACGGGCGAATGCGTGGCGATGACAGCCACTCCGTTACGCGCGGTCAGTAGGTTAGAGAGCGAGCGCACCAACGCGGACAGCAATGGGGGGTGGAGATGACCCTCTGGCTCATCTATTAGGACGATAGTCCTTTCATCCACAAGTTCTACCAAACGGGTAATAGTTAGAAGCACCACTGCGTGCCCAGAACTAAGTTTTCCAAAGAACTCTTCACTCTTCTCGCGCCATTCTCCCTCACCCAGGTCTGCCAGTGACGTAACTTGCGTTTCCTCAAACAATGGGTCGCTTTCAAGTGCCGTAATAGCATCAATCCAACGTCGTCTGCGAAGGCCCACCCTGCAGGCCTCAAAACTCTTTCTGAAAATTCGGGCACCGCTCTTAGTGGTCTGGCCACTTCGGTCTGTGACCGCCCCCTCACCGATTAAACTAACCTGGGCAGACCGAAATGAGGATTGCGAGGGGCGCGGAAGCTCGAAATCATCGAAAGCGCTGAATGAGACATACACGAGCCCAGCAAATGAACCTCCAACATCTTCATTAGTAATTAGCGTTCCAACTGGATTCGTAGTGTTCCCGGAATTCAGAATTGACCCAGCGAACGCTTGCAAGAATCTTGTTTTACCCGCCCCGTTCCTTCCAATCAGAACATGCACATTTGTCGGAGGGGCCGATTCCGGGATCACATGAAAATCAATAGTTGCCCCGTATGCATCTTGTCGATCGCCATTAAACGTAAACGAGAATTCAAACTCAGTTAACTGCGAATCTCCGTGTGCGAGCCTATTGAACTTGCTCAACACAGTAGAACGATTGATGAACCTGAGCAGAGATTCTCGCATCACCTCCTCTTCCTGGTTCTGAAAAAAATATTCAGATCGTAGGCGCAGTCTCTTATAGCAACAAGAATCTTTACGCCGATCTCTCCAGGAAGAGATCGAAGAGTTTCATAATATGTTTCATCCTGTCCCAGCGAGAAGAAATCGCTATTGAGATCCGAGAAAGATTGTGGGAGTTCTGGAGCGCGGTGACCGGGAGAGATTCTTTCAGCCGGCAGCAATCCTGCTTGACCAAGCTTTACATTCCCAATATCAAACTTCTGCCCTTCTTCATCAAACACAACAAGATAGAACTGAGTTCTAAATTTAGCCCAGTCGTCCCAGCGATCCTCGATCAGATACGCAACCCAAGCGCCCAGAATTGGCGCGGTCCTTGAAGCGTTGACTATCTTGAACTCCATGTGGGGGCTACCCCTTCCTTTCGTTGATCACATGTTCCTTCGATATTCTCCGCCCACATCATATAAAGCATGACTGATCTGCCCCAACGAATGCGTCTTAACCGCCTCCATCAACGCCGAAAACACGTTCTGGCGGTTGCGGGCGGTGTTCTGCAGGTAAGCCAGGCCGTGGCCGTCGTGGATGAAGGTGGTTTCTTCGTCGGCGTCGGCCAGGTGGGCGTGGGAGGTTTCGCCTTTCGGGGCTAGCGCGTTGCGCGAGGCCTGCCAGTTGGCGACGTTTTCGATCTGCTGGCCCTTCTCGCCTTCCGTGCTGCGGATCAGTT
Organism: uncultured Lysobacteraceae bacterium; assembly: GCA_902825775.1. GTDB lineage: Bacteria > Pseudomonadota > Gammaproteobacteria > Xanthomonadales > Xanthomonadaceae > Luteimonas_C. The sequence goes on from CADECF010000009.1 coordinate 121,399, forward strand.
CGATCTCGGTGGCGATCTCGCCGCCGTGTTCCTTGGGCAGGAAGGTGTTGACGCCGACCAGGGGCAGCGAGCCGTCGTGCTTCTTGTGCTCGTAGTACATCGACTCTTCCTGGATCTTGCCGCGCTGGTACATGGTGTCCATGGCGCCGAGCACGCCGCCGCGCTCGCTGATGGCTTCGAATTCCTTGTACACGGCTTCTTCGACGATGTCGGTGAGGTACTCGACCGCGAAACTGCCCTGCCACGGGTTCTCGTTGAAATTCAGGCCCAGCTCTTTGTTGATGATCATCTGGATCGCCACCGCGCGGCGCACGCTTTCCTCGGTGGGCGTGGTGATGGCTTCGTCGTAGGCGTTGGTGTGCAGGCTGTTGCAGTTGTCGAACAACGCATACAACGCCTGCAGCGTGGTGCGGATGTCGTTGAACTGGATTTCCTGCGCGTGCAGCGACCGGCCGCTGGTCTGGATGTGGTACTTCATCATCTGGCTGCGCGCATCCGCGCCGTAGCGCTCGCGCATGGCGCGGGCCCAGATACGGCGGGCGACGCGGCCGATGACGGTGTATTCCGGGTCCATGCCGTTGCTGAAGAAGAACGACAGGTTGGGCGCGAAGTCGTCGATCTTCATGCCGCGCGCCAGGTAGTACTCGACGATGGTGAAGCCGTTGCTGAGCGTGAACGCCAGCTGCGAGATCGGGTTCGCGCCGGCTTCGGCGATGTGGTAGCCGGAGATGCTGACCGAATAGAAGTTGCGCACCTTCTGGTCGACGAAGTACTGCTGGATGTCGCCCATCATGCGCAGCGCGAATTCGGTGCTGAAGATGCAGGTGTTCTGCGCCTGATCTTCCTTCAGGATGTCGGCCTGCACCGTGCCGCGCACGCTGGCCAGCGTTTCGGCCTTGATGCGGGCGTAAGTGTCCGCATCGACGAGCTGATCGCCGGACAAACCGAGCAGGCCCAATCCCAAACCATCGTTGGTCGGCGGCAATTCGCCGTGGTACTGCGGGCGCTGGCGGCCTTCGAAGAGTTTCGCGATCTTCTTCTCGGCATCGGCCCAGCGCTTCGGATCGGCCTTCAGGTATTTCTCCACCTGCTGGTCGACGGCGGTGTTCATGAACATCGCCAGGATGATCGGCGCCGGGCCGTTGATGGTCATCGACACCGACGTGGTCGGCGCGCACAGGTCGAAGCCGGAGTACAGCTTCTTCATGTCGTCCAGCGTGGGGATGTTGACGCCGGAGTTGCCGATCTTGCCGTAGATGTCCGGGCGCGGCGCCGGGTCTTCGCCGTACAGCGTGACGCTGTCGAAGGCGGTGGACAGGCGCGCGGCCGGCTGGCCGACGCTGAGGTAGTGGAAGCGACGGTTGGTGCGCTCGGGTGTGCCTTCGCCGGCGAACATGCGGATGGGGTCTTCGCCGGCGCGGCGGTACGGGTAGACGCCGCCGGTGTAGGGATAGCTGCCGGGCAGGTTTTCTTTCTGCAGGAACACCAGCAGTTCGCCCCAGCTTTTGTAGGTGGGCGCGGCGATCTTCGGGATCTTCTGGTGGCTGAGCGATTCGCGGTAGTTTTCGACGCGGATTTTTTTGCCGCGGACTTCGTATTCGGTCACTTCGTCGGTGATCGACTTCAGGCGTTGCGGCCATTCGCGCAGGAGCTTGAGCGATTCGGAAGTCAGCGATTGGATGGCGTCGTTGTAGCGTTGGCGCAGGGTCAGCAACGAGCGGTCGGGCGCTTGAGCCCCTCTCCCCTCGGGAGAGGGGTTGGGGTGAGGGTTCGGAGCACCAGCGGCTCCGCTGGCCGCCGAACCCTCACCCTCGGTCCCTCTCACGGAGGGAGAGGGATGCAAAGCATCGACGCTGTAGAGATCGAGCTGCTTGGGCAGCTTGTCGTCGCCGATGTCCTGCAGCGATTGCCAATAACTCTGAGCCCGATCGGCCGCCTCAGCCTGCTTGTCGATGCCGGCATTGATCGCCCTGCCCTGTTCGGCGATTTCGGCCAGGTAGCGGACGCGGGCGCCGGGGATGAGCACGGTGGCGCGCGGTTCCTTGAGGGTGGTGTCGATGTGTGGGTGCCAATCGACGCGCGCTTGGCTCTTTGTGGGAGCGGCTTCAACCGCGAGCTTTTGATCTTGGAGTCCGCCATGGGCCGAAGAGCTCGCGGCTGAAGCCGCTCCCACAACAGCAGTACCTGCGGCAGCGAAGCCCAGATGCAGCTTCTCGCGCAGCAGACGGCACAGGTTGGCGAACATCCAGCTGATGCCGGGGTCGTTGAACTGGCTGGCGATGGTGGGATAGACCGGGACGTCTTCGTCCTTGGTCTTGAAGGCGACGCGGTTGCGCTTCCACTGTTTGCGGATGTCGCGCAGCGCGTCTTCGGCGCCGCGCTTGTCGTACTTGTTCAGCACGATGAGTTCGGCGTAATCGATCATGTCGATCTTTTCGAGCTGGCTGGCCGCGCCGTAGTCGCTGGTCATCACGTACATCGGGAAATCGACCAGATCGACGATTTCCGAATCGGATTGGCCGATGCCGGCGGTCTCGACGATCACCAGGTCGTAGCCCAGGCCTTTCAGGAACGCGATGCAATCCTTCAGCACCGCGTTCGTCGCCACGTTCTGCCGGCGCGTGGCCATCGAACGCATGTAGACGCGGTGGCTGCGCAGCGAGTTCATGCGGATGCGGTCGCCCAGCAGCGCGCCGCCGGTACGGCGGCGGGTGGGGTCGACCGAGATCACGGCGATGCGCATCTGCGGGAAATTGGCGAGGAAGCGGTTCAACAATTCGTCGGTGACCGACGATTTGCCGGCGCCGCCGGTGCCGGTGATGCCGACGACAGGGGTCTTGCCCGCGGCCAACTGCCATTGCTTGCGCAGCTTGGAGAGTTCGCTTTCGGAATAAATGCCGTCTTCGAGTGCCGACAGCACTTTACCGATCGCGATTTCGTCCTGCAGGGCGGACCCCGATCCGCCTTCTGCACGCGAGAGGGGATTTTCGATGTCTGGCGGAAGGCGGGTCAGGACCCGCCCTACGCTATCGCGGGATTTCGACGCGCGCGCGACCACATCCTCGATCATTTCCACCAAACCCATCTTCATGCCGTCGTTGGGGTGGTAGATGCGTTCGACGCCGTAGTCTTCGAGTTCGCGGATCTCTTCGGGGGTGATCGTGCCGCCGCCGCCGCCGAATACGCGGATGTGCGGGGCGCCGCGCTCTTTGAGCATGTCGACCATGTACTTGAAGTACTCGACGTGGCCGCCCTGATAGCTGGACAGCGCGATGGCATCGGCGTCTTCCTGCAGCGCGGCGCGGACCACGTCTTCCACCGAGCGGTTGTGGCCCAGGTGGATGACTTCGGCGCCCTGGCCCTGGATCAGGCGGCGCATGATGTTGATCGCGGCGTCGTGGCCGTCGAACAGGCTGGCGGCGGTGACGAAGCGCAGCGGCGCGGTGTCGGCCTGGGTCTCGGGGATGCTCTGGGCAGGCGTGCTCATGGCGCGGCTCTATACGGAATTTGCGATGGACGTATTGTAGCGCCTTTGGTTTTTGGGCCCTTTGGAAGAGCAAATCCCCCTCGGCCCCCTTTTTCAAAGGGGGAAGAACAGCCCGGGCTTGCCGGGGGCTGAACCGCAGTCGGGACAGCCGTCAACAGACTGCCAAGGCCCGCGTTGTGAGCGATGACGGTGGTGATCCGTCGAACCACAACGGAGTCCTGTTATGAACCTGCGTCCCCTCCTCCTTGCCGCGGCGATCGCTGCGGTCCCGTTGACGGCCCTGCATTCCGCGCCTGCGCAGGCGCGCGGCTACGTCAGCATCAATGTGGGCATCGCGCCTCCGCCGCCGCGCTACGAGCGCGTGGCGGTGCGGCCCGGTTACGTCTGGGCGCCGGGTTACTGGCGCTGGAATGGCCGTCGCCATGTTTGGATCGGCGGTTATTACGTGCCTGCGCGGCGCGGTTATGCGTATGTGCCGGCGCGCTGGCAGCCGTATCGGCATCACTGGCGCTTCCGCGATGGGTATTGGGTAGTGCGGCGCCGCTGACGGATGCGGGCTGTCTGTGGGAGCGGCTTTTTTGTGGGAGCGGCCTTTGTGGGAGCGGCTTTAGCCGCGAGCTTTTTTGGTAACAGCGAAGAAAGGTCAAGAGCTCGCGGCTAAAGCCGCTCCCACAAAGGCCGCTCCCACAAGAGCCGCTTTCACAAGAGCCGCTTCCACACAGTCGCTCCCACAAAAGCCACGCTAGAGATCCAAAGCGTTGCAGAGCAGCCGACGGCGTTCTTCCAATCCCGCTTCCGAACGGTTGATATCGAAACTCACCGGCGCGCTGCGCTTGCCCAGGATGCGGGCGATGGTGGCTTCCAGCGTGGCGCGGTCGTCGTCGAAACCGCCGTGCGCGGTCGCGTTGGCGCTATCGGGCGACGGCGTGGGCGTAGGCGATTGCACCCAGCCCAGACGGCCGTCGCGGATCAGTTTCTGCACGCGTTCGTAGCCGTAGGCCTGGTCGGCCGGCGTCTTGGCTTCGATGAAGCGCGCCATCCCCGCCAACGGCGTGCCCTGGCTCAGCCGGCGATCGATCCAGCTGCGCGCCTGCGCTTCGAACGCATGCGCGATCAGGTACAAAAGCGACTTGTGGTAGATGCCGGCGCAGTGGTCGTCGTTCTCGGCCTTGTCGGTCAGCGTGAACAGGCACGCGCGGTCGACGGCTTTGGATTCGATCGCCGGCACGTACGCCATCAGGAACATATCCATCGTGACGGCCGGCGCCCACAGGTTGACGCTTTCGATCTTGCCGCCCAGTCCCGACATGCCGTGCGCCGGGCCGCCGATGATCCGGCCCGGCCGCGTCAGCAATTGCAGCAACGGCGCCATCAGAACGCTGCCGCCGCTATGCGCGGCGATGTGCAATTCCACCGACGGATCTTCCTGCTGCCATTCGTGCAATAGCCGCGCCACCTGCGCGGCGCCGCCGGCTTCCTGCACGCCGGTTTCGGTGCGGACGACCGCGGTGGTGGCGAGGATCGCGTTCTCTTTCATCTCGTCCCACAGCGCCTTGCCGCCGAGGGCGCGCGCGAGCGGCTCGAGCGTGTCGTCGAGTCGATCCAACAGAAGATCCTTGGCTTTGTCGAGCAGGCCTTCGCTGCGCGGCTTGGCGACGTCGCGCAGGATGTTGCCCAGCGTGCTCCAGAAATCGGTCTTCCAGACGAAGCACAGCGGATAGATTTCCTCTTTCAGCATCGCTTCGCGGTAATCGGCGACGCGCTGGATCGCGGCCTGTTCCGGGACGAGGCCGCCGTGCGCGTACAGCAGCACGCGTTTTTTCTTCCAATCGCGCATGGTTTCGCGCATGTCCTTGCGGATGATGTTGCGCGCGTCGTCGACGGTGGTGCCGAAACGGCCGCTGTCGCGCAGTTGGCCGTTGTTGCCCAGGCTGATCACGTGCGGGCGCAGATCCGCCTGCGCGTAACCGGTGGATTGCCGCGCCAACGCGGAATTGCTGACCGCTGCGGCCTGCGCGCGGCGCAGGTGCACCGGTACCGCCAACCGCGCGACCCAGACGTCGGTGCCGCGCTGCAGCCATTCGTCGTAACTGACGTGGCCAAAGCCGCCTCGGCCCCAATCCTTGCCCCAGGAATTCTGGAACCAGAAGCCGTCGCTGTCGTAGCCGACGATGGCGAAGGCGTGGAAGCCGATCTCTTCCTGTTCGCTCCACGCCATCGCGCCGCTCTTGGGCGGATCCAGCCAACCTTCGTGCGCGCCGCACGAGGCGTACAGCACGCCGACTTCGGCGAAGGCCGCGTGCATCGCCACCAGATCCTTGTGGTTGACGCGCAGATAGGCGCCGAGCGGATTGCGCAACGCATCGCGGGCGCGCGCCTCGGTGTACGGCTCCATCCGTAGGCCGGGCTTGTACGGCCAGATGCGTTCGGAGCACACGCCGTGGCGGTGCCAGCCCTTCATCGCGCCGCGGCAGCTGGAACCGGAATAGCTCTCGCCGTGCCATTCGTCGTAGCGCCGCGCCATGTCGTAGAACATGCGCGTGCTGACCAGGGTGCGATTGGCGCCGGAACCACGGGTGCGCAGCAGGGTGTGCGCGACGGTGGCCAGACCGAAGGCGGTGCAGGCGCCCTCCTCGCCCTGGTCCAGCACCGGCACGTTCAGGCGCAGGTGGCGCGACAGCGGCACCGATTCGGGCACGTCGACCAGGGTCGGTTCGAACATGCGGTCGCGGAAGTCGGCGGTGTCCGGGCGGGCGTCGAACAGACGGGCGTTGGCGGCGGGGGTGCGGGGGGATTTTTTGCGGGTGGCCATCCTGGTTTCCTCTTGGGCGGATTCTCAGCTCCGCTTTTGTTTGGACCTTAACGCTTTAGTTTTTAAAGCCGTCATTCCCGCGAAGGCGGGACTGTGGAGGCAGGGATGCCGGAACGAACATTTGCGGAGCAAATGGCCCGAAGGGCAGGCCGCAGGAGCGGCCTGTCATCCAGTGACTTTCGCTCCTCCAGACAGCGACGACGCGACCTGCCATCCCGCGTGCCCTCACCCAACCCTCTCCCGCGAGCGGAAAGGGCTTCACCTGCAAGCGGGCTTAGGCCTCCGCGTCCAAGCCATCGTACGAAACCCCCGTCTCTCAAACCGCGACTGGCTTCGCGCTAAGCTTGTGGCCGCGCTCGGCGCGCCCGATACTCCACCGTATCGGCTGCATCACGGACTTGGGGAAGCCCGAATGACGCGCGTCAAACGCATCCTGGCCTGGGGCGCTTTCGCGCTTGTCCTGATGATGATCAGCGGGATTTTCCTGGCCGATCATCTGACCCCGCCCGCTACCGGCAAACCCAGCACGGCGCTGCCGCTGCGGGCCACGCAAACCGAACTCGACCGCGAACTGGTGCCGCTGCTGGCGCGCCACCCCGGCCAGACCGGGGCGCTGATGCTGCCCGAGGGCCTGGATGCGTTCGCCGCACGTGCGATGTCCGCCCGGCGCGCCGGCCGCAGCCTGGACCTGCAGTACTACATCTGGCACGACGACCTCACCGGCCGCCTGCTCGGCCGCGAGGCCTACCTGGCGGCGCAGCGCGGCGTGCGCGTGCGCATGCTGATCGACGACATGAACGCCGAGGGCCTGGACTCCAAGCTACTCGCGCTCGACCAGCACCCGAACATCGAGATCCGCGTCTACAACCCGTTCCGCAACCGCAAAGGGCTGTGGCGATTGCTAGAACTGGCGCAACGCGTATTCAGCGTCAACCACCGCATGCACAACAAGGCCTGGATCGCCGATGGCCGCGTCGCCGTCGTCGGCGGGCGCAATATCGGCGAAGAATATTTCGATGCCGCGGTGGAAGTGAATTTCCGCGACCTGGATCTGCTGCTGTTCGGACCGGCGGTGGGCGAAGCCAGCGAGATCTTCGACCGGTACTGGAACAGCGAAGCCGCGGTGCCGCTGGCCGCTTTGGCGCGCAAATATCCGCGCGAGCTGGCATCGCTGATCGTCGACGCGCGCCGCGAGGCCGCCAGCGCGCCTGCGCAACGTTATCTGAGCAGGGTCGAGGCCTCCAGCAAGGTGCGCCACTACTTGTCGCAGACGCTGAAGCCGTTCTGGAGCGATCGCATCCACGTGGTCGCCGATCCGCCGCTGAAATGGAAGGACGACGACCGCAAGGACTGGCTATCCACGCGGATCAACGAGGAGCTGGGCGATGCGCGCCGCAAGGCCATGGTGATTTCGCCCTACTTCGTGCCCGGGCCCGGCGTGACCGCCGACTTCATCCAGCTGGCGCGGCACGGCGTCGACATCGGTGTGATCACCAACTCGTTGGCGGCGAACGACGTGTTCGCCGTGCACGGCGGCTACAGCAAGTATCGCGGGGACCTGCTGCGCGGCGGCGTTCGCCTCTACGAAATACGCGCGCAGGCGCGCACCGGCGAAACCGGCGGCGCCGGCAGCGGCAGCATGTTCGGCAGCAGCGGCGCCAGTCTGCACACCAAGGCGTTCGTGGTGGACGACGAGCGCGGCTTCGTCGGCTCGTTCAATCTCGATCCGCGTTCGATCGACCTCAACACCGAGATGGGCGTGATCTTCGAAGACGCCGGACTGGCGGTCGCGCTGCGCAACGAATACCTGCGCCTGGCTTCGCCGGAACTGAGCTACTGGGTATTCCTCAACGGCGAAGGCGACCTGCGCTGGCTAGACCGCGCGCACAAGCCGCCGCTGCTGCTGGATCGCGAGCCGGACACCACCGCCGGCAAGCGCGCGCTGACGCGCGCGATCGGCTGGCTGCCGATCGAATCGCAATTGTGAGCGCCGCGATGACGCCGGCCGCCGATCACGAACTGGCCGGATTGCGCGCCGCCATCGACGGCGGCGATCCGGAGGCGATGTACCGCGTCGCCACCGCATTGGCCGCCAAAGGCGACGCCGAGCAGGCGTTCGCGCTGCATAAGCGCGCCGCGATCGAAGGCCATGCCTTGGCGCAGATCGCAGCGGCGCGGATGCTGCTGCAGGGCAACGGTTGCCTCACCGATCCGCGCACGGCCGTGTATTGGCTGCGTCGCGCCGAAGCGGCGGGACAGGCCGAAGCCAGCTACTACCTGGCCTTCGTATCGCTGGGCGGCGTGGCGATGCCGCGCGACGGACGCATCAACGAGCGCGTGCTGAGCGCGGTGCAAGGCGAGTACCCGCTCGCCTTGCGCGCGGCGGCGATCCATTTCGGGCGCAAGCGGCACGAAGTGGACCAGAGTTCGTGCGTGCGCCTGCTCGATCGCGCGGCCAGTTTCGGCGATGTGATTTCCGCGCAACTGCTGGCCGAACGGCTCGCGCGCGGCGAAGGCTGCAGCCTGCAAGCCGAAGCGGCGCGGCGCATCGCGCGGCGGCTGGCGGAACTGGGCGTATCCGGATTGCCCGACATCGCGGTGACTCTCCCAGAACCGCCGGCCGAAGGCCATGCCAAGGCGCCGCCGCCGGGCACCATCGCGCTCGAGGACAACCTGCACGCCGCACCGGCGCAATCGCTGTCGTCCGAGCCGCGGGTGATGCAGATCGACGGCCTGTTGTCCGCGGACGAATGCCGCCTGCTGATCGCCAGTGCGCCGCATCGCGCGAAGTCGCCGGTATCGCAGGACATCGACATCGGCTATGAGGATCTGGCGCTGCGCCTGGTGGAATTGCGCATGGCGCGTTCGGCGCGCATGGAACTGGCGCAGGCCGAACCCCTGCTGCTGTCGCGCTTCGATGCCGGGCAGCCCTACCTGCCGCGCGAACCCGCGGAGAAACGCGGCGATGCCGCCGCGCGCGCCGGCGAACGCATCCGCACCATCCATGTTTTCCTGAACGAAGTGCGCGGCGGCGGCGGGATCGTATTCGACGCCAGCGGCCCGATCGCGGCCGCAGCGGGCCGCGCTGTGATCGTCGACGGCATCGAACCCGAAGCGACGCCCGAACGCATCGTCCGCAGCGGACCCAAATGGCTGGCCACACTGCGCTTCCGCCACCGCCGCTACCGCGACGCCTGAACCCGCAAAACCCATCCGCCTGCGTATGCCGGCTTTTTTGCGGCTTTTAGGGCCGGAACTGCTTAGAATATCGCGCCTGCATCGTCCTGGTCGCGCATTCCTTTCGCCAGGAAACGCAGGCATTTCAATATCTTATTCCACCTTCTTAACATCCCGCACGACGCGCGATTTGCCGTGTGCGCTCGGAGTTCACGATGATTTTCGAAACCCTCGACACCTTCGGCCATGAGCAGGTCGTTTTCTGCCACAACAAGGACGCCGGCCTGAAGGCCATCATCGCGATCCACAACACGGTGCTGGGCCCCGCACTGGGCGGCACGCGCATGTGGCCGTACAAAACCGAGGGCGATGCGCTCAACGACGTGCTGCGCCTGAGCCGCGGCATGACCTATAAGAACGCGGTCGCGGGTTTGAACATCGGCGGCGGCAAGGCCGTGATCATCGGCGATCCGGCCACCGACAAGTCCGAGGCGCTGTTCCGCGCGTTCGGCCAGTTCGTCGAATCGCTGGGCGGGCGCTACATCACCGCCGAAGACGTCGGCATCGACGTCAACGACATGGAATACGTGTACCGCGAAACCGAATACGTCACCGGCGTGCATCAGGTGCACGGCGGTTCCGGCGATCCGTCGCCGTTCACCGCGTACGGCACGCTGCAGGGCCTGATGGCCACGTTGAACAAGAAGTACGGCGACGAGGAAGTCGGCAAGTATTCCTACGCCGTGCAGGGCCTGGGCCACGTCGGCATGGAGTACGTGAAGCTGCTGAAGGAACGCGGCGCCAAGATCTTCGTCACCGACATCAACAAGGGCCTGGTCGACAAGGCCGTCAGCGAATACGGCGCAGAAGCGGTGGGCCTGGACGAGATCTACGACGTCAATTGCGATGTCTATTCGCCGTGCGCGCTCGGCGGCACCGTCAACGAACAGACCCTGCCCCGCCTGAAGGCGAAAATCATCTGCGGCGCGGCCAACAACCAGCTGGCCAACAACGCGATCGGCGACGAAGTGGTCCGGCGCGGCATCCTGTACGCGCCCGACTACGCGGTCAACGCCGGCGGCGTGATGAACGTGGCGCTGGAGCTGGACGGCTACAACCGCGAACGCGCGATGCGCATGATGCGCACCATCTACCACAACCTGGCGCGCATCTACGAAATCTCCGAGCGCGACGGCATCCCGACCTACCAGGCCGCCGACCGCTTGGCCGAAGAGCGCATCAACACCATCGGCAAGCTCAAGCTGCCGCTGGGCCGCGCGGCGCCCCGTTTCCAGGGCCGTATCCGCGGGCATTAAGGCTGTACCTCCCCCATTGAAAAAGGGGGATCGAGAGGGATTTGCTGTTGATGTTGTTTTTGCTTTAAAAGCTTTGAAAGCAAATCCCCCCTGCCCCCCTTTTTCAAAGGGGGGAACAGCAAGGCGACGTTTCCCACTTCTTCGATCTGGACTGACATGCGACCTTTCTCGTTAGGCGAAGAAATCGATGCCCTCCGCGACGCGGTACGCCGCTTCGCCGATGCCGAGATCGCGCCGCGGGCGGCGCAGATCGACGAAGAGAATCTTTTCCCGCAGGACCTGTGGCCCAAGTTGGGCGAGATGGGCCTGCTCGGCATGACCGTGCCGAGCGAGTACGGCGGCAGCGACATGGGTTACCTGGCGCATCTGGTGGCGATGGAGGAAATCTCGCGCGCTTCGGGTTCGGTGGGTCTTTCGTACGTCGCCCATTCGAATCTGTGCGTATCCAATCTCTACGCCAACGGCAACGAAGAGCAACGCAACAAATACCTGCCCAAGCTGTGCAGCGGCGAATGGAAGGGCGCGCTGGCGATGAGCGAGCCGGGCGCTGGTTCGGACGTGGTGGGCTCTATGGCCTGCCGCGCGGAGAAGCGCGGCGACGTCTGGGTCGCCAACGGCAGCAAGATGTGGATCACCAACGGCCCCGAAGCCGACATCGCGGTCGTCTACATGCGCACCGCCGGCAAGGATGCGGGTTCGCAGTGCATGACCGCCTTCATCGTCGAAAAAGGCATGAAGGATTTCTCGACCGCGCAGAAACTCGACAAGCTAGGCATGCGCGGCTCCAACACCTGCGAGCTGGTGTTCGAGAATTGCGAAATCCCCGCCGAGAACGTGCTGGGCGAAGTGAACCGCGGCGTCAAAGTGCTGATGAACGGCCTCAACACCGAGCGCCTGGTGATCAGCGGCGGACCGCTGGGCCTGATGCAAGCGGCGATGGACGCCGCCCTGCCTTACGTGCGCGAACGCAAACAGTTCGACGCCCCGATCGGCACCTTCGGCCTGATGCAGGGCAAGATCGCCGACATGTATACCGCGCTGCAGTCGTCGCGCGCTTTCGCTTATCAAGTGGCGCGAGATTTCGACGCCGGCCGCAAGAGCCGCATCGATGCGGCCAGCTGCCTGCTGCACGCGTCGGAAGCCTGTGTGCAGGTCGCATTGGAAGCGATCCAGGCACTGGGCGGCAACGGCTACATCAACGAATACCCGACCGGGCGCTTGTTGCGCGATGCCAAGCTCTACGCGATCGGCGCGGGCACCAACGAGATCCGGCGCATGCTGATCGGGCGCGAGTTGTTCGACGGCAAGTCCTAGCCGCTCTGCTTTGCATTAAGGCCGCCATCCCCGCCTTCGCGGGAATGACGGTTTTAAAGCAGAGCGGTCAGGGTCTAGGTTTGGTCACAGCCAACGCGAAATGCTGACTGTCCTCCCCCGCACCCGCATCCACGCCTTTGCAATTGAAATCGAGCGCGCTGCAAGCGTCGTAAATCCATCCTGCACTGCCCGGCGCCGTCGTCAAAACATTCTTGTTGCCGATGATAGCCGGTTTGAAATGGATCTCTTCGACGATGCCTTGTTCGACGCCCCCGTAGTAATTGTCGAAAGGCACGCAAGCCAGTAATTCGTCGCCTTTCTTGCCGTCGAAATTGCCTCCGCCCAAGCAATAGCCCATCAAATCGCCCGGTTCCGGGTTACCTAAGACGTAATTATCGCCTTGGGAGTAAGCGTAGTACTGGCTGGCACTCAGACCGCTTGCGCCGCCCACCAGCAAACCGACGGACCCATCGCCGGCTTCGCCGAGAAAGCCCGCGCCGATGGCGCCCACCATCAGGTCCGCATTGCCGTCCTGATTGAAATCCCCCGCCGCGAGGTCCCAACCGAAAAGGTAGAGGTCGGTTTGCTTCGCTCCCGTAATAACGGGCAAATTCCAGAGCTGGTTCTTCGTCGCGACCAAGCCTGCCGAACTGCCGTAGACGACCTGCACTGCACCGGTATCTTCCGTCGTATTTCCGACATGGAAGACGTCTTCGAATGGCACGCCTATGGCCAAATCGCTGCATTGCTTACCGCCCGACTTATCGCCGTTGAAGTTTCCCGCCGCGAGCGAAAAGCCGAATTGGTCGCCGGCTTCAGCCGCATCTTTGATGAAGACGCCTTGTTTCCACAGCCACCCGCCGGGTCCGGCGTTGTACGCCAGCCCGCGCCGGTATGAACCATAGATCACATGGACGGCGCCGGTTTGGGCCTTGCCATCCGAATGTTCCGGAATACCAACAGCGAGATCATCGCTGCCGTCGCAATTGAAATCTCCGCTGGCCAATGCCTTTCCATAATGAGCATTGCTCTTCGCCGCCGCCTGTTGATTGATGACCGCCCCCGGCAGATCCAGATGGAATATTTCGTTCGGCAACGTCCCTGCTGCCTGCAATCCAGCCGGCCCGCCATAGACGAGATGAATGCTTCCGGCTTGCGCTTTGCCGTTGATCGAGTCGCCGGGCACGCCGACGGCCAAGTCGTCATGGCCGTCGGCGTTGAAGTCGCCTGCCGCCAACGCCGCACCAAAGCGCGCTCCAGTAATGGCCGACCCGACGACCTGCGTAGAACGATGGAGAATCTGATCGCTATCGGCGCAAAGCCCGCCGCAGAAGGCCTTGCCGTAAAAGACCTGTACCGAACCCGCTTGATGCGCCTCGCCTACCGTGTCTCCACTGACACCGACGGCCAGGTCGTCGTATCCATCGCCGTTGAAATCGCCCCATGCGAGCGCGCTGCCGAATCGGGCCGACTCCGTTGCCGAACCTTTGATGTCTTCCTGCGAGCGGTTGAGGATATTGAGCCCCTGTTTGATCGCGGTAAGCCCTGAGTCGGATCCATAAGTGACCAGAACGTTGCCTGCCGACTTCTTTCCTCCGATCATTTTGTCCGGCATGCCCATCGCCGCATCTTCATAGCCGTCGCCGTCGAAATCCGGGCCTCGCGCTGAGACGGGATATATAACGCCGACCGCTAAAGCCAAAAGGGTTGAATACGCCGTTATCGCTTTGATCCTCACCATTTTTAATACTCGTCGTTATGACTCTCCCGGGCGCTCACGCTAGGCACGCCACATGACAAAGCGGTGATGGAACAGGGAGCGAAAACGCTGCGGGAACGTTTTTTCTAGGCAGCGTGGCCACTGGAGTATTCGTTTTACGTCTTTTCGATCTGGGTATTTTTTGCCCAGGCGATCTATTCGATCGGTGCCGGCACCAACGAGATCCGGCACATGCTGATCGGACGCGAACTGTTCGACGGCAAGTCCTGATTGCTCTTCGTAGGAGCGGCTTCAGCCGCGGGCTCTTTCCGGCGACCGCCGCATGCGGGCAAGCGCTTGTGTAGGTGCGAATTCATTCGCACGCTCTTGTTGTGCGGAGCGAAAAGCGTGCGAATGAATTCGCACCTACGAAGAGCAACGTTCAACGCGAAGCGTTGAATAGCAAGGCGCCGCGACGACGCGCTTCTTGTTCGTCGCAGGTTTCGCCTACCGCGCCGGCCAAGCGCGGACAGCGCTTGACGAGTTCTTCCAGGCTCAGGTTCTCTGAAATCCTGGTATGGCTCACGCAGACGGCGCCCTGCGGCGTCCAACCGGCTTCGAAACGGAAACCGGGCAGATTATCGGGAGTCCACACGCCTTGATCGTCGAAAATCTCGACCGCCGTGCCGTCGCGCGTGGCCGAAGCGCCGTCGCCGCAGTAATCGGCGCGGGTCATCCGCACGCAGGACTCGTATAACGGAACCATCGGGCCGCCGCGCGGCGTCGGCTTCCACGGCTTGTAGCCGAACCGGACGCATTTGGCCTGCGCGCCGTCGGTGCAGGTCACCGCGATGTAATCCGAACCCGGATGGAAGCGGCCTTTTTCGTCCCAACGGCCGGGCAAAGGGAATCCTTCGCGCTTGCCGCTTCGGTCGGCGACGCAGGGGTTGTGCCAATCGTGCAACCCATCGCGGGTGCTGAAGGTGTGAAGCAGAATGTCGGGATCGGCGGGGTCGGTGCGTACCGCATCGATCCGTAACCAGTGACCGCCGCCCAAGTCGATCTCGGCGCCGATCAGATCAGGGCTGCGCAGCGTCCGGCCATCTTGTTGAAGCACGAAACCGGTGCCTTCGACCGAAAGATCGGCCGCACTCGCCGGCAGCAAGCTGCTGCCGGCGAGCAGGAAGGCACCACACAACCAGGCTGCGAAGGCCCGCATCTCAGATCGCCGAAGCCAGGCGCACGGTCATCCGCGAAGCCGGCAAAGCCGACCAGTTCGGTGCCGCAGAGGCCTGGATCGCTTGCACGATCGGACCGGCCGAAAGGCCGTTGATCTGGGTGCCCTGCAGGGTCGGACCCGGAACCGGCAGGCCGTTGATCTGAGTACCCTGCAAGGTCGGACCCGGAACCGGCAAGCCGTTGATCTGGGTGCCGTTTAGGCGGAAGTCCGGAGCTGGAGCCGACAGACCGTTGGTCTGCGTGCCATTGAGCTTCCAATCCGCCATCGCCTGACCGGCCGAGAGCACGGCAGGGATGGCTAGCAATGCCGCAAGAAGATGCTTGTTCATTTCAAAAGTCCTCGATTTAGGTGACGGGGGGAGGTGCGGGGCTCCACGCATCAAGGACTTTCCCTATCTCAATCTGCGAATCCATCGATCCATGGCCACCCGCGCCCTACATGACGGAGGTCACAAACATAAGTGGCCACTGAATTAGGAATTTTCTTAAAAAAGATTCGAATAACGAAAAAATAATACTGGCCCTTTCCAAGGCGCACGGCTTTTCGTGGGAGCGGCTTCAGCCGCGAGCTCTTACCCGCAGGTCGCGGCTCTGAAGGAGAAGCTCGCGACTGAAGCCGCTCCCACGAAAAGCCGCGAACCATCTCGCTCTGCAAAAACAAAAAAAGCGGGCCGAAGCCCGCTTTTTCGTATTCGCTGCGATGACGCGACGGCTTATTCGGCCGTGACGCCCTCGCCTTCCTCGACGGCCTTCATCGACAGGCGGATGCGGCCCTGCTTGTCGACTTCCAGCACTTTGACCTTGACCACGTCGCCTTCCTTGAGCACGTCGCTGACTTTCTCGACGCGGTCGTTGGAGATCTGCGACACGTGCACCAAGCCGTCCTTTCCGGGCGAAATGGTGACGAAGGCGCCGAAGTCCATCAGCTTGACCACCTTGCCCTCGTAGATGCGGCCCGGCTCGACATCGGACGTGATCTGCTCGATGCGCGACTTGGCGGCCTGGCCGGCGGCGGCGTCGACGGACGCGATGGTGATGGTGCCGTCGTCCTGGATGTCGATCTGGGTGCCGGTTTCCTTGGTGATCGCCTGGATCACCGAACCGCCCTTGCCGATCACTTCGCGGATCTTGTCGGGATGGATCTTGATGGTGATCAGACGCGGCGCGAAATCGCTCAACTCAGGACGCGGCGCGGTCAGCGCGTGCGCCATTTCGCCGAGGATGTGCAGGCGGCCGGCCTTGGCCTGGCCCAGTGCGGTCTTCATGATCTCTTCGGTGATGCCCTGGATCTTGATGTCCATCTGCAGCGCCGAGATGCCCTTTTCGGTACCGGCCACCTTGAAGTCCATGTCGCCCAGGTGATCTTCGTCGCCCAGGATGTCGGACAGCACGACGAAGTCGTTGTCTTCCTTCACCAGGCCCATCGCGATGCCCGCGACCGGCGCCGAGATCGGCACGCCCGCGTCCATCAGCGCCAGCGAGCTGCCGCAGACCGAGGCCATCGACGAAGAACCGTTCGATTCGGTGATTTCCGAGACGACGCGGATCGTGTACGGGAAGGCTTCCATGGTCGGCATCACGGCGAGCACGCCGCGCTTGGCGAGGCGGCCATGGCCGATTTCGCGGCGCTTCGGGCCCATCATGCGGCCCGCTTCGCCGACCGAGTAAGGCGGGAAGTTGTAATGGAACAGGAAGTGTTCTTTGTATTCGCCAGAGACGGCGTCGATGATCTGGCCGTCGCGCGCGGTGCCCAGCGTCACGGCGACGATTGCCTGGGTCTCGCCGCGGGTGAACAGCGAGGAGCCGTGCACGCGCGGCAGCACGCTGACGCGCGAGGCGATCGGGCGCACGGTGTCGAGCGCGCGGCCGTCGATGCGGACCTTGGTCTTCAGCACCGAGCCGCGCATGGTCTGGTATTCGAGCTCGCCGAATTCCTTCGACATTTCGCCCGCATTCCAACCGTCGGCTTCGGCGCGGCCGGCCAGGCCCTGCATCACGTCCTTCTTGATCGCCGAGATGGCGTCGCGGCGCTGCAGCTTGTCGCGCACCTGGAAGGCCTCGGCCAGCTGGCCGCCGACGGCTTCGGTCAGGGCGGAGATCATCGCCTCGTTCTTGGCCGGAGCGGCCCAGGCGAAGGCCTTGGTGCCGGCTTCGACGGTCAGTTCGTTGATCGCGTTGATGGCCTTCTGCATTTCGCGATGGCCGAACATCACTGCGCCCAGCATCACGTCTTCCGACAATTCCTTGGCTTCGGACTCGACCATCAGCACGGCGTTGGACGTGCCTGCGACGACCAGTTCCAGCTCGGAATCCTTCAGCTCGCTGACGGTCGGGTTGAGCAGATATTCGCCGTTCTTGTAGCCGACCTTGGCGGCGCCGATCGGGCCCTGGAACGGGGTGCCGGCCAGCGACAGCGCGGCGGACGCGCCGATCAGGGCCAGGATGTCGCCGTCGACTTCCGGGTTCATCGACATCACGGTGGCGATGATCTGCACTTCGTTGCGGAACTCTTCCGGGAACAGCGGGCGGATCGGACGATCTATCAGGCGCGAGATCAGCGTTTCCTTCTCGGTCTGGCGGCCTTCGCGCTTGAAGAAGCCGCCGGGGATGCGGCCGCCTGCGTAGAACTTTTCCTGGTAATCGACGGTGAGCGGGAAGAAGTCCTGCCCTTCGCGCGCGCTCTTGGCGGCGACTGCGCTGACCAGCAGCATCGTGCCTTCGCACGACACCATGACGGCACCGCCGGCCTGGCGTGCGATCTCGCCGGTTTCCAGGGTGACTTGCTGCTTGCCGTACTGGAAGGTCTTGGTAATTTTCGCCACTTTGGTTTCCTTGATGCTTATGAACCGGTGCGAGCCCTTGCCCTGACCGGGTGGCCGCGCTGCGCGGCCCGTCCGTTAAAGAATTCTTTCGTAAAACAAAAAAACCGCGGCGCATCGCTGCGCCGCGGTCGGGTTGTGTTTAGCGACGCAGGCCCAGCTTCTGGATCAGGGCTTTGTAACGCTCGGCGTCTTTCTTGTGCAGATAGTCGAGCAGGCTGCGGCGGCGGTTGACCATCTTCAGCAGGCCGCGACGGCTGTGGTGGTCCTGCTTGTGGGTCTTGAAGTGGCCGGTGAGCTGCTCGATGCGTGCGGTGAGCAGGGCGACCTGGACTTCCGGAGAACCGGTGTCGTTGTTGCCGCGCTTGTTGTCGTCGATGATCTTGCTGGTGTCGATGGACATGTTGTTTGGGGTCTCGGTAGATGCGAAACCGGCAGGAACGCGCCGCCGGGAAAGCCGGACGGGCGCACCGCATGGTTCGCCGTGAACTTAAGGGTGTGTTGGGCCGAAAAACGGCCGCGAAATTGTAGCCGCCAGGCCCTTTCGAAACAAGGCGTTAGTGCGAAGTATCGACTGGAGGACCCGGCTGCGCGGCCCAGGTGAACAGGCGCTGCGGACGCAGCCGCCCTTGCGGGTCGATATGGCCCAGGCCCAGCGCGCGGCCTCGCTCGCCGTACAGGGCGACCTCGCCGGCCGGCCGGAAGTCGCCGGCGACGGTCTGGCCCAGGGCCAGGCGCCGCGCCTGCGCCGAGTCCACCTGCACTTCCGGCCACGAGGCCATGCCCGCCTCCACCGGCAGCAGACAGGCTTCCAGGCTGGCTTCGCTGCGTGCGGCCAGCGCCTGCAGCGCTTCCAGGGTCCACATGCGCGGCTCCCGGAACGGATCGACCCACAACCGCCGCAGCTCGGCGACATGCGCCCCGCAGCCCAGCGCCTCGCCCAGGTCGCGAACCAGGCTGCGCACATAGGTGCCCGAGCCGCATTCCACATGCAGCCTCAGCAGCGGTTGGCCGGCGTCGAGCAGGTCGGCGGCCGACTGCAGCTCGAAGGCATGCACGTCGACTTCGCGCGTATCGATCTCCACCGTCTCGCCGCGCCGCGCCTTGGCGTACAACGGCTCGCCGCCGCGCTTGAGCGCCGAGTAGATCGGCGGGCGTTGCTGGATGCGGCCGGTCAGATCGCGCAGCGCTGCGTCGAGGGTGGCGATGTCGAGCATCGGCACCGGGCGTTCGCGCAGCGGCTGGCCTTCGGCATCGTCGGTATCGGTGACCACGCCCAGCCGCGCCACCGTGTCGTATGCCTTGCGCGCGCCGAGCAGGCCGCCGGCGATCTTGGTCGCTTCGCCGAAGCAGATCGGCAACAGGCCGGTCGCAAGCGGGTCCAGGCTGCCGGTATGCCCGCCCTTCTCGGCGCGGAACAGATGGCGCACGCGCTGCAGGGCCTGGTTGGAACTCAGGCCGCGCGGCTTGTCGAGCAGCAGGATGCCGTCGAGCTTGCGGAATCGCGTGCGCGGCTTTTGGGTCATTGGATGAGGATTGTATAGGTCGGCCGACGGCTTTTTGTGGGAGCGGCTTTAGCCGCGAGCTCTTACCGCAGAGGCGGTCGAAATCAAGAGCTCGCGGCTAAAGCCGCTCCCACAAAAGCAAGAGTCAACCTTTATCGGATTCGTCGGCCGCGAGAGGCGGCAAATCGCGCAACAGATTGTCGATGCGCTCGCCGCGGTCCACCGAATCGTCGTACTGGAAGTGAAGCTCCGGCACGTGCCGCAGTTTCATGATGTTCGCCAGCTGGTAGCGAATCTCCTTGGCGTGCTCCTTCAGCCCTTTCACCGCTTCGGCGGCGCGGTCGGCCTGGAGGGCGATCACGAATACCTTGGCGTGCGCCATGTCGCGGGTGACTTCGACGTCGGACACGCTCGCCGACGGCAGCCCGTGCTCGTCGATGGTCTTGCGCACCAGCGCGCCCAGCTCGCGACGGAGCTGGGCGGAGACGCGGTCGGTGCGGTGGAAGGATTTCTTCTGCGGCATGGCTTACAGCGTGCGCTGCACTTCGATGCGCTCGAAGCACTCGATCTGGTCGCCCGGCTGCACGTCGTTGTACTGCTTCACGCCGATGCCGCACTCGGTGCCGTTGCGCACTTCGTCGACGTTTTCCTTGAAGCGGCGCAGCGATTCCAGCTCGCCCTCGAAGATCACGGTGTTGTCGCGCAGCACGCGGATCGGCTTGTGGCGCTTGACCACGCCCTCGATCACCATGCAGCCGGCGACAGCGCCGAACTTCGAACTGCGGAACACATCGCGCACTTCCGCGGTGCCGATGATCTCTTCGCGGATCTCGACGCCGAGGATGCCGGACGCGACCTGCTTCACCTGGTCGATCACGTCGTAAATGATCGAGAAGTAGCGCAGGTCCACGCCGTTGGACTCGATCACCCGGCGCGCCGACGCATCGGCGCGGACGTTGAAGCCGATGATCGTGGCCTTCGACGTCACCGCTGAGTTCGCATCGGATTCGGTGATGCCGCCCACGCCGGAGCCGATCACATTGATGCGGATCGCATCGGTCGACAACGCGGTGAGCGCTTCGCGCAAGGCCTGCACCGAACCCTGCACGTCGGCCTTGATGATCAGCGGCAGGCTGAGCTGGCCTTCGGCCTGGCCCATCTGCGCCATGATGTCTTCCATGCGGTTGCCCGGCACGGCGATCAGGCGCGACTCGCGGCGTTTGGCGTCGCGTTGCGAAGCCACGTCCTTGGCCAGACGCTCGTCCGCGACGACGACGAAATCGTCGCCGGCATCGGGCACGCCCGACAGACCGAGCACCTGCACCGGAATCGACGGACCCGCGCTTTGCACCTGCTTGCCGCTCTCGTCGAACAGCGCGCGCACGCGACCGTACTGGATGCCGCACACGAGGTAGTCGCCCTTCTCGAGCTTGCCTTGCTGCACCAGCACCGTCGCGACCGGGCCGCGGCCCTTATCGAGCGAGGATTCGATCACCACGCCCGAAGCGCGGCCATCCGGCGCGGCGCTGAGTTCCAGCACTTCGGCCTGCAACGAGATCGCATCGAGCAGCGCATCGACGCCCTGCCCGGTCTTGGCCGACAACTCCACCATCTGGGTTTCGCCGCCGAAATCTTCGGCGACCACTTCCTCGGCGAGCAGTTCGTTCTTGACCCGCAGCGGATCGGCGTCGGACTTGTCGATCTTGTTGATCGCCACGATCAGCGGAACGCCGGCGGCCTTGGCGTGCTGCACGGCTTCCTTGGTCTGCGGCATCACACCGTCGTCGGCGGCGACGACCAGCACGACGATGTCGGTGAGCTTGGCGCCGCGCGCGCGCATCGAAGTGAACGCGGCGTGGCCGGGCGTGTCGAGGAAACTGATGACGCCCTTCGGCGTTTCGACGTGATAAGCGCCGATGTGCTGGGTGATGCCGCCGGCTTCGCCGGACGCGACCTTGGTGCGGCGGATGTAGTCCAGCAGCGAGGTCTTGCCGTGGTCGACGTGGCCCATGATGGTGACCACCGGCGGACGCGGCTGGCGGTTGCCCTGGGTTTCTTCGACATGGGCGAGCAGTTCGGTCTCGGCATCGCCTTCGTCGGCGCGCACGGCCGTATGGCCGAGTTCTTCGACGACCAATACGGCGGTGTCGTGGTCGATGGTCTGGGTGATGGTGGCCATCACGCCCATCTTGAACAGCGTCTTGACCACGTCGCCGCCTTTCAGCGCGAGCTTCTGCGCGAGGTCGGCCACGGTGATCGCATCGCCGATGGCGACTTCGCGCACGATCGGCGCGGTCGGCCGCGAGAAGCCGTGCTGGGCGCTGCCGCCGCTGCGGGCCTGCTCGACCTGGCGCTTGGCCTTGGGCTTGCCGCGCGCACCGGTGCGGCGCGCGCGCTCGCTGGCGCTCAAATGCAGCTGGCCGGCGAAGCGCGCGGCGTTGTCGTCGTCTTCGACGCCGGCGACCATGACGTGCGAGCCGCGGGTCTTGTGTTTGTGCGCATTGCGGTCGTCGTTGCGCGGCGCAACGTCGTTGCGCGACGCGGACTTGCCGTGATGGCTGGAAGGCTTGGCGGCGCGGCCGACTTCTTCTTCGGTGGCGCCTTCGGCGACGGCGGCCGCTGCAGCGGCGGCCGCAGCGGCTTCGGCGGCGGCGAGCTTGGCCGCTTCTTCTTCCTGCTGGCGCTTGGCGGCGATCTCGTCGGCGCGGCGCTTATCGTCCTCGGCCAGCTTCTGCTGCTCGCTGAGGTTGCGGCGGCGGGATTCCTCGAGCTTGCGCAGCACTTCATCGCGCTCGTCGCTCTGCGGCACTTCGACTTCGCCGGCTTTGACGTAGGTGCGCTTCTGGCGCACTTCGACATTGACCGTGGTCTTGGTGCGGCCGGCGGCGACGGTGATTTCCTGCACCTTGCGGCGATTGAGCGTGATCTTGTTCGGCGCGGCCGCGCTTTCGACAGGCTTTTCGGCCTTGCCGTGGGCGCGCTTGAGGAAGCCGAGCAGCTTGACTTTCTCCATGCTGGTCACGACCTGGTCGGGACCGCTGAAGCTCATGCCGGCCTCGGCCAGCTGCTCCAACAGTTTCTCGACCGGCGTGTTCACCAGTTCGGCCAGCTTGCGTATCGTGGTTTGCTGCGACATTCGGTTTCCGTGTCCTTGGCGCGGGCCGGGGCCGGCGCGTGATGGAACGATTCTAAATCTTTATGGGGCTAGAGCTTTTTTCGACACGGATAAAGTCCGATAAGGGCGGATTAAAGCCGTTTTTCAGTTTTTATCCGCTGTTATCGGACTTTATCCGTGTCTAAGGCCTTGGCTCTCAGCCCTCCTTTTCCAGCCGGGCGATCATGTCGGCGCGGGCCGCCATGATCAGGGCCGCGGCGCGCTCGGCATCCATGTCTTCGATATCGGTGATCTCGTCGACCGCCAAGTCGGCCAGATCGTCGCGGGTGCGCACGCCACGCGAGGCCAGCACGTAGGCGGTCGCCTCGTCCATGCCTTCGAGCGTGAGCAGATCTTCGGCGGGCTGGTGTTCGTCCAGCTCTTCCTCGACCGCCAGCGCATCGTTGAGCAGCGCGTCGCGGGCGCGGGCGCGGAGTTCCTCGACGATGTCCTCGTCGAAGCCCTCCACCGCCAGCAGCTCGCCGACCGGCACATAAGCGATTTCTTCGACCGTGCTGAAGCCTTCGGCGACCAGGATGCCGGCGATTTCGTCGTCGACTTCCAACTTCTCGACGAACAGCAAACGCGCCGAGGCCTGTTCGGCTTCCGACTTGGCGGCGACCTGGTCCTGGGTCATCACATTGAGCTGCCACCCGGTCAGGCGGCTGGCCAGGCGCACGTTCTGGCCGCCCTTGCCGATCGCCTGCGCCAGGCGGTCTTCCGCCACGGCCAAATCCATCGAATGCTTTTCTTCATCGACGATGATCGACTGCACTTCGGCCGGCGCCATCGCGTTGATCACGAACTGCGCGGCGTTGTCGCTCCACAGGATGATGTCCACGCGCTCGCCGTTGAGCTCGTTGGACACCGCCTGCACGCGCGAACCGCGCATGCCGATGCAGGCGCCGATCGGATCGGTGCGCGCATCGTGGGCCAGCACGGCGATCTTGGCGCGGTCGCCCGGGTCGCGTGCGCAGGCCTTGATCTCGACCAGGTCCTGGCCGACTTCGGGCACTTCCAGCTTGAACAGCTCCATCATGAATTCGGGCGCGGCGCGACTGATGAACAATTGCGGGCCGCGCGGTTCGCTGCGCACGTCGTACAGGTAGCCGCGGACGCGGTCGCCGGCGCGCAACACGTCGCGCGGGATGCCCTTGTCCTTGGGGATGAAGGCCTCGGCGTTGCCGCCCAGGTCCACGTAAATATTGCCGCGCTCGGCGCGCTTGACGGTGCCGGTGACCAGCTCGCCGACGCGGTCCTTCCAAGCATCGACGACCTGGGCGCGCTCGGCTTCGCGCACGCGCTGCACGATGACCTGCTTGGCGGCCTGGGCGGCGATGCGGCCGAAATCGGGGTTTTCGATCTGCTCTTCGATGAAGTCGCCGATCTCGGCGCCGTCGCTTTCGTCGACCGCGTCCATCAGGCGGATCTGGCGGTCCGGCGATTCCATGACCACGTCGTCGGCCACCACTTCCCAGCGGCGGAACGTCTCGTAGCTGCCGTCCTTCGGATCGATCGCCACGCGCACCGACACGTCCTGGTCGGGATAGCGCTTCTTGGCGGCCGAAGCCAAAGCGGCCTCGATCGCTTCCAGGATCACTTCCTGCGGCACGCCCTTCTCGTTGGCGACCGCGTCGACGACAAGCAACAATTCCTTACTCATTTTTCGCTCCGCAATCGACGGCCGGAGCCGTCGGTTCGATGGTTGATCTCAGTTTTTCGCACGCGGCGCTTTCTTGCCGCTGCCATTGGTTTTCTTGGCCTTGCCCGGCCGCGCATCGCGCCCCGAGGCATCCTTGGCCGGGCCGAAGCCCAGCGCGACCCAATCCGGCATCAGTCGCGCCTTGTCGATGTTGTCGAACGCCACCGCGAACTCGCCGACGCCATCGATGGCGAAGACGACCGTGCCGCCCTCCACGCGCAGGATCGTGCCCTGCAGCTTGCGGCGGCCGTCCTGCGGCAGTTTCAGGCCGACTTTGGCCTTCTCGCCGGCGAAACGCTCGAACTGCGCCGCGGTGAACAGCGGCCGGTCGACGCCCGGCGAAGACACTTCCAGCGTGTATTGGCCGGTGATCGGATCTTCGACGTCCAGTTGCGCCGACACTTCGCGGCTGACCGCTTCGCAATCCTCGATGGTGACCGCGCGCGGCGCGCCGTCGTCGGAGGTGTCGGTTTCCGGCACGTCGATGTACAGGCGCAGCGTGGCGCTGCCCGGGGCCGGTAGATATTCGGCGCCCAGCAGTTCCAGCCCCAGCGATGCGATCGTCGGAGTCAGCAGCTTGGCGATGTCGGTCGCTTTGTCGCTCATTCGTATTCGGTATGAGTCCGTAGCGTTGCGGATCGTAAAAACAAACAAGGGGCCCATTGGGCCCCTTGTCCGATACCACTGGATTTCGGTGCCGAGGCGCATCGCGTGCGCTTCGGCAAAGCCCGACTTTCCGGCCAACAAAAAAGCCTCTGAAGAGGCTTTCCGCCGGCTACGAAAAGCTGGTAGCGGGGGCAGGATTTGAACCTGCGACCTTCGGGTTATGAGCCCGACGAGCTGCCAGACTGCTCCACCCCGCAGCAGACCCGGAATTATGGTGATTGAGGGGAACTATTGCAAGCCCACGGCTGAATTCGGGGCCTCGCCGGGCCGGGGCTTTCCTTCTCCCTCCGGGAGAAGGTGGCGCGTAGCGCCGGATGAGGGTGCGGCGCGAGTGCGGTGCATCAATCCCACACCGAACCCTCATCCGCCCTTCGGGCACCTTCTCCCGAAGGGAGAAGGAAGAGCGTCACTCAGGCGAACGCCTGCTGGCACCAGGCCATGATCGGGTTCCAGAACAACCCCAGCGCCAGCAGCGCGAGCGCGTTGACGCCGAACACGATGCCCAGCGGACGATCCGCGCGCGGGATCGGGCCCTCGCCCACCGGCTCGTCGAAATACATCGCCTTGATCACGCGCAGGTAGTAGAACGCACCGATCACCGCGGTCACGATGCCGACGATCGCCAACCACATCAGGTCGCCGTTCAAGGCCGCGCGGAGCACAGCGAGTTTGGCCCAGAAACCGAGGAAAGGCGGCACGCCGGCCAGCGATGCCATCACGCACAGCACCAACCCGGCCAGCCATGGGCTGCGTGCGTTGAGGCCCTTGAAGTCGTCGATCTTGTCCGCCTCGAAGCCGGCACGCGACAGCACCACGATCGCGCCGAACGCTGCGGCCGACATGATCGCGTAGCTGATCGCATAGAACATCGCCGCCGCGTAACCCTGCGCGCCTCCGCCGGCCAGGCCCAGGAACAGGAAGCCCACGTGCGACACAGTGGAGTACGCCAGCATGCGCTTGAGGTTGGTCTGCGCCAGCGCAACCAAGTTACCGATGATCAAAGACAGCGCAGCCAAGCCCGCGATGAGCAATTGCCAGCGGCCGTCGAGCGGGCCGAAGCCGGATTCGAGCAAGCGATACGCCATGCCGAAGATCGCGAGCTTGGGCGCGGCGCCGATGAAGATCGTGATCGGCGTGGGTGCGCCGTGGTAGACGTCCGGCAGCCACATATGGAACGGCGCCGCACCGAACTTGAAGGCGATGCCGGCGACCACGAACACCAGGCCGGTGAGCATCAGGTCGGGGTTGGCCGATATGTCGGCGACCGCGCGGATCTGCGCCAGGTCCAGCGTGCCGGTCGCGCCGTAGATCAGCGACAACCCGTACAACAGGATGCCCGACGCCAACGAACCGAGCACGAAGTATTTGATCGCAGCTTCCGACGCGACCGGGCTGTCGCGATCGACCGCGACCAGCGCGTACGAACTCAGCGCCAGCATTTCCAAACCCAGATAGACCGTGACCAGGCTGCCGGCGGAGACCAGCAGCATCATGCCGGACACCGCGAACAGCATCAGCACCGGTACTTCGCCCTTGTACAGACCGCGCTCGCGCAGGTAGGACCAGGCGTATACGAGCGACATCGCGCTGACCGCGCAGATGGCGATCTTCATCACGTCCGCGGCGCCGTCGCGCACGAACATGCCGTTGAGCACCGTGCCCTGCCCGCCCACGCCGGCCACGATCAGGCCGGCGGTGACCAGCAGGATCAGGATCGCTGTCAGATGCGTGATCACGCGCTTGGACTCATCGACGAACAGATCGAGCATCAGCAGCGCGAACGTGGCGCCGACCAGCGCCAGCTCCGGAATCAGCGGCAACAGTTCGGCGGCGGGCGGAATCGGGAGCGTCATCGTCACAGTCCGGTGAGTTTGGTGGCCGCCAGCTGCGCCGCCAGTTGCGCGATCGAAGGCTCCATCAGATCGGTCAGCGGCTTAGGCCACAGGCCGATCAGCAGCACGCCGACGGCGTAGGTGCCCAGCACCAGCGCTTCGCGCGGATTGAGGTCTTCGAGTTCTGCCACGTGCGAGTTGCCGATCTCGCCGTAGACCACGCGCTTGATCAGCCACAGCGTGTAGGCCGCGCCGGTGATCAAAGTGGTGGCCGCCGCGAACGCGATCAGCGGATGCTTCTGGAAGCTGGCCAAGATCACCATGAACTCGCCGACGAAGCCCGAAGTGCCCGGCAGGCCCGAATTGGCCATGCCGAACAAGACGAACAACGCCGCGAACCACGGCATCACATTCGCTACGCCGCCGTAATCCTTGATCATGCGGCTGTGCATGCGGTCGTAGAGCACGCCGACGCACGAGAACATCGCAGCCGAAATGAAGCCGTGCGAAATCATCTGCACCATCGCGCCCTGCAGGCCCAGGCGAGCGCCGTCGACATTGGCGTAATCGCGCACGAGGCTGAAGGCGATGAAGGTGCCCAGCGTTACGAAGCCCATGTGCGAGATCGACGAATAAGCGATCAGCTTCTTCATGTCGTCCTGCACCAGTGCGACCAGGCCGACGTAGACCACCGCGATCAGCGATAGCGCGATCACCAGCCAGGCCCACTCCTGCCCCGCATCGGGCACGATCGGCAGGCTGAAGCGCAGGAAACCGTATCCGCCGATCTTCAGCATGATCGCGGCCAGGATCACCGAGCCGCCGGTCGGCGCCTCGACGTGCGCATCCGGCAACCAGGTGTGCACCGGGAACATCGGCACCTTGACCGCGAACGCGATCAGGAAGGCGAAGAACAGCCAAGTCTGTTCGGCGGCGGACAACTGCAACTGATACAGGTCGGCCAACTGCCAGCTGCCGCCTTTCAGATACATGTAAATCAGCCCGACCAGCATGAACACCGAGCCGAGGAAGGTATACAGAAAGAACTTGATCGACGCGTACACGCGCCGCGGGCCGCCCCAGACGCCGATGATGATGAACATCGGGATCAGCATGCCTTCGAAGAACACGTAGAACAGCATCGAATCCAGCGCGCTGAACACGCCGATCATCAGCCCTTCGAGGAACAGGAACGCGGCGTAGTACTGGCTGACGCGCTTGTCGATCGAGCCCCATGCGCCGATCAGCACCAGTGCGGTGACGAGCGTGGTCAGGCCGATCAAGGCGACGGAGATGCCGTCGGCGCCGAGGTGGTACTGGATGTCGTAGGCCGGGATCCAGGCCTTCTGCTCCAGGAACTGCATGCCGGCATCGGCGTAATCGAAGCCGGTGAACAGCGGCACGCTCAGCGCCAGGCTCGCCAGCGCGACGGCCAGCGCCAGCCAGCGCGCTGCGCTCGGACGATTGTTGCCGAGCGCGAGCACGGCGGCGCCGCCGAGGATCGGCAGCCAGATCAACGCACTTAACAAGGGCCAGTGGCTCACGTCGCGGGTCCTTGGGTCATAGCCAGAATTTGATGATCACGCCCAGGCACACGATCAGGCCGAGGATCATCGCGAAAGCGTAGTGGTAGAGGTAACCGGACTGCGTACGGCGCAGCAGGTTGGCGCTGAAATCGACCAGCCGCGCGCTGCCGTTGACGAAGGCACCATCGATCACCCTCTCGTCGTTCTTGCGCGACAGCCTGCCGAGCTTGAGGCCGCCGCCGGCGAAGCCGCCGATCCACAGGTTGTCGAAACCGTACTTGTTTTCGAGGATCCGTTTGGCAAGTGCGACCGGCGCGATCCGGGTGAGCTTTGCCGGCAGTTCCGGCTTCCACCAATACAACACGGTCGCCAGCGCGAAGCCGGCTAAGACCAGCAGGAACGGCGCTGCAATGAAACCATGCCACGCCATCGCGGCCGGGCCGTGCCAATGCTCTTCCTTGACCTTGGCCACCGTATCGTGGATCGCGGCCACGTCGATCGAGCCGAGGAAATACGGCAGTTGCGCATGGTGGCCGGTCCAATCGGTGGCGAACAGCATCGGGCCGACCGTGAAGTAGCCGATGATCACCGACGGAATCGCCAGCAGGATCAGCGGCACGGTCACCACCCACGGCGATTCGTGCGGTTCTACCGGGCCGTGGTGGCCGTGATCGTCGTGCGCATCGTGGCCGTGATCGGCATGCGCGTCGCGGAAACGTTCCTTGCCGAAGAAGGTCATGTACAGCAGGCGGAAGCTGTAGAACGAAGTCACGAAAGCGCCGAGCAGTACGGCCCAATAGCCGTAGCTGGCGATCCAGCTCGGCGCTTCGTGCGCATGCGCGGCGGCGGCTTCGATGATCGTGTCCTTCGAATAGAAGCCGGCGAAGAACGGCGTGCCGACCAGCGCCAGCGTACCGATCACGCTGGTCCAGAAGGTGATCGGCATGTATTTACGCAGGCCGCCCATCTTGCGCATGTCCTGCTCGTGGTGCATGCCGATGATCACCGAGCCGGCGGCCAGGAACAGCAGCGCCTTGAAGAAGGCGTGCGTCATCAGGTGGTAGACCGCCGCCGAATAAGCGGACACGCCCAGCGCCACGGTCATGTAGCCGAGCTGCGAGAGCGTGGAGTAAGCCACCACGCGCTTGATGTCGTTCTGCACCATGCCGATCAGGCCGGTGAAGAAGGCGGTGGTCGCGCCGATGAACAGCACGAAGCTGAGCGCGGTTTCCGACATCTCGAACATCGGCGACATGCGCGCGACCATGAAGATGCCGGCGGTGACCATCGTCGCGGCGTGGATCAGCGCCGAGATCGGGGTCGGGCCTTCCATCGAATCGGGCAGCCAGACGTGCAGCGGCACTTGCGCCGACTTGCCCATCGCGCCGATGAACAGGCAGATGCAGATCACCGTGGCCACCGACCAGGGATGGCCTTCCATCAGCGTCATCTCGGCGCCCGCCATCAGCGGCGCGTTTGCGAACACCGTGGCGTAGTCCAGCGTGCCGAAGTAATACAGCACCGCGGCGACGCCGAGCAGGAAGCCGAAATCGCCGACGCGGTTGACCAGGAAGGCCTTCAGGTTGGCGAAGATCGCGGTCGGGCGCTTGAACCAGAACCCGATCAGCAAGTACGACACCAGGCCCACCGCTTCCCAGCCGAAGAACAGCTGCAGGAAGTTGTTGCTCATCACCAGCATCAGCATGCTGAAGGTGAACAGGCTGATGTAGCTGAAGAAGCGCTGGTAGCCGTCGTCGTCGGCCATGTAGCCGATGGTGTAGATGTGGACCAGCAACGATACGAAGGTGACCACCACCATCATCATCGCGGTCAGCTTGTCGATCATGAAACCGACGTGCGCGTCGAAGCTGCCGATCTGGAACCAGGTGTAGACGTTCTCGTTGAACGGCGCCGCGCCCTGGCCGACCAACTGCCACAGCACCCAGCACGACAAGGCGCAGCTGACCGCCACGCCGAGGATGGTGACGCTGTGCGCGCCCACCCGGCCGACGCGGCGACCGAACAGGCCGGCCACGATCGCGCCGATCAGCGGCGCCAGCACGATCGCCAGCAGGACGGTCTTGGAGATTGCGTAATCGTGCATGTCTGCGCCCGGCATCGCGTCAGCCCTTCAACGTGTCGATTTCGGCGACGTCGATCGTGCGCCGGTTGCGGAACAGCGTGACCAGGATCGCCAGGCCGATCGCGGCCTCGGCCGCGGCCACGGTCAGGATGAAGAACACGAACACCTGGCCGGCCGCATCGCCCATTTCTCGCGAAAACGCGACGAAATTGATATTGACCGCCAGCAGCATCAGCTCGATGCACATCAGCAGCACGATCACGTTCTTGCGATTGAGGAAGATGCCGGCCACGCTGATGCAGAACAGCACCGCGCCGAGCGCGAGGTAATGGCCCAGGCCGATGGTCAGCGCGGTCATGGCTGCTTCCCCTCTGCGGCCGCGTCCGGTTCGGACGGGCGGCGCTCGGCCTGCATGCTCACCATGCGCAGGCGATCCGAGGCCTTGACCCGCGACTGCGCGGACGGGCTCTGGTGCTTCACGCCGACGCGTCGACGCAGCGTCAGCATCACCGCCGCGATCACCGCCACGGTCAGGATCACCGCAGCGGTCTCGAACGGCAGCAGGAACTCGGTGAACAGCGCGCGCGCCAGCCAGGTGGTATTGGGAATGTCGCTGGCGGCCTCGACCACCGGCTTGAACGGCACCGAGCGCGCCTTGACGCCGATCAGCACGAACATTTCGACCAGCATCGTCACCGCCACCACCAATCCGACCGGCAGATAGCGCACGAAACCTTCGCGCAGCGGCGCGGTGTCGACGTCGAGCATCATCACCACGAACAGGAACAGCACCATCACCGCGCCGACGTAGACCAGGATCAGGGTCACGCCGAGGAACTCGGCGCCGGCCAGTATCCAGGTGCAGGCCACCGTGAAGAAAGTCAGCACCAGGAACAGCGCGGCGTGCACCGGGTTCTTGACGCTGATCACCGCCACGGCCGACATCACGGTGGCGGCGGCGAAGACGTAGAAGGCGAGCGAGGCAAGGTCCATTCGTCGTCCTCAGCGGAAAGCGGCGTCGGCGGCGCGGCGCTCGGCGATCTCGGATTCGAGACGGTCGCCGATCGCCAGCAGCTGCGGTTTAGTGAGGATGTTCTGGCCGCGTTTGTCGAAGTGGTATTCGTGGATGTGGGTTTCCACGATCGAGTCGACCGGGCAGCTCTCCTCGCAGAAGCCGCAATAGATGCACTTGAACAGGTCGATGTCGTAGCGCGTGGTGCGGCGGGTGCCGTCGGCGCGCTGCTCCGAATCGATGGTGATGGCCAGCGCCGGGCACACCGCTTCGCACAATTTGCAGGCGATGCAGCGCTCTTCGCCATTCGGATAGCGGCGCAGCGCATGCACGCCGCGGAAGCGCGGCGACATCGGCGTCTTTTCCATCGGGTACATCAGCGTGTACTTGGGACGGAACAGGTATTTCAGCGTCAGCCACAGGCCGCCGAACAGTTCCAGCAGCAGCAGGCTCTTGAAATAGGAGGCGATTCTGCTCATGTCAGCGGCCCGCCTCGATCACGCCGAAATAGGCCAGCAAAGTCGTCACGGCGATCCAGGCGATGGTGAGGGGAATGAAGACTTTCCAGCCCAGCCGCATGATCTGGTCGTAGCGGTAGCGCGGGAACGAAGCGCGGAACCAGATGAAGGCGCTGGCGAAGAAGAACACCTTCGCGAACAGCCACCACCAGCCGTCCACCGACAGGAACGGAATGCCCCAACCGTGGAATGGGCTGAGCCAGCCGCCGAGGAAGAAGATCGAGGTCAGGAAACTGACCAGGATCATGTTGGCGTATTCGGCCAGGAAGAACAGCGCGAACGCCGAACCGGAATACTCGACCATGTGGCCGGCGACGATTTCAGACTCGCCTTCCACCACGTCGAACGGCGCGCGGTTGGTTTCGGCCACGCCCGAAACGAAGTAGACGATGAACATCGGCAGCAGCGGCAGCCAGAACCACTCGAAGAAGCCCATGTCGCCGGCCTGCGCCATCACGATCTGGCTCAGGTTGAGGCTGCCCGCGGCGATCAGTACGCCGACCAGGGCGAAGCCCATCGCGATTTCGTAGGACACCACCTGCGCAGCCGAACGCATCGCGCCGAGGAAGGCGTATTTGGAGTTGGACGCCCAGCCGGCCAGGATGATGCCGTACACGCCCAGCGAGGTCATCGCCAGCAGATAAAGCAAACCGGCGTTGGCGTTGGACAACACCACCTGCGCATCGAACGGCACCACCGCCCACGCGGCGAACGCCGGTGCGAGCGTGATCAGCGGCGCCAGGATGTACAGCGCTTTCTGCGCGCTGGTGGGCTGGATCACTTCCTTGAACAACAGTTTGAAAACGTCCGCGAACGCCTGCAGGATGCCTTTGCCCACATACATCGGGCCGCGGCGCACGTGCATCCAGCCGATCAGCTTGCGTTCCCACACCACGTAGAACGCGACCGCGACGATCACCGGCACGGCGATCGCCAGGATCTTCAGCACGATCCACACCAGCGCGCCGATGGCGCCGAACGAAAGCAGCCAGTCGCGGAACGGGTCGATGAGCATCGTCGAAATCATGCGCGACTCACCTTCACCTTGGCGGCGGCCAGCGGCGCGGTGGCGCCGTAGCCGGTTTCGACCCAGACGCTGCCGGCCGCGACCTGGTCGCTGACGAACACTTGCAACGTCGCGACACCGCGGCCGTTGTCGAGCTTGGCCATGGCGCCCTCTTCCAAACCATGCGCGCGCGCGTCGTCCGGGTGCAGCGTGACGCGCGGACCGAGCGTCAGCGGGTGCGCCTGCAACGCGGCCGCGCGGCGGGTGATGCCGTCGACGCGATAAATGGCTTGCGAAGCGGCCACTTCCAGACCCTCGCCGGATGCGGGCGCTTTGGATGCGGCGATCGCGGCGACATCGCGCGGCGCGATGCCCGCGCGCAGGCCGGCCAGATCGGTGAATTCGAAGCCCGGCGCCTGCAGCACAGAACCCAATGCGCGCAGCACGCGCCAACCCGGACGCGCTTCGTCGGGCAGCTTGCCGGCGGGCACGGCGACCTGGTTGCGGCCGTCGAGATTGGTCAGCGTGGCGTCGATTTCCGGCAAGGAACCGATCGGCAGGATCACATCTGCCACCGCGCGCGTCGATTTGCAGGCGAAATGGCTGAAAGCCACGACCTGCGCATCGCCGAGCGTCTTCATCGCAACGGCCTGATCGGCGAAATCCAGGCCCGGCTCGATGCCGTAAATCACGTAAGCGCTGCGCGGCTGCTCGAACATGGCCTTGGCGTCGTGCGACGCCGGCAGCACGCCGTGGCGCGCCAGGCCGACCGCGTTCGCGCCCTGCGGGATGCGGCACAAACGCGCGCCGGTCGCCTGCGCCAGCGCGCGGGCGGCGGCACGGATCGCCGCAGCGTGCGGGCCGTTCTCGGCGACGCCGCCGACGATGATGGCAGCGTTGCCGCCGGCATCGGCCAGCAGTTTCGACAATGCGGCGTCGCCCAGCGATTCGGCGATGCGCGACGGCGACACGATGCGCTTGGATGCGAAATCGAACGCAACGTCGAAATCGACCGGATTGACCGAATGGATCTTGGCGCCGTTGCGCCAGGCCTTGCGCAGGCGCGCGTGCACCAGCGGCAGTTCGTGGCGGATGTTGCTGCCGACGATCAGTACGGCCGACGCTTTTTCGAGTTCGGCGACCGGCATGCCGAAGACTTCTGCACGGGCGCCGTCGGACAGGTCCTGCTGGCCGATGCGGTGATCGAGGTTGCCCGTGCCGAGCGCGTCGGCCAGGCGTGCGAGCAGCGCGCCCTCTTCGTTCGATGTCGCCGGATGCACCAGCACGCCCAGATCGTCGGCGGCATTGTCTTTCAGGATTTTCGCGGCGCGGGCCAGCGCTTCGTCCCACGAAGCGTCGCGCCAGCTTTCATCAGGTGTGCCGCCGTTGTCCTTCACCATCGGCCGCTTGGCGCGGTCGTCGGCGTACAGGCCCTGGCTCGCGTAGCGGTCGCGATCGGACAGCCAGCATTCGTTGACGGCTTCGTTGTCGCGCGGCACCGCGCGCATCACGTCGCCGCGGCGCGCATGGATGAATAAATTGCTGCCCAGCGCATCTTGGAAGCCGAGCGATTCCTTGGCGATCAGTTCCCACGGCCGCGCACGGAAACGGAACACCTTGTTGGTCAGCGCGCCGACCGGACACACGTCGATGACGTTGCCGGACAGTTCCGTGGTCAGCGGTTTGCCGTCCCAGGTGCCGATCTCGAGATTCTCGCCGCGCTGCATGCCACCGAGTTCGTAGGTGCCGGCGATATCGGCGGTGAAGCGCACGCAACGCGTGCACTGGATGCAACGGGTCATGTCGCTGGAGACCAGCGGACCGAAATCCTCGTCGGCCACCACGCGCTTGCGTTCCTGGAAGCGGCTCACCGAGCGGCCGTAGCCCAGCGACAGGTCCTGCAGTTCGCATTCGCCGCCCTGATCGCAGATCGGGCAGTCGAGCGGATGGTTGATCAGCAGGAATTCCATCACGTTGCGCTGCGACTTCAGCGCCTTGTCGCTGCGCGTGGAGATCTTCATGCCGTCCATCACCGGCGTGGCGCAGGCCGGCGCGGGCTTGGGCATCTTTTCGACTTCGACCAGGCACATGCGGCAGTTGGCCGCGATCGCCAGTTTGTCGTGGTAGCAGAAGCGCGGGATCGGAATGCCGGCCTTGTCGGCGGCCTGGATGATCATCGAGCCTTTCGGCGCGGCCAGTTCCTTGCCGTCGATGAAGACAGTGACGTGATCCGGCGGCAGATTCGGGTTAACGGGTTGTGCGCTCACGCCGCCACTCCGTACTTGCCATCGACGATCGAACGGCCGTTGCGGATGAAGTACTCGAACTCGTCCCAGTAATGGCGCAGGAAACCCTGCACCGGCCACGCCGCGGCTTCGCCGAAGGCGCAGATGGTGTGGCCTTCGATTTGCCCCGCGGCGGCTTTGAGCACGTTCAAATCGTCGAGCGTGGCTTTGCCGTCGACGATGCGGGTCAGCATGCGGTACATCCAGCCCGTGCCCTCGCGACAGGGCGTGCACTGGCCGCAGGATTCGGCGTAGTAGAAGCGCGCGATGCGCTGGCAAGCGCGGACCATGCAGGTGGTTTCGTCCATCACGATCACCGCGCCCGAGCCGAGGCCGGAACCGGCTTTCTGGATCGCGTCGTAATCCATGGTCAGGCCCATCATCGTTTCGGCCGGCAGCACCGGCATCGACGAACCGCCCGGGATCACGCCCTTCAGCTTGTGGCCGTTGCGCACGCCGCCGGCCATTTCCAGCAGTTCGGCGAACGTCGTGCCGAGGCGGATTTCGTAGTTGCCCGGCTTGTTGACGTGGCCGGATACCGAGAAGATCTTCGGCCCGCCGTTATTCGGCTTGCCGAGATTGAGGAACCACTCGGCGCCGTTGCGGATGATCGCCGGCACCGATGCGTAAGTCTCGGTGTTGTTGATCGTGGTCGGCTTGCCGTACAGGCCGAAGTTGGCCGGGAACGGCGGCTTGAAGCGCGGCTGCCCCTTCTTGCCTTCCAGCGATTCCATCAGCGCGGTTTCTTCGCCGCAGATGTAGGCGCCGGCGCCGAGCGCGTTGTAGATATCGATGTCGATGCCGCTGCCGAGCACGTTCTTGCCCAGCCAGCCGTTGGCATAGGCCTCGGCGGTCGCTTCTTCCAAGTGCTCGAACGGCTCGTGGTGGAACTCGCCGCGCAGATAGTTGTAGGCCACGGTGCTGCCGGTGGCGTAGCAGGCGATCGCCATGCCTTCGATCACCGAATGCGGGTTGTAACGCAGGATGTCGCGGTCCTTGGCCGTACCCGGCTCGGATTCGTCCGAATTGCAGAGGATGTACTTCTGCATGTCGCCCTTGGGCATGAAGCTCCACTTCAGGCCGGTCGGGAAACCCGCGCCGCCGCGGCCGCGCAGGCCGGATTGCTTGACCATTTCGACCACGTCGGCCGGCGCGATTTTTTCTTCGATGATCTTGCGCAGCGCGCTGTAGCCGCCGGTCTTGAGATAGTTCTCGTACGACCACGGCTTGTCGAAATGCAGCGTCGTGTAGACGACCTGGTGTTCTTTCGGCGCCGGGCCGACGGGGCCGGTGTTCTGATGGTGCGCCATGCCCTACTCCAGCCCGTCCAGCAGTTCGTCGACCTTGGCCGGCGTCAGCTTCTCGTGGTAATGCCCGTTGATCACCATCACCGGCGCGCCGCAGCACGCGGCCAGGCACTCTTCCTCGTTCTTCAGGAAGATGCGGCCGTCGGCGCTGGATTCGCCGAGCTTGCAGCCGAGCTTCTTCTCGGCGTGCGCGACCAGGCCTTCGGCGCCGTTGAGCCAGCAACTGATGTTGGTGCAGAAGGCGACGTTGTTGCGGCCGACCTTGTGCGTTTCGAACATCGAATAGAAGCTCGCCACTTCGTAGGCCCACACCGGCGGCAGATCCAAGTATTTGGCGACGCCTGCGATCAGTTCGTCGGTCAGCCAGCCGCCGTTCTGTTCCTGCGCCGCGTGCAGGCCTTGCAGCACGGCCGAACGCTTGCGATCCGGCGGGAACTTGGCCAGCCAGTGGTCGATATGGGCGCGGGTCTTGTCGCTCAGCACGACCTGCGGGTCGACGTGGCGTGCGCTTTCGAAATTGCCTGTAGCTTTCATCGGTCGTTCGCTCTCACCGGTCCACTTCGCCGAACACGATGTCGTAAGTGCCGATCATCGCCACCACGTCGGCCAGCATGTGGCCCTTCACGATCGCGTCCATCGACGAAAGGTGCGCGAAGCCGGGCGCGCGCAGCTTGCACCGGAACGGCTTGTTGGCGCCGTCGGAAATCAGATAGCAGCCGAACTCGCCCTTGGGCGCTTCCACCGCGCTGTAGGTTTCGCCCGCCGGCACGCAATAGCCTTCGGTGAACAGCTTGAAGTGGTGGATCAGCGCTTCCATGTCGTCCTTCATCTCCTCGCGGGACGGCGGCGACACTTTGTAGTTGTGCAGCATGACCGGGCCAGGATTGGCCTTCAGCCACTTCACGCACTGGGCGATGATGCGGTTGGACTGGCGCATCTCGGCCACGCGCACCAGATAGCGGTCGTAGCAGTCGCCGCTGGTACCCACGGGGATGTCGAAATCGACCGTGTCGTACTTGGCGTAGGGCTGCTTCTTGCGCACGTCCCAAGCGATGCCCGAGCCGCGCAGCATCGGGCCGGTCATGCCCCAGGCCAACGCGTCTTCCGGCGACACCACGCCGATGCCGACGGTGCGCTGCTTCCAGATGCGGTTGTCGGTGAGCAGGGTTTCGTATTCGTCGACGCGCTTGGGGAAATCGACGGTGAACTGTTCGATGTAATCCAGCAGCGAACCTTCGCGCGCGGCATTGAAGCGCTTGAGGCTGGCGCCCTTGCGCCACGGCGATTCCTTGTACTTCGGCATCCGGTCCGGCAGGTCGCGGTAGACGCCGCCCGGACGGTAGTACGTGGCGTGCATGCGCGAGCCGGACACGGCCTCGTAGGTATCGATCAGTTCTTCGCGCTCGCGGAAGGCGTACAGGAACACCGCCATGGCGCCGAGGTCGATCGCATTGGAGCCGACCCACATCAGATGGTTCAGGATGCGGGTGATCTCGTCGAACATCGTGCGGATGTACTGCGCGCGCTCCGGCGCCTCGATGCCCATCAGGGTTTCGATGGCTTTCACGTAGGCGTGCTCGTTGCACATCATCGACACGTAGTCGAGACGGTCCATGTAGCCGATCGACTGGTTGAACGGCTTGGATTCGGCCAGTTTCTCGGTGCCGCGATGGAGCAGGCCTACGTGCGGATCGGCGCGCTGCACGACTTCGCCGTCCATTTCCAGGATCAGGCGCAGCACGCCGTGCGCGGCCGGATGCTGCGGACCGAAATTGAGGGTGTAGTTGCGGATTTCCTGGCGCGCTTCGCCGCCGTTGCTGGCGAAGCCTTCGCTGGCCGGATGCACAGTGCTCATTTCGCGCCCTCCGCGGCCGCTTCGCCTGCGGCGGTCGCATAGCGCGCATCGTCGCGGATCACGCGCGGCACGAGCACGCGCGGTTCGACCGAAGTGACCGGCTCGTAGATCACGCGCTGCTTCTCGGCGTCGTAACGCACTTCGACATTGCCGATCAGCGGGAAATCCTTGCGGAACGGATGGCCGACGAAACCGTAGTCGGTAAGGATGCGGCGCAGGTCGGGATGGCCGCGGAACACGATGCCGAACAGATCGTAGGCTTCGCGCTCGAACCAGCCGGCGCCGACCCAGACCCCGGTCAGCGAATCGACCATCGGCAGATCGTCGTTGTCGCAGAACGCGCGCAAACGCAGGCGCCGGTTGTGCTGCAGCGACAGCAAGTGCGCGACTGCGGCGAAACGGCGGCCGGGCATCGCGGTTTCGACGTGTTCGAATTGATCCAGCGGCTGCTCGCCGTATTTGAAGCGGCCGGGGCCGCGGCCTTCGACGCCGCGGCTGAAACCTTCGGACGACACGTCGGCGGTATCCCACTCGTCGCTGCCGTAGCCGAGGTAGTCGACGCCGCTGACGTCGACCAGTTGTTCGAAACCGAACTCGTCGCGCAACGCCTGCGCGGCGGCGAGCCAGCTCGCGGCGGGCACTTCCAGCGTCAATTCGCCGCGCGGCAAGGCGACATCGACTTTGGCATCGGCGAAACGCGCGCGAAGGCGTTCGGCGAAAGCGGTCGCGGTTTCGCTCATACCAGCGGACCCTGGGCGGCCGTTTCCCGATCGGCGATCGAGCGGGCCGAGAACGGGTTGCCTTGCGTACGGCGGATCTTCTTCTGCAATTGCAGGATGCCGTAGATCAGCGCTTCCGGCGCCGGCGGGCAGCCGGGCACGTAGATGTCGACCGGCACGATGCGATCGCAGCCGCGCACTACCGCATAGCTGTAGTGATAGTAGCCGCCGCCGTTGGCGCAGCTTCCCATCGAGATCACCCATTTGGGATCGGGCATCTGGTCGTAGACCTTGCGCAGCGCCGGGGCCATCTTGTTGACCAGCGTGCCGGCGACGATCATCACGTCCGCCTGGCGCGGCGACGGGCGGAACACCACGCCGTAGCGGTCGAGGTCCAAGCGCGAGGCCGCCGCGTGCATCATTTCCACGCCGCAGCAGGCCAGGCCGAACGTGAGCGGCCACATCGATCCGGTGCGCGCCCAGTTCCACAGCGCATCGAAGCTGGTGGTGACGAAGCCCTGTTCGAGCAGCGGGTTGTCGCCTTCCGGGCGCAGGATGTCGTCCAGCCGGCCTTCCGGCAGCGGGTTGTGCATCAGATTCGAGACGGTTTGGATCACTCCCATTCCAGCGCGCCCTTCTTCCAGACGTAGACGAAACCCAGGAACAACATGCCGACGAACAAGCCCATCGTGACCAGTCCGCGCGCGCCGAGATCGTGGAATACCTGCGTCCACGGCACGATGAAGATGATTTCCAGATCGAAAATGATGAACTGGATCGCGATCAGGTAATAACGCACGTCGAACTGCATGCGCGCGTCTTCGAAAGCGGGGAAGCCGCATTCGTAAGCCGACAGTTTGTCGGCGGTCGGGCGCTTGGGCCCGAGCAGGTTGCCGACGATAAGAAGAGCGACGCCGATACCGGTCGCCACGATCAAAAACAGCAGGGTCGGCAAATATTCGGCCAGCACTCGCTATCTCTCTCGGCTACTAGCCGCGTCGCCGCGGCCGTTGCTCGATGCCGGACTCGCGTCCGGCATCGCGTTGCCCTCCTGCGTGGGATCCGCACCTGGCGGTGCGTTTCGGCGCGCGGGGGAGCGCAGTTATGGTGCCCAAGGGGGGACTCGAACCCCCACGACCTAAGCCGCTACCACCTCAAGGTAGTGCGTCTACCAATTCCGCCACCTGGGCTGACGTTCGCGCCGATGCACCGGCGCTATGCCGCTAATTGTATTCGGTATCAGCCGCCTTGCGGAGTGGCTGGCGGCGTTTGCGATGCCGGCTGCGTTTGCGCGGGCGCAGGCTGCTGCGGTTGGGTCTGCTGCGGCTGCGTGCCCTGCGTTGCCGGCGCCTGCGGAACGACGGCGGGCGCTGTTGCCGGTGCGGCCGGGATATTCGACGCCGGCGCGCTGGGCACCTTGGCGTTGTCGCCTGCGGCAGGCACAGGCTGTTGCGCCATCACGCCCAGGTCCTGCGCCACCGGCACATTGCTGCTGGAACGCGTGTGATACCAGGCCATGAAGAGGCTGATGGCGAAGAACACGATCGCCAGCCACTTGGTGCTCTTGGACAGGAAGTTGGATGCGCCGCGCGCACCGAACACCGTGGCCGAAGCGCCGCCGCCGAAGCCGGAACCGGCTTGCGCACCCGCGCCGCGCTGCATCAGGATCAGCGCGATCATGGCGATCGCGAGCAACACGTAAACCACGTTGAGGACGAGCAGGAGCATCAGGAACCTTGGCTATCGTTTAGGCCATCGCAGCGGCGATAGCGAGGAAATCACGGGCAACCAGCGAGGCGCCGCCCACCAGCCCGCCATCGACGTCTGGCTGCGAAAACAGCGCGGAGGCGTTGTCGGGCTTGCAGCTGCCTCCGTACAGTATCGGCAGCAAGCCCGCGATTTTAGCATCGCGGGCCGCCACTTCGCCACGAATGAAGGCATGCACGGCCTGCGCCTGTTCGGGCGAGGCGGTCTTGCCGGTCCCGATCGCCCAGACGGGCTCATAGGCCACGACCGCGCCATCGAAGGCGGCCCCGCCCTGGGCCAGCACCGGCGCCAGTTGCTCGCGGATGCGGGCTTCGGTCTGCCCGGCCTCGCGCTCGGCCAGGGTTTCGCCCACGCACAGGATCGGGGTCAGCCCGGCTCGCTGGGCGGCGAAGAACTTGGCGGCGACCAATTCGCTGGTCTCGGCGTGGTACTGGCGCCGTTCGGAATGGCCGACCAGGCCGTAGACGCAGCCGATCTCCCTGAGCATCGCCGCCGATACTTCGCCGGTGTAGGCGCCTTTCTCGTTGGCGCTGACGTCCTGGGCGCCGAAGGCGACGTCGTGATCGGCGTAGTGCTCGATCAGCTCGGACAGATAGGGCAGCGGCGGCAGGATGACGCGCTCGGCGCCGCCGGATGCGGGCGTTGCGACAAGCTCATCGATCAAGGCACGCGCGAACGCGCGGTCGCCATGCAGCTTCCAGTTTCCCGCCACGATCTTGCGTCGCATCGCGACTCCGTCCGGTCATGCAAAGGACGGATAGGATAGCGGCGCACCCCGAGCACCGCACGCGAACCGCGGCCGGGGCGCGCCCGACAGCGGCCGATCGACGCTTCAGGCTTATCGCCAGAGGGCGCCCACGACGGCCAGCACCAGCAGCAGCTGAAGTCCCCATTGCGTGACTTGCGTCAATGAAATTTTTTGTTTGTCGGACGATCCGGCCATGTTCCCCTCCCGCTCGCCGCTTCCGGCGTCCGCGGTAATCATTCCCCTTGAAGGTGGATACGCAAGGCCCATGCCACGGTCTTGTCCCTCCGTAACCGCAGTTGCCGCCATTCGCGCTTCGTTGCGACGGGCGCCATCTGCCCTTCCAGGTCATCTGCGGCAAATCCTGCCGCATTGATCAAGACAACGAAAAGACAACAAGCGTCAGGCCGGGTCGCGCAACGCGCATTCATCTACGGGCCAGCCGCACGTTAAGCTCCGCACCCATGACTACCGTCAAATACGAATCCGTCGTCGATCTCGAAGACCGTCACAACTCGCACAGCCTGCTGCACCATCTGGTCGTCGAAAA
Organism: uncultured Lysobacteraceae bacterium; assembly: GCA_902825775.1. Taxonomy (GTDB): domain Bacteria; phylum Pseudomonadota; class Gammaproteobacteria; order Xanthomonadales; family Xanthomonadaceae; genus Luteimonas_C. The sequence goes on from CADECF010000009.1 coordinate 163,494, forward strand.
CGGCAAGGCGCAGATGGACCTGCTCGAAGTGGGCTGCTCGAGCGGCTATCTGGGCGCAACCCTGGTCGCCAAAGGCCACCGCGTCACCGGCGTGGAGCTGGACCCGGAGGCCGCACGCGCCGCCGAAGCGGTATTGAGCGAGGTCCACAACGGCGATGCGGAAGGCTTTTTCGCCGCGCATCCGCAGCGCCGTTACGACGCGGCGCTGCTCGGCGACGTGCTCGAACACATGGTCGACCCCGTAGCCACGCTGCGTTTGTGCGTCGCCCATCTGGCCGACGGCGGCTCCGCGGCGATCTCCCTGCCCTGCGTCGCCCACGGCAGCGTGCGCGCGATGCTGCTCGAAGGCCGCTGGGACTATGCCGACTATGGCCTGCTGGACCGCACCCACCTGCGCTTCTTCTCGCGCAAGGGCATGGCCGAACTGCTGTCCGCGGCCGGGCTGGAAATCGTCCATCTGCACGCGACCACGATGCCGATCGAACACGCCGCCCGCGAGTACGGCATGCATCTGCGGCCCGAGTCGATCGCCGCGGTCGAACTGATGGCCGAGGAAGACGACCTGCTGGATTTCCAGTACGTCACTCTCGCCCGCCCTTCGCGATCGGATGCCGCCACGCTGCTCGCGCACAACCTCGCGATGCCCGTCGAGCGCGCTCCGCTGCCGCGCAGGCCGGGCGCGAAGTCGGCCGCGCAACGACTGCGGATACGGCTGTGGAAATCGCTGCTGCAAGGCATCGCGCGCCGCCGTTTCCGGGGCGTTCGAGCGTGAGCGGCGCCGAAACCGGAGCCAGCCAGGGTTACGCCTTGATCACCGGCGCCTCCAGCGGCATCGGTGCCGAGATCGCGCGCGAATACGCGCGGCGCGGCGTGCCGTTGATCCTCACCGCGCGCCGCGAAGATCGGCTGGCGCAGTTGGCGGAAGAACTGCGCGCGATGGTGCCGGTAGAAATCATTCCGGCCGATTTGGCCGATCCCGCGGCGCCGGCGCGGCTGTGCGACGAAATCGAACGCCGCCGCCTGCCGGTGCGCATCCTGGTCAACAATGCCGGCTATGGCGTGCCTGGACGCTATCGCAGCAAGGATTGGAAGACGCACGCCGATTTCCTGCAGGTGATGCTGGGCGCGGCGAGCGAGCTGACCTGGCGCTTGCTGCCGTCGATCCGCGCCGACGGCCGCGGCCGCATCATCAATATCGCTTCGTTCGCGGCCTTGGTGCCGGCGGCGGACGGACAAACGCTGTACGCGCCTGCCAAGGCGTATCTCGTCAAATTCAGCGAGGCGCTGTCGCTGGAGAACGCCGATCGCGGCGTGCACGTCACCGCATTGTGCCCCGGCTTCACCTGGTCGGAATTCCACGACGTCACCGGTACCCGCGAGATGATGTCCAAGCTGCCGAAATGGATGTGGCTGCAGGCCGATGCGGTGGCGCGCGCCGGCATCGATGCGGCCGAACGCGGACAAGTCGTCGTGGTGCCGGGATGGTTCTACAAAGCGATGTATTGCTTGATCCGGCATTTACCGGACAGCTGGGCCTTGAAACTGATGGGCAAGAATTCCCGAAAGATCCGTAAAACGTAGGCCGGATGGAGCCGAAGGCGATATCCGGGGCTTGCGGAGCCGCGTTGTGTTTCACAGGATCGAGGGCAAAAAACTCGTCGCAATTGTCCGTTCGCAACTCGCGGCGGCGCGTTGGAGCGGTATAGCAACCCCATAACCCCGCGGCGCGGTATCGCCTTCGGCCCCAGCCGGGCTACAGTGCGGCATGCTTCCGAACCGCCCACGCCCTGCGCCGCCGATATTGCCCTACCGCAAGCCGACGCTCGGCCGCGATTACTGGCTATTGGACGATGCCGTCGCCAACGCCGACGAGATCCGCGCGCGTTGCCTGGCCAAGACCGACTGGGTCGAAGGCTATCCGTACAAGCCCGAGAGCTGGCCCGGATTGCGCACGATGCCGGGACTTGAAGAACAAGAGCTCGAGCCGATAGAAACCTGGGTGAAGCAGGTCACCGGCGCGAAGAAACTCTGGGTGGAAACCGCGCAGGACGGCAGCCGCCTCAACCACAACTGCATCCAGGTCGTCGGCATCGACGAATGCGAGCCGCGGCCGCATACCGATTCGCGCACGCTATGCCGCTATGCGGCCGTGCTCTATCTCAACCCGACTGCGCCTGAAACGTGCGGCACCGGCTTCTACCGGCAGCGCCTGCCGGGCGGCCAACTGGGCGGCAATACGGTGATGCCGCCGCACAACAATTTGTCGGCGGCCTTGGGCACGCGTTTGGTGGCGCCGGATTCGTTCGCCGTCGACGTGAAAGTCCCGTACCGCTACAACCGGCTGCTGCTGTACCGCGCCAACATGATCCACAGCGCCACCGGCTACTGGGGCACGACGCTGGAAGACAAACGCATGGCTGCGGTTTTTTTCTGGATGGCGTGAGGCGCCAGTTTGCAGCTGGGTGGGCCGGCCACCTTTCGCAGGCGCTCGGACCTCTTCAATCGCTTTGATATTTCGATACCGGCGATCGGCCAAAACGCCTCCTAGCGCAATTCCGCAAAAGCCGCGTTACCCAACTGCGGCGAATCAAAATCTAGTGCCTGCGTAAGAAGGTCAACCACGACGAATACCCGGCCGCTTGCAGCTTTTCAGAAGCTTCGGATCTCTTAAGCTTCGGGCCCTTTCTTTGGTTACTTTCTTTGGGCCAACAAAGAAAGTGACCCGGCGTAGCCGGAAGCCTTTTTCCATGGTGCGAGTCGCTGCGCCGTTCACCGGCCATGTCGGGCCTGGATCCTGGCGTGCGCCGGAAAGACAGCTTAGGGGCAAGATCAAAATGGGTCCCAGCGTTCGCTAGGATGACGGCTTAAAGACAAGAGCAGTGCCGTAGCCCGGGTAAGGCCGAAGGTCGCGCCCGGGTCCGCCGTCGCGGAGAGGCTGCACCCGGGTGCGCTTTGCTTACCCGGGCTACCTTTGCTGCACGCGTTAGTTCGCGTCCTTTCTTTTCGCGGAGACGTCTACTTGAGTTTGATTTCCTTCAAGCGCTCGTCCAGATAGCCCTGCGCGGTGATCGGCTCGGGATAACGGCTGGGATTGTCGGCGCCGATCGTCGACGGCAGCACGTCGATCAGGAAATCCGGATTCGGATGCAGGAAGAACGGCGTGGAATATCGCGGCTTGCGCGCCTCCGCACCCGGCGGGTTGACGACGCGGTGCGTCGTCGACGGATACACATGGTTGGTCAGGCGCTGCAGCATGTCGCCGATGTTGACCACGATGGTGTCGGCTTCCGCGGTGAACGGCACCCACTCGCCCTGGCGCGACTTCACTTCCAAACCGGCCGCGCTGGCGCCGACCAGCAACGTGATCAGGTTGATGTCTTCGTGCGCGCCCGCGCGCTCGTTGGGGATGTCGTCGGCGGTGATCGGCGGGTAGTGGATCGGGCGCAGGATCGAGTTGCCGGAATCGGTCTTGTCGGCGAAGTAGTCATCCGGCAGGCCGATGTGCAGCGCCAGCGCGGACAGCACGCGCGAGCCCAACTCGTCGAGCGTCCGGTACAAGCCGTAGCCGGTTTCCTTGAAGTCCGGAATTTCCTCCGGCCACAGGTTCGGCGGCATCACGTCGGCATATTTGGAATCGCGCGGTATCTCGCGGCCGATATGCCAGAACTCCTTGAGATCGGAATACTTGGCGCCCTTGGCGGTCTCCACGCCGAACGGCGTATAGCCGCGCGCGCCGCCGCCGCCGGGCACGTGGTATTTCTTCTTCACTTCTTCCGGGAGCGCGAAGAAGCGCTTGAACACGTCGTAGGACGCATCGATCTGGGATTGCGGAATGCCGTGGCCGCTGATGCCGGCGAAACCCCACTCGCGGTAGGCGGCGCCGAGTTCGGCGACGAAGGCGTCGCGATCGGTGTCGTAACGGCGGATGTCTAAGGTAGGAATTCGTGATGTCATCGCAGTGCTCTTGCCTTTAAGCCGTCATTCCCGCGAAGGCGGGTATCCAGTGACTTTAGTTTTTCTTCCGTGTACCGGTAAGCGTATTTGAGGGGCCGTGGTTTCGCTCTAGAAGCCGGACCCTCTCCCTGGCCTTCGGCCTGCCCCTCTCCCGCGATGCGGGAGAGGGAAAAGCGGCTGCCTCAGTATTTCGCTGCGTTCTCTACAGCATCGGCCAACTTGTCCAAAGTCTGTTGCATCAACGCATCGTCATCCGCTTCGACCGTCACGCGGACCACAGGCTCCGTGCCGGACGGGCGCAGGAAAGCGCGCCCGCGTCCCTGCACTGCCGTCTGCGCATCGGCCAGCGCGGCTTTGACGCTATCGGCTTCGGCCGGTTTCGCGCCGTTGCCGTAACGCACGTTCACCGTCTTCTGCGGGACCTTGGCCAGGCCCTTCAACGCGGCTTGCAGCGAAGTGCCGCGCCGATGCAGCACTTCCAGCACCTGCAGCGCGCTGACGATACCGTCGCCGGTGCTGGCGCGGTCCAGGCATAGCAAGTGCCCGGAAGCTTCGCCGCCCAGCACGCTGCCGTGCCCGACCATCGCCTGGTGCACATGGCGATCGCCGACCTTGGCGCGGATGAAACCGATACCGCGCTCGGCCAGCGCGCGCTCGAAACCGTAATTGGTCATCAGCGTGCCGACCACCGGGCCCTGCAGCCGTCCGCTTTCCTGCCAATCGCCGGCCAGCACGTACAACAGATCGTCGCCGTCGCGCACTACGCCATCGCCATCGATGAACAGCACGCGGTCGCCGTCGCCGTCGAAAGCGATGCCCAGGTCCGCGCCTGTCGCCAACACTCGGGCCGCGAGCGCTTCGGGATGGGTCGAACCGACGCCGTCGTTGATATTGAGGCCGTTGGGTTCCACGCCGATCGCATCGACGCGCGCGCCGAGTTCGCGCAGCACCAGCGGGCCGATCTGGTAAGTCGCGCCGTTGGCGCAATCCACCACGATCCGCATGCCGCTCAGATCGAAACCCTTGGGCACCGAATTCTTGCACGCTTCCAGATAGCGTCCGATGGCGTCGCGCGTGCGCACCGCCCTGCCCAAACCTTCGGATGCGACGGTGCGGAACGGTTGCTCCAGCGCGGCTTCTATCGCCAGTTCGGTCGCGTCGTCGAGCTTTTCGCCGTCGGCGGAAAAGAATTTGATGCCGTTGTCGTAGTGCGGATTGTGCGAGGCCGAGATGACGATGCCGCCATCGGCGCGCAAAGAACGCGTCAGATGCGCTACCGCAGGCGTCGGCATCGGCCCCATCAGCTGCACGTCGACGCCGGCCGCGACCAGGCCCGCCTCGAGCGCCGCCTCGAACATGTAGTTGGAGATGCGGGTGTCCTTGCCGATGATCACCTGCGGATTGCGCCACGCGTTCTTCTTCAGCGCGTGGCCGTAGGCGTTGCCCAGGCGCAGCACGAAATCGGCCGAAATCGCGCCTTCGCCGACGCGGCCGCGGATGCCGTCGGTGCCGAAATATTTGCGGCTCATGGGCGGATCCCGAGTGCCGAACCGGTCATGCCGCCTCCACGTCGTCTTGCGGCTGCGGCTGCTTCGTCAGCAGGGCCAGCAGATGGGCGATGCGTTCGCGCAGTTCGCGGCGATCGCAGATCTGGTCGATGGCGCCGTGGTCGAGCAAGAATTCGGAACGCTGGAAGCCTTCGGGCAGCGTTTCGCGCACCGTTTGTTCGATCACGCGCGGCCCGGCGAAGCCGATCAGCGCTTCGGGCTCGGCCATGTTGATGTCGCCGAGCATGGCGAACGAGGCCGACACGCCGCCGGTGGTGGGATGCGTCATCACCGAGACGTACGGCAATCCCGCGGCGCGCAAACGGCCGAGCGCGGCCGAGGTCTTGGCCATCTGCATCAACGAGAACAGGCTTTCCTGCATGCGCGCGCCGCCGCTGGCGGAGAAACTCACGTACGGGCTGCCGATCTCCAACGCGCGTTCGGCCGCCAGCGCGAAGCGTTCGCCGACCACCGAACCCATCGAACCGCCCATGAAGGCGAAATCGAAGGCGCTGGCCACGATCGGCCTTTGCTTGAGCGTGCCCTGCATCGCGATCAGGGCATCGCGCTCGCCGGTGGCTTTCTGCGCGGCCTTGATGCGGTCCGAATATTTTTTCTGGTCCTTGAACTTCAGGACGTCGGTCGGGCCGAGCGCGGCGCCGATTTCCTCGCCGGTGCCGGCGTCGAGGAACGCCGCCAGCCGCGCCCGCGCGCGGATCGGCATGTGGAAGCCGCACTTGGGGCAGACTTCCAGGTTCTCTTCGAGTTCGGGCCGGTACAGCACCGAACCGCAACGCTCGCATTTTTCCCACAGGCCTTCGGGGACGCTGCGTTTCCTGCCGGGGCCGCTATCGGTGCGGATCCGGGAAGGCATTAGTTTCTTCAGCCAGCTCAAGGGCGGTCTACCTTCATGGTGCGGATGTAAGGCTGCGGGCGGCGACGGCGCCGCCGCCCGAGCCGACGTGGATCAGTCTAGCGCAGCGCCTCCGGACGCCCATGGACGGCGGTCAAATTCCGTCCAACGCGGCCCGCAAAGGCGCCAGGAACCGGCCTGCGGCGTCCGCCGGATCGGCCGCGTCGGCCAGCGCAGCCACCAGGGCGCTGCCGACGATCACGCCGTCGGCCGCCTGCGCCATGGCTGCGGCGCTGGCGGCATCCTTGATGCCGAAGCCGGCCAGCACCGGCGCCGAACTCATCGCCCGGATCCGCTGCAGGCGTTCGCTCGCCAGACCGACGTCGAGCCGGTCGGCGCCGGTGACGCCGGCGAAACTGACGTAATACAGATAGCCCTGCGCATCGGCGCACAAGGCGCGCAAGCGCTCGTCGGTGGTGGTCGGCGACGCCAGGAGGATCAGCGCGATGCCGTGCGCCGCAAGAGCGGCGCGGCACTCGCCCGCTTCCTCGGGAGGAAGATCGACCAGCAACAGACCGTCGACGCCCGCAGCCGCGGCTTCTTCGGCGAAACGCGAATAGCCGCGGATCTCGATGGGATTCAGGTAACCCATCAACACCAGCGGCGTGTCGGCATCGCGTTCGCGGAAGGCGCGCGCGCAGTCGAGCACGTACGCCAACCCGGCACCGCGCGCCAGCGCGCGCTCGGAGCTGCGCTGGATGGTGGGGCCTTCCGCCATCGGGTCGGAGAACGGCACGCCGAGTTCGAGCGCATCGGCGCCTGCGGCGACCAGCGCGTGCAGCACCGGCACCGTCGCCTGCAGCGACGGATCGCCGGCGGTAACGAACGGCACCAGCGCCTTGCGGCCCGCCTCGCGCAACGCGCCGAGGCGCGCCGTGAGCCGGTTCATTCGCCCGAGGCGAGCGGCGAAACGCCGGGCTGCGGCTTGCCGACGCCTGCGGCCGCGTATTCGGCCGCCAGTTCGGATTCGCCGACGTTGACGCCGCGCTCGGCGCCGAGGCCATCGAGGTTCTCGTTGAGCATGCGGCGGTACATGCGGGTCATGTAGTCGAGGAATTCCTTGCGCTCGGCGGCCGGGTCGCTGACGTTGGCCAGGTAGACATGGGCGTTGAAACGCGAGGCCGCGTACATGCTCGCCATGCTGATGCGCTTCAGGCCTTGCTCTTTGGACTGCTTGTTGGTCAGTTCCAAGTATTCGTTGACGCAGGTGAAGAACGCGGGATCGAGCTGTTGCGGTTGCTGCTGGCCGGCTTCCGCCTGCGCCTGGGTCTGATTCTCTTCGCTCATCTTGTTGCTCCGTTGCAGTGTATTGATGGGTCTTTTTTGACACGGATAAAATCGGATAAGGGCGGATAAAGCTTTTTCAAACGATTGGCGCTGCTTTATCCGTGTTGATCAGATTTGATCCGTGTCGAAAAATCGTTTGAAAAATTCATAGCAAAATCCCTTCGCGCGCGGCGATGGTGTGCACGTCCTTGTCGCCGCGGCCGGACAGGTTGCACAGCACCAGCGCATCCTTGGGCAGCTCGCGCGCGAGCTTGAGCGCCTGGGCGATGGCGTGGCTGGATTCGAGCGCGGCGAGGATGCCTTCGGTCTTGGCCAACAGGTGGAAAGCGGCGAGCGCTTCGTCGTCGGTCACGCCCACGTATTCGGCGCGGCCGCTGTCCTGGAGGAAGGCGTGCTCCGGGCCGACGCCGGGGTAATCCAGGCCGGCGGATACCGAATGCGTCTCGATGATCTGGCCGTCGTCGTCGCACAGTACGTACGTGCGGTTGCCGTGCAATACGCCCGGCCTGCCCGCCACCAGCGAGGCCGCATGGTGGCCGGTGGCGATGCCTTCGCCCGCCGCCTCGGCGCCGACGATGCGCACGCCGGGGTCGTTGAGGAAGGCATGGAACAGGCCGATCGCGTTGCTGCCGCCGCCGACGCAGGCGGTAATCGCATCGGGCAGGCGGCCGTATTCGGCGAGCATCTGCGCGCGCGCTTCGCGGCCGACCACGGCGTTGAAATCGCGGACCATGCGCGGATACGGATCCGGACCGGCGACGGTGCCGATGATGTAGAAGGTGTCGCCCACGTTGGTGACCCAGTCGCGCATCGCTTCGTTGAGCGCGTCTTTGAGCGTCTGCGAACCGCTGGTCACCGGCACCACCTGCGCGCCGAGCAGCTTCATGCGGTAGACGTTGATCTTCTGCCGCTCGATATCGGTCGCGCCCATGTAGACCACGCATTCCAGGCCCAGCCGCGCGGCGACGGTGGCCGAGGCCACGCCGTGCTGGCCGGCGCCGGTCTCGGCGATGATCCGGGTCTTGCCCATGCGGCTGGCGAGCAAGGCCTGGCCGATGGTGTTGTTGATCTTGTGCGCACCGGTGTGGTTCAGGTCTTCGCGCTTGAGCAGGATGCGCGCGCCGCCGGCGTGGTCGCTCAGGCGCTGGGCGTGATAGATCGGGCTGGGACGGCCGACGTAATGCGCCAGATCCTTTTCGAACGCGGCGATGAAGGCCGGATCGACCCGCGCGGCATCGTAGGCCGCGGCCAGTTCCTCGACCGGGCCGATCAGGGTCTCGGCCACGAAACGCCCGCCATAGCGGCCGAAATGGCCGCTGGCATCGGGCATGGCGTGGTAATCGATGCTGGGGGCCTGTTCAGGCGGGCTGGCTAGGGGCCGGCTCGGGTTCGGTGTGGCAGTCGGCACGTCTGACTTCTTCGACGAAACGCCGCATCTTATCGCCATCCTTGATTCCGGGCGCGCTTTCTATGCCCGAAGCGACATCCACCCCCCACGGCAGCGTCGCCAGGATGGCGTCGAAGACGTTATCCGGATGCAGGCCGCCGGCCACCACGTAAGGCTTGTTCAGGTTCAGCGTGGACGGGATGAGGGACCAGTCGAACACGCGGCCGGTACCGCCGCCGGTACCCGGTTCGTGGCTGTCGAACAGGAAGCCGGCCGCACCCGGATAGCGGACCTGCAACGCGCGGGCGTCGATCGGCTCGCCCCGCATCGGCACCGCCTTCATGTAGGGCACGCCGAAGCTGCGGCAGAAGGCGTCGTCCTCGTTGCCGTGGAACTGCAGCAGGGTCGGCCGCACCTGCTTGACCACGTCGCGCACTTCTTCGGCATCGTTGTCCATGAACAACGCCACCGCGTCGACCAGCGGCGCCAGCGCGTTGCGCATGGCGCGCGCCTCGGTGGCGTGCACGCGTCGCGGGCTGTTGGGCGAGAACACGAAGCCGACGGCATCGGCGCCCAGCTCGCTGGCCAAGCGCACGTCGCCGGCGCGGGTGAAACCGCAGAATTTGATGCGGGTGCGGAACAAGGTCCTGCTCACAGACTCACCTCGGTGGGCAACGCCCACGCTTTCGGATAAAGCGGCCCCAGGAATACTAGGCCCTGAGGGGGCGCCGTAGGCCCGGCTTGGGTGCGGTCGCGACTGCGCAGCACGTCGCCGACCCAGGCTTCCTGCCGGTCGCCGCGTCCGACTTCGAGCAGCGTACCGACCAGGTTACGCACCATATGGTGAAGGAAGGCGTTCGCCTGCACTTCGAATACCACTTCTTCGCCGCTGCGCCGCACTTCCAGCGCCTGCAGGTCGCGCCGCGCATGCGGGGCCTGGCAGTGCACGGTGCGGAAAGCGGAGAAATCGTGTTCGCCGAGCAACGCTTGCGCGGCGCGAGCCATCGCCTCCGCGTCCAGCGGGCGGCGCTCCCACGACAAGGTCCTGCGTTCCAAGGCGGGACGTATCGGCCTGTTCAGCAGGCGGTAGCGGTAGCGCCGCGCGCGCGCCGAGAAACGCGCATGGAAATCGTCGGCCACCGGCACGCACCAGCGCACGCAGACCGCATCCGGCAGGCGACTGGTGGCGCCGAGCATCCAGCCGCGCGGTTCGCGCGCCGCATCGCTGTCGAAATGCACCACTTGGCAGGCGGCGTGCACGCCGGCGTCGGTGCGCCCAGCGCAGACGGTCTGGACGGGCGCGGCCGCAACGTACGACAGCGCTTCCTCGAGCACCGCCTGCACGCTGCCGGGATCGCTTTCTCCGGGTTTGCTGAGCCGCTGCCAGCCGAGGAAATCGCTGCCGTCGTATTCGACGCCCAGCGCGTAGCGCGTCACTGCCGCCGGCCGCGACCTGTCATCGCGGCAAATCCTGCAGCAGGCGCACGGCTTCGGCGCGCGCATCGGGATCGCCGACCTGCACGATCTCCTGCAGCAGGCCGCGGGCGGTGTCGTGATCGCCCAGATCCATATAAGCGCGGGCCAGTTCGATGCGCTCATGGCCGATGCGCAGCTCGCCGTTGCCGCTGCCCTCGACGGCACCGCCGCCGTGCCAGGTCGGCGCCGAAGTGGCGTTGCCCGCCCAACGCGTCGGCGGTTGTGAGGCGCCGTTGCCGCGCGCGACAGTCTCGGCCGCGGCGGGCTTGGCGCTGGCGAATACCGGCACTTCCGGTTCGGCGACGACATCGGCGGTGGGCATGCTGGCCGCAAGCGCGGCGCTGTCCATCACCGGTCGTGCCGACTTCGGCGCCGGCGTGCCGCGGCCGCGACGCGCCAGCCACCAGCCGATCAATCCGACCAGCACCAACCCCACGCCGCCGCCCAGCCATAGCAAAGTACCGCTATCGGCCTGCGCCGGCGCCTTCTGGGTTTGAGCGGCCGCTGCGGCCGGTTTGGCCGCGGCTGGGTTGTTGGATTGGGCCAGGCGCTGCTGCGCGGCCGCCAGTTCGCTGTCCTTCAACGTGATCAGCTGCTGTTGTTGCTGCTGCAGTTTTTCCAGGTCGGCCAGGCGGGATTTGAGTTCCTGCACTTCGGCGTCGCGCGCCGCCAGGGTTTCCTTGGTCGTTTGCAGTTCTTGTTGCTGTCGCAGCATGTCGCCCTCGCCTCCGGCGCTGGCGCCGGATCGTGTACCTGCCTGCACGGCGCCATCGGCGGCCGGCGGGATGATTTCCAATCTTGCTCCGGCCACGGCAGGAGACTTCGGCGCAGCCGCATTCGGCGTTTCGCCGGCCGTCGTACTGGCCGCCGCCATCGCCGCGATGCTGGCCGCGCGCGCTTGCGCGCGCTCCTGCCGCGCACGGCGCCATTGTTCGATCTGGTCGCGGACGATCACCGCCGCTTCGGCCGCACCGAGACTGGCGATTTCGTCGGCACCGGGCGCGCGCAATATCGCGCCCTGCTTGAGCTTGTTGATGTCGTTGCCGATGAACGCGTCCGGATTGGTGCGCAGCAAGGCCAGCATGGTCTGGTCGAGCGTGTAGCCGGCCGGCTTCATCGCCACCGCGATTTCGGACAAGGTCTGGCCCGCTTTCACCGGCGCCAACGCGCCGTCCGGCGCGGCCGGTGCGGGAACCGCGGCTGCGGCTTCGTCCGGCGAAGGCATCGGCGCGGGCGGCGGTGGGACCCCGATCGCAGACGACGGCGGCGGTTCGGAAGGTTCTGCGGCGACGGCTTCAGGCGCAGTTTCGGCCGGCGCTTCGGCGGGCTTGGGCGGCTCGGCGCCGAGTTCGGTCGGCGCGGCATCGATGGCCGGCGTTTCGGCCGGACGCGAGACCGTATCGGCCAACGTCGTCTGCGGCGCATCGATCATCGGCGCGCTGGGCGAAGGCGCATCGCGGGGCGGGTCGACCAATGCGGAATACTCGCGCACCAGCTTGCCCTGGCCCCATTCCACTTCGATCAGGAAGGTCAGCATCGGCTGGCTGATGGGCTGGGTGCTGGTCACGCGCACGGCCAGGCCGCCGCTGTTGTCGCGGACCACTGCGAACTGCAGATCGGCGACGATGCCCTGCGGCGGCTCCAGGCCGATGCGGGCGAAGGTTTCCGGCGAGGCCAGACGCGCCTGCAGTTGCTCGAGCTCGGCCGGATCGTTGGAAATGATCGGGATTTCCGCCAGCAGCGGCTGGTTGGCCTTGGACTTGACCTGGATCTGGCCCAGCCCGAGCGCCAACGCCTGTCCGCAGACCAGCGCCAACATCAGCGCGAATGCGACCCGGATTGCCCGTTTAGCCATTATCGACACGCAACCCCCCTCGGCTGCCCACGGCGCTTATACCGTGGCAACACTATAGGGCCCGTTGACGCTATTGGGATAGGCCACGCCCGGCCACCACCAGTTCGGCGATCTGCACCGCGTTCAGCGCAGCGCCCTTGCGGATGTTGTCCGACACGATCCACATATTCAGGCCGCGCGGATGCGACAGGTCGTCGCGGATGCGGCCGACGTAGACGGCGTCGTTGCCCGAGGCATGGGTGACCGGGGTCGGATAGCCGCCGGGCTTGCGCTCGTCGACCACTTCCACGCCCGGGGTGGATTCGAGCAGCTTGCGCGCCTCTTCCGCGGTGATCTTGTCGCGGGTCTCGATATTCACCGCCTCGGAATGGCCGTAGAACACCGGCACGCGGACCGCGGTGGGGTTCACCTGGATGCTGTCGTCGCCGAGGATCTTGCGGGTTTCCCAGATCAGCTTCATCTCTTCCTTGGTGAAGCCGTTCTCCATGAACTCGTCGATGTGCGGAATCACGTTGAAGGCGATCTGCACCGGAAAACGCTCGGGCTCGACGCTCTGGAAGTTCAGCAAGCCGCCGGTCTGGCGGCCGAGTTCTTCCAGCGCGGAGCGGCCGGCGCCGGACACCGACTGGTAAGTAGCCACGTTGATGCGCTCGATACCGGCCTTGCGATGGATCGGCGCCAGCGCCACCAGCATCTGCATGGTCGAACAGTTCGGGTTGGCGATGATGCCGCGCGGGCGGTTCGATGCCGCGTCCGGGTTCACCTCGCTCACGACCAGCGGCACGTCGTCGTCGTAACGGAAGGCCGAGCTGTTGTCGATCACCACCGCGCCCGCAGCGGCGAATTTCGGCGCGTATTCCTTGGAGATGGCGCCGCCGGCCGAGAACAGAGCGATATCGACGCCGGTCGGGTCGAATTTCGCCAGATCCTGCACGTCCACTTCGCGATTGTTGAAGATCACCGAATCGCCGGCCGACCGCGCGCTGGCCAGCGCGACCAGCTCGCCGACCGGGAATTGGCGCTCGGCCAGGATCGCCAGCATGACTTCGCCGACCGCGCCGGTGGCACCGACTACCGCAACCTTGTACTGCTTACTCATCTTTTCCTCGGGTTTGTTTTGCTTTGCTTGCTTTGTTTTGCCGTCTCCCCTTTTGAAAAAGGGGGACACAGGGGGATTTGCTCTTGACCTTGCGTTGATGAGCAACAGCAAAAGCAAATCCCCTCAATCCCCCTTTTTCAAAGGGGGAGGAACAGCTGAGGGTTTCGCGGCTGGAATCGGATTGCGCGGCTTGCCCGCTTCAGAACCGAAACCCAACGCCGCGATCAGATTATCCACCGCCAGCGCCACCATCGCACGCCGCGTGGCCAAACTTCCGCTGGCGATGTGCGGCGTCAGCACCACATTGCTCAGTGCCAGCAGGCGCGGGTCGACCTTGGGTTCGCCTTCGAACACGTCGAGTCCGGCCGCGGCCAGGCGCCCGTGCGCAAGCGCATCGGCCAGCGCCGCTTCGTCGATCAGGCCGCCGCGGGCGATGTTGGTCAGCGTGGCGGTGGGTTTCATCGTGGCCAGCGTCGCGGCGTCGATCAAGTGATGGTTCTGCGCGGAGTACGGCAATACCAGCACGGCATGATCGGCCTGCGCAAATAACGTTTCGTAATCGACATAGGACGCGCGGCATTCGTGTTCGACCGTGGCCGGCAGGCGATGCCGGTTGTGGTACAGCACGCGCATGCCGAAGCCCGCCGCACGCTTGGCGATGCCCTGCCCGATCCGGCCCATGCCCAGGATGCCCAGCGTCGATCCATGCAGGTCCGCGCCCAGCAGGCTCTTGAACGACCAGCCCTGCCACTGGCCATCGCGCAACCAGCGCTCGGCTTCGGTGATGCGGCGCGCGGCGGCCATCATCAGGGCGAAGCCGAAGTCGGCAGTGGTTTCGGTGAGCACATCGGGCGTATTGGTCGCGACGATGCCGCGCGCCTGCAACGCCGCCACATCCAGATTGTTGTAGCCGACGCCGACGTTGGCGATCGCACGCAAACGCAATGCCTGCGCCACTTGCGCTTCGCCGATCGGATCGTTCAGCGTCACCAGCGCGCCATCGGCCTCGCGCAACGCTTCGGCGATGCGCGCAGGCGCGTGATCGGCGACCTCGCCGGTCGCGTCGACGTCGAAATAGGGTTCCAGCCGCGCGATGATGTCGTCAAAGAGCGGCTGCGAGACCCAGACACGGGGCCGCGCTGCGTTCATTTCGGCGCTTTTATCGGCGACGACTTGCCCGGGATCCGAGGCATCACTTCGCCCACATCGCCGCATTGCGCGCGATGGCGCAACGCCTGATCCATCAGCACCAGCGCCAGCATCGCCTCGCAGATCGGCGTGGCGCGGATGCCGACGCAGGGGTCGTGACGGCCGGTGGTGACGATGTCGACCTCTTCGCCGTGCACGTCCAGGCCGCGCGCCGGCAGGCGCAGGCTCGAGGTCGGCTTGAACGCCACCGACACCGTCACCGGCTGGCCGGAACTGATCCCGCCGAGGATGCCGCCGGCATGGTTGGACAGGAAACCTTCGCGGGTGGCCTCATCGCGGTGCTCACTGCCTTTTTGCGCGACGGATGCGAAGCCGTCGCCGACTTCGACGCCCTTGACCGCGTTGATCGACATCATCGCCGCGGCGAGTTCGCCGTCGAGCTTGCCGTAGATCGGCTCGCCCCAACCCGGCGGCACGTTGTCGGCGACCACCGTGATGCGCGCGCCGACCGAATCGCCGGATTTGCGCAGCGCATCCATATAATTTTCGAGTTCGGCGACTTGCGAGGCATCGGGCCAGAAGAACGGATTGCCTTCGACCGCGTTCCAATCGAACGAAGCCGGCAGCACGTCGCCGATCTGCGCCAGGTGGCCGCGCACTTGGACGCCGTACTTCTCGCTCAGCCATTTTTTGGCGACGACGGCCGCCGCCACCCGCATCGTGGTCTCGCGCGCCGAAGAACGTCCGCCGCCGCGCGGATCGCGGGCGCCGTATTTCTGCCAGTAGGTGTAATCGGCATGGCCCGGCCGGAACTGTTCGGCGATCTTGTCGTAATCCTTGCTGCGCGCATCGGTATTGCGGATCAGCAGCGCGATCGGCGTGCCGGTGGTCTTGCCCTGGTAGACGCCGCTGAGGATCTCGATCTCGTCGGCTTCGTGCCGGGCCGACGTGTGCCGGGTCTTGCCTGTCGCGCGGCGCGCGAGATCGTGCGCGAATTCTTCCGCCGCGATCGCGATGCCCGGCGGGCAGCCGTCGATCACACAGCCGATCGCCGGACCGTGCGATTCGCCGAACGTGGTGACGCGAAACAGATGTCCGAAAGTATTCACGCAACCCGCCCTCGCTGCCCCCCCCTTTGAAAAAGGGGGG
>CADECF010000010.1 GCA_902825775.1 uncultured Lysobacteraceae bacterium
TTTAGCTTTTAGCTTTTAGCTTTTAGCTTTTAGCTTTTAGCTTTTAGCTTTTAGCCCCACGCGCCATGATCAAGATCAAAAGCAAATCCCCCTGTGTCCCCCTTTTCCAAAGGGGGAGACGGCAAAAAGCATAGACGGCGTTACGGGGTGTCGGCAGCCTGACCGGCCCGCGCCGGCCGGTACGGCGGCGTGGCCATCACCATTTCGGCCAGCGAATAAGCCAACTCGCGTTCGGCCAGCACCGCGCCATCGGCGCCGTGTTCCAGCAGGTGTTTAACTTCGGTCTCGCTGTGCGCGCGCGCGAGCAGGGTGAGCGCGGGATTGATCGCCCGCAGCCGCGCCATGGTTTCGCCGGCTTCCAGCGCATGCGGTATCGCGAAGACCACGATCTGCGCGCGTTCGGGTTTGGCTTCCAGCATCACGCGTTCCGAGGCGGCATTGCCGCGCACGCTGGGGAAGCCCGCCGCGCGGGCCTGCGCGACCAGATCGGCGTCGTCTTCGACCACCACGACCGGTACGTTGCGCTCGCGCAGCAGTTTGGCCAGTTGGCTGCCTACGCGGCCGTAGCCGACCACGATCGCGTGATTGGCGATGTCGTCGGGCAAGCGATGCAACTGATCGGAGGCGGCCAGCGCATCCTGCGCGTCGCGCGCCTCGCGTTCGTCGTCTTTGTTGAGCCGCCGATCGAGCAGGCCGAACAGGAAAGGATTGACCACGATCGACAGCAGCGCGCCGGCCAGGATCAGGTCGTGGCCGGCCTGCGGCAGGATCTTCAGCGAAAGCCCGAGGCCGGCGAGGATGAAGGAGAACTCGCCGATCTGCGCCAGGCTCGCGGAAATGGTGAGTGCGGTCGAGTTGGACTTGCCGAAGACGCGCACGATCGCCCAGGCCGCCACCGATTTTCCGAATACGATGATCAGGAAAGTCGCCAGGATCGCCAACGGCTGCTCGACCACGATATGCGGATCGAACAGCATGCCGACCGAGACGAAGAACAGCACCGCGAACGCATCGCGCATCGGCAGCGAATCCTGCGCGGCCTTGTGGCTGAACTCGGATTCGTTGAGCAGCATGCCGGCGAAGAACGCGCCGAGCGCGAACGACACGCCGAACAATTCGGCGGCGCCGAATGCCACGCCCATCGCGATCGCCAGCACGCACAGCGTGAACAGTTCGCGCGAGCCGGTGCCGGCGACGCGCTCCAGCGCCCACGGAATCACCCGGCGGCCGACGATCAGCATCACCGCGACGAAGGCGCCGACCTTGCCCAGCGTGATCAGCAACGCCATCCACACGTTGCCTTCGCTTCCGCCTTCGCCGCCAAGAGAGCCGGCCAATGCCGGCAGCAGCACCAAGGCCAGCACCATCGCCAGGTCCTCGACGATGAGCCAGCCGATCGCGATGCGTCCCTTGCCCGTCTCCAGCAGGCGCCGTTCTTCCAACGCGCGCAGCAGCACGACGGTACTGGCGACCGAAAGCGCGAGCCCGAACATCAAACCGGCGCCATGCGACCAGCCCAGCCAGCGCGCCAGCGCCCAGCCGAGCACGGTGGCCACGGCGATCTGAATGACCGCGCCCGGTAGCGCGATCGCTTTCACCGCCATCAGGTCGCGCAGCGAAAAATGCAGGCCCACGCCGAACATCAACAGAATCACGCCGATCTCGGCCAATTGCGGCGCCAGGGTCTGATCGCCGACGAATCCAGGGGTGAACGGCCCGGCGAGGATGCCGGCCACCAGATAGCCGACCAGCGGCGACAGTCGCAGGCGTTGCGCCAACAGGCCCAGCACGAAAGCCAGCACGAAGCCGACGCAGAGGATCGCGATCAGCGAGGTGTGATGCGGCATTGTGGCTCCGTCGATATTCCTATGGCGATAGTGAACGCCACGGCCGGTCGACGCAAACCGATCAGGATGCGGCGCTCAGCTTGGATTCCAGTGCGGCGATGCGCGCTTCGAGCGCATCGATGCGTTCCAGCAACGCGTGTTCGTCCGTCGCCGCGGCCGTCGGGCGCGCGGCAGCGGCGAGCTGAGCTTCGGACAAGGGGCCGCAGAGCAGGTGGCCGTAGCGATCCTCGCGCTGCCCGCCGCCGCGCGGAAGCTTCATCGCGAACGCCGGCTCGCGTGCGGCCAATCGTTCCAGCGCATGCTGCACGTCTTCGATGCCTTCGAACTTCACCCAGCGTTCGCTGCGGCTGAGCAGTTCGTGCAAGGTCTGCGGGCCGCGCAGCATCAACAGCGCGATCAATGCGGTTTGTTGCCGCGTCAGGCTGAGCACGGCTTCCATGCGGTGCGCATAGCGCCCGGCGCGCGCCGAATGCTGCGACTTGACCAAGCCGCGCACTTCCATCTGCCGCAGCGCATGTTCGACGTCGCCAGGATTCAGATGCGTGACCGGCTCGCGCGAAGTCTTCTGATTGCAGGCCAGCACCAGGCTGTTGAGCGTCAGCGGATAGCCATCGGGCGTGGTCGCTTCCTTTTCGACCAGGCTGCCCAGGATGCGCGCCTCGATGCCCGTCAGCAGGGCGGGGGCGGAATCGGAACGGTCGGGCGAAATATCCATATGCCGCAGATTATGCGCGCTGCGGTGGTTTTCGCTATCGCGCGACGGCAAACGCCGCTAAACTGCGCCCGCCTGAGGTGACCGCGCGCGTGCTTACGCCAGCGGTTGAAACGGGAATCCGGTGCGCCATGACGGCAATCCCGGAGCTGCCCCCGCAACGGTAGGCGAGCATCGGCCGCAAGGCCCTGGACCGGCAAACAGCCACTGTGCATCCGCATGGGAAGGCGCCGTTCCGAAGACGTCGACGTCTTCGCTCGCGAGCCCGGAGACCGGCCTTCGGTAGACCAGACACGCGGTGGGCGATGTCGTGGAATCGTGCCTCCGCGGTACGACCCATGCGCTCCGCCGCTTGTCCTTCCCAGCCATTCCGCGCGGGCAGGCGCGGCTCAGGAGCTCACCATGTCATTGCGTTACACCCGCGCCACGCGTCTTGCGTTGGCCATCGCCGTTTCGTTCGCCTGCGCGCAGGCGAATGCCGAATCGGGTCCCGAAGCGACCGTCACCGATCTGGACCAGATCGTCGTCACCGCCACGCGCACGCCGCAGTCGCTGGCCGATACGCTGGCTTCGACCACCGTGATCGATCGCGAGCGCATCGATCGCCTGCAGCCGGCTTCGTTGCCGGAGCTGCTGCGCGGCACCACGGGCATGACCTTCGCCAACAACGGCGGTCCGGGCAAGCAGACGTCGGTATTCCTGCGCGGCGCGAGCGGTTCGCAAGTGCTGGTGCTGGTGGATGGCGTGCGGGTCGGCTCGGCCAGCGCTGGTCTGGTCGCGTTCCAGGACATTCCGGTCGATCAGATCGAACGCATCGAAATCGTGCGCGGTCCGTTCTCCAGCCTATACGGCTCCGAAGCGCTCGGCGGCGTGATCCAGATCTTCACCCGCCGCCCCGACGGCGCGTTCACGCCGCATGCGAGCGTCGCGCTCGGCAGCTTCGATACGCGCCGCGCCAGCGCCGGCATCGCCGGCAAGCAGGGCAACGGCTGGTATTCGATCAACGCGGCGCACGAACGCACCGAAGGCATCGACGCCTGCCGCGGCGCCGGTTTCCCGATATTCGCCGGCTGCTTCACCGAAGAGCCCGATAAGGACGGCTACGAGAACAATTCGCTGTCGCTGCAGGGCGGCTACCAGTTCGGAGACGCTTGGGACGCAGAGGCGCGCGTGCTGCGGGCGCAGGGGCAGAACGAATACGACGGAAGCTTCTCCAACCAGGCCGACGTGGTGCAGCAAGTCGCCGGCGCGCGCCTGCGCTACGCGCCGAGCGAAAAAGTCGCGGTCACGCTCAACGCCGGCCGCAGCGTCGACGAGAGCGACGACTACAAGGACGGCGAGTTCAGCAGCCGTTTCGACACGCATCGCGATCTGGCTTCGTTGCAGGCCGATATCGGCGCGGGCACGGGGCTGGTCAGCCTCGGTTTCGACTGGCAGCGCGATGCGGTCGACAGCGATGCGGAATTCGACGAAACCCAGCGCATCAATCGCGGCGTGTTCGGCCAGTGGCAGGGCGACTTCGGCAAGCAGAGCTTCCAGGCCAGCCTCCGCCGCGACGACAACAGCCAGTTCGGCGGCGAGACGACCGGCAGCCTGCGTTACGGTTTCTCGTTCGCCGACGATCTGAAACTGGTCGCGAGCTACGGCACCGCTTACCGGGCGCCGACCTTCAACGATTTGTACTTCCACGGCTTCAGCAATCCGGATTTGCTGCCGGAAACCTCGCGTACTTTCGAACTCGGCCTGCGCGGCACGCATTCCGCCGGCAACTGGTCGATCAGCGCGTACCAGACGCGCGCCGAGGACCTGATCACGTTCGACTCGGTGACCTTCCTGCCCGCCAACGTCGATCGCGCGCGCATCCGCGGCGCCGAGGCGACGGTGGATTTCGATATCGCCGGCTGGATGGTGCTCGGCACCGCGACCTGGCTGGATCCGCGCAACGACAGCCAAGGCTTCAACCACGACAACTTCCTGCCGCGCCGCGCGCGTCAGAGCGGTCGCGTCGACGTGGATCGCAGCTTCGGCGCTTTCAGCGTCGGCGGCGGCGTCTATGCCGAAGGCGAGCGCTACGACGATCTGGCCAACCGCACCCGCTTGCCCGGCTATTCGCTGGTCGACCTGCGCGTGGCTTATGCGTTGGGCAGCGACTGGGCGATACAGTTGAACGCGGGCAACGTATTCGATCGCGAGTACGAAACCGCCGCTTGGTTCAACCAGCCGGGGCGTAGTTATACGTTGAGTTTGCGGTTTCAGCCTAAGCAGTAGGTGCGCAGAGCAAATCCGTTTTCGGTCCCCCTTTTCCAAAGGGGGATTTCGCGACGTGATAGCGCAGGCGCCTCGCTTGTCTCCCACCTTTGAAAAAGGAGGTCGGGAGGATTTGCTTCTCGCTTTTCGCGGGAGCGGCTTCAGTCGCGGGATTTTTGCTTGTCATCCCGAGCGCAGCGAGGGATCTGCTTCCCGCTGCGATCGATAGCAGATCCCTCGCTGCGCTCGGGATGACAGCTAATGGCGCATGACTCTGGACATTGGCCCACGGCCGCGCCGTATGCTTGACTGCGATCCCGCCCCACGAGTTCGTCGCATGGCCGCTCACCGTCCGCATTGGTCCCTTGTCGCCGGCTTGTTGCTGCTGGCATCGCTCACGGCTTGCCGCCGCGAAGACGCCGCGCAAGGCCAAGGCCTGCGAGTGCAGCTCGCGAGTAGCGCGGCTCAACCGGTGTCTGGCCGTCTATTGCTGTTCGCGATGCCGGCCGCGGAAGCGCGCGCTGCGGCCAAGGACGGCAAGATCTCCGCGGTCGATACCAGCCCGTTCGAACCCACCCAGGTCAGCGTCGCCGCGATGGAGGTGACGCGGCTGGCGCCGGGCGCGAGCATTGCTATCGATACCGAGTCGCTCGCATTTCCCGCCGCATTCTCCAAGCTCAAGCCGGGCGAATACGCGATGCAAGCGGTGCTCGACGTCAACCACGACTACAACTATGGCGGACGCGGTCCCGGCGACTGGGTAAGCGACGTGACCCTGGTCGAACTCGGCAAAGGCGCCGCGCCGCCGATTTCGCTGTCGCGCGCGTTGCCGGGTGCGAGCGGTCCGACTTGGGAATTGCCCGCGGATGCGCCACAGGAAGCGAAAGATGAAGCCGCCGCGGCGCGCCCGCACGCCGAGCCGTTGGATTTCGCCAGCCCTGCATTGACTGCGTTCTGGGGTCGGCCGATGCACCTCCGCGGATGGGTGTTGCTGCCGCCGGATTACGCCGCGCATCCCGACCAGCGCTATCCCACGGTGTATTACACTCACGGCTTCAGCGGCAAGCTGTCGCACCTGATCGCCGATGTCGCATCGATGGACAAGCGCATGCGCGACGGCCGCATGCCGCCGATGATCTGGGTGTTCCTGGACGAGTCCAGCGCCACCGGCACGCACGAGTTCGCCGATTCGGTGAACAACGGGCCTTGGGGCACCGCGCTGACCAGCGAGCTGATTCCGGATCTGGAGAAACGCTATCGCATGGATGCGCAACCATCCGGGCGCTTCCTCACCGGGCATTCTTCCGGCGGCTGGGCGACGCTGTGGTTGCAGGTGGCCTATCCGAAAATGTTCGGCGGCACGTGGTCGACGTCGCCCGATCCGAGCGATTTCACCGATTTCACCGGTGCGGACCTATATGCGAAAGACGCCAACGTCTATCGCAAGCCCGATGGCGCCGCATCGCCGCTGGTGCGCGACAAGGGCGAAGTGAAAGCGTCGTTCGAAGACTTCGCCAAGCTCGAACGCGTGCTCGGCCCTTACGGCGGGCAGATGTCTTCGTTCGAGTGGGTATTCTCGCCGCGCGGCGACG
Organism: uncultured Lysobacteraceae bacterium; assembly: GCA_902825775.1. Taxonomy (GTDB): domain Bacteria; phylum Pseudomonadota; class Gammaproteobacteria; order Xanthomonadales; family Xanthomonadaceae; genus Luteimonas_C. The sequence goes on from CADECF010000010.1 coordinate 6,399, forward strand.
ACGGGCGTCCGGTGCCGCTGTTCGATCGCGATACCGGCAAGGTCGATCCGCAGGTCGCCGCCTACTGGCGCGAGCATTACGATATCGCGCACCGGCTGCGCACGCAGTGGCCCGCGCTGAAAGCGGACCTGGACGGCAAGATCCACGTGATCGTCGGCGGCGCCGACACGTTCTATCTCGACGGTTCCGCGCGCAAGCTCAAGGCCACGCTCGAATCGCTGGGCGCGAAGGCGGATGTGCGCTTCCTGCCGGGACGCACCCATTTCGACCTGTTCGTGGAAGGCGATGATCGGCGCGCGTTGGCCAGCAAAATCGCGTGGGAGATGTATGCGGTCGCGCGCCCGGATGCGCCCAAACCTGCCAGGGAGCAAGCGCAGACTAATGCGGTGCCAGTCGGGCGTTAGGCCCGCTTTTGTGGGAGCGGCTTCAGCCGCGAGCTCTTGAGCGCGTCCGCCAGCTCGGAAAAGCTCGCGGCTGAAGCCGCTCCCACGAAAAGCACAAAGCCGGGCTGAAGCGCTAACGGCGCGGCAAAACGGGTAAAATCCGCATCCTTATGATTTCCTTCCGCAATTTCGCCCTGCGGCGCGGCGAACGCCTGCTCCTGTCCGATGTCGACCTGGCCCTGCATGCCGGTTGGCGCGTGGGCGTGGTCGGCCGCAACGGCACCGGCAAGTCCTCGTTGTTCGCGGCGATCCGCAGCGAGCTGGAGCCCGATCGCGGCGATCTGGACGTGCCCAACCGCGTGCGCATCGCCAGCATCGCGCAGGAAATGCCGTCGCTGCCCGATCCCGCGATCGATTTCGTGCTGTCCGGCGATGCCGACGTCCACGCCGCGCTGCAAGCCGAGGCGAATGCGTTCGCCGCCGAGGATTGGGAAGCTGTCGCCGAAGCCCATCACCGCTTGGAAGAAGTCAGCGGCTACGACGCTACCGCACGCGCCGGCAAGCTGCTGCACGGCCTGGGCTTCTCGGCCGAAACGCATTCGCGCGCGGTCAGCACTTTTTCCGGCGGCTGGCGCGTGCGCCTGAACCTGGCGCGCGCGCTGATGACGCCGAGCGACCTGCTGCTGCTCGACGAGCCCACCAACCACCTCGACCTCGACGCGGTGCTGTGGCTCGAGCAATGGCTGCTGAAATATCCCGGCACGCTGTTGTTGATCAGCCACGACCGCGAATTCCTCGACAACGTCAGCACCCACACCCTGCATCTGCACGAACAGCGCGCAAAGCTCTACGTCGGCGACTACACCGCGTTCGAAAGGCAGCGCGCCGAGCAGTTGCGCCAGCAGCAGATAGCGCACGAGAAGGAACAGGCTGAGCGCGCCCACCTGCAGAGCTTCATCGACCGCTTCAAGGCCAAGGCCAGCAAGGCCAAGCAGGCGCAGTCGCGGATGAAGCGCCTGGCCAAACTGGCCGGCACCGAGGCGGTGCGCGCCGAGCGCGAGTTGCGGATCGAATTCCCCGAGCCGTTGAAGCTGCCGCATGCGCTTTTGCGCTTGAATCATGCCGATTGCGGCTATAAGCCCCTCTCCCCGCGGGAGAGGGGTGAGGATTCGGAGGATCGGGGAACCCCACCACACACCGAACCCTCATCCGGCGCTTCGCGCCACCTTCTCCCGGAGGGAGAAGGAAAAGCGCGCGTCATCCTCCACAACGTCGGCTTCGGCCTGGAAGCCGGCGACCGCATCGGCCTGCTCGGCGCCAACGGCGCGGGCAAGTCGACGCTGGTGAAGACTTTGGTGGGCGAATTGCAACCGCTGTCGGGCGAGCGTTATGCGCATCCGGACCTGCGCATCGGCTACTTTGCCCAGCACACGGTCGAATCGTTGAAGAAAGGCACGTCGCCAATCGATCATCTGCGCGAACTGTCGCCGAACGCGGCCACGCAATCGTTCCGCGATTTCCTCGGCAAATGGAATTTTCCCGGCGACCGCGCCTTCGAAAGCATCGACGGTTTCTCCGGCGGCGAACGCGCGCGCCTGGCGCTGGCCCTGATCGCCTGGCGCCAGCCGAACGTGCTACTGCTCGACGAACCCACCAACCACCTCGACCTGGACATGCGCGAAGCGCTGGCAGAAGCGCTCAGCGATTTCGACGGCGCCATCGTACTGGTGTCGCACGATCGCCATCTGATCGGCCTGGTCAGCGATACGTTCTGGCGCGTGGCCAACGGCCGGGTGGAGCCATTCGACGGCGATCTGGACGAATACGCCGCTTGGCTGCGCGCGCGTCCGGCCTCCGACACGCCGCCGCCGGCGCCCGTCGCCGTGGCGGCACCGGCACCGGCTGCGAAGCCCAAAGCCGCCAAGGTCAATCCGCACAAGCTGGCCAAAGCCGAAGCCCGTGTCGCAGAACTCGAAACCGAGTTGGCAGGGATCGAAAGCGCCTTGGTCGACCCCATCCTGTACGCCGACGGCGGCGCGCGCGCGGCCGAGCTGGGCAGGCGCCAGGGCGAATTGCACGACGCGCTGCAGGCGGCCGAAGCCGAGCTATTGCAGTTGTACGAGGCCAATGCGGCCTGAATCCGGCTTGGAATCGGCCTCGGCCGGCCCCAAACTCTTTATCGCGACTTTCTACCTGGTTCCCGCTATGCCGATTTACGCCTTCCGTTGCGCCGAGTGCGGCCACGAATTCGACCGTCTGCAGAAGATGTCGGATCCCGATCCCGACACTTGCCCGAATTGCGGCGCGCATGCGGTCGGACGGCAGATAACGGCGCCGTCGTTCCGCCTGTCCGGCAACGGCTGGTACGAAACCGACTTCAAGAAGGGCGGCGACAAGAAGCGCAACCTCGCCGAGGGCGGCGAGGGTGCGAGCAAGGGTTCGTCGTCGCCGCCGGCCGCAACCAAAACCGACGCGGCGCCCAAGGCCGACAGCAAGCCGGCGGCCAAACCGGCCGCCGACTCGGCCTGAAGCCTTAATAGCGAGGCTGGATCTGCGGCCTCGCGAAGCGCCCGCTGCAGCCGCTATTGACCCAGATGTTGCCGCGCGCGCTGTCGTAACCCCAGGTCTGGTTTTCGACGCAGGCGCTGCTGGAAAGTTGCCGCTGCAGCATGGGGCGGCCGTAATCGCGATTCCAGCCGCAGTTGGACGGACGCATGTTGCGGCTGGTGCAGGTGACGCTGTAGTTGGGGTTGAGCACCGCGCCCTGTGCGAATTCGGCGCGGCAGCCGCCGCTCACGAACACCTGCCCGCGCTGCGACTGCCAGGTGCGGCCTTCCTCGCAACCCGAGCCCGACAACTGGCGGACCAACCGCGACGGGCCGTTCCACGGCGTGGGACAAGTGCGCGAACGGTTATTGATGCTCTCGCAGCGCACGACGCCTTGCGGCGGACCCACCGGCGCGGCCTCGAATTCGCCGCGGCAGCCGCCGCCGACGTAGACCTGCCCGCGCTGCGATTGCCAGGTGCGGCCCTCTTCGCAGCCGATCCCCGAGAGCTGCCTGACCAGCCGCGACGGGCCCTGCCAGGGCGTGGGGCAGGTCTGCGCGCGGTTGTTGATGCTTTCGCAGCGGATGCGCTGGCCGTTGCCGGGATAGGGCGGCTGCGGTCCGCCGCCGCCGTAGCCCAGCGATTGCGAGATGTCCTGTTTGATCCGGCTGAAGCCCCAGTTGGAGCGGTTGACCTGATCGATATAGAAGCGCAGCTGGTCGTCCGGGATGCGGCGGCCGCGCGATTGCTCCTGGTATTCCAGGCTGATCACGCGGACCTGGTCGTTGTAGTTCAGGGTGCGCAGGTTTTCCGGCGCGTAGGCGCGGGTTTGGGCTTGCGCGAAAGCTGCGGCGGGCGCCAGCAGCGACAGGCCCAGGGCCAGCGCGACGCACTTCAGAAGGCGTTTCATATCGTTTTCCCCAGCTGTGTGGACGGGCGTTCCAGGTACCAGACGCGACAGCGAGCGCAGTAAGGCGCCGCAGCCGTTAAAATGACGTGTTTCCGGCCCCAGGCCGGCCCCCATCGATCGGCCCCCGGCCGACGGATCGTAATTTCCGGAGCCTCCATGCGTACCCACTTCTGCGGCCTCGTCGACGAGGCGCTGATCGGCCAGACCGTCACCTTATGCGGCTGGGCCGATGTCGCCCGCAACTTGGGCGGCCTGTGCTTCATCGATCTGCGCGACCACGAAGGCATCGTCCAGGTCGTGGCCGAGCCGACGACCGACGCGAATTTCGGTGCGGGTCAAGCCAATGCCGCGGTCATCGCCGCCGCCGCGCACGTCGGTTACGAGGATTGCCTGCGCGTGACCGGCGTGGTGCGCAAGCGGCAGTCGGTGAACGACAAGATCAAGACCGGCCAGGTCGAAGTCGTCGCAATCGATATCCAAGTGCTGAACAAGGCCGAGCCGCTGCCGTTCCACGCCCACGAGAACCCGGGCGAGGACATCCGCCTCAAATACCGTTACCTGGATCTGCGCACGCCGCAGATGCAGCGGATGATGCGCACCCGCATCAAGCTGGTGCAGGCGCTGCGCCGCTGGCTGGATGCGCGTGGCTTCCAGGACATCGAAACGCCGATCCTGACCAAGGCCACGCCCGAAGGCGCGCGCGACTTCCTGGTGCCGGCGCGGATGCATCCGGGCGAGTTCTACGCGCTGCCGCAGTCGCCGCAGCTGTTCAAGCAGATACTGATGATGGCCGGCTTCGACCGCTACTACCAGATCGCGCGCTGCTTCCGCGACGAAGCGCTGCGCGCCGACCGCCAGCTCGAATTCACCCAGCTCGACATGGAATTCGCCTGGGTCGACGAGAAGATCGTGCAGGACATGGTCGAAGACTTGATCCGCGACGTGTTCCGCGAAGTGATGCAGGTCGAACTGGCCGCGCCGTTCCCGCGCATGACCTATGCCGAAGCGATGCGCCGCTACGGTTCGGACAAGCCGGATTTGCGTATTTCGCTCGAATTCGTCGATGTCGCCGACATCGTCAAGCACTGCGAATTCAAGGTATTCACCGACTGGGCCAACCACGAGGACGGCCGCGTGGTCGCGCTGCGCACGCCCGGCGGCGCCACGCTGTCGCGCAAGCAGATCGACGACTACGCCGCGCATGCGGCCAAGTTCGGAGCCAAGGGTTTGGCGTGGATGAAGGTGGAGGATGCCGGCAAGGGCCGCGAAGGCATCAGCTCGCCGATCGCCAAATTCCTCGACGACGCCACGCTCGCCGCGATCTTGGCGGCGACCGGCGCGCAGACCGGCGACCTGATCTTCTTCGGCGCCGCGACGTACAAGACCGCTTCGGATTTCATGGGCGCGCTGCGCCTGAAACTCGGCAAGGACCTCGGCCTGGTCGGCGAAGGCTGGGCGCCGTTGTGGATCACCGATTTCCCGATGTTCGAATGGGACGAGGAAGAGAACCGCTACGTCGCGCTGCATCATCCGTTCACCGCGCCGGCGGTCGACGACGTCGCCGACTTGCGCGCCAACGCCAAGACGGCGGTGTCGCGCGGCTACGACATGGTGCTCAACGGCAACGAGATCGGAGGCGGTTCGATCCGCATCCACAATTCGGCGATGCAGTCCGCGGTGTTCGAACTCCTCGGCATCGGTGCGGAAGAAGCCGAAGGCAAGTTCGGCTTCCTGCTCGACGCGCTCAAGTACGGCGCGCCGCCGCACGGCGGCATCGCGTTCGGCATCGACCGCATCGCTGCGTTGATGGCCGGGACCGAGTCGATCCGCGACGTGATCGCCTTCCCCAAAACCACCACCGCACAATGCTTGATGACCGGCGCGCCGTCGCCGGTGCCGGACAAGCAATTGGCCGAAGTGCATATCTCGATCCGGCCCAAACCACAGGCCTGAAACGCGCGGCGGCGCTCGACGCCGCGCTTTCGCGGCTTGGGCTAGACTCGGAAGACCGATCCGGAGAGGAGCGCCGCCATGATGCGTTTTGCCGCCATCTCATCGTTCGTTGCCGTGGCGTTGACCTCCTGCTCGTCGGTGATGCCCGCCGACGGCGGCCCGCAGATCTCCGGCGACGGCAGCTGCCATGCCGATCGCGTGGCGTGGGCGGTCGGCAAACCCGGAGACGAGGACACGATCAAACGCGTCTGGAAGGAAAGCGGCGCCGGCTTGTTCAGGCCGGTTTCGCCAGACCGCACGATGACGCGCGACTATCGTCCCGACCGCATCAATGTGTATCTGGATGCGAACAACATCATCACTCAGGTCAACTGCGGTTGATCGTCTCGCTTTTTTGTGCGAGCGGATTTCTGTGTGTTTTTTGTGGGAGCGGCTTCAGCCGCGAGCTCTTCACAGTCGCCATCATCCGGCAGAAGAGCTCGCGGCTGAAGCCGCTCCCACAACAGCCGCCCCGCGAAGCCGCTCCCGCAAAAACATCTGCCCATGACTGACCCCGATCGCGTCATCCTGCTGCACGGCATCTGGATGGTCGGCGCCACCATGCAATGGTTCGGCGCGCGCCTGAAAGCCGAAGGATTCCAGCCCGAAACCTTCGGTTACCACAGCGTGGTCGGCGGACCGGATGCCGCCGTGCCGCGGTTGGCCGAACAGATCCGCAGCGGCGGCCAGACCCATCTGGTGGCGCACAGCCTGGGCGGCCTGATCGCGTTGCAGGCCCTGGCCGCAGAACCCGATTTGCCGGTGTCTCGCGTGGTCTGTCTGGGCGTGCCCTTGTGCGGCAGCGCCGCCGCGAGCGGGCTGTCGCACGTGCCGGTCGCCGGGCTGATGCTGGGCCGCAGCGCGCCGTTGTTGCAGCAGGGTTGTGCGGTATGGCCGGGCCATTTCGAGGTCGGCATGATCGCCGGCCGCCTGCCGCACGGGCTCGGCGCGCTGTTCGCGCATTTCGACGGCGAACACGACGGCACGGTGTCGGTCGAAGAGACCCGCAGCCCGGCCCTGGCCGACCACGTATTGGTCGAGGCCGGGCACAGCGGCCTGTTGTTCTCGGCCGATGCGGCGCGCCACGCTTCTGAATTCCTCCGGGACGGGCGTTTCCAGCGCTGAACCGGGTTCGGCATGCGCCGGGAAATACGGTAGATCGAGTAAAATCGCCGCTTCGCCATCGCCATCCGGTCGGAATTTTTCATGGGTAGAGGACCTTCCATCGAGGCCCGCAAGAACGCCGAGGACGCGCGTCGCGGCAAGATCTTCACCAAGATCATCCGCGAGATCGGCGTGGCGGCACGCGCCGGCGGCGGCGATCCCGCGAGCAATCCGCGCCTGCGCAGCGCCATCGACAAAGGCCTGTCGGCGAACATGACCAAGGACGTGATCGAGCGCGCGATCAAGAAAGCCACCGGCGAACTGGAAGGCGTCGTCTACGAGGAAATCCGATACGAGGGCTACGCGCCCGGCGGCGTGGCGGTGATCGTCGACTGCCTGACCGACAACAAGGTCCGCACCGTGGCCGACGTGCGCCACGCCTTCGGTAAGTTCGGCGGCAATCTGGGCACCGACGGCTCGGTCGCCTTCATGTTCAAGAAACTCGGCGTGCTGTCCTTTGCCTCCGGCGCCGACGAGGACAAAGTCACCGAGGCCGCGATCGAAGCCGGCGCCGACGACGTGGTCGTTTATCCCGAGGACGGCGCGATCGACGTGATCACCGCGCCGGATGCTTTCGAAACGGTCAAGGCCGCGATGGGCGCCGCCGGCCTGAAGGCCGACATCGCCGAAGTCACCTTGCGCGCCGACAACGACATCGCCGTCGCCGGCGACACCGCGCAGCAGGTCGCCAAACTGCTGGCCTGGCTGGAAGACATGGACGACGTGCAGAGCGTCTACAGCAATGCCGACCTCGGCGCCGACGCATACGCGTAGACTGTCGCGGTGACCAGAATCCTCGGCATCGACCCCGGTTCGCAGCGGACCGGCGTGGGCATCATCGACGTCGACGCCAGCGGCAAGACCACGCATGTGTTCCATGCGCCGTTGAACCTGATGGTGGCCGATGCGGCGGTGAAGGGCAACTTCCCACTACGGTTGAAGTTATTGCTCGACGGATTGTCCGGGATAATCGACGCTCACCGGCCCGATGAGGTCGCGATCGAGCAGGTTTTCATGGCCCACAACCCCGATTCGGCGCTCAAGCTGGGCCAGGCGCGCGGCGCCGCGCTGTGCGCGGTGGTGATGCGCGACCTGCCGGTGCACGAATACGCGGCCAAGGAAATCAAATTGGCTCTGGTCGGCAAAGGCGGCGCGGACAAAGTGCAGGTGCAGCACATGGTCGGCATCATGCTCAACCTGAAAGGCAAACTGCAGGCCGATGCCGCCGATGCGTTGGCAGTGGCGATCACCCACGCGCATGTGCGTGCGAGCGCGCAGCGGATGGGCGTGAACGTGCGCGAGGCTTGGAGCCGAAAATGAATCTCGTCCCCGCGCGAAATGTGCTGTTCCCCCCTTTGAAAAAGGGGGGCAGGGGGGATTTGCTTTTAGCTTGCCGTAGGAGCGGCTTTGGCCGCGAGCTCTTGCCTGTCGCAATGATCAAGAGCTCGCGGCCAAAGCCGCTCCTACAAAAAGCCAGATCAAGAGCAAATCCCCCTTTATCCCCCTTTTTCAAAGGGGGAAACATCAAGAGCGGGGGCGAATCGTGATTGGACGCTTGAAAGGAATCCTGCTCCACAAACAGCCGCCGTGGCTGGTGGTGGACGTGCACGGCGTCGGCTACGAGCTGGAAGCGCCGATGAGCACCTTCTACGACCTGCCGCAGGTCGGCGGCGAAGTGTCGCTGTTCACGCACTACGCGCAGAAGGAAGACAGCGTGTCGCTGTACGGCTTCCTCAGCGAATCCGAACGACGCTTGTTCCGCGACGTGCAGCGGGTCAGCGGCATCGGCGCCAAGATCGCGCTGGCGGTGCTGTCGGGCGCGTCGGTCGACGAATTCGCAAGGCTGGTGCAGACCGGCGACGTGACCGCGTTGACCCGGATCCCCGGCATCGGCAAGAAGACCGCCGAACGCATGGTGGTGGAGCTGCGCGATCGCGCAGCCGACCTGATCGGCAGCGGTTCGCCGGTGTCGATGGGCAAAGGCCCGGCCGACCCGCTTTCGGAGGCGATCATCGCCCTGCAGCAATTGGGCTACAAGCCGGCCGAAGCGCAGCGGATGGCGAAAAACGCCGCCGCCGACGGCGACGCTCCCGAAATCATCATCCGTAAAGCGCTACAGTCCGCGCTTCGTTGAATCCGGAAGGCGCCATCCGCCCGCCGGATGCGACCAGGAAGCCCATGGCCACCCCGCACAATCATTCCGCATCAGGCAATTCCCATGCGCAGGGCCACGGCAAGACCGGCCTGCCGGCGCTGGTGGTCGGCGCGATCGGCGTGGTGTTCGGCGACATCGGCACCAGCCCGCTGTACACGCTGAAGGAAGCGTTCTCGCCGCATTTCGGCCTGGTCGGCAACCACGACACCGTGCTGGGCATCCTGTCGCTGGTGTTCTGGGCGCTGATGATCGTGGTCACGGTGAAGTACGTGACCATCATCATGCGCGCCGACAACGAAGGCGAAGGCGGGATCATGGCGCTGATGACGCTGGCCCAGCGCACGCTCGCCAAGGGCGGGCGTTCGGCCTACGTGGTCGGCATCCTCGGCATCTTCGGCGCGTCCCTGTTCTTCGGCGATAGCGTGATCACGCCCGCGATCACCGTGTTGGGCGCGGTCGAGGGTTTGGAAGTCGCGGCGCCGGGCCTGCACCGTTTCATCGTGCCGATCGCGGTGCTGATCCTGATCGCGGTGTTCTTCGCGCAGCGCTTCGGCACCGAGAAAGTGGGCAAGGTGTTCGGCCCGATCACCATCGTCTGGTTCATCGCATTGGCGGCGATCGGCATCCACAACATCATCGATGCGCCCGAAGTGCTGAAGGCGCTCAACCCCTGGTGGGGCGCGAAATTCTTCATAGAGCATGGCTCGCATTCGGTGCTGATCCTCGGCGTCGTGGTGCTCGCGGTGACCGGCGGCGAAGCGCTGTACGCCGACATGGGCCACTTCGGCGCGCGGCCGATCCGCTATGCGTGGTACACGATGGTGCTGCCGTGCCTGATGCTGAATTACCTGGGGCAGGGCGCGTTCGTGCTGGAGCATCCGGCTGCGGTCACGAACCCGTTTTTCGAAGCCGTTCCGGAGTGGGCGCTGTATCCCATGATCGTGCTGGCCACCATGGCCGCGGTGATCGCGTCGCAGGCCGTCATCACCGGCGCGTATTCGGTCGCGCGCCAGGCGATGCAGTTGGGCTATATCCCGCGGATGCAGGTCAAGCACACATCGCGCGAGACCATCGGCCAGATCTACGTGCCTTACATCAATTGGGTGCTGATGATCGCGGTGCTGGCTGTGGTGCTGATGTTCCGCGGCTCGACCGCGCTGGCGTCGGCGTACGGCATCTCGGTGTCGGCGACGATGCTGATCGACACCCTCCTGCTGGCGCTGGTGGCGCGCGCGCTATGGCCGCGCTGGCGCATGTTCGTACTGCCGCTGTGCGTGCTGTTCTTCATCGTCGATCTGGGTTTCGTGATCGCCAACGGCGCCAAGTTCTTCGACGGCGCCTGGTTCCCGGTGATATTGGGCTTGGCGGTGTTCACCCTGCTGCGCACGTGGCGCCGCGGCCGCGAATTGCTGCACGAGGAAGTGCGCAAGGAAGGCATCCAGATCGACAGCTTCCTGCCCGGCCTGATGCTGGCGCCGCCGACCCGCGTGCCGGGCACCGCGGTGTTCATGACCGCCGACCAGGGCGTGGTGCCGCATGCGCTGCTGCACAATCTCAAGCACAACAAGGTGCTGCACGAACGCAACGTATTCCTGACCGTGGAAACGCTGACCGTGCCGCATGCGCCTCAGAACAAGCGGTTGAAGATCGACCCGATCGGCGACGATTTCTACCGCGTGCTGATTCGTTTCGGCTTCATGGAGACGCCCGACGTGCCGCTGGCGCTGATGCGCAGTTGCGACGCGGGCGGCATCTATTTCGATCCGATGGATACGACCTATTTCGCCAGCCGCGAAACGATCGTGGCCGGCCGCCACCGCGGCATGCCGGTCTGGCGCGACAAGCTGTTCGCGTTCATGCACCGCAATGCGGCGCCGGCGACGGGGTTTTTCAGGATTCCCGGCAATCGGTTGGTGGAGTTGGGCGCGCAGGTCGAGATTTGAGCCTTTTCAAGCTGTCATCCCGAGCGCAGCGAGGGATCTGCTTTCCCGTCGCGAGCTGCAAGCAGATCCCTCGCTGCGCTCGGGATGACAGGGTGAGGGACATCCCCGCAGTCGCCCGTTCGCCCTCATAATCCACGCATGACCGAAGACCGCATCATCGCCGCCGCCGCCACCCGCGAAGACGAAGTCGTCGAGGCCAGCATCCGGCCCAAACGGCTGGACGAGTACCTCGGCCAGCAGCCGGTGCGCGAACAGCTGTCGATCTACATCGAGGCCGCCAAACGCCGCAGCGAGGCGCTGGACCACATATTGATCTTCGGCCCGCCCGGTCTGGGCAAGACTACGCTCAGCCACGTGATCGCCAACGAGCTGGGCGTCAACCTGCGCGTGACGTCGGGTCCGGTGATCGAGAAAGCCGGCGACTTGGCGGCGCTGCTGACCAACCTGCAGCCGCACGATGTCCTCTTCATCGACGAGATCCATCGCCTGTCGCCGGTGGTGGAGGAAGTGCTGTATCCGGCGATGGAGGATTTCCAGATCGACATCATGATCGGCGACGGCCCGGCCGCGCGATCGATCAAGCTCGATCTGCCGCCGTTCACGCTGATCGGCGCCACCACCCGCGCGGGCCTGCTCACGGCGCCGCTGCGAGATCGTTTCGGCATCGTCCAGCGGCTGGAGTTCTACAGCACCGAGGAGCTGACCCGCATCGTGCGCCGCTCGGCCAGGATCCTGGGCATCGATTGCGCGGCGGACGGCGCCGACGAGATCGCACGCCGTTCGCGCGGTACCCCGCGCATCGCCAACCGTCTGTTGCGGCGCGTGCGCGATTTCGCGCAGGTGCGTGCCGCCGGCCATATCGACCACGATGTCGCCAAGGCGGCGATGCAGATGCTGAAGGTCGATCCGGAAGGCTTCGACGAACTCGACCGGCGCCTGCTCAACCTGATCATCGAGAATTTCGACGGCGGCCCGGTCGGCGTCGAATCGCTGGCGGCCGCGCTCAGCGAAGAACGCGGCACGCTCGAGGATGTGATCGAGCCTTACCTCATCCAGCAGGGTTTCCTGGTGCGCACGGCGCGTGGGCGCATGGCCTCGCATAAAGCGTACCGGCATCTGGGATTGAAGCCCAAGAGCCGGGAATCGGGATTCGGGAATGGGGAATCGGAGGAGCTGTTTTGAGGTTCCGATCCGATGTCATGCGCGTCTGCGATTCGGCGCAGGAGTAAGGCTTTGACCTCCGATTCCCGATTCCCGAATCCCGATTCCCGGCCCTCGTTCAGTTGGCCGACACGCGTCTATTGGGAAGATACCGACGCCGGTGGCGTGGTCTACCACGCGCAATACTTGGCGTTCCTGGAGCGCGCGCGTACCGAATGGCTGCGCACGCACGGGTACGGCCAGGAACTTTTGCGCGGGCAGCACGATCTGGTATTTGCGGTGCGGGCGATGCGGATCGATTTCCGCCAGCCCGCGCGACTGGACGATACGCTGGCCGTGTCGGTGGCATTGGCCGAGTGCCGGCGCGCCAGTCTGGTGATCGCGCAGGCGATCCATCGCGACGGATCGCTGCTGCTCGATGCGCAGGTGCGCGTGGCGGCGCTGGGCGCGGGCGATTTTCGGCCGCGCGCGATTCCGGACGCGTTGTACGCGCGGCTCAAATCGTTGGAAACAATCCCCTTAGAAACCAAGATTGCGGAGTGAACGGATGATTTCGATGTTGCTTGCCACGCAGGCCGCCACGGCGGAAGCCTTGCCCGAGGAAGCCGCGAATACCGTCGTGCAGGCCGCTGCCGCGGTGCCGCCGGAAAGCCACTTCAACATCCTGCAGCTGATCCTGCACGCCAGCATCCCGGTGCAATTGGTGATGCTGTTGTTGCTGGGCGCGTCGATCGCTTCGTGGGTGATCATCTTCCGTAAGAAACGCGTGCTGGATCGGGCCGAGAACGAAGCGATCCGCTTCGAGGAACGCTTCTGGTCGGGCGCCGAGCTCAGCAAGCTCTACGCCGGCGCCGCCGAGCGCAACCGCGACATCGGCGGTATGGAAGCGATCTTCGAAGGCGGCTTTCGCGAGTTCAACCGCATCCGCCAGCGCCGCGGCGTGGACACCCGCATCCAGCTCGAAGGGGCGCAGCGCGCGATGCGCGCGACCGCTTCGCGCGAACTCGACGGCTTGGAACACAATCTGGAATTCCTGGCGAATGTGGGCTCGATCAGCCCGTACGTCGGCCTGTTCGGCACGGTCTGGGGCATCATGATTTCGTTCCAGGGCCTGGCCAACGTCAAAGAGGCCACCATCGCCACCGTGGCGCCGGGCATTTCCGAGGCGCTGATCGCCACCGCCATGGGCCTGTTCGCCGCGATTCCCGCGGTATGGGCCTACAACCGCTTCGCCACCAAGGTCGATCGGATCGGGGTGCGCTACGACGCGTTCGCCGAAGAATTCTCGTCGATCCTGCAGCGACAGGCGCATCTGGACGATTAACCCTCCTCGCACTCCCCGAGCGTTGCCATCCCGAGCGAAACGAGGGATCTGCTTGGAGAGCCGCTGCAGAAGCAGGTTCCTTCCCCCGGATCGGGTCCGGGGCCGGAATGAAGGAATGACAGGGCAGAAATACGCATGACCACCACACGCCGCAAACGCAAACGCAAGCTCAAGGCCGACATCAACGTCGTGCCCTACATCGACGTGATGCTGGTGCTGCTGATCATCTTCATGGTCACCGCGCCGCTGCTCAACCTGGGCGTGGACATCCAGCTGCCGCAATCCAACGCCAAGACCGTGACCGAGCAGAAGGACCCGATCGTGGTCAGCGTGGATCGCGAAGGCCATCTGTTCCTGACCATCGAAGGGGCCAAGAACGAAGCGGTGACTTCCGAGCAGCTGGTCGCCAAGGTTGGCGCTTACGTTCGCAACAATCCCAAGGTGGCGGTGTTCGTCGCCGGCGACGGCAACGCGCCGTACCAGACCATCTATTCGGTGCTGACCGACCTGCAGACCAAGGCCAACGTGTCGCGCGCCGGCCTGATGAGCAATCCCGCCGAGGTCCCCGCGAAGTGAGGGAAACCCGCGCCGACACGACGCAGGCGTTCGTTTACGCCATCGCGTTGCACGTGCTGCTGTTCTTGCTGGCCTTCGTCGGCCTGTGGTGGACGCGCACCACTGCGCCCGTGTCGGCGGCCGGCCCGATAGTGGAGGCCGAACTGATCGATCCCAATGCGCTGTCCGCGCAGATGAAACGCGTGCTGCGCGAACGCCCCAAGCCGGTGCCGCCCGAACCCGTGCAACAACCGCAGGCTGCCGAAGAGGAAGCGACGCCGCCGCCGCAACCGCTGCCGGAAATCCGGCCGCAGGATTCGCAGGTGCCGCAGCAGAACCAGGCGCAGGAACAGATCCCGATCCCGGACACGCGCGAGCAGGAGCGTGTCGACCGCGAGGCGATCTCGGCCGAGCAGCGCGAAAAGGAACAGGAAGAAAAGCGCCGCCAGGAGCAGGTCGATCTGACCGAGCGCGAACGCCAGCAGGAAGCCGAAGAGAAACAACGCCTGGCGCAGCAGCAGAAAGACGAAGAACTGAAGAAGATCCGCGCCGAAATCGCCAAGGCCAAGCGCGAGGAGGATCTGGCGCAGCAGCGGATCAAGCAACTGGCCGACCGGCGCGCGCAGCAGGCTTCGTCCGACGCGGCCAGCAGCGCCAGCCCGCCGCCGGGCAATGAGGGCGTCGATACCGATCTGGCCGCGAAATACGCCGCGGCGCTGCAGGAAGCGATCCTGCGCAACTGGACCCGCCCCGAAACCGTGCCGCTGGGCCAGCGTTGCCGCCTCAACATCCGCCAGTTGCCGGGTGGGGAGGTGGTGGACGTCCAGGTATCCCCGTCCTGCCCTTATGACGAATTGGGCCGGCGATCGGTCGAAGCGGCAGTGCTGAAGGCCCAGCCCTTGCCTTATGCCGGATTCGAAACGGTCTTCCAGCGCAATCTGACGCTCAATTTCGAAGCCCAGGACCGCTAGCGCCGGTCCCCTGAGCATGGCCCCGTTCATCTTTGAGATGAATTTCACATACAAGCTGTTTAATAGCCGGGCCGGTGACTCGGCCCGGATTTCCCCGAATCGATGGAACTGCCGATGAAACGACCGCTGCACTTGCTCGCCACGCTGTTCGCCCTGCTGATGCTGCCGGTGCTGGCTGCGGCCCAGGAAAAAGGGCTGGAGATCGACATCGTGGGCGGCAACGCCTCGGCCCTGCCGATCGTGGTGGTGCCGTTCCAGGGGTCGGCCGGCGAGACCGATATCGCTGCGGTGATCCGCGCCGACTTGGCGCGTTCGGGCCAGTTCCGCGGCCTGCCTGAGCAGGACATCATCGAGCGGCCCAGCCGCGGCGGCGAAATCAACTATCCGACTTGGCGTCTGCTCAAGCAGGACTACATCGTGGTCGGGCGCGTGCTGCCCGCCGGCGACGGCAGCTTCCGCGTCGAGTACGAACTGTTCGACGTGGCCAAGCAGGAACGCCTGCTCGGCTTCGCGCTGACCGCGCGCGCCAACGCGACGCGCGACGTGGCGCACCAGATCGCCGATGCCGTCTACGAAAAAATCCTCGGCGTGCGCGGCGCGTTCTGGACGCGGATCGCTTACGTCACCGCGGTCGGCACCGGCAAAGGCAGCCGTTATGCGTTGATGATCGCCGACTCCGACGGCTACAACCCGCAGGTCGTGGTGCGCTCTTCCGAGCCGCTGCTGTCGCCGTCGTGGAGCCCGGATGGCGGACGTCTGGCCTATGTCAGTTTCGAGCGCGGCAATTCCTCGATCTACATCCAGAACATCGCCAGCGGCAGCCGCGAATTGGTGGCTTCGTTCCGCGGCATCAACGGCGCGCCGAGCTTCTCGCCGGACGGCAGCCGCCTGGCATTGACGTTGTCGCGCAGCGGCAATCCCGAAATCTACGTAATGAATCTGGGCAGCAAGGCGCTGACTCAGATCACCAACCAATTCGGCATCGATACCGAGCCGACCTGGAGCGCCGACGGCGGCACGATCTACTTCACTTCCGACCGCGGCGGCCGTCCGCAGATTTACCAGGCGTCGGCCAGCGGCGGCGGGGCCACGCGCGTCACGTTCCAGGGCACCTATAACGCCAGCGCCAGCGTCTCCTACGACGGCAAGAAGATTGCCGTGGCGCAGGGGGCTGGAAACGTTTACCGTATCGCCCTGATGGATCGCAGCCTGGGCTCGCCGCGCTGGAACACGCTGTCGCCGGGATCGCTGGACGAATCACCCAGTTTTGCCCCCAATGCCAGCATGCTTCTGTACGCAGCCCGCGAAGGCCGCCGCGGCGTGCTTTATGCGGTGTCGGCCGACGGCCGTGTGAGGCAACGGCTGGTGCTGGCCGATGGCGATGTGCGCGAGCCGGCATGGTCGCCGTACCGCCAGAAGCGCTGAAGTAGCGAATCGAGTTTTTTGCGGCAAAAGTTTTAAAATTGGAATTTCCCCACGTGTGTCACGAGGATCGACGATGAACACCACTACCCGCATGATGCTGACGGCCGCCCTGGTTTGCGTTGCCGCTGTCGGCTGCTCCAAGAAGGTCAAGGAAGTCCCGCCTGCCGATACCGGCGATACCGGCGCCGTGACCCAGCCCGACACCGGCGTCGCTGGCGCCTATGGCCCCAACGATCTGGATACCGACGCCTGTCTGCGCCAGCGCATCGTGTACTTCGATCTGGATCAGGATTCGTTGAAGCCGGAATTCCAGGCCGCGATGTCCTGCCACGCCAAGTACCTGCGCGATCGTCCGTCCTCGCGCATCACGCTCGAAGGCAATGCCGACGAGCGCGGCAGCCGCGAGTACAACATGGGCCTGGGCGAGCGCCGCGGCAATGCCGTGTCCTCCGCGCTGCAGGCCAACGGCGGCTCGGGCAGCCAGCTGACCGTGGTCAGCTACGGCGAAGAGCGTCCGACCTGCACCGAGTCGAACGAAGACTGCTGGGCCAAGAACCGCCGCGTCGAGATCGTGTACACCGCTAAGTAACAAGTACCGGTGACCGATACGATGCGTCGTTCAATGGCAATCATCGCGTTCGCGGCGGCCCTGGTGGCCGCCGCGCCCGCGTTCGCGCAACGCGCCAGTTTGGCCGACCGCGTCGCCGCGCTCGAACAGCAGGCCGGCAATAACCAGGGCAACGTCGACCTGCTCAACCAGGTCACGCAATTGAAGAGCGAAGTGCAGGCTTTGCGCGCGCAGCTGGAGGAAATCCAGCAGCAGAACGAGCAGCTGAAATCCAGCAACCGCAGCCAGTACCTCGATCTGGACGGCCGCTTGAACCGCCTCGAAGGCGGCGGCAATACGCCGATCGTGCCGGTGCCTTCCACCAGCAAAGCGCCGCCCACCAAGGCTTCGCCTCCAGAACGGCCTCCGGTCGTGCGCGGCGATGCCGGCGCGCTGGCCAAGGGCGCGGACGAACGCAGCGCCTATAACGCGGCCTTCGACCAGCTGAAGGCCGGCCAGTACGTGGAATCGGCGCGGCTGTTCTCCGATTTCCTGCAGGCCTATCCCAGCGGCGCCTATGCGCCGAACGCCCTGTACTGGCTGGGCGAAAGCTATTACGTCACCCAGAATTACGCGCTCGCGCAGGAACAGTTCCAGGCGCTGCTCGACCGCTACCCGACCCACGACAAAGCGCCCGGCGCCTTGCTGAAAGTCGGTCTGGCCCAGTACGGCCTCAAGCAAATGGATGCCGCCGAACGCACCCTGGCCGAAGTGAGCCAGCGTTTCCCGGGCACCGATGCCGCCCGCACCGCGGACGACCGTTTGCGGGCCATCCAGCTGTCCCAGGTCCGCTGATCCGTTTTCGGCTTTTGTGAGAGCGGCTTCAGCCGCGAGCTTTTCAGGTACCAGCGCCGATAGCCGAAGAGCTCGCGGCTGAAGCCGCTCCCACAAAAACACCTTAAAATGACGGGATGAACGCCGTTTCCGCCCCCGATGCGGCCGCCGCATCCGCGGACCGGCTGCGTATCACCGAGATCTTCCTGTCGCTGCAGGGCGAGGCGCGCGACGCCGGCTGGCCCAGCGTATTCGTGCGCCTGACCGGCTGCCCGCTGCGCTGCCAGTACTGCGATACCGCATACGCCTTCCATGGCGGCGAGTGGCGGACGATAGATGCGATCCTGGACGAAGTCGCGAGCCACGGCGTGCGCCACGTCTGCGTGACCGGTGGCGAACCCTTGTCGCAAAAGCGCTGCCTGGCGCTGCTGTCGCGTTTGTGCGATGCCGGCTACATCGTCTCGCTGGAAACATCCGGCGCGATCGACATCGCCGCGGTTGATCCGCGCGTCAGCCGCGTGCTGGACATCAAGACGCCGGGCTCGGCCGAAGTCGGGCGCAACCTATGGCAGAACCTGCCGCTGTTGACCGCGCGCGACCAGGTCAAGTTCGTGCTCTGCGGCCGCGGCGATTACGAATGGGCGCGCGATGTGGTCGCCGAGCACCGTCTGCCGGAACGCTGCGACGTGCTGTTCTCGCCGAGCAAGGCCGAATTATCGGCGACCGATCTGGCCGACTGGATCGTCGCCGACCGGTTGCCGGTGCGTTTCCAGATGCAGTTGCACAAGCTGCTGTGGAACGACGAGCCCGGACGCTGATTGCCGTTCCTCCCCCTTTGAAAAAGGGGATTGAGGGGGATTTGCTTTTGCTGTTTTTTTTGATTTTGTAGGAGCGGCTTCAGCCGCGAGCTTTTCCGGCCGAAGATCAAGAGCTCGCGGCTGAAGCCGCTCCTACAAAGGCAAGAGCAAATCCCCCCAACCCCCCTTTTTCAAAGGGGGGAAAAGCGCGAAGCTTCGATTCCCGATTCCCGATTCCCGATTCCCGATTCCCGATTCCCGATTCCCGATTCCGATCATGAAACCTGCAGTAGTCCTAGTTTCCGGCGGCATGGATTCCGCCGTCGTCCTCGCCATCGCCCGCGAGCGCGGCCACGCCGTGTACGCGTTGAGCGTGAGTTACGGGCAGCGGCACACGTCCGAACTCGATGCCGCGGCGCGCGTGGCGTCGGCGCTGGGCGCCGTGCGGCACAAGACGGTGAACGTCGACCTGCGCGCGATCGGCGGCTCCGCGCTCACCGATGACATCGACGTGCCGCTGGACACCGACCAGCACCCGGTCGGTACGGCCGCGGCAAAGGACGACATCCCGGTCACCTACGTGCCGGCGCGCAATACCATCATGCTGTCGGTGGCGCTGGGCTGGGCCGAGGTGCTCGGCGCGAGCGACATCTATTGCGGGGTCAACGCGGTGGACTACTCGGGTTATCCGGATTGCCGGCCCGAGTTCGTAGAGGCCTTCGAGCGGCTGGCCAATCTGGCCACCAAGGCTGGTGTGGAAGGCGCCGGGCTGCGTGTGCAGGCGCCGCTGCAGTACATGAGCAAGGCCGATATCGTCCGCGAAGGCCTGCGCCTGGGCGTGGATTTCGCGCAGACGGTGTCGTGCTACCAGGCCGATGCGCAGGGCCTGGCCTGCCGCCACTGCGACGCCTGCCGGCTGCGCGCGGAAGGTTTCGCCGCCGCCGGCGTTGCCGATCCCACGCATTACGTGGCTTAGCCGCAGTGCGTTAGAATATCCGGCCGCCGCGGTTCCTGCAGTGCATCCTCGCCCCTGCGGGCTCGCGCGGGCAGGCGATTTTCTCAAGATGGGTCGTTAGCTCAGTCGGTAGAGCATCGGACTTTTAATCCGCTGGTCGATGGTTCGAATCCATCACGACCCACCATCTTTCGCCGCACGGCCGTGCCGAATTCCGCCGCGTTCATGCTCGCCGCTCCCGGCGACGGCGCATGGCTATGCCGCCGTCGCGGCCAGCACGGTGCCGATCACCTGCTCGCCGTAGCGCGCCAGCTTGGTGCCGCCGATGCCGCCGACCGTTGCCAGTTCGTCCAGCGAGGCAGGCTTGAGCTCGGCGATGCTGCGCAGCGTGCTGTCATGGAAGATCACGTAGGCCGGCACGTTCTGCTCGCGCGCCAACTGCCCGCGCAGGTCGCGCAAGGCATCGAACAACGGCTGGTCCGCGGGTTGCAATACCGCAGTCGCGGGCGCGCGCGCGCTGCGCTCGCGTTCGCGTTTGCGCGGCGGCAGTTCCTTGCGCAGCATGATCGGCCGCTCGCCGCGCAGCACCGCGCGGCTGGCTGGCGTCAGGCGCAGGCCGCCATAGCCTTCGGCATCGACGTCCAGCAGGCCCGATGCGGCCAATTGGCGGAACACGCTACGCCAGGCTTTGGCGTCCAGATCCTGGCCGACGCCGAACGTGCTGAGCTGATCGTGGCCGAACTGGCGGATGCGTTCGTTGTCGACGCCGCGCAGGATATCGATCAGGTGCATCACGCCGAAGCGTTGCCCGCTGCGATAGACGCAGCTCATGGCCTTCTGTGCGGCGACCGTCGCATCCCAGGTTTCGGCCGGCTGCAGGCAGTTGTCGCAGTTGCCGCACGCCTCAGGATAATCCTCGCCGAAATTCGCCAGCAGCACTTGCCGCCGGCAGCGCATGGTTTCGCAGTAGCCGACCAGCGCGTCCAGCTTGCGCCGCTCCAGGCGCTTGCGTTCTTCGCCGGCTTCGGAGTTCTCGATCATCTGCTTGAGCAGCACCACATCGCCCAGGCCATGGCATAGCCAAGCCTCGGCGGGTTCGCCGTCGCGGCCGGCGCGGCCGGTTTCCTGGTAATAGCCTTCGATCGATTTGGGCAGGTCCATATGCGCGACGAAGCGCACGTCCGGCTTGTCGATGCCCATGCCGAAGGCGATGGTGGCGACCATCACCACGCCGTCCTCGCGCAGGAAGCGGCGCTGGTTGCGCGCGCGGATTTCGGTGTCGAGGCCGGCGTGATAGGGCAGCGCGGAAACGCCGAGTCCGACGAGCGCTTCGGCGGTCTTTTCGACCTTCTTGCGCGAGAGGCAGTAGACGATGCCCGATTCGCCGACATGCGTGGCGATGAAATCCCGCAGCTGCCGGCTGCCGTTGTCCTTCTGCACCACGTTGTAGCGGATGTTGGGGCGGTCGAACGAGCTGACGAAGCGTTGCGCCTGCTCCAATTGCAGGCGTTCGGCGATTTCGCGCTGGGTCGGCGGATCCGCCGTGGCGGTCAGCGCGATCCGCGGGATCTGCGGCCAGCGCTCGTGCAGGATGGTCAGCTCGCGGTATTCGCGGCGGAAATCGTGGCCCCATTGCGACACGCAATGCGCTTCGTCGATGGCGAACAAGGCGATGCGGCTGCGCTCGAGCAGCGACAGGAAGTAGGGCGTGAGCAAGCGCTCGGGCGCCACGTACAGCAGGTCCAGTTCGCCGCGTAGCAGGGCCTGTTCGATCTGCGTGGAAGCGCCGGCGTCGAGGGTGGAATTGAGATAGGCCGCGCGCACGCCTAGCTGGCGCAGCGCCTCCACCTGGTCCTGCATCAGCGCGATCAGCGGCGAGACGACGATGCCGCAACCGTCGCGCAGCAGCGCCGGCACCTGGTAGCAGAGCGATTTGCCGCCGCCGGTAGGCATCAGCACCAGCGCATCGTTGCCTTCGGCGACGTGCTCGACGATGGCTTCCTGCTCGCCGCGGAAATCGGAGAATCCGAAGACGGTTTGCAGTATTTCCCGGGCGCGCGAGCTCATGGGTGAAGGATAGCCGCGCCAGGGCTTGAGCGCTAAAGGAAAATCCGACTAAGGCCTAAGGATTATCCGAAGAGCGCAGATCAAACTCCCTCTCCCGCTTGCGGGAGAGGGCTGGGGAGAGGGCGCGCGAACGTTCCGATCGCGTCAAACCGATCATTTCAGGTTGCTTCCAGCTCGAATCCCACTTTCGCCGTGATCTGCCATATCGCGCGCCCTCACCCAACCCTCTCCCGCAAGCGGGAGAGGGCTAAAGCGACAAGCGGGAGAGAGCTGAAATTCGTTACTGCAACAAAGAACGCAACATCCAAGCATTCTTCTCATGGATCTGCAGCCGCTGGATCATCAGATCCTCGGTCGGATCGTCGTCCGCATCGTCGGCCACTTCCAGCACCTTGCGCGCGCTGCGGCAGACCGCTTCGTTGCCGACTACCAGCTGGCGCACCATTTCGCGCCAATCCGGCGCTTCGGTCAGCCCCGGCTCTTCCTTGATCGAGGACAGTTTGATGAACTCCGCGTACGAGCCCGGCGCATTGAAGCCTAGCGCGCGGATGCGTTCGGCGACGTCGTCCAGCGCGTTCCACTGCTCGGTGTACTGCATCTCGAACATGTTGTGCAGGGCGTTGAACATCGGGCCGGTCACGTTCCAATGGAAATTATGGGTCTTCAAATAGAGCGTGTAAGCGTCGGCGAGGAAAGCGGACAATCCCTGCGCGATCTTCTTGCGATCGCCGCCGCTGATCCCGATATCGATGGCGGGGCCGCGGTCGCCCGGACCCGGCGACGCGGTCGGATTGGCGGCGGCAGGCTTGGTCTTGCCGGGTTTCGCGGTTTTGGGCTTGGCCATCGGGTTTCTCCTGGATGGGGATGACGTCACAATAGAACGTGGCGGCGGATGTGTGAAATGCAATGTCGCTGTCGGAACGATCAATGAAGCCTATCGGAACCCCTGCAAGCGCCGCGTCAACGCAGGCGCGGCGCGCCATCGACGGCGCCCGCAGCCGCGATGCCGCGCGCCTGCACGGTTTGTGGCGGCGCTGGCAGGCGCAGCCCGCGGACGAGAACGCGCGCGCTGCGTTCGCCGGTGCGTTGGCGCGATCCGTGGCCGAGCGCGAGGCGCGCGCGGCGGCGCTGCCTCGCGGCGAAGTCGACGCCGGCCTGCCGATCGCAGGCGAGGCCGAACGCATCGTCGAATTGATTCGCAAGCATCCGGTGGTGGTGATCGCCGGCGAAACCGGTTCAGGCAAGACTACTCAACTGCCCAAGCTATGCCTGGCCGCGGGCCGCGGCGCCGCCGGCATGATCGGCTGCACGCAACCGCGCCGCATCGCCGCGCGCGCGGTCGCGCGGCGCGTCGCCGAAGAACTGCAGGTGCCGTTGGGCGGAGCGGTCGGCTATCAGGTGCGCTTCAACGACAACGTCGGCGCCGATACCGCGGTCAAGTTCATGACCGATGGCATCCTGTTGGCCGAGATCCAGTCCGACCGCTGGTTGTCGGCCTACGACACGATCATCGTCGACGAAGCGCACGAGCGCAGCCTCAACATCGACTTCCTGCTCGGCTATCTGAAGCAGCTGCTGCGCAAACGGCCGGACCTGAAGATCGTCGTCACTTCGGCGACTATCGATACCGAACGCTTCTCGGAACATTTCGACGGCGCGCCGGTGGTGAATGTGGAAGGCCGCGGTTTCCCGGTCGAAGTGCGCTATCGGCCGTTGGAAGGGGAAGGCGACGACGGCGGCGGGCGCAGCGTGCTCGACGGCATCGTGGCCGCATGCGACGAAATCGCGCGCGACCGCAGCATGGGCGACACGCTCATCTTCCTGCCGGGCGAACGCGAGATCCGCGACGCGCACCAAGCCTTGGAGCGGCGCAAATACCGCCACACCGAAGTGCTGCCGCTGTACGCGCGGCTGTCGGTGCGCGACCAGGACCGCGTATTCAATCCCGGACCGCAGCGGCGCATCGTGCTGGCCACCAATGTCGCCGAGACGTCGCTGACGGTGCCGCGCATCCATTACGTGGTCGACCCGGGGTTGGCGCGGGTGAAGCGCTACAGCCCGCGGCAGAAGTTGGACCGTCTGCATATCGAACCGATCTCGCAAGCCAGCGCCGATCAGCGCAAAGGCCGCTGCGGCCGCATCGCGCCGGGCACCTGCATCCGCATCTATTCGCAGGCCGATTTCGAATCGCGCGCGGCCTATACCGATCCGGAAATACGACGCGCCGCGCTGGCCGGCGTGATCCTGCGCATGCTGTCGCTGGGTTTGGGCCGTATCGAGGACTTCCCGTTCCTGGAGCCGCCCGACTCGCGCGCCATTACCGATGGCTGGCAGCAGTTGCTCGAGCTCGGTGCCGTCGACGCGGAGCGCAAGCTCACCGCGACCGGGCGCACCATGTCGCGGCTGCCGGTCGACGTGAAACTGGCGCGCATGCTGGTGGCGGCGCAGGCGCATGGCTGTCTGCAGGACATGCTGGCGATCGCTTCGTTCCTGGGTATCCAGGATCCGCGCGAAAGGCCGGCCGACCAGCGTGCGGCGGCCGATAATGCGCATGCGTTGTTCGCCGACCCGAAGTCCGAGTTCGTGGGCATCCTCAAGTTGTGGGAGGCCTATCGCGAGGCGCACGAAGATTCGACCCAGTCGCAGTTGCGGAAGTGGTGCGAGAAGCATTTTCTGGGTTTCTTGCGGATGCGCGAATGGCGCGAGTTGCATCGCCAATTGAAATTGCAGTGCGACGAGCTCGGTTGGACCGCTTTCCCCCCTTTGGAAAAGGGGGGCAGGGGGGATTTGCGCGCCAATGCGACAGCGACGAAACATCAAAAACAAAAGCAAATCCCCCTCAATCCCCCTTTTTCAAAGGGGGAGGAACAGCTGATCCCCGCCAATCCCCCTTTTTCAAAAGGGGAGGAACAGCGCACGGCAAAAGCCTACGCAACGCTGCACCGCGCGCTGATCGCCGGCCTGCCCACGCAAATCGGACAACGCACCGAGCGTGGCCAGTACGACGGCCCCCGCGGCCGCAAATTCCAAGTGTTCCCCGGGTCTTCGTTGGCGAAAAAACCGCCGCCGTGGGTGTTGTCGGCGACGCTGCTGGATACCGAAAAAGTCTGGTCGCTGACCAATGCGGCGATCGAGCCCGAATGGGCGATCGACGAACTTGCGCACCTGCTCGCAAAGCGCCAGCACGATCCGCATTGGTCGCGTTCGCAGGGACGCGTGGTCGGCAGCGAGCAGATCGGCCTGTTCGGACTGGTGTTGGCGCCGAAACGGCCGATCCATTACGGCGCATTATTTCCCGAGGAAAGCCGCGTCATTTTCGCGCGCGATGCGCTGGCGACCGGCGAGATCAACACGCGCAGCGCATTCCTGGCCCGCAATCTGAAGGTCTTGGCTTTGGCGCGCGATGAAGAAGCCAAGCAGCGCCGCAGCGGTCTGGTCGTCGACGAGGACTGGATGGCGCAGTGGTATCTCGACCGGCTGCCGCCCCAAGCGCATAACGCGCAGGCGCTGGATGCGTGGTACGCGAAATTGCCGGTCGCCGAAAAAGCCGCGCTGGAATGGTCGCGACAGGACCTGCTGGTCGGCGACGAGAGCGAGACGGCGCGTTTCCCGCCCTATTTCGCGGTCGGCGATGCGCGGCTGGCGGTGCATTACCGCTTCCAGCCCGGCGAGCCGGACGACGGCATGACCGTCGTGGTGCCGCTTCACCTGCTCAATGCGCTGGATGCCGCGCGTCTGTCCTGGCTGGCGCCCGGATTCGTCGCCGATAAGGCCGCAGCGATGATCAAATCGCTGCCCAAGGCGCTGCGGCGAAATTTCGTGCCGGCGCCGGATTTCGCGCGCGCCTTCGTCGAAGCGCATCGCGAGGCGGATGCCGACGCTTTCGCCGGCGCGTTGGCGCGCTTTCTGCGCAAGCTGACCGGCGTCGAGATCGCCGCCGTGGATTTCGACGAAGCTTCGCTCGATCCGCACCTGCGCATGAACCTGCGTTTGCTGGATAGCGACGGCAGGACGGTACTGGCCGAGTCGCGCGATCTGGACGAGTTGCGTCGGCGTTTCGGCGCACGCGCCACCCAGGCATTCGCCGCGCAAGCCGCGCGCGGGCTGGCGCAGCATGGATTGACGGCGTTTCCGACGCAGGCCATTCCGGAATCGGTGCCGGGCGCGGCGGGCGTGCCCGCGTATCCGGCGCTCGACGACGACGGCGATACCGCATCGCTGGGCGCGCACGCGACGCGCGAGGAAGCGCAGCGCAGGCATCCGTGCGGCGTGCGCCGCCTGCTGGCGATCGCGCTGGCCGACAAACTCAAGCAGGCGCGCAAGCAATTGCCGGTGCCGCCCAAAGCGGCGTTGCTGTATGCGGCGATCGAATCGGCCGCGCCACGGTCAGGCGGCGGCAGCGATGGCGATCGTTTGCGCGCGGACCTGGTCGATGGCGCATTCGCTGCGCTGGCCGCGGAAGGCTTGGACGGCATCCGCGATGCGGCTGCGTTCGAGCGGCGTCGCGAGGCCGTGGGCAAAGCGCTATTTCCGGAAGCGATCGCGCGTTTGCAACAGGCCGAAACCATCCTCGGACTGGTAGCGGAAGTACGCGCCAAGCTCGATTCGAAACTGATCGGCTGGGCCAGCGGCAATCTCGACGACATGCGCGCGCATCTCTCATCGCTGACGCCGCCGGGATTCCTGCGCGATGTGCCCGCGGAAGCGCTGCGCGAATACCCGCGTTATCTGAAGGGGTTGGCCTTGCGCGGCGAACGCGCCTTGCGCGACCCGACCCGCGATCAGGCGCGCATGCTCGAGATCAAGCCGTTCGTCGATGCGTTGGCGGAAGTTACCCTCGAGGCCGGTGCGCCGCTCGAGTGGGAGACCGTGCGCTGGGAACTGGAGGAATTGCGTGTGTCGTTGTTCGCCCAAGAATTAGGCGCGCGCGGCGGCGTGTCGCCGAAAAAGATGGCGCAAAAAATAGCGGGTCTGCGCGATTCAGACTGAGCCGTTGCTTTTTCCCTCTCCCTTTATGCGAGAGGGACAGGCCGAAGGCCAGGGAGAGGGTCCGGCTTTCGCGCGATCCAGCATGGGAGCAAGAACACGCTCGCTACGCTCGCGCCCCCTCTCCTGCCCCTGCGGGGCATCCTCTCCCGCGAGGGGAGAGGAAAAAGCCGCGTCTCGTTACTCGAGTCGCTCCACCCGCGCTCTGGGCGCATCCTCATCCACTTGGAAAAACCAGCGCCCCATCAGTCCAGGCGCGACTTCGATCTCCGGCGCCCGCAACGGCTTGCTCAGCTTCATGCTGCCCTTCAGCACGCGCCAGCGCTGGCCGTTCTCCAGCTCGAAAACCGTGCCCGGCGCCCATTGCTGTATCGAACCTTTCAATCGGCTGCGAACCGGCTGATCGCTGGCGCCGGCGAACGAATCGCGCGGGCGCTCGGCTGCCGGCGGACGCGTTTCGCCGCTTTCGGCCGCCGCCGGCTGCGCGTCGCCGCGCTCGAGCCAGGTGTTGAGGGCGGCCAACTCGTCTGGCGAAAGTTTGTCCAGCCCTGCGGCCTTGAACTGCTCCGGGTTCATCCGTTGCTCTATTGGCGTTTGTTGCGCGGCGGCGTTGGTGCAGAGGCACAGCAAGAGCGCTAGCAAGGACAGGCGAAGCGTAAGCAGGCGAGGGCGATTCATATTCCGTTTCCTTTTGCATTTTGTAGGAGCGGCTTCAGCCGCGAGCTCTTTGTCGCCGATCTGTTGCCATCCACAAAGCTCGCGGCTGAAGCCGCTCCCACGAAAAGCAGGGGCTCGCAACGAGCGGTAGCTTCAAATGGAAATCAGTCGTTCCACCAGGGGCATTGCACCATTTTCCGGGTGCTGTAGCCTCCCTGTCATGTCCCCCGCGCATGATCGGCCAGACCCGATAAGTACGCTGCTGGCTTTGCCTGCGGCGTCTATTATTGCGCCCGATTTGCAGCGCGCGCTGCGCGAAACCGCCGCCGCGACGGCCGATGCGGGCCCCGGATTGCGCGATCCGCTGCCGGTGCTGGCCGATACCCTGGCATCGCTCGCGTTGTTGGGCGGCGACGGCGAAGTGATGGCCGCCGCCATCCTGCATGTGGCGGCGAACTGGCGCGAACGCCTGGAGCCGTCGCTGCAACGCACGCAGCCCGCGGTCGCCGCGTTGCTGGAAGGCCAGCGCGCCGCAAACCAGGTCTGGACGCTCCACGCCGAGCATGCCGGCGGCGGCAATACCGAAGGCCTGCGTCGGTTGCTGCTGGCGATCGTGCGCGACCTGCGCGTGGTGCCGATCCTGCTGGCGCGGCAGCTGGCGCGCCTGCGCGCGGCGTCGGCGCTGCCGGAACAAGAACGCCGCGCGCTGGCGCAACTCACCCGCGACATCCATGCGCCGCTCGCCAACCGTCTCGGCATCTGGCAGCTGAAGTGGGAGCTGGAGGATCTGGCGTTCCGTCATCTGGAGCCGCACACCTACCAGCGCATCGCGCGCCTGCTCGACGAAAAGCGCAACGATCGCCAACGCTACATCGAACAGGTCAAGACGCAATTGGACGACGCGATGCGCGCGCAGGGCCTGGCCGTCGAGATCGCCGGCCGGCCCAAGCACATCTACAGCATCTGGAAGAAGATGCAGAAGAAGAACGTGCCCTTCGGCGAGCTCTACGACCTGCGCGCGGTGCGCGTGCTGGTCGACGACGTGCCCGCCTGCTACGCCGCTCTCGGCGTGGTGCACGCGTTGTGGTCGCCGGTGCCCAGCGAATTCGACGACTACATCGCGCGGCCCAAACGCAACGACTACCGCTCGCTGCATACCGCGGTGATCGGCCCCGACGGCAAAACCCTGGAAGTGCAGATCCGCACCCGCGAGATGCACGCCCAGGCCGAATTGGGCGTGGCCGCGCACTGGCGTTATAAGGAAGGCCGCAGCGCCGCCGCGGACGCCGCGCTGGACCGCAAGATCGGCTGGATGCGGCGCCTGCTGGAGCAGCGCGACGACAACGCAGACTTGCTGGGCGAAATCGACGCGGAGCTGGTCGAGGACCGCATCTACGCGTTGACTCCGCGCGGTGAGGTGATCGATCTGCCCCAAGGCGCCACGCCGCTGGATTTCGCCTATCACGTGCATACCGAAGTCGGGCATCGTTGCCGAGGCGCGAAAGTCGACGGCCGCATCGTGCCGCTGGACTACAAGCTGCAGACCGGCGACCGCGTCGAAATCCTCACGGCCAAGACCGGCGAACCTCGCCGCGATTGGTTGGTGGTGGCCAACGGCTTCCTCGCCAGCGCACGTTCGCGCGAAAAAGTGCGCAACTGGTTCCACAAGCTCGACCGCGCCCGCAACGTGCAAGCCGGGCGCGAGCTGCTCGACAAGGAATTGAAGCGATTGGGCTTGCAGAACGCGGAACTCGCGCCGGTGCTGTCCAAGTTCAATGCTACGGCCGCCGACGATCTGTACGTGCTTGTGGCGCTCGGCGACGTCGGACCGCATCAGGTCGGGCGCGCCTTGCACGACCTGGAACGTCCGGAGCCGGAAACGCCGGCATTGCCGCCTGCGCCGCGCAAGGCGCGCAAGACCGGCGCCACGTCCGGCCTCACCGTGCAGGGCGTGGGTAATCTGCTGGTGCAGATCGCGCGCTGCTGCCAGCCGCTGCCCGGCGAGCCGATCGTCGGCTACCTGACGCGCGCGCGTGGCGTATCCGTGCATCGGCCCGATTGCGCCGCCTTCCTGCGCTTATCGGCCCGGCAACCGCAGCGCGTACTGCCGGTCGAGTGGGGCGGGGCCAGCGGCGGCTACGAAGCCGATGTGCAGGTGCTCGCGTTGGACCGTAAATGGCTGTTGAAGGACGTGACCAATCTGATCGCGCAGGAAAACGCGCACGTGGCCGACATCCACAGCCAGGCCGAGCGCGGCAGCGGACGCATCAGGCTGCGCCTGCGCCTGCGCGTGGCCGACTTCGGCCAGCTGTCGACCTTGCTCGGCAAGTTGTCCGGCCTGCCCGGCGTAGAGGAAGCGCGAAGGGCCGGTTGATGAGCGCTGTTATGCTCGGCAGGTGAGCGAGCGCCGCGACGACGACCCTTCAGAACGCCCAGATTCGCGCATCGAACCGCGTCTGGGCTGGCTCGACGGCCTGCGTTTTGGCGATCCGGCACGGGCCTATGCGGAACAGGAGCGAAAGCGGGCGATCGGATGGTGGGCATTGGCCATCGTCGTCGCGCTGGCCCTGGGCGTATTGCTGTTCCGGCAGACCCTGGCGGACTGGCTATGGCCGGAAACCCGCGCCCAAACGCTCCGAGAGCACGCTGCAGCGGCGTTATCGAAGGGACATCTGAGCGCACCCGAAGACGGCAGCGGTGCGCGCGAGTTGTACGAGGCGGCGCTGGCGCTGGATCCGGACCGCAACGAGGCGCGAGAAGGCCTGATGCGTGTGGCCGACGCGGCGCTGCGGCAAGCGCGTGCCGCGATCGCGCAAAACCGCTACGCCGATGCGCATGAGGCCTTGCAACTGGCGCGCGCGCTGTCGGCGCCGCGCGCGCAAAGCGACGCTGTGGCGGGATTGCTGCGCGGCCGCGAAGCCGAGCACGCCGGCATCGATGGGTTGCTCGCGCGCGCGGCGGCCGCGCGCAAAGCGGGCAAGCTGGACGACGGTCCCGACAGTGCGCTGCCGCTGTATCAGCGCGTGCTGGCGTTGCAACCGGCGCGCACCGAAGCGCTGGAAGCGCGCGAGGACACGCTGGCCGACCTCCTGCAACAAGCCAAGGCGCGCATGGACCGGGGCGGTCTGGCCGATGCGGCGCGGATCGTCGAAAACGTACGCCAATACGATGCAGGACACGTCGGCCTGCCCGATGCGCAAGCGCAATTGGCGCGTGCGGTCGAACGGCAACGCCAGCGCACGGAGCGCGACTTGCGCAACGGCAAGCTCGATGCGGCGATGGCCGGCTACCGCATGCTGCTGGACATCCATGCCGACGATGCCGCGGCCCAGGCCGGCGTCGAGCGCGTCGGCAACGCCTATGCGCAACGCGCCGAAAAACGCGCGTCCGATTTCCGCTTCGCGGAAGCCCAGGCCGACCTGCGCGCCGCGCGCGCCGCGTTGCCGGGTTCGGCCGTCGTGCGCGATGCCGCGCGCCATATCGAACGCATCCGCAAGACGCAATCGCGGGTCGCCCCGGCGATGCCGGCGCGGGAACGCAGCCGCAAGGTGAGCGCGTTGCTCGCCGAATCCGACAGCGCCGCGGCACGCGGCGACTGGCTTACCCCGCCGGGCGACAGCGCATACGACAAACTCCGCGCCGCGCAGGCGCTGGCGCCGAACGATGCGGCCGTGAAACGCGCCGCTGCGCGCGCGCTGCCCACGGTGCGGCGCTGCTACGAAGACGAATTACGCGGCAACCGTCTGCGCCGCGCGCAAGCCTGCTTGGAAGCCTGGCAGCAGTTGGCGCCGAGCGACCGCAGCGTGCGCGCCGCGCGGACCCGGCTCGCGCAGCGCTGGATCGCGGTCGGCAACGAGCGGTTGGGGGCTGGAGAAGTCGCTTTCGCAACGCAAGCCGCGGCGGAAGCGCGGGCGCTCGATCCAGGCGCGCCCGGGCTGGAGGAGTTCGCTACGCGGGTGAAGGCGGCTACGGCCGGCCGTTGAAGAACACGCGGCGCACGACCTCGCGCGCGGCATCCGCCGAAAAATGGCGTGCGATATTGTCCAGGCCGTTGCGCGACAGGGTCTGCCACAGCGTTTCGTCGCCGTACAAGCGCACGACCGCATCGGCGAAGGCCTGCGCGGAGCCCGCGACGAGCACGTCGTGATCGTCGCGCAGGTGCATGCCCTCCACCGCGCAAGGCGTGGCGACCACCGGCTGGCCGTGAGCCATGCTCAGATTGACTTTGCCCTTGACGCCGGCACCGTAACGCAGCGGCGCCAGCCCGATCCGGGCGCCGTCCATGAAAGAAACGATGTCCGGCACATGGCCGTGCACGATCACGCCTTCGCGGCGGCCGAGCGCCAGGATGCTTTCCGGCGCGTGGCTGCCGATGCAATGGAACACGACGGCCGGCAGCCGCGCGCGCACCAGCGGGAACACTTCTTCGACGAACCACGACACCGCATCGACATTGGGCGGGTGGCGGAAGCCGCCCACGAAGACCAGGTCCCGGCGTTCGCCGAACGGTAGGCCCGGGCCTGCGGCGCGATGCACGTTGGACAGCAGTTCGACTTCCGCCCCGGGCGCGTCCTGGGCCAGTAGCGAGCGCTCGGTTTCGCTGACCACCAGCGTGGCATCGGTTCGCGCGACGATGTCCAGCTCGCGTTTGCGGGTGGCTTGCGCGTCGCGCAACAGTTTTGCGTCGCCGGCCAGCTCGGCGCCGCGCGTTTCGCGCAGGTAGTGCAGATCGACGGTATCGAACACCAGCTTGGCCTGCGGCGCGTACTTGCGCAGCAGCGGCAGGAACTCGCGCGCGACGTAATGCCGGCTGAGCATCACCGTGTCGAAGCGGGTGCCGTGCCGGCGCACCCAAGCCGGCGCGCCGCCGGTGAACGGCGCGTACCAGGCTTCCACGCCGACCTGCTGCAACGCCTCCGTGTGGCGGCCCGCGTGATTGTCGTCGGCGGGCAGGAATACCACATGGGCGCCTTCCTCGCCGAGCAAGCGCATCAGGTTGAACATGCGCAGCGAGCCGGAGTCCTGATCGGGCGTCGGCGTCATCGCGTCGACGATCAGGATTTGGCGGCGATGCAGGTGCGCGATAGCGCGCTCGGCCGGCATCTGGTGCGAGGGCTGCGCTTGCAGACGTTGCCGCCAGCGCTCGACGAAGATCTGCAGGTTGCGCACCTGGTATCGCTTGACGCCTTTGCTCGTATCGGTGCCGGAGGTCGCGCCTTCGGCGTGCACGACGCGCGCCGCCGGTTGATACAGCACCGAGTGGCCGGCATCGCGCACGGCGAAACCCAGGTCGGTGTCTTCGAAGTAGGCCGGCGCATAGCGCGTGTCGAAACCTCCCAGCCGCGCGAAAAGATCGCGTCGCACCGCGATCGCAGCGCCGGTGCAATAGTCCACTTCGCGCACGTGCGCGAAGCGGGGATCCTGCGGGGAGAGGAATCGGCCGAGGTTCTCGGTGCTGCCGTCGTTGCGTACCAGGCTGCCCGCTTCCTGCAGCCGGCCATCCGGATACAGCAGTTGCGCGCCGACCAAGCCCGCCCGCGGATGCTCGTCGAACGTGCGCAGCAACGCATCCAGCCAGCCCGGCTGCGGGACCGTGTCGTTGTTGAGGAAGACCAGGTAATCGCCGTGCGCGATCGACGCGCCGTCGTTGCATGCGGCGATGAAGCCGCCGTTCCCGCCCCGGCGGTGGTAGCGCAGCCCGGCGATCCGCGGCAGGGCGGACTCGGTTTCGTCGCTGGAGCCGTCGTCGACGACGATGATTTCGCATGCGGCCTGCGGCGGATGTTCGGCCAGGGCCAGTAAGCAGGTATGGGTATGCGCGAACTGGTTGTAGACAGGGATCACGATGCTCGCCCGCGGCGTTGGGCTGCGCGGTACGGCGAAGGGGGCGAACGGACGCGGCGCCGGAAGGTAGAGCTCCGCACGACGTTCGGCTGGCACACGGTGGAATTGCGCTTTCGTCCGCGCCCAGGTGGCGCGCCAGCCCCGCGTACGCAGGCTGGCCCAACCGCGGCGTGCCAGGCCCAGCGCGCGATCGATCAGGAAGCGCGCTTCGGCCAACGAAAACGACATGCTTGCGGAACTCCGGCTGACTGGTCGGTGAAGCGGTCGGACGAGGCCTGGGACGGCTACGCTAGACTGCGCGCTCCGCCCATTGTCGCATCCCCGTGGCCCGCATCGAATACGACGAAGACGACTACGACGACGAGCAGCAGACGCCGGATTGGCGGCGTCGCCTGTTCATTTGGGCGCTCGCTGCAGTGGGGCTGGGGTTGGGTTTCCTGATCCCGTACACGCTGTACCTGAACTATCAGGTCGGGCAGCGTTTCGGCCAGTTCCAATGGCAGATTCCGACCCGCGTTTTCGCTCGGCCGCTGCAACTTCAGCCGGGCTTGGCGATGGATGCGCAGACGCTCAAGACCGAGTTGGACGCCGCGGCCTATCGCGACGATGGCGCCGGCGTGCGCCCCGGCACGTACTCGCGCAACGGCGGGCGTTGGCTGAT
Source organism: uncultured Lysobacteraceae bacterium (assembly GCA_902825775.1). Lineage (GTDB taxonomy): Bacteria > Pseudomonadota > Gammaproteobacteria > Xanthomonadales > Xanthomonadaceae > Luteimonas_C. Next base: position 40,277 of record CADECF010000010.1, read on the forward strand.
CGCCAGTCGCGGCTTTCAGGACGTCGACCGCGCGATCGCTCCGGGCCGCATCGAACTCACGTTGTCCGGCGGCCGCGTCGCCGGCCTGCGCGACGCCACCCGCAAGCGCGCGCTCAAGTCCGCATTGCTCGACCCGGCGCGCATCGCCACGCTGTACGGCCAGCAGCAGGAGGAACGGCGGCTGGTACGCATCGCCGAAGTCCCGCAACTGCTCACCGACACGTTGCAGGCTGTGGAGGACCGCGATTTCGCGCATCACTACGGCATCGACCTCAGCGGCATGGCGCGGGCGCTGTTCGTCAACGTGCGATCCGGCGAGGCCAAGCAGGGCGCCAGCACGCTGACCCAGCAGCTGGCGCGCAGCGGTCTGCTCGGCATCGGCCGCGAGCAGACCCTGACCCGCAAGTTCAACGAGATCCTGTACGCGCTGCTGATGGAGGCGCGCTACGACAAGGGCACCATCCTCGAGGCCTACCTCAATCAGGTCTATCTGGGCCAGCGCGGCGCGCAGGCGATCCACGGCGTTGCCGCCGGCGCCGAGTTCTGGTTCGCGCGCGATCTGCGCGACTTGTCCACCGAGCAGGTCGCGTTGCTGGTCGGCATCATCCGCGGCCCTTCCTACTACGATCCGCGCCGCAATCCGGAACGCGCCAAGCAGCGCCGCGACTTCGTGCTCGGTGAGATGCTGGAAACCGAGCTGATCAACAAAGCCGAATACGATCGCGCGTTGAAGGCGCCGCTGGGCATCACCCAATCGCCGGGCAGCGTCGCCGCCAATCGTTTTCCGGCGTACGTCGATTTGGTGCGCCGCCAATTGGCGCGCGATTACCCGGCCGATGCGCTGCAGGGCGCCGGGCTGAGCGTGCTAACCGGCATGTCGCCGTCGGCGCAGGCCTATGCCGAAGGCGCCGTGACGCGCACGCTGAAATCGCTGGACAGCAAGCGCCGGCCGGCGTTGCAGGCCGGGCTGGTGGTCACCGACGTGCACGATGGCGAAGTCGTCGCCGTTGTCGGCAGCCGCAATTTCGCGCAACCCGGTTTCAATCGCGCGGTGGAAGCCAAGCGTCCGGTGGGATCGTTGCTGAAGCCCTTCGTCTATCTGCGCGCATTGGCCTTGCTCGACCGCTATTCGCTGGCGACCTGGATCGACGACTCGCCGGTCACCGTGACGCTAGGCAAAGGCCGGCGCTGGACGCCCGGCAACTCCGACGGACGCAGCCACGGCACCGTGCGTCTTATCGACGCGCTGGCGCAGTCGTACAACCAGGCGACGGTGCGCGTAGGCATGGCGGTCGATCCGGCCGTCATCGCCGATTTGATCCACACGCTGGCCAGCATCCAGGTCGAGCCCAATCCTTCGTTGATTCTGGGCTCGATCGACCTGAGCCCGTACGCGATGGCGCAGTTGTACCAATTCCTGGCCAGCGGCGGCGAATTGCAATCGTTGCACGCCGTGCGCGGCGTGCTCGACCGCGAAGGCAAGCCGGTCAAGCGTTACGACAAGGCGCCGGTGCCGGCGCAGGAAGGCGATTCGATCGCGGTGCGGCTGATCACGATCGCGCTGCAGCAGGCCGTGTCCAACGGCACCGGCCGGCAACTGGTCAACGACGGGCTCGGCCGCTTGCAGTCGGCCGGCAAGACCGGCACTAGCAACGACAGCCGCGACAGTTGGTTCGCCGGCTGGACCGGCGATCATCTGGCGGTGATCTGGGTCGGCAACGACCAGAACGAACCCACCGGCCTGTATGGCGCCACCGGCGCGATGCGCGTGTGGTCGGGCATCTTCTCGCGCCTGCCGACCGCGCCGCTGCAGGTGTCCGACAAAGGCCTGGAATGGCAGTGGGTGGCGCAGTCCAACAGCACCGACGCCGGTTGCCCCGGCGCGCGCCGTTTCGCTTTCGTAGCCGGTTATGCGCCCGCTTATCAGCCTTGCCAGATCGCCGCGCCGGAAGAAGAGCAAAGCGGCGGATGGCGCGAATGGTTCGGTTGGGGCAAGGACGACGCGCGTCCGCAACAGGACCCCGATCAGGTCCCGCCCCCCGAGACACCGGAGCAATAACACTGATGAGTCTTTCGTTTCGAACCTGCCTGTTGATCTCTGCGATCGCGCTGCTGGCCGCCTGCGCCTCGCCACCGGTGATCCAGGTGCAGTCGCTGACCCAGGCGACGCCAGAACAGATGGTCGCCGAAGTGCGCGCCGCGGCCGGCGACGACGATCGCGAGCTGGCTGTGCAGCCGCTGCGCGATTCGGAAGTCGAAGACCTGCGCCAGAACGCGGCACGACTCGAACAGCAGAAGCATTACCAGGACGCCGCCGCCGCGCTCGACAAGGCCTTGTCGATCACCCCGGACGACCCCGCCGTGCTGCAGGAACGCGCCGAAGTCGCGTTGCTGTTGCGCGATACCGGGAAAGCGGAAACGCTGGCGCGTCGCGGTTTCGAACTCGGCGCCAAGGTCGGGCCTTTGTGCCGCAAGCACTGGGCCACCGTGCGCCAGGCGCGGCTGGTGGCGGGCGATGCCGCCGGGGCCGAGTCGGCCAAGACCCAGATGGACAGTTGCAAGGTCGCCGGCCTGGACCGTTTCTGACCGCGGTCTCTTTGTGGGAGCGGCTTTTGTGGGAGCGGCTTTAGCCGCGAACTCTTGACCATAGCTCTGCGGCAATCCGAAAAGCTCGCGGCTAAAGCCGCTCCCACAAAAGCCGCTCCCACGAAAGCCGCTCCACATGAAACACGGCTCGACGTGCGAAACTGCGCACCGTGAACCCGATGTCCCCGCTCGCCGAAGCCAGCCGCGCCGCGTTGTCCGAAGGCGGTTCGCTAGCCAATAATATTCCTGCCTTCCAGCCCCGGCCCTCGCAGCAGCGGCTGGCGGAAGCGGTGGCGCATGCGTTCGAAAAACGCGAAGTGCTGCTGGCCGAGGCGGGTACCGGCACCGGCAAGACCTACGCGTATCTCGTACCGGCGCTGCTGTCGGGGTTGAAGACCATCGTCTCCACCGGCACGCGCGCGCTGCAGGATCAGCTTTACCACCGCGATCTGCCGCGCGTGCGCGACGCGCTCGGCACCGGCCTCAAGACCGCGTTGCTGAAGGGGCGCGCGAATTATCTTTGCCGTTATCGATTGGAAAAAGCCAAGGGCGAGCCGCGGTTCGCCTCGCGGGAGCAGGTCGCGCAATTCCAGCGCGTGGTCGCGTGGAGCGGGCGTACTAAGATGGGCGACCTGGCCGAGATCGACGGGCTGCCCGAAGATTCGCCGCTTGTTCCGCTGGTCACCTCGACCGCGGAAAACTGCCTGGGCAGCGAATGCCCGATGTGGGGCGACTGTTTCGTGGTGCAGGCGCGGCAGCGCGCGCAGTCCGCCGACATCGTGGTCGTCAACCATCATCTGCTGCTGGCGGATCTGGCGCTCAAGCAGGAAGGCTTCGGCGAGATCCTGCCCGGCGCGCAGGCGTTCGTGGTCGACGAGGCGCATCAGTTGCCGGAACTGGCCGCGCAGTTCTTCGGCGAAGGCATCGGCGCGCGTCCGCTGGTCGAACTCGCGCGCGACGCGCTCGGCGAATGCAAGGACGTGCAAGGCTCGCTGGCCATGGTGCAGCAGCCGGCGCAGGCGCTGGAGCAGGCTACGCGCGCATTGCGCGCCGCGATGGAATCCTTGCCTTCGCGCGGCACCCGGCAGCGCGCCATGCACGATGCCGATGTCGCCGACGCCTTCGACGCGCTGGCCGAAGCGATCGCCAAACTCGCATCCACGCTGGAGCCGCTGCGCGAATCCGCGCCGGGCTTCGAAGCCTGCCATGTGCGCGCGCAGGACTTCGCCGCGCGGCTGGAACGATGGCGTGCGGTGCGCGAATACGACGACGAATTCGCGGCGCCCGACGACGACGTGCGCTGGTACGAACTGTCGCCGCGCGGTTTCCGCCTGCAACGCACGCCCTTGGACGTGTCCGGGCCTTTGCGCGCGCATCGCGAACGTTCGCAGGCGTCGTGGGTGTTCACCTCGGCGACGCTGGCGGTGGAAGGCCGCTTCGATCACGTCGCCACCCGGCTCGGCCTGGAGCAACCCGAAACCCTGCTGGAGCCCAGCCCCTTCGATTGGGCCACCCAGGCTTTGTGCTATCTGCCGCCGAACCTGCCCGAGCCGATGTCGCGCGAGTACAACACCGCGCTGATCCAAGCCCTGCGGCCCGTGCTCGAAGCGTCCAGCGGCCGCGCCTTCGTGCTGTTCGCCTCGCACCGTGCGCTGCGCGAAGCCGCCGAGTCGTTGCGCGACGGTCCCTGGCCGCTGTTCGTGCAGGGCGATGCGCCGCGGCACGTGCTGCTGCAGCGTTTCCGCGAATCCGGCCACGGCGTGCTGCTCGGCGCGGCCAGTTTCCGAGAGGGCGTGGACGTGGTCGGCGCCGCGCTGAGCGTGGTGGTGATCGACAAATTGCCGTTCGCCGCGCCCGACGATCCCGTGTTCGAAGCGCGACTGGACGCGATCCGCCGCGCCGGCGGCAATCCGTTCCGCGACGAACAGCTGCCGCAGGCGGTGATCGCGCTCAAGCAGGGCGCCGGGCGCCTGATCCGCAGCGAATCCGATCGCGGTGTGCTGGTGCTGTGCGATCCGCGCCTGCTGGGCAAGTCGTACGGGCGCATTTTCCTGGACTCGCTGCCGCCGTTGCCGAGATCGCGCCGGATCGACGACGTGGCGGCTTTTTTCGCCGCCGATACGGTGGATCAATGCCTCCAGGAGCCCGACCACGAGCTTCCCGCTTTTGCGGGAGGGGCTTCAGCCCCGACATAGTTTGTCGGGGCTGAAGCCCCTCCCACAAAAGCAGGATCAAAGCTCGCGGTTGGAGCCGCTCCCACAGGTAAACTGGCGCGATGAAACTGCTCGCCTTCGAAACCGCCACCGAAGCCTGTTCGGTCGCCGTCTGGATCGACGGCGAGGTGCGCGAGCGTTTCGAAATCGCGCCGCGCCGTCATGCCGAATTGGCTTTGCCTTGGGCCGAGGCGATGCTGGCCGATGCCGGCATCGCGCGTTCGCAGCTCGACGCGATCGCCGTCGGCCGCGGTCCAGGCGCGTTCACCGGCGTGCGTCTGGCGATCGCGATCGCGCAGGGCATCGCGCTCGCGCTGGATAAACCGGTGGTGCCGGTATCGACTTTGGCCGCGCTGGCGATGCAGGCGCAGGGCGAACGCATCCTGGCGGCGATCGATGCGCGGATGGGCGAGGTTTATGCGGCCGCGTTCCGGCGCGAGGGCGAAGGAGTGTTCGCCATGTCGCAGGAAACCGTCGGCGCACCCGATAGCGTGCAGCTTCCGGGCGACGAAGCGGGGTGGCAGGGCGTCGGCACCGGCTTCGCTGCGGCCGATGCTGTCCTGCAACAGCGGTTGCAGCAACGATTGAGCAGCGTCGACGCTGGCGCATTGCCGCATGCCGCGGATGTCGCCCGCGTGGCTGCGCTCGCGTTCGCACGCGGCGAGGGTGTGGCGCCAGAACGCTTGGAGCCGGCGTATCTGCGCGACAACGTGGCGCTGACGTTGGAACAGCAGAAAGCGCTTCGCGCCGGTCGCGTTTGATACTCAGCCGTCATTCCCGCCTTCACGGGAATGACGGCTTAAAAACATTTGGCCGGCGAACATCGGAATTCCCGTACGGGAACTAAAGTCCGCAAATCGCGGTCAGCAGCCATCGACCGCTACGGAGCGCATCTCATGAGCAAGCCCACCCGCCGCGAACCCAACTCGGGAGTCCTCGGCTGGCTCAAAGCCGAAGCCCGTCCGCTACTGATCATGGTCCTGCTGCTGACCGTGGCGCGCACGTCGTTCGCCAACCACTACAGCGTGCCCAGCGGTTCGATGGAGGACACGTTGATGCCCGGCGACCGTGTATTCGTCGACATGACGGCCTACGGCGTACGCATTCCGTTCACCGGAATAGAAGTGGTGCCGCGTGGCGCGCCGCAGCGCGGCGATATCGCGATATTCAAGTCGCCGCTCGACGGCACGCGGCTGATCAAGCGCGTGGTCGCGGTCGGCGGCGACGAAGTGAGCCTGGTCGATGGACGCCTATCGATCAACGGCAAGCCGCTGGCCTCGGCGAGCGAACGCGACGTCGAATGGTTCGGGCAACACCGGGCCGACCTGAATCTGGATTACGGCGGTGGACCGGACATTCCCTATCTGGTCGTTCCGCATGGCCGGGTGCTGATGGTCGGCGATCATCGCGGCAATAGCCGAGACGGGCGCGTTTTCGGCCTGGTCGCCAGCCGCGAGTTGTATGCACGCGCAGTCAGCGTCTACTACCGTCGCGGCGAAGGTTTGGTCTGGAAAAAGCTGTAGGGTGGGCCTTGGCCCACCCTACAGCTTGTGGGAGCGACTTCAGCCGCGAGCTTTACCCGTCGTGATGGGGCTGCAAGATCAAGAGCTCGCGGCTGAAGCCGCTCCCACGAAAACCGGCTCGCATAAAGAATCGGGTCGCTCAGCGCAGTTGCAGGAACAGGATCGAAACATAGGCGAGGAAGCCGGCGAGCACGAACACCGCATTCCACAGATGAAAGCGCGCACTGCGGATGCTGGCGGCGACGAGGCTCAGCGCCACGAACACGATCCGGAACGCCGCATCGGTATCCAGCGGGACGGCACCGTCGTTTATCCATTCTTCGATCAGGCTCACCCCCGGCACCAGCGCCAACAGACCGAAAAACCAGACTCGGTTGCCGTCGAAGTTCGCCGGCAGATCGACCGCGTCTTCGTCGCCCAGATCCGGCAGCACCAAGTAGCTGACCAGGAACATCGTGACCGGCATCATCAAGTACAGCAGGAACGCGAAGAACGAAAACTCGTCGGCCTCGCGCCGTTCGAACGCCACCCACCAGATCTGGATGTTGGCCAGGAACAGCATCGCCATCCAGCACAACGTGGTCGCATGCGGCTTCACCCGTGCGCGCAATTGGATCAGCCGCGCCGCGCCCGACAAAAGATTGGCCAAAGCCAAGCCGATGATGATCGAGGTCAATACCGACAGGTATTCGAACTTGGTCATGGCTACTGATCGATCAGTTCGCCGCCCGGCATGAATTGCCAGGTGCGCGTCACATGCAGGATATCGACATTCTCTTCGGTCTTGGGCAACGCCTCGAAAGGTTCGGACAGGCGCACGATGCGCAGCGCGGCGGCGTCGAGCATGGGGATGCGGCTGGACTGGATTACGTCGGCCCGCTCCACGCTGCCGTCGCGGCGGATCGCCACGGTGATCACCACCACGCCGCCGATATGGCGGCGGCGCGCCTCGTCGGGGTAGTTGAGGTTGCCGACGCGCTCGACCCGGTCGACCCAGCCGCGCAGATATGTCGCATAGACGTATTCGCGGGTGCTGGCCGAAACGAATTTGCGCTTGGGCCGTTTGGCGTAGCGCTGCGAGCGCAGATGGATCTCGGCCGCGAGCCGCGCCATGGCCAGGTCGCGTTCGACCTTCTGTTGGCCCTGGGGCAATGAGGTTGTTACCGGCGGCGTCGGGGTGGCTTCGGGCGTAGGCAGTTGGGTTTCGGCGTTGCGGGTGCTGACCACCCGCGCTTCCGGCGGCGGTTGCGGCGCCGGCGCCTGGGCGCGCAGTTCGCGCGGCGCCACACCGGCCTCGGGCTGCGGCACCTGGCCGATCTCGGCTTCGCGCGGCCTCAGGCTCTTATCGTGCTCGCCGCCGCCCTGGTTGTTGGCCTGGGCCAGGAAGTCCGCCTGTTTAGGGGTCAGCGGTGTCTGGGCCTGGGTCAGGATCACATCCAGCGTCGGCAGGATCGGCGCCGCATCGTCCAGGGCGAAGCCCAAGCCCAGGATCAGCATGCCGTGCAGCAGCAGCGACAGCGCCAGCGATGCGCTGAGGCGCTGGTTCTCGCCGATCTGGGGGACGGTGGGGGCGGGGATGGCCGACATCAAAACCTTTTAGGCGCGGATCGAATCAGAATCTTTTTTTCGACGCGGATCAAATCTGATGAGCACGGATAAAGCTTTTTTTGATCTATCCGCTTTTATGGGACTTTATCCGTGTCTAAAACCGCTTTCACGTCATGTCGGCTTCAATGGCGTCGAACAGCAGGCCGGCGATATTCAGCCCGAACTGCGCATCCAGCTCGCGGATGCAGGTGGGGCTGGTGACGTTGACCTCGGTCAGGTAGTCGCCGATCACGTCCAGGCCGACGAAGCGCATGCCGCGCCGCTTCATTTCCGGGCCGACCTGGGCGGCGATCCAGCGGTCGCGGTCGCTCAGCGGACGGCCTTCGCCGCGGCCGCCGGCGGCCAGGTTGCCGCGGAACTCGTCGCCCTGCGGGATCCGGGCCAGGCAGTAGTCGACCGGCTCGCCGTCGACCAGCAGGATGCGCTTGTCGCCGTCGACGATCTCGGGCAGGTAGCGCTGGGCCATGGCCAGGCGGCGGCCGCCCTCGGTGAGCGTTTCCAGGATCACGTTGAGATTGGCGTCGCCGGAGCGGATCCGGAAGATCGAGCGGCCGCCCATGCCGTCCAGCGGCTTGAGCACCGCATCGCCGTGCTCGGCCACGAAGGCCTTGAGCGCGGCCGCGTCGCGGCTGACCAGGGTCGGCGGGCAGCACTGCGGGAATTCCTGGGCCGCCAGCTTCTCGTTGAAGTCCCGCAGCCCCTGCGGATCGTTGACCACCTGGGCCCCGGCGCGTTGGGCGAAGCCGAGCAGATGAGTGTCGTGCAGGTAATCCGCATCCACCGGCGGATCTTTGCGCATCAGGATCACCGTACCCCGTCCAGGCTCAAATTGTGACGCAGTTCCCAATTCGTACCAGTTTTTGGGGTCGTCGCGCACCGTAAGCGGCGCCGTGCGCGCACTGCAGCGTCCATCGCGCAGCCATAAGCCACCTGGCAGCACGTACTGCAGCCGGTGGCCCCGGCGCTGCGCCTCCAGCAACATCGCGAACGTAGAATCCTTGGCAATCTTGATCGACCCGATCGGGTCCATCACGACGACGATATCGAGAGGCATGAATGGTCGCTTTTTCCCCAATTTGGGCACTGATGTTACCAGTCGTGCCAAACCTTACGTCGGGCTCGCGCCATTCAGCGAAAATTCCTATAACGAAAACTTGACAGTGCACGCCGGGGCTGGGATATAGGTAGTTTCGCGGCACGCCTATTCTTCGCGTGCGCACAGGGGATACAGAAAAATGCAGGACCAGGGCAGCGCACCCAGCCTCAATGGCTTGAAGGTGATGGTGATCGACGACTCCAAGACGATCCGTCGCACCGCCGAAACCTTGCTCAAGCGCGAAGGCTATGCCGTCGTCACCGCCAACGACGGTTTCGAGGCGCTGGCCAAGATCGCCGACGAGCAGCCCCAGATCATTTTCGTCGACATCATGATGCCCAGGCTGGACGGCTATCAGACCTGCGCCCTGATCAAGAACAACCAGCTCTTCAAGTCCACCCCCGTGGTCATGCTGTCCTCCAAGGACGGCCTCTTCGACAAAGCGCGCGGCCGCATCGTCGGTTCCGAGCAATACCTGACCAAACCTTTTACGCGCGAGGAGCTACTCGGCGCGATCCGTACACACGTCAACGCCTGACCAGGGGGTAAGGCAACGCATGGCCCGTATTCTTTTGATCGAAGATTCGCCGACCGACACGGCGGTCCTCACCCAGTTGCTGGAACGCAACGGACACCAGGTGCTCGCTTCCGGCAGCGCCGAAGACGGCATCGAAATGTGCCGCCGCGAAATGCCCGACCTGGTGCTGATGGACCTGGTGCTGCCGGGCATGAACGGCTTTCAGGCGACCCGCGCCCTGTCCAAGGATGCCGTCACCAGCGCCATCCCGGTGCTGATCGTCAGCACCAAGGGCATGGAGACCGACCGCGCCTGGGGTTTGCGCCAGGGCGCCAAGGACTACATCGTCAAGCCGCCGCGCGAGGATGCGCTGATCGCCCGCATCAACGAGCTGATCGGCGCCTAGGCCCATGTCCAAGCAACGCAGCCAAGAGCCCTTCGACATCCTGGCCGAGTACGAGCGCAAGAGCTTGGCGCACGTCGCCGGCCTGCCGGAACAGCTCGACGCGCCCGGTCTGTGGCGCGGCGTGGCCTACCGTATCGGCGCGCACCGCCTGGCCTCGGGTTTCGACGAGGTGGTGGAAATCCTGCCGGTGCCGGCGATCACCCCGGTCCCCGGCGCGCAGCCGTGGATGCTGGGGGTGGCCAACGTGCGCGGCAACCTGCTGCCGATCATCGACCTGAAGCAGTTCCTCGAAGGCGCGCGCACCGTGATGCACGAAGGCCAGCGCATGCTGCTGATGCGCCAGCAGGGCGGCGACGTGGCCGTGCTGATCGACGAGCTCTACGGCCAGCGCGGTTTCAACGATTCGCAACAGATCCAACAGGAAGACCTGGCGGCGGCGCAATTGGCGGAAGGGCGTTACGCGCACTTCGTCGAACGCGGCTACCGCCTGGGCGACGATGCATGGGGGATCTTCAGCCTGGAACGGCTGTCGCGCACCCCCGAATTCAGACAAGCCGCGGCCTGACCGCGCCGCAACTCACCGAACAAAGCAGAACAAGAGAGATCGAGGTCGAACATGAGCACTGTGATGGATAGCGTTGCCGGCAAGGGCCGCAACATCGGCACCAACGCCTGGCTTCTGATCCTGGTGGCGGCCATCCTGGTCTTCGGCGCCAATACCGGCTACGCGATCTGGAAGGCATCCCGGCTGGGCGGCGCCAGTACCGCCGCGTCGAGCCTGCAGGTGAATTCGCAGAAGCTCGCCAACCAAGGCCGAGAGGCGGTAGGCGGCAACGCGCAGTCGTTCGCCGCGTTCCGGGCCACCAAGACCCAGATCGAGAGCGACGTCAAACTGCTCAGCGATCGCTTCGGCACCACCGCCGGCGTTTCCGGCCCGATCGACGCGGTCATCCAGACCTGGGCGCCGCTGGGCAAGAGCGCGGACCAAGTCCTGGCCAGCCAAACCGCCGTGCTGGGCCTGGCCGGCAACGCCGACCGCTTCAACCAGCGCGTGCCGCAGTTGCAGGCGCAACTGGACGAAGTGGTGCGCGCGATGTCGGCCAGCGGTTCGCCGGCTTCGCAGGTCTATCTGGCGCTGCGCCAGAACGTGCTGGCCGGTAACCTGGCGCGTCGCGTGACCGAAGTGCGCGCGGGCGGTCCGACCGCTTCGCTCGCGGGCGACGCGCTGACCCGCGACGTCGGCGTGTTCGACAACGTGCTCACCGGCCTGCGTCAGGGCGGCAGCGGCGAAGTGCAGCGGGTGACCGCGCCGGCCGCGGTCGCTGCGTTGAACCAAGCCAATACGCTTTGGGTCGAGATGAAGAAAGATCTCGACGCCATCCTCGGTACTTCCCAGAACCTGTTCCGCGCGCAGTCCTCGGCCGCGGCGCTGACCACCGGTTCCAACAAACTGCTGTCCGACAGCGAAGGCCTGTTCCGCGCGCTCAACTCGTTCGGTTCGTTGCGCGATACGTCGATCTTCGGCGGCGTCTGGGTCAGTATCATTTCCGGCGCGGTGGTGCTGTTCGCCATCGCCGGCTTGCTGTTCAGCCTCAGCCGCGCGCAACGCGTGCGCTACCAGAGCACCAAGGAACTCAACGACCGCAACCAGGAGGCGATCATGCGCCTCCTCGACGAAATGGGTTCGCTCGCAGAAGGCGACCTCACCGTGAAGGCGACCGTGACCGAGGACATGACCGGCGCGATCGCGGACTCGATCAACTTCGCCGTCGAGCAGCTGCGCAGCCTGGTGCAGACGATCACCGACACCTCGGTGCAGGTGGCGTCCAGCGCGCAGGAAACGCAGGCCACCGCGATGCATCTGGCCGAAGCGGCCGAACACCAGGCGCAGGAAATCTCCTCCGCCTCCGACCGCATCAGCGAAATCGCGGCGAGCATCGACCAGGTGTCCAAGAACTCGGCCGAGTCGGCCGACGTGGCGCAGCGCTCGGTGCAGATCGCGACCAAGGGCGCGGGCGTGGTGCGCGAGACGATCGCCGGCATGGACTCGATCCGCGACCAGATCCAGGAAACCTCGAAGCGAATCAAGCGCCTGGGCGAAAGCTCGCAGGAAATCGGCTCGATCGTGGAACTGATCAACGACATCTCGGAACAAACCAACATCCTGGCGCTGAACGCGGCGATCCAGGCCGCCTCGGCCGGCGAGGCGGGCCGCGGCTTCGCGGTGGTGGCGGACGAAGTGCAGCGACTCGCCGAACGCGCGTCCAACGCGACCAAGCGAATCGAAACGCTGGTGCAGACGATTCAGTCCGATACCAACGAAGCGGTGAGTTCGATGGAACAAACCACCGCCGAGGTGGTGAGCGGTGCGCGCCTGGCCGAAGACGCCGGTACCGCACTGGGCGAGATCGAACGCGTGTCGAACGATCTGTCGAGCCTGATTCAAGGCATCTCGTCGGCGGCGCAGCAGCAGTCCAGCGCGGCGTCCAACATCACCCAGACGATGAACACGATCCAGTCGATCACCGCGCAGACCTCGCAGGGCGCCAACCAGACCGCCGAGTCGATCGGAAATCTGGCGCAGCTCGCTGCGGACCTGCGCCGTTCGGTCGCCGACTTCAAGCTGCCGGCCTGAGCCGAGGAATCGACGAAGGCATGAAAGCGATAGGTTCCGTTGCGGTAGCGGCGCGCGCGTCCGCCTGGAGTAGCAGGCGATGACGGCTTTGCGCGACGCGATCGACTACACCACGCTGGGCTGGGTCAAACCCGAGCTCGACGAAACCCTGCGCCAGACGCAGCACGAGATCGAAGGCTACGCCGACGATCCCGCCGACCCTAGCCGCATGCGCTTCGCCGCGGGTTTCCTGCACCAGGTGCAGGGCACGCTGCGGATGGTGGAGCTGTACGCGCCGGCGATGGTCGCCGAGGAAATGGAAGCGCTCGCCAAGGCGATCGCTTCCGGCCAGGTCGATAACCGCGACGAGGCCTGCTCTAGCCTGATGCGCGGCGTGGTGCTGCTGCCGGATTACTTGGAACGCCTGCAGGGCGGGCACAAGGACATCCCGATCGTCCTGCTGCCGTTGCTCAACGAACTGCGCAGCGCGCGCGGCGAAAAGGGCCTGAGCGAAAGCGTACTGTTCGCGCCGGATCTGGACCGCCCGCTGCCGGTGACGCTGCCGGCCCCGATCGATGCGCCCGAACGCCAGCGCGAGACCGATGCGCAGCCTCTGTTGTCGGATCTGCGCGAATCGCTCGCCGGTTGGACCGAAAATACGCCGGGCGACTACGCCACGCTGGCGCAATCGCTGCAAGGCCTGCTCGGTTTGGCCAGCGAGCCCGCCGCGCGCCGCATGCTGTGGGTCGCCACCGAAACCGCGGCTGCGCTGCGCGACGGCGGCCTCGGCGGCGCCTACTCGCTGCGCGAGGCCTTCGGCAGCGTCGAACGCGAAACCCGCCGCGAATTCGGCGATGGCGACGGCAGCGCGCGCGCGCCCAATTCGCAACTCGAATCCACGCGCCAACTGCTCTATCACGTGGCCCAGGCCACCGAACCGCATCCGGCATTGGACGCGCTGCGCGCCACCTTCGGCCTGGTCGGCGAGACCCCCAGCGAATCCGAACTCGCACACGCGCGCGGCAGCTTGAGCGGGCGCAATCGCGCGCTGCTCGACACCGTCGCCGGCGCCATCAAAGAAGACCTGCTGCGCATCAAGGACGCGCTCGACCTGCACCTGCGCACCAACCGCAGCGATGCCGGCGAACTGCAGCCGCAAGTGGTCGCGCTGGATCGCGTCGCCGACACGCTCGGCATGCTCGGCTTGGGCGTCGCCCGCGACGTGGTGCTGCAACAACGCGACGCGTTGCGCGAATTGACCTCCGGCGAGCGCCCCACCGACGAAGACGCATTGCTCGACGTCGCCGGCGCGCTGCTGTACGTCGACGCCTCGCTCGACGACCAAGTCGCGCGTTTGGGCCAGCCGGGCATCAGCGGCGAGCAGGACGACCTGATCGCCAACGAATCGCACAAAGTGCTGGAAGTGCTGGTGCGCGAGGCCATCGCCAACTTCGCCGACGCGCGCCAGGGCTTCGTCGCTTTCGTCGAAACCAATTGGGACCACGCGCAATTGAGCGAGGTACCGCGCTTGCTCGCCGAAGTTTCGGGCGCGTTGCGCATGCTGGAACTGTCCGAACCGGCCAACTATCTCGAAGGCGTGCGTCGCTACACCGAGGCCGAACTGCTGTCGCGCAAGCGCGTGCCCAACGGTCGTCAGCTCGATACACTGGCCGATGCGCTGGCCAGCCTCGAGTATTATCTCGAAGCGATCCGCGATCGCCGCCAGAATTCCGAAGAGATCCTCGCGATCACCCGGCAGAGCCTGGAATCGCTGCGCTACTGGCCGCTGCCGCAGAGCGACGAAGTCGCGGTGGTGCAAGACGAAACCATGGACCGGATCGACGAAATCGTCGCCGGCGACGCAGCGCCGGCCGAGGCCGCCACGGCACCGGACCGGCAGGGCGTCGAAGCCGGCAGCGGCGGTTTCGATTTCAGCAACGACGAAATCGACGACGAGATCCGCGAAGTCTTCCTCGAGGAATTCGAGGAAGAGATCGCCAACCTCGGCCAACTGCTGCCGCAGTGGCGCGAACAGCCCGACCAGCTCGATCGGCTGCGTCCGATACGCCGCGTTTTCCACACGCTGAAGGGCAGCGGCCGCCTGGTCGGCGCGCGCGTCCTGGGCGAGTTCAGCTGGAAAGTGGAGAACATGCTCAACCGCGTGCTCGACGGCTCGCGTCCGCCGACGCCGGCGGTGCTGGCGCTGGTCGACCATGCGTTCCGCACGCTGCCGCAATTGCATGCGGCTTTGAGCGGCGCCGCGCCGTTGGGCGCGAACCTGGCCGGCATCGAAACCGTCGCCGATCGTCTGGCCGCGGGCGAAGAGGCGCATTACACGCCTTCCGCCGCAGCGCCGCAGGCGATGCCTGCCTTCGACGAATCCGCGATCGAGGAGATCGTGCTCGAGACCGTGGAAGAGGAAGCTTCGGCGCCGGCCGCCGCGCCGGTCGAGCACCGTGCCGTGAGAGTGGACCCGGTGCTGCTGGAGATACTGGCCGTCGAAGTGGACGGCCATCTGCAGACGGTCGACGCTTGGCTGGAGCGCTCGCGCGTATCGCCGCAACCCGCGGACGATGCCTTGCTGCGAGCGATCCACACCATGAACGGTGCGTTCGCGATGACGGAAGTGCCGGAAATCGTCGACGCGACGTTGCCGGCGGAGGCTTACATCAAGCGTTTGCTGGCTGCGGGCAGCGTGCCCGAAGCCGAAGGCGTCGCCGCGCTGTCGGAACTGTCCGTGCAGATCCGCGCCACCGTCGACGGATTGCTGACGCCGGCCTCCACCGTACCGGTGCAGACCCTGTTGGCGGTGCGCCTGATCAATCTGCGCGACAGCCTGCCCGAACCCAGCGTCTCTATTTTCGGTCTCGACGAAGAGATCCCCGCTGTCGACCTGAGCGAGGAGCCGGCGGTTGCGGACGCTTCCGGCGACGCCGAGCGCATCGCCGCCGAACAGATCGAGGCCGAGCGCGCCGAGTTGGCGCGGATCGAGTCCGACCTGCTCGAGGCCGAACGCGTCGAAGCCGAGCGCATCGAGGCCAACCGGGTCGAGGCCGAACGTATCGCCGCCGAGAACGCCGCAGCGGAACGCATCGAAGCCGAGCGTCTCGAAGCCGAACGCGCAGAAGCCGCGCGCATCGCCGAAGAAGAAGCCGAATACGCGCGCTTGGAAGTCGAATACGCCGAGGCCGAGCGGGTCGCGCGCGAAAGCAAACTCGAAGCCGAGCGTGCAGAAGCCGAGCGTGCCGAGGCGGCTCGTCTCGAAGCCGAGCGCGCTGAAGCCGAACGTCTCGAAGCGGAACGCGTCGAAGCGGCCCGTCTCGAAGCGGAACGCGCGGAAATCGAACGCATCGAAGCCGAGCGCGCCGAGGCGGCCCGTCTCGAAGCGGAACGTGCGGAAATCGAACGCGTGGAAGCCGAACGCGTCGAAGCGGAGCGTGAAGCCGAGCGCCTTGCTGCCGAGGCCGAAGTCGAAGTCGAACTCGAACTCGAACTCGAACTCGAAACCGAAACCGAAACCGAAGACGACACCGTCGTCGCCAATCTGCTGGCCGGCGTCATGGCATCCACAGAGGATCCGGACGAAGCCCTGGATCTCACCGATCTGGACCCGGAGCTGATCGACATTTTCGTCGAGGAAGGCGGCGACATTCTCGACCACGCCGACGGTTTGCTCGCGAAACTGCGCGAAGCGCCTGAGGATCGAGAGCCGCTGGTCGGTCTGCAGCGCGACCTGCACACGTTGAAGGGCGGCGCGCGCATGGCCGGCATCATGGCCGTGGGCGAACTCGGCCACGCGATGGAAACATTGCTCGAAGCCGTGGCCGAACATCGCTGCGAACTCGGCCGCGACGGCGTGCCGTTGCTGGAGCGCGGTTTCGACCGGCTGCACGCGATGATCGGCCGCGTCGCCGCGCGCCGTGCGGTGGCCGTGCCGGCCGGCTTGGTCGAGGAATTCGACGCCCGCGCCCGCGGCGAGAGCCTGGTCGTTGCGCAACAGGGCGCGGCCGTGTCCAAGAAATCCACGCCCGAGCCGCAGCCCGCGGTCGATCTCAAGCCGTTGTCGGCGCCGATCGACACTACCCAGGGCGACGAAGACGACATCGCCGTGCGCGCGCCGCAAGAGCAGGTGCGCATCCGCGCCGACTTGCTCGATCGCCTGGTGAACTACGCCGGCGAAGTCGCGATCTACCGCGCCCGCCTGGAGCAGCAGCTCGGTGCGTTCCGCGCGGCGATGGGCGAAATGGAACAAACCAACGCCCGTCTGCGCGACCAGTTGCGCCGTCTGGACATCGAAACCGAAGCGCAGATCATCGCCCGCTACCAGCGCGAGCACGAGGCTTCGGACCAGACCTTCGATCCGTTGGAACTCGACCGCTTCTCGACCCTGCAACAGCTGTCGCGCGGCCTCGGCGAGTCCGCGGCCGACTTGGCGAGCCTGCAGCAGTCGATGGAGGACCTGACCCGCCAATACGAAACGCTGCTGCTGCAACAGTCGCGCGTGAGCTCGGACCTGCAGGAAGGCCTGATGCGCACGCGCATGGTGCCGTTCGATGCGCTGGTGCCGCGTTTGCGCCGCGTGATCCGCCAGGCCGCGAGCGAAACCGGCAAGCAGGTGCAGCTGAAACTCGAAGGCGCGCAGGGCGAACTCGACCGCAACGTGCTCGAGCGCATGACCGCGCCGTTGGAACACATGCTGCGCAACGCCGTCGCGCACGGACTGGAAACGCCGCAGCAACGCCGCAAGGCCGGCAAGCCTGAAGAAGGCACGGTGCGCATCTCGATGCGCCGCGAAGGTTCCGAAGTCGTGCTGGAAGTGGCCGACGACGGCGCCGGCCTCAACCGCCAGGCGATCCGCAAGCGCGCCGAAGAGCGCGGCTTGGTGCGCGCGGACGCGATATTGGCCGATGCCGATCTGGACACGCTGATCCTGGAATCGGGCTTCTCCACCGCCGATGCGGTCAGCCATCTGGCCGGCCGCGGCGTCGGCATGGACGTGGTGCACAGCGAAGTGCGCCAGCTCGGCGGCGCGCTCGATATCGCCTCCAGGCCCAAGCAGGGCGTCACTTTCACCATGCGCCTGCCGCAGACGCTGGCGGTGACGCAGGCGGTGTTCGTGCGCATCGGCGAAACCAGCTTCGCAGTACCGATCGCTTCGGTGCGCGGCGTAGGACGCATCGAGCGCGATCAGCTCGGCGGCGGCGATGCCAGCTACCGTTACGGCGGCGAGGATTATGTGCTGCACGACCTCGGCAGCTTGCTCGGCCATGCGCCGGCCAAGGCCGAAGGCCAGATGCAGGTGCCGTTGTTGCTGATCCGCTCCGGCGATCTGCGCGCGGCGGTGAGCATCGACCAGGTGCTGGGCAACCGCGAAATCGTGGTCAAGCCGGTCGGCCCGCAGGTCGCATCGGTGCCGGGCATCTTCGGCGCCACGATCATGGGCGACGGCAGCGTGGTGGTGATCCTGGACGTCGCGCCTCTGGTGCGCCGCCATGTCGCCGCACCGCGCGAACCGGCCGCCATGCCCGCAGCGCCCGAGCGCGGCGTGCCGCTGGTGATGGTGGTCGACGATTCGGTGACCATGCGCAAGGTGACCGGCCGCGTGCTCGAGCGCCACAACTTCGAAGTCGTCACCGCCAAGGACGGCCTGGATGCGCTCGAGCGCATGACCGAGCGCGTGCCCGACCTGATGCTGCTCGACATCGAAATGCCGCGCATGGACGGTTACGAGTTGGCGACCACGATGAAACTCGATCCGCGCTTACGTAACGTGCCGATCGCGATGATCACCTCGCGCACCGGCGAGAAACACCGCCAGCGCGCTTTCGACATCGGCGTGGAGCGCTACCTGGGTAAGCCGTACCAGGAGCAAGAGCTGATGCGCAACGTGTTCGATCTGTTGGGGCTGACCCGTGACCACGCCTAAGCCTTCGACGGTGCGCGGCGCGCAACGGCGCGCAGTGCTGCTGGCGCAGCCCGGCGCCGCCAGCGATCGCCTGCGCGATGCGTTGGAGCAGGCCGGCGCCGAAGTGGTGCTGATCGCCGATCCTTCCGGCATCGGCGTCGATGCGGTGATCGCTGCGCAGCCGGACAGCGTGCTGGTCGCGCTCGATCCGGCGACCGAGGCGCAGCTCGAACGTTTCGATGCGGTGCTGGGCGACCCGGCGATCACGGTGATCTTCGACGAAGCCGAATTGGCGGCCCGCCGCGAAGGCTGGGACGCCGCGCGCTGGTCGCGACATCTGCAGGCGAAGTTGTACGGCCACGACGACGTATTGCCGCCGGGCCAGACCGAAGCCGACGACATCTATCCGCAACCGGGGCTGCCGGTCACGCCGCAGCAGCATCATGCGCAGGCTTCCTTCGTCCCTTATGCGGACGAAGCCGATGTGCATGCCGAAGCGCTGCCGACCGATGCGGTCGGCGTGGGCTTGGCCGAAGTCGATGAAGTCGATGCCGAACTGCTGGAAGTGGACGCGGACAATTTCGGCGCCATCGACTTCAACAGTTTCGACATGGGCGGCGAATCGCGCGAACCGCGCGATGCGGCCGCGGCGGATACCGTCGTCGGTCTCGATGAATTCCTGAGCAGCGGCGGCGGCGAAACGGCGGAGCTTCCTGCCGCTGTCGCGCCGCGTACGATCAACGCCGGCGATTGGAGCTTGGACGACGGCGAAACGACGGTCGGTACGAATCGCGCGGCCCCGACGGTGTCGACCACCGATATCGAAGAGCTGGAACGGCGCATCGCCGGCTTGTCGCTGGCCGATACCGACAGCTACGGACACGGGCCGCAACGCGGCGCGGTGCTGCTGCTGGCGGGGTTGGGCGGGCCGGACGCGGTGCGGCAATTGCTGAAAGGCTTGCCGGAAGGTTTTCCGCGTCCGGTATTGATCCTGCAGCGTTTGGACGGCGGCCAGTACGACAAGCTGGTCGGCCAGATGGCGCGCGCCTCGGCGATGCCGGTGCAACTCGCCGCGGCGGAAACGACGCTCGAACCGGGCAATGTCTACGTGGTGCCGCCGTCGATGGGTTTGACGAGGCGCGCCGCCGATCTGGTATTCAACGGTTCGGCGAATGTGTTCGACGCATTGCCGGCCAACGACAGCGCGATCGTGGTGCTCAGCGGCGGCGACGTCGCCACGGTGGATCCGATCATGCGC
The DNA here is from genome assembly GCA_902825775.1 of uncultured Lysobacteraceae bacterium. GTDB lineage: Bacteria > Pseudomonadota > Gammaproteobacteria > Xanthomonadales > Xanthomonadaceae > Luteimonas_C. The sequence continues at coordinate 60,003 of CADECF010000010.1, forward strand.
CTGGCGGCCGCAGGCGCGCTGGTGGCCGGGCAGTCAGCGGAAGGTTGTTTCGAACCCGCCGCAGCCAACGATGTGGTGGCGCGCGGCGGCGAAGCGGGATTGCCGGCTGCACTGGCCGAACGCCTGTCCGAGCGCTGGCCGGTCTGATTTTTTGCAGGAGCGGCTTCAGCCGCAGCTCTTGATCTTGCGGTACGAGGAAGAACGATGGCCAACACCCCTAGCGACATCCGCGGCGTATTGATCCAAGTGGCGGGCGCGCGCCTGCTGCTGCCCAACGCCACCATCGCCGAAGTGTTGTCGTACGCGGAGCCCGAACCGGTCGAGAACGCGCCCGATTGGCTGCTCGGCCGCATCCGGTGGCGCGGCTGGCGCCTGCCGCTGATCGCGTTCGCGCGACTGGCCGGCATTTCCGACGAATCGGCGGCGCTGGGCAATAAAGTGCTGGTGCTGAAGTCGCTCGGCAGCGATCCCAAGGTGCCTTATTTCGCCTTATTGACTCAGGGCTTCCCGCGCCTGGTCACGGTGGCGCGCGAGGAGCTGATCGCCGACGCCGTGGGCGGCGATCTGCCGCCCGGCGTGCAAGCGCGCGTGCTGTTGCGCGAAGATCCGGCGCTGTTGCCGGACCTGTCCGCCGTGGAAAGCCGGATCGGCGAAGCGCTGCAAGCCGCCTGAAACGCGATTGTTCGCGCCGTATCCCGTTGTCCGATCGTGCCGCGTAGCCTGACCTGACTTGGGTCAGGATGCGACGCCTACTTCCGTCGCTGTTCCGCCGCCGGCCGCGTCCCTAGCCTGCTGCGTTGGAAAACGGCGGCCGCGATCGCTGCCGATCTGTGGAGCCGATGTGAATTCCAATCTTTCTTCGATCGGCCGCGCCGATCGGCCTCTATTCGCGCCGGCGGCAGGGTTGTCCGCGATCCGACGGACCCTGAAAACGGGCGCCTGGTGCGCGATGGTTTTGCTCGCGTTGTACTTCGTGTGGCACAGCGCCGGCCGCTATCTCGATGTGCGGCCGGAGACCTATGCCTATTTCTGGCCCAAGCGCGCCTGGTTGTGGCTGCATATCGGCGGCGCGCTGTTCACGTTGCTGCTGGGCCCGCTGCAATTCGTCGGTCGCTTGCGCGCGGCGTATCCGCGCGCGCATCGCTGGAGCGGACGCGTGTACCTGGCGGGGCTGTTGCTGGCGTGCATCGGCGCGATCGAAATGGTCGCTACCACACCACTGGGTTGGACCACGGGCGCGGCGTTCGGCGTCATGATATTCGCCTGGCTGACCACGGCTGCGATGGCATGGTGGGCGATCCGCAAACGCGACATTCCAACCCATCGCGATTGGATGGCGCGCAATTACATCATCACGTTCGCGTTCGTGACTTTCCGGCTGATGAGCCGCGTTCCGGGCGTGAGCGAACTCGGCACGATCGCCGAAGTGTTCACCACTTTCGTATGGATGAGCTGGGTGGTGCCTTTGATCGTCTACGAATGCATCGGCTCCGCAAGACGCCTGCTTCGATAGCACGATTCCTCATGCTCTTGCCATCCCGACCCCGAACTTGATTCGGGGGAGGGATCTGCTTGCTCGACTCGCAGATCCCTCGTTTCGGTCGGGATGAAAGCCAGCATCAAGAGCTCGCGGCTGAAGCCGCTCCCACGAAAAGCATTGCGGCGGCTACAGGTCGCCGAAGCGCGCTTGCAATGCGGCGATGGAGGCCAATCCCGCGGTTTCCGTGCGCAACACGCGCGGGCCCAGGCGCAAACCCGTGAAGCCCGCGGCGCGCAGCGTTTCGCGGTCGCGCGGCGACCAGCCGCCTTCTGGACCGATCGCGATCGCGATGGTGCGCGAAGCCGGCGGCTGCAAACTGCGTGATTCGTTTTCGCCGGCGGGGTCGAGGGTGAGCTTGAGCGCATCGCCAGGCGACGCCGCGGCCGCTTCGGCCAGCGAAACGGGGGCGGAGAGTGCGGGGATCCGCGCGCGGCCCGATTGCTCGCAGGCCGACACGATCACGCTGCGCCAATGCGCGACGCGCTTCTCGGTGCGTTGCGCGTCGAGTTTCACCTCGGTGCGCTCGGCCCACACTGGCGCGATGCCGGCCACGCCGAGCTCGGTCGCCTTCTGCAGGATCAGATCCATCTTCTCCCCGCGGGCCACGCCCTGCAGAAGCACGATGCGCAGCGGCGATTCGTTGTCCACCTCGCGCGCGTCGAGGATTTCCGCTTCAACGCCGCGTTTTCCCGCCGCTAGCAGGCGGGCGTCGTAGTCGCAGCCGTCGCCGTTGAACAGCACGCAAGCGGAGCCTTCGGCCAGCCGCAGCACGCGCACCAGATGCAGTGCGGCGGATTCGGGCAGGGCGATGCGTCGGCCGGCCGTTAGCGGCATATCGACGAAGACGCGGGTCAGGCGCATGGGCCCAGCCACCGCGCAGAGCTCTGCAGTTTCCCCCTTTGAAAAAGGGGGGCGGGGGGGATTTGCTGTTGACGCCGCTCATGCTTCGAAAGCAACGGCAAAATCAAAATCAAAAGCAAATCCCCCGGTCCGCTGCGCGGCCCGCCCCCTTTTTTCAAGGGGGCAACAGCGGGATCGCGGATCGCGGAAGTCATGCGGTCGCCTCGTCGATGGCCGCACGCGTTGCTTGGGCCAGTAGTTCGAGCTGGGAGTCGTCGATGCAATACGGCGGCATCCAGTACAGCACGTCGCCGAGCGGACGCAGCAGCACGCCGCGATCCAGCGCCGCGCGATAGGCGCGCAGGCCGATACGTTCCGCGGCATCGAAAAGGACGCGTTTCCCGCCGTCGCGGGCCAGCTCGAAAGCCACGATCATGCCGGCCTGGCGCACGTCCGCGACATGCGGATGCGAGGCGAAAGGCGCGGCCAAGGCCGCCATCTTCGCCGCCGTCGCGCGGTTGCGCCCGATCACATCGTCGGTTTCGAAAATGCGCAGCGAAGCCAGCGCCGCCGCGCAGGCCAGCGGATTGCCGGTGTAGCTGTGCGAATGCAGGAAGGCGCGTTCGCGCGAATCGTCGAGGAAGCCGTCGTAGATCTCCTGCGTCGCCAGCACCGCGGCCAGCGGCAGGAAGCCGCCGGTGAGGCCTTTGGACAGGCACAGCAGATCCGGCATCACGCCGCTCTGTTCGCTCGCGAACATCGTGCCGGTGCGGCCGAAGCCCACCGCGATTTCGTCGGCGATCAGGAATACGCCGTGCACGTCGCACAACTCGCGTGCACGGCGCAGATAGGCGGGATCGTGCATGCGCATGCCGCCGGCGCATTGCACGCGAGGTTCCAGGATCAGCGCGCAGACTTCGCCGACGTGGTCGTCGAGCAGGCGCGCGAGCGCATCGGCCGCGTCTTCGGCGTGTCCGGCGGCGCTCTGTCCGGGCCTGGATTGATAAGCGTCCGGCGACGGGGCGAACAGCGCTTCGGCCAGCAGCGGCGCGTAGACGCGCCGATACAACGGAATATCGCCGACTGCCAGCGCGCCCAGCGTTTCGCCGTGATAACCGTTTTCCAGCGCGATGAACTTGGTACGCCGCGGCTCGCCGCGGTTGAGATGCCAGTGGAAGGCCATCTTCAAAGCCACCTCGACGCCGGCCGAACCGTTGTCGGCATAGAACACTTTGGCCAGCGGCGCGCGCCCGGCCTGGCGCGGCGCCAAGACCAGCAGTTTTTCGGCCAGTTCCACCGCCGGTTCGTGCGAGCAGCCGGCCAGGATCACCTGTTCCAACGTGCGCGCCTGGCGGGCGATGGCCTCGGCGATGCGCGGCTCGGCATGGCCGAACAGATTGGTCCACCAACTGCTGATCGCATCCAGGTAGCGATGGCCGTCGTGCCCGACCAGCCACGCGCCGTCGCCGCGGGCGATGGGCAGCAAGGGCAGCGTGTCCGGATGCTCGCGCATCTGCGTGCACGGGTGCCACAGTACGGCCAGGTCGCGCGCGCGCCAGCGCTCGGCGTCCGCTATCATCGCTGGATCATGACGTCTGTTTTCGCCCATACCCGCATTATCGCCTGCTTGAACGCCGCTTGCCGATCCGCAGGCACGCCGCGATGACGCGCCGGCTGCCCACCATCCACGGCATCACCGAGCACGACGCCGGTCCGTACCGCATGGAACGGCTGGATCTGGAATTCGACAACGGCGAACGCCGCCGCTACGAACGCCTGCACGGCCGCGGCCATGGCGCGGTGGCGGTGGTGCCCCTGCTCGACGACGACACCGTGCTGCTGGTGCGCGAATACGCGGCCGGCGTGCATCGCTACGAGCTGGGCCTGGTGAAAGGCCGGATCGACGCGGGCGAGACGCCGGAGCAGGCCGCCGACCGCGAGTTGAAGGAAGAGGCCGGTTACGGCGCGCATTCGCTCGTCGTGCTGCGCTCTTTGTCGCTGGCGCCGACTTATATGAGCCACCAGACGGCGCTCGTGATCGCGCGCGATCTCTATCCCGAACGCTTGCCCGGCGACGAACCGGAAGAATTGGAAGTGGTGCCGTGGAAGCTCGACGACCTGCATCGGCTGATTTTGCGTGAGGATTTTTCCGAAGGCCGCTCGATCGCCGCGTTGTTCATCGCCCGCGAATGGCTGAGGCAGGGCGATGCGAACAAGCGCTGATCCGGTCGACGAAAATCTGCGCGAAGGCGTGATCGCGCTCGCGCGCGAAGCCGCCGCAGCCATCCTCGAAGTTTACGAAGGCGCGTTCGACGTCGAACGCAAGGCCGATGCGAGTCCGCTGACCGCCGCCGACCTGGCCGCGCATCGCTGCATCGTCGCCGGTCTGGCGCGGTTGGCGCCGGATATCCCGGTCCTGTCCGAAGAGGCCGCCGACGAGACGCCCGCCGCCGCGCGTCGCGCCTGGCGACGGCTCTGGCTGGTGGATCCGCTCGACGGCACGCGCGAATTCGTCAAGCGCAACGGCGAGTTCACGGTCAACATCGCGCTGATCGACGAAGGCGTTTCGGTATTCGGCGTGATCCAGGCGCCGGTCACCGGGCAGCTGTGGCACGCGCAGTTGGGTCGCGGCGCGTTCCGCCGCGATGGCGGGGCGGATACGCCGATCGGCGTGCGTGCGCCGGCCGCACCGCCGTTGCGCGTGGCCGCGAGCCGCTCGCATCGCGACCTGCGCACCGAGGCGTTGATGGCGCGCATCGGCGAGGTCGAGACGATAGCGTTGGGCTCCTCGCTCAAGTTCTGCCGGCTCGCGGAGGGCGGCATGGATGTGTATCCGCGCTTCGGACCGACCAGCGAGTGGGATACCGCGGCGGGGCAATGCATTCTCGAGGCCGCGGGCGGCCGCGTGATCGATCCGAAGGGACGGCCGCTGCGCTACAACCAGCGGGATACCATCCTCAACGGCGATTTTTTGGCGCTCGGCGATCCGGCATTGCCGTGGCGGGACTGGCTCTGAAAAGCCGTCATTCCCGCGAAGGCGGGAATCCAGCGTCTTGGCTCTTGTGGGAGCGGCTTTAGCCGCGAGCTTTTAGATCTGCCGGCTATGCCTGGGAAGAGCTCGCGGCTAAAGCCGCTCCCACAAAGGCACAACTCTGGAGCGATTCGCGTGGCAGAAGACCAGCACGACATCCAACGCCTTCTCGATATCATGGCCCGCCTGCGCGACCGCGAAACCGGCTGCCCGTGGGACGTCGAACAGACCTTCGCCACGATCGCGCCGTACACCATCGAAGAGGCCTACGAAGTCGCCGACGCCATCGATCGCAGCGATCTGCCTGCGCTCAAGGACGAACTCGGCGACCTGCTGCTGCAAGTAGTCTTCCATGCGCGCATGGCGGAAGAGCAAAATGCCTTCGCTTTCGCCGATGTGGTCGCTGCGATCGGCGACAAGATGACCCGGCGCCATCCGCACGTCTTCGCTGACGAAGCGGTTGCCGATGCCGCGGCGCAATCGCTGGCCTGGGACGAGCACAAGCGCCGCGAACGCGAGGCGACCGGCGACGAAGACGTCTCCGCGCTGGCCGGCATCGCGCGCGGCATGCCGGAATGGCAGCGTGCGGTGAAGCTGCAGCACCGCGCGGCGAAGGTCGGCTTCGATTGGCCCGGTCCGGCGCCGGTCATCGAGAAACTGCACGAAGAAATCGAAGAGGTCCGCGCCGAATTCGCAGCCGTTGCCGCAGACCCGGGCGACGCCGCGGCGCAGCACCGGCTGGAAGACGAAATCGGCGATCTGCTGTTCGTCTGCGCCAATCTGGCCCGCCATGCCAAGGTCGATGTCGGCAGCGCTTTGCGCCGCGCCAATCTCAAATTCGAACGCCGGTTCCGGGCGATGGAAGCGCTCGCGCTGGCCGACGGCACGCCGCTTGCGGGTTTGCCGCTGGAGATGCAGGATCGTTACTGGGATCGGGCCAAGGCCGCGGAAAAGTCGCGTTGAGGCCCCGGCTTTCGTGGGAGCGGTCTTGCGGTAGCGGCCTTTGTGGGAGCGGCTTCAGCCGCGAGCTCTTGTTTTTTGGCCTGCGATCATTGAAAAGCTCGCGGCTGAAGCCGCTCCCACAAAGCCCTCCTACAAAAAATGCCGCTTTGGAGGATATGGGGATGAGCAGTTTCAACAGCTTCCGCGAGTTCTATCCGTTCTACCTCAGCGAACACCGCAACACCGTCAGCCGCCGGCTGCATTTCATCGGCAGCTGCGGCGTGCTGGCGCTGGTCGCGCTGGCGATCCTGCAGCGCAACGGCTGGTGGCTGCTGGCCGCTTTGTCGTGCGGGTATGGCTTCGCCTGGGTCGGGCATTTCTTCTTCGAGAAGAACCGGCCCGCCACGTTCAAGCACCCGATCTATTCCTTCATCGGCGATTGGGTGATGTTCAAAGATATCCTCACCGGCAAGATCAAATTTTGAATCGGTAGGGTGGGCCGAGGCCCACCCTACGTTTCCATGAAGATCAGCCAGGCCGCCACCGCGATCAGCGCGAAGCCGGCCCAGTGGTTCCACTTCAGCGGCTGGCCCAGATAGCCGGCCGAAAAGGCCGCGAACACGAGCAGGGTGATCACCTCCTGCATCCCTTTCAGCTGCGGGGCCGTATATACCGCGCTACCCCAGCGGTTGGCCGGCACCTGTAGGCAGTATTCGAAGAAGGCGATGCCCCAACTGGCCAGGATCGCCCAGAACAAGGGCGTGGTTTTGTACTTCAAATGTCCGTACCAGGCGAAGGTCATGAAGATGTTCGAGCCCAGCAGCAATAGGACAGGCATCAGTCGTTCAGGGGACATGGGCGGGCTCCTTCAGGTCAGGGTTAGCGTAATGGCTGCGTCTTCACATCGCCTCGACCCCGCCATTGGCACCCTTCACAAAGCTGAAGGAACGGGGGCAGTATGAGGAATCCGCAAGAGCCCGCTGGGCTGGTGTTGATCGTCGAAGACAATCGCAATATTTCGGAAATGGTCGGTGAGTATTTGGAGGGCCGCGGTTTCGAAGTCGATTACGCCGCCGATGGCTTGGACGGTTACCGCCTGGCCACCGAGAACAATTATGACGTGGTGGTGCTGGACCTGATGCTGCCGCGTCTGGACGGCATCGAAGTTTGCCGCCGCCTGCGCGAAGAAGCCCGCAAATCGACGCCGGTGCTGATGCTGACCGCGCGCGACACCCTAGACGAGAAGCTCACCGGCCTGGGTGCGGGCGCCGACGACTATCTGACCAAACCTTTCGCGATCCAGGAGCTCGAAGCGCGTCTGCGTGCGCTGATCCGGCGCGAGCGGCGCCAAGTGGGCGCCGAAGTGCTCAAGGTCGCCGACCTGGTGCTCGACCCGGCCAGCCTGCGCGCCACTCGTGGCGGGACCGAACTGCAGCTGTCGCCGATCGGCCTGAAGCTGCTGACCATCCTGATGCGCGAATCGCCGCGCGTGGTCAGCCGGCAAGAGATCGAGCGCGAAATCTGGGGCAACGGCCTGCCGGATTCGGATACTTTGCGCAGCCATTTGTACAACCTGCGCAAGACCATCGACAAACCGTTCGACCGGCCGTTGCTGCATACCGTGCAAAGCGCCGGCTATCGCATCGCGGACATCGAACACCCGCCTGCCTGATCCGCCATGGCGCAGGGCCTGTCCCGCAAATTCAAGGCCGCTTTCATCACTCAGGCGGTCATCGCCAGTGTGGTGATCGTGATCGGCGTGTTCGCGATCACGGCCGTGCTCAAGCAGAATTTGCTCGAGCGGCGCATGCAGGCGCAGGCCGGCGAGTATTGGCAGAGCTGGCAGCGCGATCAGCATCAGACGCAGCCTATCGGCATCGTCGTCAAAGGCTATGTGGCGCCGCGCGGCGCCGCCGCCGATGGCCTGCCGCCCGCGCTGAAAGGGTTCGGCCCCGGTTTTCACGAGTTGCCCGGGCTCAATCAGGCGGTCTATGTCGAAGAACGTCCCGCGGGCCGTTTGTATCTGGTCTACAACGAGGGCTTCGTCGACGAACTCACGCTGTGGCTCGGCGCGGTGCCGATCGCGTTGGCGCTGCTCGTGCTGTATGCGGTTACCTGGCTGACTTATCGCACTTCGCGCAAGTTGGTCGAGCCGTTGTCGTGGTTGGCGGGCGAGGTCGCGCGCTGGGAACCGCGCAGGCCGGAAGCCGACAGGCTCGCGCCCGAACGTCTGCCGGCCGCGCTCGAAGGCGAAGTCAGGCAGTTGGCCGATGCGTTGCACGATCTGGCGGTGCGCATCGGCGCATTCGTCGCGCGCGAACGCGCGTTCACCCGCGATGCCAGCCACGAGCTGCGCACGCCGCTGACGGTGATCCGCGTGGCTTCGGACTTGCTGATGGCCGACCCCGATCTGCCGCCGCGCACGCAGCGCTCGTTGCAGCGCGTGCAACTGGCCGGGCGCGACATGGAAGCGGTGATCGACGCTTTCCTGGTGCTGGCGCGCGAAGCCGATGTCGCGCCGCAGAGCGAGGATTTCAACGTGCGCGACGTGGTCTACGAAGAAGTGGTGAACGTGCGTCCGTTGCTGGCCGGTAAACCGGTGCAATTGGAAGTGATCGAGGAAGCCTCGCCGCGATTGCACGCGCCGCCGCGGGTGCTGGGCGTGATGATCGGCAATCTGCTCGGCAATGCCTGCCATTTCACCGATGAGGGCCGCATCGAGGTGCGGATCGGCAGCGACCGCATCGTGGTGCGCGATACCGGCATCGGCATGAGCCGGGAAGAATTGGACAAGGCCTTCGAGCCGTTCTACCGCGCCGATCAGCAGAACCCGGTCGGCAAAGGCATTGGCCTTTCGATCGTGCGCCGTCTGGGCGAGCGTTTTGGTTGGCCAGTATCGCTAGTCAGCGCGCCGGGCGAAGGCACCACGGCCACCATCGCCTTCGCCTGATTTTTGGGGAGCGGCTTTTCGTGGGAGCGGCTTTCGTGGGAGCGGCTTTAGCCGCGAGCTCTTGCCCCTAGCGCAGCGGCCGAAAAGCTCGCGGCTAAAGCCGCTCCCACGAAAGCCGATGCCGCAAAGCCGATGCCGCAAGTGCCGCACAAAAGCCCTCCAAGGAACTATCGGTCCCCGTTAAGCTCTACTGTCAACCTATTCAGGACGGGCGCGTTAGCGTTCGTCGACTCCCTGCGACCGGACAGCATGAGCGCACCCCGTAAAGCCCCCAATTCCCGTTTCGCCCGCCGTATCGGCATCGCCGTGGCCGTACTGGCGCTGATCGCGGCAGGCCTGTGGTTCTGGAACCAGCGCAAGGGCGATTCGGCCGAAAGCGGCTACCGGACCGGCGCGGTCGAGCGCGGCGACATACGCGTGGCGATCTCCGCCACCGGTACGCTCAGCGCGATTTCCACGGTCACCGTCGGCAGCCAGATATCCGGGCAGGTGACCGATGTGCTGGTGGACTTCAACGACCGGGTCAAGAAGGATCAGATCATCGCCAAGATCGATCCCGCCAGCTACGAAGCGCAGATCCAGCAAGGTTCCGCGGCGATCGCCAGTGCGCAGGCGTCGCTGCGGCAGATGCAGGCTACGCTGCGCAACGCGGAACTGGACTATCAGCGCAAAGCCGACTTGGGCAAGCAGAAACTGGTCGCGCAGAGCGACGTCGATCTGGCCCGCGCCGCGCGCGATCAAGCGCAAGCGCAGGTGAACTCCGCGCAAGCGCAGATCCGCCAGCAGACCGCCTCCACCCAAACCACGCGCATCAACCTGAGCCGCACCGTGATCCGCTCGCCGGTCGACGGCGTGGTGCTGACCCGCACCATCGAGCCGGGTCAGACGGTCGCGGCCAGTCTGCAGGCGCCTGAACTGTTCAAGATCGCAGAGGATCTGGCCAAGATGAAGATCGAGCTGGCTGTCGACGAGGCCGACATCGGCCAGGTCAAAGTCGGCCAGGCCGTATCCTTCACCGCCGATGCGTTCGCCGACCGCCAATTCAAAGGCGTGGTCGACCAGGTGCGTTTATCGGCGACCACCACCAGCAACGTGGTCACGTATCCGGTGGTCGTCACCGTCGACAACAGCGACGGCACTTTGCTGCCCGGCTTGACGGTCAATGCCGAGATCGAAGTCAGCCGTCGCAACAACGTACTCAAGGTTTCCAATGCCGCGCTGCGCTACAAGCCGGCCAGCGAAGAAAGCGGCAATGCGCCCGGCCCGCAGGCCGTGACCGTGCGCGGCGGCGGCATGACCGACGATTTCAGCCGTGTCGCCGCGGGCCTCAAGCTCGATGCCGAGCAGCAGGCGGCGTTCGACGCCGCGATCCAGGCGATGCGCGAGCGCATGGCCGCACGCGCGGCGCCGCAAACCGCCAACGGCGGCGGCAGCAGCCTGTTCGGCGGCGGTCGCGGCGGCGGCGGGGGCGGCATGCGCATCGTCATGGGCGGCGCGGGCGGCGATATGCAGGCGCAGCTGCGCCAGCGCATGCTCGAGCGCACCACCCAGCAGTTCGCGCCTTTCCGCAGCACGCTGACGCCGGCGCAGCAGCAGCAGTGGGACGCGCAGATCGCGGCATTGGTCGGCGCCAAGCGCGCGCCGCTGTACAAGCTGGTCAACGGCAAGCCGCAGATGACGATGGTGCGCGTCGGCGCCAGCGACGGCAGCAGCACGGAAGTGTCCGGCGACATCAAGGAAGGCGATCCGATCGTCACCGGCGAGCGCGCGGCCGAAAAATGAGCGCAACGACGACAGTTGCCGCGGTGATCCGGACGCATGCGCTGGGCAAGATCTATTCGCCCGGCAGCGAAGCCGAAGTCGTCGCATTGAAGGACGTAGAGCTGCGCATCGATCGCGGCGATTTCGTCGCCATCATGGGCCCTTCAGGCTCGGGCAAATCGACGCTGATGAACCTGATCGGTTGCCTCGATACGCCCACCAGCGGCCAATACGAATGCGACGGCGTCGACGTATCGACGCTGGATGCCGAAGAATTGGCGGTGCTGCGCCGCGACAAGATCGGTTTCGTCTTCCAGGGCTTCAATCTGCTGCCGCGGATGAGCGCGTTGGAGAACGTAGCGATGCCGCTGGGCTATGCGCAGGTGCCGCCGGCCGAGCGCCTGCGCCTGGCGCAGGAAGCGCTGGTCGCGGTCGGTCTGGCCGATCGTGCGGGACACAGGCCCAGCGAATTGTCCGGCGGCCAGCAGCAGCGCGTGGCCATCGCCCGTGCGCTGATCAACAAGCCGCCGATCATCCTGGCCGACGAACCGACCGGCGCGCTGGATTCCAAGACCGGCGAAGAGATCCTCGCGTTGTTCAAGCGGTTGCGCGACGAAGACCATACCGTGGTGCTGATCACCCACGACGCCGAAGTGGCCGCGCACGCCGACCGCATCTATGTGATGCACGATGGCGAATTGCACGTGCAAGGAGCGGCCGCATGAATTTCGCCGATATCCTGCGCACCGCCATCTACGCGCTGCGCGGCAACTGGATGCGCAGCGCGCTGACTTCGCTCGGCGTGATCATCGGCATCGCGGCGGTGATCGTGATGGTGTCGGTGGGGCAGGGCACGCAGGCGGAGATCGACAAGCTGGTATCGGGGCTGGGTTCGCAGCGTCTGGACATCTCGCCAGGTTCCAACCGCGGCGCGGGCGGCGTGCGCATGAGCGCGAGCAGCTTCTTCACCCTCAGCGAGGGCGATGTCGATGCGATCCGCAACGAGATTCCGGAAGTGCAATATGTCGCCGGCGCGTTGCGCGGCGGCACGCAGGTCGTGTTCGCGGAAAACAACTGGTCGAGCAACTGGCAGGGCGTGCAGCCGGACTTCTTCGACATCAACGGCTGGACCATCGCCAACGGCGAGGGCTTCGACGCGCAGGATTACAGCAGCGCCGGCAAGGAAGTCATCCTGGGCGAAACCGTGCGCCGCGAATTGTTCGGCGAAGACAGCGGCGTCGGCCAGACGATCCGTCTGGGCCGCGTGCCGTTCACCGTGGTCGGTACGTTGGCGCCGAAAGGGCAGGGCGGCTTCGGCCAGGATCAGGACGATGTGATCATGGTGCCGCTGGAAACCGGCCGGCGCCGCTTGATGGGCATGATGGGCCTGCCGCCGAGCGCGGTGATGCAGATCGCGTTGACGGTGACAGACGCCAAGGACCTGACTTACGCGCAGACCGAGGTCGAAGCGCTGTTGCGCCAGCGCCACAAGATCAAGCCCGGTGACGACGACGATTTCACCGTACGCAACATCTCGGAGATCGTGGCCACGCGCACGCAGACCACGCGGTTGATGTCGTTGCTGCTGGGCGCGGTGGCGACGATTTCGCTGATCGTCGGCGGCATCGGCATCATGAATATCATGCTGGTATCGGTGACCGAACGGATCCGCGAAATCGGCTTGCGCATGGCGGTCGGTGCGGGCCCGAGCGACGTACGCAGGCAGTTCCTGGCCGAGGCGATGCTGATTTCGCTGATCGGCGGCGTGATCGGCATCGCACTGGGCATCGTCGGCGCGCTGGCGGTCGGGCATTTCAGCGAACTCCCGGTCGCCTTGAACGAAAAGGTCATCGGTCTGGCGGCGGGTTTCTCGATCGCCACGGGCTTGTTCTTCGGCTATTACCCGGCGCGCAAGGCCTCGCAGCTGGATCCGATCGAGGCGTTGCGCCAGCAGTAATCCCGATGTTTTTGTAGAGCGGGGGCTTGCCCCGCTGCTCTTGCCTTTCGTGGGTGCGAATTCATTCGCACGCTTTTCGACGAATCAAGAGCGTGCGAATGAATTCGCACCTACATTTGTAGGGCGGGCTCGTTCCGCTGCCTTTGCTTAGATCCGACGCGATCGACCCGAACGCCTCCTTTAGCGAAAATCCGCAAAAGCCACGTCACCCACTTGCTGCGAATCAAAATCTAATGCCTGCGTAAGAAGGTCAACCACGACGAAAGCATGAGCGCTAGCAAGCTTTCAGCTGGTGCGCATCACATAAGCTTCGGGCCCTTTCTTTACTCCGGGCATCCTGCCCTCCGCCCTGCGGGCCGGCTTCGCCGTTCGCGCCGCTCCTGCGGCGCAGTGGTTACTTTCTTTGGGCCAACAAAGAAAGTGACCCGCGCGCAGCGCGGAAGCTGTTTTCCAAGGCGCGAGTCGCTGCGTCATGCGCCAGCTACGTCGAGCCTGGATCCGGGCGTGCGCCGGGATGACGGCTTAAGCAAGAGCAGCGGAGCAAGCTCCGCTCTACAGAGCCAGAGCAAGTCGCTGGATCCCCACCTTCGCGGGGATGACGGCCTAGGGCAAGAGCAACATGAGTCCCAGCTTTCGCTGGGATGACGGCTTAGAAGCAAGAGCAGCGGGGCAAGTCCCGCTCTACAAAAGCAATAGCAAAGGGCCCTGCTATTTGAGATGAGGCGCAACGATCCGCCGCCATAGCGCATAGCCGTCGCGATTCAGATGCAGACGATCTTCGACGAACAGCTCCGGGCGCGGCTTGCCTTCGGCGTCGAGCATCGGCGTCGCCACGTCGACGAACTCGACATGAGGCTGGCTGGCCGCTTCGGCGCGTATCGCGGCATTGGCCTCTTGTTGCGTCGCCAACTGCGATTCGCGCGATGGACTGGGTTTGATCGACAGATACACGATGGGTGCATCGGGCAGATCGACGCGAATGCGCGCGACCAGCGCACGGAAATCGGATAGCACCTGCTGCGCCGTGCGTCCTGCATTGATGTCGTTGTCGCCGCCGTAGATCACGATCGTGCGCGGCCGGTATTGGATCGCCAGCGCGTCGACGTAATGCGCCACATCGCGCAACTGCGAACCGCCGAAGCCGCGGTTCATCGCCGGCACGCCCGGAAAATCCTCGGCCAGGGCCTCCCACAACCGGATCGACGAACTGCCGGTGAACACCACGGGCCGCTGCGGAGGCCGATGGGCCGCATCTTCGGCCGCGAATCGGGCCAGGTCGGCCGACCAATCGGCGGATGGCGGATCCAGCGCCGGCGCAGATGCCGTTGTGAGCGACGGACCGCCCGCGCAACCGGCGACCAGCGCCAAGACCCCGAACAGGGCGATAAAAATCAGGTGCGCGGCACGCAGTCGCATGGTCGGTTTCCGGCGGGGTTCCCGGGCAGTGGAACAGTCCGGTCATCGCATTGCAAACGGCATGGCACAAGTCGCAGGGCTCGGCCTATGGCAAAATTACCGGGTTATACACAGGCCCGCCCGAGACCCTACATGCTCGACCCGACGCGGCTCGCCCTCGAGCCACCACCGCACGATCGCAGCAGCGTTGTTCCCGCGTTTCCCGTCGTTCCGGTTCTCCGTCCCGTTTCGCGGCCGGAGGCTTGATCGCGGCCATGGCGGACGAATTCGGCCACTTGCCGCGCGGCCCCGCGCGGGTGATGAAAGCGGCGGTCTGGTCGCTGCAGGGCCTGCGCGCGGCGTGGTTGCACGAGTCGTCGTTCCGGCTCGAGGTTTACCTGTTCGTGATCCTTGCGCCGATCGGCTGGTGGCTGGGCGACAGCGGCGTCGAACGCGCGCTGCTGATCGGTTCGATGCTGTTGGTGTTGAGCATCGAGTTGCTGAATTCCGCCGTCGAGGCGGTGATCGAACGCTACGGCCCCGAACACCATGAACTCGCCGGACGCGCGAAGGACATGGGTTCGGCGGCGGTGTTCGTATTGATGATGAATGTTCTGCTGGTCTGGGGCGCGATCCTCGGCCCGCGCTACCTCTTTTGATGTGAGAAACGCATGGACCTGAGTTTCCTGGCTTCCCCGGACGTATGGCTGACGCTCGTCACGTTGAGCGCGCTCGAAATCGTGCTCGGCATCGACAACCTGGTGTTCATCTCGATCGCGGTCGGGCGGCTGCCCGAGCACCGGCGTCCGGTCGCGCGCAAGATCGGCATCGCCGTGGCCTGCGTCACGCGCATCCTGCTGCTGGTCATGCTGGCGTTCCTGGCGCGGATGGAGCGCGACCTGTTCATGCTGTTCGGCATGGGCATTTCGATCCGCGACCTGGTGCTGATCCTGGGCGGCATATTCCTGCTGGTGAAAGGCACGCTGGAAATACGCGACTTGATCTCCGGCGGCGAGGACGAGGATCCGCGCACCACGAAATCCTCGCAGGTGTTCTGGGTGGTGATCGCGCAGATCGCGGTCATCGATATCGTGTTCTCGCTGGATTCGGTGATCACCGCGGTCGGCATGGCGCAGCACATCCCGGTGATGGTGTTCGCGATCCTGCTGGCGGTGGCGATCATGCTGTTGGCAGCCAATCCGCTTGGCAAATTCATCGACGAGAACCCGACGGTGAAGATGCTGGCGCTGGCCTTCATCCTGCTGATCGGCGCGGTGCTGATCCTGGACGGCCTGTCGGTGCACGTGCCCAAGCCGTACATCTACTTCGCGATGGGCTTCTCGGTGCTGGTCGAGTGGCTCAACCTGCTGATGCGCCGCAAGGCCGCGTCGCATCACGTGCCCGGCGCCGGGCAGTGGTAGAAACCCTGCTGTTCCTCCCCCTTTGAAAACGGGGGATTGAGGGAGATTTGCTTTCGCTGTTGCTTGGCGGACCCGGAGCAAGAGCAAATTCCCCTGTGTCCCCCCTTTTTCAAAGGGGGGAAAAGCGAAAGCACCGCCTTCACCTCGATACTGCACAATGCCCCGGTCTTCCCCCAGGAGCCGTGCCATGCGTGCCGTTTCCCCTTTCCGCCTGATCCTGCTGACCCTGCTCGCGGTAATGCTTTCCGGTTGCGGCTATAACCAGATCCAGCAGAAGGACGAAGCGGTCAAGGCCGGCTGGTCCGAAGTGCTCAACCAGTACAAGCGCCGCGCCGATCTGATCCCCAATCTGGTCAACACCGTGAAGGGTTACGCGGCGCACGAGCAGCAAGTGCTCACCGCGGTCACCGAGGCGCGCGCCAAGGTCAGCCAGATCAACGTCAACGCGGACGATGCCGCATCGCTGCAGAAGTTCCAGCAGGCGCAAGGCGAACTGTCCAGCGCGCTGTCGCGGCTGATGGTGGTGACCGAAAATTATCCCAACTTGAAGGCCGACCAGTCCTTCCTGGGCCTGCAGACCCAACTCGAAGGCACCGAGAACCGGATCACGGTCGCGCGCGGCCGCTATATCCAGCTGGTGCAGGACTACAACACCTACATCCGCTCGTTCCCGCAGAACCTGGTCGCGATGATGTTCGGCTACAAGACCAAGCCGAACTTCGCCGTCGAAAACGAGCGGGCGATCCAGGAAGCGCCTGCGGTCGATTTCGGCCAACCGCAGCAGCCCGCGCAGCCGCAGCAGACGCAGTGATCTGAGCGGCAGTTGAAGGCCGTGGCATCGCGCAGGCCCGCGTTCGGATGGGCGGCAGCGTTCGCGCTGCTGCTCGCGTGCGCCTTGCCGTTCGTGGCGCTTGCCCAGCAGGCCGCGATTCCGTCGCTGACCTCGCCGGCGATCGACACCACCGGCACGCTTACCGCCGCGCAGAAGCAGCAGATCGAACAACAGGCGCTGGCCCTGCAGCAACGCAAGGGCAGCCAGTTGCAGGTGCTGATGGTGCCCACCACGCAGCCCGAAACGATCGAGCAATACGCGGTGCGCGCGTTCGAGCAGTACAAGATCGGGCGCAAGGGCGTGGACGACGCAGTGCTGCTGGTGGTGGCCAAGGACGACCGCAAGGTCAAGATAGAAGTCGGTTATGGATTGGAGGGCGCGATTCCGGACATCACCGCCGGACGCGTCATCCAGGAATACCTCGCGCCGAAATTCCGCGCCGGCGACTACGGCGGCGGCCTCATCGACGCGACCGCCGTACTGGCCAAGCTGATCGACGACGAACCGCTACCGGAGCCGATGGCCGAACATCGCGGAAACGGCGGCGATGGCGGCAACTGGGTATTCGCGCTGTTCGCGGCTTTCATCGTCGCCAATTTGGTGCGCGGCGTGTTCAGGCGTGCGCCGGCCGGCATCCGCGGTGTGCTCACCGGCGGCGCGGCAGGCGGCGCGGCTTGGTTGATCTCGTCGCTGCTGGGCCTGGGCATCGCGGCAGGCGTGATCGGACTCGTATACGGTTTGGTCAGCATTTCGGCGGGCCGTTTCGCGCGCGGCGGCGGCGATTGGGGCGGCTTTGGCGGAGGCGGTTTCGGGGGTGGAGGCGGCGGCTTCGGCGGCGGTGGTGGAGGCGGCTGGTCCGGCGGTGGCGGCATGAGCGGAGGCGGCGGCGCCTCGGGGAGTTGGTGATGGCGATGTCGCTGACCCGCTTGCTGCGTCATCTGTTCGCCCGTTCGGCGCACGGCCTGTATCCGGCAGACAGCCTGCAGCGCATCGCCGAGGCGATCGCCGAAGGCGAAAACCGGCACCGCGGCGAGGTCTGTTTCGCGGTGGAATCGGCGCTGCCCGCACGCGAGGCGCTGGCGGGCCGCGACGCGCGCCAACGCGCCGGCGAAGTGTTCGGACAGTTGGGCGTCTGGGATACGGCCGCCAACAACGGCGTGCTGGTGTATCTGCTGCTGGCCGACCATCGCATCGAAATCGTCGCCGACCGCGGGCTCGAAGGCCGGGTCAGCGCCGAGCAATGGCGCGGCATCTGCCAGATGATGGAAGAACGCCTGAAAGCGGGCGAACCTGAAGCGGCCGCGGTGCGCGCCGTGGCCGCCGTGTCGGACCTGCTGGCGGAACACTTTCCGCGCGCGGCGGGGGATGCCGATCGGAATGAGTTGCCGGATTTGCCCAGAATCCTCGGCTGAAGCTTTGCTTTTCGTGGGAGCGGCGCTTTTGTAGGAGCGGCTTCAGCCGCGAGCTCTTCGGGCCAGGCCGCCTCGATATGAAAAGCTCGCGGCTGAAGCCGCTCCTACAAAAAGCCGTCTCACAGGAGAGGCCGCGCCTACAAAAAGCACCGCCTCGGGCACAATAGGGGCATCGCGAACGAGACCTAAGCCTGCCTGATGATCGTCCTGCACCAGATCGACCCGATTGCCTTATCCCTGGGACCGCTGCAAGTCCACTGGTACGGCATCATGTACCTGCTCGGCTTCGCCGCCGCCTGGTTCCTGGGCCGCAGCCGCATCCGCGCCGGCCGTCTGCCGGGCGTGGACACCAACGCATACGGCGACCTGATGTTCTACGCGATGCTCGGCGTGGTGCTGGGCGGACGCATCGGTTACGTGCTGTTCTACAGCTTCGGGGCTTTCCTCGAAAATCCGCTGATGCTGTTCAAAGTCTGGGAAGGCGGGATGAGCTTCCATGGCGGCTTGCTCGGCGTATTCGCCGCGGTCGCGTGGTGGGCGCGGCGGCATCGCCTGCATGTATTCGATGTGGTCGACTTCATCGCGCCGCTGGTGCCGCCGGGCCTGGGTTTCGGCCGTCTGGGCAATTACATCGGCGGCGAGTTGTGGGGCAAATACACGCAGGCCGGTTGGGGCGTGATCTTTCCGCGCGCCGAACGCGAACTTGCCGGCCTGGATGCGGCGCAGTTGCAGGCGCAATACGCCAGCGGCGCACTGGATCATTTCGCGCGGCATCCGTCGCAGCTCTATCAAGCGACGCTGGAAGGCTTGGTGCTGTTCTGCGCGCTGTGGTGGTTCTCGCGCCGGCCGCGGCCGCGCTATGCCGTCGCCGGATTGTTCGCGCTGCTGTACGGCTTGTTCCGTTTCGCGGTCGAATTCGTACGCGTTCCGGACGAGCAGCTCGGCTATCTGGCCTTCGGCTGGCTGACCATGGGCCAGGTGCTGAGCCTGCCGCTGGTCGCGCTGGGCCTGTTCTGGCTGTGGCGTTCGCACAACGCGCCGACGCTGCAGCCGCAGCCCGCGCCGCAAACCGACAAGGCCGGCTGATGCGCCAGTACCTCGACCTGCTGCGCCACGTCCTGGAGAACGGCACCGAGAAAGGCGACCGCACCGGCACCGGCACGCGCAGCGTCTTCGGCTGGCAGCTTCGTTTCGATTTGAACGAAGGCTTCCCGCTGGTCACCACCAAGAAGCTGCACCTGCGCTCGATCGTGCACGAACTGCTGTGGTTCCTGCGCGGCGAAACCAATATCGCGTACCTGAAAGAAAATAAAGTTTCGATCTGGGACGAATGGGCGGACGAAAGCGGCGAGCTCGGCCCGGTGTACGGCAAGCAATGGCGGCGCTGGGCGGCACCCGGCGGCCGCGAGATCGACCAGATGCGTTGGGTGGTGGACGAGATCAAACGCAATCCGGATTCGCGGCGCCTGATCGTCAGCGCCTGGAACGTGGCCGACCTGCCGGACATGGCGCTGATGCCCTGCCATACGATGTTCCAGTTCTACGTCGCCGACGGAAAATTGAGCTGCCAGCTGTACCAGCGCAGCGGCGACATCTTCCTCGGCGTGCCGTTCAACATCGCCAGTTACGCCTTGTTGACGCACATGGTCGCGCAGGCGACCGGTCTGGGCGTCGGCGATTTCGTGCATACGCTCGGCGATGCTCATCTCTATTCGAATCATTTCGACCAGGCGCGCGAACAGTTGTCGCGAGCGCCGCGTGCTCTGCCCAAACTCGTGCTCAATGCGGAAGTGAGCGACCTGTTCGCGTTCGCGTACGACGATATCGCGATCGAGGGTTACGATCCGTTGCCGGCGATCAAGGCGCCGGTGGCCGTTTGAGCGACGTCGCTGCCGCGATAACGTTCGAGCGCGACGATGCGTATTTGCGCGAGCACTACTTGCAATGGCTAATCTTCCGCAGCAGTGGACAACGGTGGCTGACACTCGCCGCACCGTTTTTGATCGCGTTCTGCGCATGGGTTTTGGTGGCTGAGCCGGAAGGCGGTTCCGCGAAAATGTCGGCAGTGATCTTGATGGCGATCGGCGCGTATCAGCTGTTGCTCGCTCCCGTGATCCAGTATCGACGTTGGCGAAGAACCGTCCTGAAGGGTCGGTCGAAATTGCCAGATCTAAGCCTGGAAGTGCGTGATGGCGTATTGCTCTTTGGAGCGGATGCCGGAAGTGAGCTCGTCGAGATCAAGAGCGCCGTGCGGGTATGGCGCGGCAGTTTTCTCTATTTTGATGGCCTATCGGGTAAGCACATATACCTTCCCGATCGCTGGGCGGCGCGCGAGGATGTGCAATCGTTGTTGGGCGATTGGGCCAAATCGGCTTAGCGTGGTCGGTGCCATGCGGATCGCTCGCGTTCGTCCCGCGGCCGTGTGCGTTGGCCCCTCGTTTCTGGCTATCGAGTGCATTGCAAGGTCGAATGGGCGCTGGCACAACCGCTGTCGAGGAGCGCCCATGACTATATCCACCCTGCATGACGAGATCGAGCGGCGCCTGGCAGGGCTCGACGACGTAGGGTTGCTGATACTTCGCGCCGTCATGGGCGGGCACCTGATCTTCATGACCCAGGACAACGTGTTCTCCTGGACGCGAATGCTCGAATTCCGCGACTTCCTCGCCCAATTCGGTTTCCCGTTTCCGTTGTTCTGCGCGGTGCTGTCGGTGGCCGGACAGTTCGGCGGCGGCCTGGCGCTGGTGCTCGGGCTCTGCACGCGTTTCGCAGGCGCGATCGTCGCGTTCAATTTCGTCGTCGCGATCGTCATGGTCGATTCGAAACAACCCTATCCAGCTGCGTTCGCAGCGCTCGCTTTGGCCGCAGCGGGCCTATGCCTGATGTTCACCGGTGCGGGCCGCTATTCGCTGGATCGAAGTTGGCGCAGAATAATGCGATGAAACTGTCGTTGATCGCCGCGCTGGATCGCAATGCCGCCATCGGCAAGGGCAATGCCTTGCCGTGGCATTTGCCCGACGATCTGAAACGCTTCAAGCGATTGACGCTGGGCAAGCCGGTGCTGATGGGCCGCAAGACCGCCGAGTCGCTAGGCCGCGCGCTGCCCGGACGACTCAATCTGATGCTGACGCGCTCCGGGCGCGTGCCGTTCGAAGGCATGCAGGCCGTGGATTCCGTCGACGCGGCGCTGCAGTCGGCGAGCAGCGACGGCATGCGGGAACTATGCGTGATCGGCGGCGCGGAGATCTACGCGCTGACGTTGCCGCTCGCCGATGCGCTGTACCTGACCCATGTCGATACGGTGGTCGAGGGCGCGGATACGTTCTTTCCCGGCTTCGACGCCGGCGGTTGGCGCATCGCATCGCGCGAAAAGCATTCCGCCGACGCCAAACACGCCTTCGATTTCGAGTTCGTCGATTACTTGCGGGATTGAGCTTGCGGCGGCGACGCCGGCACGTCGCGCCCGCGCACCTGCGCGATCCGCAATTCTTCGCTGTCCAGCTGCAGCGCGGTGAGCTTGCCGCCCCAGACCGCGCCGGTGTCCAGCGCATGCACGCCATGGCCGATGAACAGGCCCAGCGTCGACCAATGCCCGCAGACGATCTTCAAAGTCCGTTCTGCCCGGCCCGGCACTTCGTACCACGGGTACAGGCCCGGCAATTGCGTGCCGGGCGCGCCTTTGGCGTCGAAGGCGATGCGCCCGCGCGGCGTGCAGTAACGCAGGCGCGTGAACACGTTGATGATGGCGCGGTCGCGTTCGACGCCGGACAGCTTCGGAGACCAGGTCGGCTGGTCGCCGTACATGTTCTTCAACAGCTTGCGGTAGTTTTCGCCGCGCAGCCGTTGCTCGACCTCGCGCGCGTGCTTTTCCGCGAGCGCGACGGTCCATTTCGGCGCCAGGCCCGCGTGCACCATCATCCAGCCGAGATCGTGTTCGGCGTGCAGCAGCGGCTGCGCGCGCAGCCAATCGAGCAGCACGTCGCGGTCGTCGGCGAACAGCACGCGCTGCAGGTCGGGATTGACCTTGCGTTGATCCTCGGGTCGGCGTTCGGCGATCGCCAGCAACGACAGATCGTGGTTGCCGAGCACGCTCACGCAGTTGGCGCGCAGCGAATGCACCAGCCGCAGAGTCTCCAGCGACTCGCCGCCGCGGTTGACCAGGTCGCCGCAGAACCAGAGCCGGTCGGCTGCGGGATCGAAATTGATGCGATCTAGCAGGCGCCGCGTCGGTTCGTAACAGCCTTGGAGATCGCCAATTGCCCAGACGGCCATGCCAGACCTAATGCAACGTGCGCGGTGTCGACAGCGTGAATGCCGGGATCGGCGCCTCGAAACGCGTGCCGTCGTCGGCGAGCATGTCGTAGCTGCCGTGCATGGTGCCCAGGCTCGTCTCCAGGATCGTGCCCGAGGTGTACTGGAAATCCTCGCCCGGCCGCAGCCACGGCTGTTCGCCGACCACGCCTTCGCCTTCGACTTCCTCCACCTTGCCGTTGGCGTCGGTGATCACCCAATGGCGCCCGAGCAGCCGCGCCGGCACGCGGCCGCGATTGCGGATGCTGATGGTGTAGGCGAACACGAACCGGCCCTCGTCGGGCGCGGATTGGTCGTCCAGGTAGCGTGTCGCGACATCGATGTCGAAGGCGTAATCGGCGTTATCCATGCCGATAGTGTAAGCGAGCGGCGTGAACGTCCGGACTATGCAGCGGGTAGGTTGGCGAGGCGGACGAAGCCGGCTACGTCGACCTGCTCTGCGCGAAGCCCCGGTTCCAGGCCCGCGGCCTCGATCATCGCGGTATCGGCGACGCCGTTGAGCGCATTGCGCAGCGTCTTGCGGCGCTGGCCGAAGGCGGCGCGCACCACGGCCGCGAAACGCGCGCGGTCGGCGACGCCGATCTCGCTCTCGGCGCGCGGCACCAGCCGCACCACGGCCGAATCCACCTTCGGCGGCGGCCGGAACGCGCCCGGCGGCACCTTGAACAGCGGTGTCACCCGGCAATAGGCCTGCAACATCACGCTGAGCCGGCCATAGACCTTGCTGCCGGGCGCGGCGGCCATGCGGTCGACGACTTCCTTCTGCAGCATGAAATGCATATCGCGGATCGCCGCCGCATGGTCGAGCGCATGGAACAGGATCGGCGAGGACACGTTGTAGGGCAGATTGCCGACCAGGCGGATCGGTCCGCCGGCGGCAAGGGCGGTGAGATCCACGTTCAACGCGTCGGCCGAAACCAGGGTCAGCTGGCCGACATCGCTCGCGGCGGCGGCCAGCGGCACCAGCAGATCGCGGTCGAACTCGATCGCGGTCAGGGCGCCATGGCGCGCCAGCAGCGGCAAGGTCAGCGCGCCCTGTCCGGGGCCGATCTCGACGATGCGATCGCCCGGCTGCGGATCGATCGCCAGGATGATCTTGTCGATCACGCCGCGTTCGTGCAGGAAGTGCTGGCCCAGCGATTTCTTGGGCGGCTCGCTGAAGTGGCTCATCGCGCAAGCCTGGTGCGGGCGATGCGCGCGCAGGTTTCCACCGCTGCGAACAGGCTCGAAGGATCGGCGCGGCCGCTGCCGGCCAGATCGAGCGCGGTGCCGTGGTCGACCGCGACACGCGGGTAGGGCAGGCCCAGGGTGAGATTGACCGCGCGTTCGAAACCGCTGTACTTCAGCACCGGCAGGCCTTGATCGTGGTACATGGCCAGCACGGCATCGAAGCCGGCGAGCTTGGCGGGCAGGAAGGCGGTATCGGCCGGCAGCGGGCCGACCAATTGCAGGCCTTCGCTCTGCAGGGCCTGCAGGGCCGGCGCGATCACATCGATTTCTTCCCGGCCCAGATGCCCGCTCTCGCCGGCGTGCGGATTGAGGCCGAGTACGGCGATGACCGGCGCGGCGATGCCGAAATCGTCGCGCAGGGCCGCATGCACGATCCGCAATTGGCGAATCAGGCCCGCGCGGGTGATCGCATCGGCGACCTCGCGCAAGGGCAGGTGCGTGCTGGCCAGCGCGACCCGCACGATGTCGTTGGCGAGCATCATCACCACCTCGCAGCCGGCCTGCGTCGCCAGCAGTTCGGTGGTGCCGCTGTAGGGAATGCCGCCGGCGTTGATGGTGGCTTTGTGCACGGGGCCGGTGACCAGCCCGTCGAAATCGCCGCGCAGGCAGCCGGCGGCGGCGGTGCGCAGCGCGTCGATCACGGCGCTCGCGTTGCGCGGATCGGTGCGGCCGAAGTGCGTGGCGGCGGCGTTGGCGGCCGGATGCAGCGCCACATCGCCGGGCGACTCGGCCGGCGCGTCGGGATCGAGCAGGCGCAGGGGCAGCGACAGCGCCGCCGCCGCCTGTTGGAGCGTATGCGGATCGGCGAATACGGTCAGCCGGCAATCGTCGCGCGGCTGTTGCGCCAGCCGCACGCAGAGTTCGGGGCCGACGCCTGCCGGCTCGCCCGCGACGAGGGCAAGCCGCGGGCGCATGTCAGCGTTGGCTGGCGTCGGGCAGGATCGCGTTCTGCGCGCGTTGCTTGCGCTGTTCGCGCGTCTCTTCGACCGGTACGGGCGTGGTCGCAGGTTGCTGGGTCTGGCCGGCCGCGGCGCCGCTGCGGATGTCGACGTAGGCCTCGCCGCGCATTTCGCGCAGGTAGCGGTTGTATTCGTCTTCCAGCTTGCGGCGGCCGATGGTTTCGCGAACCTGCGCGCGGCGGGTGTCGTCGGTGTTGGCGCTGGTCTGCCGAGTGGCGACGCGCTGCACGACGTGCCAGCCCGCCGAAGTCTTGAACACCGCCGACACTTGACCGTCGCGAAGGCCGGCGACTTGTGAACCGAAGTCCGGGCCGAACGCGTCCTGCGCGAACCATCCCAGGTCGCCGCCCTTATCTTTGGTGTTCTGGTCTTCCGAACTTTCCTTCGCCACGGTGGCGAAATCGGCGCCGCCGGCGATGCGCGCGCGCAGGGTTTCGGCCTTGGCCTTGGCCTGCGGGTCGGACGCTTCGTTCTCGCTGCGGATCAGGATGTGGCGGGCCTGGTACTGCGTGACCGTGCCGGGCGCGGCTTGCGAGCCGTCCCGCACTTCGACCAGCCGCACCAGCTGGAAGCCGCTCGGCCCGCGCAGCGGGCCGATGATCTGGCCGGGCTGCAGATTGCGGATCTGATCGGCGAAAACGGTCGGGATCTCGTCCTGGCTGCGCCAGCCCAGATCGCCGCCTTCCAGCGCATTGGGGCTGTCGGAATAGCGCACAGCGGCTGCGGCGAAATCCATCTCGCCCTTGTCGATCAGCGCTTTGACGCCTTCGATTTTCTTCTGTCCGACCGCGATCTGCTCCGGCGTGGCGCCGTCCGGCAGCGCCACCAGGATGTGGGCGAGGTGGAACTGAGAGCCGGTGCTGGCCTGCGCGGCCATCGCCGAAGTGACTTCGGCTTCGCTCACGTTGATCCGTCCCTGCGCGAAGCTCTGCCGCAGGCGCTGCGTGATCATCTCGTCGCGCAGCGTGGCGCGGAAATCTGCGAAGCCGATGCCTTCGGAAGCCAACTGCTGGCGCAGCTGATCGACGCTGATCCCGTTCTGGCTGGCGACGCCGCCGACCGCTTGGTCGAGTTCGTCTTCGCTGACCCGGATACCGTTGTTCTCCGCGCGCGCCACTTGCAGACGCACCAGGATCAGGCGTTCCAACACCTGCTTCTCGAGCACGTCGCGCGGAGGCAGTTGATCCTGGCGGTTGGCGTATTGCGCCAATATGTTGCGCATGGCGCGATCCAATTCGCTCTTCAGGATCACGCCGTCCTCGACGACCGCTGCGATGCCGTCGATAGGTTGGGCGTCCTGGGAGTGAGCGGGGATTGCGGCACTGGCGAACGCTGCGGCTGCGAGCGCGGACAACAGGAGTTTCTTCATAGTAGGGGATCCGGATCGGCTTTCTGGCCCGTTGCGGTCTCGGGCGGCACAAGATAGAGGTCGTCCCGGTAATAACCCAGAATAGCACGGCGCAAAGTGCGTCTCGTATCCTGGCCGGCCGAGCCGAGCCCCTTCAGTTCGATTTCGAAAAGTACGCCGCTGTTCAGGTCGCCTTCGCTGTTTTCGACGTAGCGCCGCGCCATCAGCCGCGCCGCCACGCAGCAGCTTTCCCACTGCACGCCGGCGATCGTTTCGAGCTGCTTATGGTCGAACAGCGAATAATAGTAACGGCCGACCACGCTCCACGTGGGGTTGATCGGGTACAGGAAGGAGAGATCGACCTGTTCGAGCAGATCGGGCGAGTTGCTTTCGGTGATGGGCCGATCCGCGCGGAAATCCAGATTCCGCCGGTAACGGTAGGCGAAATTGATGATGCCGTCGTCCTTCAGCAGATAGCGTACGCGCAGACTGGCCAGATCCTCGCGGCGCAGCCGCGAATCCCATTGGTAAGAAGCGCCGATCGTCCAGCGGTCGTTGGGCGACCAGTTCGCGTCGGTGACCCAGGACGATTTGCCGTGCTGCGCGGTGCGCTCGCCGGGCAAGGTGACGCGCGAATCTTCGAAGTAACGGATCTGGCCCAGGCTCACGGAGAACTTTTCCTGGCCCGTGGCGGTGCGCAGCATGCGGCTGCTGATCGCGAGCGTCAGCTGGTTGGCGTCGCTTTGCCTGTCGGCGCCCGAGTAACGGTTGTCGCGGAACAATTGTCCCCAACTGAAGGTGAGATCGCGCGTGTCGAATACGGGCAAGCCGGTCTGGTCCCGGTAAGGGACTTTCAGATAGAAGATCCGCGGCTCGAGCGTCTGCAGGTATTCGCGATCGCGCCAACGGAAACCGCGGTCGAAGAACAGCCCGGCATCCACGCTGGCGATCGGCAGGCTGCGGCTGGGACTGTTGCCCTGCAACCGGTCGCCCAGCGCGTCGTCGAGCTGGTAAGTGGTGTAGCGCCAGGCCAGGGTCGGCCGCACGAACCAGCTCGCGCCTTCGAGCGGAAAGCTGACGTACGGTTTGATGTCGAACCGCGATCCCGCCGGAAATTCGCGACGCACGTTGTTGATGAGCGCATCGGATTTGTAGAAGCGCACGGCTTCAGTGTCGACGCCGGGAACGAACCAATTCGCGAAAGGCTGCTCCCAGCGGAAGTTCGCGCGCGGTTGCCGGTCGAAGGGCAGGTTGGCGTCGGTCAGGGTCGGATCGGCCAGTTCGTGGTGGTCGGCCATGAATGTCGCGTCCCAATAGCGCCCGCGTCCGTACAAGCCCAGGGTGCTCACCGCGGTCCGGATCGACACGCCGTTGATGCTGTTGCTGAAATCCTCGAAATAGCGCGGATCGCTGATCCAGACCAGGTTGCTGCGCACGCGCCAGTGCCGGCTCAGGTTCTGGTACGCGTTGAAAATGAAATGCCCGCGATCGCGTTCGCGCAGATCGTCGTCGGGCATGTACATGCCGGCGAGGGTGCCGCCGCCGCGAGGATTGAGGTAACGGAATTCGGCGCCAAGCGATGCGCCGCGGTTGGTCATGATGCGCGGGTTGAGCGTGGCGTCGTAGTTCGGCGCCAGGTTCAGATAGATCGGTTGGCGATAATCGAAGCCGTTGCGATTGGAATTGGAAATCGATGGATACAGCAAGCCGGTGCGGCGCGTATCGTCGATCGGGAACATGAACCACGGCACGTAAAGCACCGGCACCTTGCCGATGCGCAGGGTCGCGTTGCGGGCCACGCCCATGCCCTTTTCGGTATCGACGTCGATCCGCTGCGCGCGCAGTTCCCAACGCTTGTCGCCGGGCGGGCAGGTCGTGTACGTCGAGTGGGTCATGCCGCCTTTGGAACCGTCGAGCTGGATGGTTTCGGCTGCGCCGTTGCCGCGCCGTTCCACCAGTTGGTAGCGCACGTCGTCGATCTTGTGCTGATCCTTGGACTGATTGCCTTCGGCACGGTCGGCGATCACGCGCATGCCGCCGTCCTGGTAGCGGACGTTGCCTTCGGCCACGTACGTTTCGGTTTCTTCGTTATAGGTCAGCTTGTCGGTGCCGATGAACTGGTCGCCGCGGGTCAGCGCGACATTGCCCTGGTACTCGATCGATTTGTCCTTGACCCCGCCGAGGCTGTCGCCTTCGATGTCGGTCGGCTGCTCGCTGCGCGGCGTGGCCAGCGCGCCTGCGGCGGGCTTGGGCGCGCCTTCGAAAGGAGGGATGGCGTCGTCCACCGGGCACAGCCCCCAGTTCGGGGGCGGTTCTGCCGCCTGCGCGGTCAGCGAGATAGCGATGCACAAGGGCAGCGGCAGCAGGCGGAAAACAGGGCGCACGCGGCAATCCGGAACGGAATCGGCGGCTAGCTTGCCGCATCCCATGCGGCCCGGCAACGCGAGCGCGATGTTCTTGTTCAGGTCGAGGCGCGGCCGGGCCCGATTCGCCTAAAAGCCGTCATCCCCGCGAAGGCGGGGACCCAGCGACTTTGCCGTTGCTTTGTAGAGCGGAGCTTGCTCCGCTGCGCTTGCTTGTAGGTGCCCGGCGACCTGCCCGCCGTTCCGGCCGGTTTTCCGTCCGCTGGAAAAACGCGGCCGGGTTACTTTCTTTGAGGGCAGAGCAGCCTGGGTCCCCGCGTTCGATGGGATGACGGCTTAAAAGCAAGGGCAGCTGAGCAAGCCCCGCTCTACAGAGCTCGGCGCGAGAGCGCGCGCACGTGCGCCACGCTGCATTCGCGCAACGCCTGCAGGTCGTAGCCGCCTTCCAGCATCGATACGACCCGGCCTTGCGCATGGCGATCGGCGAGCAGGACCAACTGTTCGGTGATCCAGGCGTAATCGCCGTCGTCGAGCCGCAGTTGCGCCAGCGGGTCGCGCCAATGGGCGTCGAATCCGGCCGAAATCAGGATCAGTTGCGGACGGAAGGCATCCAGCGCCGGCAGCAGTTTTTCTTGCCAGGCGGCGCGGAACTCCGCACCGGCGGCGCCGGGCGGCAGCGTTGCGTTGACGATATTGCCGACGCCGCGCTCGTCGACGCGACCCGTGTCCGGGTACAACGGAAACTGGTGCGAACTGAGGTAGAGCACGCGCGGATCGGCTTCGAAAATGGCCTGCGTGCCGTTGCCGTGGTGCACGTCGAAATCGACGATCGCAACGCGCGCCAAACCGTGCTTGTCGAGCGCGTGCCGCGCCGCTACGGCGATCGAATTGAACAGGCAGAATCCCATCGCCGTGTTGCCGGTGGCATGGTGACCGGGCGGGCGGACGGCGCAGAACGCGGATTGCGTCGCGCCGCCGACGACCGCATCGACCGCGGCGATGCCGGCGCCGGCCGCGCGTAGCGCCGCTTCCGCGGAAGCGGGCGAGAGCACGGTGTCGGGATCCAGCATGATCCTGCCGGTCGGTCGCGTTTCCAGCACCGCCTCCAACAACGACGCATCGTGCGCGTGCAGCAACTGGCCGCGGCTGGCGCGCGGCGCTTCCTGCCATCGCGCATCGGCGAAGGCGGTGCGCAAACCGTCGATCACCGCGCCCAGGCGTTCGGCGCATTCGGGATGGCCAGGGCCGGTGTCGTGGCCGAAGCAGGCCGAATGCGTGAAAACGACGGGTGCGGCGGCGCTCATCGTTTCAGCGCTTGCGGCGCTCGTGCTTCCACAGCACTTCGCCATGGCCGTCCGCGCGCGCCAGAACGCGCGCCAGAACGAACAGCAGGTCGGACAGCCGGTTGAGGTAGCGGATCGCTTCGGGCCGCACCGCATCGTGGCGCGACAGCGCGACCGTCTCGCGTTCGGCGCGGCGCACGATCGTGCGCGCCAGGTGGCAGCGCGCTGCGGCTTCGCCGCCGCCGGGCAGGATGAAATCCTTCAGCGGCGGCAGCGGTTCGTTATAGCTGTCCAGGTGCCGTTCGAGCGCATCGATATCGGCATCGACGATCGCCGCATGACCGGGAATGCACAACTCGCCGCCCAGGTCGAACATCTGATGTTGAACCGTGGTCAGTAGATCGCGGATGCCTTCGTCGAGATCGCAGGCCAGCAAGAGTCCGATCGCCGAATTGGCTTCGTCCACCGTGCCATAAGCGTTGACGCGCGCCGAATCCTTCGCCACACGCGTGCCGTCGCCCAGGCCGGTGCTGCCGTCGTCGCCGGTGCGCGTGTAGATCTTGCTGAGCCGATTGCCCATCGCCGGTCAGCGCTGTTTGCGTTCCTGGGCGCCGATTTGCGAATGCTTGACGACCTGTTCGCTGGCCACCTGCGCGATCGCCGCGACCGCGACGAACATGGCCGTGCTGCGCAGATAGGGCAGGAACCAATCGCTGTAGTTCTTCCACCAACCGGCGAAGGTCGGTTCGGCGACGCTGCTGCTGAGCCAGTAGAAGCTGCCCTGCGCCAGCAGATGGCACAGCACTGTGGCCACGAACAGGCTCAGCGCCAACCGGCCGAGCGCGGCGACGCTCGCGCCTTTGTAGTGGCGCGCCAGCCACAGGCCGCCCAGCCACATCGCCAGGTGCGCGGGAATCAGGAACCAGTAGCCCGGCGACACGCAATAGTGGCTCCAGAAGCTGATGCCCTGGCTGCTGATCACCCACCAGTCGATCAGCACCGCCAGCGCCATCAGCAGCGGGAACGCCCAGCGCGTCCAAGCGCGCAGATAGAAGCCGCCGATGAAGAACACCGCCCACGACGCGTCCGGGACCGGTGCGAAGTGCGAGAAGACGTGGGTCCGGGTCGCGGCCATCAGCAGCACGAGCAGGGACAGGACGATGGCGCGTTGCGAATTGGTGTTCATCGGGCGGGAAACTCCGGGCACGGCGTGCAGGACAGCGCTCATTCTAGCGAACTGGTCGGGCTGCGGCCTTATCATGTCGTGATGAAGGCAAGACACGACGTGCTCATCGTGGGCGGCGGCCTGGTCGGCGCCAGCCTGGCGATCGCGCTGGACCGGCTGGGCCTGGACACGGCCCTGGTTGAGGCCACGCCCGCGGGCGCGCTGCCGGCTGTATTCGACCAGCGCAACCTCAGCTTCGCCACCGCCACCGTCAATGCACTGACGGCGCTGGGCGTGATGCAGAAGCTGTCCGCGCCGACCGGGCCGATCCGGCGGATCCAGGTCAGCCGCCGCGGCGATTTCGGCCGGGTGAGGCTGGACGCCGCCGATTACGGGCGCGAGGCCTTCGGTCAGGTGGTGGTCGCGCGCGACTTCGGCATGGCGCTGGAAGCGCGGCTGGACGAACTCGAACGCTTCACCCGTTATCGTCCGGCGCGCTTCGTCGGTATCGAGGACGAAGCCGACGGCATGCGCACGCTCAGGATCGCCGACGACGGCGGGGAGCGGCCGATCGGCGCCAAGCTGGTCGTCGCCGCCGACGGCACCCGCAGCGGCCTACGCGCCGCGCTCGGCATCGGCCACGACGAACGCGATTACGGCCAGACCTTGTTCGTCGCGCGCATCCGCAGCGAACGCGCGCCGGACGGCACCGCTTACGAGCGGCTCGGCGACGACGGCCCGACCGCATTGCTCCCGCGCGGCGACCGCCATTTCGGCGTGGTGCATGCGGTGGCGCGCGAACAGGCCGACGCGGTCGCCGCGCTCGACGACGCGGCTTGGCTTGCGCGTTTGCAGGATGCGATCGGCTGGCGCGTGGGCCGTTTGCTCGCTAGCGGGCCGCGCAGCGTCTATCCCGCGATCGGCGCGGTGGCCAGGCAGACGGTGGCGCCGCGCGCGGTGCTGGTCGGCAATGCGGCGCAGACGCTGCACCCGATCGGCGCGCAAGGTTTCAATCTGGGCTTGCGCGATGCGTTGACGTTGGCCGAAACCATCGAATCCGGTATCGAGCGCAACGGCGCGGTCGATCCCGGAGCAGAAGCATTGCTCGTCGCGTACGCCGCGCGCCGCAGCGAAGACCGCGAACGCACGCTCGCATTCGCCGACGGTCTGGCGCGGCTGAGCGCGAATCCGGCGCCGCTGCTGCGGCCGCTGCGCAGTCTGGGTCTGCTGGCGCTCGACAGCGTGCCGTCGATGCAAAGCGGGCTGGTCGGCGGCGCGATGGGCTTCCGCGGCGATGTGCCGAGGTTGTGCCGATGAGCCGCCGCAACCGCCTGGATGCGGTCGTCGTCGGCGGCGGCGTGGTCGGCGCGGCCTGCGCGCTGGCCTTGTCCGAACTCGATCTGGGCGTCGCGCTGGTCGAAGCGCAGGCGCCGCCGTCGTGGAGCGCCGATCGTCCCGATCTGCGCGTGTATGCTTTCGCGCCGGATAACGCGTCGCTGCTCGAACGTTCCGGCGCATGGCCGGCGGTCGCCGCCGCGCGCGTGCAGCCGTACCGCCGCATGCGCGTTTGGGACGCGGCCGGCGGCGGCGAATTGCGCTTCGATGCCGATGCATTCGGGCGCCGCGAATTGGGCTGGATCGTCGAGCACGGCTTGCTCGTCGACAAAATATGGGCGGCGCTGTCGGCGACGGACGTTCGCGTTCACTGCCCGGCGCGCGTCGATGCGCTGGAACAGCTCGAAGACGGCGTGCGCATGCGTCTGGACGACGGCAGCCGCATCGAAGCCGGTCTGGCGATCGCGGCCGACGGCGCCGAATCCAGCGTACGCGAGCTGGCCGGGTTGCAGGTCGATGCGCACAGTTACGCGCAGCGCGGCGTGGTGGCCTACGTGCATACCGAACGCCCGCACGAGCAGACCGCCTGGCAGCGGTTCCTGCCCACCGGTCCGTTGGCTTTCCTGCCTTGCGCCGAGGGCGCCAGTTCGATCGTGTGGACCCTGCCCGAAACCGAAGCGGCGCGCGTCATGTCGTTGGACGACGAAACCTTCGGCCGCGAACTGACCGCCGCTTTCGACGGCAGGCTCGGAGAAACCCGCGTCGCGTCCAAGCGCGCCGCGTTCCCGCTGCGGCGGCAACTGGCTCGCGACTATGCGATCGGCCGCGTGGCGGTGATCGGCGATGCCGCGCACGTGGTGCATCCGCTCGCCGGCCAGGGCGTCAATCTG
The DNA here is from genome assembly GCA_902825775.1 of uncultured Lysobacteraceae bacterium. Taxonomy (GTDB): domain Bacteria; phylum Pseudomonadota; class Gammaproteobacteria; order Xanthomonadales; family Xanthomonadaceae; genus Luteimonas_C. The sequence goes on from CADECF010000010.1 coordinate 92,968, forward strand.
GGTTTGCGCGATGTCGCCGCGCTGCGCGACACGATCGTCCGAGCGCGTACGCGCAAGGCCGACTACGCGTCGCCGCAATCGCTGTCGCGCTGGGCGCGCGAGCGCAAGAGCGAAAACGCCGCGGCCGCGCATGCCTTCGACGGCATCAACCGATTGTTCTCCAATGACGGCGTCGCCGCCACCCTGATGCGCGGCCCTCTGCTGGGCCTGGCAGGCCGGTTGCCGCCGGTGACGCAAGCGCTCTGGCGTCGCGCTGCGGGCTTGCGCACATAAAAAACGCCCCGCATGCCGCGGGGCGTTTTTCCAGCATTGCGAATGCAGATTACATCCAGCCCTTCAATTCGTCCTTGCTCAGCCTGCCGTTGTTGTTGACGTCGACAGCGCGGAACTCGGCGGTGAGCGTCGCGTTCGAGCTGGCTTCGGCGCGGCTCAGGTTGCCGTCTCCGTTCTTGTCCATCGCAGCGAAATCGATCTTGTATTCGCCGACCACCGAATCCGGCGGCAGCGAGTTCACGGTCACCGGCGCTTGAGCCGGCGGCACGGCGCTGTTTTGCATCGGCGGAGGCGGCGGTGCGGCGGCCGCGTCCTGCGCCGCTTGCGCAGCTACCTGTGCACCGACCGCGGCCTCGCCGGCCGTGGCGTTGGCGGCTTCGGCGATGGTCTTCGCGCCTTCGGCCACGTCCGAGGCTTGTTTGGTCTGAGCCTCGCCGGCGCCGGATTCGTTGAACGCATTGTTGGCCGTGCCGGCGGCGCCCGCGGCAATGCTCGCGGCAGCGGATGCCTGCGCAGCGCTATCGTTGGCCGCGGCCGCATTCGCAGCCGCTTCTGCGCTCGCCGACTGCGACGCGCTGGCGTTGGCGCTCTGCGCGGCTATTTCGGCGGTCTGCGCGTTCGCGCTGGCCTGCTGTGCGACCTCGGCTGCCGTCTTGCTGTCGCGTTGCGCCTGTTGCTGCTCGGCGGTTTGCGCGAACGCGGGTGCGCACAGGCCGAAAGCCGTGGCCAGGGCGATGGAAATAGCGGTGTTTTTGCGGGTCGTCATCGGTGCTACCTCGTGGAGGACGCTGCGACGGTAGTCCCGGCCCGATCAACCCCATGTCAACCGCGACGCTCCAGCCTGAATGGGCGGCAACATTCAGGCGGCATTGTGGACCGAAGCGAAAACGGTGATCTCTTCGCGGTCGTGATACAGCTGGCGCGCGCGCAACCGCAGCGGTTTGCCGGCTTGCGCCGAAAATTCCTGCAGGCACAATTCGGTCTCCTGCCAGCGCCGTTTCATCGGCAGCTTCAGGTTGAAGATCGCGTGACGGCACCAGCCTTCGTTGAACCATTGCGCCATGCGCGCAGCGACGCGCCGCGGTTGTTCGACCATGTCGCAGACCATCCAGTCCAACGGCCGTTGCGGCTGCCATGCGAAACCATCGGCGCGCAGGTGCTCCACCAAGCCGCTGTCGAACAGATGCGGGCGCAACGGGCCGTTGTCGATCGCGGTGACCTGCAGGCCGTTGCGCATCAAGACCCAGGTCCAACCGCCGGGAGCCGCGCCCAAATCCGCGGCGCGCATGCCGGGCTTCAACAAGTGCTCGCGTTCGTCGTCGTCAAGAAGGCACAGCAGCGCTTCTTCGAGTTTCAGCGCCGAGCGCGAGGGCGCATCGGCGTGCACGCGCAAACGCGGGATGCCCAGCGGCCACGGCGCACTGTCGCGCGGATCGCCTATCGCCAGCAGCGCGTGGTCGCCGGCGACGAAACAGACGTGCAGGCGCGGCAAGCCGGCGCGTTCGGCGGCGGTGAGCAGGCCGGCTTTGCGCAGCGCCGGGCGCAGCGCGTTGCCGAAGCTGCGCGCCAATCCCGATAGCGGCTTGGCCTCGTCGCTGTCGGGATGCTCCACGAACAGATCGCCGAAACGCAGGTCCGGCGCCAGCGCCGACAGCATCGGTGCGATGCGGTCGCGCGGGTCGAGATCGCGCAACTCCGCGACCAACCGCAGCTTCTGCCTGGCGAAGATCATGTCGCGCCACGGCAGCGCCTGCGAGAGCGCTTGTGCGTTTTCGTCGGCGAATACGACGTAACCGCTGCCGCGTTCGGTGCGCGCATAACCCGCATGCCCGGTCTGCGCGGCGCGTTCGGTCAGTTCGGCGGCCAGTTCGGGTTCGAAGCCGGGGCGGCAGTAGCACAGCAAACCGCTCATCTCATTCCCCGGTGATGGCTTCTTGTGGGACCAGCTTCTTATGGGAGCGATTTTTGTGGGAGCGGATTTTTGTGGGAGCGGCTTCAGCCGCGAGCTCTTGATCTTGTTGCGACATCGTCGTTATCGAAGAGCTCGCGGCTGAAGCCGCTCCCACAAAAAGCCAGTCCCACGGAAAAGCGGAGCGCTCAATAACGGCGGCCGCCGAGTTGGCCGTACGTGCGCAGCACCGCGCAGGCGTCATCTCGGCGCAGGTCGCGCACGACTTCGATGCCGCGTCGGTTCAACTCGCCGATCCAATCGGCCGGCAGCGGCCCTTCGTCGAACTCGGTCAACGCCATCACATCGTCGCTGCGCGCGCCGATCAGCAGGCGGTCGATGCCGGCCCACACGGTCGCGCCGTAGCATTGGCAGCAAGGTTGCGACGAGGTCGCCAGCGTGTAAGCGCCATCGCGCTCGCCGGCCTCGTTCTGGTTCAGGCGCGCGCGCTGCAGGCGCTGTTGCGCGAGCATGTAGGCCATGTTCTCGGCATGCGCCAGCGACGTGCTTTGCGGCAGCACGACATTGACGCCGGCGGCGACCACGCGGTCGCCCGGGCCGAACACCACCGCGCCGAACGGCCCGCCGGTCTGCGCTTCGATGTTCATGCGCGACAGTTGCACGGCCAACGCGACTTTGTCTTCGTCGCTGGCGTAAACGCGGCCGGCATCGACCGCATCGTGCACCCAGGCCGGGAGCGTCAGGTGGACTTGCGCGTACAGCATCATTCTTTCGCCGGCGGCGCCGGGGCCGGGTCGACGATGGGGTCGATCGTCGGCGGCAGTGCTACGCATTCATTGCGGACGCATTTGCAGCCCTCGACCGCAGGAAATCCGCAGACCGACATCCCGCCCCGTTTCTTGCAGGCCTCGGCGACGCCGGCCGGATCGGTCGGGCTATTGGCGTTGACGCACGCCGGCATCATGCCGCAGCAGTTGCGCACATCTTTGACGACGCAGTCGGCGTCGGTGCTGCAGCGCCGGTCGACCTTGCCGGCCACGGCGCGCTCGGGCGGCAACGGATCGCTCATCCGCGGCGCCGGTTTGGCCGGCGTCGCTCCCGATTGCGCGCCATTGGAAGAAGCCGAAGAAGGCGGCGCCGTGCAGGCCGACATCGCCAGCAGGCACGAGGCCATGAGCAAACCGAAGATCGTGTCGCGCATAGCACTAGCCTCCGTTCTGGCTCCAGGTATCGCGCAGCGTAACGCTGCGGTTGAACACCGGCGCATCGCTGCGGTGGTCGCGGCGGTCGGCGACGAAATAGCCCAGCCGTTCGAATTGGAACGAGGTTTCCGGATCGGCGGCCGCAGCCGCGGGCTCGATCCAGCCGCGCGCGATGCTGCGCGACGCCGGGTTGAGATGGTCGCGGTAGGTCTTGCCTTCCGACTCGTCGTCCGGATCGGCGGCCGCGAACAGGCGGTCGTACAAGCGGATCTCGGCGGCGACGGCATCGCGCGCGCTGACCCAGTGGATGGTGCCTTTCACCTTGCGGTTGGCGCCTTCCATGCCCGGTCGCGATTCCGGATCGAGCGTGCCGCGCAGTTCGACGATCTCGCCGGACGCGTTCTTGATTACTTCGTCGCAACGCACGATGCCGGCGCCGCGCAGGCGCACGTCGCCGCCGGGCACCAGGCGCTTCCAGCCTTTCGGCGGGACTTCGGCGAAATCCTCGTGCTCTATCCACAATTCGCGCGAGAACGGCACCTCGCGCGAACCCAGCGATTCGTCTTTCGGATGGTTCGGGAAAGACAGCGCTTCGCTATGGTCCTCGGCAAGATTGGTCAGCACGAACTTGAGCGGATCGATCACCGCCATGCGCCGCGGCGCGTGCGCATCGAGATCGTCGCGCAGGCAACCTTCGAGCACGCTGAAATCGATCGTCGAGTTCTGCTTGCTGATGCCGACGCGGTCCACCAGCAGGCGCAGCGACGCCGGCGTGTAGCCGCGGCGGCGCAGGCCCTGCAGCGTGGGCATGCGCGGATCGTCCCAGCCGTCGACCAGGCCGTCGCCGACCATCGCCACCAGCTTGCGCTTGCTCATCACCGTGTAGTTGATGTTGAGCCGCGAGAATTCGATCTGGCGGGGTTTAGCGGCCTGGTTGGGCAAGCCGCGGGCCAGCAGAGGCTGCAAAAGCTCAGGCGAGTTCGCCAGCTCCACTTTGTCCACGCACCAGTCGTACAAGGGACGGTGATCCTCGAACTCCAGCGTGCATAGCGAATGGGTGATGCCTTCGACCGCATCGCTGAGCGAATGCGCGAAGTCGTACATCGGGTAGATCGGCCAGGCGTCGCCGGTGTTCTGGTGGGTCACCTTCTTGATCCGGTACAGCGCCGGGTCGCGCATATTGATGTTGCCGCTGGCCATGTCGATCTTGGCGCGCAGGGTGCGGGCGCCGTCGTCGAACTCGCCGGCGCGCATGCGCCGCAGCAGGTCCAAATTCTCGTTCACACTGCGGTCGCGGAAGGGCGAATTGCGACCCGGTGTGGTCAAACCGCCCCGGTATTCGCGCACCTGCTCGGCGCTGAGGTCGCAGACGAAGGCGTCGCCCTGGCGAACCAGCTTCTCGGCGGCCAGGTAAAGCACCTCGAAATAGTCGGAGGCATGGCGCAGTTCGGCCCAGTCGAAGCCGAGCCAGCGCACGTCGTCCTGAATGGCCTGAACGTATTCAGGGTCTTCCTTGGCCGGGTTGGTGTCGTCGAAACGCAGATTGCAGACCCCGCCGAACTCCGCGGCGATGCCGAAATCCAGGCAAATCGCCTTGGCATGGCCGATATGCAGGTAGCCATTGGGTTCGGGCGGGAAGCGCGTCCGCGGGGCCTTGTGCCGGCCCTGGGCCAGGTCGTCGCGGACGATCTGGCGAATGAAGTCCTGCTTGCCCGCGACCGGGCCGGCTTCGGTATGCTTGTCAGTCGTGACCGACGTCACGTTTTTGGGGGTCGAAGCGGGCATGGGACGCTGGACGAGGGTGGGGGCACAGTCTAACGGGCCGGGTTCGGTTCGTCGCCGCTGCCTAGGCCCGATTCTTGCGTGCGCTCGCCGGCCAGGAGATTGAGTTAGCCAACGCCGGGATCACAGGGGGGCGCCACCATGAAGGTGGTGTTTGAAGCCGGGGCCAACTTCGCTGCGTCGCCGTGTCCGGGCGCAGCGATGCCAGCGTGCGCGGGAGCGCCGCGCAAAGCCGTGCGTCGATGATCGCGCGTTCGCCCCATCACGAATGGTTGTTCGCCGCCGGTCTCGTGGTGCTGGCGGCCGTATGCGCGGCCAGCGTACTCGCGGCCTCGTTTGCGACCCATCAGGAAGTCGCGGTGCGCATCACGCCGCTGACGGCGGGCGCGACCACGACTCCGGACGGCGACGGCATCGATGTTCCGGCCAACCGCGTCGCGCCGTCCATAGCGCGACTGCGCTTCGAGCTGCCGCAGGCCGATACCCAGGATCAGCGCTGGGTGGTGATGTTCAATCGCGACATCGTCGAAGAAATCTCAGTCGGCAATGCGCAGTGGCGCGGGCCGACGCGCCGCTTCTTCGCGCCGCAGGCGGACGAGGGGGCGATTCCATCCGTGTTCCTGTTCCCGCTGCCGGAACAATGGCAGGGATCGGTAGTCCTGGATATGCAGGTGCGCTCGGGCGTCGGCAGCATGCTGCGGCCGCGGGTGATGAGCGAGAACACCGCGACCCGCATCGAACAGCGCACGATCGGCTTGGCCATGTCGATCTATGCCAGCCTGTTCATGCTCGCGCTGGTGATGCTGGCCTTGTTCTATGCGGCGCACGACCGCGCCTTCCTGGCCTATTTCGGTTTCGCGCTGAGCGGGTTGCTGATGATCGCCGCGCTCAACGGCCATCTCTATTTGCTGCCGGGCTTCGACTTGCTGGCATCGTGGCGCGAACAGGGCATCGCGGCCTTGACCATGCTGTTCAGCGCGGCGGCGCTGCAGATCCTGGCGCTGTACGCCGGTTTGCGCGGCGCGTCGCCGCGCGCGGGCAAGGCCGTGACCATCGCCTGCGTCACCGTACTGGGCATCGCCGGCCTGGCCTTGTTGGGCCTGGAAAGCCTGCGCGGGGCGTTGCAGGTCTTGTCGATGATCGGCTGGATCGGCGCCAGTTTCGGTTGCATCGCGATTAGCGTCGACGCGGCGCAGCGGCGGGTGCCGATGGCGTTGCCGATCGCATTCTGCTGCATCCTGACCGGGCTCGGCGCGATCGTCGCCGAGCTGATGTCGCGCGGTTACATCGAAGACCTGTGGTGGACGCGGCGCGGCTATCAAGTGGCGCTGGTGGCCACGGCGGCGATATTGGCGATCGGTTTGGCGGCGCGGGTCGGCGATTACCGCTCGCAACGCGATCGCGCCAAGCTGGCGCACGAGGATTCCGATCGCCGCGCCGCGCGCGAGGCCGCGCGCCTGGCCCTGGCCGAAGGCCTGCAGGCGCAGTTGAAGTCGTTGGCCATCGGCGATCTGGAATGGACCGCGTACCGTCGCGTGCTGGACCAGCTGCAGCGCATGCTGAACCTGGATGCCGCCGCGGTGGCGGTGTTCGGCGCCGACAACCACAGCCTGCTCGTCGCCGAACCTACCGAGCGAAAGCCGCAGTTCGCGCGGATGGTGGCGCAACGGCAAAGCGTGCTCAAAGGCTTGGCGCGTACCCGTTCGCCGCTGCAGGTCACGCTCGACGATCCCGGAACACCGACCACCGGTGCGCCGGTGCCTGCGGTGGTACCGCTGCCGCTGCGCTCGCCGGCCTGGGGCGTGATGATCCTCGAGCGCGCGCGCGGCGAAGGCTTCACCACCGACGAACTGACCTTGGCCAGCGAATTCGGCCGCCTGGCGGTGCAGGCCATCGACGAGGCGCATGCCGCCATCCGTCTGCGCCGCTCGGCGGAAATGGATGCGCTTACCGGCGCGCTCAACCGGCGCACGCTGGACCAGTGGCTGGCGCGCAATTTCAGCGAGGCGCACCGCAACAATCGCGATCTCTCGGTATTGTTCGTGGATCTGGACAATTTCAAGTCGATCAACGACACCCACGGCCATGCCGCCGGCGATCATTGCCTGCGGCGGGTGTCCGGCGCGTTGAGCAGCGTGATCGGCAGCAACGAGCTGCTCGGCCGCTACGGTGGAGAGGAATTCCTGATCGTTTCGATGCAGTCCACCTCCGACGCCGCCAGGCAGTTGGGCGAACGTATCCGCGCCGCAGTCGAGGATCTGCCCGTGGAATGGAACGGGCACGCTCTGAAACTCACCGCCAGCGTCGGCGTAGCTTCGCGCTGGCCGCACGAGAGCGCGCCCAACGAAACCATCGAGCGCGCCGACCGCGCGCTATACGCCGCCAAGCGCGGCGGCCGCAATCGCGTGAGCGTGGCGCCTGCCGTTTTCGTGTGATGTGGCAACATGGCCGGATCGCGACGGCTATGGATGCTCCATGCTCACCCTGGTGATCGGCAACAAGAATTATTCCTCGTGGTCGCTGCGGCCCTGGTTGCTGATGCGGCACTTCGGCGTCCCGTTCGCCGAGCATGCTTTGTCGCTGGATACGCCTTCTTTCTACGAAGAAATCGAGCGCTGGTCGCCCAACCGCAGCGTGCCGGCGCTGCACGACGACGATCTGGTGGTCTGGGATTCGCTGGCGATCTGCGAGTACGTCAACGAACGCCGCCTCGACGGCCGCGGCTGGCCCGCCGACCCGCGCGCACGGGCGCAGGCGCGATCGGCGGCGGCCGAGATGCATTCGAGTTTCGTCGCGCTGCGCAAGCAACTGCCGATGAATCTGCGCCGACAGCCCGACGGCTACCGCTGGAACGCCGATGCCGACCGCGACATCGCGCGCGTGCAGGCGATCTGGCGCGGACTGCGCCAGGCTTATGGCGGCGGCGGTCCGTTCCTGTGCGGAGAGTTCGGCATCGTCGACGCGATGTTCGCGCCGGTGCTGGTGCGTTTCGCCGGTTACGGCGTGCCGGTCGGCGCCACCGCGCAGGCTTATGGGGAAGCGATCCGCGCTCTGCCCGCTTACGCCGAATGGCATGCGGCCGCACTGGCCGAAACGATACGTCTGCCCGAAACGGACGACCTGAAAGCGGCACCCGCGACATGACCGCAACGCGCACCGACCGCACCGCGCTGCTGTCGATGCTGGCAGGCGCCGCGCTGATCGGCACCAACGCGATGATGGTGCGCTTCGCCGGCACGCCGCCGACCGTATCGGCGTTCTGGCGGATGCTGTTCGCCGGGGCGATGCTGGTGTTGCTGCTGCGCGCGACCGGTCGCTGGCAGAAATTGCCGCGCAGCGTGTGGTTGTGGACATTGCCGCCGGCGACGGCGTTCGCTTGCGACCTGTGGCTCTGGCATCGCAGCATCCTGCTGATCGGTCCCGGCTTGGCGACGCTGCTCGGCAATGCGCAGGTGTTCTTCATGGCGCTGGCCGGCGTGCTGCTGTACCGCGAGCGGCTGGGGCCGCGTTTCCTGGCCGGCATCGTATTGGCCTTCGTCGGTCTGTGGCTATTGCTCGGCAGCGGCTGGAGTACTTTGCCGCCGCAGTTCCGCTGGGGCGTCTGGCTCGGCCTGGGTACCGGCGTGTGCTACGCGATCTACAACATCACGCTGCGCCGCGCGCAACAGCATGCGCGCGAAGCCTCGCAGGGACCGGCGCCGATCGAACAAGTGCTGGCGATCGCATCCCTGGGCAGCGCCGTGTTGCTGGGCATGATGGCGGCGGCCGAGGGCGCATCGTTCGCGATCCCGTCGTGGCAATCGCTGGCGATCCTGCTCACGCTCGCGCTGTTCGGACATTGCCTGAGCTGGGTGCTGATCTCGCGGGCCATGCCGCACCTGAGCGTGGCGATGATCGGCTTGTTGTTGCTGCTGCAGCCGATCATCGCGTTCCTGCTGGACGTGTGGGCGCTGGACCGTGCGACCACGCCGCGCGAGTGGGCGGGTTTGGCGGTCAGCCTGGCCGGCATCTTCCTGGCCGGGCTGAAAGGCCGCTCGCGCCTGCCGGAGCAGCCGGCCTAGCGCGGCTGCGGCACCTTGAAGCGGCCGGCGGCGCCCGCACATCGGGAGCAGGCCACTCGGGAGCGCGCGCATGTTGGGTATCGGCGGTTACAAACAACGCATGGTGGATGCCTCGCGGGCATTGCGCGGACGCGATACGCCCATGCGCGTGGGCAACGCGCATCACGTGCACGGCCGGCCGATCATGGGGGATTTCGCCGGATTGAAACGCATCCAGTTCGCGCTGGGTTGCTTCTGGGGCGCAGAACGCAAGTTCTGGTCGTTGCCCGGCGTCGAGACCACGGCGGTGGGTTACGCCGGCGGTTTCACGCCCAATCCCACTTACGAAGAAGTCTGCTCGGGCGAAACCGGCCACACCGAAGCGGTGCTGGTGGTCTACGACGAAGCGAAGATTCCGTTCGAGCAGTTGCTGAAGACGTTTTGGGAAAGCCACGACCCGACGCAGGGCATGCGCCAGGGCAACGATGCCGGCACGCAGTACCGGTCGGCCGTCTATTGCTACGACCAGGCGCAGTACGACACTGCCATCGCCAGCCGCGACGCTTACCAGAAGGTGTTGCGTGCGGCCGGTTATGGCGACATCACCACCGAGATCGTTTATCCGGCGCCGGCGTTCTATTACGCCGAGGAATACCACCAGCAATACCTGTCGAAGAATCCCGGCGGTTATTGCGGATTGGGCGGCACCAATGTCAGTTGCCCGATCGGGTTGGGCGCCGCCGCTTGATCATCCTTGAAGAGCGGGGCTTGCCCCGCTGCTCTTGCAGTCGCTCTTTGTAAGAGCGGCTTTAGCCGCGAGCTTTGATCCTGTTTGTTCTGGCAAAAGTTCGCGGCTAAAGCCGCTCCCACAAGAGTGCTCCGAATTCATGCCGTGGGTCTTCTGCTTTAGCTGTCATCCCGAGCGCAGCGAGGGATCTGCTTGCACTCGAAGCAGATCCCTCGCTGCGCTCGGGATGACAGACAAAAGATTCGCGGCTGACGAGGACACGGCCGACAAGGACGCAGCCAAAGCCGCTCCTACGAAGCGCGCGACGTACGCGCAGCGAACAGATCCTGCGGCAATGCGCGGAACACTTCCGCCAACTGCAACAGAAACTCATGCATCGCCGAGCTCTTGCGCCACACCAGCGCGATGCGGCGGCTGGGTTGGGAATCCTTGAAGCGCAGCAGATGGATGCTTTCCGAACGCGCCACCGGCGGTTTGGTCGCCAGCATCGGCAGCAGGGTCACGCCGACGTTGGCGGCCACCATCTGCCGCAGCGTTTCCAGGCTGGTGGCCTGGAAACCCGTTTTTTCCGTGGCGCCTGACAGCTGGCACACGTCCAGCGCCTGATCGCGCAGGCAGTGGCCGTCCTCGAGCAGCAGCAGGCGCTGGTCGGCCAGATCTTTGAGCGCCAGGCTGTCGCGCGCGGCCAGTGGATGCTGTTCCGGCACGGCCAGCAGGAAGAATTCCTCGAACAGGAATTCGGTGTGCAGTTGTTCGTCGTGCATCGGCAGCGCCAGCAGGCCGGCATCGAGCTTGCCGTCGCGCAACCGCGACAGCAGCACATCGCTCTTTTCCTCCACGAGCAGCAGTTCCAGGCGCGGGAAACGCGCACGGATCCGCGGTACCGCATGCGGCAGCAGGTAAGGGCCCAGCGTGGGGAAGACGCCGAGCCGGATCGTGCCGGCTTCCGGATCCTGGCTGCGGCGCGCCGATTCGCGCATCTGTTCCACGTCGCCGACGATGCGGCGCGCGCGCTCGGCGATGTCGCGGCCGGCGGGAGTCAGCATTACCTGGCGCGGCGCGCGTTCGACCAGCGTCACGCCGAGTTCTTCCTCAAGCTTCTTGATCTGCGTGGACAGCGTCGGCTGGCTGACGAAGCACGCTTCCGCGGCTCGACCGAAATGCTTGTGGTCGGCGAGGGCGACGAAATAGCGGAGGTCGCGCAGGTTCATGGTTGCGATAGTCTACAGCTATCGATAGAATATAAACAATCGACTGGTTGAATCTATGTTGCGGCGCAATAATAGATCCCGTCGAGCCGCAGCACGCTGCAGGCCAACCCTTTCATCACCCAGGAGCGATCACATGCTGACCGTCGGCGACAAGCTGCCCACCTTCAAGCTCAAGGCCACCGTATCCACCGATCTGAATAACGCTTTTGCCGATATCGACAACGATACCTACAAGGGCAAGTGGCAGGTGGTGTTCTTCTGGCCGAAGGACTTCACCTTCGTCTGCCCGACCGAGATCGCCGGCTTCGCTTCGCACAACCAGGCCTTCCTGGACCGCGACGCGCAGCTGCTCACCGGCAGCACCGACAGCGAGTTCGTGCACCACGCCTGGCGCACGCACCACAAGGATCTGGCCAACCTGCCGTTCCCGATGCTGGCCGACATCAAGCGCGAGTTCACCAGCGCGCTGGGCATCCTCGACAAGAACGAAGGCGTCGCCCAGCGCGCGACCTTCATCGTCGATCCGGACGGCGTGATCCGTTTCGTGTACGTCACCGACCTGTCGGTCGGCCGCAGCCCGGAAGAAGTGCTGCGCGTGCTCGATGCGCTGCAGACCGACGAGCTGTGCCCTTGCAACTGGAAGCAGGGCGACGACGTCCTCAAGGCCGCCTGATTTCCGGCCTCGCTTAGATTCCGCCGCGTATCCCCTCCCTCGCGTCGGCGGGATCCCGAAGGCGGCCACTGGCCGCCTTCGTTTTTTCTGGCTCCGCTTTGTAGAGTCGAGCTTGCTCGACTGCTTTTTCCCGGTGCTCGTGGAAACCGGAGAGCAACAGCAGTCGAGCAAGCTCGACTCTACAAGGGCGGTATAACGTAAGGAATTCGACATGAGCCTTTCAGAGTTACGCAACCAACTCCCCGATTACGCCAAGGACCTCAAGCTCAACCTCGATAGCGTGCTGTCCGACGGCGGTTCGCCTGGCTTGGACGGCAAGAAGATCCGTGCCGTCGCTCTCGCCTGCGCCATCGCCTCGCGCCACGCGCCGCTGGTGCGTGCGATCGAGACGTTCGCGGCCGATCAACTGTCGCCGGAAGAAATCTCCGGCGCCAAGGCCGCTGCGGCGATCATGGCGATGAACAATATCTACTACCGCGCCACCCATCTGATCCACAACGACGAATACGGCCAGCTGCGCGCCGGTCTGCGGATGAACGTGATGGCCAATTCCGGCCTGGATAAGGTCAGCTTCGAACTGGCCTCGCTGGCGGTCTCGGCGATCAACGGTTGCGGCGCCTGCATGGATTCGCACGAGCGCACGCTGCGCCAGCACGAGGTCAGTGCGCAGGGCGTGCAGAGCGCGTTGAAGATCGCAGCGGTGATCCACTCGGTCGCGGTGACCCACGAGCAAGCTGCCGGCTGAGCGGCCTGCGCTTTGTAGAGCGGAGCTTGCTCCGCTGCTTCTGCTTTGCTCGAAAACGACGACGGCGAAAATTTCGGCGCCCGGCCTAAGGGCAGCGGAGCAAGCTCCGCTCTACAAAGCCGGAGCGGCGTCGCAAGGCGAGGCGGGAACGAAGTCCGGCCTCCCAAAAAAGCAGGCGTTCGGCCCGGTCCGGGACTTTCGTCATGGGCCGCCGGACGCATCGGCTGGTTATCCTCGGAGATCGACCTGGGGAGACCTACTGATGCGCTCGATCCGTCCCACGCTGCTCGCTTCCGCTCTGTTGTTCGCTACCGGCCTGGCCCATGCCGCCGATCCCGCCGTGCCGCGCGGCCCGCTGCCGCGCACGGTGGTGCCGTCGCTGGTCAAGCTGGAACTCAAGCTCGATCCCAAGCAGGAGCGTTTCAGCGGCACGACGCGCATCGAAGCCAAGGTGGCCGAAGCCACCGACACCATCTGGATGCACGGCAGCGAACTGAAAATCGCCAAAGCCGAAGCGGTGGTCGCCGGCAAGCGCATCGCGCTGACCGCGAGTGAAGCCGACGTATCCGGCGTGCTCAAGCTCACCGCCGCGGAGAAGATCCCGGCCGGCGACGCCGTCATCGAAATCGCCTACGACGCGCCGTTCGGCCAGTTGCAGGGCGCCTACCGCGTCAAGCCCGACGGCCGCGATTACGTGGTCACGCAGATGGAACCGCTCGGCGCGCGCCATGCCTTCCCCGGTTTCGACGAGCCCAGCTTCAAGCAGCCTTGGGACATCACCCTGATCGTGCCCGAAGGCGACGTCGCCGTCGCCAACAGCGCCGAAACCAAGACCGAAAAACTCGACGGCGGCTGGAAGAAAGTCAGCTTCGCCCGCACCGAAGCCCTGCCGAGCTATCTGATCGCGTTCGCGGTCGGCCCCTGGGATGTGCCGGTCGGCCCGGACATCGCGCCGAACGGTTCGCGCACCACGCCGATCAAGCTGCGCGGCATCGCCGCCAAAGGCCAGGGCGAACGGATGAAGTATTCGCTGGCCAATACGCCGGCGATCGTGAAAGGCCTGGAAGACTATTTCGGCATCCCGTATCCGTTCGACAAGCTCGACAACGTCGCCGCGCCGGATTTTTGGGCCGGCGCGATGGAGAACGCGGGCCTGATCGTCTACCGCGACACGCTGATGTTCCCCGACGAGAAGTCGGCGGTCGGCGCGCGCCAAGGTTTCTGGGGCGTCAGCGCGCACGAACTGGCGCACCAGTGGTTCGGCGATTACGTGACCATGAAGTGGTGGGACGACTTGTGGCTCAACGAGGGTTTCGCGACCTGGATGGGCAACAAGGTCCACGGCCAACTGCGGCCCGAAGCGCATACCGACCGCGGCCTGCTGGAAGGCGCGATCGGCGCGATGGGCGCGGACAGTTTGGCCAGCAGCCGCCGCATCCACGAGCCGATCAAGGATTTCACCGATATCCAATCCGCGTTCGACGGCATCACCTATCAGAAGGGCGCCGCGACGCTGGTGATGTTCGAGAACTTCATCGGCCCGGAGAAATTCCAGCAGGGCATCCGCAATTACATGAAGGCGCACGCGCGCGGCAATGCGACCAGCGCGGACCTGATCGGCGCGCTCGCTGCGCAGAGCGATGACGCCGATGCCGTCAGCAAGGCCTTCTTCAGCTTCATCGATCAGGCCGGCGTGCCGACCGTGAAGGTCGATGTGGATTGCGCCCAAGGCAAGCCGACGCTGGTGTTGGAGCAGCAGCGCTACGTGCCGCTGGGCTCGACTTTGAGTCCCGAGCAGACCTGGGGCATTCCGCTGAGCGTGCGCTATGCCGACGGCGGCCAGACCCGCGAAGAGAAGGGCATCGTCACCGGCAAGCAAGCGCGTTTCGAATTGAAGCAGGCGCAGAGCTGCCCGACGTGGGTGATGCCGAATGCCCATGGCACCGGCTACTACCGCTTCTCGCTGGCGCAGAAATGGCAACAGCCGCTGTCGGATGCGTTCGCCAATCTCGACGAACGCGAGCAGCGCGTGTACGCCGATTCGATCACCGCCGCTTACGGCGCCGGCCAGCTGACGCCTTCGCAAATGCTCGCCGCATTGCCGCAGTTCGCCGATGCGAAAGTCCGGCAGACCGCGACGGCGGGCATGAACAATATCGGTTGGATGGCCGAATTCCTGCTGAAGGACGAGGCCGCGCGCGCCAAGTTCCGCAGCGAGGCCGGCGAGATCTACCGGCCGCGCCTGGACGCGCTCGGCATGGCGCCCAAGGCCGGCGAGCAGGACGACGATCGTTTGCTGCGCACGCGCCTGATCGCTTTCTTCGCCGACACGCTGAAGGATAAGGGCGTCCGCGACATGCTGGCCAAGCAGGGCCGCGCGGTGCTCGGCATGGATGCGGGCGGCAAGCTCGATCCGGACGCCGCGCCGCGCGACGTGCGCGGCTGGGCGCTGCAGATGGCCGTGCAGGATGGCGACAAGTCGGTCTTCGACGCCGCCGAGAAACACTTCCGCGCCACCCAGGATGCGGAATTGCGCGGCCAGCTGCTCGGCGCGCTCGGCAGCACCCATGATCCGAAACTCGCCGAACACGCACGCGGCATGGTGCTTGAGAAAGGCCTGCTACGCCGTAACGAGATCCCGAACGTGCTCGGCGGCCAGAGCGACGACGACACGATCCGTCCGCAGATGCGCAGCTGGCTCGACCAGAACTTCACCGAGTTGGAAGCGCGTCTGGCGCCGGCGGGCGCGCGCCTGCTCGGCCTGTACACCGAGCGGATGTGCAGCGAGGCCGATGCCGCGCAGTTGCAGGACAAATTCGCCAAGCGCATGGAAACCGTCGAAGGCGGCCCGCGTGCGCTGAAGCAGGAGGTGGAAGGCATCCGTCTGTGCGCGGCGCAGGTGCAGGCGCGCAGCGGGCAGCCGTTGGAGTTCGCGAAGAAATGACGTCGTCGGCCGGGCTCGCCGCCCTCGTCGTCGGCGAGTCCTGGCCGCGGCCTCTCTTTTTGAGAGCCGCTTTGTAGGGGCCGTTTTTGTGGCGGCGGCTTTCGTGGGAGCGGCTTCAGCCGCGAGCTCTTGACCTTTGCTAGCGGCTTTAAAAGCTCGCGGCTGAAGCCGCTCCCACAAAGCCGCTCCCACTAAAGCCGCTCCCACTAAAGCCGCTCCTACGAAGAGCGGGCGAAGAGCGACAAGCCGCTTGGCGTTAAGATGGCCGGATGGCCGATAACGCAACAACGCTTGAGCACGCATTACGCGCTGCGCGTGCGCGCGTCGCGGCCGAGGATGCGGAATTGCTGATGCTGCACGCATTGCAACATGGCGACCGCGCTTGGTTGTTCGTGCATGCCGACGATCGGATGCCTGCCGGCGCGGCGTCCCGTTTCGAATCGCTGGTCGCCCGCCGCGAACATGGCGAACCGGTGGCTTATCTGCTCGGTCGGCGCGGCTTTTGGACCTTGGATCTCGAAACGACGCCGGCGGTGCTGATCCCGCGCCCGGAAACGGAGTTGCTGGTAGAGCAGGCGCTGATGCGGATCCCTGCCGATCGCTCCGCGCACGTAGCCGACCTCGGCACCGGCAGCGGCGCGATCGCGCTGGCCATTGCTAGAGAGCGCCCGCAAGCGAGCGTGGTGGCTACCGATGCGAGCGAAGCCGCGCTGGCCGTGGCTAGCGCGAATGCGGTCAAGCATGGGATCGGCAACGTCGAATTCCGCCACGGCGATTGGCTTATGCCGCTGGCGGGCGAGCGTTTCGACCTGATCGTGAGCAATCCGCCTTACATCGCTGCCGGCGACCCGCATCTGCTGCAGGGCGATCTGCGTTTCGAGCCGCAAAACGCGCTCGCTTCCGGCGACGACGGTCTCGATGCGATCCGCATCATCGTCCGCGATGCGCCCGCGCACCTGCTGCCCGGCGGCTGGCTGTTGCTCGAGCATGGTTGGGAGCAGGGCGGGGCGGTACGCGATCTGCTGCGCAATGCCGGTTTCGTCGATGTTGCCACGGAGCGCGATCTCGAAGGCCGCGACCGCGTGACTCGAGGTCATCGAGCCTTGTAGAGCGGGGCTTGCCCCGCTGCTCTTAGAAGCCGTCATTCGCGCGAAGGCGGGAATGACGGCTTCAAGAGCGACGGCAAGCGCCGACGTCCCGTTAAACTAGCCACCTTGCCTACATGGAACGACCCATGCGCGACCTCTATCCCGATATCGAACCCTACGACAGCGGCACGCTGAAGGTCGACGACCGCCATACGCTGTATTACGAACAATGCGGCAATCCGGAAGGCAAACCGGTCGTATTGCTGCATGGCGGCCCGGGCGCGGGCTGCAGCCCCAAGATGCGCCGTTTCCACGATCCCAAGAAGTATCGGATCGTCCTGTTCGATCAGCGCGGCAGCGGCCGTTCCACGCCGCACGCGGATCTGGTCGACAACACGACCTGGGATCTGGTCGCCGACATCGAGAAGCTGCGCGCCAAGCTGGGCATCGAGCTCTGGCAGGTGTTCGGCGGTTCCTGGGGTTCGACGCTTGCGTTGGCCTACGCGCAGGCGCATCCGCAGCGTACGGCGGAGCTGGTGTTGCGCGGCATCTTCATGCTGCGCCGCTGGGAGCTGGAATGGTTCTACCAGGAAGGCGCGTCGCGCCTGTTTCCCGATGCCTGGGAGCATTACCTGGCCGCGATTCCGCCGGTGGAACGCCACGATCTGATTTCCGCCTTCCACCGCCGCTTGACCAGCGAGGACGAATCGTTGCGCTTGTCGGCCGCCCGCGCCTGGAGCGTATGGGAAGGGGCGACCAGTTTCCTGCACGTCGACGCCGATTTCGTCAGCGGCCACCAGGACGCCAAATTCGCGCTCGCCTTCGCCCGCATCGAGAACCATTATTTCGTCAACGGCGGTTTCTTCGAGGTCGAGGATCAGCTCCTGCGCGACGCGCACAAGATCGCGGACATTCCCGGTGTGATCGTGCACGGCCGCTACGACGTGGTCTGCCCGATCCAAAGCGCGTGGGAATTGCACAAGGCGTGGCCGAAGTCGAAGCTGGAGATCAGCCCCGCGGCGGGACATTCGGCCTTCGAAGCCGAGAACGTCGATGCGCTGGTGCGCGCGACCGACTCGTTCGCATGAGCGGGAGACCGCTTCCCTCCATCAATGCCGGCGGTAGGAAATGAACGACGAAATAGTGGTGAAAGACAGCAACGGGACCGTGCTCAGCGACGGCGATTCGGTCACGCTGATCAAGGATTTGAAGGTGAAAGGCACCTCGGTGACGCTGAAGCGCGGCACCTTGGTCAAGAATATCCGGCTCGGCGACGACGAAGACCTGATCGAATGCAACGTCGACAAGGTCAAAGGGCTCGTGCTCAGGACCGAGTTCCTGAAAAAAGCCTGACCCTACAGGATCAGCGGCTCTTCGTCGGCGCGGCTGCCGTCCGGGTTGTGTTCGATCATCCACAGCCCGGCCCATAGCTTGAGAGCTAGCTCGTAGCCTTCGCGGTATTTCTGCATCAGCCAAGCCGGCGCTTCGTGGCGCGGCACGGTATGAACGGTGATGTCTTCGTTGCCCACGCCGCCGCCTGCGCCGACTTTTTTCAGGTCGCGCGCACGCACGAAGGCGATGCGTTCGTTGCTCATGCCAGACGAGGTCGGGCCGACCAGCAGGACTTCGATCTTGCCGGCTTCCCAGCCGGTTTCTTCGACGATTTCGCGCCGCGCGGCGGCTTCCAGCGTGTCGTGCGCATGGTCGTCGCCGACCAGGCCCGCCGGCATCTCGATGGTTTTGGCGCCCAGCGGCACGCGGTACTGTTCGACGAACAGCACTTCATCGTCGGGCGTCACCGCGATCACGATCACGGCCATGCCCTGGCCGTGGGTGCGCTCGCAGGATTCCCAATGTCCGCGCTTGACCAGCCGCAGCCAATCGCCCTGATACAGGATCTCGACGTCTTCGCCCATGCCTCGATCCTACGACGGCGGCGATGACAACGCGACCGTCAGCCCCGCCGCGGCCTGCAGGCGGCGCCGGGTCAGCGGGCCGAAGCGCAGTTCGTCGCAGAGCGCGGTCAGCGCATCGGCTTCCGCCGGGCGGCGCGAAAAATGGGAATCGTGGCCTTCCAGCGGCGCATCGATCGCGATGGTCGACAATTGCCGGTACAGCAGCGCCTGCTCGCGCTGGGCGCGCAGCTTGACCGCCAGTTGCGCGGCGCCGCGGATGCGCAGGAACGGGATCTCGTCGACCCGTTCCAACATCGCATCCAGGCTGCCGAAATGCGCCAGCAGCACCGCCGCGGTCTTGGTGCCGATGCCGGTGACGCCGGGAATGTTGTCGATGGCATCGCCGGCCAGCGCCAGATAATCGGCGATCTGGTGCGCATCCACGCCGTGCCGAGCCTTCACTCCGGCCATGCCCCAACGCAGGCCTTTGCCGAAATCGAACTGCTCGTCGTGTTCGCCGAGCAATTGCGACAGGTCCTTATCGGCGGACACGATCACGCTGCGGAAGCCGTGCGCGCGCATGGCGTGCACGGCGCTGCCGATCAGGTCGTCGGCTTCGTATTCCGGATGCGCCAGCGTGGTCAGGCCCAGCGCCGCGCAGACCGCTTTGCAATGCGCGAACTGGCGTTTGAGCTCTTCCGGCGCCGGCTCGCGGTTGGCCTTGTAGGCCGGATAAAGCGCGTTGCGGAAACACGAATCGAGCGCCTCGTCGAAAGCCACCACGATGTGCTGCGGCCGTTCGCGCTCCAACAGCTCCAGCACGAAGCGGGCGAAGCCGTGCACGGCGTTCAGCGGCCAGCCGTCGGCGTCGTGCCACTCGTCGGGCATCGAATGCCAGGCGCGGAAAACGTACAGGCTGGCGTCGACCAAGTAGAGCGTCGGCCGCGCGCCGCTCATCCCGCGGTCCAGTCCGTGAGCAACGCCTGCGCATCGGGACGTTCGCGTTCCGGCGCTTCGAGCTTGGGCGTACCGATGTGGACGAAGCCGGCGATCTTCTCGTCCGAGCCCAGGCCCAGCGCCTGCAGGATCGCCGGGTCGTAGGCCGGCCATCCGGTCAGCCATTGCGCGCCGTAACCCATCGCCTGCGCCGCCTGCAGCAGGGCGAAACAGACGCAGCCGGCCGAGAGCAGGCGTTCCTGTTCCGGAATCTTTTCGTCCGGGCCGAGCCGGGCGATCACCGCGACTACGACCGGCGCATGCGAAAAGCGGCCGCGATCCTTCTCGATGACGGCATCGCTCGCCTGCGGGTCGCGCTCAAGCGCGCGTGCGACCAGCATTTCGCCCAGGGCAAGACGGTCGTCCCCGGCGATCCGCAAAAACCGGAACGGCACCCGCTTGCCGTGATCGGGCACCCGGCTGGCCGACTGCAGCATCCGCACCAGCGTGGCGGCGTCCGGACCCGGCGCTTGCAGCTGTTTGGCCGGTACCGAACGGCGCGCATCGAGGGCGGCCAGCGTTTCTTTATTCACCTTGCGATACCCGTCACAGACACGTTAGCTATGGAATAGGGCATTATCGTAACGCGGACGACGGATGCTCCGCGCAAGAAGAATCCCCCAATGACCTTGCCCCTGGACAAATTCGGCTCAGGCGCTTCAGTGCATGCTTCCCGGCAGGCACCGACGTTCCTGGTCGAAAGCCTCAAGCGCACCGCGCTCGACCAGTTGGGCGGGATCACCCGTGGCTTGCTGCGGCCGATCGAACTGGCCCTGCACGAAATCGAACTGGAGGCGCCCGGCACCCGTCGCGTCGACCAGGAAGCCCTGGGCATGCTCAAACAGCGCGAAGCGGCGCTGGTGATGCGTTACCGGCAGCTGCTTGCCGACAGCTTCGACCAATTGCTGGCGCCGCAAGCGTCCGAGTTCGGCCGCACCGCCTTGAGCCTGCTCAGCGAGGAAGAACTCGGCCAGCACCTGGATGCGCAACGCATCGCGGCTACGCTCAGGGCGCGGCACGCGCGCGCGCTGACCGGTGCGGAGGCGCGTTTCTCCACGTTGGCGCGGTCGCTCGGCGTCAGCGACGCCAAGCAGCCGATCGATCCGGAAACGCTGTCCGAACTGCTGGTCAAGATGCTGCAAGGCCAGACCGTGCCGGATGGGCTGCGCGACTTGCTGTTCAAGCAGTACCAGGTCGAGCTGAGCCATGTGCTCGACGCGTTCTATGTCCAGGTCGACACGCAACTGGGCGCGGCGGGCTACGGCTTGTACGTGCCCGCGTCCAATGCACGCCCGGTGGCGGCGCCGGCACCGGCGGCCGCACCCGACGAACCGATGTGGGAACAGGTCGCGCCGCGTTCGGATGCGCCGCCCGCTTACCCGGGGACGCCGTCGGGTTATCTCGGCGGCGGAGGCGGTGCGCCGGCCGTCGGTCATGGCGCTTCCGGTCCGGTCGGCGTGGCCTCGGAACAATTGGTGCGCGAACTGGGCTTGCTGCGCGAGCAACTGCACCACTGGCGCCAGCAGGCAGGCATGGCGACCCACGCTACGCTGCCGCGCACCGCCGGCATGGATGCATTGCCGAACGCGCAACGCCGGCCGTTGCGCACCGACGAACTGCGCAGCGTTGCCAGCCTGCTGCAGGGCGAAGACACCAGCCAGTTCGCCGAAGCGCTGGCGCATGGCGGCGGACGCCTGCAGGCGGCGCTGCGCGAGGAAATGCTCGAGGGCGCGCGCAAGCTCGGTTTGGATCCGCAATACACCAGCCTGAGTCCGGAAGAGCAGGATGCGATCGACCTGATCGGCCTGCTGTTCGAAGCGATCTGCGACGTGCACCGTTTGTGGGAGGAAGGCCGCGGCCTGCTCGGCCGTCTGGTGCTGCCTTATCTCAAGCTGGCGCTGCACGACGACAGCCTGTTCGTGCAGCCGCTGCATCCGGCGCGTCGTCTGCTGGACGTGTTGACCGAGGCTTGCGAAAGCAACCGCGGCGCCAGTCCGCACGACCGCGAATTGCTCGACAAAGCGCAGCAGGCGGTCGAACGCGTCATCGCCGAATACCAGGAAGACCTCAGCGTCTTCGAGCTGGCCGCTTCCGAATTGAACGATCTGGTGGTGCAGCAGCGCCGCCGCATCGAACTGGCCGAACGTCGCGCCGCGGAAGCCGCATTCGGCCGCGAACGCCTCATGCAGGCGCGCCAGGATGCCGCAGAAGCCTTGGCGCAATGCGTGCGCGAGTACAAGCTCACCGCGCCGGTGCGGCAATTCATGAGCGAGCACTGGCAACATCACATCGTACAGACGCTGTTGCGCGACGGCGCCGATTCGGCGCGCCACATCGGCGCGATGAATCTGGGGCAGGCGCTGGTGGAGATCGACATCGCCGCCGGTTCCGCGCAAGGCGCGGTGATCGCCGATCGCCTGTTGCTGCTGATGCCGCTGTTGCGCGATTGCCTGGCTAGTTCGGGTTTGGACGCCAGCGCCGCCGACGAGGCCATCGCTCGTCTGGTGCGCGCCCTGGCATGGCCGGACGTGCCGCGCTCGATCGTGACGCCGGTGCCGGTGCCGGCGCTTGAGACGGTCGAAACCGAGCCTGCGCTGCGCCTGATCGACAACACGTCGCAGCGCCAGGTCAATCAGGACGCGCTCACCGCGATGCGGCGCCTGTCGCTCGGCGATTGGGTGCGGCTGATCGACGACGAGGGCTTCGAGCGGGCGTTGAAAGTCGCCTGGATCAGCCCGCTGACGTCGCGTTTCCTGATCGTCAACCGCCGCGGCGTGCGCGAGCTGGTCGCCACCGCCGAACAACTCGCGTTGCTGGCCCAGGCCGGCCGGCTGATCGTCGGTTTGCCGGATGCGCCGTTCGAAGGCGCGATGAAACAGGTCTGGAAGCACCTGCAGCGGGCAGCCTAAACGCAAGTCCGCGGATTCTGTTGCTCGCTGTTCTTCATTCGCTCTTAAGCCGTCATCCCCGCGAAGGCGGGGATCCAGCGACTTTGCTCTATCCCGGCGAACGCCGAGGCCCAGGGCGACGTGGCTGGTGGGTTTCGACGCGACTCGCGCCATGGAAAAGGCTTTCGGGCTGCGCCCGAGTTACTTTCTTTTGCAGACCCAAAAGAAAGTAACCAAAGAAAAGGGTCTTTCCCGACGAAGCTAACGCGTGAGCGTGTGGCGGCGCCGGGATTTTCCGACTCGCCCTCCTGGCTCGGTCGGAAAACGGCGCACATCCCTGTGCGCCGCCCTCCGGGTCTACTGACTGACGCTGGCGGTTGCGGCATCGATCCAAGATCAAGAACGTGCGCTCGCCTTCAAGCTGTCATCCCGCCGACCTCTAGTAGCCAAAGCCCAGGCCCAGCGGCACCGCAATGCGGGTCATTTGCTAGGATTGCCTGACTACCCACCGCGGCGAGGCAGGCATGGCAGTCACCATTGGCATCGCGCGCGAAACCGCGCCGGGCGAGAAGCGGGTCGCGGCCACGCCGGAAACCTGCAAGAAGTTGATCGCCGCCGGCGCTACGGTGCGCATCGAACGCGGCGCCGGCAGCGGTGCTTATTTCACCGATCAAGCTTATGCCGATGTCGGCGCGCAACTCGTCGACGATCGAGCCGCGGCTTACGGCGACGCCGATGCGGTGCTGTGCGTGCAGGCGCCGGATGCGGCCGCGATCGGGACGCTGAAATCGGGCGCAACGCTTGTCGGCATGCTGCAGCCGCAGGCGGACGAAGCCCGCGCCGCAGCGCTGCGGTCGCGCCAGATCGTCGCCTTCCCTTTGGAGAAGCTGCCGCGCACCACGCGCGCGCAGGCGATGGACGTATTGAGTTCGCAGGCCGGTATGGCCGGCTACAAAGCCGTACTGATCGCGGCGCAGTTGGCGCCGCGTTTCTTCCCGATGCTGACCACCGCGGCCGGCACGATCCGGCCTTCCAAACTATTGGTGATCGGTGCCGGCGTCGCCGGTTTGCAAGCCATTGCAACGGCCAAGCGGCTGGGCGCGCAGGTCGAAGGTTTCGATGTGCGGCCGGAAGTGCGCGAGCAGATCGAATCGCTCGGCGGCAAGTTCCTGGATCTGGGCGTCAGTGCGGCGGGCGAGGGCGGTTATGCGCGCCAGCTCACCGATGAGGAGCGCGCCGAGCAGCAGCGCCGCCTGGGCGAGCACATCAAGAATATCGACGTGATCGTCTGCACGGCCGCCGTACCGGGGCGCCCGGCGCCGAAGATCGTCAGTGCGGCGATGATCGCCGGCATGAAGCCCGGCAGCGTGCTGGTGGATCTGGCCGCGGAAACGGGCGGCAACTGCGAACTCACCCGGCCCGGCGAAACCATCGAGCACGGCGGCGTCACCATCGCCGGGCCTTTGAACCTGGCCAGCAGCGGCGCGATGCACGCCAGCGAGATGTACGCGCGCAACGTGTTCAATTTCGTCAGTCTGCTGATCAAGGATGGCGCGATCGCATTCGACTGGGGCGACGAATTGCTCGCCAAGACGGTGTGGCCGGAGCGGCCTGCGGCCTAATCCGCTTGGTAAGTAAAGCGACGTCGCCGTTGTTATGTAGAGCGGGGCTTGTCCGCTGCTCTTGCATCGCTCTGTAGAGCGGAGCTTGCTCCGCTGCTTTTGCTTTCATGCCGTCATCCCAGCGAAAGCTGGGACCCATGTTGCTCTTGCCCCTAAGCCGTCATCCCCGCGAAGGCGGGACTGCGAAGGCAGGATGCCGGAGCAGTCCGGTCTTCGCCGGGATGAGGGGCTTAAGGCGTTCTGGGCGGATTCTTGTCGATCCACTGCTGACGCTGCTCGGGCGTCATCGCATGCCACTGGTCGCGCAGCGCTTTGCGTTCCTCGGGGCTCATCGTGCGCATGCGTTCGAACAGTGCGCGCGCCTGTTCGCGTCTGACCGGATCCATCTTCTCCCAGCGGTGCATGCCCTTGCGCGCTTCGCGGCGTTCGTCCGGACTCATGTTCCGCCAGCGCTTGGCGTGGTCGTACATGCGCTGACGGTCCTCCGGCGAACGATTCCAGCGCTCGCGCATCGGCGCGATCAGTTCTTCGCGCTGCGCCGGCGTCAATTGTTCCCACGCCGGCAGTGGCGCAACTGCGGCCTTTTCCTGCGCCTGCGCCTGCGCTGCGCCCGCGAAAGTGCCCAACATCAGCGCCGCCGCAAGCCAATAGGATTTATTCATCGCCATCACTCCACCGCCACCAGTTCGGCATCGGACGAACCGAGCCATGCATAAAAATCGGGATCCTGATCCAGTGCCGAGGCGGGTTCTTCGTAATCGCCGGTAGTCGCGACCGGCGTCGGCGCTGCCGCATCGGGCGCAGGCAGCGATTGCTGGCGCAGACCCAGGACGAAAGCGACGGCGAACACCGCGGCGGCCGCGCCGCCGATCAGCAACGGCCACGAGAAGCCGGATCTGCGCGCTCCCCCGGCCGCAGCCGCGTGCCGCGCCTGGCGCAGGCGTGCGCGCGTGGCCATGGACGTGCTGTCGGTCGCCGTGCGGTAGCTCTCGCGCATCGCGGCGTCGAAGGCGTCTTCGTTTTTGTGGAGGTCGCTCATCGCCAATCTTCCAGTTGTTCTTGCAATGCCTCGCGGGCGCGGGACAAATGGGTCTTCACCGAACCTTCGGTGCATCCCATGACTTTGGCCGTATCGGCCACGTTCAATTCTTCCAACACGCGCAAGGTGAAGGCCTCGCGCTGACGCCGCGGCAGTTCGCGCAAGGCTTGCGCGAGCTTGCCGTAAGCTTCGCGCCCGTCGTGGGTGCGCTGCGGATCGGGTCCTTCGTCGGCCCAGTCGATCGCGTTGTCGTCGTCGCGCGATTCCTGCGGCGCCAGCCAGCGCAGCCGGAACGTGCGCCGCCGCTGCGTGTCGACGATGCGGCTGCGCAGGATGCTCCAGAATAGCGGCGTCCATTCCGCCGTCGGACGTTCGCGATACGCCAGCATCTTCATCATCGCGTCCTGCACCGCGTCCAGCGCATCGTCGCGGTGGCGCAGGCCCAGTTCGGCGAAACGGAAGGCGCGGGTGCCGATGCCGGCCAGGAATTGCTCGATCGAAGCCGGTTCGCTCGAAGCCGGTTCGATCGAGACAGCCTCCGGCGATGCTGCGATGGACGCAGTCGTTGCGAGAGAGACCTGGCCGACATCTGCATTCACCTAGGCAAGCTTACGTCCAGCGGCCTCAATGCCGCCTGTCCCAGCGCCGGTCGTAGCGCTCGCCGCGGCGGTCCCAGCGGTTGTCCGCTCGGTCGCCACGCCGGTCCAGCCGGTTGTCGATCCGGTCGCCGCGGTTGTCCAGGTGGGCGGCTCGGCGCTCATGGCCCAGGTTTTCCTGGCGCTCGGAGCGCATGTCCAGACGGTGGTCGATGCGGTCGCCGCGCCAGTCCAGGCGCTGGTCGATGCGGTCGCCATGCCGTTCCATGCGGTTCTGCACGCGGTCGCCGAAGTCGCCTGCGACGGCGCTGCCCGCCAGCAACAGCAAGGGGACGCTCAACATCAGGATCTTCATGGTCTCTCCTCATTGGGGTGGGATCGGCAGGCCTGCGAGGGTGGAAACGCCGGGCCATCGCCGCGGTTGACAAGGCGACCCGCGGATTCACGGCCCGGTTATGATGCGGAGGACTCGAGAAGGGGAAACGGCGATGAGCGACGGCTTCGTGGCGCTGTACATCTTCATGCTGGCGGCCATCGCCGGCCACGTGATCATCTCGCGAGTGCCGGTGATCCTGCATACGCCGCTGATGTCGGGCAGCAACTTCATCCACGGCATCGTGCTGATCGGCGCGATGGTCGTGCTCGGCCACGCCGACACCACGCTGGAGAAGGCGATCGGTTTCGTGGCGGTGCTGCTGGGCGCGGGCAACGCCGCCGGCGGTTACGTGGTGACCGAGCGGATGCTGGATATGTTCAAGTCGTCCAAGAAGCCGGAGGCCAAGTGATGGAATGGCTTCCGCTGCTGGTGAAAACGAGTTACCTGGTCGCCGCGACGCTGTTCCTGCTCGGCCTGCAACGCATGGCCTCGCCCAAGACCGCGCGCAGCGGCATCCAGTGGGCGGGCGCGGGCATGCTGATCGCCACGTTCGCCACCTTCCTGCTGCCCGGATTGCACAACCTGCCGCTGATCGCTACCGCGCTGGTGATCGGCACGGCCGCCGCCTGGATTTCCGGCAAAAAAGTCGCCATCACCGACATGCCGCAGATGGTCGCGCTGTACAACGGCATGGGCGGCGGCTCGGCGGCGGCGATCGGTGCGGTGGAATTGCTCCGGTT
Source organism: uncultured Lysobacteraceae bacterium (assembly GCA_902825775.1). GTDB lineage: Bacteria > Pseudomonadota > Gammaproteobacteria > Xanthomonadales > Xanthomonadaceae > Luteimonas_C. The sequence continues at coordinate 119,735 of CADECF010000010.1, forward strand.
CTCGGCTGCAGGCGGCGCGCCTTCATTCACGACGGTCACTTTGGGCGTGGTCGGCGCGCTGATCGGCGCGGTGTCGCTATCGGGTTCGATCATCGCCTGGGCCAAGCTCGATGGCCGCATGGACAAGCGCTACACCTTCCCCGGCCAGCAATATTTCAACGCCGCGGTGGCGATAGCGGCGGTGGTGCTGGGCGGCATCGTGATCCATTCGCTCGGCGTGCCGGCGATCATCGCGTTCTTCATCTGCGCGCTGGCGCTCGGCGTGCTGATGACATTGCCGATCGGCGGCGCCGACATGCCCGTGGTGATCTCACTGTACAACGCGCTCACCGGCCTGGCCGTGGCGTTCGAAGGTTATGTGTTGCAGAACGAGGCATTGATCATCGCCGGCATGATGGTCGGCGCGGCCGGTACGCTGCTCACGCAGCTGATGGCCAAGGCGATGAACCGTTCGATCAAAAGCGTGCTGTTCTCCAATTTCGGCGGCGGCGGCACCATGCAGGAAATCACCGGTGCGCAGAAGCCCATCGAAGCCGGCGACGTGGCCGCGATGATGGCCTACGCCGAGCGCGTGGTGATCGTGCCCGGTTACGGCCTGGCGGTCGCGCAGGCGCAGCACAAGATTTGGGAATTGACCCAGAAACTGATCGAGCGCGGGGTCAAGGTGAAATTCGCGATCCATCCCGTCGCCGGCCGCATGCCCGGCCACATGAACGTGCTGCTGGCCGAAGCGGGCGTGCCTTACGACCTGATCGCCGACATGGACGACATCAACCCCGAGTTCGCCAATACCGACGTCAGCCTGGTGATCGGCGCCAACGACGTGGTCAATCCGGTCGCCAAAACCGACCCGGCCAGTCCGATCTACGGCATGCCGATCCTGGACGTGGTCAATTCCAAGAACACCATCGTCATCAAGCGCGGCAAAGGCACCGGTTTCGCCGGCATCGAGAACGCGCTGTTCTACGCCGACAACACGCGCATGCTGTACGGCGACGGCGCCGATATGGCGGCGGCATTGGTGAGCGAGTTGAAGGCGCTGGACGGCGGGCACTGAGCCCGCCGTCCGTCCACACGGTTCAGTGTCCGCGCGGGTAGCAGATCTCGCCGGTGACTTCGGTGGTGATCACGCCGCTGGCGCGCAAGCCGCTGACGAAGAAATAGCCCGTTGCGCCGGCGTAGTCGCCGGTGCCTTCGACGATCGCCTGATGCGCGGTCACCGCGCCCGGCACGGTGATGCCGGTTTCGCGCATGAACAGATTGCCCTTGTTGGTGTAGTACTCGAACGGCCCGCTGTAGGGGAACGAGTTGGGCGATCCCGATGGCGGCGTGCCGCTGCTGTCGCCGCGGAAGTAGGTGGTGCCGTTGAGACCGTTGTTGCCGTCGATCTCGCCCAGGAAACACGAAGAATGACCGGGTTTGCAGCCGGTGGTGGACGAAATCTCCACCAGGTCGGCACGCACGCGTTTGCAGCGGGTGTCGTCGGCATTGGCCGCGGTGGCGGCCAGCAGGGATACGGCGATCAGTGTTATGCGCGCAAGTTTCATGAGGCTCTCCTGCGTTGGGAAAGCGAAAGGTCGGATGCGGTTCGATGCGACGGCGATCGCCGTCGTGCGCAAAACTAGGCGCGCGCTTCGCATAGCGCGAGCGCCAATTTCCGGGAACACGTCGGAGCCAATGCCGCCGTCGGCGCCTTCGTCAGGCGTAGGAAGGGACGCGCCTGGCCGTCGCCGCACTGCCGACGGCGCCGCCGATGATCCACGCGGCTCCGCACAGCGCCACCGCCATGAACAGGCTGGTCGCTTCGCCCTGGTTGCCGGTATCGGCCGCCACGCGCGGCACGTGCAGGATGAGCGCCCACGAAGCGTACATCGCGCCCGCCAGCGTCGCCGCCAGTCGCGCCAGCACGTTGCTCATGATCGCCAGGCCAGCGCACAGATGCGCGGCGCCGGTGAAATAGGCCAGGAACAACCGGGCCGGAATCCACGCCGGTATCAACGAAGCGACGATGTCCGGATAGATGAAGTGCGTCGCCGCGAACACCGGCAACGAAATGCCGAACAGCCAGCGCCCGATCGCGGTCGTCGTGGCCGCATGCTTCGGCCGCCATCCAAGGCCGGCAGCGAGTGCCAGCGCCGCGCCGGCGAACGCCAGCGGTTCGAACAAGCGCACCCACGAATAGCCGACGTGGACGTTCTGCAGCAGGATCGGCAGGTGGATCGTCGCGCACGCCAACAGCATCAGCGCGGCGAGGCCGAGTGCGGCGACGCGCGGGGTCCTGCGAAACAGCATCCCCAAGCCGCACAGCAGCAGCGCGGCGCCGCTGGCGAGCGCGATCGGCGCATGGCCCGGCAGATCCGCCGGCAACGGCTGCAGCCCCGACACGTATTCGCCGAAAAACAGGCTGATCGCGCCGATGGCGGCGATGGCCAATCCCAAAACCCAGCGGCCGGCGTTGCTCAGTCCGTTCATGGCAGTGCTCGCTCCGGGAGTGGATTTATGCGTGCAGCCCGCATGCCGGCGGGACCTTGCTTACGAAGCCGACAACGCCTTGCGGGCGAAGAAAGCGCACATCACGCCGAACACCGCATGCATGACGATGCTGCTGACGATCCACGCCGCATTGTCGAACTTGGCCATGCCCGCCGCGGACAGCGGCAATACGACGAAGTTCATCACCGCATAAAGCACAAGGCCATAGAGCAGACCGAGCGCGATCGGCCGGCGCACCAGTTGCGGATGCTTGCGCGCAATCAGGTAATAAACCACCACCATCGTCGTGGCGATGAAGTAATGCAGCGCCGCGCCGAGCGCGGCCGACGTCGCGCCGCCTTCCCGGCTGGCATCGCCGAGCACGCCCCTGGCGATCGACTGCAGGATGCCGGTCAACGTGGCGCCCTTGGACACCCAGAAAACGTAGGCGAAAACCAAGTCCAGCGTGCCCAGCGCGAATCCGCCCAGCAGCAGATGGAACAGTGGGCCGCGCGATCCGGTACGGGGCAGGGCGTCTGCGTTCATCGCGTCTTCTCCAGGCGGTGGTGGCGGTCGGCGCCGAGCATATCAATCAGCCGCGCGGACGGCACGACAAAAAAGCCCCGCAGCCGACAGGTCTATCGGCTGCGGGAGGTCCGGGGGTTACCACAATGGCACCATGAATGATGCTCTTCTCTTTCCTCGATCAGAAGTCGTACTGCACCATGAAGCGGACCGTGCGCGGGTTCTGGAACGACAGCGGCAGGAAAGCCACATCCAGGCGCGCGCCGGACGAAGCGTCCTCGACCTGCTCGTTCACCGAGGTCACCTCGCGCGAGTTGAAGACGTTGAAGATATCGACCTTGAACTGCAGCCCTTCGGCGAAGTTCGGACGATAGGCCACGTTCAAGTCGAAGGTACGCGTCCACGGCAACCGGCCTTCCGTGCCGCGCGGGGTCGGAATGCCGTCGCAGCGGAAGAACGACGAACCGTAAGGGTGCGTGCCGGTCGGACTCGGCCAAGGCGATAGCACGCCCAGGCAATTCTTCGGCCGGCCGGATTGCACGATCAGGTTCGCGCCCACCGACCATTCGTCGGTGATCTCGTAATTGCCGAACAGCTTCAGGCTGTGGCGCCGGTCGTTGGGCAGATAGCCGTAGCTGTCGACCGCGAGCTCTTTGTAGTCGAAGTCCTGCGTCACGTTGGTGTCGGCTTGGCCGATATCCGATTTGACGCCGCCTTCGGTGTTGCCCTTGCTCTTGGCGTAGGTATACGAACCTTGCAGGAACAGCTTGTCCCATTTGCCGTCGAAGAAGATCTCCAATGCCGAGTACGTGCGTTTGGCTTTCGGGCTGAGCAGCGCGCCGGGCACCGTGGTTTCCTTCAGATTGCCGTCGCCGTACAGATCGGTCAGGAACACCGCGTCCGCACCGGGGTTGAAGATGCGGCAATAAGGGAAACCGGAATTCGGAAGAGCGGCGGTGCGTCCGTCCGGACCCAACCAGCTGCCGTCGTCCTGCTGTTCGAAGCCCTCGGTGGTCAGGATGGCGGTGTAGTCGCAGTTGTCGTCGATCGCCGCCTTCAGGTCGCGGAAGATGGCCCGGATGCCGATCGCGAAATTGTCGTTCAACGCTTTCTGGAAGCCCAGGATGTATTCGTCCTGGTACATCGGATCCAGGTTCTTCGCCGCGATCGTCTGCGGATTCTTGGCGGTGCCGAATTCGCCGTTGACGTAGCGGAACGAACTGGTCGGACCGCGTTCGCCCGGCGCAGAACCGTCGGAGATATCGGTCATTCCCGTCGGTGCGCCGGTGACCGGGTCGAATCCGGTGTAGAAGAATTCCTGGCGCGTGAACAACGATGCGCTGGCGCCTCGCACGGCTACGGTCGCCGTCAGCGGCAGCGCGTAACGACCGGCGTTGCCGAACACTTTGAACGAGGAGTCTCCGTTCACGTCCCACGAAAAGCCCAGGCGCGGACCGAACTGGTCCTTGATCTCGACGTAGCTCTGGCCCTGTCCGTTGAGATTCTCGAAACTGTCCCAGCGTGCGCCGAGATAGGCGATGAAGTTGTCGGTGACGTTCCAGCTGTCCTGGATGTAATAGGCTTTCTGCTCGACCTTGACCACGGCGCCCTGGTTCACGATCTGCTCGCGGACGAAATCGACCTCGTCGCCGGTATTGGGTTCGTCGTCGGGGCCGTTGTCGGTGCGGTAGCTGAAGATGCGGCCGCCTTCGAACGAGCCGCCGTCGACGGACTCGAAATCGTCCACGTCGACGCCGAAGCGCAGCAGGTGATCGCCCAGCTGCCACTCGGCATCGATGCGGTATTGGTCGCGGGTGTCTTCCGCATCGCGGCGGGTGATGTTGGCGCCGGTCAGGTTGCAGGTGCTGGCGCGCGTGCCGTCGATGGCCTGGCGGTAGCCGGGACGCAGATCGAGGATGTTCGGGCAGCCGCTGGCCGGCACGTTGATGTCGCCGCCGTACGACACATCCAGGCCGCTCGCGGTGCGCAGGCGTTGCGCGCGCGAGAAGGTGCTGTGCCCAGCGAGCGCCGACAGTGTGAAGTTGTCGGTCAGGTAGCCGGTGTATTTCAGTACGTAGTTGTCGCCGCCCTGTTCGGTGAAAGCGGTGCCCAAGAAGTCCTTCCGGTTGAGCACGCCTTCATCGTTGAGGAAGATGTCGCTGTCGGTGTCCTGCTTGTCGGAGAACGCGGTCAATTCCAGCAGGTGGTCGTCGGTGATGTTCCAGTCCATCTTCAGCAGCCAGTTCGGGGTTTCCGTCTTGGCGCTGTTGTTGGTGAGGATCTGGTTGTTGTTGAAGGTTTCGTTCTCGCGCCGTCCGAACGACACCAGGCCGTAGGCGAACAACTTGTCCTTGATCAGCGCGCCGCTCGCCCACACCGAAGCCACCGCCTGCCACTGGCTGTCCTTGCTGTTGTCCTCGAACAGCGTGCCGTCGGTCATGTAGACGGATTTTCCGTCTTCGCGCAGGTCTTCCGGTTCCCAGAAGATATTGCCGCCGGCGTGGAACTCGTTGGTGCCGCGCTTGGTGATCATATTGATCACGCCGCCCAGAGAACGGCCGAATTCCGCGCCGTAGCCGCCGGTCTTGACCTGCTGCTCGGCGACCGCTTCGAATGGAATCTGGGCGAAGTTGAGGCCCTGGAACGAGTTGGTGATGTTGAAGCCGTTGACGTAGTACTGGTTCTCGGCCACCGACGAGCCGCCGAACGAAGCCAGGTTGCCGAACGCCGCATCGCCGCGCACGGTGCCCGGCGCCAGCAGCGCGACGCTGGTGGCGTCGCGCTGCACCGGGATCTTGGCGATCTGTTCGGCGGTCAGGATGGTGGTGGACTCGACCGAGGAGACGTCGATCGGGTTGATCGCGCCGGTGCCGATCACCGTGACCGTATCCAGGGTCTGCGCATCGCCGCTGGCGCTGACGAAGCTCACGTTGGCGGAGGTGCCGACGCTGACGCTGGCGTTGCGGGTGCTGGTCGAACCGTCCGCGCCTTTGCGGGTGACGGTGTACTGGCCGATCGGCACCTGCGACAGGCGATAGCTGCCGTCGCCGCCGACGGTAATGGTGCGCGAATAGCCGGTCGCTGCGTTTTCGATGGTGATGGTGTCGCCGGCGACGGCGCGGCCGGCGACGGCGCCGGCGGTATTGGTCTGCGCTTGCAGGCCGCCGGTGAAGCAAAGGCCCAGCGCCAGGCCTAGCGCGCTGCGGCGGAATATCTGTCGATGATGTTGTGACATGTCGCAGGTTCTCCCCGGAATCGGTGGATGTGTATGCAATGCCGTCACGGGCCCATGCACGAAGGAATTCGGCCGGACTGGCGCATCGGTGGCCGCGGGCCGCAATGAGCTGCGTTGCGAGTGCGGGCGGCGCGATGCGCTTGCCGGTCGCGTGACGCGTTAAAAATTAGTGACGCGGCGTCGGTGCGGCCAGAGCCAGTTGCTCTTCGCGCAGGGGAACCAATTCACGGTTGTGTGGAATCGCTCACGCGTATGCTTCCCGAATGCGGCCAAAATCGTCATCTCGGCGGGATCCGGCGACTTCGCCTTGCTCTCTGTAGAGCGGGGCTTGCCCCGCTGCTCTTGCTCTTCGCAAGTGCGAATTCATTCGTACGCTTTTCGGCGTATCAAGAGTGTGCGAATGAATTCGTACCTACCTGTGTAGGGCGGAGCCTGCCTCACTGCGCTCGGGACCCCTGTCGCTTCGACACTTGGATGCAACGCGATAGACCAAAACGCCTCTTAGCGAAAATCCGCAAAAGCCGCGTCACCCAACTGCGACGAATCAAAATCTAATACCTGCGTAAGAAGGTCAACCACGACGAAAGCATGAGTGCTAGCAGGCTTTCAGCTCATGCGAATCACATAAGCTTCGGGCCCTTTCTTTACTCCGGGCATCCTGCCCTCCGCCCTGCGGGCCGGCTTCGCCGTTCGCGCCGCTCCTGCGGCGCAGTGGTTACTTTCTTTGGGCCAACAAAGAAAGTGACCCGCGCGCAGCGCGGAAGCTCTTTTCCATGGCGCGAGTCGCTGCGCAATTCACCGGCTACAGCGGGCCTGGGCGAAGAGCGAAGTCACTGGATCCACGCCTTCGCGGGGATGACGGCTTAGGGGCAAGAGCAACATAGGCCCCAGCTTTCGCTGGGACGACGGTTTAGGGGCAAGAGCAGCGGAGCAAGCTCCGCTCTACAGGGCAAGCAGTAGCAGCGGAGCAAGCCCCGCTCTACAAAGCTGGAGCGAGGTCGCTGGAGGACATGCCGCTGATGCGGCATGTCCTGCGGGCCCTCTGTTGGGCCGATGTCCGCTCAGCGCCGCGCGAATTATTCGTCGCGCGACGCCATGCGCGAGAACAACGCAAGAGGAATGCCGACCAGTAGCATGTGCGCCAGGATGCAGCTGAACATCCAGGCCAGATCCTTGTCGGCGGCGGCCGTCTGCGGCATCGAGGCGATCAGCGGCACGACGATGTATTTGTTGCTGAAGTAAATCGCCAGGCCGAACAGCGCGCCGAAAGTGTAGGGGCGTTCGATCAATGCAGGATAGCGCCGCGCAGCTGCGTGGTAGATCGCGGCCAGCAGCAGCATCCGCGCCAGGAACAGCCCGGCGCCGATCGCGGCGGTGGCGATCCCGCCGGCATACGCTTCGCGACCCCATCCCCAGTACGCCGCGATCGCCTGCATGATCGTCGTCGGCGATACGTGATGCAGCGCGGCCCAATACACCGCGGCGAAAATCAGATCCAAGGCGGTCGCGGTAAGCGCGCCGAGCGCTATCCAGACCCAGGGCTGGACGGGAGTGCTGTGCAATACGCGGGCTGTATTCACGAAATTTCTCCAGTGGCTGCGGGGCGTTCCGTCGGCATCCGGCGTGGGGGCGCCGATTGGCCCTATCTAAGCCGGATAAATTGGCCCTAGAAAGGTCCAATTGAGTATCTTTGAATGGTGCCAATTCCTCCGGAGCGGCCCATGTACCTCGAACTCGACGGCAGCGGTCCTCTGCACGGCCAACTCACCCGTGCCCTGAAGTCGGCGATGTACACCGGCAGCGTCCACGTCGGCGCGCGTTTGCCAGCGACCCGGCTGCTGGCGCGGGAGCTGGGGATATCGCGCAACACCGTGCTGGCCGCGTACGAACAACTGCGTGCCGAAGGCTTCGTCGACGGCCGCGTCGGGTCGGGCAGCTACGTCACGCCGCCGTTGCAGAGCATGGCGCCGGTGCCGGCGCCTACCGAGCCGATCGAACCGCAATCGGCTTACGCCCGCCGCTCGCGCGAATACCAGGAACAGGCTCGTTTCTTTCGGCAACGCCCGCCTCCGGCGCGCTATGCCTTCCACTACGCTTCGCCTTCCACCAATCCGACCTTGACCAGCGCCTGGGCGCGCGAGTTGTCGCATGCCGCGTTGTACACGCCGCCGGGTTATCCGACCGCGCAAGGGCTGCCGGCGTTGCGCGCGGCCGTATGCGATTACCTGGGGCGCCGCCGCGGCGTGCAGGCGCAGCCCGACGATATCCTGATCGTCGGCGGCACGCAGCAGGCGATGGCGCTGACCGCGCGCGTGCTGCTGGACGAAGGCGCCGACGTGGCGATCGAAGACCCGCAGTACTCGGCCATACGCACCGTGCTCAAGGTGCATGGCGCGCGGCTGACGCCGATTCCTGTCGACGAGCAGGGATTGCGGGTCGACATGCTGCCCGCGAAAGCGCCGCGGCTGGTGTGCGTGTCGCCGTCGCATCAGTTTCCGATGGGTTCGGTGCTGTCGCTGTCGCGGCGCATGGCCTTGCTGGAGTATGCGCATCGGCAGCAATGCTGGATCTTCGAAGACGATTACGACGGCGAATTCCGCTACGACACCAAACCGCTGGCGGCGTTGCGATCGCTGGACGACGCCGGTCGCGTCATCTATATCGGCACTTTCTCCAAAGCGCTGTTCCCGTCGGTGAGGCTCGGCTACATCGTGATGCCGGCGCAGTTGCGCTCCGATTTCATCATCGCCAAGTGGCTGGACGATTTCGGCGCACCCACGGTGGAGCAGGCGGCATTGGCCAATTTCATGGCCAATGGCGGTTTCGAGCGCCATCTGCGGCGCACGGCGAAAACTTTGAAAGAGCGGCGCACCGTGTTGCTCGATGGGCTGCGCCGGCATGCGGGCGACCGCATCGAGATCGCCGATTCCCACGCCGGCATGCACCTGGTGGCCTGGCTGCGCGGAAAAACACGCGAGCAGGGCGAGGCCTTCATCGCGCATGCGCGCACGCTGGACATGGAGCTGACGTCGGTGTCGCAGTTCTGCATCAACCCGCCGGACCGCGCCGGGCTATTGCTGGGTTTCGCATCGATGTCGGTCAACGAGATCGAGCAGGCGGTGATGCGATTCGCGCGTTGCCTCGACGAAATGGCGGTCTAGACTTTCACCGTCCCAGCCACGCCGCTACTGCCAAGGCCGCGGCGGTCCATGCGAGTTCGATACCGCCGTTGGCCAGTCGCGCCAGCGTCCATGCGTAGTCCAGCCCCAGCTTCTGCAACGATTCCCAGGGCAGCAGGCCCATCGCGCCGCCGATCTGGCCGCCGGCGATGCCCCAATTGGCCAGCACCACGGTGATCGCGGTCGCCGCGACCGCGCAGGCCGCTCGCGGCCAGCCGCGCCGCATGCCGCCAAGACGCAGCAGCAAGGCCGCATCGGCTGCGGCGGGCAACGCCATCCAACCGAGTTGCCGATCGGTGTACAGCGCCAGCAGCACCCATAGCGCGGCGAAGCCCAGGCTGCCGAGCAGCAGCAACACGACGGCCAGCCCGTTACGGGGCTTGAGGGCAGGAGTAGGGTGATCCATCGGTGCTCCGCGGTGGCCGCATAGGATAGCGGCAGCGCGAGGTTTGGCGCGTGCCGTTTAGAATGGCCGCTCTTGCGTCGGGCGTCGGCGCCCGCATCTTCATCACATCTCCGCTCCCCGCAGAATCATGTATTCCCGCAACAGCGAGCCCGTCCGCTTCGAACGCGACTGCGATGCCGTATTGGTGCCGCAGGGCGAAGCCGTCAGCCTGCCGGCCGGCAGCATCGGCTATATCACCCAGGCGTTGGGCGGCAGCTACACCGTTTTCGTCGAGGGCAACCTGTTCCGCATCGCCGGCCGCGATGCCGACGCGATCGGCAAGGAACCCGCCGCGGCGCTGGAGTTGCCCGAGGGCGCCAGCGACGACGATGTCGAAACCCTGGTCTGGAAGCAGCTGCGCACCTGTTTCGATCCGGAAATCCCGATCAACGTCGTCGATCTGGGCCTGGTTTACGAAGCGCAGGTGCATCGTCGCGACGACGGCCAGCGCGAAGTAGGCGTCAAGATGACGCTGACCGCACCGGGCTGCGGCATGGGCGAGATCCTCGTCGACGACGTGCGCAGCAAATTGGAACTCATCCCGACCGTGGCCGAGGCCGATGTCGAACTGGTCTTCGACCCGCCGTGGAACCGCAACATGATGTCCGAGGCCGCGCGCCTCGAAACGGGGATGCTGTAGCCCGGGTGGAGCCGAAGGCGATACCCGGGAACGGGTCGCCGCGTGTTCCCGGGTATCGCCTTCGGCTCCACCCGGGCTACGCCGGAAAGTTGCAAATGAAATCGTTTACGTGATCGATACGTGAATCCGATCACAGCTTTAACCCCCGTTTATGCTGCACCTGCAGCGTGAAACCTAGGCAAAGTGTCCTATATGGTCACTTTTCGGACGAATAGCGTCACTCGTCCGGCCATTAGTCGGGAGTGGCAGTGCCATACCCCTGACTTTCGTCACCCCTTTAGGTGACTTTTCAAGTTTCGGGGGCGTTACGTCATGTCCGATCACCACCTGCATCGCTCCCGTGCCTATGCGCCCGCGACACGGGCCGACGTGCGACCGCACGCGGCCGTCGCCAGCACCACACGGTCAATTCCAGGACGGAGCGAATAAACGTAAGGAAAGGAAGCGTCGGCCGCCGCAGCGGTGGCCGGATTGGAGCGCAAGCCGGCTTGCGATCCTCAGGGGGTGATTGATTTCGGTGCGGCGTCGCCGTCGCATCGTGGCAGTTGGATTTGCCGGGAAAAAAAGCAATCGCGGTTTCGCGATCCCATTTTTTTCCAATTCGTAAGGACACAGACATGAGGAATTCAAGGCAAGCTTTGGCTCTTATCGCACTTTCGCCGCTGGCGCTCGCGCTATCGGTGGCATCGGCCGCGGACCGGGTCGATCTGCACGGCAAGGACGTCGCCCAGCTCAACCGCCAGTACCAGGCCGCCAGCGCCGGGATGGGCGTGGCCGCCGTCGCCAAGGATCGTCACGCGGAACTGCTGGGACTGGATCAGGACTCCAGCCTGAAGCTGCTGCGCTCCAACAAGGACAGCGATGGTTCCACCGTCTACCGTTACGAGCAGCAATTCCGCGGCGTACCGGTGTTCGGCGAGCACGTGATCGTGCGCGAAGGCAAGAACGGCGCGGTCAATCGCCTGTTCGGCCGCATGGTCAACGGTTTGGCCAGCGAAATGCCGGCGACCGCCGCCCGCATTCCCGCCAGCCAAGCGCTGGCCGTCGCCAAGCGCGCGACGCTGGGCAGCGGCTTGGCGACCAAGGTCGTCGAGAACGAAAGCAACCGCCAGATGATCTACATCGACGACAACGGCCGCGCGCGGCTGAGCTATATCGTGTCCTTCTTCGCCGATGCGCCCAAAGGCGGTGCGCCGACCCGCCCGTTCGTGATCGTGGACGCGCAGAGCGGCGCCATCCTCAAGCAATGGGAAGGCCTGAACCACGCGCTGATCGGCACCGGCCCCGGCGGCAACCAGAAGACCGGCCAGTACGAGTACGGCACCAACTTCGGTTTCCTCGACGTGGCGCAGAGCGGCAGCACCTGCACCATGAACAACACCAACGTCAAAACCGTCAATCTCAACCACGGCACCAGCGGCAGCACCGCGTTCTCGTACACCTGCCCGCGCAACACCGTGAAGACCATCAACGGCGCCTACTCGCCGCTGAACGATGCGCATTATTTCGGCGGCGTGGTGTTCAACATGTTCAACGCCTACGTCGGCGCGCCGCCGCTGACCTTCCAGCTGACCATGCGCGTGCACTACAGCAACAACTACGAAAACGCGTTCTGGAACGGCTCGTCGATGACCTTCGGCGACGGCGCCAGCACCTTCTATCCGCTGGTCAGCCTGGATGTCGGTTCGCACGAAGTCGCGCACGGCTTCACCGAGCAGAACTCGAACCTGACCTATTCGGGCCAGTCGGGCGGCATCAACGAAGCGTTCTCGGATATGGCCGGCGAGGCCGCCGAGTACTACAACGACGGCAGCAACGACTTCCTGGTCGGCGCGGACATCTTCAAGGCCGCGGGCCAGGCGCTGCGCTACATGAGCAATCCGCCGCAGGACGGCGCGTCGATCGACCATGCTTCCGATTACTACAACGGTCTGGACGTGCACTACTCGTCGGGCGTATACAACAAGGCGTTCTATCTGCTGGCCAACAAGCCGGGCTGGAATACGCAGACCGCGTTCAAGGCCTTCGCCAAGGCCAACCAGGACTACTGGACGCCCAGCACCAACTTCAACCAAGGCGCGTGCGGCGTCGAGTCCGCAGCGGTGGACCTGGGCTACACCAAGGCCGACGTCACCGCAGCGTTCAGCTCGGTCGGCGTGAGCTGCAGCGGCGGCGGTGGCGGCGGCGTTGTGGTGTTGAACGTCAACCTGCCGACCGTGACCACCGGCAACTGGTCGACGCAGTACACCGTCAGCATCCCGGCGGGGACGACCAAGTTGGTCGTCGCCACTTCGGGCGGCACCGGCGACGCCGATCTCTACGTCCGCCGGAATGCGGCACCGACCACGACCAGCTATACCTGCCGTCCGTACACCAGCGGCAATACCGAAACCTGCACCTTCAACAACCCGATCTCGGGCAGCACGTACTACATCCGTGTGCGCGCCTACTCGACTTACTCGGGCGTCAACCTGAAGGCGACTCGTACGCCGAACTGAGCTGTACTCACAAGGATGTGACGAGGATGGCGGCCGCGCAACGGCCGCCATCCGTTTTCCTCGCATTGCCCGCGGGCAGGGCGAGGCAGTTCGGTATGGCGCGCGGATCGGGCCGATCGATCGTTCCCGAATCGCGCCGCCATTTCTCCAGCGATCAGCACCGGATCCGGGCGCGCGCCCGGGACATGAGGGAGCGTTTCCGATGAAATTGCACCGCACCGTATTCGCCTGCCTGCTGGCGGGTTTGTCGCTCGCCGCCCAGGCGCAGCAAGGCACCGCGCATCCCGCGCACGAAATTATCGACGCGGCGAGATTCGAACAGGCGCCGTTCGCGCCGGTCTACATCGTCACTTCGCGCGATACCTACATCAACACGTTGCAGCCGGTCGCCCGCAACGGCGTGGCCCGCCGCGACAGCGTCGGCGCCGATCTGGTGGTGTCGGAGATCCAGGCGCACCAATTACCGGAAGTCAGCGAGCGGATCCATACGCGCGAGAAGCGTTGCGGCGGCTATTTCGCTTTCGGCACGCGCGCGCAGGCCGATGCCTTCGTCCGCGCCGACCGTTCCGCCAGCGCTGCGCGCCTGGCCGCTCTGGTCGATTACACCATCGACAACCACGCCACGGTCGACCCCTGGCTGCCGCAAGTGCAGGCAGCCAACATCCGCGGCACCATCAGCCACCTCTCGACCGCCTATCCGAACCGCTACTACGCCAGCAGCCATGGCCAGACGTCGGCGAACTGGATTCGCGACACCTGGGCTGCGCTGGCCAATGGCCGCACCGATGTCAGCACCGAATTGTTCTCGTGCAGCAATTGTTCGACGCAGCCATCGGTGATCCTGACCATCCAGGGCACTGATCTGCCGAGCGAAATCGTGGTGCTCGGCGCGCATTTGGATTCGATCAACACCGCCGGCGGCGGCGAGAACATGGCCGCGCCCGGCGCGGACGACGACGCCTCGGGCATCGCCACGCTGACCGAAGTGCTGCGCGTGGCGCTGGCCAGCGGATGGAAACCCAAGCGCACCGTCAAGTTCATGGGCTACGCGGCCGAGGAAGTAGGGCTGCGCGGCTCCAACGCCATCGCGCAGTCGTTCCAGACGCAGGGCAAGAACGTGGTCGGCGTGCTGCAGCTGGACATGACCAACTACAAAGTCGGCAACGGCGTCGACATGCAGTTGATCACGGACTACTCGAACGCATCGATGAAGACGTTCCTGACCAACCTGTTCGACGCCTATATGGCGCCGTTGGGAATGACGCGCGGCAGCTACACCTGCGGCTATGGCTGCTCCGACCATGCCTCGTGGACCAGTGCCGGCTTCCCGTCGGCGATGATGTTCGAAGCCGGCGACGAGGACGGCGAGTATTTCCCCTACATCCATTCGGCCAACGACACCCTGCAGAACATGGGCAACGCGGCGCTCAACAGCGCCAAGTTCGCCAAGTTCGGCCTGGCGTTTCTCGGCGAGCTCGGCAAGACCACCAGCGGCGGTCCGGGCCCCGGCAATGTGCCGCCGGTGGCCAACTTCACCGCCAGCCCGAGCGGTCTGACGGTGCAGTTCACCGATACGTCGAGCGACAGCGACGGCAGCATCGTCTCGCGCAGTTGGAATTTCGGCGACGGCGGCACCTCGACCGCGACCAACCCCAGCCGCACCTACGCGACGGCGGGCACCTACAGCGTCAGCCTGACCGTTACCGACGACGATGGCGCGAGTCATAGCAAGACGCAGTCGGTGACCGTGAGCAGCGGTGGCGGCAACGTGCTCGTCAACGGCGTACCGGTGACCGGCGTCGCCGGCGCGGCAGGAAGCAGCCAGATCTGGACGCTGAGCGTGCCGGCGGGGGCGAGCAACCTGAAGTTCGTCACCGCCGGCGGCAGCGGCGACGCCGATCTGTACGCGAAGTTCGGCAGCGCGCCGACCACCACCAGCTACGACTGCAAATCCGAAGGTTCCAGCAATGCCGAGACCTGCAACATCGCCACCGCGCAAGCGGGCACGTACTACGTGCTGGTGCGCGGCTATTCGGCGTTCTCGGGCCTAAGCCTGACCGGCAGTTACGGCACCAGTGGCGGCGGCGGTACGCAGACCTACAGCAATAACGCCGACTATCCGATCAACGACAACGCCACGGTCGACAGCCCGATCGCGGTGTCCGGCCGCACCGGCAACGCGCCGAGCAACGCATCGATCGCGGTGAACATCGTGCACACGTATAAGGGCGACTTGAAGGTGGACTTGGTCGCGCCCGACGGCAGCTTGTACAACATCCACAACCGCAGCGGCGGCAGCGCGGACAACGTCAGCGGCACCTTCACCAAGAACGTGTCGACCGAGCCTCTGAACGGTACCTGGAAACTTCGGGTCAACGACAATTCGCGCAGCGATACCGGCTATATCAACAGCTGGAGCATCACGTTCTGAGGCCATGCGCGGCTCCGGCGGTTCGCCGGAGCCGTGTCCTGCGCGGTCAATGCGGGGTCATCGCCAGGCCAATCCGGGCCTGCCTTCTCGCGCGTGAAATTTCCGCGCCGCAGCAGATCAATCGGAACGCCGTCACAGCCCTTCTGCAAAGCAGACGTTAGGGCCTCGTTAAACCTTGCAATCAAAAATGGCCGCATGGTAAAAATGTGATGGAAATCACAATTTAAGTCTTGTTTTGCTGCGCCTGCAGCGTGAACCTGTCCTTAAGTGTCGTTTATTGTCACTTTCGGACAGGGAAGTCCACCTAGTTTAGATAGCGCCGGCGCCCGCCCAAAAGGCTCCGGCCACGACCGCCCAGCGGTCAGTTCGGTTCTTTGTTCGGGGGATGGCCGATGTCCGAAATCAGCTCGCGTCGTGCGAACGCCTGCACGCCTGCGGCCACCCTGTATCCAGTAGTGCGGGCGACCGGTTACCGCCGGTCGCCTTGATCGATAACGCCGCGGGCGGCAACGCCTGCGGCGTTTTTGTTTGTTTCGTTCGGAGCGGCAGCAAAGAAGGAGCAGTAACGAAAAGGACAGCTCAGGCGAATGCCGGAGTCGTCTGTTTGGACCGCTAGCCGGCTTGCGGTCCACAGGGGGTTGATGCGATTTGACAGCGTGCCGCCGCATTTGCGTAGGCCGCCGATGGCAGCTCTATTTGCCGGGAAAAAAAGAAGTCGCGCGCGCGCGATCCAAAATTTTTCCAATCTTGCAGGGACACACATCATGAGGAATACAAGGCAACGTTTGAGTCTTATCGCTCTGTCTCCGTTAGCGCTCGCGCTCTCGGTCGCGTCCGCGCAGGCCGCCAATCGCGTCGATCTCCACCGTCAGGATGTCGGACGGCTCAACGCGCAGTACCAAGCCGCGAGCCGCGGTCTGGCCGCTCCCGCCAGCGCGCGCGACCGCCACGCCGAACTGGTCGGCCTGGATCAGGATTCGAGCCTGAAGTTGCTGCGCTCGAACCGCGATAAGGACGGTTCCACCGTCTACCGCTATCAGCAGCAGTTCCGCGGCCTGCCCGTGTTCGGCGAGCACGTCATCGTGCGCGACGGCAAGGACGGCAAGGCGAACCGCCTCTACGGCAAGATGGTCTCGGGCTTGGCCAGCGAAATCCCCGCCACCGCGGCGCGCATTCCGAAGGCGCAGGCGCTCACCATCGCCCGTCGCGCCACGCTCGGCAGCGGCCTGTCGACCAAGATCGTGCAGCGCGAGACTGCGCAGCAGATGATCTACGTCGGCGACGACGGCCGCGCGCGGGTCAGCTATGTGGTCAGCTTCTTCGCCGATGCGCCCAAGGGCGGTTCGCCGACGCGTCCGACCGTGATCGTCGACGCTCAGTCCGGCGCCATCCTCAAGCAGTGGGATGGTCTGACGACGGCCGAGATCGGCACAGGTCCCGGCGGCAACGAGAAGACCGGCCAGTACGAATACGGCACCGACTTCGGCTTCAACGACGTCACCGTCGACGGCGCCAACTGCATCATGGACAACGCCACCGTCCGCACCATCAACCTGAACCACGACGACACCTATCCGGTACCGACCGGCCAGGATGCGTTCGAGTACACCTGCCCGCGCAATACGTTCCAGGCGATCAACGGCGCGTTCTCGCCGGCCAACGACGCGCACTTCTTCGGCAAGGTCGTGTTCGACATGTACGACGCGTACGTGGGCGAAGCGCCGCTGACCAGCAAGCTGGAAATGCGCGTGCACTACGGCACGTCCTACGAGAATGCGTTCTGGGACGGCGTCGGCATGACCTTCGGCGACGGCGCCAGCACGTTCTATCCGCTGGTCAGCCTGGACGTGTCCTCGCACGAAGTCTCGCACGGCTTCACCGAGTTCAACTCGGGCCTGATCTACGCCGGCCAGTCGGGCGGCATCAACGAAGCGTTCTCGGACATGGCCGGCGAGGCCGCCGAGTACTTCTTCCACAATGGCACCAACGACTTCCTGGTCGGTGCGGAGATCTTCAAGGCGCCGGGCGAAGCCTTGCGCTACATGAACAATCCGCCGCAGGACGGCATCTCGATCGACAGCGCCGACGATTATTTCGACGGTTTGAACGTCCACTATTCGTCGGGCGTCTACAACAAGGCGTTCTACGTCTTGGCGACGACCGCGGGTTGGACCACGGAAACCGCGTTCAAGGCCTTCGCCAAGGCGAACCAGGACTACTGGACACCGAGCACGGACTTCTACGACGGCGCTTGCGGCGTCGAGGATGCGGCGGGCGACCTGGGCTACAACGTGGCCGACGTCACCGCGGCGTTCGAGTCGGTCGACTCCGAATGCGGCGGCGGTCCCGAGCCGCCGACGGTCGAAGTGCTGACCAAGGGCGTGCCGGTCACCGGCCTCGGCGCAGGCACGGGCCAGTCGCTGTACTGGTCGTTGGAAGTGCCGGCAGGCGCGAGCAACCTGACCTTCACCATCGCCGGCGGCACCGGCGACGCCGATCTGTACACCAAGTTCGGCGAGATTCCGACCGATACGGTGTGGGATTGCCGTCCGTTCAAGTCCGGCAATGCCGAAACATGCACGGTCGCAGCTCCGGCCGCGGGCACGTACTTCGTCCGTCTGAAGGCGTTCACCACCTTCGCCGGCGTGACGCTGACCGGCGACTACTCGATCGGCGGCGGCGGTACGCAGACGTACACCAACGACACCGACGTCCCGATCATCGATAACGGCACGGTGGCCAGCCCGATCACGGTTTCCGGCCGTACCGGCCGCGCGGGCCGTGCGGTGCCGGTGTCGGTGAACATCACCCACACCTTCAAGGGTGATCTGCGCGTCGACCTGGTGGCCCCGGATGGCAGCGTGTACAACCTGCACAACCGCACCGGCGGCAGCGCCGACAACATCATCCAGACCTACACCAAGAACCTGTCCAGCGAGAAGTTGAACGGTACTTGGAAGCTGCGCGTCAACGACAATGCCGGCGGCGACGTCGGCACGATCAACAGCTGGAGCATCACCTTCTGACCCTGGGAGGATGCGTATCAAGGACGATGGAAGAACCCCGGCTCCGGCCGGGGTTTTTCTTTGCGCGACGGGACTTGATCCGTTGCTTTTGCCCTTAAGCCGTCATCCCCGCGAAGGCGGGATCCAGCGCCTTCGCTTTGCTCTTTGTAGAGCGGAGCTTGCTCCGCTGCTCTTTAGCTTTTCCTTAACGCCAATCCGCAAAAGCCACGTCACCCATAGGCTGCGAATCAAAATCTAATACCTGCGTAAGAAGGTCAACCACGACGAAAGCATGAGTGCTAGCAGGCTTTCAGCTCATGCGAATCACATAAGCTTCGGGCCCTTTCTTTACTCCGGGCATCCTGCCCTCCGCCCTGCGGGCCGGCTTCGCCGTTCGCGCCGCTCCTGCGGCGCAGTGGTTACTTTCTTTGGACCAACAAAGAAAAGCCTGCCCTGAGCTTGTCGAAGGGTGACCCGCGCGCAGCGCGGAAGCCCTTTTCCATGGCGCGAGTCGCTGCGTCATGCGCCGGCCACGTCGATCTGGGCCAAGAGCGAAGTCACTGGATGACATGCCGCTCCTGCGGCATGCCCTTTGGGCCATCCGCTGCGCGGATGTTCGCTCCGGCATCCTGCCTCCGCAGTCCCGCCTTCGCGGGGATGACGGCTTAAGGGCAAGAGCAGCGGAGCAAGCTCCGCTCTACAAAATGGCGCGTGGGGGCGACAGCGCCGCGCGCAGCGGGTCGAGCAGCGCGCCATAACGTTCGGCGCGGGCCGTGTCCTGCCGCAGCGGTTGTCTTACTTGCGAAGCGCTGGCCGTACGCACGCTGCGCGCGGCCTGATGATAGTCGAGGCAGCGTTCGTCGAAAGGCAGGCCGCAGAAAGCGAGTAGCTCACGGATCTGGTCTTCCGGATTCGCCAGCAGCGCTTCGTAGGATTGGGTACGGATGCGCTCGGGATCGGCCCGCTGCCAATGCGACATCGCACGTTCGCAATCGCGCAAGTACGCGCCGATGTCGGCCAGGTCGCAGGAAAAATGCGGCAGCCGGTAGAACTGCTGCTTGAAGCACGACCAGCCCGTCTCCAGCGCATCGCGGCGCGTATCGACGATGCGCGCGCCCGGCAGCATGGCGCGCAGCGCGCCCGCGTACAGCCAGTTCTCAGGCATCTTGTCGGTGAAGTGCGGCCGCCGATGCCGCCAGCGCGCCGTGCGCTGCAGGTAGTCGCGGCCCAGCCGCTGCCAGTCCTGCGCCGTTGCGGCGCGCAGCCATTGCGGAAAGGACTGCCCGCGGCGCGCGGATTCGTCGCGTATCACTTCGCCCAGATCGGGCAGCTCGCTGGCGCCTTCGACCTGCGGATGCGCCGCCAGGATCTGCTCGAACAGCGTCGAGCCCGAACGCGGCAGACCGACGATCAGGATGGCTTCGCGCCCCAACGATTCGTCCAGCGCGGCCGGTAAGCGTTCCGCAGCAGCGATCGCGGCGTCGACGAACGCACGGAACGCCTGCGCGTTCCACGGCGCCATCCGCCGCAGGCGCGCATTGGCGTCGCTCAAGGCTGCGAACGCTTCCGGGTAGCGGCCTTGATCTTCGCTTACTTTTCCGAGCGCGTAACCGATCGCGATGCGGTCGGTTTCGGCGATGTCCGCACGGCGGAACTGCAGCGCCAGTTGTTGGCGGTCTTCGTCGGACAGCGGCCGCGTCTTGATGTTGGCCAGGCCGCGCCAGGCGTCGCCGCAGGCCGGATGCGCGCGCAACGCCGCGCGGTATTGCATGTTGGCGTCGTCGAAGCGGCCCAGGTGCACCAGCGCATCGCCGAGCAGGATGCGGGCGGGCAGGAAATCCGGCGCCAGTACGCTGGCGCGCTCGAGCGCTTCGGCCGCGGACTCGGTGGCGCCTTCCAACTGCAGGTTGCGGCCCAGGTTGTACCAGGGCATCGGCTCCTGCGGCGCAAGCGCGCAGGCGCTGCGCCAGCTGGCGAAGGCGGTTTCGCGTTCGCCGCCGCCGTATTGCGCGCTGCCGAGATCGTTGAGTATCTGAGCATCGTCCGGGCGCTGCGTCAGCGCGCGTTGCAGCACGTCTCGCGCGTCGACGTGGCGGCCAAGGCGGTTGTAGAGGATGCCGTACAGACGCAAAGCTTCCGGGTGCTCCGGTACTTGCGTCAGCACTTCGTTCAACAAACGCTCGGCGACAGGTACCGCGCCGTCGCGGATCGCGCGGGCCGCTGCGTGCATGCGCGGGATCGCATCGGCCGGCAGCCCGGCCATACGCGGGTCGCCGCCGCCTTGCGGTGGCGCCGCTGTATTAATTCGCCGCCTCGAAACGGTTCGCGGCTACGTTCTTGCGCACCTTGGCGGGATCCCAGACCCGGCCATTCATCGCGATGTACACGCCCGGCGGAAGCGACTGCACGGCGCCGACCGCGGTGCCGATGTTGAATTCCGCATCCGAGCCGCGAAAGCGCGCGGGATTGAGCGCGCCGGTGAGCACGATGGTCTTGCCGGCGATGCTGGACAGCACTTTCGCGGTCTCGACCATGCTGTCGGTGCCGTGCGTGACCAGTACGTGGCGCGCGTCCTGCGCTGCGATGGCAGCGCGGATCAGCTCGCGATCGTCCTGATTGATGTGCAGCGAATCCTTGCGGATGATCGGGATCACGCTGAAGCGGAACGCGACGCCGAGTTCTTCCAATATGCGCCCGATCTGCGGCTCGCCGACCTGGTAATCCGACTTGTCGTCGAAATACACCTTGTCGATGGTGCCGCCGGTGGTGACGATCAGTAGCTGTTCCATCCTCTTCCTCGTTCCATGCCGGTCTAGTCTCTGTCTTGCGGCCCTTCGATATCATACTTCTCGCCGTAGATTTCGCAGAATTTCAGCCAGGCGGGCGAGGGCGGCGGCACGATGTGCCACTCGCCTTCGGTCTTGCGGCTGAACGTGCAGAGCAGGTTCCCTTCGTCGCTCTTTTCGTCCGGATATACGGTTTTGACTTCGACGCTCATGTCGCGATTTTCGTCGTCGCCGTAGCCGGCGCTGTCCCAACGATAGCCGCTGAATTCCCAGGCGCAGCAACTGGCGCGGCCGGCAGCGACCAGGTAGCCGTCGACGAATTGCAGGTCGGCCCAGCCGCTGGTCAGGAAAAGATCCAGTTGCTGGGTTTTGCGGTTCCAGCGGAAGACTTCGCCCAGGCAATTGGGGCCGGCGCCGCACATGCCGCGGGTGATGATTTCCGGGTAGCCGTCTTTGTCCAAATCGTCGAAATACGCATCCATCGAGGGTTCCGCGTCTTCGCTTGGATATCCGGCAGGCGTCGCCGAGGCGAATTTGGTGGAGCCGCGCGCGGCGCTCAAGAAGTCGAAGTAGGGCGTGCCGTCTTCACCGCAGCCGCGACGGATGCGCAGCTGCGAGCCGTCCGGATTGGTGATATCGCGATCACCCGGTGTGCAGAGTTCCTGCGCCATCGCCATCCGGTCGGGCGATGCCAGTGTCCAGGCCAGCAGCGCGAGCGGCAGCAGCGCGCGCAGGAACAGGCTCATGGCGATTCTTCTTTATTGCGGTTGCCGAAGCGCGCACGCAAACCCGCATGATTGGCGACGGCAACGACGACGATGGCCAGCACTATCTCCAGCAGCGCGCAGCTGCGTTCGGGCGGCCGCGTCCAGGCCACCATCACGCCGTGCGAGAACCACAGCAGCGCCAGCACGCCGGCCCAGAAAGCCGCGTTGCGCCAGCCGAACCAGCCCGCGACCGCCAGCAGCAACGGCGGTGCGGCGAATACGGCCACCGCCGGCCATTGCCCGCCACGGCCGAACCAGATCGCGTACAACGCGGCCAGCGCGAGCAAGACGATGGCGAGGGCAGGCTTGCGATTCATGCCTGAAGCTTAGCGGCGATGCCCGCAAGCCGCTTGCCCAGCGCGCGCGCCAATTGCGCTTCTTCCGCGCTCGGTTCGGGGTCGTCGTTGCTGCCGGCGACGTGGCTCGCGCCATACGGCGTGCCGCCGCTGCGCGTGGTGGTGAGCGCCGGCTCGGTGTAAGGGATTCCGACCAGCACGCAGCCATGATGCAGCAGCGGCGTCATCATCGACAGCAAGGTCGATTCCTGGCCGCCGTGCATGGTCGAGGTCGAGGTGAACACCGCCGCAGGTTTGCCGACCAGCGTGCCGCTGGTCCATTCCGCACCGAGCGAATCGAAGAAATATTTCATCGGCGCGGCCATGTTGCCGAAACGGGTGGGACTGCCGATCGCCAGTCCGACGCATTCGGACAAGTCGCGCTTGTCCACATAAGGCGCGCCGTCTTCAGGCACCGGCGGTGCGGCGATCTCCACGATCGGCGCCACCGGCGGCACGGTGCGAATGCGCGCGGCCATGCCGTCCACTTCGCCGATGCCTCGTGCGATGTGCCGCGCCAGCTTCGCCACGGATCCGCCGCGGCTGTAGTACAGCACCAGGATGTCGGGCATGCGGGCCTCGCGCGGTTGAACAGGGTTAGTTTGGCAGGAATTCGGCGATGCGGCTCTCTGCTTTTGTGGGAGCGGCTTCAGCCGCGAGCTCTTTGGACGGAACGCGCCGGGCGAAGAGCTCGCGGCTGAAGCCGCTCCCACAATTAAGCGGGCCGGGTTTTCGAGCCGCCGCTTTGCTACCCTTCGCCCATGGAGCCGCTGGACACCTTGAACCGCTGGAGCGACCGCATGCGCGATCGCGCGCGTGCCGGCACGTTCTTCCGCTTCCTGTGGCGGCGCTTCCTCGACGATCGCCTGTTCGAGGCGGCCGGTTCGCTGTCGTACACCACGGTATTCGCGCTGGTGCCGCTGGCCACGGTGGTGTTCGGCGCGTTGTCGGCGTTCCCGGTGTTCAACAAATGGCGCGATCAGCTGAGCGACTACGTGTTTTCCAACTTCGTGCCGACCTCGGCGCGCGCGGTCGAAACCTATCTCAAGCAATTTTCCGATAGCGCCGGCCAGCTGACCGCGTTGGGCGTCATCGCGCTGGTAGCGTCGCTGCTGATCACGCTGATCGGCGTGGAGACCACTTTCAACCGGATCTGGCGCGTAGAGACCGCGCGTCCAAAATTCGGCAGATTCCTGGTGTATTGGACGGTGTTGACGCTGGGCGCGTTGGTGGCGACCGCCAGCTTGGCGTTGTCGGCGCGCTTCTTCGCGCTGGCGATCTTCGAGACCGAACCCGGCCGCTGGCTGGAAGAGACGATGCTGCGGTTGACGCCGATGCTGATCGAACTGGCGGCGTTCGCGGCGATATATCGCGTGGTTCCGCACCGGACCATCCAGTGGCGGCACGCGGTAGCCGGCGCGCTGCTGGGCGTTCTGGTGTTCGAACTGGTCAAGAGCGGCATGGGGCTGTTCCTGACCACGTTCAATTCGTATCAGAAAATCTACAGCACCTTCGCGTCGGTGCCGATCTTCCTGTTGTGGATCTATTTGAGCTGGGTCGCGGTGCTGCTGGGCGCGTCTTTCGCGTCGTCGATGTCCGCCTTCCGCTACCAGCCCGCCGCGATGCGCCTGCCGCAGGGCTTCGAGATCTACGGGTTGCTGCGCATGCTGGGACGGTTCGACGAATACCGCAGCCTCGGCCGCGGCCTGCACAGCGACGAGATCCAGCGGCTGGAGCCGATGCTGACCGATTCGCTGGTGCAGCACATGTTGGCGCAGCTGTGCGAGATCGGCATGGTGAGCCGCGCGGAAACCGGCGAATGGTTGTTGGCGCGCGATCTGGACACGCTCACGCTCGCCGAGTTGTACGAGGCCTGCGAACTGCGCATCCCGATCGCCGAAGCGCATCTGCCGTGCCGCGACGATGCGCTGGGCAGGGCCGCCATCGGCGCCCTCGACGAACTCCGCATGCCGCTGCGCGAACTGCTCAAGCATCGCGTCGGCGATCTCTATACGAATATGAAGGAAGGCGCATGACCGCTCGCAAGCTCTCGATAACGCTGCTCGTCGCGATGTTGGCCGCATGCGCCAAACCCGACGGCGACGAAGCCGCCAAAAAGCCCGAGCCGGCCGCGCCGGCGGCGGTTTCCGCACCTGTCGAGCAGCCTGCGGCGACCGAAGACGCCAAACCTGCGCAGCCCTCGCTCAAACTCCCCGGCATCGACGGCAAGCCTTACGATCTGGCCGCGCACCGCGGCAAATGGGTGGTCGTCAATTTCTGGGCGACGTGGTGCGCGCCGTGCCTCAAGGAAATGCCGGAATTGTCCGCGCTCGACGCGATGCGCGAACACGTTGAAGTCGTCGGCCTGGCCTATGAGGAGATCGAGCCCAAGGAGATCCAGGCGTTCCTCGCCGCGCATCCGGTGGTGTATCCGATCGCGATCGTCGACGTCTACGATCCGCCCAAGGATTTCGAGACGCCGCGCGGCCTGCCGATGACGTATCTGATCGCGCCCGACGGCAAGGTGGCCAAGCGCTTCCTCGGCCCGGTGACGGCCAAGGAAATCGAGTCCGCCATCGCCGCGGCGGGCGGGCCCAAAGCGGGCGCGTGATGGCCGCCGCGCGTTTCCTGGTGCGCGGCAAGGTGCAGGGCGTGTTCTTCCGCGCTTCGGCGCGCGAACAGGCCGTGAAGCTCGGCCTGCGCGGGTATGCGAAAAACCTGTTCGACGGGCGCGTGGAAGTGCTGGCGGCCGGCGACGCCGATCGCATCGAGACGTTGGCGCAATGGCTGCGGCACGGCCCGCCGATGGCGCAGGTCTATGCGGTGGAACGCAGCGATATCGGCGATGCGCCGCCGCTCGACGGCTTCGAGATTTTGTAGAGCGGAGCTTGCTCCGCTGCTTCTGTAGGTGCGAATTCATTCGCACGCTCTTGGTTCATGGCGAAAAAGCGTGCGAATGAATTCGCACCTACGAAAGGCCGCAGCGGTAAATCAATCCTGCGGATCGAAGGCAGGTATGGGCTTCAACGCGCTGTAGCGTTCTTTGTGCGGCTTGCCGGGCAGCGGCGGCAGTTTGAGCTTGGTTTCCGGCAGGTGCGTGTCCGGCAGGCGATCCAGCAAATCGCGGATCAGGGTCAGGCGGCCGCGTTTCTGGTCGTTGAAATCGATCAGGGTCCACGGCGCGATATCGCTGTGCGTGGCCTTAAGCATCGCTTCGCGGGCGCGGGTGTAGTCGGCGTATTTGGTGCGGGCGTCTAGATCGATCGGCGACAGCTTCCAGCGTTTCAAGGGATCTTCGCCACGCTCGGCGAAACGTTTTTCCTGCTCTTCCTGGTCGCAGCACAGCCAGTATTTGAACAGCAGCAGGCCGTCGTCGACCAGTTGTTTCTCGAAGGCGGGCGTCTGCTGCAGGAAAGCCTTGACCTGCGCATCGCTGGCGAACCCCATCACCTTCTCCACGCCGGCGCGGTTGTACCAGCTGCGGTCGAACAGCACGATCTCGCCGGCGGCGGGCAATTGCGCTGCGTAGCGCTGGAAATACCATTGCGTGGCTTCGCGATCGGTCGGCTTGGGCAAGGCGGCGACGCGGCACTGGCGCGGATTCAGATGTTCGCGGATCGCATCGATCGCGCCGCCTTTGCCGGCCGTATCGCGGCCTTCGAACAGCACCACCAGGCGCTTGCCCGTGGCGGCGACCCAACGCGCCATCGTCACCAGTTCGACCTGCATCGGCTCGAGCAGCTCTTCGTAATCCTTACGCTTCAGCTTTTTCATTCAGCAGATTCCCGTAGGGTGGGCCTTGGCCCACCATCACCCTTTTCCCGATCGCATCGAACAATCATCGAAGCTTCGTCCAATGGCATTCGGGCATTGAAAGATGGCGATGACGGGCCCAGGCCCACCCCGCGTCATCGTTTCGCCATGCTTCGCGCCACTTCGAGCAATGCGCCTTGTTGCTTGGTGTTGAGCTTGCGGTAGGCGGCGAGCAGGTCGTGCTCGCCCTTGGTGCGTGCCGGATCGAGGGTGCTCGCCAATTCGGAAAGCAGCGCGCCCGCGGGCACGCCGAACATGCGCGCCAGCGCGTCGAGCTGGTCCTTGCCGGGTAGCTTTTCGCCGCGCAGCCACGCCGATACCGTGGCCACGCCGGCACGGGGGATGGCGGTGGCGATGTCGGTAGCGCTGTATCCGCGCGCCTTGGCCAGCAGTCGCAAGGTGGTATCGATCGACATGTTCACTCCTTAAGCCGCGGCTTCAAGGTCGCTAGGTTGCAGGGCTTGGTGCGCGCGTCCAACTGCGTGCGGATGATCTTTTCCCAGGCGGTGCGGCATGCCGAAGTCGAACCGGGCAGGCAGAACACGAAAGTGGCGTTCGCCAGGCCCGCGAAGGCGCGCGACTGCAGCGACGAAGTGCCGATGTCCTCGAACGAGATCGCGCGGAACAGTTCACCGAAGCCGGGCATTTCCTTGTCCAGCAGCGGCAGCAACGCTTCGGGCGTCGAATCGCGGCCGGTGAAGCCGGTGCCGCCGGTGACCAGCACGCCGTCGATGGCGGGATCGGCGATCCATTGCGAAACCGCCGCGCGCAGGCGGTAGCGATCGTCGGGCAACAGGGCGCGTTCGGCCAGGCGATGGCCGGATGCCTGCAAGGCGGAGATGAGGTAATCGCCGGAGGAATCTTCGGCCAGCGTGCGCGAGTCCGAGACGGTCAGGACGCACAGGTTCAAAGCGATCGGGTCGGCGGCTGCGCTCATGGGATAAGCCTAGCGCAAGAACGATGGCAACGTCAGTCGCGTTGTTTTGCAGCCGTCATTCCCGCGAAGGCGGGACTGCGCAGGCCGAAGGCCGGAGCGAACATCTGCGCAAGCAGATGGCCCGAAGGGCGAGCGAAGCGAGTAATCCAGTGACTTTAGGCTTTTCCAGAAAGCGACGATGCGTCTGCCGTCCCGCGCGCCCTCTCCCAACCCTCTCCCGCGAGCATGAGAGGGCTAAAGGCGCAGCGAATACCACTGCGTCTCGTCTTCGTGCCAGCCGGCGTTGCGGTAGAGCGCACGCGATGCGTCGTTATCGCGCGTAGTCTCCAGCACGATGCCGCGCGCACCGTCCGCGCGGGCGAAATCGACGGCGGCGTCGAGCAGGGCGCGGGCTACGCCGCTGCGGCGCGCTGCCGCATCCACATAGAGATCGTTGAGGATCCAGGTATGCGCGGTGTGCACGGATGTGAACATCGGATAAAGCTGCGTGAAACCGACCGCGCGAGCGTCGTCCTCGGCCAGCAACACGACCGACTCGCCCGCGTCGATCCGCGCCTGCAGCCATGCGCGTGCCCGCGCGAGATCCGAAGGCTGGCCGTAGAAGCTGCGATACGCGTCGAACAGCGGCGCTACGGCGTCGAGATCCTGCGTCGACGCGCGCTTGATGCGCAGGTTCATGCGGCCTCGGTCATGCGTGCGAGTTCGTCGGCCTGGTGTTCGCGGCTCAGCCGTTCGATCAACGCGTCGAGATCGCCTTCGAGCACGTTCGGCAGGTCGTACAAGGTCAGCCCTTCGACGCGATGGTCGGTGATGCGGCCCTGCGGATAGTTGTAGGTGCGGATGCGCTGGCTGCGGTCGCCGCTGCCGACCTGCAGCTTGCGATCCTGCGCCTGCGCGGCTTCGCGCTTGGCGATTTCGGCTTCGACCAGCATCGCCTTGAGCCGCTTCATCGCCTTGTCGCGGTTGGCGTGCTGCGAGCGCTCGGTCTGGCTTTCCACCACCACGCCGCTGGGCACGTGGGTGATGCGGATCGCCGACTCGGTCTTGTTGACGTGCTGGCCGCCGGCGCCGGACGAGCGGAAGGTATCGACCTTCAGATCGGCCGGATTGATCTCGACGGCGATGTCGCTGGTTTCCTCGGCGATGATCGCCACCGTCGCCGCGGACGTATGGATGCGCCCCTGCGATTCGGTTTCCGGCACGCGTTGCACGCGGTGCGTGCCGGATTCGAATTTCAATTTGGAATAAGCGCCGCGGCCTTCGACGCGGGCGATGATTTCCTTGTAGCCGCCGTGCTCGCCAGCGCTGGCCGATTCGATTTCGACCTTCCAGCCCTGCCGCTCCGCGTAGCGCGCATACATGCGGAACAGGTCGCCGGCGAAGATCGCCGCTTCGTCGCCGCCGGTGCCGGCGCGCACTTCCAGGTACAGGCCGCCGTCGTCGCGCGCATCCTTGGGTACGAGGTGCGACATCAGCTCGTCGTCGAGCGCTTGCAGGCGCGAGGTGGCCGCCGTTATTTCCTCTTCGGCCAGCTCGCGCATTTCCGGATCGCCGCGCATCGCCTCGGCATTGGCCAGGTCGCGGCGAGCCTGCGCTTCGGACGCCAGCGCGGTAGCTACCGGTTCCAACTGCGAGAATTCGCGCGAATAGTTGCGGAAGCGTTCGGCATCGGCGATCACGCCCGGATCGGACAGCAGCCGTTCCAGTTCCTCGCGCCGTTCGGCCAGAGCCTCAAGCTTGCGGCGCAGGTTCGCTTGCATCGTCTTGGTCGGCGTCCGTCAGCGGCGGGAAGAGTTTGTCGGCGGCGCGCGCGAGTTCCGCGTCGCCGATCAGCGCCGCTTCTCGCAGCGCCACGGTCGGCGCATGCAGCAGGCGGTTGGTGAGAGTATGCGCGAGCAGGTCGAGCACCGCATGGGGATCTGTGCCGGCAGCGAGTTCGCGCCGCGCTTTGGCCAGCGCTTCGGCGCGCGCGCTGTCGCCGTGCGCGCGCAGGCGCTTGAGCGGCGCGTGGCGCGTGGCGGCGGCCGTGGTTTCGATGAAGCGCGCGGCTTGCAGTTCGATGATCGCTTCGGCCTCGGCTGCGGCTTCGCGCCGGCTGCGGCGGTTGTCTTCGACCGCGCGTTCGAGATCGTCGACGGTGTAGAGGAAGGCATCCTTGAGTTCGGCCACATCCGCGTCGATATCGCGCGGCACGGCCAAGTCCAGCAGCAACATCGGCCGATGCCGGCGCAGGGCGAGCGCATTGGCCACTTGCGCGCGCTTGAGCACGGTTTCGCGGCTGGCGGTGGCCGACAGCACCAGATCGGCTTCGGCCAGGTGCCGCTCCAGTTCGGTCAGCGGCAACGCTACGCCGCCGTGGCGCGAAGCGATGTCCTGCGCATGCGCCAGGGTGCGGTTGGCGATCAGCAGTCGCTTGACCTTGCCTTCGCTCAGATGGCGCGCGGCCAGTTCGATGGTTTCGCCGGCGCCGATCAAGAGCGCGGTGGATTCGTCCAGCCGCGCGAACGCGTTCTGCGCCAACCGCACCGCAGCCGAGGCCACCGACACCGGATGCGCGCCGATGCGCGTATCGGTGCGCGCGCGCTTGGCGGTGGCGAAGGCCTGCTGGAACAAGCGGTCCAAGCCGCTGCCGAGCGTGCCGGCGGCGCGCGCCGCGGCCCAGGATTCCTTCACCTGGCCCAGGATCTGCGGTTCGCCCAGCACCAACGAATCCAGGCCGGCGGCGACGCGGAACAAATGGCGCACCGCGTCCAGATCGCGATGGCCGTACAGATAAGCGTGCAGGTCTTCGCTGCCGTCCGGATGCGTGGCCAGCCAGTCGCGCACGCTGCGGCCGTCGTCGTCGACCACCGCATACAGTTCGGTGCGGTTGCAGGTGGACAGCAGAGCCACTTCGCGCACTTCCGGCAGCGCGCGCAGGGCCGCCAATGCCGCAGGCAGCGCCGCGGCGTCGAACGCGACGCGCTCGCGCAGGGCGACCGGCGCGGTCTGGTGATTCAGTCCCAAGGCGTACAACGGCATATTCAGCGGCTTGCGATTAAGCTAGCTATTCATTCCCAAGCCGCCATTTTAGCGGCCCGGTCGCCCGATGCCCGCACTCGCTCGTTATTTCCGCCATATGGCTGTGGTCAGGGGCCAGAAATCGCGCAAATCCGGCCGCTGGCTGGCGTTGCTGCTGTTCGCGGCGGGCACGCAGGCCCTGGCCGCGACCCCGGCCAAGACGCCGGCCGGCGCGCTGGAGCCGGTCATGGCCGGCGAATTCGCACTGCAGAGCGGGCAATTGAACGAAGCGGCGCGCTGGTACCTGGAGGCCGCCCGCGTGTCCGGCGATGTTGGCCTGGCCGAGCGTGCGACCCGCATCGCCCTGCTGGCCAACGACGACGCTCGCGCCGCCGAATCGTTGAAGCTGTGGCGCAAACAGACGCCCAATTCTCTGGCGATCCGCACCGCCGAAGCCACCTTGTCGCTGCGCCGCGGCGATGCCAAAGCGGCCAGAAAACAGTTGGAAGACTTGCTGCGCGATCCGGACAAGACCGCCTGGGCGCACGCGTTCGTCGCTCTGGGTACCGGCGGCAAGGATCCCAAACTCGCCGCGCGCTTGCTGAGCGAAATGATCGACGACAACGCCATCCCCGGCCAGTTGCAGGCCTGGCTGGCTTTCGGCGGCCTGGCGCAGCGGCTCGACGACGAGCCGCTGGCCGAACGCATCGTCGGCGAAGTGGTCAAGCGCTTCCCCGGCGAGCCGCGCGTCGCCCTGCTGCGCGCCAGCCAACTGCGCGAGGCCGGCAAGAACGACGAAGCCAAACAGGCGCTCGCGGTGCTGTTGCCGCAGGCCGAGCGCGACCCCGACATCCGTCGCGCGATCGCCGCCGAATACGATCTACTGGGCGATCCCGTCGCCGCCGCGGACGTGCTGGCGCGCGGCCCGCAGGACGACCGCAGCTACGGCATGCGCGCATCGCTGCTGGCCAAGTCGGAGAAGAACGCCGAGCTGACTTCGCTCTACGACGAGTTGCGCAAGCAGGCCGCGCAGCCGAATTCGTCGCGGCGATTGCTGCTCGGACAGATCGCCGAATTCCTCAAGCGCTACGAAGAAGCGCTGGAGTGGTACCGCGGCGTGCCCGGCGGCCAGGAACGTTGGATCGCCCGCCTGCGCTCGGTCAATGTGCTGTACCAGCTCAAGCGCGCACCGGAAGCCTATGCCGAGGTGCGCAAGCTGCAGTCCGATTCCAGCGCCGACGAAGACGTGAGCCGCGATGCCTACCTGCTGGAAGCCGAACTGCGCACCAAAGACAAGGACGATGCCGGCGAACTCGACGTCTATGCCCGCGGCCTGGCGGCTTATCCCGACGATGGCGCGCTGTTGTACGGACGCGCATTGGCCTGGGAACGCCGCGATCGCATCGATCGCGCCGAGGCCGACCTGCGCAAGGTATTGGTCGCCGATCCCGAGAATGTGGCCGCGCTCAACGCGCTCGGCTACACGCTGGCCGACCGCACCACGCGCTACACCGAAGCGATGGAGCTGATCGACCGCGCCCGCGCCGCAGAACCGGGCAACGCTGCGATCATCGACAGCCACGGCTGGGTGCTGTACCGGCTCGGCCGCAACGAAGAGGCGCTGGTGCAGTTGCGCCGCGCCTTCACGATGCAGAAGGATCCGGAAATCGCCGCGCACATCGGCGAGGTGTTGTGGATGACCGGCAAGAAAGAAGAAGCGCGCAAGTATTTCGACGAGGCGCGCAAGCTGGATCCGGAAAACCGCTCGCTGCAGCGCGCACTGTCGAAGACCGGGGCGTGACGGTGCCTGCTTTTGTAGGGGCGGCTTTTGTGGGGACAGCTTTTGTGGGAGCGGCTTCAGCCGCGAGCTTTTCAAGACTTAAGCGTCCCACCAAAGAGCTCGCGGCTGAAGCCGCTCCCACAAAAGCCGCTCCTACAAAGAGCAGCGGAGCAAGCCCCGCTCTACAGAGCGGGGCGCTGATCGTAGCGGGACTATTGCTCGCGGCCTGCGTGCCGCAGACGGTGCGCGCGCCGTTGCCGTCGCTGTCGCCGCAGGAAATCGCAGCGGCGCAAATGCGGCAATCCGCGCACGAATCGGCCGTACGCGCCGCACCGTCGTGGACGCTGCAAGGCCGGGTCGCCGTATCCAACGGCCGCAACGGCGGCAGCGGCCGCATCGATTGGCGGCAGGATGCGGACCGGTACGAAGTCGCGCTGAGCGCGCCTGTCACCCGCCAGAGCTGGCGGCTCAGCGGCGATCGCGCTGCCGCGGAATTGGAAGGCCTGGAAGGCGGCACTCGTAGCGGAACCGATCCGCAGGCGCTGTTGCGCGAAGCCACCGCTTGGGAAATCCCGGTCGCCGCGCTGTCATCGTGGGTGCGCGGGGCGCGCGCCGACGAGGCGACATTCGGTCCGGCGACCCTGGCCTTCGGTGCCGATCGCCGGTTGGCTCGTATCGAGCAGGGCGGCTGGACCATCGATTACGCCGCCTGGCAGCCCACGGGCGACGCGGCCGCTCTGCCGCTGCGCCTCAATGCCCAGCGCGGCGAGGCCAAGGTGCGGCTGATTGTCGATAGCTGGGCGGACGCGGCCACGCCATGAGCGCCGCCGACTGGTCCGAGTGGCCGGCGCCGGCCAAACTCAATCTATTCCTGCGTATCACCGGCCGCCGCGACGACGGCTATCACCAGCTGCAGACTGTGTTCCGTCTCCTCGACTGGGGCGATACGGTCAAACTGCGGGTCCGCGACGACGGCCGCATCGTCCGCCACGGCAAGCCCGCCTACGCGCAGGGCGAGCACGAGGACCTTACGGTTCGTGCCGCCAATCTTCTTAAAGATGCGGCGAAAATCAGCCAAGGTGCTGATATCCTCGTCGAAAAACGAATTCCGGTCGGTGGCGGCTTCGGCGGCGGTTCCTCCGATGCGGCCACGACACTGGTCGTTCTCAATCGGCTTTGGGGGCTGGGCTGGCCCGCGGAACGCTTGGCCGAACTGGGCCTGCGGCTGGGTGCGGATGTGCCGGTCTTCGTTCGTGGCGACAATGCCTGGGCCGAAAGCGTTGGCGAGAGCCTGACCCCGATCGCGCTGCCGTCGGCCTGGTATCTGCTAGTCGACCCCGGCGTTTGTGCCGCCACGGCCGAATTATTCCAAGCCCCTGAATTGACGCGCGATTCGCCGCCCGCGACAATATCCGACTTCGTTTCGGGTGTTCCGCTCGGCAATGCGTTCGAGCCGGTATTGCGCCGCCGCGAACCGGCCGTGGAGGCCGTGTTCGCAGTTTTGGCGCGGATCGGCGAGCCGCGTTTGACCGGGTCGGGCAGCGGCTGCTTCGTTGAATTCGTCGATCGCGACTCGGCCGAGGCCGGACTGGCGGCTTTGCCGCCGGGTCTGCATGGCTGGGTGGCGCAAGGCGCGACGGAATCGCCGCTGTGCAGGGCGCTCGTAACCAGGTAACCGCAGGGGCGTCGCCAAGAGGCCCAAGGCACCAGGTTTTGATCCTGGCATTCGTAGGTTCGAATCCTACCGCCCCTGCCAATTTAGCGATTCCCATCCACCCGCAACGGTCAGAGCGACGCGGAGCAAACAATGCAAGACGATCGCAATCTGCTGATCTTCAGCGGCAACGCCAACCGACCGCTGGCCTTGTCGGTATGCAAGGAGCTGGGGATCCGTTTGGGCAAGGCGCTGGTCGGGCGTTTTTCCGATGGCGAAGTGCAGA
Source organism: uncultured Lysobacteraceae bacterium (assembly GCA_902825775.1). Taxonomy (GTDB): domain Bacteria; phylum Pseudomonadota; class Gammaproteobacteria; order Xanthomonadales; family Xanthomonadaceae; genus Luteimonas_C. The sequence goes on from CADECF010000010.1 coordinate 153,523, forward strand.
TCGAGATCGAGGAAAACGTCCGCGGCCAGGACGTGTTCGTGATCCAGCCGACCAGCGCGCCGAGCGCGGAGAACCTGGTCGAACTGTTGGTGCTGGTGGACGCGCTCAAGCGCGCCTCGGCCAACAAAGTGACCGCGGTGGTGCCGTATTTCGGCTACGCCCGGCAGGATCGGCGGCCGCGTTCGGCGCGGGTGCCGATCACGGCGAAGGTCGCGGCGCAGATGTTCTCGACGGTGGGCACCGACCGGGTGCTGACCATCGATCTGCACGCGGAACAGATCCAGGGCTTTTTCGATATCCCGGTCGACAACGTGTACGGATCGCCGCTGCTGCTCGCCGACGTCTGGCGCGCGCACGGCACCGACAATTTGATCGTGGTGTCGCCGGACGTGGGCGGCGTGGTGCGCGCAAGGGCTATCGCCAAGCGCCTCGACGACGCGGATCTTGCGATCATCGACAAGCGCCGGCCGAAAGCCAACGTCGCCACGGTGATGAACATCATCGGCGACGTGGCGGGCAAGACCTGCGTGCTGGTCGACGACATCGTCGACACCGCAGGCACCTTGTGCGCGGCGGCGGCGGCGCTGAAAGCGCAGGGCGCGATCAAGGTGGTCGCGTACTGCACGCATCCGGTGCTGTCGGGCGCGGCGATCGACAACGTGAACGGTTCTGAATTGGACGAACTGGTGGTGACCGACACGATTCCGCTGTCGGAAGCGGCCAGGGGTTGCAAAAAAATCCGCCAGCTCAGTGTGGCGGAACTGCTGGCGGAGACCATCCGCCGCATCTCGTTCGGCGAGTCGGTGAGTTCGCTGTACGTGGATTGAGAATTCGGGAGGCGAAAGCTTCCCAATACGGCTCTCCTGGTCGCGGGAGAGGCGTCCTTAAGCCGCCGCGAGGCGGCACCAACGCAACAAAGAGTGAGTAAACGAAAAATGGCTACCGAACATAAAATCGCAGCTGCCGCGCGCGGCGACGAGGGCAAGGGTGCGAGCCGCCGCCTGCGTCGCGCCGGTCAGATCCCCGCCATCGTCTATGGCGCCCACGCCGATCCGCAGAGCATCCAGCTGGAGCACGAGAAGACCTGGCTGGCCAGCCAGAACGAGTGGTTCTACTCGTCGATCCTGACCCTTGAAGTGGACGGCAAGGCCGAACAGGTGCTGCTGCGCGATATGCAGCGCCATCCGTACAAGCAGATCATCATGCACATGGACTTCCAGCGCGTCAGCGCGAACGAAGCCATTCGCGTAGCCGTGCCGCTGCACTTCATCAACGAAGACAAGTCGCCGGCCGGCAAGGCCGCCGATGTCGCGGTCACGCACGAGCTGACCGAACTGGACATCAGCTGCCTGCCCAAGGACCTGCCGGAGTTCATCGAAGTCGATCTGGCCAACCTGTCGGTCGGCGACACCATCCACCTGTCGGAGATCAAGCTGCCGGCGGGCGTGGAAGTGCCCGAGCTCAAGCTCGGCGCCGACCACGACGTGGCGGTGGTCGTGGCGCGCTTCGTCAAGGAAGAAGTGGAAGAAGCCGTGGAAGGCGAAGCTTCCGCCGAAGTGCCGGCCGCCAAGGTTTCCGACGAGGAAGCCGAAGAGGGTGGCGACAAGGAGTGATCGTCGCATCGCGACGCTCGCGCTTGTCGGTTTACGGGGGACCTGCCGCAAGGCAGGTCCCTCACTTCGTTCGGGATGACAGTTGATGGCGGGTTTGCGCCTGATCGTGGGCCTGGGCAATCCGGGGCCCGAGCACGCCAGGACGCGGCATAACGCCGGGTTCTGGTTCGTGGATGCGCTCGCCGAGAAGACCGGCGCGCGCTTTTCGGTGGAATCCAAACTGTTCGGCGAGACCGCGAAGGCGGAAATCGCAGGACGATCGGTGTGGCTGCTCAAGCCCGCCACTTATATGAACCTCAGCGGCAAATCGATCGGCGCCGCGCTGCGTTTCTGGAAGATCGAGCCCGAAGAGTGCCTGGTGGCGCACGACGAGCTGGATCTGGCGCCGGGCATCGTCCGTTTGAAATTCGACGGCGGCCACGGCGGCCAGAACGGCGTGCGCGACACGATGGCGATGCTGGGCCACGGCAAGTTCCATCGTTTGCGGATCGGCATCGGCCATCCGGGCAACAAGGACAAGGTGACGCCGTGGCTGCTCAAGGGCGGCCCGGGCAAGGACGACGAAATACTGATCGGGCGCGCGATCGACGCTGCGCTCGATGTTCTGCCGCTGGCGGTGAATGGCGATTTCAACGAAGCCATGAAACGCCTGCACACCACCAAGGAATAGCAATACAGAGCTGTCATCCCGAGCGTAGCGAGGGATCTACTTGCACGTCGGCCCGATAAAGCAGATCCCTCGCTGCGCTCGGGATGACATTTTTGTGGAGCTCCGCTCCCCCGATTCATCGGACACGATCCACGTACCGGACCAGAGATAATGGGCATCAAATGCGGCATCGTCGGCCTGCCTAACGTCGGCAAATCGACCCTGTTCAACGCGCTGACCAAGGCGGGCATCGCCGCGGCCAATTTCCCGTTCTGCACCATCGAGCCGAACGTGGGCGTGGTGCCGGTGCCGGATATCCGCTTGAACGCGTTGTCGGAGATCGTCAAGCCGCAGAAGGTGATCCCGACCGCGGTCGAGTTCGTCGACATCGCAGGCCTCGTCGCCGGCGCGGCCAGCGGCGAAGGCCTGGGCAACAAGTTCCTGGCGCATATCCGCGAAGTGGATGCGATCACGCACGTGGTGCGTTGTTTCGAGAATCCGGACGTGATCCACGTCAACAACAAGGTCGATCCGATCGCCGACATCGACACCATCGACACCGAGTTGGCGTTGGCCGATCTGGAATCGGTCGACAAGGCGCTGCAGCGCGCCGAGCGCACCGCCAAGACCGGCGACAAGGACGCGAAAGCGCGCGTCGAAGTGCTCGCGCGCGTGCGCGCCGGCCTGGACGCCGGCAAGCCCGCGCGCGCGCTGGGCCTGTCCGACGACGACATGGTCGCCGTGCGCGATCTGTTCCTGCTCACGCTCAAGCCGGTGATGTACGTGGCCAACGTGCTCGAAGACGGTTTCGAGAACAACCCGCACCTGGACGCCGTGCGCGCACGCGCCGCGGGCGAGGGCGCCGAAGTGGTGCCGGTGTCGGCCGCGATCGAAGAAGAGCTGTCGCAGCTTGACGACGCCGACCGCGATGCGTTCCTGACCGACCTGGGCCTGGACGAACCTGGCTTGAACCGCGTGATCCGTGCGGCTTACAAACTGCTAGGCCTGCAGACGTATTTCACCGCCGGCGTGAAGGAAGTGCGCGCCTGGACGGTGAAAGCCGGTTCGACCGCGCCGCAGGCGGCCGGCGTGATCCACACCGATTTCGAGAAGGGCTTCATCCGTGCCGAAACGATCGGCTACGACGATTTCCTCAAGTACAAAGGCGAATCCGGCGCTCGCGATGCCGGTCGTCTGCGTCTGGAAGGCAAGGAATACCGGGTACAAGAAGGCGATGTGCTGCATTTCCGCTTCAACGTCTGACCTCGGCCGCTTTTTGTAGAGCGGGCTTGCCCCGCTGCTCTTTGCTCTTCTTCTCTGTCATCCCGAGCGCAGCGAGGGATCTGCTTCGTCGACAAAGCAGATCCCTCGCTGCGCTCGGGATGACAGGCAAAGAGCAAAAGATCGCGGCTGAAGCCGCTCCCACAAAAGCCGCTCCCACAAGCGCCGTCCCTCACAAGACCCACGCGAAAAAAAACCTCCCGTTGCCGGGAGGTTTCGAGGGCGGATTACTGTTAAAGCGCTTTTCCGCCGAACTTGTAGGTGAACTGCAGGTAGTAGCTGCGTCCCAGCGTGTCGAACCACGACACGTCGTAATAGGGATACGCGGTGTAGGTCTTGTCCCGCGGCGGCATCTTGTCGAACAGGTTGTCCACCGCCAGCGATAGCCGCATGTGGTCGGTGAAGCGGTACTGCAGCGTCGCGTTGTAGCGGTACGTGGCGGCGATGTAGGGGCTGCCGGCCTCCGGGTCCTCAGGATCGAAAACGCCGTCGTACGAATCGGAATTGGGCAGGCGGCCGAGACGTTCGCCGTGCAGGCTCGCGGTCCAGGCGTTCTTCTCCCAGGACACCGTAGCGCTGGCCTTGGTGCGCGGGATGTCGAAGCCGCTGTTGACAGCGAATTCGTCCTCGATCACATCGCCGTCGAACTGCTGGAACGTGTGCTCGCGCACCCAGGTGTAGTTGCCGGTGAAGCGGAAATCGCCGATCCGCGTCGGCAGCCGGAAATGCGTGCTGAAATCGATGCCGCTGGTGCTTTCGCGGGCGACGTTGATCGGATTGGTGTAGATGCCGTACAGCCTGCCGTCGATGCGGGTCACGCGTGAGATGGCGTCCACGCAGGTCGGCGAATTGGGATCCACCGGCGTGCCGTCCACGCGCGAGCCGATCCGGCAATTGGCTTCGTCCTGCAGGATGGCGTCGTTGCGCATGTCCTGCACCTGGTCGCGCATATGGATGTCGAAATAGTCCATCGACAGGTCGAAATTCTCGCTCGGCGACCACACCAGGCCCGCGGTCCAGGAAGTGCTGGTTTCCGCATCGAGTTCGCGGTTGCCCGAACGCGTGCGGATCAGGCCCTCGTCGCCCCAACTGCAATCCTCGAACGTCTCGCCCGGTTCTTCGGTGCGGCAGCGGTAATAGTCCACGCCGGACGTCTCGTCGTTGCCCAACCCCGCATAGATGTAATGCAGATCGGCCGCGCGGAATGCGGTGCCGTAGGAGCCGCGCACCAGCAGGCTGTCGACCGGGCGCCATTCCAGGCCGGCGCTGTAGGTGAATTTGCCGACTTCATTGCCCGCGTAGCGATACTGGTCGTAGCGCCCGGCGGCGCTGAGGTTGAGCGTTTCGGCCAACGGCATGCGCAGTTCGCCGGCGGCCGCCCAGCGATCGCGGCTGCCTTTGCCGTTGGAGTCTTTCCAGCTGTAGTAGTAGTACTCGAGCGCGTGCGGATCCGGATTGAGATCGTACGATTGGTTGCCGACTTCGAATACGCCGGCGAAACCCGCAGGCCCGGCCGGCATTTCGAACAGATCGGTATTGGTCACCGTGAACGACAGCGTGTCGGTGCGCGACCTCGGATGATAGGTGGTGTAGTCGGCGATCGAGTCGTATTCGGCGCGCGTGAGCGGCGTGTACAGGCGGTTCGGATCGGCGTTGAAGATCGGCAGGTCGTAAGTGGGATCTACGCCCAGCTGCGGGCCCAGAAACAAATTGTTCGCCGCCGCCGCGACGATCTGCGGCCAGCCGATCTCGGATTTGTATTGCGAATGGCTGAACGCCGCTTCCCAGTCCCAATCCTCGCCGAACACGCCCTTGAAGCCGGTGACCACGCCGAACGTCTTCTGCTTGTTGCGGATCATGCCCTGGTCCAGGCCGCCCATTTCCTCGGGCGAAAACTGGCGCTGCCAATACTCGACGCGGTTGGTGGCCTGGTTGAAGAAATAGCCTTCCTCGTTGCCGTCGGGCGCCATGTAGCTCCAGCTGCGCACGTCGGTGAACAGTTCGACTTCGTGGTAGCCCATCTGCACTTCGGCGAACCACTCGGTATCGCCGTCGAAGGCGTAGCTCATCGAGCCGTAAGCGTTGGCGCCGCGGCGTTTGCTGATGATCGTTCCGTAGCCGATGGATTCGTCGCTGCCGCAGAAACGGCCGGGCGGATAGTCGTCGGCGACGGGGTCGTAGCGTCCCCAGTTCGGCCGGCTGGCCCGGTAGGTCGATCCTTTGTTGAGATAGGCCAGCGCATCGCAGGTGGCTTGGCCGGGATCGACGTAGTATTCGTTGTCGCCGTCGTCCGGATCCCATGCGGTCTGCAGGAATGCGCGCCGCGACGTCGCACCCGGATCGGGCGAATCCTTCGTCGAATCCTGCAGGCTGCGTTCGTAGGCCCACAGCGGTTTCTGGTCGAGCAGTTCGATGCCGTACACGGCATTGAAGGCGCCGCGCGAGAAGCCCGACGACAGGCTCAGCTTGATCGATTCGCCGCCGCCGCGTTCGGTATCGCCGTAGCGCAAATCGACGGTGGTGCCGTCGGCGTAGTCCTTGAGGATGAAGTTGACGACGCCGGAAATCGCATCCGAGCCGTACACCGCCGACGCGCTGCCGGTCAGCACTTCGATGCGGTCGACCATGCCCAACGGAATGTTGGAGATGTCGGTGAAGTTGCTGCGGCCTTTGAACGGCATCGGAAAGTCGGCGATGCGGCGGCCGTTGACCAGGACCAGTGTGTGGTTGGGACCCAGGCCGCGCAGATCGACCTGTTCCGCGCCGGGCGAGAAATCGCCGCCGCTGAAGGATTGCTGGCTCTGGGTCTCGCCGCCGTTCTGGGTCATCGCCCGCAGTACGTCGGGAACGCTGGTGAAGCCGCTGGCCTGGATGTCCGCGGAAGTGACCACGGTTACCGGCGCCGGCCCTTCGGCCTGCGCGCGCGGAATGCGCGAGCCGGTCACCTGTACCGTTTCCAGCGTGGTCGTTTGCTGCGCGCCGGCGTCGGCCGATGCGCCGCCGGAAGCGGCGGGCGCTGCAGGCGCCGCACGAGGCGCCGCGGAGGTTTCGCTCTTCACGATCACGACCGCACCCGATGCGTCGCGCCGCGCCGCATAACCGCTGCCGCGCAACAAGCGGTCGAGCGCTTCGTCGGACGAGCGCGCGCCCTGCACGCCGGGCGTGCGCAATCCTTTCAATTGATCGGCGCGATAGACGAACTGCGCGCCGGATTGCTTGGCCAGCGAATCCAATGCGGAGACCAGGTCGCCGGCAGGTATATCGATCCGCGCCGGAGCGCCGGTTTGCGCATGGGCGGCCAAAGCCGCAGAACAGGCTAATGCGAGCAGCAAGACACGGAACGAACGCACCATCGGGTTCCCCTCCCCATCGGCGCACGAAACGGCACCGTATGACAGTGGGGACGAACGAGTCCGGAAAATCCCCCGTCCGAATGCGACCGGCGTCACTGACTGTGCAAGACGATGCGATCGTCCCGGTGCTCGGCGCGGACCGGGAAGCCCTGTTCCAGCAACCGCACGAACACATCGGTATTGGACCAGCGGAAGTTGCCGCCGACCCGCATCGCCGCGACCTGGGCATCGCCCATCACGATCTTGCGGGCGTTGTAGCGGTTGAATTCGGCCGCGGCCTCGGCCAGCGGCGTGTCGTGGAAGGCCAGGAATCCGCTGCGCCAGTTGAGCTGCAGCTCGGCCTCTTCCACCGAACCCGACCGCACCAGCACGCCGTTGCTGCTGATCAAGGCCACGCTGCCGGCGGGCAGCAGAGTGGTGGGCTGCGGATGCTGGCCCGGCGCGGCGTCGGTTTCCAGACGCACCGTGCCCTCGGTGACGACCACGCGCAGGTTCTCAGCATCGCGGCGCACCGCGAAACGCGTGCCGACGGCGACGGCGCGGCGTCCGCCGGCGCCGACCACGAACGGCCGGCTGCGGTCTTTGGCGACATCGAAAAAGGCTTCGCCCTGCTGCAGATCGATATGGCGTTCGCCGTGCGACATCGATACCAGGATGCGGCTGTCGCTGCTCAGCGTGGCGCGGGAACCGTCGGCCATCGGTATCAGGCGCAGTTCGCCGATGCCCGACTGATATGGAGTCTGTTCGACGGCCGTGAAATAGCGCCAAGTCCATGCCGACGAAACCGCGATCAGCAGCGCCGCCGCCGTGCCGAAGTAGCGCGCCATTCGCGTACCGCGCCGCGCTGCGCGAGGCGCGAAAGCCCGTGCGGCGCTCGAAATCTCGTTAGCGGATTCGCGTTGGCTCAGGAACGGGGACGGCGCCCACTGCCCGCGCTCGGGCAGAGTGCCGTGCGGCAGCCCCGCGCCCAGCGCTTTCAACCGGTCGCTTTGTTGCCACGCGCTTTCCAAACGCAAGAAGGCGACGCGATGCGCGGTCGAAGCCGACAGCCAAGCCTCCAGACGCGCTTGGTCGCGCTCGGACCAGCGTCCGCCGTCGCGCTGCGCCAGCCAGGCCGCGGCGGTGCGTTCAATCTGCCTGCTGTTGCTCATGGCCCGTTTCCCGTCCGGCGTCCGCTGCCTGTCGCGAGCGACCGGCTTGCGCCGAATCGCCGCCGTAAAAATGCTCGGCGATCATCCGAACGCCTTTCGCGACATGTTTCTCCACGGTCTTCTCTGTAATGCCCAGGCGCGCTGCGACTTCTTTTTGCGGCAGTTCTTCCACGCGCCGCAGCCAGACTACTTCCCGGCACCGGTCCGGAAGTCGGTCGAAGGCTTCGGCCAGCTGCCTGAGCACCTGCCGCGCGCCCAGGCGGCGCTCCGGCGAGATCTCGTCTATCAAGACGTTCATCGAGTCGAAATCACCCACTGTCTCGATCGACACCACCCGCCCGCGCCGCAGCCGGTCGGTCATCAGATGCCGCGCGGTGGCGAACAGGAACGACTTGGGCATCGCCGGCCGCGCCTTGCCGGCGGCTTCGTAGATGCGTACGTACACTTCCTGGCGCAGATCGTGGATATCGTCGCGCTGCGGCCAGCAGCGCCGCAGATATAGCACCAGCGAATCCTCGTGGACGAGGATTTCGCGGGCGAACCAGGCGTCGAGCGACTCGTCCATGTCCGCGACCTTACCCGATCGCGGCCGGCTGAAAAGCCATCGCGAAAATAAATTTCCGCGACGCGCGCCGGGATGGGGGATGCTGCGCTTCCACTCGTCTCGGGCTTCATGGGCCGCGCGAAAACGGGCTGGGGAGACGGAATCATGGGTTTGCGGTCGAAGACATCTTTCGGATGCATCGCGTTGTACTTGGCGTTGCTCTGTTGCGCGGTCGCCTTCGCGGCGCCGAAGGCGGGAGGGCCGGGTTACCGCTATTTCGAGATCGGCGATGCGCATGCGGCACGGCCCGGCCCGACTAAGGCCGGCCTGATGCTGGTCGGCGGCGGCGACTGGCCTTACGACGCCTTCCGCTGGATGATCGAACGGGCGGGCCACGGCCGCATCGTGATCCTGCGCGCGTCGGGGACCACCGAGGCGCAGGACGAATTCTTCAAGGACATCGGCGGCATCACCGCAGCGCAGACGCTCGTCTTCAGCGATCGCCGCGCCGCCAGCGATCCGAAAGTGCTGGAGATCGTGCGCAACGCGGACGGCATCTTCCTGGCCGGCGGCGACCAGTCCAATTATGTGAACTACTGGAAGGGCACGCCGCTCAACAAGCTGCTCGATGAGCACGTCCGCGCCGGCAAGCCGATCGGCGGCACCAGCGCCGGGCTGGCGATCCTGGGCGCCTGGTCGTACGGCGCGATGGACGGCGGCAGCGTGGTGTCGGAAACCGCGCTCAAAAATCCGATGAGTTCGGAAGTCACCCTGGTCGGCGATTTCCTGCACATGCCTTACCTGGAGAACGTGATCACGGACAGCCACTTCGGCAAACGCGAGCGCTTGGGCCGGTTGATCGCCTTCATCGCCCGGTTGTCGAAAGAACAGGGCAGGACCGATCTGGCCGGCATCGGCGTGGACGAGTACACCGCGCTGTGCATCGACGATGCCGGCATCGGGCGGGTATTCACCGGCAATGGCGGCTATGCCTGGCTGGTGAGGCCGCAGCGGCAGGCGGACGAGTTCGGCGCGGGTCGGCCGCTGACGTTCCGTGCGGTGCCGGTGGTCGGCATCGGCACCGAGAGCGTGCTTCGTCTCCCGGGCTTTCAGGTGGAAAAACCATCGTTTTCAAATACTTACGATGTAGTTGGTGGGAGAATGTCGACTGCGGCAGCTACCCACTGACCCCTACGCATTGGCTTTTCGTGGGAGCGGCTTGAGCCGCGAGCTTTTGCCAGATGGACGCCTACTTGAAGAGCTCGCGGCTCAAGCCGCTCCCACAAAGAGCCCTCATTAGAATCGCCTTGCGGCGCCTGTCGCCTGTCGCCTGTCGCCTACCGCCTACCGCTTTCCGGAGCCCAAAATGACCCGAATCCTGCGTTCCTGCCTCGTCCTGCTGCTATGTTCGGCCCCGATGGCCTATGCCGCAGACGCGCCCAAACCTCTGCTGATCATCCACGGCGGTGCCGGCGTGGAGCGCAAGGGCATGACTCCGGAAGACGAAAAGGCCGCCCGCGCCGCGCTGGAATCGGCCCTGCGCCGCGGCCATGCCGCGCTGACCGCCGGGAAGCCCGCCTTGGAGGCGGTGATCGCGGCGATCACGACCCTTGAGGACGACCCCAACTTCAACGCCGGCAAAGGCGCCGTCTTCAACCATGACGGAAAGAATGAGCTCGACGCCTCGCTGATGGACGGCGCCACCCTGAATGCCGGCGCCGTGGCCGGCGTGCATCGGGTCAAGAACCCGATCCTGCTGGCCCGGGCCGTGATGGAGCGCTCCAAGCACGTGATGATGGTGGGCGACGGCGCCGAGGCCTTCGCCAAGGAACAGGGCATCGAACTGGTCGATCCGTCCTACTTCCGCACCGAAAAGCGCTGGCAGCAGCTGCAGCAGGCGCTCAAGGAAGAAGCCGCCGGCCAGGCCCATGCCGACCTGGAGACCGCCAAGCACTTCGGCACGGTCGGCGCGGCCGCCCTGGATGCCCAGGGCCATCTTGCGGCCGGGACCTCGACCGGCGGCATGACCAATAAGCGCTACGGCCGGGTCGGGGACTCGCCGATCATCGGCGCCGGCACCTACGCCAACGCCAGCTGCGCGGTTTCCGGCACCGGTTGGGGCGAGTTCTACATCCGCACCGCGGCCGCCCACGACATCTGCGCCCGGGTGGCTTACCTGAAGGAAACCCCGGCCCAGGCCGGCGAGGCGGTCATCGACCAGGTCATCCCCAAGCTGGGCGGGGATGGCGGGGCGATCGTGCTCGGCGCCGACGGCAGCGCGGCCTTCCCGTTCAATACCGAGGGCATGTTCCGGGGCTGGATCGGCGCCGACGGTGTGCCGCATGTGGCGATCTATTCCGACGATCCGCTGCCGATGCCGCCCGGCAAAACCGGCAAGTAGTCGCCCGATTCTGCCGTAAAGCGCTCTTGTGGGAGGGGCTTCAGCCCCGACTGTCGGGGCTGAAGCCCTTCCCACCAGAGCCGGTCCGGCCCGCCGCCCTGAACAGAATCTCCGCACAGGCCGGGTCCGAATCGGGCCCGGCCCGATTTTTGTTAGCGCGGCGTTGACAGAAAAACGCCCTGGCTTCAAAATCGCGGGCTGTTTCACGGCTTTATGGAACGACCGGAGGGATACCCAAGCGGCCAACGGGGGCAGACTGTAAATCTGCTGGCTTACGCCTTCGGTGGTTCGAATCCACCTCCCTCCACCAGTTTCATGCGGCAAAAGGTTCTCCCGGTGCGGGAGTAGTTCAATGGTAGAACATCAGTTTTCCAAACTGATTACGAGGGTTCGATTCCCTTCTCCCGCTCCACCCCTACATTGATAAACCCGCACCGCGCCACAAGATACAACGCTCACGTAGCTCAGTCGGTAGAGCACCTCCTTGGTAAGGAGGAGGTCGATGGTTCGATTCCATTCGTGAGCACCATACAAGCAGCACGTCCAACACGCCTTCCACCAATTCAAAGTCAGCGAGAAAGTCATGGCCAAGGGTAAATTCGAGCGCACCAAGCCCCACGTGAACGTGGGTACGAT
>CADECF010000011.1 GCA_902825775.1 uncultured Lysobacteraceae bacterium
CAGCGTTGTTGCATGTGTTGGCCGTCGTTTCCGAGGGGTAGGTGACCAGACTGACACGACCCATCGCGTCGTATTCGTAGCAGGTGCGAGAGCGGTTCTCGTCCTCGAGCCAATCGATGCCGCCGATATTGTTGACTAACGCGGATTTGTATTTGGCGTCGGCGAAGGCGATCTTCTGCGGTATGCCGCGCTTCCAGTCGGTGAAGGTAGTGACATTGCTGTTGCCGTCCGTTGCCGTCTTCAACGTACCGCGCTGGCCCGTGGCGATCGCGGAGGCGGTGTCGTACACCAGTGTCTGCTGCAACTTGCCGAAAGCGTAGGTCTTCCACGGCATCGCATTGGCGTCGTAGTCGGTCTTGGACTCGACCAGGCCAGCACAGCTGACAGGCGCCGTGCAGGTGCTGGTGGCGACCTGACCCAGGACCCATTTTGCGGTGTTGTGGAAATAAGCCGTCGCATCCGTGCGCGTGTAAGCGCCCGGCGTGCTGGAACGGGTCACGCTGAGTGGATTGACGTAATTGTCGAAGCTGTAGACGCCGCTGGTCTGGTCCACCTGCCAGACGTAAGTGGTGCCCTGCTGGATGATGTCGCGCCTGACGACCGGCACGTGGCGCTCGCCGGCCTGGTCGCCGCGCAGATTAGGGCTGCTGCCCGCTTGTGCGGGATAGGCCTGGCCCGTGGCATCGAACAAATACGTCGTGCTCTCGGTGCGCAATATCGCAGCCGCGCTCGTGCCGGTTTCGGTTTTCAGCAGCTTGCCTTCGTTCTCGCCATATTTATTGCCGAAGGTGTAGCGGCGGTAATCGCCGGGACCTGCGACCTCCACGGTTTTGGTGGTAGGGCAATCGACGCAGGTGGACCAGCTGTTGTTGAGCGGGCCGTATGTGTAATTCCATTGGTAGGGGGACAGGCCCGGACCGGTGATCTTTTTGCTGCGCAAGGCGACGCTGGCGAATCGGTAGGCCTGGTACGCGTAGGCGTCCGGATCGGTCGGCTCGGTCGTCATCTTGATACAGGATTTGGGGACGTACGAGCGGCCGTGCTCGGTGGGCTTGAAAGTGAATTCGCCGACCGCGCCGGAGGGATGGGTGATCGTGCCGGTGTAATTCAACTGGCCCGATTCGGCCCACATGGCCGGGTCTTCGCACAAGCTGGGCGCATGGGCGATGCCGAATTTGTAAGGTTTGATCCATGCATCGTTTAGGCCTGAGAAATCGATAGCCCACACGGATTGATCCGGGAGTTCGACCCCGCTCAAAATCGATCCGCTAAAATAAGGGCTGTAGGTATATCGCCACGTCCTCACCCCGTCAGTTACCGATTGGATATCGCCTGCCGCGCTATAGGAAAGCGTGAGCTGGCGTCCATCACTAGCAACGATGTTGAGTAAACGCCAAGGGTTGGCGGCATCGTAGGTGTAGTCGACATAATTGCCGAATCGGTCTTCGATCCGCGTGGGCAGAATCCAAACCTCAAGACGCCCAAGCGCCGTGGTCAACGGGGCGCTGAATTGGGGCGTGACATCGCCACCGTCATCGACGGGGTCCGATGGGGCGAAATCGCCGACGCTCCCGGTGTCGTAGGGCTTCACCAACGTGGGCGCAGCGCGCTGCACGATCCAGTCAAAGCGATACTGAGTTCCGTCCGGCGCTACGGCCAGAAACGCTTCGCCAGGAACATTGTTACCTGGCGCCGTATTTGGCAAGCAAGAGAAGGCCCATCGCTGCTGGGTGGTCCAGTAGTAGGCCTTTCCGTCGGTCGGCTTATAGGGGTTGTTGACGCCGGCGAAGAGCATTTCCTGGCCGCCCTGGCCCGGCACGTATAGGAAGTTGCCTTGCCAGTATTCGCTGGCGACGAAAAAGCCTGCGGGGCTTCCGAACCCCTCGGTGGTGGGCGGCTTTGCGGCGATCGCATTGGCCACCGAGCAACGCTTGACCCGCGCGGCGAGGTCGCTGTCGGAGCCGAACACTTGCCAGGGCCGACTGTACGGAAACACGCCATGCAGATGCGGTATTTCCAGATCCCAATCACGGAACATACCGGACGCTGGACCCCAAGATGCGTCGAATTCCCTACTCTTCACCGTGAAGCGCCGTCCGACCGAAACTGGCAACGCGTTGTTGCCCGGCAAGCTGACGTCGGTGACCGCGAATTCCGTCGACCCGGTGTACAAGTTGACTTGTTCGCCGAACAGATCGGTGCCGATGGCACCCACCGCTTCCGCCGAGGTGATGTGCTTGCCGTATTCCTGCGGGATCGTGGTCTCGGCCGATACCGAGCCGCTGATGCTCGCGAGGGCGAGAAGTACCCAAACTCGCCCATTGCGAGCGTGAACGTCGAATTGCATGAAGCCCCCTGTTGCGTCGCCGGCCGAATCCGACTGGCGATGTCGATGAAGTTGAATAGTTACGTCGTTCTGCTAAGGACGGCCTCCCCGCCATCCCGTGGCCACCGAATTAAGTGACCGCCATTACATTTTCGCCTGTTGCCGTCTCAGGGATACGCGAACTCTCGCCCCCGTTCTGCCCGTTTGCATTGCTATAAGTAGCACCGTCGCCTGAAAGGCTTCAGTCCAACTCGCGGTGATACACCGCCACTTCGGCCCAGCCGCGCTCGCGGGCGTGTTCGGCCAATCGTTCGGCCAGATAAACCGAGCGGTGCCGCCCGCCGGTGCAGCCCAAGGCGATGGTGACGTAGCTGCGCGTGTCCGATTGCATGCGCGGCAGCCAGGTATCGAGGAAGGCGGCGACCTGGGTGAAGTATTCGCCGGCTTCGGGTTGCATTTCGAGGAATTCGCGTACCGCCTGATCGCGGCCCGAAAGCGGGCGCAGTTCCGCGTTCCAGTGCGGATTCGGCAAACCGCGCGCGTCGAACACGAAATCGGCGTCGGCCGGTACGCCGCGGCGGTAGGCGAAAGACTCGAACAGCAGCGATAGCGTGGAATCCGAACCCAACCCGAATTCGGTGATCACCTGGCGGCGCAATTGATGCACGTTGAGCGTGCTGGTGTCGATGACCACGTCGGCCAGCGTGCGCATCGGCTTGAGCACTTGCCGCTCCAGCGAGATCGCATCGGCCAGCGCCAAACCGAGGTGGCTCAGCGGATGGCGACGGCGCGTATCGGCATAACGCTTGAGCAGCACTTCGTCGCGGGTGTCGAAGAACACCAGCTTCGGGTCCAGGCCCAGCGCGCCCACTGCGGACAACCATTCGGGCAGGTTGGCCAGGTCGCCGCGGCTGCGGATGTCGATGCCGACCGCGAGTTTCTCCGGCGTGCCGTCCGCGCGCCCGACGCTGCGCACGAACGCCGGTAGCAGTTCCGCGGGCAGGTTGTCGACGCAATAGAAACCGAGGTCTTCGAACGTCTTGAGCGCCACGGATTTGCCGGAACCCGATACGCCGCTGACGACCACCAGCGTCTGTACGACTTCATCCAGCGGCTGTATGACCTCATCGCTCACGTGGCGCGCTCCAAAAAGTGCGAATGCCGCGCCATGAACGCCGCCGCCGGATCCACGCCTTTCGCGCGCAGGATGTGCGTGCGCGTCGCGGCCTCGGTGAGTACCGCGAGGTTGCGGCCGGGCATGACCGGCAAGGTGATCATCGGCACGTCCAGATCCAGTACGCGTCGCTGGCCGACATCGCCGGTGAGGCGTTCGATGCCGCTGGGCTGCGGCTCCAGATGCGGCCGAGTGAGGTGCACGATCAGGCGCAGATACTTGTTACGTTTGACTGCGGTATCGCCGAACATCTGGCGGATATTGAGCACGCCCAGGCCGCGCAGTTCCAGCAGGTCCTGCAGCATTTCAGGGCAGGTGCCGTCGAGCACGTCCGGCGCGATCTGGGTGAATTCGGGCGCATCGTCGGCGACCAGGCGGTGCCCGCGCGTCACCAGTTCCAGCGCGAGCTCGCTTTTGCCCGATCCGGATTCGCCGGTGATCAGCACGCCGATCGAATAGATCTCCATGAACACGCCGTGCAGCGTGATCCGCGGCGCCAGCGTGCGGGCGAGATGGTATTGCAGATGATTGAGCAATTCGTGGCCGCGCTTGGGCGAGCTCCACAGCGGCGTGTCCGATTCTTCGGCGGCGATGCGCAGATCTTCCGGACAGGCCTGGTTCTTGCTGATCACCATCGCTAGCGGCCGGAACTGGATCATCTTTTCGATGGTCTCCCAGCGTTGGCGCGAATCCAACGCATCCAGCCACGACAATTCCTCGGTGCCGAGGATCTGCACTTTGTTCGGATAGATGATGTTGAGATAACCGGAAAGCGAAGGGCGCCGGGCGACCGTGTCCACCGATTCCAAGACGCGTTCGGCGCCGCGTTCGCCGGCGACCCAGCGCAGATTCAGGCGTTCGCGCTGTTGTTCGAACAGTTCGCGTGCGGTGATGCGCTCGTTCATGCGCGCCCCGCGCCTGATCGCAGCGCGGCTGCGGGCGCCGGCGCCTCGGCCAGCAGCCGAAGCAGGGTGTGGGCATCGCCGGCTTCGCGCAGCGCGGCGCGATAGTCGGCATCGGCGAAACGTTCGGCGAGTTCGGACAGCAGTTGCAGATGCTGTTGGGTGAAGTGCTCGGGCACGATCAGCGCGAACACCAGATCCACGGCCTCTCCGTCGGCCGCGCCGAACTCGACGGGGCCTTGCAACCGCAGGAAAGCGCCGCGCGGTTCCTCGAAGGCATCGCTGCGGCCGTGCGGTATGGCGATGCCGTGGCCGATCGCGGTGCTGCCCAGGCGTTCGCGCTGGCGCAGGCTGTCGGCGATCGTCGCGATTTGTGCGGGATCGCCGCCGGACAACAGGCGCGCGGCGGTATCGAGCACCGCATCGCCATCGTCGGCGGGGATCCCGACCGCGATCCGGTCCGCGGTCAGCAATGTGGTAAGCGGCATGGCCGATGGCGATCCGTCAGCCGAAATCGCCGCTGCGCGCGATGCCGTCGCCACGGCGGTGTTCGACCAGCTTCTTCTTGTGCTTGACCAGCAGGCGGTCGAGCTTGTCGGCGAGCAGGTCGATGGCGGCATACATGTCGATGGCGTTGGCGTCGGCATGCAGGGTGCGGCCGGCCAGGTTGACGGTGGCTTCGGCGCGGTGGTCGGGCTTGTCGATGCTGAGCTGGGTGCGTACGTCGAACGGCTGATCGAAATGCCTTTCGAGGCGTGCGAGCTTGCTTTCGACGTAATCGCGCAGGGCCGGGGTGATTTCGATCTGCTGGCCGTGGGTTTCGATGCGCATCGTGACCTCCTGCGTGTTGTGGACTGCGTCCGGTGGCCTTGGTCCACCGCTTCGGCGAAACAACGTCGCGATATGAAAAGTCGCGATGGCGGGCCAAGGCCCACCCTACGCGCAGCTTCGCCCATCTGCGGCAAGGTTCGGGTGAAACCTAGGTTAAGCCAAAAGGCCGCCGGTCGGCATCAGCCTATCCGGATGCGTTCATGGGAGGAGGGGATGTGCATCGCTTCGCGGTATTTTGCCACGGTGCGGCGCGCCACCGGCACGCCGGCGGCCTTCAGCGACAACGCCAGATTGGCGTCGGACAAGGGCTTGCGAGGGTTTTCGCCCTGGATCAGCTCGCGGATCATGGCCTGGATGGCCGTGCTGGAAGCGCCGCCGCCGCCTTCGGTGTCGATGCCCGAAGCGAAGAACGCGCGCAACGGCACCGTGCCGCGCGGCGTGCGCACGTATTTGCGCGCGATCGCGCGCGATACGGTCGATTCGTGCAGGCCTACTTCGCCGGCGACTTCGCGCAAGGTGAGCGGCCGCAACGCCTGCTCGCCGAATTCCAAAAAACCAGATTGCTGGCGGATCAGGCAGCGCATCACTTTGAGCAGGGTTTCGCCGCGCGCTTCGATGCTGCGCAGCAGCCAGCGCGCCTCCTGCAGACGGCCGCGCAGATAACCCGCGTCGGCCTGCGAGGCGCCGCCGATCATGCGTTCGTAACCGCGGTGGATCGACACCCGCGGCGAATAATTGTGCGCCAGCGCCGCGCGCCATACGCCATGCTGGCGCCACACCACGCAATCGGGCGTCACATAGGTGTCGTTGGCCATGCCGCCGATCTGCGCGCCCGGTCGCGGATCGAGCGAGCGCAGCGCCTGCACGGCCAAGGTCACATCTTCGGTATCGCAGCCCAGTTCGTGCGCCAGGCCTTCGATGCCGACCTTGGGCAAACGCTCGATCGGCCCGGCCGCGATCCTCAGCGCCAGCGCCTTGCCGGGCGTCTCGTCCGGCAGCAGGGCCAGTTGCAGCGTCAGGCATTCGCCCAGCGAGCGCGCGCCGACGCCGGCCGGGTCGAAGCGCTGGATCTGGCACAGCACGGCGAGGATTTCCTCGTTGCTGGCATGGACGTCGGGACGCAGGCTTTCGGCGATGGCTTCGATCGGCTCGCGCAAGTAACCGTCGCCGTCCAGCGCATCGATCAGCATCGCGCCGATGCGTCGGTCGCGCAGAGAGAGGTGGGTCAGGTGCAGTTGCCAGAGCAGGTGGTCGCTCAGGCTTTCGGGTTCGGCGACGCGCTCGGCGGCGTCGTCGTGCTCGTCGTCGCGATCGGAAGACGGACCGATGCGCTCATGCCAGGCCTCTTCGCCGATCGTCCACGGCTCATCGGGCTCCTGGGCCGCGGCGGGCGCCTCGGTGGCGTCGCCGTTGCCGTTGCCCACGCGATCGGCGTCGGGTACGGCGATTTCCGGGGGCGTGGCCTCGTCGGTCCAGTCGAGCAGGGGGTTGCTCTCGACGGCCGCCGCGATTTCCGCCTCCAGTTCGGCCGCCGACATCTGCAATAGCTGGATGGCCTGACGCAATTGCGGCGTCATCACCAGCTGTTGCGACAGGGAGGTCTGCAGTCTGGGCTTCATATCCATAACAGACAACGCATCCGGGCGGGCCCGGCGGCCGTGCGTTACAGACGGAAACCTTCTCCGAGGTAGACGCGGCGGACATCCGGGTTCGATAGCAGCGCGTCCGGAGCCCCCTGCGCGAGCACGCCACCTTCATGCAGGATATACGCGCGGTCGCAAATGCCCAAGGTCTCGCGGACGTTGTGGTCGGTGATCAGCACGCCGATGCCGCGGCTCTTGAGATGGCTGACGATGCGTTGTATGTCGCCCACCGAGATCGGGTCGACGCCGGCGAAGGGCTCGTCGAGCAGCATCAGCCGCGGCCGGGCGGCCAGCGCGCGCGCGATCTCGACCCGGCGCCGTTCGCCGCCGGACAGGCTGGCGCCGATCTGCTCGGCCACATGGCCCACCTGCAGTTCGTCCATCAGGCTTTCGAGTTCGCGCTCGCGGCCGTCGGCGTCCAGGTCGGGGCGCAATTCGAGCACTAGGCGCAGGTTGTCGGCGACGGTCAGCTTGCGGAACACCGAGGGTTCCTGCGGCAGATAGCCCACGCCCAGTTTGGCGCGGGTGTACATCGGATCGGTGGTGATGTCGCGGCCGTCGAGCACGATCTCACCGGCATCGGCCGGCACTAGCCCGACGATCATGTAGAAGCAGGTGGTCTTGCCGGCGCCGTTGGGGCCGAGCAGGCCGACCACTTCGCCTGCGTCGAGGGTCAGCGCGAAATCGCGCACCACTTCGCGGGAGCGATAGGTTTTGCGCAGGCCGCGCGCGACCAGCATTATTTCTTGCCCTGCGCCGACTTGGGCATGATCGTCGTCTTGACCCGGCCGCCGTCGCCGCCGCTGCTGCCGCTGTCGATGCGGCCGGTCTTCATGTTGTAGCTGATCCGCGGGCCGCTGGTGCTGCCGCGCGGCTGCTCCACGAAGGCGTTGCCGATCAGAACGATGTTTTCGCTTTTCATGTCGTAATCGATTTTGTCGGCGCGCGCGGTCATCGGCGACCCGTCGTCCATCTGCTGCTTCATCACCACCGGCGCGCCGGTGAATACGACGCGGCTGGCTTCGCCGTCCTTCAGCGTGACCTCGGCGCGATTGGAACGGATGTCCAGCGTGCCCTGCTGGATCTGCACGTTGCCGCTGATCACGTTGACGCTGTCGTCGGTATACGTGCCGGCCTGCTGATCGGAGGAAATGTTCATCGGCTGGTTGCGGTCGGTCGACTTGGCCGAGACCGAGGCGGCGAAGGCCGTCGCAAGCATGGCGGCGATCAGGGCGAGGCTAGCGGCGGGTCGAAGGGTCATAACTGGATCGGACCTGTGATTTGAATTTGTATTGCTTGGTCTTCAAATTGGTTTCGAAGCCGCGACCCCGCAGTATAAAACCCGGCTGGGTGACGGTGACCACTGCGGGCGTGCTGGCCCGGCTCTTGTCGGGGAATACGTTCAGGTGCGAGGTGACCATCTTCACGGGACGCGCGGTGCCGGGTGGGCTGTCGATATTCACATCGCCCTTCAGGCGCACCTGGTCGGCCTTGGCGCTCACCCAGGCGGTGCGCGAGCGGGTCTGCCAATAGGCGCCGTCCTTGTCCGGGAACAGGAACACAGGCTTGTCCAGGGTCATGGTCTTGTCGTCCGGGCGCCGTTTGAGGTGCGGCGCGCGCAGGGTGAACCCTTCCTTGCCCTGCTTGTCGAGCGAGACCACTTCGAAATCCTTGAGCACGTAATCCGGACGGTCGCTGCGCGCGGCCGCCGGTTTGTCGAGTTGATGCTGCTTCCATAAGGACCAGCCGCTGAAAACCGCCGCCAACAGCAGCAACAGGCCCAGTCCTACGCGCCAGTTCATCATCGGCCCAGCGCCTTCTGCAGCAGGGCTTCGGTGCGGCCTTGCGCGCTCAGCACCAGATCGCAGAATTCGCGCGCCGCGCCTTCGCCGCCGCGCGCCTGGGTCTGCCAGTGCACGTGCGGGAGCATCGAGGCGTGCGCATTGGCCGGTGCGACCGCCAGGCCCGCATGCGACATCACGCCCAGGTCGGGCAGGTCGTCGCCCATGAATGCCGTCTCGTCCGGGCCCACGCCCAACCGTTGCGCGAGCGCACGCACGCAGGCGAGTTTGTCCTCCACGCCGATGAAGGCTTCGACACCGAGGTCCGCCGCGCGCTTCTCGGCCGCCAGGCTGGCGCGTGCGGTCACGAACGCGACGTGCACGCCATGCTTGCGCAGCAGCACTAGGCCCTGGCCGTCGAGCACATGGAAGGCCTTGGACTCGCGGCCTTCGCTATCGAAATACAGGCGTCCGTCGGTCAGCGTGCCGTCGACGTCGAAACAGGCCAGCTTGATCTTCGCGGCGCGCGCGAGCAGATCGGCATCGTAGGCGGTGGGCGGGGGAGAGTGCACGGTAGCGTTTAAACCACGCGCGCGCGCAACAGGTCATGAATATTGAGCGCGCCCACCACGCGGCGCTCGCCGTCGACCACCAGCAATGCGTTGATCTTGTGCGCTTCCATCAGTTGCGCGGCCTCCACCGCCAACCGGTCCGGCGCGATGGTCTTGGGCGAATGCGTCATCACTTCGGCGATCAGCGTATTGCGCAGATCGGAGCGGTCGTCGTCCAGCGTGCGGCGCAAATCGCCGTCGGTGAATAGGCCGAGCAGCCGGTCTTCGGCATCGACCACGGCGGTCATGCCCAGACGCTTGCGGCTCATTTCCACCAGCGCTTCGCTCAGGCGCGCGGTCTCGCGCACTTTCGGCACTTCGCCGCCGGCGTGCATCACGTCGGCGATGTGCAGCAGCAAGCGGCGGCCGAGCGTGCCGGCCGGGTGCGAACGCGCGAAATCGTCGGCGGTGAAACCGCGCGCTTCGAGCAGCGCCACGGCGAGCGCGTCGCCCATCGCCAGCGACGCGGTGGTGCTGGAGGTCGGGGCGAGATCGAGCGGGCAGGCTTCGGTGGGCACGCTGACGTCCAGATGCACGTCCGCTTCGCCGGCCAGCGTCGATGCCGGCCGGCCGGTCATCGCGATCAGCCGGTTGCCTTGGCGTTTGAGCACCGGCAGCAGCATCAGCACTTCGTCGCTTTCGCCGGAATAGGACAAGGCCAGCACGACGTCGGCGTCGGTGATCATGCCCAGGTCGCCGTGGCCGGCTTCGCCCGGGTGCACATAGAACGAAGGCGTGCCGGTGGAGGCGAGGGTGGCTGCGATTTTGCGTGCGATATGGCCGGATTTGCCCATGCCGGTGCAAACCACGCGGCCGTGGGCGGCCAGCATCAGCTCGCAAGCGGCGGAGAAGGCGCCATCGATCCGTGCCGCCACGGCATCCAAGCCGCGGGCTTCGATTTCGAACACGCGGCGGCCGCTGACGGCGAGCGGGCTGAGCGCAGTACGGGTAGCGGGAAGGTCGTTTGCCATTTCGTGGAGGCGGGCTTTCCGCTAGGCTATTGCGGTCATTTTACGCGCTTCGCCCGCCAAAACCGCACTTCCGCTGCGGCAGCGGCCCGGCCGGCCCCAGCCCTCGTTCCCGATCCCGCAGGCGGTTCTCCCCATTGGACGCAAACACCATCCGTGACTTGATCGAAAAAGGCCTGCCCGGCGCGAGCGCCTCGGTATCCGGCGCCGACGGCGTGCACTTCGAGGCGACGGTGGTCGCCGAAGCCTTCCGCGGCAAGCTGCCGCTGGCCCGGCATCGGCTGGTCTACGCCACGCTCGGCGAGCGCATGGGCGGCGAGATCCACGCGCTGGCGCTGAAGACGCTGACGCCCGAAGAAGCCGGCTGACGCACCCTCGGCTCTGTAGAGCGGAGCTTGCTCCGCTGCTCTTGATTTCTTACGACACGGCCAAAAAAAGCAGCGGAGCAAGCTCCGCTCTACAGATCACAACAGGAACCGAACGCCTCCATGCAAAAAATCGTAGTCACCGGCGGCGCGCCGCTCCACGGCGAAGTCCGCATCTCCGGCGCCAAGAACGCCGTGCTGCCCATCCTCTGCGCGGCGCTGCTGGCCGACGAGCCGGTGACGATCAGCAACGTGCCCAATCTGCACGACGTCAAAACCACGTTGCGACTGCTCGCCGAACTCGGCGTCGGTGTCGACGAGAACGGCGGTTCCAAACTGACGCTCGATGCGCGCAACGTGCGCAGCCACGTCGCGCCGTACGAACTGGTCAAGACCATGCGCGCCTCGGTGCTGGTGCTGGGGCCGCTGCTGGCGCGGTTCGGCGACGCCGAAGTGTCGTTGCCGGGCGGATGCGCGATCGGTTCGCGGCCGGTCGACCTGCACATCAAAGGCTTGCAGGCGCTGGGCGCCGACATCAGCGTCGATCACGGTTTCATCAAGGCCAAGGCGGGCCGGCTGAAGGGCGCGCGCGTGATGTTCGACACGGTATCCGTCGGCGCCACCGAAAACGTGCTGATGGCCGCGGCGCTCGCTTCCGGCACCAGCGTGCTGGAGAACGCGGCGATGGAGCCGGAGATCGTCGATCTGGCGCAATGCCTCAACGCCCTCGGCGCGGATATCGAAGGCGCCGGCAGCGCGCGCATCGTGGTGCGCGGCGTCGAACGCCTGCACGGCGGCGCGCATGCGGTGCTGCCGGACCGGATCGAGACCGGCACCTTCCTGGTCGCCGCGGCGATGACCGGCGGCCGCATCAACGCCACCCACGCGCGGCCGGATACGCTGCATGCGGTGCTGGCCAAGCTCGAGGAAGCCGGCGCGCAGATCGGCAGCGATGCCGATAGCATCACCCTGGATATGGGCGGACGGCGGCCGAAGGCGGTCAATATCGTCACCGCGCCGCATCCGGCGTTCCCGACCGACATGCAGGCGCAGTTCATGGCGATGAACTGCATCGCCGAAGGCGTGGGCAGCATCGACGAGACCATTTTCGAGAACCGCTTCATGCACGTGCAGGAGTTGATCCGTCTGGGCGCCGACATCCGCGTCGACGGCAACCACGCCACCGTGCACGGCGTGGCGCAGCTCAGCGGCGCGCCGGTGATGGCGACCGATCTGCGCGCCTCGGCGTCGTTGATCCTGGCCGGCCTGGTCGCCGACGGCGAGACCACGATCGATCGCATCTACCACCTGGACCGCGGCTACGAGAACATCGAGCAGAAGCTGAGCGGATTGGGCGCGCAGATCCGCCGCATCGGATGAGCATGCAAAAGATTCCACGCAACCGTTTCGGCATGCGCCGCAAGATATTCCTCGGCTTGTTCCTGTTGCTGGTCGCCTATGCCGGTTATGCGTATTACGCAGGGCTGGCGTTCGTCGCCGGCATTCCGAACAGCGATATGGACTGGAACAGCGACGGCACGGTCACCTCGACCGAGGTCGCGCAGGCCTGGTATGCCGTGACCGTGAAGAAAACGCAGCAGGGCCAGCGCGAATGCAATGCGTTCTTCTGGCGCGGCAGCGACGAATCGTTCCGCGTGCAATGCCGCACGACGATGGCGCCGGCCGGAAAAGAATGAAACGCCCTCTCCCGCAAGCGGGAGAGGGCGTTTCGGCCGATTTCGCAACGAAATCCCGGGTATCGCCTTCGGCTCCACCCGGGCTACGTCAGCGCATCGCCTGCAACGTGAGGTCCATTTCGTCCTGGCCGTTCCTGCGCTGCAGGATCCGCGCCGGCACCGGCAGGCCGTCGACCACCCAGGCGATGGTCTGCTTCTCGCCGTCGTTGCGCACCACCTTGGTGGCGGACTTGGGCTTGCCTTGCACGGTGATCGTTTCCTTGCCGGCGACTTCATAGCTGAGCTGCTTGGCGCGGCCGTCTTCGACCATGCGGTAGTTCAGCGGCTTGCCGGCGGCGACATCGCGGGCGATGGCCAGGTTGATCAGCATGCCGTCCATGTCGCCTATCTTCAGCTTGACCGGGCCTGCGCGATCGGCTTTGACGTCGCCGCTCCAGCGCGCCTCGCCCTTGTCCCAATCGTAAGTCGCGATCTTGCTGACCTTCTTGATCAGCACGAACGAGGAGTCGTTGCTGGACAATGGACGCCATTGCCCGCCGCGGTCCTCGAACACCGTCGATTGGGTGAGATTGGCGACGTTGCTGCGGATGGTCAGCGTGTACTTCCAGCGGTTGGCGCCCTCAGGCGTCAATGTCATCTTGCCGTTGCCGACCATGCCCATGTAATTGGCCTGGTAGTCGGCGGAGAACGCATCGACCGCCGCGGCCGGAAAACTGGCGATCGCGAGCGTGGCGGCGAACGCCGCGGCCGTTGCGGAAAAGATTCGGGGTTTGGCATTCATGCTCACTGGCTCCTGGTGTACTGGATGAGACGCAGGTCGGTGACATCCTCGCCGTCCTTGCGCTGCACCATGCGGATCGGGGTCGGTACGCCGTACGAGACCCAAAAAATGGTTTCTTCGCTGCCGCTGCGCACGCGGTTGACGCGCATCGCGTTGTAGTCGAGGTCGTCGACGGTGACCTTTTCCAGCTCGGGCGACACCACGTACTCGTGGTTGCGCACGCGGCCGTCGTCGACGAAGCGGTATTGCAACTGCTTGCCCGGTGTCGCATCGCGCACGATCGCCAGGTTGATCAGCAGCGCGCTCATGTCGCCGTCCTGCAGCGTCACCGCGGCGCGGCGGTCCTTCTTGACGTCGCCCTGCCAGATCGCCGAATGCGTGTCCCAGTCGTAGACGCCGGTGTACTTCTTGCCCGAGAAGATCGCGTGCCGCACCGTGGCCTGGCTCAGCGGACGATAGCGGCCGTCGACCACGTCGAACAGCGTGCTCTGCTCGATATTGAGCGCGGCCAGCCGCGCCAAGCCGCGCGTGCCGCGCAGGCCCAGATCCACGCGCCAGCGATCGCCGTCGAGCTTGGCCACTTGCAGCGTGGCATCGCCGACCCGCTTGCCGCCGCGGTACACCTCGTAGTCGGCCACGAACGGCTGCAGCGGCGCTTGCGCGGGCGCTGCGAGCGGCAAAAGCGCGGGATCCGCCGCCGCTGCGTCCGAAGCCGGAGGCGGCTCCTGCTGCGGGGCGGTTTCTTGCGCATAGGCGAGGCCGAGCGGCAGCAACAGCAGCAGGGCGAGGGGACGGATCATTGATGTCCAGAAGGAGCGAGTCGGCCGGCGCAATCTAAGTGCAGCGGCGTAAACAGGGTATGACCATCTAGAGTTACGGTTGTTCCGCGTTCATTAAGCCGCCCGGCCACGACCAGCCGCAAAACCGCCACCAGCAAGGGATGCTCGCGCTCGAGCACCCGTGCGGACAACGTTTCCGTCGTGTCGCCGGGCAGCACCGGAACGCGTGCTTGAGCGATCACCGCACCGGCATCCAGCGCCGGAATGACGAAATGCACGCTGACGCCGTGTTCCTCGTCGCCCGCTTCGAGCGCCCGCGCATGCGTGCGCAAGCCCCGGTACTTCGGCAGCAGCGACGGATGGATATTGAGCAGGCGACCGCTGAAACGTTCGACGAAGGCATCGCCCAGGATGCGCAGATAGCCCGCGCAGACGATCCAGTCCGGCGCGCAGGCGGCGACGGCATCGCCCAATTCGCGGTCGAAGTCTTCGCGCGCTGCGTAGGATTTCGCGTCGCGGCTCCAGCGCAGAGGTTCGGATACGCGTTGCAGCGCCTGCGCGGCGGGTTTGTCGGAGAACACGCCGACGATTTCGGCATCAAGGCTGCCAGTGGCGATCGCATCCAGCACCGCCTGCAGATTGCTGCCGCGACCGGAGGCTAGAACGGCGATCCGCCTACGCACGCTTCAATGCCCCACGACAGGCAACCGCCGCTTTTCCGAGTCGGCCCTAAGCAGAAATTTAAGTTGGCGTGCTGCGCGTAACGCTTCTGCGTAGAACAAAACCGTCGACAAAGCAGCGAGCAGCAAGGGGAATTTCAGCCAAGCCCATAGCGCC
The DNA here is from genome assembly GCA_902825775.1 of uncultured Lysobacteraceae bacterium. Classification (GTDB taxonomy): domain Bacteria; phylum Pseudomonadota; class Gammaproteobacteria; order Xanthomonadales; family Xanthomonadaceae; genus Luteimonas_C. The sequence continues at coordinate 14,696 of CADECF010000011.1, forward strand.
CCAGGCTGATTGCCGAAGCCCGAAATCACGACGTACAGCAGCATCGCCAGGGCAAGTCCTGTCATGACTATCCAAGACCAGTGCATATGCATTCGAATTTCCGTCCGGGATCCGGCCGTCTCGTCGAACGATCTTCCATAAATATGGGGCCGCGATTCGCCGCCGAAATTTGCGTTGCGGCGGATGTGGAATCCGGTTTCGGTTATGGTTCCCACGAAATATTCGCTTGCCGAAGGCTGATCGCCGGTCGAAATGGACTCTATGAAATCCATGATCGTATGCTTGCCTCGCGTCGCACTCGACACGCGTCGGAGCGCTTCTCGCTTCGATAGTGACGAGCGCAAGGTCAACCGGTAATAAGGCACGGATTCAGCCGATCCGAACGCGCTCAGCGCCGCGCGCGGCGACGACCTCGCCGATCTGGCGATGCGCCAATCCCAGCCGATCGAGATCGCTCTCCACCGCCGCGGCTTCGTTTTGCGCGACGACCAGCACAAAGCCGACGCCGCAATTGAACGTGCGCCACATCTCCTCGCGCGGCACCGCGCCTTCGCGTTGCAGCCAGTCGAATACCGGCGGCAGGACGATCGCCGAGGCCTCGATATCCAGCCCCAAGCCGTCGGGAATCACCCGGATGATGTTCTCGGTGAGACCGCCGCCGGTGATGTGCGCCATCGCATGCAGGTCGTGCTTGCCGAGCAATTCGAGGATGGGTTTGACGTACAGCGCCGTCGGCGCCATCAGCGCATCGATCAGCTCGACGCCGCCGACGTCGACATCGGCAGGACGCCCGGCGCGATCGTAGATGCGGCGGATCAGCGAATAGCCGTTGGAGTGCGGACCGCTGGACGCGATACCGATCAGCACATCGCCTTCGCGCACCTTGGCGCCGTCGAGCAATTTCGATTTTTCCACCGCGCCGACGGTGAAGCCGGCTAGGTCGTATTCGCCGGGCGGGTACATGTCCGGCATCTCGGCGGTCTCGCCGCCGATCAGCGCGCAACCGGCCAGTTCGCAGCCCTTGGCGATGCCGCCGACCACGGCCACGGTGGTGTCGACATCCAATTTGCCCGTGGCGAAGTAATCCAGGAAGAACAGCGGTTCGGCGCCCTGCACCAGCACGTCGTTCACGCACATGCCGACCAGATCGATGCCGATCGTGTCGTGGCGGTTCAGCTGCTGCGCCAATTTCAGTTTGGTGCCGACGCCGTCGGTGCCCGAGACCAGCACGGGTTCCTTGTATTTGCCGGACAGGTCGAACAGCGCGCCGAAGCCGCCCAGGCCGCCCATCACCTCGGGGCGGAAGCTGCGCTTGACCAGCGGCTTGATGCGTTCGACGACTTCGTTGCCGGCATCGATATCGACGCCCGCGTCGCGGTAAGTGAGTGGGGTAGGAGTCGTCACGGCTGCTCGCAGGGCGCTGGGACGGCAATTTTAGCAGTGCTGGGGGCGCCGACATGGACGCGGGAGCCCCGCTGCGGCACCATTTCCGCTGGCGCAGCGCAACCGCGTGGCAGGATAGAGACGATGCATCTAGCAATCCGGTGGGCCAAAACGACGATTTGGCTGCTGGCGGCCTCGCTGGCGATGGCCGGCGCAGCGTCCGCGCAGCGCGTCGAGGGCGACCGCGCGGGCGCGCAGGGCGTGTACGAGGCCGAAGTGCCGGTCAACAGCCAGAGCGAGAGCGAGCGCAACGCCGGCTTGGCTCGGGCCCTGGCGCAGGTGCTGGGCAAACTGTCGGGCGAGGGCAACGCCGCGATGCGCCCCGGCGTCGGCCAGGAACTGCGCCGCGCCAAGGATTATGTGCGCAGTTACGACTACCGCCAGGACGAGGGACTCTCGGCCAGCGGCGCGCCGACCTTCCGCACCACGCTGATCGCCCGTTTCGATCAGGACAAGGTCGACGGCATGGCGGCCTCGCTGGGCGTGCCGGTCTGGCCCGAGCCGCGACCCAAGCCGGTGATCTGGTTGGCGATCGACGACGGCAAAGGTCCGCGCCTGGTCGCGCTGCCGCAGAACAACGTCGCCAAACCGCTGACCCAGCGCGCGATCGAGCGCGGCTACCGTTTGGGCCTGCCGGGCGGCAGCGCGGCCGAACAAGCCGCGGTCGGCGCCATCTGGCGCGGCGATACCAGCGCCATCTCACGTTTGTCCTCGCGCTACAGCCCGCCGATGCAATTGATCGGCAAACTGTACCGCTCCAAAGGCGGCTGGACCGCGGACTGGACTTTCGTCGACGGCGGCAAGGTGCTGGTGCAGAAATCGGTCGAGCAGGGCGATGCGCGCCGCGCGTTGGCCTCCGGCGCGGACGTGGCCGGCGATGCGCTGTCGCGCAAATACGCCAAGCGCAATGCGGTCGGCCCGGCCGGCACTTATCGGGTCGCGTTCACCGGCGTGGACAGCGCCGACGATTTCATCCGTCTGTCCGCTTATCTGCAGAAATTGCCGGTGGTGCGCAAGATCACGCCCGCCCGCGCCACGCCGACGGTCATCGAGTACGACCTGGAGCTGGTGACCGGCATCGCCGGCCTCAAGCGCATGGCCGATGAGGACGTGCTGACCGGCGGCGACGGCGAGCCCGCCACGTTCCAATTGCGCTGATGGCCGCGCCTATGAACGAGACGGCCATGGCCGACATCGCGTTGTTCCTCAAGCGCATGCAATGGGGCCTGATCGCGCTGGCCGCCGGCTGGCTGGTGTGGCTGCTGGCGCCGATCCTGACGCCGTTCGTGATGGCGGCCCTGCTCGGCTGGCTCGGCGATCCGCTGGTCGACCGGCTGCAACGCGCCGGGCGTTCGCGCAATGTCGCGGTGACGTTGGTGTTCGTGGCGATGACGCTGTTGGTGGTGCTGGCGTTGCTGCTGCTGGTGCCGGTGATCGAGGAGCAGATCACCACGTTGATCGAGGCCTTGCCGCATTACCGGGACTGGTTCGTCGGTACTGCGTTGCCGTGGTTGGAGCGGCGCCTGGGCATACAGTTGACGGTGTGGCTGGACCCCAACCGCATCATCACTTTGGTGCGCGAGCATTGGGAGCAGGCCGGCGGCGTCGCGGCGACCATGCTCGGCTATCTGTCACGTTCCGGTTTCGCGGTGCTGGCCTGGGTCGCGAACATCGTACTGCTGCCGGTGCTGACCTTCTTCCTGCTGCGCGATTGGGACGTGTTCGTCGAACGCGCGGCCTCGCTGGTGCCGCGCAAGCACATCGACACCGTATCGCGGCTGGCGCAGGAATCCAGCGAAGTGCTGGGCGGCTTTCTGCGCGGCCAACTGCTGGTGATGGTGATCCTGGGCATCATGTACGGCCTGGGACTCTGGTTGGTGGGTCTGGATCTGGGCATCCTGATCGGCATCATCGCTGGCCTGTTCACTTTCGTGCCTTACCTGGGTCCGACCAGCGGCGTGGTGTTCGGCGTGATCGCGGCGCTGGTGCAGTACGGCGATTGGAAGCATGTGGTCGGGGTGCTGGCGGTGTTCGGCATCGGCCAGGTGATCGAGAGTTATTGGCTGACGCCCAAGCTGGTGGGCGACCGTATCGGTTTGCATCCGGTGGCGGTGATCTTCGCGGTGCTGGCCGGCGGTCAGTTGTTCGGTTTCCTGGGCATGCTGCTGGCGCTACCGGTGGCGGCCATCGCCAACGTGCTGCTGCGCTACGCGCATGAGCGCTACACGCACAGCAAGCTGTATGGCGGCGATCGGCCCGAGATCCTGCTCGATCCGCATGCGAGTCAGGGCGGCATCATCGTGCCCGACGAGCACAAGGGCCCCGACCAGGCGTGAGCGCGCAGCTGCCGCTGGCGTTGCGCTACTCGCCCGACCAGCGTTTCGAAACCTTCGTCGGCGCACCGGCCGGCGCCATCGCGGCATTGCAGGCGCTGGCCGAGCGTCCTGCTGCGGATTGGCTGTACGTGTCGGGTCCGCCCGGCGTCGGCAAAACGCATCTCGCGTTGGCTGCTTGTGCGGCCGCCGAGCAGGCGGGCCGACGTGCGGCGTATCTGCCGCTGGTCGCCGCCGCAGGCCGGTTGCGCGAGGCGCTGGAGGCGCTGGAAGGCAACGATCTGATCGCTTTGGACGGCGTCGGCGCGATCGCGGGCGATCGCGACGACGAGATCGCGCTATTCGATTTCCACAACCGCGCGCGCAGCGCCGCACTCAATGTGCTCTACACCGCCGACGCGATGCCCGACGGCCTGCCGCTGACCTTGCCGGACCTGCGCTCGCGCCTGTCGCAATGCGTGCGCATCGCATTGGCGCCGTTGTACGACGAAGGCCGCCGCGAAGTACTGCGCCTGCGCGCGCAACGGCGTGGCCTGGCGCTCGACGAAGCGGCGCTCGACTGGCTGTTGAAGCGCGTCGACCGCGATCTGGGCAGCTTGACGGCCTTGCTCGACAAGTTGGATCGCGAATCGTTGGCGGCGCAGCGGCGGGTGACGGTGCCGTTTCTGCGGCAAATACTCGGCGCCGAGTCCTAAAGTTTGTAGAGCGGGGCTTGCCCCGCTCTACAAAGCGAGACCGCTTGCGTTCAATTGCTCGCCTAGCTGCGAAAGCCGCTCCGGCGTGCCGACATCGGTCCAATGCCCGCGATGATGTTCGCCCGACACGCCGCTGCGCGCCATCGCCGCGCGCAGCAACGGCGCGAGCTTGAACCGAGGCGGATTTTCCTGCGCGGCGGGCTCGTCGCCGATCACGCCGCGCCAGCCGTCGAACAGCGACGGTCTGTACACGCCGATACCAGCAAATGTGAGTTTGCCGGCGCTCGCCGCAGTACCGCCGCCGAAGAATAGACTCGATGTCTGCGCCGCCGCCGAGGCCGGTTCGGGCGCCACCGAGCCATCTTGCAGCAATGCGAAATCGCCCTTGGCGTGCTGCGGCGGATTGTCGACCAATACCAGATGCGCTTGGCCGTAAGGTTCGCGCGGCAATCGTGCGAAATCGTAATCGGTCCATATATCACCGTTCACCGCCATGAACGGCGCTTCGCCGAGCAGCGATAGCGCCTGCAGCATGCCGCCGCCGGTTTCCAGGGGCGTCGCGCCTTCGTAGGAATAGCGGATCGACAGACCCCAGCGCGACCCGTCGCCGAGCGCTTGCGGAAACTGTTCGGCGAGCCAGCTGTTGTTGATCACCACGTTGCGAACACCGATCGCGGCGAGTTTTTCCAGATGCCAGACGATCAGCGGTTTGGCGCCGGCCGTCAGCAGCGGTTTTGGCGTGGTATCGGTGAGCGGACGCATGCGTTCGCCCAGTCCTGCGGCCAGTATCAGCGCTTTCATGCGTCGCCTTTCTCGGCCATCGCGGGGCGAATCCGGGTATCGATCAACTCGGCCAGCGTCGCCAGTTGCGGATAACGCGGCAGCACTTCGTCGATATAGGCGATGAAGCGCGGCGCGTCCTGCAAATAATGCGGCTTGCCGTCGCGATACTTGAGCCTGGCGAAGATACCCAGGATCTTCAGATGCCGCTGCACGCCGAGCCAGTCCGCATCGCGTTGGAAGATCGCCAGGGGCGGCACCGGCAATCCGGCGGCGAGCGCACGTGCGTGGTACTGCGCCAGCCAACCGTCGACGCGCGCCAGCGGCCAGCCGACGAAGGCGTCCTTGAACAGGCTGATCGGGTCGTAGGCGATCGGTCCGCGCACGCAGTCCTGGAAATCGAGCACGGCGGGCCCGGGCATCACCGGCATCAGATTGCGCGGCATGAAATCGCGATGGGTCAGCACGCGCGTTTGGCCGTGCGCGTTGTCCATCAGCCTGCGCTGCGCGAGTTCGAGCCGATCGAGATCGTCGCAATCCAGCTGCAAGCCCAAGTGCCGGCGCAGAAACCATTCCTCGAACAAGCCGGCATCGCGCTGCAGCAGCGCTTCGCCGAATTCGCCCATGTCCTGCGGCGGCGTTATCGCCTGCAGCCGCAGCAGTTGTTCGATGGCGGCATCGAAATGGGCGTCGGCATTGTTTTCGTCGATCACTTTCGCGAGGGTCGGTCCGCCGAGATCTTCCAGCAACAGGAATCCCGCCTCGACATCGCGCACCAGCACCTGCGGCACGCGCACGCCGCCGCTTTCCAGCAGATCGCGCATGCGCAGCCACGGCCGCACGTCTTCCAGGTCCGGCGGGGAGTCCATCACGATGCGACTGGGTTCGGTCCCGAGCGTGCGCCAATAGCTGCGGAAGCCGGCATCGACCGAAGCGCGCTGCAGGTCCAGGCCCGCGTCGCCGATCGCGCGGCGCGCCCAGTCTAGGCGGGCGTTCTGGCGGTCGATGGAGTCGGTGGCGGCGCTCATGCAGGTTCCAGTGGCATAGACCATAGAGTAAACCGAGAGCGGCTGGCAGCAGAGCGGCTTTTGTGGGAGCGGCTTTAGCCGCGAGCTTTTGCAAGGCCGCCGCAACCGTGAAGAGCTCGCGGCTAAAGCCGCTCCCACAAAAATCACAACGCCCCGCGGTGCGGGGCGTTGTGATCAGAAACTAGAAACTCAGCGCGGCGGCAGCGTGGTGCGCTTGCGCCGGAACAAGCTGACGATGATCAGGATCACGATCGCACCCAACAATGCGCCGACGAATCCGGCCGCCTGTCCAGGCGCATACCAACCCATCTGCTGGCCGATGAAACTGGCCGCGACCGCGCCGGCGATGCCCAGCAGCGTGGTCAGGATGATGCCCATCTTGTCGTTGCCCGGCTTCAGGAAACGCGCCAGCAGGCCGACTACGAAACCGATCAGGATCGTGACGATCCAGTTGTTATCGCCCAGCAAACCTTCCATACCCCCTCCGATGTGGAAAAGCCCGGCCGAGGATAGCAGCCCCCGCGGCCGGCGCCAGTGTCAGCAGCAGCCGTGTTCCCCGTGCTGGTCGCCGCCCGCCACCGCGGCGACGCCCATCGTTTCGCCGCGCACGCTGGCCGCATGATGCTCGGCGATCACGCGGGCCACGGATGCGGTGACGCGCTTGCCCATCGGAATGTGCAGGAATTCGTTCGGCCCGTGCGCATTGGAATGGGGCCCCAGCACGCCGGTGATCATGAACTGCGCGCCCGGGAATTTTTCGCCGAGCATGCCCATGAAAGGAATCGTGCCGCCTTCGCCCATGTACATCGCCGGCGCTTTGAAGAATTCCAAGCTCGCCGCATCGATCGCCTTCTCCAGCCAGGGCGACATCGCCGGCGCATTCCAGCCGGTCGATGCCTTTTCGAGCGCGAGCGACACCTTCGCGCCGTTCGGCGGATCGCGCAGCAGGGCTTCCTGCAGCAGTTCGCCGCCGCGCTTGCCGTCCAGCGTGGGCGGCAGGCGCAGGCTGAGCTTCACCGACGTCGACGGGCGCAGCACATTGCCGGCCGACGATAGCGGCGGCAGGCCATCGGCGCCTGTCACCGACAAGGCCGGACGCCAGGTACGGTTGAGCACCAGTTCGGACAGATCGTCCGCCATGGGCGTCATGCCCGGCAGGAACGGGAACTTGCTGTAGACCTCGTCGCCCAGCACATCGGCGACCTTCTTGGCCTGGGCCAGCCGATCCGCGGGGACGTCGACGTGCAGGCCGTCGACGAGGATGCGCCCGGTCTTCTCGTCCTCGATCCGCGACAACAATTGCCGCAGCAGGCGGAAGCTCGACGGCACGATGCCCGAAGCATCGCCCGAGTGGACGCCTTCGGCCAACACCTTCACCGTGAAATTGCCGCCGGCCATGCCGCGCAGCGACGTGGTGCACCACAGCTGGTCGTAATTGCCGCAACCCGAATCCAGGCACACCACCAGCGAGGGTTTACCGATGCGGTCGGCGAGATGGTCGACGTAGGCGGGCAAATCGTAGCTGCCCGATTCCTCGCAGGCCTCGATCAGCACCACGCAGCGCGCATGCGGCGCATTCTGTTGCTGCAGCGCCTGGATCGCGGCCAGCGAACCGAAGATCGCGTAGCCGTCGTCCGCGCCGCCGCGGCCGAACAACTTGTCGCCCTTGAGTACGGGCTTCCACGGGCCGAGGTCGTCGTCCCAACCGGTCATTTCGGGCTGCTTGTCCAGATGTCCGTACAACAGCACGCAGTCGTCGCCGGTTTCCGGGCCGGTGGCCGGGATATCGATGAAGATCAGCGGCGTACGGCCTTCCAGGCGTACCACTTCCAAGTGCATGCCGGGTATCGACTGCGCCCGCGCCCAGGCTTCCATCAGCTTGACCGCATCCTCCATGTAGCCGTTCTTGACCCAGTCGGCATCGAACATCGGCGACTTGTTGGGGATGCGGATGTACTCGACGAGCTGGGGGACGATGTCATCGTCCCATTTTTCGGCCACGAAACGATCGACTTTGCTGGCATCCACGGCGGACCTGCGTGTGTGGGAACAAGAGCGCGGATTCTAGCGCCGACCGCGTTAGCTAGGGGTTTTCCTATGTTTTTCCACGGCCTATGCCGGTCGGGCTGCGGCCGCTATGGCGATACGGCGGGCCGGTTCGGCTGCGGAGACTGTCTCGGCCAGCCGCGCAATGCCGGCTGGAATCCATCCCAACCGAGGAATCGCCATGAAGTCGTTGAAACTGCTTTTGAATTCGCTGCTGTTGTCGCTGGCGCTGATCGGCAGCGCCCTGGCCGCCGACGAGAAGGTCAACATCAATACTGCCGATGCCGCCACGCTGGACCGAGTGCTGATCAATGTCGGTGCCTCCAAAGCCGAGGCGATCGTCGCCTATCGCAAGGAGAACGGCGCGTTCAAAAGCCCCGAACAGCTCGCCCAGGTCAAGGGCATCGGCTTGAAGACGGTCGAAAAGAACCGCGACCGGATCGTGGTCGCGGGCAGCGCCGCCGCACCGAAGGCGGCCGTCAAGACGGCGGTGGCCACCAAACCTGCAAAGCGCTGAACAGGCCGTCCCGGACCGCGTGGGCGCCCGCGTGATCGAGGGTGCCGATTGCGGCGGCGGGATGCCGGCAAGACAAGGGGTGCCGGCCGGCTGCGCGGGAATGGCAGCCGGCCGGCGTTTTTACCGTTCCTAAGTCAGCGCACAGCTAAACTCTTGCGATGAGCGAACGTAACGGAATCTCCTGGGTAGTCCCCGCCAACGAATACCGGCGCGAGCGTTGGAAGAACGGCGCCGGCTGGACGCGGGAAATCGCCCGCATGCCGGACCAGGCCGAAGGCTGGCAATGGCGCTTGTCGATCGCCGAGATCGAGCAGGACGCGCCGTTTTCGATTTTCCCCGGCGTTCAACGCGAGCTGGTGCTGCTGAGCGGCAATGGTTTGCGGCTGCGTTTCGACGACGGCGAGATACACGTGCTGCAGCCGCCGCACGAGCGGATACGTTTCAGCGGCGAGCGCGGCGTGGTCGGCGAATTGGTCGATGGCACGACCCACGACTTCAATCTGATGTGGCGCCCGGATGCCGTCGATGCCCAGCTTTGGCACCGGCCGCTGGTCGGCCCGATGGTGATCTTCATCGATCCGGGCGCGACTTGGGCGGTGTATCTGCTGGCGGGCACGGCGCGCTTCGTCGACGATTCGGGTTTGCCGGCGTTGGCGGCCGGGGACACCGCCTTCATGCAGGCCGACACCGAGCGCCGGCGCCACGTGATGGAAGGCGCGGGCGGGGCGTTGCTGGTCAAGATCCAACCCAAATAGCGTCGTCGTGTAGAGCGGAGCTTGCTCCGCTGCTCCTTGCTGTTGGGTTCTCGTGACCTGTGGCGTTCTGGGTTCCATCGCCAAAAAAACGCTACCGGGCGCATAAAAAAGAGCAGCGGGGCAAGCCCCGCTCTACAAGGCTCAATACACGTCGCGGCGGTAGCGGCCTTCGACGCGCAACTGCTCGACGGTGCTGTCGCCCAGCGTCTCGCGCAGAACGGCATCCACGCCGGGCGCCATGCCCTGCAAGCTGCCGCATACGTAGATCGCTGCGCCGGCTTCGATCCAATCGCGCAGCGCATCCGCCGAAGCGGCGAGCGCATGTTGCACGTACGCTCGCGCGCCGCCGTCGCGCGAGAATGCCAAGTCGAGGCGTTCGATGAAACCTTCATCGCGCCAACGCCGGAGTTCGTCGCCGTAGAAGAAATCGCGATCGGCATTGCGTTCGCCGAACAAGAGCCAATTGCGGCGCGCGCCCGCCGCGATGCGGGCTTTCAAGTGCGCGCGCAAGCCGGCCGCGCCGGTGCCGTTGCCGATCAGGATCAGCGGCCGCGACGGCTGCGGCGCATGGAAATTGGGATTGCTGCGGATGCGCAACGCGATCTCGCCGCCCGGCGCGGCGTAGTCGCACAACCAGCCGCTACCCAGGCCCGGGCTGCCGTCAGGCCGCAGCATGCGCCGCAACAGCACATGGATGGCGCCGTCCGAAGGCAACGAGGCGATGGAATATTCGCGATGCGGCAGCGGCTGCAGTCGCGCAGCCAGCGTCGACGCATCGAGTCCACCGGCTTCGGTCGCGGCGAGCAGATGCGAGCGTCCCAATACTTCGTCCAGCCGTTCGCGCTTCCCGTCGCGGTCGACGATGGTCGCCGCATCCAGCGATAAAGCATCGAGCAGCGCAGCGACCGCCGCCAGCGAGTTGCGCGGACCGATTTCGGCGATGTCGCCGGCCTGCCACTGCAGCACAAGATCCTGCGGTGGGACCAAGGCGATATGGAATGCGGCGGCGCCGACGCTGCCCGGATTCAATTCGCGACGCTCGGCCAAGCGCCAGGACTGATAGGCCGGCGCAGTCCAGTCGGGCAGGTCGGGCTGTCCGGCGATCAGGGACAGATGATGTTGCCAATGGCGCAACGCGCCTTCATCGCCGTTATCCACTTCGACCAAGTCGAACAAAGGTTCGGCGCCCGAACCTCGCAGCCAATCGTCCAGCGCATGCCCGAAACCGCAAAAATGATCGTATTCCCGATCGCCCAACGCCAGCACGCCGTAACGCAGCGACGGCAACGCCGCCGGCCGACCCATCGCATCGCGGACGAAAGCCAGCGCAGGGTCCGGCGCATCGCCCTCGCCGGTGGTGCTGACCACGAACAAGGCGCTTTCGTAACCGGCCAGCGCATGGGTTTCGAGTTTTCCCAGATCGCGCAGTTGCACGGATAGCCCCGCGTCGCGCAGATTCTTGGCGCTGCGCTCGGCGAGCTCCTGTGCGAAACCGGTCTGGCTGGCGTAGGCGAGCAGCACGCGCGACGCCGAAGTCTGCGCGTCGGCACGCTCTTCGTCCGCATGGCGAGGCCGCGAGCGCCACAGCCCCCAGCCACTGATGCCCACATAGGCCGACACGGTGAATGCTGCGCTCCACCAGCGCACGCTGTCGGACGGCAAGGTCCATGCGGCTCCGGGCTGCAATTTCAGCAACGCGACCGCGATCGCGAGCAGGCACAGCAACAACGCGCCGTTGCCGAGTGCGGCGCGCGATGGCCAGACGCGGGCGGCGGCGTCCCTCACGCGTCGAGGTGGCTTTCGAATTGCGGCGTTGCGGTCGCCGCTTCGCCCCGTGCGACGAAACGCGCCGCCAGGGCATGTTCGCGCGCGAACGCGAGCCCCGCTTCGGCGCCCATCACGGTCAATGCGGTCGCCCACGCGTCGGCGCGCATCGCGTCGTCGGCGACGACGGTGACGGCGACCGGTGCCCGTTCGACCGGTTTTCCGCTGCGCGGGTCGAGGGTGTGCGCATACTCGCGGCCTTCGCTCTCGTAACGGTGCCAGCGGTCGCCGGACGTGGCCACGGCCTTGCCCGACAATCGCAGCACCTGGATGTCATCGTCGTCGCGATCCGGATCGGTTTCGACCAGCACGCGCCAGGGATCCCCGCCGGGTTTGCGGCCGTAGCCGTACAGCTCGCCGCCCACTTCGATCAACGCGCTTTCGATACCGCGTTGCCGCAAATGCGCCGCGAGCAGATCGACGGCGTAGCCTTTGGCGATCGCCGACAAGTCGACCTGCACGCCGCCGGGCTGCAAAGCTTCGCGCAAATCGGGTCGCAGCGAGAGACGACGCCAACCGATCTTCGCGTTCGCCGCTGCAAGCTCCGCAGCATCCGGAATGCGCAGTTTGCGGCCTTGCGGCCCGAAGCCCCACAGGTCGACCAGCGGACCGACCGTCGGATCGAAGGCGCCGCCGCTGGCTTCGGCGATCTCCAATGCGCAACTCAGCACTGCGAACAGCGCTTCGGGCAGGACCGCCCAAGTGCCGGCCGCGGCGCGATTGAAACGGCTCAAATCCGAATCGTTCCGCCATGTGCTCATTTGCGACACCACACGGTCCAACTGTGCTTGCAAGCCATCGTGCAGCGCATGCATCGACGCGTGCGGCGCGACCAGCTTGACCGACCAGGTCGTGCCCATGGTTTCGCCGGCCAGCGTATCGATGGCCAGAGGCGTGGTCGTGGAAGGGGTCGCGGAATTCATCGGTTCATGCTCTCCCTCGCTCCGCATTCGGGAGCGAGGGCGCCCGTAGGCCGTTGTTGCGGATTACTGCGGCAACACTTCGAGCGTGGCCACATAACCCAAGCGGCGCTGTTTCGCGCCAGGCACGGTGACCTTATCGTCCTGCGACGTCGCTTCGAGCCAGTACATGCCCGGTTCGGGCCAGGTCACGGCGAACTCGCCGTTGGCATCGGTCTTGAGCTTGATTTCGTCCTGCGCGTTGCGATAACGCGTGCCGCCGCGAATGATCTGCACGTCCAGGCCGGCAGCCGGCTTGCCGTCGATCTGCAGGCGGAACTTCGCTTCCTCTTTCGCGAACAGGTCGTTCGGGTGCGTCACCGGCACCATTTCTAGGCCGTTGCCGCTCGGCTTGATCGCGGTGTCGTTGGGCGAGCCGTTGGTGACGAAGGTTTCGACGCGGCTCACCGATTGGCCCACCTGCAGGTCCTTGGCGTTCTTGGGCACTTCGGTGGCGAACGTCGCCGGCGTGCCGCGCCAGCGCTTGGGCTGGCCGTTCTCGTTCCAACTCGCGGTGGCGTAGTCGTTGATCACGCCGATGCGGTAGGTGCCGGTCTGTTTCAGTTCGACGTCGAACACGCTGCGGTATTTGCCGGTGGACGGATTGGACGGCGCCTGCTTGCTGCCGTCGGGCGCGACGATGGCGAGGTTGTCCAGCTTCAACGGCACATGGTTGAAGTAGAACAAGTCGTTGGACACCGCGGCGTCGACGGTAACGACCGGGTTCTCGCCGGCGATCACGGTTTGCGAAGGCTGCAGCCAAGCCTTGTGCGCCATCGCGGCGAACGGCAGCGCGGCCAGGGCGAAAGCGATTACGAGCTTGGAACGTTTCATCGATGACTCCAGCGGATGCGGATAATGATTGGTTGATGTCGTGTCGATCAGGGCTTGGCGGCGAGCGTGACGGCGCCCAGCTCGCTGCTGCCCTGCGCCTTGCCCGTCTGCGGCGCCTTGATCGGCCAGACGAAAGGGATTTTCAGCAGCTCGCGACCACCGACTTCGCGCGCGGCCTCCACCACCAGCGTGTAGTTGCCGGGCGCGAGCTTGGCGAGTTCGGGCTGCTTGTCGTCGAATTTGAGCGCGTGCTTGCCTGCCGGACGCGTGGGGCCGGTCACGCCGTCGACCGGCACCTTCAAAGTGCGTCCGGAACGACGCCACCACTGGCGCAGGTCCGGCAACCACTTGGTGCCGTGCCCTTCCTTGGTGTCCTTGGTCATGTACCAGACAGCCAAATTGGCGGCCGCTTTCTGGTCCGCGCCTTCGACCCACATCGCGACGTAGGGCCGATGGTATTCGGCGGCGTTGATGCGCGGTATCTCGACGTTGATTTCCAGCTCGGCCGCATACACCGGCATGGCCAGCAGGGTGCCCAGTGCGATCGTCAGTTTGGCTCGCATATCGTTTCTCGGTCGAAGAATCAGTGGATGAAAAGCAGCGCAAGCAATACGGGGATCACCAAGCCCAGCCCCACGTAAGGCCAGGTCATGCGTCGTTGCCGCGCATGCAGTTGCAGCAGGAACAGGCCGGTGATGCAGAACACCAGGCAGGCTAGGGCGAATACGTCGATGAACCAGCCCCAGGCCGGCCCCGCGTTGCGGCCTTTGTGCAGGTCGTTCAAATACGAAATCCAGCCGCGGTCGGTACGCTCGAACTCGACCGCGCCGTCGCCGCGCTGGATGCTGATCCAGGCATCGGTGCCGGGGCCGGGCATCGAAAGATAGACCTCGTCCGCGGACCATTCGGCGTCGCGCGCATCGATGCCGGTATCCAGTTGCCCGGCCAGCCATGCCGCCACACCGGCCGGCAATGGCGCATTGCCATCCTCGCGTTCGCCCAGCGACTGCAGCAACGGCGCCGGCAGCGTCAGCGTGCGGTGCGCGACTTGCGGTTGCGCTTCGATCTTCGAGGCGTGATTCAGCGTGATGCCGGTAATCGAGAACAGCAGCATGCCGATCAGGCACACGGCCGAGCTGATCCAATGCCACTGGTGCAGCGTACGCAGCCAGAAGCCGCGCCGTTGCTGGCCGCCGATCGCGTTGCCTGCGGCGCGGACGTTTTCGCTCACGGCTCGGCCCAGCGCCGCAGCAGGTTGTGGTACACGCCGGTGAGCTGCACCAAGGCGGGATGCTCGGGCACCGATTGGGTCAACCGGCGGATCGAAACGTCCAACTCGAACATCAACCGCCGCTGCGCATCCTCGCGCAGCATGCTCTGGATCCAGAAGAACGATGCCAGCCGCGTGCCGCGCGTCACCGGCAGCACCTTGTGCAAACTCGTGCCGGGATACAGCACCAGATCGCCTGCGGCGAGTTTGATGCTCTGCGTGCCGAAGGTGTCTTCGATCACCAGTTCGCCGCCGTCGTATTCCTCCGGTGCGCTCAGGAAGAGCGTCGCCGACAGGTCGGTGCGCAACGCTTCGGCGCGGCCGCCGCTGCGGTCGTAGCGGATGGCGTTATCGACGTGGTAATCGAACGATTGCCCGCCCGCATATCGGTTGAACAACGGCGGGAACACGCGCTTGGGCAAAGCCGCGGAGAAAAAAGTGCTGTTGCGCGACAAGGCTTCCAGCACGATCGCGCCGAGCTCGCGCGCCACGTCAGAATCTTCGGGCAGTTGCGCGTTGTCCTTGGCCTTGGCCGATTGGTGGCCGGCGGTGATGCGGCCGTCGGCCCAATCTGCGCTCTCCAGCCGCGCGCGGCAATGCGCCACTTGCTCGGCGGTCAGGACGTTGGCGATCGGCAGCAGCATGGCGTATCCGGGGAAAGGCGCGCCGCGGAGGGCGGCGCGCCATTTTGCCTCAGAACCGGTACGTGGCCGTCAGCGTCGTCGCGCGGGCCTCGCCCGGCGTCGCCCAGCCGTTGTTGCGGATGCGCAGGTAGTACTCCTCGTCGAGCAGGTTGCTCACGTTCAATTGCAGCGCGAAATTTCGGCTGAAGTCGTAGGCGACCATGGCCCGGTGGGTCCAGTAGTCCGGCGTCTTGTACAGCGCGGTCTGGGTGGTTACGCCGCCGCTGGTGGCCAGGAAGCTGTTGTTCAGATAGAACTCGCCCTGATAAGTAGCGCCGTAGCCGAAGGTCCACTTGCCCAGTGCGTAAGTCGTCCATAGGCTCGCCGAATGCTTGGGCGTGTTGGTCAGCGGATTGCCCTTCTGCGGGTCCGGGAAAGCGGCGCTGTTGCCGCAATTCGCCGCGCCCGGATTCGCCAGGCAGAAGTCGGACACGCTGCGCAGCACTTCGCTGTCCAGATAGGTGTAGTTGGCGAACACCGACCAGTCGTGAGTGATGCGGCCCGCAGCGCCCAACGCCACGCCTTGTACGCGCGCGCGGCCGTCGAGCGCCTGTTCGCCGGTGAAGTTGGTCGGATCCGGGTCGGCCACGCGGAAATTCTCGCGCTCGTTGCGGAATACGGCCGCGGTCAGCGCCAGGCGCGAATCCAGGATTTCCCACTTGGTGCCGAGTTCGATGTTGACCGCGCTTTCCGGATCCGTCGTGCAGTTGGCGGTGCCTGTGGGAATGGTGGCGGGGCTGGCGAGCGTGCACGACCCGTTGACCGAAGCTTTGGACGGCGTCTTCGAATTGGCGTACGACAAGTAGACCGTGCCGTTTTCGACCGGCTTGTAGACCAGGCCGGCGCGGTACGAGAAAAGATTGTCCTTGTTTTCGGCGTAGCCGGCGACGTTCTTGCCGAGGTTGGCGCCGATCGAACCGGCCTCGGTGGAGACGTTGTAAGGCACGCTGTCGCCTTCGTTGTGTTCATAGCGCGCGCCCAGGCTGAGCATCCAATTCTCGTTGAACTTCAACGTATCGAAGATGTAGGCCGCCTGGTTGCTCAACGTGCCGTCGGTTTTGTTGACCAGGGTCGCGTTGTACGGGCCGGTGTAGCGCGAATCCGGGTTGTAGATGTCCATGAACGGCAGGTGGTTCGGTGCTGTGAAGGGGTTGCTGCCGTCGGCATTGCGGAAGACGTTAAGAGTTTCCAGTTCGAAAGTTTCGCGTGAGAACGACACGCCGGCGACGAGAGCGTGTTCCACCGCACCGGTAGCGAAATGCGCCGTCAGATCGGTCTGGCTGATCGCGATCGCATTGCTCGTATCGCGCACGTGGCCGCGCGGCCCGCTGGGCAGGTATTGGCCGGGCGATACGGTGATGTCGTCGGCAGGGCCGGGACCGTTCCCTACGATGCACGAGCCGCCGGTGGGCGTCGCGTTGTTCGGCAGGCACCAAGTCCCCTGCGTGGCGTCGACGACGCTCAGCTGATCGACCTTCTGGAACCGCGCCAGGCTGCGCAGGCTCAGGTTATCGCTGAAATCGTGTTCGAAGATGCCGGTCAGCATGTCGACAGTGATCTCCTGTTTGTCGACGTTGTGGTAGCCGTAATAGTTGCTCGGATCCACGCCCGGCAGCGGGCCGTCGTTGAAAGCGTTGCGGTAGTAGGGCACGCCGTACTGCGGGGTGTTGTCGTCTTCCTGATGCAGGTAGTTCAGCGTGAAGCGCGTATCCGAGCCCAGACCGAGCGCCAGCGACGGTGCGATGCCCCAGCGTTCGAACTTCTCGTAATCGCGGCCCGGCACATCGTTCTGGTGCGCCATCGCATTGATCCGGAACGCGGTGCCGTTATCGAAATCGGTATTGCTGTCCACGCTGATGCGGCCGTAGCTGTCGGTGCCGGCACCGGCGGTGAACGCGGTCGCATCGCCCGCATGCGCCTGCTTGCTGACCAGGTTGATGTTGCCGCCGACCGAGCCCGCGCCGGAATAGACCGAGTTGGAGCCGTTGATCAGTTCCAGCGATTCCAGGTTGAAGGTATCGGTGCGCGTGTATTGCGCGCTGTCGCGGACGCCGTCGGTGGTGATGTCGCTGTTGGCGCTGAAGCCGCGCAGGTTGATGCTGTCGCCGTAACCGCCGCCGCCTTCGCCGGCGCCGAAAGTGATGCCGGGCAGATTGGTCAGCACATCGCGCAGCGACAGCAGGCCCTGCTGGTCCATCGTTTCCTTGCTGACCACGGTGATGGTCTGCGGCGTGTCGTTGAGCGCTTCGGTGTACTTCGGCGATGCGGCCTTGGTGACGTACTTGCCTTCGACCTCGACCTTGTCGAGCTGGGTCGGATCCTTCTGCATGGCGGCGGAGGCGGCGACCGCGCCGGCCTGGGGTTCAGCGGCGACGGCGGGAAGGGAGAGGGCAGCAGCCAAAGCCGCCGCGAGCGGAGCGACGGCGAACGTGCGGGAAGTCATTGCAGAACCTATCAATTTTGGCCGGACGGCCGTGTCGGGCGGGAATTGTATTGATAATGATTCGCAATTACAAACCGTTCAGGAACGTTCCGATCAGCGGTCGTCGCGGGTCCAGACGGCCTCGGCTTCGACCTTCACCGGAAACTTCATCACCGGCGCATAGGCCGGGGCATTGAGCGCGCGGCCGTCGCGGACGTCGAACTTGGAACCGTGCAGAACGCACTCGATCGTCGCTTCGTCGCCATCGAATTCGCCCGCCGACAATTCGAAATCCTCATGGCTGCAGCGGTCCTCCAGCGCGTAGTAATCGCCGTCGTAATTGACCACCAGGATCGGCGTGTCGCCATCCCAGGCGACCTTGCTCTCGCCGGGCAGCAGCTCCGATGTGGCGCAGACGCGTACCCAATCGCCCATCTTCTTCTCCGTTCTCATTTCGGATTTTCGTGGGAGCTTTGTGGGAGCGGCTTTAGCCGCGAGCTCTTCGGTGGTGGAAAAGCTCGCGGCTAAAGCCGCTCCCACAAAAAAACCGATCCTACGAAGCTACAGCCGCTTTTCCAGCACTTCGAAGCGCAGGTCGTCGCGCTTGGGCAAGCCGAAACGCTCGTCGCCATGCGGGAACGGCTTGTAGATGCCGGTACGCCGATAGCCACGCCGTTCGTAGAAAGCGATCAGTTCGTCGCGGATGTCGATCACCGTCATCCGCATCGCAGGCAGTCGCCATTCGTCGCGGACGACGCGCTCGGCTTCTTCGAGCAGACGCTTGCCGATGCCGCCGCCTTGCAGGGTGGGGCGCACCGAGAACATGCCGAAGTATCCGGCGCCGTCTTCCTCGGCGATATGCGCGCATGCGAGCAGTTCGGCGGCCTGTGCCGGACCTGCCGAAGCGCGCTCCAACAGCAGCACTCGGCTATGCGGGCGCTCGATATCGTGATGCAGCACTTCAGGGTCGATGCGGTTGCCTTCGAGCAGATCGGCCTCGGTCGTCCAACCGGCGCGGCTGGCGTCGCCGCGGTAGGCGGAGGTGACGAGCGCGACCAGCGCATCGATGTCGGCCGGCGTCGCATCGCGAAACCGGAGGGGAGCGGTATTGTCGTTCATGCCAGGAGTCCGCGAACTTTTTTCAGGGCAGCGACGAAGCGTTCGATTTCGTGGTGGGTATTGTAGAAGGCCAGGGACGCGCGGCACGTGGCGGCGACGCCGTAGAACCGCATCAGCGGATGCGCGCAGTGGTGGCCGGAGCGCACCGCCACGCCTTCCAGGTCGAGCAGGGTGGCCAGGTCGTGCGCATGCGCGCCTTCGACCAGGAAACTGATCACGGCGGCCTTCTCTTTGGCGGTGCCGAAAACGCGCAGCCCGTCGATATGGGCCAATTCTTCGTTCAGATGCGCCAGCAATTCGGCTTCGCGCGCTTCCACCTGCGCCATGCCGAGCGCGCCTAGATAGTCCACCGCAGCGCCCAGGCCGATATGGCCGGCGATATTCGGCGTGCCGGCTTCGAACTTGTGCGGCGCGTCGTTGAATACGGTGCCTTCGAAACGCACTTCCTTGATCATCTCGCCGCCGCCGATGAACGGCGGCATCGCGGCGAGGTGCTCCTTGCGCGCCCACAATGCGCCGGTGCCGGTCGGTCCGCACATCTTGTGGCCGGTGAAGGCGTAGAAATCGCAACCGATCGCGGCGATGTCGACCGGGCGGTGCGGCAACGCCTGCGAGCCGTCGACCAGCGTGGCGATGCCGCGCCGCCGCGCTTCGCGGCAGATTTCGCGCACGGGGTTGACGGTGCCGAGCACGTTGGACACGTGCGCCACGCCGAGCAGTTTCACCTCCGGCGTCATCGCCGCGTACAGCGAGGCGAGATCGAGCGTGCCGTCGGGCGCGATTTCGGCGACCTTGATCGTGGCGCCGGTGCGCTCGGCGACCAGCTGCCAGGGCACGATGTTGGCATGGTGTTCCATCCGCGTCAGCAGGATCGCATCGCCCGGTTTCAGCCGCGGCAACGCCCACGAATAGGCGACCAGATTGATCGCGAAGGTGGTGCCGCTGCACAGCAGCAGCTCGTCCGGATGCACATTGACGAAGCGCGCCAGCCTCTTGCGTGCGCCTTCATAGGCCTCGGTCGCTTCGCTGCCCAGCGTGTGCACGGCGCGGCTGACATTGGCGTTATGGCGGCGGTAGAAGTCGTCGACGGTTTCGATCACGCTGCGCGGTTTCTGCCCGGTATTGGCGCTGTCGAAATAGATCAGCGGTTTGCCGTTGACCTGGCGTTCGAATACCGGGAAATCGCCGCGCACGGCGTCCCAGTCGATGCTTTTCGCTGCCGTCATCCGGTTCATGCGATGTCCAATCCCTGCAGGCTGCGATCCATTGCGGCAGCCAGCCGTTCGCGCAGCGCCGGATCGGCGATCACGTTGAGCGGCTCGCGGCAGAACGCGGCGGTGAGCAGCTGCCGCGCTTCCGCCTGCGCCAGGCCGCGCGAGCGCAGGTAGAACATCGCGGTCGCGTCGAGCTGGCCGACGGTGGCGCCGTGCGCGGCTTTCACTTCGTCGGCGTGGATTTCGAGCACGGGTTGGGTGTCGATTTCCGCGTTCTCGCTGAGCAGCAGATTCTTGTTGGAAAGATTCGCGTCGCTGCCGTCGGCGCCGGCATGGATGGTGATGCCGCCGTGGAACACCGCGCGGCCGCGCCCGCTGCCGATGCCGCGCCACAAAAGATCGCAGGCGGTGTCGCGGGCGATGTGTTCGATGCCCAGGCGCGTATCGACGTGGCGGCGGCCATCGGCCAGCAGCACGCCGTTGGCGAACAGCTTGGCGCCGTCGCCTTCCAGGCGCACGTTCAATTCGTGGCGGGAAAGGCCCGCGCCGAGCTCCAGATCCAGGCGCCGGTATTCCGCTGCTGCGGCCAGGGTCGCATCGGTCCGCAGGAACGCAGTGGCCCGCGTCGCATCCTGTTGCGCGCGCACATGCGACAACTGCGCTTTCTCGCCGATCGCGATCGAGAACAAATGGTTCGCGAGATGGGCGTGGTCGCCGGCGGCGATGTGATGTTCGACCACGGTCGCGCGGGCATTCGCGCCCACTTCAATGCGGTGGCGCAGATGCCATGCGCTGTCCACGTCGAGCGGCGCGCCGATGAAAACGAGGTGGATGGGCGGGTCGATAACGGCTTCGGCATCGACGCGCAGCACCAGACCTTCGTCGGCCAGAGCGGTGTTGAGCCTGGCGAAGACTTCGTCGGCGCGCTGGAAATCGCGTTCGTTTCGATCGTGCACCGGCAACGAAGATAGCGGTTGCAGGGTCAAACCGGCCGCCAGCGTGCCGATATCGGAATGCGAAGGGTCGAAGCGGCCGTTGGCGAATACCAGCCGCGGCGCGGCGATGCCGTCGAGCAGCGCCGGATCGATAGCGGGCAATGCAGCCGACGGCACGAACGAGCGGCGCTCCAGCGCGCGTAACGGCGTGTACTTCCAGGCTTCGCTGCGCGGACCCGGCAGCCCGTCGCGCAAGGCGGCGTCGAGCGCCGCGCGGCGCGTACCGTCGCCGTCGAATCCGGAAGCGAGCGAGTCGAGCAGGGCGCTCATCAGGCCGCAGCCTCCGGCGCGATGCGGTCCTTCACCCAGGCGTAGCCGTGCGCTTCCAGTTCCAGCGCCAGTTCCGGCCCGCCGCTTTCGACGATGCGGCCGTCGGCGAGGACATGCACCACGTCCGGCTTGATGTAATCGAGCAGGCGCTGATAGTGAGTGATAACCAGGAAAGCGCGCTCCGGGTTGCGCAGCGTGTTGACGCCTTCAGCGACGTTCTTCAGCGCGTCGATGTCCAGGCCGGAATCGGTTTCGTCCAGGATCGCGAGTTTCGGTTCCAGCACCGCCATTTGGAAGATTTCGTTGCGCTTCTTCTCGCCGCCGCTGAAACCTTCGTTGACCCCGCGTTGCAGCAGCTTGTCGTCCAGGTGCAGCACGGCGAGTTTCTCGCGCACCAGCTTCAGGAACTGCATCGAATCCAGTTCCGCTTCGCCGCGGGCCTTGCGTTGCGCATTGAGCGCGCTGCGCAGGAAGTAGGTGTTGTTGACGCCCGGGATCTCGACCGGATATTGGAAAGCCAGGAACACGCCGGCAGCGGCGCGTTCTTCGGGTTCCAGCGCGAGCAGGTCGATATCGCCGTAGCGCACGCTGCCCGCCGTCACCTCGTAGCCTTCGCGGCCGGCCAGAATGTTGCCCAGCGTCGATTTGCCGGCGCCGTTGGGACCCATGATGGCGTGCACCTGGCCTGCCTTCGCTTCCAGCGAGAGGCCCTTGAGGATTTCGCGTCCGCCGATGCGGGCGTGCAGGTTCTCGATCTTCAGCATTTCAGCAACCAAGTTCGGTTAATTTCGGGTTTTTCTCGACGCCTTTGCATACCGGCGCGTTTTCGTCCAACCGCAGGCAGAGTTCGGCGGTGCGGAGCCGGGTCAGCGCTTCGAGCGAGGAAGCCTCGCACTGCGGGTACATCGATCCGTACTCCAGCATCTTGTTCGCAGCCGGGAAATGGGATTCGATTTCCAGATCGCGGAAAGCGATCCAGGCGCGCTGCGCATTCTTGATCGCGGCGATCGCGGCCTGATCCTTGCCCTGGCCCTTGATCAGCGCCTGGTAAACCGCGTTCAATTTGTCGTCCGCGGCATCGGCGCTTTTGCGCGCGCATTCGTTGAGCGAATACTGGTCCTGCGCGTCGCCGAAACAGTCGTCCGCCGCAACGGCGGGCAATGAGAAAGCGGCGAATATGCCGATCAGAACGGCGAACGCATTTCTCATCCGACGGATCCTTCCAGGCTGACTTCGAGCAGCTTCTTGGCTTCCACCGCGAATTCCATCGGCAACTCCCGGAACACCTGCTTGCAGAACCCGTCGACGATCAGCGACACGGCGTCTTCCTGCGAGATCCCGCGCGAGCGGCAGTAGAACAGCTGGTCGTCGCTGATCTTGGACGTGGTCGCCTCGTGCTCCACCGTCGCGCTCGGATGCTTGACCTCGATGTACGGGAAGGTATGCGCGCCGCACTGCTTGCCGATCAGCAGCGAATCGCACTGAGTGTGGTTGCGCGCGCCCTCGGCGCTGCGTTCCACCTTGACCAGGCCGCGATACGAGTTCTGCCCGCGCCCGGCGCTGATGCCCTTGCTGACGATCTTGGACTTGGTGCGCTTGCCGACGTGGATCATCTTGGTGCCGGTGTCGGCCTGCTGGCGGTGGTGGGTCAATGCGACCGAGTGGAATTCGCCGGTCGAATCGTCGCCCAACAGCACGCAGCTGGGATATTTCCAGGTGATCGCCGAGCCGGTTTCGACCTGCGTCCATGAGATCTTGCTGCGCGCGCCGCGGCACTCGCCGCGCTTGGTGACGAAGTTGTATATGCCGCCCTTGCCGTTCTCGTCGCCCGGATACCAGTTCTGCACGGTGGAATATTTGATCTCCGCATCGTCCATCGCGACCAATTCGACCACCGCCGCATGCAGCTGGTTTTCGTCGCGCATCGGCGCGGTGCAGCCTTCCAGATAGGACACGTAACTCTGGTCTTCGGCGATGATGAGGGTGCGCTCGAACTGGCCGGTGTTTAGCGCATTGATCCGGAAATACGTGCTCAGTTCCATCGGGCAACGCACGCCCTTGGGAATGAACACGAAGCTGCCGTCGGAAAACACCGCCGAATTGAGCGCGGCGAAATAGTTGTCGCCGGTGGGGACCACGCTGCCGAGGTATCGCCGGACCAGTTCCGGATGTTCCTGGATCGCTTCGGACATCGAACAGAAGATGATGCCTTTCTCGGCCAGTTCCTTGCGGAACGTGGTGCCGACGCTGACCGAATCGAATACGGCATCCACCGCGACGCCGGCCAGCTTGGCGCGTTCGTGCAGCGGCACGCCGAGCTTGTCGTAGGTGTCGATGAGTTCCTGCGGCACCTCGTCCAGCGAGTTGTACTTGGCCTTGGGCGCGCTGAAATAGCTGATCGCCTGGAAATCGATCGGCGCGATCTTCAGCTTGGCCCAGTGCGGCACCGGCATGGTCAGCCAGTGCCGGTAAGCGGACAGCCGCCATTGCGTCATCCACTCCGGCTCGTTCTTTTTCGCCGACAGAGCGCGGACGACGTCCTCGCTCAAACCGGGCGGGAACGAATCGGATTCGATATCGGTGACGAAGCCGGCATCGTAGCGGCGGCCCAGTTGTTCGATGATCTGTGCGTTTTCGGCGGCCATGGTCGTTTGCCTCAATTCGTCGCCAACGTAGCGGCGATGGTCTTGCGGCCCGGCGCCTTCGGCGTCGGCGGACCCACCATCTCGGCCAGGGTGACGCCGCGCAGCGCGTCGGCGACCACGTCGTTGATGCGGCGCCAGTTGGCGCGCGCGGTGCAGGAGTTTTCGATGCCGCAGGCGCCGGCGTGGACGCTGCACTCGGTCATGCCGAGCGGGCCTTCGATGGCTTCGACGATTTCGATCAGGGAGATGTCGGTCGGCGCGCGCGCCAGCCGGTAGCCGCCGTTGGCGCCGCGGAAGGCTTCGACCAGGCCGGCTTGCGCCAGCGGCTTGAGCACCTTGGCCACGGTCGGCGTTTCCAGGCCCGCCCGTTCGGCCAGGCCGGTCGCGCTGAGCACGGCGTCGGGCTCGCTGGCCAGCACGGTCAGCACCACGCTGGCGTAATCGGTGAGTTTGGTGACCCGGAGCATGTCGTCTGGCTTGAAGCCGGCCCTCGGGGCGGGCGGCTTCTGGCTGTCCTAATGAGTACTGAAATTGTACTGATTCAGGGCGCCGACGCCAAGCGACTATTTAAAGAAGGGATTCAGCCTGCCTGAGCGACGGCAGGCGCGGAGGTGCCGGGCAACATCAGCTCGAAATAGGGCGCGGCGGGTTTCTGGCCCGGCGGCAGGTAGGCCGGCGCTGGGCCGCCACCGGGGCCGAGCGATTTGATGAAGCGGTAAATGGCGCGACGGTCGTCCTGGGTCATGGCGCGCAGCGCGAAATCCGGCATCAGAGGGCGAGTGCGCAGTTTGGCGCTGTAGTCGAGCCATTGCGCTTCATCCATGTCGGCGAGTTTCAAGCGCAGATTGGCGGCATAGGTCGTGCCCCACGGCCCTTTGTAGCCCATCGGAGAGCCGGTCAGCCATTGTGCCTTATCGACGTTGCCCTGCTGTTCGGCATAGCTGGCGGTATGGCAATCGTTGCAGCCCGTGATGCGGATCAGATACTCGCCGCGTGCGAGGAGGTCTTCGTCGGAAAGCGCCTGCCGGAAAGGCGTCGCGGCGGCCGTGGGCCGAGCATCGTCGGCATGCGGCGAGGCGGTGTCGGCGCAGCCGGAAACGGCGGCGAGGGCGCCGAGGGCGAGCAGAGGCAGCGGACGCATGACGACGATTCGCGAAGGGTGACCTAGCCCAATACGCCGAAATCGCTTGCGGCAGGACAGAGGGCCGTAGCCGCCGCAAGGCTGTATCGGCGACAATATCGACTCCCGACCACGGAAAAACTCGATGCCGCGCAAGAAGATCGCCGCCCGCCTGTCCCCGATCCACGGCAATGGCGTTTTCGCCACCGAAACGATCAAGAAGGGCGAACGCATCGTCCGCTACAAAGGCAAGCTGCGCAGCCACGAGGAAGTCGACGAGGCCTACGGCGAGGTCGACGAGAACGGCCATACGTTCCTGTTCACCCTCAACGACGATTACGTGGTCGACGCCAACATCGACGGCAATATCGCGCGCTGGATCAACCACAGCTGCAAGCCCAATTGCGAAGCGACCATCGAAGAGAACGGCAAGGGTAAGCGCCACAAGGACAAGGTGTTCATCGAGGCCATGCGCGACATCAAGCCCGGCGAAGAGCTCACCTATAACTACGGCATCGTCCTGGACGAACCGCATACCGCCAAGGCCAAGAAGCTGTGGGCATGCAAATGCGGTGCCAAGAAATGCACCGGGACCATGCTTCAGCCCAAGCGCTGAACGCCGCGGGCGGGCCGGATATCCCGGTCCTGCCTGACGGATGCAGAAAATACGGAAAAGGTTGCCATGACTAACGCCAGTCGGTAACGGCTAACGTTAGCGGTAGTTTGCGCGTCATTGGGGCGGAGCCCGGTTAGGGAAGAGATCGAATGCGCGCTGCACGTTTGGCCGTTGCTGTCCTCATGGCGCTATCGGCGCCGGCTTATGCGATCGAAGTCGATGGCCGCATCGACCCGGCCGAGTGGCAGGGTGCCCAGCACGTCACCGATTTCCGCCAGGTGCAGCCGCTGAGCCTGGCGCCGGCTTCGCAACCGACCGAGGCCTGGATCCTGGCCACGCCCGAAGGCCTGGCCATCGCCTTCAAGAACGTGCAGCCCGCCGGCGTGCCGCGTACCCGCCAACGCGTGCAGCGCGATTTCGAAGACCAGGTCGACCGCGTCAACCTGATGATCGACTTCGACGGCGATGGCCGCACCGCCTACAACTTCACCATCGCCTCGACCGGCGGCATCGCCGATGCGGTCATCACCAACGAGAACCAGTTCAACGACGACTGGGACGGCAACTGGCAGCATGCGGTCAGCGAAGATGCGGACACGTGGTCGGTGGAGATGCTGATTCCGTGGTACATCGCGCCGATGCACAAGCCCAACGGCGATCTGCGCACGATGAAGGTCTATCTGGACCGTGTGATCGGCTCGAGCGGCGAGCGTTCTGCCTGGCCGGCGGCCAGCTTCGAGCGTCCGCGCTTCGTATCCGATTTCAATGCCGTGCAAGTGCCGCAATACAGCCAGTCGCTGCTGGCGCTCACGCCGTACGTCTCCGGCCTCTACGACAACATCAGCGGCGACAGCGACTTCGACGGCGGCGTGGACATCTTCTGGAAGCCCAACGGGCAGTTCCAGGCGACCGCGACCATCAACCCGGATTTCGGCCAGGTCGAAAGCGACGATCTGGTGGTCAGCTTCGACGCCACCGAGATCTTCATCAGCGACAAGCGCCCGTTCTTCACCGAGAACCAGGGCATTTTCGAATACACCACGCCATCCGACTTCAGCCAGCTGCTGTATACGCGCCGCATCGGCGCGCCGGCCGACGACGGCAACGGCGCCGGCGACATCACTGCGGCGGTCAAGCTCAACGGCAGCCTGGGCGAAACCAAGTACGGCGTGTTCGCCGCGGACGAAGCCGACGACGTCGGCCGTTCGTTCCGCGCGCTGCGCCTGGTGCGCGACTTCAGCAGCCAGAACCTGGGCATGATGGTGACCCAGGTGGAGCGGCCGTATTTCGATCGCGAAGCGACGGTGCTGGGCATCGACCACAACTGGCGGCCGACGCCGCGCTGGAACGTGCGCACGCGCGTCTTCGGCAGCAAGATCGACGAAGCCGGCGATAGCGTCAGCGATACCGGCGCCACAGTCTGGGCGGACTACGAGATGGACCACGGCTGGCGCCAGCAGTGGATCGCCATGCATTTCGGCAACGACCTGGAAATCAACGACGCCGGCTATCTGTCGCGCAACAGCACCAACTACCTGCACTGGGAGGTCAAGCGCCGTTTCACCGACCTGCCGGCCGATTCGCGCTACTCGTCCAAAGACTGGCGCGCGCGGATCAGCAGCGACCACAACGATCACGGCGACAACCTCGGCGCGCAGTTCCGCTTGAGCCGCGAGGGCAGGCTGCGCAACGGCAGTTACGAATACGCGCAGATCAACGTCAACGGGTCCGGCTACGACGACCTGCTTACCCGCGGCAACGGCCTGGTGAAGCTGCCTGAAAACTTCAATGCGTATTTCGAATACCAGCGTCCGCGCAAGGGGCGCTGGTCGCACAACCTCGAAGCGCAGGTGCTCAGCGGCGGCCTGGCGGGCAACGACAAGATCGGCTGGAGCCTGGAATACGAACCGACCTATTTCATCAGCGACGCCTTCAGTATCTACGCCGGGTTCTACGCCGACGACACGCCGGATTGGCTGCTGTGGCAAGGCGGCAACCTGATCGGCGGTTTCCGCGGACGCGAATGGCATATCAATGCAGGCGTGAACTGGAACATCGACGACAAGCAGGAATTGCGCGTCAAATTGCAGTCGCTGGCCATCGACGCGCAGTTCAAACAGGCCTATCGCGTCGACACCGTGGGCAACGCCATCCCCAGCGACGATCCGATCGGCGATTTCAGCCTCAACAATCTCGGCTTCCAGATCCGTTATCGTTATGAAATCGCGCCGCTGTCCTACCTGTACGTGGTCTACGGCCGCGGCGGTTTCGACCAGCAGGAATTTTCGGACGGCGCGGGCCATCTGCTGCGCGACAGTTTCGAGCTGCGCGACGCCGAGCAGTTGCTTGTCAAGTTCAGCTACCGCTTCGAGCTGTAAGGCATCGCCCTTCGGTAGGTGCGAATTTATTCGCACGCTTTTGATCGTAAAGCGTGCGAATAAATTCGCACCTGCCAATCCGAGTTACGGCTAGCGGGCGCTTTTGTCCGGGAACGATACAGTGATCTCGCTGATCGCCAGCAGATCGCCCTGCCGGGGATAGGTCGGGTCGTCGCTTGAAAATGCACTGTCGCCGATCGGATACGCACTTTCTGACGCAGCTGGCTCGTCGGAGGCTGGGGTCCCGAGCCGGAATCGGATGACGGCTGCATCTTTGCGGGCCTCAAGCTTGCCGCCGTTTAGCGAGGCAACGCTTCCGCCGTAATCCCATTCCAGGCCATAAAACTTTATCGGCTTGCCGTTCAGCGCCACCACTTCCTTCAATGGCATGCCCATGCGTAGACCGTTGTCTAGTGTCCATTGCGTATCCGGCTCGACCACGCGGACCAAATTCAGGCCACGCAACGCCGTTTCATCATCGAAATAAAGATAGGCGCGGCGCTGCGCGTCGTCTGGAAAGAGCACGGCGCCGCGCGACGTTTCGCCTTCGCCCCTCGGCACTTGATCGATGCGTACGTTGTGCTTGCCGAACCGTTGCTCGAGCGCCGCCACATCCGTACCGGCTGAGAAATCGCCGGGCAGCGATAAGGCTTCACTCGCAGCCTGTATAGCCGACGGCTGCGTCTCAGCGGGGGCGGGTGGCGCAGCCGCGGTAGCTGGCGATGTCGCCGGCTTTTCCTGCGCAGGCGGCGCGGGCGAATGCTCGCAAGCGCACAGCGCGAGCAGCATAGCGGCGCCTAGCATGAGGCGCAGCGTCGTCACGGTTTCACTTCCCTAATGTCGGCAGAACCAATCCGCCAAGCGCGTTGCTCGGCGCTGGCGCCATCGACCACGGCGCGGCGCAAGACATAGGCGCCGACGTATTTGCGCACGCTGCCATCGTTGCGGGTGGCGCTGATCGCCACCGGCACTTCGATATAACGCGAGCCTGCGGCGGCATCGACTTGGCCCGGCGGCTGGATCTCGACGTCGACCCTGGCGGTTTCGCCGAATCCCGCCGCGAACTGCTCCGGTGTCTGGCCGCTGCTGCGGCCGCCATCGGACCACAACGAATAGGCGCGGGCAAAGCTGCGGCTGTTGATCGAAGCGTAATAGTCGCGGACCACGGCCAGCGCATCCTCGGGCGTCGGTTCCGCCGGCGCGCTCGGCTCGGTAGCGCCGTCGACCGGTTCTGAGGTTTCGGCGCCGCCCGGCAACAGGCCGGTTTCCGGATTGGAAGCATCGAGCTCGCCATCGATCACGATCGGCGTTTCCGGCGGCGGCGGTGCGCCGGTGACCGGCGCGGCATTGCCCGGACCGGGCTCGTCCGGCATGCCGGTGACCGAACCCGAGGCGCGTGCCGGCGCCGGCAATCCTTTTTCGTTCGTTTCGCCTGGCTGCGCGGTGTCCTTGTCGCTTTTCCCGCATGCGGACAGCATCGTTGCCGATAGCAACAGGCCTGCGAGCAACAATGCGGCACGATGGCCGTGTCTCGCGTTCGTAGAGATCCCGTTCATTGCAGGCGAACCACTACGCGGCCGTTATCGATGTCGACGGCGCCGATGCGTTTGCCGGCGGGCAATTTTTCGAGGAGATCCGGTTCGAGCCGGTACACCGGCTCGCTGCGCGCGTATTCGGCCAACAGGCTGTTGACGATGCCGCGCGCGCCGCCTTTCAGCAGCGAGCCCGCGCCGGGCAGGTCGAACTGCAGCAGTTCCGGATCGGCCAGATGCAGACCCTGCGTGGCGGCGTCGTAGCGCAGGCCGCTGCTCAGCGAGAGATGGCCGTTCGGCTTGCCCTGTCCGCCCAACGCGCCGATGCCCATGTCGAATTCCAGCCGCAGACGATGCTCGCCCGGCGGTAGCGACAGCCGCGGATTGGCCAACGTGACCGACACCAGCCCGCCGAGCTTGTCGAAATCGCGCGGGAAGCGCTGATCCAGATAACGTTGCAACTGCGGCGCGCCGAAGGATACTTGGTCGTTGAGCCAAGCCGACATCGCGCCGATCGTCGAACAAGCGGCGAGCGCGGTCGCGATGAAAACGGCGAAGACAATGCGATTGCGGTGCATGCGGGGCTCCGTGGCTGGCATGCAGCCTACGCGGCGGCGGTGAACGGACGGTTAGCGGTTCAGAGTACGGTGCGGCGCGGTTGCAGATAAGCGATCAGCAGACCCAGCATCAGGAAACGGACCGTGTCGAGCGCCACCTGCTTGACCACCAATGCGCCCGGTATCGGCTGGATCGCGTAATAGATCAGATGCAACGGCACGGCGGCGAGCAACGCGATCGCCAGGCCGAAGCGCAGGCCCTGGGCCGCGGTCGATCGGCCTTCCGAAAAACCGAAGCGGTACAGCCAGGTCATGACGAAGCCGATCAGCAAGTCGGCCACGATCAGCCATCCGAAATAAGGCTCCTGTTGCTCGGGCGTGCGCAGCAGCGTGCCGTACAGCGGCGCGTAGTCGGCAGCCAATAGACCGCCGTGCACGGCGTACCCGGTCAGCAGGGTCGCCACCGACATCGCCAATCCGCAGATCCAGAAACGCTTGTCCATGTGGGTTCCAGGAGTCGTGGCCGCGCTTGCATCGAATGTTACTCGATGCGGCCGATCCTGGCGCCGGCCGTCATCGTCCGGAAGCGGCCGTCGCGGCGGCTTGCAGCAACGGCAGCGGATCGTAGGCGCCGTCGCGGCCGTAGATGCCGTAATGCAGATGCGGCGGAGTGCCGCGCGCATTGCCGGTGTCGCCGACGCTGCCGATCCTGTCGCCCGCATGGACGACGTCGCCGACGGCCAGACCCGGCATCCAGTCCTGCAGATGGGCGTAGTAATGCCGTTCGTGCGCCGGGCCGAGTATCCAGACCTGGCGTCCGCCCAGGCCGCCCTCGCGGACGGATACGACCAGCCCGGGTGTGGTGCTGACGATAGCCGTACCGCGCTTGGCGAAGATGTCGACGCCCGCATGCCGGCGATCGGCGCCGCGCGGCGCGCCGAACGTATCGGCGATGCGTCGCGCTTCGACGCCGTCGACCGGGCTCGGCAGCGCCACCGGCGGCGGCAGGCGCGACAGCTCCCACCACGTACGCGGCTGCAGCATGAAGGGTTGCCGCCACGACCACAGCGCTGCGACCGTCAGCAACAGCAGTGCGCCTGCGGTCTTGAGCAAAGCCTTCATCGCAGGTTCCCGATCAGCCGGTGGCGTCGCGAACCTGTCGCTCGAGTTGGGCCTTCAACCCGTCGTCCAGCTTCAGTTGGCGCGCCAGTTCGTCCAGATAGGCGCGTTCCATGAAGCTCTGTTCGTCTGCGGCGAGCACGCTGGCCAGGTACATTTCGGACGCCATTTCCGGAGTGGCGGCGGCGCGCGCGACTTCGGCCGGGTCGAGCGGGCGCTGCAGTTCGTCGCTGAGCCATTGGCGTAATTGCGGATCGTCGTCGATACGGCTGAATTCGCCCTCGATCACCGCACGCTCGCGCTCGTCGACATGGCCGTCGGCCTTGGCGGCGGCCACCAATGCCTTGAGGATAGCCTGGCTGTGCAGTTCGGCTTCGGGCGCCGGCAAACGATCGACGGTGCGCGGCTCGGCGGGCGATGCGCCTTCCTGCTGTCGCTTGTAGTCGCCATAAGCCTTGTAGGCCATGACGCCCAGCGCGGCCAGACCGCCGTAAGTCGCCAGTTTGCGCGTAGTGCGGTTCCTGCCCAGCAGCAGGCCTAATGCACCGCCGGCGAGTGCGCCTTTGCCGAAGTCCGCGTTGAGCAGGCCTTTGTCGCCCGATGCCGGAGTGGAATGCGATGGCGATGTGCGCGCGCCACCGCCGAGCAGGCCGTCCAATGCGCCGTTGCCCAATCCTTGTTGCGCGGTTTTCAGGAGTTGATCGAGGAAACCCTGTGTCTTCATGCGTGCTCCGTCTCGGCTCGTTTAGTTACGAGTATGGGCGAAGCCTGTTGTCTTCAAGCAGTACGCGAAATGCAAGCGGAGCGGTTCAAGTCCGTTGCTGCAATGCAAGCCGCAGGCCCAGGCCGACGAAGACGGTGCCGATCAGTTTTTGCCGCCAGCGCGCGAAGCGCGCATTGCCCGACAGCCTGTGGCCGAAGCGGCCGATGGCGAAAGCCAATACGCAGCTGTGACTGAAACCGATCAGCGACAGCATGACGCCCAGCAGCAGGAACTGCAGCCATACCAGGCCGCGTTCCGGATGCACGAATTGCGGCAGGAAAGCGAGGAAGAACACCGCGACCTTGGGATTGAGTATGCCGGTCAGCACCGAACGGCGGTAGACGTGACGGCCGTTCGCGGATTCCGTTGCGGAGATCGCCGCTTCGGCAGCCTGCTTCTCGCGCCAAGCCTTGATGCCCAACCACACCAGATAAGCCGCGCCCGCGTATTTGAGCGCTTCGAAGGCCATCGCCGAAGCCGCCAGCAATGCGGATAAGCCCAGACCTGCGGCGAGCGCGTGGATCAGCGTGGCCGTTTCGAGCCCAAGCCCGGCTTGCAAGCCGCGACGCGTTCCGCCGGCGACGGTTTGCGCGACGATCCAGGCGGTACCCGGTCCCGGAATCAATACCAGCACGGCAGCCGCCGCGAGGTAGGCGAGCAGGGTGGGGATGTCGAACAGGGACATGGCGGGGCTATCGGCAGGGCGGACGTGTCAGCCTAGCGCGTCATGCGCGCGCATGGGTGCGCCGGTGCGTTGCGCGACGGGCGGCAACGTATCCGCACGGTCGGCCGTGCGGATACGGTCATTCCATGATTTTACGCAGGACGTTTTGCGGCGTTCTTGGCCATGCCTACGATCGCGGTGAGCACAGCGCCGGCTACGCCGCCGCCGACCAGTTGTCCCGCCAACGCGCCCACATCGAAACCCGCGGATTGCGCAGTGTTGGCCAGGAAACCCAATTGCTGCATCAACGCACCGCCGCCGACGCCGCCGATCAGGCCGACGATGGTGTTGCCCATCGTGCCCAGGCCTTTCTCCTTCATCGCTTTCCCCGTGGCGCCGCCACCTACCGCACCTGCGACCGCATTCACAAGCAGACCGACGATATCCATCGCTACTCCCGCTGAGTTGATGAGGTGTCGTCGCGGCTCCCGAGCCCCTGGAGATGGCGACCGGGCGATCATGGACCTGTTCAGTTTGAATTGCATGCCGCATCGCGGCGAGCTAGCGAGGCTTCCTGCGCGGTGGAATCCAGTGCCAGCACGCCAGCGTCAAGGCCGCAAAAGCGCTGTAGGCGGCGACGAAGGCCCACCACGGCGCTTCGAAAAAGATCAGCCGCGACAGCCAGTGTTCGATGAAGGACTCGGCGTAGGCCGTTTGCCCGGCGCGAATGCGCAACGCTCGTTCCCAAACAGTGAGCGGGCATAGTTGCCCGAGCCAGGCTTGCAACGCGATGAACAGCATCAGCGCCAGGTGCGCGATGCGGAAACGGAAATTACGGGCCCAGCGCCAACCGCGCCAGGCGCCGATCAGGATCGCGGCTTGGCCGATCACTACGAAGGCGACGATACCGACATGCAGCGCCAGGATGGCGTCGGCGAAAAATGCGGCTAGCGCTGGAGAGAGCGCGTCGATAACGCGCGGTCAGTGCAACGGCCGGCATGCGTGTCGGCCGGAAACCGCACGGAACGGCATGACTGCCGTTCCGGCGGAAATGGCATTGCGATCAGGCGGCAGCGTCTTTCAGCTTCTTCAGCGGACGGACCTTGACCTTGACCGAAGCCGGCTTGGCAGCGAACCACTGCTCTTCGCCGGTGAAGGGGTTCTTGCCCTTGCGCTTCGGCTTGGCGGCAACCGCCACCGAAGTCACCTTGAACAGGCCCGGCAGGGTGAAGGAGCCAGCGCCCTTCTTGCTGATCGAACCGGCGATCGCCGATTCCAGCGAAGCCAGCACGGCTTTGACGTCCTTGGCCAGCACGCCGCTCGCTTCGGCGATGTGTGACACCAGGCCGGACTTGCTCAGCGCTTCCTTGATCGGCTTAGCCGGGCCTGCCTTGGCAGCGGCCTTCTTCGGAGCGGCTTTCTTAGCGGCTTTTTTCGCACTCTTTGCCATAGTTATCCTGTCGATACTCTTGGTTGGTTGTCTGGGCCGACCTAGCCGGCAAGCGAAATGTAGGGCATGCGCAGCGCCACGCCAAGCCTTTTTTTCAGGTGTTTGAAAGAAATCGATGGACGGGGATGCCGAGAATGCACGGCGATCATGCCATCGCGGCATCTCGTAGCCCGGGTGGAACGAAGCGATACCCGGGGGTTTTTCCCCGTAGAAACAGCGCTTACTCGCCCTTCTTGCGACACGACTCGAAATCGCCGGCCCAGTCTTTCGGCAGGTTTCCATCTCTGCAGAAACGATGGAACGAGGAGTATGGCCAGTCCGAAACGCGGTCGGCCAAGCCATGCTTCACCGGGTTGAAATGGATGTAATCGATATGGCGCGACAGATCCGTCTCGTCGCGGATCGCGTGTTCCCAGAATCGGGGCTGCCAGATGGTACGTTCGTTGCGACGTCTGCGGCCAGCGCCGACTCCGCCAGCGATGAGTGCGGCGGTGAACTGGGTCTTGATCAGTCTCCAGCGCATCGAATAAGCGGCATCGTCATCCGGCAACGTCCACAGACAGTGCAGGTGATCAGGCAGGATCACGATCGCATCGGTTTGGAAAGGGTGGCGCTTCCGCACGGAGGCATATGCCTGGCGAAGGCTTTGGATGTGTTCGGTTAGCAGGCGCTGCGAGCGATCACTCAACGTCAGAGTGAAGAAGTACGTGCCACCAGGGATGCGTTGTCGGCGATAGAGGACCATGCCTCCAATTTGCCGATCGGCATGCCGACACGGCATCGGAATATGACCGATTGCCATGTCGGTGTAGCCCGGGTGGAGCGCAGCGATACCCGGGGACGCCATCTATGAGTGTCGAAAAGCCCCGGGTATCGCCTTCGGCTCCACCCGGGCTACGTCAGTATTCTTCGTGTTTGGGTTTATAGGCGTCTACGAGTTTTTGCTGCACCTGCGCAGGCACCGGCTCGTAATGGCTGAAATCCAGCGAATAACGCCCGCGCCCGGCGGTGACCGATTTCAGCTCGGCGGCATAGCCTTCCAGTTCGGATAAGGGCACCTGCGCCTTGACCACGATTTCGCCGCCGCGAGCCGAATCGGTGCCGTTGATGCGGGCGCGCTTGCTGGCCAGGCCGCCGCTGATGTCGCCCATGTGCTGCTCGGGGGCGTTGACGTCCAGGTCGACGATAGGCTCGAGCACTTGCGGTTTGGCTTTGCCGATCGCATCCAGGAAAGCCTTCTTGCCGGCGGCGACGAAGGCGACTTCCTTGCTATCGACCGGATGGTGCTTGCCGTCGTAGACGATGACCCGCACGTCCTGCATCGGATAGCCGGCGATCGCGCCGCCGGACAATACCTGGCGCACGCCTTTCTCGACCGCAGGCAGGAACTGGCCGGGAATCGTGCCGCCCTTGACCTCGTCGACGAATTCGAAGCCGCTGCCGCGCGGCAGCGGTTCGATGCGCAGGAACACTTCGCCGAACTGGCCGGCACCGCCGGTCTGCTTCTTGTGCCGGTGATGGCCCTCGGCCTTGGCGCCGACCGTTTCGCGGTAAGCGATGCGCGGTGGGCGGGTGGTCACGTCCACGCCGTACTTGTCCTTCAACCGCTGCAGATTGACTCGCAGGTGCAGGTCGGACAGGCCGCGGACCACGGTTTCGTTGGTTTCGGTTTCGTGTTCGACGTGGAAGCACGGATCCTCTTCGGCCAACTTGTGCAGCGCGGTAGCCAGCTTCTGTTCCTGGCCCTTGCTGGCCGCGTTGATCGCCAGGCCGAACATCGGCTTGGGAAAGGACAGCGGCGCGAGATGGATGTGATCCTCGTCGTGGTTGTCGTGCAGCACCGCGTCGAAATGCAGATCGTCGACCTTGGCCACCGCCGCGATATCGCCGGGCACGGCCTGCGCGATCTCGCTGTGGTCCTTGCCCTTCAGTTTGAACAGGTGCGCCACTTTGAATGGTTTCTTGCCGTCGTCGACGAACAGCTGCGTGTCCTTCTTCACGGTGCCCTGGTAGACGCGGAACACGCCGAGCTTGCCGACGAAGGGGTCGTTGACGATGCGGAACACGTCGGCGATCACATGCGCCTGCGGATCGGGTTTGGCTTCGATCGGCTGCGCGTCGGCGCCGTTGCCTTTGTGGAACGGCGGCGGATTCGCCTCGCCCGGATGCGGAAACAATTTTTCGGCGATATCCAGCAGCTCTTTGACGCCGGCGCCGCTGCGCGCGGAGACGAAGCACACCGGCACCAAATGGCCTTCGCGCAGGCATTGCTCGAACGCGTCGTGAAGCTCCTCGCCGCTCAGGCCGGTTTCGCCCAGGTCGAGGTAATGGTCCATCACCGTTTCGTTGATCTCGACCACTTGGTCGATGATTTTTTGGTGCCATTCGGCGACCGGGCCCAAATCGCTGTCGCCGGAAGATTGGCCGAAACAATCGATCACGGCCTTGCCGCCGTCGGTGGGCAGATTGAGCGGCAGCACTTCCGGACCGAACGTGTCGCGCAATTCGTCGAGCAGCCGCGCGCTGCTGGCGCCGTCGTGATCGATCTTGTTGACCACGATCACCCGGCACAGGTTGCGCGCTTTGGCGTGTTCCATCATCCGACGCGTGCCGTAGCCGATGCCGGTATCGGCGTCGACCACGATCGCGGCCGTTTCCACTGCGGCCAGCGCGGACAGCGTCGGGCCGCGGAAGTCGGGGTATCCGGGCGTGTCGATCAAGTTAACGTGGATGCCGGCGTGGTCAGTGCTGGCGATGGCGGCGTCGATGGAGTGGCCGCGTTCCCTTTCGAGCGGATCGAAGTCGGAGACCGTGGTGCCGCGTTCGATCGTGCCTGCCGTCTGGACGGCGCCGCCGGCATGCAGCAGGGCTTCGAAAAGCATTGTTTTGCCGGCGCCCGGGTGGCCCGCAAGAGCCACGTTGCGGATTTGTTCTGTGCTGTAGGACATGAGTCCGTCTCTCCCTGGGTCTGGGTTGAAGAGGACGTCATGGTCGGCGTTGCGGAAGCTGCCCCTGATCGCGTGTGCCTGGCTGGCAGGCGACCGCGCGCGTCGGTCATGGCGGACAGTCACCTTAGCGCGGCATCGCGTCCGTGCCCAGACCCGATCGCCGTTGCAGCGCAGCATGGCAACGCTTACGTAACGTTTGCCTGATTAGTCTGGGCGCGACTGCAGCATCCACCCCTTACGGAGAACGACATGGGCATCTCGCGCCACGCCACCGCGCATTGGGAAGGCGACCTCAAGTCCGGCCAGGGCCAGCTCAGCACGCCGCAGAGCGGGCTGATGGAGAACACGCGCTATGGCTTCAACAGCCGCTTCGGCGACGTTAAAGGCACCAACCCCGAGGAACTGATCGCCGCCGCGCACGCCGGCTGCTTCACGATGGCGCTGTCGGCCATGCTTACCGACGCCGGCCATCCGCCGGAAGCGCTGGATACGCGCGCCGACGTGGATCTGTCGATGGAAGGCGGCCCCACCCTCAGCGCCATTCGTCTGAAGACCAAGGCCAAGATCCCGGGCATCGACGAGGCCAAGTTCCGCGCCATCGCCGACAACGCCAAGCAAAACTGCCTGGTGTCCAGGGCGCTGAGCGCGGTGCCGATTACGCTGGAGGCCGAATTGGTCTAGCGGATGCGGCGCGCGCGAAGATCGTAACTACACGGGAGGCCCGTCAAGCCGCTGTTCGTGCATCCGGCGACTTGGAAAATGGCAGCTATCGGAAAACCAGAGGCCGTGCCGGCCTCTGGTTTTTTGGATCGCATAGCCTTCAAGGCACTGTCGGATCCGTTTCCGGTTTGTCCAAGACGTATTTCGGTACGCAGAAGGTGATGCCATTGGTTTCACGGCATAGGAAGCACACCCAGACTCCGGGGCCTGAAGGGATGCATTTTGAAAACGGAATGGTTCCGCCCTGATCCGAAGACGCTAGTCCAGGGCTGCGGGTGTTATTCCCGGCATCGGCGTTCGCGATGCCCAGTAAAGTGATTAATGCAACTGCGATGATTGCGAGCGTTGTTTTTTTCATAGTCCTGTCATCCGTATAAGTCGGCCACGAACGATTTCATGGCCATACCGCCAGGCGGGGCGCTGGCCGGGAGACTGACGGGTTTGGTCGCGCAAAGCGGCCAAAACATATGAATCTGGGTTCCAGAATTTATATCCGCCCGTTCGGTGTTCAGCGCGCGAACCGCGGTCCCGGAACGGCCGTGCGACGCTATTCGCCTAGCGCCAGGCTCAGCATGACCCGGCGTTCGGGTTCATAGGCTTGGATGCCGCTGCCGCTCACCGTCCAGGCATATTTGTCGGTGGCGTTGTAGACGCGCAGGCGCAGCGCCGCCGGCACGCCGTTCCAGGCGAACCGGTAGCGCATGCCGAAGTTGAACAGCGTATAGCCGGGCGTGCGGTAGCGATTGCGTTCGTCGATGAAGCGCGGCCCGTAATAGGTCGCATCGGCATCGATCGAAACGCCGCGCCATCGCGAAGGCGCGTAATCGAAGCTGGCCAAAGCCAGCTTCGCCGAACGCCCGACCGGATGCGCGCCAATCTGGCCGGCGTCCACGCGATCGCCCTGCAGCCGCATCCGCATCCAGGTCGCGCCGGCCACCATGTGCAGGCCTTCGGCGATGTCGCCAGCCAGCGAAATTTCGGCGCCGCGGTGCTGCACGTCGTCCAAAAAGCGATAGGCATTGGCGGTGTCGAAGCCGGGCTCGGGCTTTTCGATCTCGAACAAAGTGCCGATCAGCGACAGCGATGCCTCCGGTTGCCATTTCACGCCCAGCTCCGACTGCTGCGCCAGGATCGGCGGCAGTATCTGGAAACGATTGCTGGCGTTCTCGGGCGCGCTGCCCGCCTCTTCGATGCCGCGCGCGGCGGACGCGAAAGCCGTCAACCGCGGCGACAGCGGCAGCACGATCGAGCCGTTGTACAGCCATGCGCCCGAGCCGCGCATCGTGCGCACGCCATTGGCCTGCAGCGCGGTTTCGTCGATCGCCACGCGGCGCAACCCGGCATTGGCCGCGAAGCCGCCGCGGCGCTGATAGCGCCAACCCAGCCCCCATTCGCGCTGCTCGACCCCGGCGCCGCCTTGGGGTTCGCGATCGTCCGCCGCGCTAGGCGCCTGCGGCACCTGGCCCAGCAACGAAGCGTCGCCGATATCGACCGACATCGTGCGCGGGTTGCGGTAATCCGAGCGCCGCGAGCGGGCGAGCGCGGTCAACTCGTGGCGATGCCGTTCGCCGGTCCAGTCGCGGCGTGCGACGGCCTCCAGCGCTTTCGAATCGATCGTGCGGTCGCGCGCGACCAAGGTCGATGCCGAAGCGCGGCCCGCAGCGTCGATATCGGTGAACAGGTTGAAGTCCGACCGCGGCCGATCCACCTGCGAGCGCACGGCGGAAAGCGAATAGTCCCAGGCGTTGTCGCGCGCATCGGAAGCGGCGATCGCGCCCGAAGTGACGTTGCGGGTGTCGAAGCGCGACCATGTCTGCCCGAGATAACGCAAGCGGTCGGGTTGCGGCAGGCGCACGCCGTCGGCGGGTACGAATCCCACGTCGGCCTGGTAACGCTGCACGTAGAGTCCGTGGAAACCGGTGAGCTGCCAGCGCTCGCCCAGCCGCAGCCGCGGCACCAGGCCGACGCCGTAATACTCGGCTTCGTTGCCGAACATGTAGCGCGCGCTCGGCGAACCCAGCGCGCCGCCCGACAGCGAGAAACGCCCGTCGTCGGTGCGGCGGGTGAAGAAGCTGCGCAGATAAGGCCGCGGGTTGCTATCGAGCAGATGCTGTAAACCGACTTCGATGCGGCTGCGATCGCGGTCGCCCGGCAGTAGCGTGTACTGGA
This sequence comes from uncultured Lysobacteraceae bacterium, assembly GCA_902825775.1. GTDB lineage: Bacteria > Pseudomonadota > Gammaproteobacteria > Xanthomonadales > Xanthomonadaceae > Luteimonas_C. The sequence continues at coordinate 54,564 of CADECF010000011.1, forward strand.
CGATGCCCGATGGCGCCGGAAAATCGATCGGCAGCGCGCTCGCGCCGACTCTCACCTGCGACGAAGCGACGATGGCGTCGGTGGGCCCCGCCGCGCGAACGAAATAGGCGTCGCCGATGCGGTAATTGCCCGCCTGTTGCAAATCGAAGCCGCGCACCAGCGATTCGGAATACAGGCCGATGCTTTCCTGGCCGATGCGGCTGCCGAACGCGTCGTCAGCGCTGCCGGCCACATCGTCTTGCACTTGGGCCGCGGCCGGGAAAACAGCGGCTGCGAGGGTCGCGATGCAGTGAGCGCGTGTGCGTGTGCGGCAAGTTCGTATCGAGCGGCGCATAGGGAGGCGGGTAGCGGAAGATGCGCCCATGCTCGCCGTCGCCGGGCTGTTGACATAGCGCAACGATCGATGATGTGCTGTGCGCTGTATGCACAGCTCCTTGCCGCCGCTGGACGGACTGACCGCCGTGATCGCTGCGCACCGCACGGGATCGTTCACCGCGGCCGCCGAATCGCTCGAGCTCACCCATGGCGCCGTCAGCCGCCGGGTGCAGGCGGTCGAACGCTGGCTCGGCACGCCACTGTTCGAGCGCCACGGCCGCGGTGTGCGCGCCACGCCGGCGGGGCAGCGCTTCGTCGCGCAAGTCGAACAAGCGCTGGGCGCCATCCGCGAATCGGCCGACCGCTGGCGGCCACGCCGCGAGTTGCCGACGATCAGGATCAGCGTGGTGCCCTCGTTTGCGCGGCTGTGGCTATTGCCTCGGCTGTCCGCGTTGCAGGAGTCGCCGGCGCAACGGCGGATCGAACTGGCGATTGAACATCGCGTCGCAGATCTTGCCGCAGGCCAGAGCGATCTCTCGGTGCGTTACGGAAAGGGCCAGTGGCGGGGCGTGCGTGCGCAGCTGCTGTTCGCCGAACAGCTGTATCCGGTCGCTTCCCCCGATCTCGCCGCCAGACTGGGCGCTCACGCAAAATCCGCGCGCCTGGCCGAGCATGCCTTGCTGCACGATTCGGACACCAGCCAATGGCGCGACTGGCTGGCCGCGCAGGGCGTGCGCTTCCGCGCCAAGTCCGCCGACCGCCGCTTCGAGGATTACGACTTGGTGCTGACAGCGGCGCAGGCGGGATTAGGCATCGCTTTATTGCGCTCTCCGCTCGCCGACGATGCGATCGCCAGCGGACGTCTGGTACGCGTCGCCAAAGCGGCGATCCGCAATGTCGCCGGTCACTATCTTGCGATGGCGGCGGCCGAGGATCGCGAATCGGTGCATGAGGTCGCCGACAAGCTGCTGGCGATGACGGCGGCCTTGCGGCGATGAAATCGGCATTGCTGATCCACGGCGCCGGTGGCGGCGGTTGGGAGTGGAATCTTTGGCGCGGAGCATTCGCCGCGCACGGGCTTCAGGTTCACGCCCCCGATCTGCGGCCTTCGCCGGCCGGTGTGCGGGCGACCGCGTTCGAAGATTACGTCGCGCAGATGCGCGACGCATTGCGTGCGTTGCCGCGTCCGCGCGTACTGGTCGGCGCGAGCCTGGGCGGCTTGCTGGCCGCAATTGCGGCCGACGAGGCCGACGCGCTGGTGCTGATCAATCCGTTGCCTCCGGCGCCGTTCCACGAGGGATTGCCGCATCGGGCATGGCCCGATGTCGTGTCCTGGCACCGCGACGCGCGGCTGGCATCGACGCGTCGCGCCATGCCCGACGCCGATGCGGCCGCCGCGCTTTACGCCTTCCGGCGCTGGCGCGACGAAAGCGGTGCGGCGATGCGTGCAGCGCAAGCCGGAATCGTCGTCGCGAAGCCGCAATGTCCGGTGCTTTGCCTGGTTTCCGAAGGCGACGAAGATGTACCGGCGGCAACCACGCTGGCGCTGGCCGCGGCCTGGCGGGCCGATGTCGTCCGCTTGCCGGCCGCCAGCCATGTGGCGCCGTTGCTCGGTGCAGGCGCCATCGATGCGGCGAAGGAGTCGATGGCATGGCTGTCGGCGAGGTGAATCCTTTGCGAACCGTGGCGCTGTAATCGGTTTCGATTCAGCACTGCTTTACTCGCCCGGCCCTAGCTTGCGAGGCGCGCCATCCCGGCGTCCGGAGCACACCATGAAACGCCTCGCTACTTCGATCCTTGCCCTGGGCCTGGCCGCCACGGTCGGTACCGCCTCGGCGCAATCCTCGGGGTACTACTCCCAGTACGGCCAGCCGACGGTCGACCGCTATGGCCAATCGTCCGGCGGCTACTACGACTATGCGCGCGTGCTGCGCGTGGATCCGGTAATTCAGTCCGGTTATGGCTACGGCAATACGGGTTCCTATTCGAACGGTTCCCAGCGCTGCTACACGCGCAACGAGGGTTATGCGTCGAACGATCCGTACTACAACAATGGTTACGGCAGCAATGGTTACGGCAATAACGGTTACAGTAATAACGGCTACGGCAACGACGGCTATTACGGCAACAACAACGGCTATGGCAACGACGGTTACTACGGCAACAACGGTTATCGCGGCAGCGAAACCAGCCGCACGGTGGCGACCGTCGTCGGCGGCGTGATCGGTGCGGTGGTCGGCAGCAAGGTCGGCGGCGGTTCCGGGCGTTACGTCGCCTCGGCGTTGGGCACCATGGCCGGTGGTATGGCCGGTCGCGCGATCTACGACCAATCGGTGCGCCAGCGTCAGCGTCCCGCCTCGGTGACCGTCTGCGACCCGCAACCGGTCCGCGACGGCTACGGCTACAACCGCGTCAACGACAACCGCGTGGCGGGTTACGATGTAACCTATGAGTACGGCGGGCGCAGCTATCGCACCCGTACCGATTACCATCCGGGCGACCGGATCCGCGTGCGGGTCGACGTCCGTCCTGAGTAATGAACCGCTTTGCAGGGAGAGTAGGAAGGGGCCGAAAGGCCCCTTCTTTTTGCTTTAGATAGTTGACCGGTCGAATGAGCCGATTGGCCACTTTTTCCTTCTTTTTCGTCCTAACAATGCCCGAATGGAGGGTAAACTCGTAGGTGAAATTCATGCGTAACTATCTGGCTATTGGACTGACGGTTGTATTGGGCATGTCTGCGGCCGCGGCACCGCCGCCGGTTGATGCGGCGCAGTCCGCGGAGACATGCAACGATCCTTACACTTGTGAAGTGCTCAAAAAGATATGCGCCAACTATGGTGGTTCTTGGGGAAGTGTCACTTACCCCGATGGCAGCATGTGGGGTGTATGCGTCCATTAGTGATCGGATATCGCCCAGCGCTGCTATCACGCAGGCAGAGATGACGAATCGGCATTCTAGGAGGGGCCGAAAGGCCCTTTCTTTTATGTCGGCGTCCGATGATAGGCCCCGCTTTTTCCGTCTTTGATTTTGCCCCGGCTTGCAGGGCTCATCGCCTTTCAGGCATTCGGAGGAAATATGCGTGGTGTCCTAGCAGTGGCAGTGGCAGTGGGAGTCATCCTGGCATCGGTAATCGTCGCGCCATCGGCGCGAGCGGACACGACGATGACCTGCGAGGGCTGGCTGGAATGCGCCATCCTGAAGGATGTTTGCAAGAAGGTGCGTATGGCCAGGTGACCTATGAGGGTGGATCGGTATGGGGCGTTTGCGTCATTTGACCGCGGTTCTGGAATCGCCGAGGACATTATTCATACGAGACTTTTAGCGAACTCAAGCGGCGTTCTGGTTGTCATTTTCGCGGTGCTGTCGGTCGCGGCACCGTCAGCGCGGGAGCTAACCCTGTCGACATGCCTCGGTCGGAACGCATATGAGGCGAATGGAAAGCCGTCTGCGAAAAGAATGGCGGGTGGGGCGCGCAAATTGTGTATTCAAACGGTGTGGCTTGGGCGATCGGTATCGAATAACGCAGGCGCTCTCGGCTAGATTGCGCACAACCCTACATGCCGGCGTCTGTCGCCACGTCGCTTAAAGCAGCGTGGCGATCCGGGTTGGAATCTGTGATCATCGGCCGCTGCTGGCCATGGTAGGACGCATATGCAAGACAGTCTGCTCCTCAAGCTCGGCCTACCGATCGCCATCGCGATCATCATGTGCGGCATCGGCATGACCCTGAGCGGCGGCGACTTCCGCCGCATCGCCGAACGGCCCAAGCCGGTGCTGGTCGGCATCCTGGGCCATTACGCGCTGCTGCCGTTGCTCGGTTTCGGCGTGGCCTGGTTGTTCCCGATGCCGGCGGAATTCGCGATCGGATTGGTGCTGGTCGCGGCCTGTCCCAGCGGCACTACTTCGAACGCGTTGACTTATCTGGCGCGCGGCAATGTCGCGCTGGCCGTGACGCTGACGGTGATCAGCGCGCTGGTCACCTTCCTCAGCGTGCCGCTGCTGGTGAACCTGGCGCTCCAGCTGTTCGGCGGCGAAACCCGCGATATCCGCCTGCCTGTGGGGCAGACCATCGTGCATCTGGCCGCATTGGTGCTGGTGCCGGTGCTGCTGGGGATGGGCATCCGCCGTTTCGCGCCGTCGTTCGCGCGGCGCGCCGAGCCTTGGGTCAGCAGGTTCGCGCTCGTATTCCTGCTGCTGCTTATCGTGGGCATCGCGATATCCGAACGCGCGAACCTGCCGACTTGGTTCGCGCAGATCGGGCCGGCCGCGATGACGCTGTGCTGCGCCGCCATCGGCCTGGGTTTTCTGCTTGGACGCATCAGCGGGCTGGCGGTACGCGACGCGATCACCATCGGCATGGAAGTCGGTGTGCAGAACAGCACGCTAGCGATCGTGATCGCCTTGACCTTGTTGCATTCGTCGCAGATCGCGGTGCCTGGCGCGATGTATGGGCTGTTGATGTATTTCCCGGCGTTGGCGATGGCCGCTTGGGGTCGGCGTGTGGTGGCGCGGAGCGAAGCGACTCAATAATCGCCGGGCTTTCGTGGGAGCTTTTCGTGGGAGCGGCTTTAGCCGCGAGCTTTTCAGCCGTCATTCCCGCGAAGGCGAAAATCCAGTGGCTTTCGCGGGACACACATAAAAGCTCGCGGCTAAAGCCGCTCCCACGAAATCCGCTCCCACAAGAGCCGCTCCCACGAAAAGCAGTGGTGAGTTGCCACGGCGCCCGTATGCGACGCATAGTTGATAGGGTCTTCATACCGGAATTACGCGAATGCGCCGTCTCGTTTTGACTGCCGCGTTGTGCCTGACGCCGTGGGCGGTATCGGCCGCCGAAGTGCACGTGCTGACCGCTGCGCGCATCCACACCTCCGATGCCGGACAACCGACGGCGGAGGCAATGGCCTGGGACGATGCCGGCCGCGTGCTCGCCCTCGGCGATGCCAAAACCTTGCTCGCTCGCTATCCCGAAGCCAAGCGCATCGACGCGGGCCAGGCTACGGTGATCCCCGGCCTGATCGACGCGCACGCGCACCTGATGGGCTTGGGCTATGCGCTGATGCGGGTCGACCTGGTCGGCACCAAGGACAAGACCGACATACTCCAGCGCCTGCGCGAGTACGATAAGACGCTGCCGCAAGGCGCCTGGCTGCTCGGCGGCGGCTGGGACCAGAACGATTGGCGCGACAACAAATTCCCGGCCGCTGCCGATCTGGACGCCGCTTTTCCGGATCGCCCGGTCTGGCTCGAACGCGTGGACGGCCATGCCGGCTGGGCGAATTCAGCCGCCATGCGCGCCGTCGAAAAAACCTCGAACGGCAAGCCTTTGAAAGGCGATTGGCAGCCCGACGGCGGCCGCATCCTGCGCGAAGGCGGACAAGCCACGGGCATCTTCGTCGATGGTGCGATGGACTTGGTCAATCGGGTCGTGCCGGCGCCCGATAAAGCATTCCGCGAAAAAGCTTTGCAGCGCGCGCTTCAGGCCACGGCCAGCAACGGCCTGACCGGCGTGCACGACATGGGCACATCGCGCGAGGATCTCGCGCTGTTCCGGCGTTTCGCCGACGAAAACAAGCTGCCGCTGCGCGTCGACGCCTATGCCGACGGCGACAAGGCCGCGCTGCAGGATTTGTGCGCGAACGGCCTGTACCGGCACGCAGGCGGACATCTGAAGATGCAGGGCGTGAAGCTCTACATGGACGGCGCGCTCGGCAGCCGCGGCGCGGCCTTGCTGGCCGACTACAGCGACGAGCCGGGCAATCGCGGCCTGCTGGTCACCGCGCCCGAGGCCTACGAGGCGGCGGTGCGCAAGGCCAAACGCTGCGGCGTGCAGGTCGCCACGCATGCCATCGGCGACCGCGGCAACAGACTCGCGCTCGACACTTATCAGCGTGTACTGGGCGACGACGCCAAGTCCGGCCACCGCTGGCGCATCGAACACGCGCAGATCGTGTCGCTGGACGACATTCCGCGCTTCGCCAAGCTGGGCGTGATCGCTTCGATGCAGCCCACGCACGCTACCTCCGACATGCCGTGGGCGCAGGACCGTGTCGGCAAGGAGCGCATCGCCGGCGCGTACGCGTGGCGGCGTTTTCTCGACTCCGGCGCGCGCATCGCATTGGGCTCGGATTTCCCCGTGGAATCGGTCGATCCGCGCCTGGGCCTGTATGCCGCGGCGACGCGACAGGACCGCGAAGGCCATCCGCCCGGCGGCTGGCTCGCCGATCAGAAGCTGACGGCTGCCGAAGCGTTGCGCGGTTTCACCGCCGATGCCGCCTATGCCGGCAAGGACGAGAAGGCGAGCGGCCGTCTCGCACCGGGACTGCCGGCGGACTTCGTGATCGTGGAATCGGATCCGCTGACGATGCCGGTGTCGCAGCTGGACGATCTGAAGATCCGTTCGACCTGGATCGACGGCAAAGCGATCTACGAAGCGAAGTGATTGAAAGCGGCTTTTGTGGGAGCGGCTTTAGCCGCGAGCTTTTGATCTTGGTTGTCGAAGAAGAGCTCGCGGCTAAAGCCGCTCCCACAAAAGCCGCTCCCACAAATGAAACGGACGCTTACCAGTCGATGTGGCCGCTCACCACGGTCACCACGCGCCCGCCCGACCACACCTCGCCGCCGTCGTCGACCTGCAGTTCGATGATCGCATCGTGTCCGACCTCGCGGCCCTGGCTGATCCGGTAGAACCCGGTATCGCCGGGCAACGCATCCTGCGACGCCAGCCATGCGGCAAGCGTGGCGTTGGCCGCGCCCGAGGCCGCATCTTCGAATTGCGCCGGCGCGCCGACCCAGGCGCGCACCGCCAAGTAGTACACGGGATCGGCGCTGCGCGCGAACGCGCACAAACCCATGCTCTCGGTGGCCTGCGCCAGGCGGCCGATCGCTTCCCAATTCGGCATCGCCGCGCGCAGGGCGGCCTCGTCCTGTATTTCGGCCAACCACCAGCGGCGGCCGCCATCCATCAAAGCGGGCGGCAGCTTGCCCAGCGGCAGTCCGGCCAAAGTGTCGCGCAGGCGCGGATCGGCCGGGTCGGCGGTTTCGAGCACCCGCGCGCGCGGCGTGCGTACGGCGATGGTGCGGGATCGGCCTTCGCCCGACACGCGCAGCGGCAGCTTGCCGGCGATGCCGTCCTGCACTAGCAAGCCATCGCGCGGCGTAGCCAGACCCGCTTCGAGCACGGCATGTGCCGTGCCGACGCTGGGGTGGCCGGCGAACGGCACCTCGCGGCGCGGGCTGAAGATGCGGATGCCGTAGCTGGCATCCGGCGATGCGGCCGGGAATACGAAGGTGGTTTCGGGTAGCCGCGTCCAGCGCGCGATGGCCTGCATGGCCTCGTCGTCCAGGCCTTGCGCGTCCAATACGACCGCCAGCGGATTGCCGGCGCCTGGGCGGTCGGCGAAGACATCGACTTGCGCGTAGCGGCGTGGGGACATGCTGGGGGGCTTCCGGGGTGGGCTTCGTCTAGAATTGCGCGTTCGCGCCCGATGCCCGGGCGAGCAAGCATTCTATGTCCTCCGTCATCTCTTCCGATCGCTGGATCGTGCTCAAGTTCGGCGGCACCTCGGTGTCGCGTCGCCATCGCTGGGACACCATCGGCCGGTTGGCGAAACGGCGTGCGGACGAAAACGGCGCGCGCGTGCTTGTTGTGGTGTCGGCGCTGTCCGGCGTGACCAACGAGCTTCAGGCCATCGCCGATGGTGCGCCGGGCCTGTCCGCACGCATCGATGCGCTGGCCGACCGGCATCGCGCTTTCGCGCAGGAGCTCGATCTCGACGCCGACACGGCGCTGGGCGAGCGCCTGGCCGCCTTGAAAGCGCTAGCCGCCGATCCGCGCGCCGCATCGCGGCCGTTGGAGTGGCAGGCCGAAGTACTGGGGCAGGGCGAGCTGATGTCGTCGACGCTCGGCGCCGCCTACCTGCGCGCGCAGGGCTTCGATTTCGGTTGGTGCGATGCGCGCGACTGGCTCGATGCGATCGCGCTGCCCAATCAGAACGCCTGGTCGACTCGGCTGTCGGTTTCCTGCCGGCGCGAAGCCGAAGGCGACTGGCGCCGCCGTTTCGCGACGCAGCCGGCGCCGATGCTGCTGACGCAGGGCTTCATCGCGCGGCATGCGGATGGCGGCACCGCCATCCTCGGCCGCGGCGGTTCGGATACCTCGGCGGCGTATTTCGGTTCGCTGCTCGGCGCGCAGCGCGTCGAAATCTGGACCGACGTGCCCGGCATGTTCAGCGCGAATCCGCGCGAAGTGCCCGATGCGCGCCTGCTGACCCGGCTCGATTACGCCGAAGCGCAGGAAATCGCCACCACCGGCGCCAAGGTGTTGCACCCGCGTTCGATCAAGCCCTGCCGCGACGGCGGTGTGCCGATGGCGATCCTCGATACCGAAAAACCCGATCTGCCCGGCACCAGCATCGACGGCGCGGCGCTCACCGTGCCGGGCGTCAAGGCGATCAGCCGGCGCAACGGCATCGTCCTGGTATCGATGGAAAGCGTCGGCATGTGGCAGCAGGTCGGCTTCCTGGCCGACGTGTTCGAGCGCTTCAAGCGCCATGGCCTGTCGGTGGATCTGATCGGTTCGTCCGAAACCAACGTGACCGTGTCGCTGGACCCCAGCGAGAACCTGGTCAGCACCGATGTGCTGGCCAAGCTGTCGGCCGATCTGGCCGAGATCTGCCGGGTGAAAGTCATCGCGCCGTGCGCGGCCATCACTCTGGTCGGCCGCGGCATGCGTTCGCTGCTGCACAAGCTGTCCGATATCTGGGCCGCGTTCGGTAAGGAACGCGTGCATCTGATTTCGCAATCGTCCAACGATCTCAACCTGACCTTCGTGATCGACGAGGCCGATGCCGACGGCCTGCTGCCGCATCTGCACGCCGAGCTGGTGCGCGGCGGCGCGATGCCGGTGCAGGACGCGAGCGTGTTCGGCCCGAGCTGGCGCGAGATCGTGCAGGGACCGGCGGCGCCGGCGCCCGCGCCGTGGTGGCGCGCGCAGCGCGAGCGCCTGCTGCGCATGGCCGCGCACGGCACGCCGCGTTACGTCTACAACCTGGGCGTGGTCCGCGAACGTGCGCGCGCGTTGAACGGCGTGACCGCGATCGACCGGCGCTATTTCGCGCTCAAGGCCAATCCGCATCCGGACATCCTGCGCACGCTGCAGGCCGAAGGTTTCGGTTTCGAATGCGTGTCGCAGGGCGAAATGCAGCACGTGTTCAGCGTGTTTCCGCAGTTCGACCCGGGGCGCGTGCTTTTTACGCCAAGTTTCGCGCCTCGCGTCGAATACGAAGCCGCGTTCGCGCGCGGCGTCACCGTCACGCTCGACAACGTCGAAGCCTTGCGCAACTGGCCGGATGTGTTCCGCGGGCAGCGGATCTGGGTGCGCCTGGATCTGGGCCGCGGCGAAGGCCACCACGCCAAGGTCAAGACCGGCGGCAGCGCATCGAAATTCGGCCTGCCGGTGGCGTCGCTCGATGCCTTCGTCGCGCGCGCGCGCGAACTCGACGTGCGCATCGTCGGCGTGCACGCGCACCTGGGCAGCGGCGTCGATCTGCCCAAGCATTGGCAGCAGGTCTATGCCGAATTGGCCGGCTGGGCCGACAGCATCGGCACCGTCGAGATCATCGATATCGGCGGCGGTCTGCCGATTCCGTACAAGCCCGACGCGAGCCCGTTCGACATCGCCGCCTGGGCGGCCGGCCTGGCCGAGATCAAGGCCGCCTATCCGCGCTTCCAACTGGCGATCGAGCCGGGCCGTTATTTGGTAGCGGAATCGGGCGCGCTGCTGCTGCACGTGACGCAAGTGGTGGAGAAGGACGGCGTGCGCAGGATCGGCGGCGATGCCGGCATGAATGCGTTGATGCGTCCCGCGCTTTACGAGGCGTACCACGGCATCCACAACCTGTCGCGCATCGACGATGCGCAGCGCATCGAGTTCGACATCGTCGGCCCGATCTGCGAATCCAGCGACGTGCTCGCGCAATCGCGTCTGCTGTCCGCAGCGACCGCGGAAGGCGACGTGCTGCTGATCGCCGATGCCGGCGCCTACGGTTACGTGATGGCCAACCATTACAACCTGCGCGACCTGCCGCACGAGGAAGCCATGGACGAGGATATCGTCCAATGAGCCCTAAAAAAGCCTTGGTGCTGGCCAGCGCGTTCACCGCGGCGGCGCTGGTGGCGATCGCTTACGTCGGCATCGGCGCGGTCAGCGGCGCGCCGTGGTCGGAGTGGCCGTCCAATGCGCGCTCGGCGCTGGGCATCGCGCCCGCCGCGGCGATGACCGCCGGCCTTGCGGCGTGGCTGGTGATCGGTTGGCGCGAAGGCGCGGACCTGGATCGCAAGTGGACGCCGCTCGGCATGGCGTTCAAGACGGTGGCGCTGGCGTTTCTCATGTTTCCGGTATTCGTGCTGTTCTGCCTGGTGATCGCCGAATCGATCGGCCAGGCATTCGCCGCGGCGCCGGGCACGTTCCGCGAAGCTTGGGTATGGATGCCCTCGATCGCGCTGTACGCACTTATTTTCGGCGTGATGCTCGGCGCTTTGCCGGCGCTGGCGACCGAATTCTTCCTTTGCCGGCGTTACCTGCGGCTGACGACTACGAAATGGGGCGGTTGATTCGATGACGTTCGACAGGGATTCCATCCGCGCGTTCCGCTTCACCGGTTGCGATTTCGACGCCTGCAGCGGCATCGCGCGCCTGGGCTATGCTTTCGACGACGGTCCGGAGCTGGTCGAAACCATCACCCTCTCGGGCGCGCCGTTCGCGCTCGGCGGCGCGCGCGCGCAGGCTGCGGAAAAGGCGCTGCGTCTGCTGCACCTGATCACCGGCGTCAGCTACTACAAAGCGGCGGTGCCCGAGGAAATCCGCATCGACTCGTACGGCATCGATGCCGACACGGCTGCGTTGATGGAAGAGCTCTACCTCAACGGGCTGGGCGAATTCGCTTATCGCAACGGCCTGAATCTGCATGGACGCATCCGTTTTCCGGTCGCCGACAGCGGCATCGGCGCCGATGCCGCGCCGCTCGGATTGCGCAGGCACGCCCTGGTCGCGATCGGCGGCGGCAAGGATTCGCTGGTCAGTATCGAAGCGTTGCGCGCAGCGGGCGTCGACCAAACCGTCACCTGGGTCGGCGGTTCGCAATTGATCAAAGCCTGCGCCGAACGCACCGGCCTGCCGACGTTCAACATCGGCCGACAGCTGGCGCCGGAATTGTTCGAATACAACCGCCAGGGCGCGTACAACGGCCATATCCCGGTCACCGCGATCAACTCGGCGATCATGGTGTTCGCCGCGGTATTGCTCGGCGTCGACCAGGTGGTGTTCTCCAACGAGCGCTCGGCCAGTTACGGCAGCCTGATCGAAGGCACGGGCGAGGTGAACCACCAATGGTCCAAGGGATGGATCTTCGAACGCGATTTCGGCGGTTATGTGCAGCGCCGCATCGCCGCCGACCTTCACTACTACTCGCTGCTGCGGCCGCTAAGCGAGCTCGCTGTGGCGCGCCAATTCGCCAAGACGGATCGCTACGACGCGCATTTCTCCAGTTGCAACCGCAATTTCCACCTGCTCGGCGAACGTCCGGCCAGCCGCTGGTGCGGCGTGTGCCCTAAATGCCATTTCGTGTTCCTGGCGCTGGCGCCGTTCATGCCCAAGCCGCGATTGGTATCGATTTTCGGCCGCAACCTGCTCGACGACGCCGCGCAGATTCCGGGTTACGACGCGCTGCTCGAATTCCAGGACCACAAGCCTTTCGAATGCGTCGGCGAAGGCAAGGAATCGCGCGCGGCGATGGCGACGCTGGCGCAGCGTCCGGAATGGCAGGAAGACGCCATCGTCGAGCGTTTCGACCGCGAGATCCGGCCGCAATTGAACGCATCCGAACTCGACATCGCGCCGCTGCTGGCGATCGACGACGAACATCGCGTTCCGCCCGCGCTGTGGGACAAGCTTCGTGCGTATTTCACAGCTTGAAGGCCGGCGCGTCGCGCTGTGGGGTTGGGGCCGCGAGGGCCGCGCTGCGTATCGCGCGATCCGTTTACGCCTGCCGCAGCTGCCGCTGACGCTGTTCTGCAATGCCGATGAAGCCGCCGAAGCGCGCGCGGCCGGCGATGCCGCGCTGAGCGTCGAAACCGATGCCAGTGCGGGTCGCTTGTCGGCCTTCGATATCGTGGTCAAATCGCCAGGCATCAGCCCTTACAAACCCGAAGCGATGATCGCCGCGCACGAGGGCGCGCGTTTCGTCGGCGGCACCGCGTTGTGGTTCGCCGAGCGCCCCGATGCGCGCACGATCTGCGTCACCGGCACCAAGGGCAAGAGCACCACCACCGCGTTGCTAGCGCACCTGCTGCGCGCCGGCGGACATCGCACGGCCTTGTGCGGCAATATCGGTCTGCCCTTGTTGGAACTGCTCGACGACGAGGCCGAATTCTGGGCGATCGAGCTTTCCAGCTACCAGACGCGCGACGTCGCCGGTTCCGGCGTGCGTCCGCATATCGCCGTGGTCACCAATATCTTCCCGGAGCATCTGGACTGGCATGGCAGCGAGCAACGCTATGTCGAGGACAAATTGGCGTTGCTGACCGAAGGCAAGCCGCGCCTCGCCGTGCTCAATGCGCAGGACCGAAGACTCGCCGCGTTGTCGTTGCCCGACAGCGAGGTGCGCTGGTTCGGCCGCGAGGATGGCTGGCATCTGCGCGGCGACGATCTGTTCCGCGGCGGCGATTTCGTATTCGACACGCGCCCGGTGGCGCTGCCCGGCCGACACAATCGGGGCAATCTCTGCGCGGTGCTGACCGCTGTAGAGGCGCTGGGGCTCGATGCCGCCGCGCTGGCGCCGCTGGTGCAGGGCTTCGTGCCGTTGCCGCATCGGTTGCAGACCCTGGGTGTGCGCGACGGCATCGTCTACGTCAACGATTCGATCAGCACCACGCCGCATGCGAGCCTGGCGGCGCTGGAGGTGTTTCGCGGGCGCCGGGTCGCGATCCTGCTCGGCGGCCACGACCGTGGTATCGATTGGACCGAATTCGCGCTCGCGATAGGAGCCAATGCGCCCGCAGTCGTCGTCACTTTGGGCCAGAACGGTCCGCGCATCCACGAACTGCTGAGCAATGTGGCGCGTACCGCCGGTTTCCGGCTGTCGAGCGCCGACGATCTCGAACAAGCCGTCGCGCAGGCGCGCGCCGCGCTGGCGGGCGAGGGCGTGATTCTGCTATCGCCGGGCGCGCCGAGTTTCGGCCCCTATCGCGACTACACCTATCGCGGCCGGCATTTCGCGCAGCTGGCCGGCTTCGATCCGGATATCATCGCGTCGATCCCCGGCCTGGGCATCTCTTTGTAGAGCGGAGCTCTCGCTCTTGTGGGAGCGGCTTCAGCCGCGAGCTTTTCCTTATCGGAATCGAGAGCTCGCGGCTGAAGCCGCCCCTACATAAAAGCAGCGGGGCAAGCCCCGCTCTACAAAAGCAGGCGCTTGCCGGGTCGCGCCATCACTCGGGAGATTGCCGCTATGCGCCGTTCGCTACTCGCTGTCGGGTTATCGCTGTGCTCCGTTTCAGCCTCCGCCGCCATGAAATCCGAACCGATCGAATACAAGGTCGGCAACGACGCCTTCAGCGGATATCTGGTCTACGACGATGCCGGCAAGGACAAGCGTCCCGGACTGGTGATGGTCCCCAACTGGATGGGCGCGACCGAAGACTCGGTGGAAAAAGCCAAGAAGATCGCCGGCGACGATTACGTGATCCTGATCGCCGACGTCTACGGCAAGGGCGTGCGGCCGAAGGACAGCAAGGAAGCCGGCGAACAGACGCGCAAGGCCTATACCGATGGCGGCACGACGCTGCGGGCGCGGGCGCAGGCGGCGGTGGATGCGCTGAAGGCGCAGAAAGAAAAATTGCCGCTCGACGACACCAAGATCGGCGCTTTCGGTTTCTGCTTCGGCGGCTCGGTGGCGCTGGAATTGGCGCGCTCGGGCAGCGACATCAAGGGTGGCGTGGTCAGCTTGCACGGCGGCCTGGAAGGCTATGTGCCGATCAAGGACAACAAGGTCAACACGCCGGTCCTGGTGCTCAACGGCGCCGACGACAGCGGCGTGACGGACGAAAGCATCGTCGCGTTCCAGAAGGAAATGGATGCGGCCAAGGCCGATTGGCAATTCGTCGATTTCAGCGGCGCGGTGCATTGCTTCACGCAGCCGGAATCCAATAGTCCGCCGAACTGCGTCTATAACGAAAAAGCGGCGAAGCGGGCGTTCCGGATGATGGACGATTTCTTCGAGGAGCAGTTCGCGGCGAAGTAGGCTTTTTCCTCTCCCCAACGGGGAGAGGATGCCCGGAGGGCAGGAGAGGGGCGCGAGCGTAGCGAAGCGTGCTTTTGCTTTTAATGCGGATGGCGTGAAAAGCCGGACCCTCTCCCTGGCCTTCGGCCTGTCCCTCTCCCGCAAGCGGGAGAGGGAAAAGCGCACGCCGTCAGCTTTTCCTATCGACGGCGTAATGCGCCAGCCCGCGCAACGCGGCGACGCCGTCGTTGTCTTCGAGGCCTTCCAACGCGCGTTCCGCCGCATCGGCGTATTCGTTGGCGCGGGCGCGGCTGTACTCGAGGCCGCTTGTCGCATTGATCGCGGCCAGCACTTCCGGCAGCGCCGATGCGTCGCCGTTCTCGACGACTTCGCGCAAACGCGCGGCGATCTCGGCCGGGCTATGCGCGATCGCATGGATCAGCGGCAGCGTGGCCTTGCCTTCGGCCAGATCGTCGCCCAAATGCTTGCCCAGGTCGGCTTCGTCGGCGCTGTAGTCGAGCACGTCGTCGGCGATCTGGAAGGCGTAGCCCAGGGCCATGCCGTAATCGTGAAAACGCTGCTGCATCCCGGCGTCCGCACCGGCCAGCAGCGCGCCCAGCCGGGTGGCGGCGGCGAACAACACCGCGGTCTTGCGTTCGATCACACGCAGATAAGCGGCCTCGTCCGTATCCGGATTGCGCACGTGCAGCAGCTGCAGCACTTCGCCCTCGGCGATCGCATTGGTGGTATCGGCCAGGATCCGCATCACTTCGATCCGATCGAGTTCCACCATCAGCTGGAAGCTGCGCGAATACAGGAAATCCCCGACGAGCACGCTCGGCGCATTGCCCCACAGCGCATTGGCGGTCTTGCGGCCGCGGCGCAGGTCCGATTCGTCGACCACATCGTCGTGCAGCAGGGTGGCCGTATGGATGAATTCGATCACCGCGGCCAGCTGGTGCGCGTCGGCGCCGGCATGGCCGAGCGCGCGCGCGGCCAGCAGCAGCAGCATCGGCCGCAGCCGTTTGCCCCCGGCGGCGACGATGTGCTCGCCGATCTGGTTGACCAGGACCACGTCCGAGGCCAGGCGCCGCCGGATCAGGGTGTCGACGGCGGCCATGTCGGGACCTGCCAGGGCCTGGATTGCGGTCAGGTCTAGCGTTCGCAGGCGGGAAGACGCGGAATCCATGGGGCGGCCGGGACGAAAAGAGGGCAATTATAAGAGCGGGCGGCGCCGTACAATTCAGATTAGACCGACCTGCGGTCGCGATATCGGCCTACGGCCCTGGGGAGCGCGGCTATAATTCAATGATGCGGCCCGATCCGGGCAGGCACAGATTAAGGACGGCAAGAATGGCCCGCGGCGTAAACAAAGTGATCCTGGTCGGCAACCTCGGCAACGACCCCGAAACCAAGTACACCCAGGGCGGCATGGCCGTGACCACGATCAGCTTGGCCACCAGCAGCGTGCGCAAGGATAAGGACGGCAATACCCAGGAACGCACCGAATGGCATCGGGTGAAGTTCTTCGGCAAGCTCGGCGAGATCGCCGGCGAATATCTGCGCAAGGGCCGCCAGGTGTACGTGGAAGGCTCGATCCGCTACGACAAGTTCACCGGCCAGGACGGCGTCGAGAAGTATTTCACCGACATCGTCGCCGATGAGATGCAGATGCTCGGCAGCACCGAAGGCCGGGGCGCAGAGCGCACCGAGCGCAGCAGCGGCGGCAGCGAGCGTCCATCGCGTCCGGCGCCCGCGCAGCGCCGCGAACCGTCGCAGCCGGCATCGCAGCAGGGCATGGACGATTTCGCGGACGACGACATCCCGTTCTGATCCCGCGCCGCGGTCCGCCGCGGCGTTCGGTGGGCGCATTCTGCGCCGCTGGTCACATCTCCGGCACGATGGATGCGGACACTGACCAATGTCGGTGTCTGGTTCCCGCCAAGGGAATCAAAATCGAGCTTCAGCGTTCGGGGAGAAGATCATGCGTAAGGATTTTCGCGTCGTGTGGGCTTTGGCTTTCGTGCTCGGATCGCCCGCGGCACTGGCCGCGACCTACACGGTCGGCCCCAGCGGCCGGCAATACACGCAACTGTCGGCCGTGATCAACGCCAGGAACCTGGCGCCGGGCGACCTTATCCTGGTGGACGGCAATGCCACCTATTCGGGCGGAGTGGTGCTCGACGAAGACGACGGCGGCGCGCCCGGCAACCCGGTGACGATCCGCTGGCGCCGCGAGCCGGGCGCTTCGCGGCCGGTGCTGACCGGCGGCACGCACACCATCAAGTTCCAGCAGTCCGACCACGTGGTGCTGGAAGGCTTCGAAATCCGCAACGCCTCGAAAACCTGCGTCTTCAGCGAGGCCGACGATATCACCGTGCGCGACAGCGTGATCCACGACTGCGACGAACACGGCATCCTGGGCGCCGACGAGAATTCGGGGTCGTTCACGCTGGAATACAGCGAAGTATTCGACGCCGGGGCGGGCAGTCAAAAACATCCGATCTACATGCAGTCCGACGAAGTGGCGCATCCCGGTTCGGTCTTCCGCATGCGTTTCAATTACGTCCACGACGGCAATGGCGGCAATCTCCTCAAGAGCCGGCACGAGCGCAACGAGATCTATTACAACTGGTTCGAAGGCGCCGCTTTCCAAGAAATCGAGCTGATCGGCCCCGATTGCGAAACCCAGGCCGGCAGTTGGACGCCCGGCTTGAAGACCGAGAATTCGGACGTGGTCGGCAACGTCATCGTGCATACCGGCGACGGGGACAACGCGATCCGCATCGGCGGCGATCTCAACGGCCGCAACATGGGCCATGTGCGCATGGTCAACAACACGATCCTGATCGACCGCTTGGGCGGCGCCAATGCCGTGCTGGTGCAATTGGGCCAGGGCCGGCTGGAGATGCACAACAACCTGATCTACCAGAACAGCGGCACGGCGCCGGCGATCGTGCGCGAGAATCCCGCCAGCGCGCACGAGGAGCCGCCCGCTTGCCCGCCACTCGATCTCGAGCCTTGGGCCGACGGACGCAAGGTCACCGGCACCAATAACTGGGTGCAGAGCGGCGCAAGCAACGTGCCGGCGGAATGGACCGGCACTTTGAAAGGCCTCGATCCGATGCTGGCCAATATCGCCCAGCGCAATCTGCGGCCCGTAGCCGGCAGCCCTGTGCTCAACAAGGGCAATAGCACTCCGCCGGCGCCCGCTGGCGCGCCGTTCCCGACGCCATTGCTCGTCGCGCTGGCCGACCCGCCTGTTCAAGTCAAACTCGCCATCGGCAATTGGCGTCCGCGAACGGCCGCGGGCGGACTCGATATCGGCGCGTTCGAATCCGTCAAGTCGAATGAGCCATCGCCGCGCGAAGGTTCGCAGCCGTTTATTCCGCCGAAGCCGCCGGCGCTGGGCGCATCAGCGCCCGCACCCGTTGCCGCGCGGCCCGAATCGGCGCCTGCGCTACCGGCGCGGAC
Organism: uncultured Lysobacteraceae bacterium; assembly: GCA_902825775.1. GTDB lineage: Bacteria > Pseudomonadota > Gammaproteobacteria > Xanthomonadales > Xanthomonadaceae > Luteimonas_C. The sequence goes on from CADECF010000011.1 coordinate 72,627, forward strand.
GGACAACCCGACGCTGCCGCTGTCCACGCCGCGCGCGATTTCGCGCACGGCATTGCCGACCCTGCCTTCGTCAGTGTCCTGGTCGTGCCTGCTGCAGTCGCCGCCTTCGGCATGGAGCCTGCCGATCGATCTGTACCTGCGTGCGAGCTGGTGCGGAATGGATCCTTACCGATAGCGGCTCATCCGTCGTCCATGCGGCGATAGGCAGCCGCACTGCTGCCTCTGCTTTCGAGAGTCGGCAAAGGCGGGGCATCCAGCGACTTTACCCCGGCTTTGTAGAGCGGGGCTTGCTCCGTTTTGTACCGTCATCCCAGCGAACGCTGGGACCCATTTCCCTGCTGCCCTTCAGCCGTGATCCCGGCGAAAGCCGGGATCCAGGCCCGGGACGGAGCCTGAGCGCAGTGAGGCAGGTTGCAAGAAGCCAACAAGCAAGAGCAGCGGAGCAAGCCCCGCTCTACAAAACAAAGGCAACGGCACTGTATACCGGCGTTCGCCTGGTTGACGGCTTTAAGGGCAAGAACAGCGGAGCAAGATCATTGAGCCGTGCGTGGATGATCCGATGCGTCGCATCAACGACGATCGCCGGCATCCGTCTCGCGCGCCACCGGCGGCAGGCTGCGCAGGAACAGCCATATCGAATGCAGTTCGGCATCGCTCGCCTGGCCGACCGCGCGCCAAGGCATGGCCTTGCCGTCGAGTTCGCTGCCGTCCGGCCTGCGGCCGGTTCGCATCGCGACGATGAAATCGCGTTCGCTCCAATCCGCAAGGCCGGTCGCATGCGGCGTCAGATTGGCGGCTGGCGGCATGCCCGGGCCGCCGTGATCCATGCGTCCGCCGGCGAAATCGCCGCGATGGCAGCCGGTGCACAACTGCGCGGCGTGACGGCCGTATTCGAGCGTGCCCAGCGACGGCGGTGCGGCGACCGCGCTTTGCGCGTGATCGATGGTCTCGGCCGAAAGGAAGCCGTCCAGCTTGCCGCCGACCAGCAATGCGCGGCCGATCGGTCCCATCGCGCTGTCGGGCAATTCGTGCCGCACCGGCGCCAACGTGGCGAAATAGGCCGATAGCGCATCGATTTCCTGCACGCTCAGGCTGGCGAATTCCTTGGACGGCATCATCAGCAACGGCCGCGAATCCATGTCGACGCCATGATGCAGCGCGCGGAACATGCGTTCGCGGATGGAAGCCTTTTCGTGCCCGGCCGGCATACGCGTCAGGTCGTCGCCGACGACGCGCGCGAACGGCATTTCGTCCAGCAATACTTTTCCGCCGAAGTCGTCGCCATGGCAGTCGGCGCAGCCGCGCGAACGAGCCAGATGCTTGCCTTGCGCGGCGAGCGCCGGATCCGCCGTCGCCGGCGCGACATGAATCGCGTAGTCCTTGCGCAAACGCGTTTCGCTCAGCGCGTACACGAGAGCTGCGGCGAGCAAACACAAACCGAGAAGGACTCCGGCGCCGTACAGCGCTCGACGTACGATTTTTCCAGTCATGGGGGCATGCGGCTGCTATGCAGGCGTCGGGGCGACGCCTGCCGGGGGATCGAGCATCATGGCGGTCCGCCGCGCGGCATGACACCGCAAAACGATAGGCCGTAGGGGTAACGCAGGCCGGTGCCTGTGCGATTCGATGCGGCCAGGCAGCGTTTCGGACGTTTTCGGCGTGCTCCGTCGCGGCAATGGGCGGGTCCGCGCCTGTTTTGGATGAGGAGCCGTCCCGGCAGGGGCATACTGACTTTGGTCAGTGTCCGATACCCACCGGGGGTACGCGCCAGCGCCCTGCCTGCTGCGTACCATGCCTACGGCCCGCCCGCGAATGAACGCTGCGAATCGCAATGTTGGCTTCCGCTACCGCTACCGCTAACGACATCGGCACGCAGCTCGAGTTGCTGTCGCAGATGATCGAGGAAATTTCCGGCGAGCTGGCGCTGGAGCCGTTGCTGTGCCGGATCGTCGAGCGCGCCTGCAAATTGATCGGCGCCGACGACGGCGTGATCGGGCTGTATGTGCCCGAGCTGGACGCCATCCGCACAGCGGCGAGCTACAACATCCCCCACGACGAACTGCGCGCGGTGCTGGCGCGCGGCCACGGGCTGACCGGTCGCGTGTTGGAACTGGATGCGCCGCTGCGTTGCCGCTACGGCGACCTGCCGTATCCGAGCAGGACCGCGGCGCGCGATATGAACATGCTGGGCATGCCGATCCGCGCGCGCGGCAAGCTGATCGGCGTGTTCGGCATCGGCACCTGGCCGCCGCGCGTGCTGGATGCGCAGGCGCAGGATCTGCTCGATCTGTTCGCGCGCCATGCCGCCATTGCCATCCAGAACGCGCAACGCTATGCCGAAGAACATCGCCGCGCGTCGCGCTTCGCATTGATCGCTCGCGTCGCGGCGATCGGCGCGACCGGCCCGGATCTGGAGAACCTGCTGCAGCAGGCCGCCGACGCCATCCACGAAACCTTGGAATATCCCAACGTCGACATACCGCTGGTCGATCTGGACGACCCGGAAACTTTGGTGATCAGCGTGCGCGGCGGCGACTACAAGCGCCTGATCCGGCATACCGATCGTCTGCCGGTGGGGCAGGGCATCATGGGCGCCGCAGCGCGGGAGCGGCGCGTGCAATTGGTGAACGACGTGGCCAGCGACCCGCGCTACGTCACGCCGCCCGGCGTGCGCAAGCCGCTCGCCGAGCTGGCGATACCGATCGTGCACGGCGATGCGGTGTTGGGCGTGCTCAATGTCGAAGGCGATCGCGCTTTCGACGAACTCGACCGCGCCAGCCTGGAAATCGTGGCCGAACACCTGGGCGTGGCGATCGTCAACGCGCGGCTGTACGAGCGTTCGACCCAGGTGGCGTTGCTGGAGGAGCGCCAGCGCTTGGCGCGCGACCTGCACGACAGCGTCACCCAGATCCTGGCGTCGATGAGCCTGATCGCGCAGTCGCTGAGCGAAGCCTGGTACTACAACCCGGCCGAAGGCGAGCGTCGCGCCGCGCGCTTGAGCGAGCTGGCGCAACTGGCGTTCGCCGAGCTGCGCGGCCTGCTGCGCGAACTCTCGCCCAGCGACGCGCCCAGCAAAAAAGGCGTGTTCCCCGCCGTCAAGCAAGACTTGCCGGTGACGCTGCAGCGGCTGCTCGAAGCGATGGTGCCGGCGCATATCCGCCTCACCCTGGATACCGGCGGCTATCGGCCGCAGCACCGGGCCCACGAGGAAGCGATGCTGCGCGTGTGCCAGGAAGCCGTCTCCAACGCAGTGCGGCACGCCGAGCCCCGCCGCATCGGCATCGTACTTTCGGTCGATGGCAAAGCCATGCGCCTGCGCGTGTGCGACGACGGCCGCGGCATGCCTGCCGCCGCTGCGCCCGGGATGGGCCTGGGCAATATGCGCGAACGGCTCGCCGAACACGGCGGCGAGCTGGTGATCGGACCAAGCAAGCCGCACGGCACCCGCATCGACGCTTACCTTCCGCGTGACGACATCGAACCTGGCAAGAGGCAAAAATGAACGAACAACCGATCCGAATCCTGTTGGTGGACGACCATGCCGTCGTCAGGGAAGGCCTGCGCGGCCTGCTCGAGCAACAGGAGAGCATGCAGGTAGTGGGCGAAGCCGACGATGGCCTGAGCGCTTTGGACCATCTCGCATCCGATACGCCCGACGTGGTGGTGCTGGACATGAAGATGCCCGGCCCCAGCGCGGTGGAAACGATCGCTGCGATCAAGCGACGATCGCCGGACGTGAAGATCCTGGTATTCACAAGCTACGCGGAAGATTCGCAGGTGCGCGACGCGCTCACCGCCGGCGCCACCGGCTATCTGCTGAAAGACGCCTTGCGCGACGACCTGATCAGGGCGGTGCACGAAGTCGCCGCCGGCCGCGCTTGGCTGCATCCGCAGGCGCAACGTCAGATGTTGGATTGGATGCGGCGCCCGCCGTCGCCGATCGATTCGCTGACCGCACGCGAACGTTCCGTGCTGGGCCTGCTGGCCGAAGGCCTCAGCAACAAACAGATCGCGCGTCAGCTCGATCTCACCGAGGGCACGGTGAAGGGCTATGTCAGCCAGGTGCTGGACAAACTCGGCGTCGCAGACCGCACCCAGGCCGCATTGCTCGCGCACAAGGAAGGCCTGGAAGCGTTGGGCCGCACCTGACGCGTTCGTCTGCGCGTAGGCTTATTGCCTTGTCTTGTAGAGCGGAGCTTGCTCCGCTGCTCTTCGCTTTCTTGCGCGAGTCGCGCCGAAACGTGCCGGCCCAGCGATCCGGATGCCTGCGCTAGCGTCCGGCGAGCGGCTGCTTGAGTTTGGCGATCTCCGGCAAGAGACGCGAGCGATCGAAATAGACTTCGTTGCGGTAGATCTTTCCGGCACCGTCCAACTGCACCGTGCAGACGCCGTAAATATCCAGCGAAACCGTGCCGACCGGGATGCGGGCCCGCCATTTGTTCAAGAAGCCGTCCTGCAACGGGATCGCTTCCACCAATGTCCACACCCAATCCGGGTTGTAGGCGAGCAACTTGCGGAAATGGGCCAGCACTGCCGGCTTGCCTTCGACGCCGGCGGGGATCGCCGGGTCCGAGTAGAACGCGTCGTCGGCATAGAAATCCGCCAACCGTTCCGGATCGTTGCCGGTCCACGCAGGCAGCCATCGTTCGGCGAAATGCCGGGCTTGCTCGGGATTGAGATGGTTCATCGCGCGCTCCGATCCGTCGGCCGGCGATACGGATGAAAAGCCGTTCGAAGGCGGCCGCCGGCAAAAAAACCGCGCTCGTTTCAGACACCCATGCGCGTCGTAGTCAGGCGGAGGCGCGGCATCGGCGGAGAGGGCGCCCCGGCGGCCCTCTTACCCCGGGGGGAAGCAAGCGAGCCGCCGGAGCGGTAAGACTTTGGACTGCGACGGCTGTGCGAAAAGCGAGGACGTCGCGGCGATAAAAAAACTTCCGGCGAACCGCTCGTATAAGGGGCGGATCGCAAACGGCGGTTCGCCGGAAGCAAACGCTCGTCATAGTGGGCGGGTCGTACCGCAACGGCAGCGCCTACCCTAGATTCAGAATGAGCCAGCCGTCACAAGCGCGGTAGCGACCGGCGGCAGGGTCTGCACCCTGCCTTTGGTCGGTGCGCGACGATGCGTTCACGCGCTAGCAAGATCGGCGCTCAAGCCTTCGGCCTCAAGCGCGGCGCGTACGCCTGCGTCGGCTTCCATGCGGCGCTTGAAGGCGGCCAAGTGGGTTAGGCCGCCCAGATCGATGATGGGGAACATGTCCGCCCAGCGCAGCATTACGTACAGATAGGCATCTGCAGCGCTGCGAAAGCCTGCGAACCATTGGCGTCCGTCCAACTGCGCGTCGGCGCGTTCGAACATCTCGCGCAGGCGTATCGCCGCGGCTTTCTTGAGCGCGTCGTGCTGATCGGGCTCTGGCAGGAAGATTGCCGGAGCGAAGAACGTGCCGAACACCGGATGCATGTCGGTGCTGCCCAGCGCGAGCCACCGCATGGCTTCGGCGCGTTGCTTGGCGCTGCCGTCGCCGAACAGGCCTGCATGGGGATGGAGCTCGCCGATGTAGGCCAGGATCGCGATGTTCTGGGTCAGCACGTATTCGCCGTCCACCAGCACCGGCACCATGCCGGCCGGATTCAATGCCCGGAATCGGGGAGATGCGAGCGTCTCCCCGGTCATGATTTCGATTTCGAAAGGTTGTCCGGTCCACTGCAGGGCGATGTGGTCGGCGGTCGAGCACGCGCCGGGGTAGGTCATCAATTTCATGCGGCACCGGTTATGCGAGGGGAAAGCGATTTTCGTCCCGAGCGCTCGCGCACGGGCACCGCGATCAGAAGGATCCGGCCGCTATCCTTTGTCGGTGATGCGCGGCTGCAGAAGGAAGGTTGGCGGCGCGGTGCGAAGCTGACTGATCGATACAGGAGCCCCCTGCAGCCTTCGGTTACAATTGCCAGCGAACTGGCAAGCCAGGTATTCGGCCTGTAAATACCTGATTTTGCTGAATAAATTATGAGGCGCACCGGCCGGCCTATGCTCGCGGCGCGTCGATATGAAGGAACCATCGCGTGCAGACTTGGTTGGTGACCGGCGGCGCCGGATTTATTGGCGGCAATTTCGTCCTCGAGGCGGTGAGCCTCGGCATGCGCATCGTCAATCTCGACGCGCTGACCTATGCCGGCAACCTCGACACGCTGTCGTCGCTCGATGGTGATCCCCGCCACAATTTCGTGCACGGCGATATCGGCGACCGCGCATTGCTGGCGCGGCTGCTGGTCGAGCACCGGCCCGACGCGATCGTCAATTTCGCCGCCGAGAGCCACGTCGACCGTTCGATTGAGGGCCCTGCCGCATTCGTGCAGACCAATGTCGTCGGCACCCTGGCCCTGCTGGAAGCGGCGCGCGATTATTGGAAAGCGTTGGAAGGCCCCGCCAAAGACGCATTCCGTTTCCTGCACGTATCCACCGACGAGGTCTACGGCTCGCTCGGCGACAGCGGCAAGTTCACCGAGCAAACGGCTTTCGCGCCCAACTCGCCGTACTCGGCATCGAAGGCCGCATCGGACCATCTGGTGCGCGCGTTCCACCACACCTACGGCCTGCCGGTGCTGACCACCAACTGCTCCAACAACTACGGCCCGTACCAGTTCCCGGAGAAATTGATCCCGCTGGTGATCGCCAAGGCGATCGCGGGCGAGCCGCTGCCGATCTACGGCGACGGCAAGAACGTGCGCGACTGGCTGTACGTCGGCGACCACTGCGCCGCGATCCGCGCGGTGCTGGAACGCGGCCGCGTCGGCGAAACCTATAACGTCGGCGGCGACGCCGAGCGGCAGAACATCGAAGTGGTGAACGCGATCTGCGCACTGCTGGACGAGCGCCGCCCACGCGAGGACGGCAAACCGCGCAACTCGCAGATCACCTATGTCAAGGACCGTCCAGGCCACGACCGCCGCTATGCGATCGACGCGTCCAAGCTGCAGAGCGAGCTGGGCTGGAAGCCGGCGCATACCTTCGAACAGGGCATCGCCGATACGGTCGACTGGTATCTGGGCCGTCAGGATTGGGTGCGGCGCGTGCTCGACGGCAGCTACCGTCTCGAGCGCATCGGCCAGGAAGCATGAGCATGACCCAGCGTCGCGGCATCATCCTGGCGGGCGGGTCCGGCACGCGCCTGTATCCGCTTACGCAGTCGATCAGCAAGCAGCTGCTGCCGGTCTACGACAAGCCGATGATCTACTACCCGCTGAGCGCTCTGATGCTGGCGGGCATTCGCGAAGTGCTGATCATCAACACGCCGCACGAGCAGGCCTTGTTCAAAGCCTTGCTCGGCGACGGTTCGCAATGGGGCATGCGCTTCGAGTACGCGGTGCAGCCGAGCCCGGACGGCCTGGCCCAGGCTTACCTGATCGGCCGCGATTTCGTCGCCGGGCAACCGAGCTGCCTGGTGCTGGGCGACAACATCTTCCACGGCCCAGGCTTGACCGCGCTGCTCAAGCGCGCGGACCAGCGCGACCGCGGCGCCACCGTGTTCGGCTACTGGGTGCGCGACCCGGAACGTTATGGCGTCGCCGAATTCGACGCGGCGGGCAAAGTCATGGGGCTCGAGGAAAAGCCTGCGCATCCGCGTTCCAACTACGCGGTCACCGGCTTGTATTTCTACGATGGCCGCGCCAGCGATTTCGCTTCCGCATTGAAACCGTCGGCGCGCGGCGAGCTCGAAATCACCGACCTGAACCGGCTTTACCTCGACGAGGACTCGTTGCATCTCGAGCAACTGGGCCGCGGCTACGCATGGTTGGATACGGGCACGCACCAGTCCTTGCTGGAAGCGTCCAATTACATCGAGACCATCGAAGCTCGGCAAGGCTTGCGCGTGTGCTGTCCCGAAGAGATCGCGTGGAACAACGGCTGGATCGATGCGGCGCAGTTGGAGATCCTCGCCAGGCCGTTGGCCAAGAACGGCTACGGCCAGTACCTTTTGTCGCTGGCCGACCGCGGGTTCGTGCCGTGAGGCACGGCGCAGCATGAAGATCGTCGAGACCGATCTGCCGGGCTGCGTGGTGATCGAGCCGCAGGTGTTCGGCGACGACCGCGGCTACTTCTTCGAGTCCTTCAATCGCGACAAGCTCGCGGCGCACGGGCTGACGCCCAGCTTCGTGCAGGGCAATGTTTCCAACTCGGTGCGCGGCGTGCTGCGCGGCCTGCATTACCAATGGCCGAAGCCGCAAGGCAAATACGTATCGGTGCTGGAAGGCGAGGTGTGGGATGTCGCCGTGGACATCCGGCGCGGTTCGCCCACGTTCGGCCGATGGACGGCCGTGATGCTGAGCGCCGAGAACAAGCGTCACTTCTGGATACCGGAAGGCTTCGCGCATGGCTTCGCGGTGCTCAGCGAACGCGCCACATTCACTTATCTCTGCACCGAAACCTACGACCGCGATGCAGACGCCGGCGTCCGCTGGAACGATGCGCGCTTCGCGATCGATTGGCCGTTGAGCGATCCGCTGCTGTCGGACAAGGACGCCCGCGCCCCGTTCCTCGACGAGGTCGCCGAAGAACGCTTGCCGGTCTACCGGCCTTGAAAATATTGCTGTTCGGCGGCAACGGCCAAGTCGGCACCGAATTGCGCCGAAGCCTCGCGCCGTTGGGCGAAGTCGTGGCCACGACGCGTTCGGGCACGCTCGACGATGGCGTCGGGTGCGAGGCCGCGGACTTCGACGCGCCGGACGGCCTGCCTGGCCTGATCGAGCGTATCGCGCCCGATGTCGTGGTCAATGCCGCCGCCTATACCGCGGTCGACCGCGCCGAAGACGACGCCGAAGCCGCATTCCGCGCCAACGCCGAGGCGCCGAGCGCCATCGCTTCCGCCTGCGCCGAGCGCGGGGCTTTGATGGTGCATTACTCGACCGATTACGTTTTCGACGGCAGCGGCAAGCGCCCCTACCGCGAAGGCGATCCGACCGCGCCGCTGGGCGTTTACGGCGCCAGCAAGCTCGCCGGCGAAGATGCGGTGCGCGAAAGCGGCGCGCGCCATTTCATCTTCCGCACCGCATGGGTGTACGCCGCCCACGGCAAGAATTTCCTGCTGACGATGCTGCGGCTGGCGAAGGAGCGAGACGAGTTGCGCGTGGTCGCCGATCAGGTCGGTACGCCGACGTCGGCGTGGTTGATCGCCTACGCCACAGAGACTGCGCTGCGTTCCCAGCGAGGCTCGGGTTTATGGCATCTCACGGCTTCCGGACAGACCAGCTGGCATGGCTTCGCCGAATCCATCGTGCGCCAATCGCACGAGTCCGGTCTGATCGCGCGCGCGTCGAAGGTGATCCCGATCGCGACGGCCGACTATCCGACCCGCGCGGCGCGACCGGCGTATTCGGTGCTGGACAATACGGCGTTTCAGCGCGATTTCGGCATCGAACTGCCGAATTGGCATGAGGGGATGGTGCAGGTGCTGGACGAGATCGCCGGCCTGTCGCCGTAAGCGGCGCGTTCTTGTGGGAGCGGCTTCAGCCGCGAGCTTTTCATGTCGCAGCAGCCTCACCCGAAAAGCTCGCGGCTAAAGCCGCTCCCACGAAAAACAGCTCACTTCACGCCATGCATCATCCGCCGCAACAACGGCGCCAGCGCGAAGGCCACGACCGCGCAGCCCAAGCCGATCCACATCAGCAGTTGGAATAGGTCGGCGTATTTTGCCGCGGCCTCGGCGAAATTCAGCGACGTACCTTCGGGGATCTCGATCGAGGCCAGCTTGCCGAACTGCGCAGCCAGCGTTTCCGAATACGCGGTCGCCAGCCAGAACCCGCCCATCATCAAGCCGACCACACGTGCAACCGACAACTGAGTGACCGCGGACAAGCCGATCGGCGACAGGCACATCTCGCCGATTTCCAGCAGGAAATACGCCAACACCAGCCACCACACGCTGGCGAGCGCGCCGCCGCCGGCGCTTTGCGCCGCGGCCAGCAGCGGCAGGAAGGAGAGGCCGGCGAACAACAGGCCGATCGCGCTCTTGAACGGTTTGCTGGGATTGCGGCCGCGTTTTTCCAGCCACGGCCACAGCCAGGCGAACAGCGGCGACAGCAGCACCACGAAGAACGAACCCAGGAAGGTCAGCGAGCCGGCGGTCTGCGGCACCAGCACCACGTCGCGGAAGCAGGCGACCACCATCGCCAAGACGAACACCCAGACCATCGCGCGCGCCAGGCCCGCATTGCCGCGATCGCTGGCGCGCAACGCGGTCACGATCAGCACGGGGCTGGCCGCCATCATGAACAGCGACCAGGGCAGGGTGCCGCTGGCGTCGCTGACCAGCGACGGAAACATGTCCTTGGTCAGCAGCCGGTCGGTGAAGGTCACCCACGAGCCGAAGCTCTGCTCGTACAAGGTGAAGAACGCGAGCACCGCGAAGATCATCGCCAGCAGCGCGATCATCTGTTGGCGTTGCACCTTGGTGCAATGGCGGATCAGGAACCACACGAACCAAGCCCCGAACGCGGCGGCGACGATGTGCATCGCGCCGCGCACCGTCCAGTTGTGCTGGATCAGCTGCCAGACGACGGCCACGCCGACGAAAGAAAGCGCGTAGATCCAAATCTCGCGCGTCAATGGCCCGACCCGTTCGCGCAATTTCGCCGGATCGCGCGGTTCGGCGTGTCCGTGCAGGTATTTCTGCCCCCAGACGAACATCGCCAGGCCGGCGAGCATGCCGATGCCGGCGGCGCCGAAACCGTATTTCCAGCCGTAGGTTTCGCCGAGAAACGCGCACACCAGTCCGGCGAACAATCCGCCGACGTTGATGCCGGCATAGAACAAGGTGAAGCCGGAATCGCGGCGCGGATCGTCCTGCGCATAGAGCTTGCCGACGATGGTGGATATGTTGGGCTTGAGGAAACCCACGCCCATGATGATCAGCGCCAGCGAAAGATAGAACGCCTGCAGCGCGCCTTCGTCGCGCACGATCGCGCCGTTCACCAGACGCGCCTGTTCGCCTTCGACCGCCATGCCCAAGTGGCCCAGGCACAACAGCACGCCGCCCAGCACCACGGATTTGCGCATGCCCAGCCATCGGTCGGCGACCAGGCCGCCGATCACCGGCACGGCGTAGACCAGGCCGCCGTAAGCCCCGATCAGGTCGTAGCCGGCGGCATCGCCGAAGCGGTGGTGCTTGAGCAAGTACAGCAGCAGCAACGCCTTCATCCCGTAGAACGAGAAGCGCTCCCACATTTCGGTGAAGAAGCAGACGTAGACGCCTTTCGGATGGCCCAGGAAATCCTCGCGCGCAGGGATGTCGCTATAAGTCGTGGCGGACATGACGGGGCCGGTTCGGGATCGGCGCGAGTATATCCGTGGGCGGAGGCGCCGGTTCCAGACGCGGGCGCATTGGCAGTGCTTCCCCCTTCGAAAAAGGGGGATTGAGGGGGCGAAGGCAGCCGCTTGCGAGCCGAGGCTTGCGACTGACTGAGCGCCTTCGCGTAAGCGAAGGCGGGGAATCGCGTAGCGATTTGCTCTTGATTGGCCTGCTTTCAAAAACAAGCCAAAAGCAAATCCCCCTGTGTCCCCCTTTTTCAAAGGGGGAAAAGCAGTCCGGCGCTGGACTTGCCGGCACCTTAGGCTTTAGCGTGTCGGGCTTCCGTGGAACAGGGATACCCGATGAATACGCCTGCGCCTGGCACTCCGCAGCTCACTTTCCGCGCCGTGATACTGGCGATCATCCTGGCGGTGGTCCTGTCTGCGGCTAACGCCTATCTGGGCCTGTTCGCGGGCCTGACCATCGCGACGGCGATCCCGGCCGCGGTGGTGTCGATGGGCGTGCTGCGCCTGCTGGGCGGCGGCACCATCCTTGAGAACAACATCGTCCAGACCGGCGCATCGGCCGGTTCGTCGATCGCGGCCGGCGTGATCTTCACGATTCCGGCGCTGATCATCCTCGGCTACTGGCAGGACTTCCGCTATTCCTGGGTACTGGCCATCGCCGGCCTGGGCGGCCTGCTCGGCGTGCTGTTTTCGGTGCCGCTGCGGCGCAGCATGATCGTCGAGGAGCCGCTGGCCTTCCCGGAAGGCAAGGCCGCGGCCGAAGTGCTGAAGGCCGGCGAGAATCCGGGTCCCGGCCTGAAAATACTCGGTCTGGCCAGCGCGGTCGGCGCCATCGTCAAGCTGGCGGCGGAGAGCGGCTTGCGGATGATCCCGGACGCCGCGACGGGCGCGGGCTTCTTCGGCAAATTCCTCGGTTACATGGGCACCGGCCTGTCGCCGGCGCTGCTGGGCGTGGGCTATATCGTCGGCCTGAACGTCGGCATCGTCGTCGTGTCGGGTTCGATCCTCTCTTACAACATCGCCATTCCGATCTATTACGCCTTCTTCCAGCACGCCGATCCGGCGCTGGCGGCCCAACTCGTCGGCCAGAGCGCCGCCGACGCCGCGCAAATCATCCGCGCCGAGAAAGTTCGCTATCTGGGCGTGGGCATGATGCTGGTCGGCGGTTTGTGGACGCTGTTCTCGCTGCGCAAATCGCTGCTGTCCGGCGTCAAGAGCGGCTTCGCCGCCGCGCGCAAGGGCAGCGGCGAGATGGTGGCCGAGACCGAACGCGATCTGCCGATGAAGTGGATGCTGGTCGCGCTGGTGCTGTTCACGTTGCCGCTGCTCGGGTTGTACCAGGCCATCGTCGGCCAATGGCTGGTCAGCATTCCGATGACGATCATCATGATCGTCGCAGGCTTCCTGTTCGTATCGGTCTCGGCCTATCTGGCCGGTCTGGTCGGTTCGTCGAACAATCCGGTATCGGGCATCACCATCGCCACTATCCTGTTCGCATCCGTCGTGCTGATGCTGCTGCTGGGCAGCGATTCGAAAATCGGCGCGGTCGCCGCGATCATGATCGGCGCCGTGGTGTGCTGCGCGGCGGCGGTCGGCGGCGACAATCTGCAGGATCTCAAAGCCGGTTACATAGTGGGTGCGACACCTTGGAAGCAGCAGCTGATGCTCGGCATCGGCGCTTTCTCCTGCGCGCTGATCATGGCGCCGGTGCTGAACCTGCTGGCGACCGCTTACGGCATCGGCCCGTCCACTCCCGAGCATCCGCAATCCTTGAATGCGCCGCAGGCCACGTTGATGGCATCGGTCGCCCAAGGCATGTTCGGTGGCCATTTGCCGTGGGACATGATCGCCATCGGCGGTTTGATCGGCGTCGCGGTGATCGCGCTCGACGGATGGCTGAAGTCGCGCAACTCCAATTTCCGCGTGCCGGTGCTGGCTGCGGCGATCGGCGTGTACCTGCCGCTGGAGCTGATGGTGCCGATCTTCCTGGGCGGCCTGCTGGCTCACTTCGTCGAACGCAAGCACAAGGTGCACCCGCACGACGAAGCCGAGCGCGATCGCATCCACCGTCCCGGCATGCTGTTCTCGGCCGGCCTGATCACTGGCGAGGCGTTGATGGGCATCGGCATCGCCGTGCCGATCGTGCTGTCCGGACGCGGCGACGTGCTGGCGCTGCCTGAAGCCTGGCATTTCGGCCAGATCGTCGGCCTGGTCGTGCTCGCCTTCGTCGGTTGGCTGCTGTACCGCAGCGCCACCAAGGTCGATACGACCGCGGCGCCTATCGAGTCGGGTCCGAAATAGGACTCTCAAAATTCTGGGAGAGCCGTAGCCCGGGTGGAGCGAAGCGATACCCGGGGGGCGCCATCGATGAGCGATGGAAAAAGCCCCGGGTATCCCCCGGATCAAGTCCGGGGTCAACCCGGGCTACAGCCTTCCGCAAAAGCATTCATCCATCGGTTCAATGCATCGTTTGGAGTCGCCATGAAGTTACGCCACGCCATCCTTCCGTTCGCTCTCATGCTGGCCGTACCGACGCTCGCCGTCGCCGCACGCGGCTTCGAAGTCCGCGACATGGTCAAACTCGATCGCTATTCGTCGCCGACGCTGTCGCCGGACGGCCGCAAGCTGGTGTTCGCCAAGCGCGTGCTCGACGACAAGAGCAAAGCCAGCACTTCGCTGTGGATCGAAGACCTGTTCGCGCGCGATGCCGCGCCGCCGGTGCGCTTCACGCCGGAAGGCTGGAACGTCAATTCGCCGTCGTTCTCGCCGGATGGGAAAACGGTTTACTTCCTCAGCGGCAAATCCGGCAGCTCGCAGCTGTACGCGATGCCCACGGCCGGCGGCGCGCCGAAACAGGTCACCGCGTTCGCGCTCGACGTCGACGGCTACAAGTTGTCGCCCGATGGCAAGCGCATAGCGATCGCCGCCGGTACGTTCGCGGACTGTAAATCCGATTTCTCGTGCACCAAGAAAAAACTCGACGACGAAGGCGCCAAGAAGAGCACCGGCAAGGTGTTCGACCGCATGTTCATCCGCCACTGGGATGCATGGAACGACGGTCGTCTGAATCGCGTTTTCATCGCCGACCTGCCGTCCGGCAAGGCGAAAGCCGCTGCGAGCGCCGGGTTGGTCGGCGCCGATGTGCTCGGCGACGTGCCCTCGAAGCCGTTCGGCGACACCAGCGAGTTCGCCTGGTCGCCCGATGGCGAATCGCTGGTGCTGAGCGCCCGCAAAGCCGACCGCACCGAACCGTGGTCGACCAACTTCGATCTGTACCTCGTTTCCGCCGACGGTAGCGGCGCGGCCAAGAATCTCACCGCCAACAATCCCGCCTGGGATACCGGCCCGGTGTTCAGCGACGACGGCAACACGCTCTATTACCGCGCGATGAAACGCCCCGGTTTCGAAGCCGATCGTTTCGCGCTGATGGCGATGGATCTGTCGACCGGCGCGACGCGCGAAATCGCGCCCAAGTGGGATCGTTCCGCCGACGGCATCAACTTGTCGAAGGACGGCAAGACGATCTACACCACCGCGCAGGATCTGGGCGAGCATCCGCTGTTCGCGGTCGACATCGCCAGCGGCGCGCCGACCAAACTGGTCGGCGACGGTTCGATTTCGTCGTTCGAAATCGCCGGCCCGACGCTGGCTTTCGCGCGCAACAGCATGAAGAGCGGCGACCAGTTGTTCGCAGCGGCGCCGGACGGCAGCGCGCAGCGCGCGATCACGCCCAGCGCGGGCGAAATGGCGAAAGACGCGACGTTCGGCGATTTCGAGCAGTTCGACTTCAAGGGTTGGAACGGCGACACGGTCTACGGCTACGTGGTCAAGCCGTGGAATTACGAAGCCGGCAAGAAATATCCGGTCGCTTTCCTGATCCATGGCGGCCCGCAGGGCAGCTTCGGCAACGGCTGGAGCTATCGCTGGAATCCGCAGACCTACGCGGGCCAGGGCTATGCAGTGGTGATGATCGATTTCCACGGCTCCACCGGCTATGGTCAGGCCTTCACCGATGCGATCAGCCAGCATTGGGGAGACCGCCCGCTCGAAGACCTGCAGAAAGGCTGGGCGGCGGCGCAGAAGAAATACGATTTCCTCGACGGCGGCAAGGCCTGCGCGCTCGGCGCCAGCTACGGCGGCTTCATGGTGAATTGGATCGCCGGCAACTGGAACCAGCCTTGGAAGTGCCTGGTCAGCCACGATGGCGTGTTCGACAACCGCGCGATGGGTTACGCCACCGAAGAACTGTGGTTCAGCGAGTGGGAAAACGGCGGCACCGTGTTCGACAATCCGAAGGGCTACGAGAAGTTCAATCCGGTCAACCACGTCGCCAAGTTCCGCGTGCCGATGCTGGTGATCCACGGCCAGCAGGATTTCCGCATTCCCGTAGAGCAGGGCATCGCGCTGTTCCACGCGTTGCAGCGCAAGGGCGTGAAGTCCGAGTTCCTGTACTTCCCGGACGAGAACCATTGGGTGCTGAAGCCGAACAACAGCATCCAGTGGCACGACACGGTCAACGGCTGGTTGAAGCAGCACATCGGCCAGTGATCGAGCCGGAAAAGCGCGCCGCAGCGATGCGGCGCGTTTCTTTTTGCAACCAGGGATCGTCCAGCGCATGCCAGAGACCAGCACCGCACTCATCACCAACGACATCGTCGTCCTCGGATTGATCGCCGCGACGTTGGGCCTGGTGTTCTGGACCGAATCGCGCGAAACCGGCGTCTGGAAGAAGTTCTACACCTACGTGCCGGCGTTACTGCTGTGCTACTTCATTCCCGGCATCTACAACAGCGTCGGCTTGATCGACGGCAATGCCAGCAAGCTCTACAACCCGGTCGCCAGCCGCGTGCTGCTGCCCGCGGCACTGGTGCTGTTGACGCTCACGATCGATTTGAAGGGCGTCCTACGCCTCGGTCCGAAGTTGTTGGCCATGTACGCCGCGGCGTCGGTCAGCGTCATGCTCGGTGCGTTCGCAGCGTTCTGGCTGATGGGCTTGATCCATCCCGAAACGGTCGCCGGCGACACCTGGGGCGGCATGGCCGCTCTGGCGGGCAGTTGGATCGGCGGCGGCGCCAACATGGTCGCGATGAAGGAAGTCTTCAACGTCGACGAAACCACCTTCGGCCAGTTCGTGGTGATCGATGTCGGCGTCGGTTACGTGTGGATGGCGGTGCTGATCTTCCTGGCCAATCGCGCCGAGGCGATCGACGCGCGCACCGGCGCCGATACGCGGGCCATCGAAGAGCTGAAAGAACGGTTGGTCAGCTATCAGAAACAGCATCAGCGCGTGGCCAGCCTTTCCGACTTGATGATCATCGTCGGTATCGCGCTCGGCGCCGTCGGGTTGTCGCATGCGGTCGCCGGGCCGATCGCGGCGTGGTTCGGGGCGAACGTATCGTGGGCGAAGACGGTCAGCCTGCACGAGCCGTTCGTCTGGGTCGTCGTGCTGTCGACGTTCATCGGCCTGGGATTGAGCTTCACCCGGCTGCGCGAATACGACGGCGCCGGCGCATCCAAAATCGGCACCTTGTTCCTGTATTTCCTGATCGCCTGCATCGGCATGCAGATGGACATCATGGCGCTGGCCGACAAGCCGTGGTTGTTCGCGCTGGGCGTGATCTGGATCGGCGTGCACATCCTGTTGCTGTACTTGGTCGGCCGCCTGCTGCGCGTGCCGTTCTTCTATTTCGCGCTGGGTTCGCAAAGCAACATCGGCGGACCGGCTTCGGCGCCGGTGGTGGCGTCGGTGTTCCATCCGTCGCTGGCTCCGGTGGGCGCGCTGCTCGGTGCGCTGGGCTATGCGACCGGCACCGTGCTGGCCTACGTCGTCGGCATCGTATTGCGCGCGATGGCCGGCGCAGGCTGAGTGCTTCTGTAGAGTCGAGCTTGCTCGACTGCTTCTCGCCGGACAAGCAAGATCGAAGGCAGTCGAGCAAGCTCGACTCTACGAAAAGCGAAAAGACGCTAGCAGCAGCGGAAACCGCTGCGCCCGCCATAGCGGGCTTCCTGGCGCTCGCGGAAGAAGGTCGGGTAATCCATGATTTCGCGGTCAGGATGCTTTTCCAGCATGTGCCGGACGTAGTTGTCGTAGTCCGGCATGCCGCAGCAAAGCCGCGCGGTCTGCACCATCCGCCGCCACACCCTGCGGTGGACGGCGTAGTGGTCGAGCGGGACGAGCGCGGTGCCCATTACAGCCGTGCCTGCGCGGCTTGTTGTTCGGGCGTCAACGCCACGTACGGCGTTTCCCGGTCGCTGCGTTGCGGATTGCGCCTGGCCTTGACGATCGCGCCGATCGAATAAGCCAGCACGCTCAACACCACGAACAGGAACAGCGCGGTCAGCCCCGCGTTGATGTAGTTGTTGACCATCACCTGCTGCATCTGGCCGAAGTCCTTGGACGGCGCGATCAACTCGCCGGCCGCGATCGCGTCGCGGTACTTGTTGGCCTGGGCGAGGAAGCCTACCGCGGGCGTGGCGTCGAAGATCTTGATCCAGCCGGCGGCGGTGGTGCAGACCAGCAGCCATACCGTCGGCACGATCGAGATCCAGGCGTAACGGTCGCGCTTCATCTTGAACAGCACCACCGTGCACAGCATCAGCGCAATACCGGCCAGCATCTGATTGGCGATGCCGAATAGCGGCCACAGCATGTTGATGCCGCCGAGCGGATCGGTAACGCCCTGGTACAGGAAGTAACCCCATAGCGCCACGCAGCCGCCGGTCGCGAGCAGGTTGGGCCCCCAGGCCTCGGTGCGGCGCAGCGCCGGGACGAAGTTGCCGAGCAGGTCCTGCAGCATGAAGCGGCCCGCACGCGTGCCCGCATCGACCGCGGTCAGGATGAACAACGCTTCGAACAAGATCGCGAAGTGGTACCAGAAGGCCATCATGCCGTCGCCGGGCAGTACCGAGTGAAGGATTTGCGCGATGCCTACCGCCAGGGTCGGCGCGCCGCCGGCGCGCGAAAGAATGCTGGTCTCGCCGATCTCCTTGGCGGTCGCGGTCAGCACTTCCGGCGTGACCACAAAACCCCAGCTCGACACGGTCTGCGCAACGGTGTTGACGTCGGTGCCGACGATCGCCGCCGGACTGTTCATCGCGAAGTACACGCCCGGGTCGATGATCGAAGCGGCGACCATCGCCATGATCGCCACGAACGACTCCATCAGCATCCCGCCGTAACCGATGTAGCGCGCCTGGCTTTCGTTGGCCAGCAGCTTCGGCGTGGTACCGGAGGAAATCAGGGCGTGGAAGCCCGATACCGCGCCGCAGGCGATGGTGATGAACAGGAACGGGAACATGCTTCCTTTCCACACCGGCCCGGTGCCGTCGGTGAACTGCGTCAAGGCCGGCATGCGCAGCTCCGGCATCACGATGACGATGCCGATCGCCAGCGCGACGATGGTGCCGATCTTGAGGAAGGTGGACAGATAATCGCGCGGCGCCAGCAGCAGCCATACCGGCAGCACGGCGGCGACGAAGCCGTAGCCGATCAGCATCCAGGTGATCTGGGTGCCGGTGAACGTGAACGCCGGGCCCCAAGTCGGATGCGCCGCCACTTGGCCGCCGAACCAGATCGCGAGCAGCAGCAGCGCCAGACCGACCACGGAGATCTCGCCGACCCTTCCCGGCCGGATGTAGCGCATGTATACGCCCATCAGGATCGCGATCGGGATCGTCGCGATCACGGTGAACATGCCCCATGGGCTGTCGGCCAGGGCTTTCACCACAATCATCGCCAGCACCGCGAGGATGATGATCATGATCAGGAAAGCGCCGAAAAGCGCGATGGTGCCGGGGACCTGACCCATCTCCTCGCGCACCAGATCGCCCAGCGAGCGTCCGTTGCGGCGGCTGGAGATGACCAGCACCATGAAATCCTGCACCGCGCCGGCGAGCACGACACCGGCGATCAGCCACAACACGCCGGGTAGGTAGCCCATCTGCGCGGCGAGCACCGGGCCGACCAGCGGCCCGGCGCCGGCGATGGCGGCGAAATGATGGCCGAACAGCACGTGCTTGTTGGTGGGCACGTAATCCAATCCGTCGTTGTTGATGACGGCCGGCGTGGCGCGCGTGGGATCCAGCTGCATCGCCTTGTCTGCGATGAACAAGCCGTAGTAGCGGTAAGCGACCAGATAGATCGATACGGCGGCTGCGACGATCCACAAGGCATTTATCGGCTCGCCGCGCCGCAGCGCTATCGTGCCCAGGCAGAACGCGCCCAGCAGCGCCAGCGCGGCCCATGCCACTTTCCCGAATCCACCTTTCATCTGCGGCCCCTCCGATCGGATAAGGCAGGGTCGCGCTTGCGTCGGCGCGGGTCAATGCGCAATGCGGGAATCGGAGCGGCGGTCGGCTACGACTTTGGTCGAATGCTGTTCTTTTGTGGGAGCGGCTTTAGCCGCGAGCTTTTCGGCTGCTCGGACGGCCTGATGGAAAGAGCTCGCGGCTAAAGCCGCTCCCACAAGAGCTAGTTTCGCGGCTCAAAGCCAGCGCACTTTCTTGAGGTAGAAGTACAAGCCGGCCACGACTACCACGACGATGCCGATCAGCACGAAATAACTATGCGGCCCGTGCAGCTCGGGCATGTGGGTGAAGTTCATGCCGTACCAGCTGGCCACCAGCGTCGGCGCCGCCAGCAGTGCGGCCCAGCCGGCGAGCTTTTTGACCACTTCGCCTTGGGCGATGGTCACCAGCGACAGGTTCACGCTCATCGCTGCGGTCAGCATTTCGCGCAGCGTGTCGATCGATTCGTTGAGCCGCACCACGTGATCGAGCACGTCGCGGAAGTAGAGCTTGGCCTCTTCGGCCACCTGTCCGGTCTGCACGCGCATCAATTGCGCCAGGATGTCCTGCAGCGGCGCCACCGCGATCCGCATCTGGGTCAGTTCTTTCTTCAGTTCGTAGAGCTTGACGATGGTGTCGCGCCGGTAGGTCTCGGCGAACACGTCGTGCTCGAGTTCGTTCAGCTCTTCGCGGAATTCGTCCACGATCGGCTGATAGTTGTCGACGATGTGGTCGAGCACGCCGTACAGGGCGAATGCGGGGCCTTTCAGCAGCTCCGGCTCGCGCTCGAAACGTTCGCGCACCTTGACGTAGGACAGCGACGCGCCGTGGCGGACGGTGACCAGGAAGCGCGGGCCCACGAACATCTGGGTCTCGCCGAAGCGCACATGGCCTTCGATCATCTGCGCGGTGTGCACGGCCAGGAAAAGCGAATTGCCGTAGGCTTCGATCTTGGGGCGCTGGTGCGCGTAGTGCGCGTCTTCCACCGCCAGATCGTGCAGGCCGAACTCCTCCTGCAGCTTGTCCAGCAACGCTTCTTCCGGCTCGTACAGGCCGACCCAGACGAAGCTGCCGTCGTCGTGCGCCAAGACGTCGCTGATATGGTCCAGGCCGATGTCGCGGCGCCGGCCTTCGGTGTCGTACACCGCGCAGTTGACCACGCAGGCGGGCAGGTCGGGCTTGATGGCGGCATCTGCGCTCATGGCGCGCATCGTGACGCTATCGGGCGGCAGCGGCAAGCGAACGTTGCGTTCCGAATACGGACCACAGGCCCAGGTGCAGCGGCAACAGCAAGGCGATCCAGCGCAGGTTCTGCTGCGGCGCCACCGGCAGCCAATACCAGAACAGGGCGAGCGCCGCGCCGATCGCGACCAGGGCCAACACGCCGCGGAAGAATGCGCCGCTGTCACCTCCGCGCAACAAACGCCAGGCGCCCGGCAACAGCAGCAGGCACAAAGGGCTCAGCAGCAACAGATTGGCGTTGCGCCAGCCGGCCCAGTGATCGGTGAAACCCCACAGGAACGACAGCAGGCCGCCGAGCAGGGCGCACAGCAGCCAGAACGGCAACGCGAGCGCCGCGACGGCGCGCGGGCGGCGGCGGCCGGCCCACAGGATCGCCGCTGCGATCGCCAGGCCGGCGAGCGCATACGGCCACCATGCGCGCGGCGATTCGTCCGGTTCGGCGGCGATACGGTGCGGCAGGATCTGCTGTTCCGAAGACACCAGCGGCCTGCCGTCGGCCAGCTTGATCTCGCGAAGGCTGTCGGCGAGCCTGCGCGGCACGTAGGCCTCTTCCCACAACGACATCGCGCGATCGGCCAGCGGGCCGAAACCGATGTCGAAACCCAGCCACATCCACAATGCCGGCTTGGTCAGCCGCGTGGCTTCGCTGCGGAAGCTGTTGCCGTGCGAGCCGGCCGACAACTGGCTGCGCAAGCGGCCGCCCAACGCCTTGTCGATCGCATCGCGCACGCGCGTGGAGCAGTTGTCGAGGAAGTAATCGTAGCGATAGCGCGCGTTTTCGGGCTTGGCGTTTTCCGCCAGCGCTGCGGAGAGGGCTTGCGCCTGCGCGGCCGTCAGGTCGAGCCATTGCACGCGTACGCCGCGGCCTTCGCGACGATAGGTTTCCAAATCCTGCTCGGCCGGCAGCGCCACCAAGGCGTACCGCATTTCGCCGCGCACGAAGCGGCCGACGAAACCGGGTTCGCCGGGATCGAAGGAGCCGAAGTTGTAGGAGACAGGCGACGGCGCGGCCGGGTCGTCGACTACGATCGCATTGTGGCCGAAACGCTCCCAGAACAGTTCGCCCGGCGCCATCGTCATCACCCCGATGCGCGGCGTGGCGAAGGCGGGCAGCGCGCACAGCCAGAGTGCCAGCAGCAGCCAAATCCACGGCAATTTCGCGTGCGAGCGCCTTGTAGAGTCGAGCTCGCTCGACTGCTTTTCCACGTCATGCAGGAGCAGTCGAGCAAGCTCGACTCTACAGGGCGTCGTCGTCGGAACGGTTTCAGGCCTCGCCATGCACGCCTACGTGGAAGGCATGCACGCGGCGCGCATCGGCGCGGGCGACGCGGAAAGCGAAGCGGCCCAAGGTCAGTTCCTCGCCGGCTTCGGGCAGGTGGCCGATCGCCGCGGTGACCAGGCCGCCGATGGTGTCGTATTCGTCGTCGTCGAAATCGGCGCCGAAGCGTTCGTTGAAATCCTCGATCGGCGTCAGCGCATCGACCACATACTGGCCGTCGGCTTGCGCGGCGATCAGCGCCTGCGGATCTTCGGCGTCGTCGTGCTCGTCGTCGATCTCGCCGACGATCTGCTCCAATACGTCCTCGATGGTGACCAGTCCGGCGACGCCGCCGTACTCGTCGACCACGATCGCCATATGGTTGCGCGACAGGCGGAACTCGCGCAGCAGCACGTTCAGGCGCTTGGATTCGGGGATCAGCACCGCGGGGCGCAGCAGTTCGCGCACGCTGCCCGGGCCGTTGTCGGCCACCACGCCGCGCAGCAGATCCTTGGCCAGCAGGATGCCGAGGATCTCGTCTTTGTCCTCGCCGTGCACGGGGAAGCGCGAATGGCCCGATTCCACCACCTGCTTCATCAGGTCCAGGAAACGGGCGTCGGCCGGCAGCGCCACCATCTGCGAGCGCGGGATCATCACGTCGCCCACGCTCATGTCGGACACCGCGATGGCGCCTTCCATCATGCGCAGGGTATCGGCCGCGATCAGGCCGTCGCCCTGCGCGTCGCGCAGCAGTTCGACCAGGTCTTCGCGGGAGGTCGGCTCGCCGGAAAGCGCCGATCCTATGCGCTCCAGCCAGCCGCGGCGTTTTTCCGGAAGGTCCGGTGCGGGGGAGCTGCTACTGTCGTCCTCGGGCATCGCTATCGTGAATACGCCCGACCGGGCGATGGCTTAAGTCTAACGCGAGACGGTTGCGGGCCGGTGAAACGGCCTGGGTGGCGCGCTGGATGCCCGAGAACCCCGCTGGCGGGCGGCTTCCGGCTTGTAGAGTCGAGCTTGCTCGACTGTTTTTCCAGCCGAGGCAAGAGCAGTCGAGCAAGCTCGACTCTACAAAGCGTCGTAGGGGTCGGCGATGCCGAGCGCGGCCAGGATCTCGCGCTCCAGCTGCTCCATCGCCTCGGCTTCGCGGTCGTCTTCGTGGTCCCAGCCCAGCAGGTGCAGCGTGCCGTGCACGGTCAGGTGCGCGTAATGTTCCACCAGCGGTTTCTTCTGCTCGCGCGCCTCGCGGGCCACTACCGGCGCGCACAGCACCAGATCGCCCAGCAGCGGCATCTTCACGCCCTTGGGCATTTTGACGCCCTCGGCCATCTCGGCGGGAAAGCTCAGCACATTGGTGGCGTAGTCCTTGCCGCGGTAATGGCGATTGAGCGCGCGGCCTTCCTTGTTGTCGACGATGCGGATCGCGAGATCGGCCTCGAGAATGCGCCCGGCCAGCGCTGCAGCCACCCAGCGGCGGAAGCTTGGCGAAGAGGGCAGGCCGGTGCGGGGCACGGCATAACCGACGGAGACATCGAGGCGAACGGGTCCGCGCGTCATGGGCTAGAAGCCATCCCGGGCGTCAATAGGCCTCAAGTCTACGCCGCTCCCGTCTCGGAGTCTTTCGCGTCGCGGGCCTCGTAAGCGTTGACGATGCGCGAGACCAACGGATGCCGCACGACGTCGCGCGATTCGAAGAAGGTGAAGCTGACGCCGTCGACGCCGTGCAGCACCTCGATCGCATCGCGCAAGCCGGAACGCACGTGTTTGGGCAGATCGATCTGGGTCACGTCGCCGGTGACCACGGCGGTGCTGCCGAAGCCGAGCCGGGTGAGGAACATCTTCATCTGTTCGATCGTGGTGTTCTGCGCTTCGTCGAGTATCACGAAGGCGTCGTTGAGCGTGCGTCCGCGCATATAGGCCAGCGGCGCGATCTCGATCACGTTCTTTTCCAATAGCTTGATCACTTTCTCCACGCCCAGCATCTCGTACAGCGCGTCGTACAGGGGGCGCAGGTACGGATCCACTTTCTGGGTGAGATCGCCGGGCAGGAAGCCGAGCTTCTCGCCGGCTTCCACCGCCGGCCGCACCAGGATCAACCGCTGCACGCGCGATTCGTTGAGCGCTTCGACCGCCATCGCCACGGCCAGGAAGGTCTTGCCGGTACCGGCCGGGCCGACGCCGAAGTTGATGTCGTGGGTGGCGATGGCGTGCAGGTATTTGGCTTGGTTCGGGCCGCGCCCGCGGATGGTGCCGCGTTTGACCCGGATCGCGACTTCCTGCGGCACGACGCCATCGTCGCCGCGGCCATCGACGGCCGCGCTCAGGCGCAGGTTGATGGCGTGGTCGTCGAAAGTTTCCTCGGCGGCTTCTGCATAGAGCGCGCGCAGCAGCTTCTCGGCCCGGGCCGCGGCATCCTCGGGTCCGGTAATCCGGAAGACATTGCCGCGATTGGCGATTTCCACGCCCAGGCGCAGCTCGATCTGGCGCAAATGGCCGTCGAACGGGCCGGCCAGGTTGGCCAGGCGCTCGGTGTTTTCCGGATCGAGGGTGAAATTGCGTTGTTGGGGGTTGGGCATAGGCTGGAAAGGGTAGCGCGGGGCTTGTTAAGCGAATAGCCGCGGGTAGGGCGGCTTCCAGGGGGTTGCAAATAATTAATTGATCAATTAATATTGTTTCATGGACGATCGGACCACCCCCAAGCCGGCCCCTAAAGCCCGGCGAAAAAACGCCGCAAAGCGCGCGCTCGGCAAGCGCACGCCCGGCCGGCCCCTGCGCGATGCGCAGGACCTGCGCCCCAAATTGCTGGATGCGGCTACGGCTTGCTTCGTGCGCGAAGGGATGGCGGCGACCTCGCTGCGCGCGATCGCCACCGAAGCCGGCGTCACCCCGGCCTTGCTGCATTACTACTTCGGCGACAAGGCGCAATTGCAGGAGGCTTTTCTGCAGGAGCGGATGATGCCGGCGTTCGGCTTGATCGGCGCGGGCGTGCAAAGCGCCGGCGACGATGTCGCCGCCACCGTCGCCGCCTTCGTCAACGGCGTCACCGAAGTGGTCAAGCAGTTCCCGTGGTGGCCGCAACTATGGGTGCGCGAAGTGCTTTGCGAAGGCGGCGCGTTGCGCGACCTGCTGGTGAAACGCATCGCCCCCGAACTGACCCGCGTGATCGCAGCACGCTTCGCCGCCGCGCAGGCGCGCGGCGAACTCAACCCCGACCTCGACCCGCGACTGCTGATGACCTCGCTAGTCGGCCTCACCCTGTTCCCGATCGCGGGCACCCCGATCTGGCGCAGCGTTTTCGACGCCGAGGACCTCGGCCTGGATGACATACGTATGCACGCACTGGCTTTGCTCGACCGCGGATTGGAGCTGAAATGATCGCGATCCCTTCCCCCAAATTACGCACGCTCGCATTGGCCGCGATGGCCGTCGGCTTGCTCGCCGCATGCGGCAAAGAGCCGCAGCAGGCGCTCGGCACGCTGGAATTCGACCGCATCACGCTACCCGCGCCGGTGTCCGAGAAGATCGTGCGCATCGACGTGCGCGAAGGCCAGCAAGTCGCCGCAGGCGCGCCGCTGATGCAGCTGGAACTCACCCGCACTCAGTCGCAACTCGCCGCCGCCAAAGCGCAGGCGCTGCAGGCGCGCGCGGCGCTGCAGGAGCTGCAGACGGGCCCGCGCAGCGAGGACATCGCGCAAGCGCGGGCCAATTTGTCCGCCGCGCAGGCGCAGGCCGCGGACGCGCAGGCGTATTACGCGCGGTTGCAACCGCTCGGGCGCCAGAAGCTGGTGGCCGCGTCCGATGTGGACCGCGCGCGCGCAGCGGCCGGCAATGCGCAGGCGCAAGTGCGCGCGGCGCAAGCCGCATTGTTGGAATTGGAGCGCGGCACGCGCATCGAACAGGTGGCGCAGGGCGAATCCGCGCTTGCCGCGGCAGAAGCGCAGGCCGCTTCGCAGGCCGTGACGCTGGAGAAACTCGATCTGGTCGCGCCGCGCGCGGGCCGGGTCGACAGCGTGCCCTACAAATTGGGCGACCAAGCGCCGATCGGCGCGCCGCTGGTGGCGATGCTGGTCGGCGACGCGCCTTATGCGCGCGTGTACGTGCCCGAACCGATCCGCGCGAATGTCAAAGTCGGCCAAGCCGCGCGCGTCTTCGTCGACGGCCGAGACGGCGCATTGAACGGCCGCGTGCGGATGATCCGCAGCGAAGCCAGCTTCACGCCGTACTACGCGCTGATCGGCAAGGACGCGGCGCGGTTGAGCTATCTGGCCGAGATCCAGCTCGATAAAGCTGCGGCGGAATTGCCGGCGGGTTTGCCGTTGCGGGTCGAGTTCGTCGAAGGGGACGCGAAATGAGCCCCCCTGTTGCCGGTATAGCCGTTGCTTTCAGCCGTCATTCCCGCGTAGGCGGGAACCCAGTGACTTTGACGTTCCACCAGATCGCTTCGAAGCCATCTGTAATATCGCGCGCCCTCACCCAACCCTCTCCCGCAAGCGGGAGAGGGCTCAAGCCGCGTCACTGGGTTCCCGCCTACGCGGGAATGACGGCTTAAAGCAGAGCGCCCCCATGAACGCCATCCCGCAAAACCCCACCGACCTCGCCATCCGCGCCCGCGGCCTCAGCAAGCGCTTCGGCAGCCTGCTCGCCGTGAACGAAGTCGATCTGAGCGTGCCGCGCGCCTGCGTGTACGGCTTCCTCGGCCCGAACGGCTCGGGCAAGTCGACCACGATCCGCATGCTGTGCGGATTGCTCACGCCGACCGCGGGCGAAATCGAAGTGCTCGGCCTGAAAATTCCGCAACAAGCGGAAGAGTTGCGCCGGCGGATCGGCTACATGACGCAGAAATTCTCGTTGTTCGAAGATCTCACCGTGCGCGAAAACCTGGAATTCCTCGCCGCCGTGCAGGATATCCCCAAAGCCCAAGCGTCCCAGCGCATCGACGAACTGGTCGAGCAATACCACTTCCAGGACCGGCAAAAGCAACTCGCCGGCACGATGAGCGGCGGACAGAAGCAACGCCTGGCGCTCGCCGGCGCGGTGATCCAGAAACCCGAACTGCTGTTCCTCGACGAACCGACCAGCGCGGTGGATCCGGAATCGCGCCGCGATTTCTGGGAGAAATTGTTCGACCTGGCCGATGCCGGCACCACCATCCTGGTCTCCACGCACTACATGGACGAAGCCGAGCGCTGCCACCGCATCGCCATCCTCGACCACGGCGTGCTGGTCGCCGACGGCACGCCGCTCGAACTCACCGCCGCGCTGCAAGGGCGCACCGTGCTGGTCGAAGCCGCGCAGCCGCGACGCGCGCAACAGGCGCTGGTGGCGGTGCCGGGCGTGCTGAGCGTGGCGCAGATCGGCAACAGCCTGCGCGTGCTGGCCGACAAGAACGGCGACGTCGCCGCGCGCATCCGCTCGGCGCTGTCGGCGGCCGGGTTGCAGGCGCAAGTCGGCGCTTCGGAACCGAATCTCGAGGACGTTTTCGTATCGGCCACCGGCGGACGCAGCGACGACGATCGCCAGAACAAGGCGGACGCGGCATGAGCATGCGGCGCCTATTCGCGATCGTGATAAAGGAACTCCGGCAGATGCGGCGCGACCGCATCACGCTGGCGATGATCGTCGGCATTCCGGTGATGCAGCTGATCCTGTTCGGCTACGCGATCAACCTCAACCTGCGCGGCCTGGAAACCGGCGTGGCCGACCAGGCCAACACCGCAGCGTCGCGCGCGCTGGTGATGGACATGGTCGCCACGGGCGTGATCAAACCCACCACCAGCGCGACCTCGCCGCAGGAGTTGATGGAGCATCTGCGCCGCGGCGAGATCAGCATCGGCATCGCGATTCCCGCGGATTTCGACCGCCGCCGCTACGACGGCCGCGAAGCCGTGCAAGTGCTCGTCGACGGCAGCGACACCGTCGTGCAGAGCGCGGCGATCCAACTGTCGCAGATGCCGCTGGACAACACGCCGGTCAGCAACGCCAAACCGCAACGCATCGGCGCCGGCCAGATCAGCGTGGTCAGCTTCTACAATCCGGAGCGGCGGTCAGCGATCAACATCGTGCCCGGCTTGATCGGCGTGATCCTGACCATGACCATGGTGCTGTTCACAGGCGTGGCGATCGTGCGCGAACGCGAGCGCGGCAATATGGAACTGCTGATCGCAACGCCCGTCACGCGCTCCGAGTTGATGATCGGCAAGGTGCTGCCGTACGCGGCCATCGGCCTGATCCAGACCACGGTGGTGCTGGCGCTGGGCGTATGGCTGTTCGAGGTGCCGGTGCGCGGCGGCGTACTCGACGTGTATCTCGCCTCGATCCTGCTGATCCTGGCCAACTTGACGCTGGGGCTGCTGATTTCGACCAAGGCGCAATCGCAGTTCCAGGCGATGCAGATGACGTTCTTCGTGTTCCTGCCGTCGATCCTGTTGTCCGGCTTCATGTTCCCGTTCGCCGGCATGCCCAAAGTCGTGCAGTGGCTGGCCGAAGTGCTGCCGCTGACGCATTTCCTGCGCCTGATCCGCGGGGTGATGCTGCGCGGGGCGAATCTGTGGGAACTGTGGCCCGACGTGCTGGCGCTGGCCGCCTTCACCGTGGTGATGATGACGCTGGCGATCTCGCGTTTTCGCAAGCGGTTGGATTGACCGGTAGGGCAGTGCGGGGCGAGTCGATCCGGTCCGGATTGTGTGGTGCGTCATGAATCGTGTCCGTGCCGCGTGCTAACGTCCGGCCGCCGATGGCGGGGGAATCGCTATGCATTGGGGTGGATGGCGCTTGTGGCAGGACGGTGTCCAATTCTGGACCTGGCCGTGGCCCGGATTGCAATTTTTACTGCTGGTCGCGGCGATGCTGGCCGTCCGTCAGGACACGCGTACGCCCGCCGCGACGGCCAAGCCTCCGGTCAGTGCGACCGCTGCCGCGGCTGCAGCGGTCAAACCGCCGCCTGGCAAATCGTCGCCGCTGCCGGCATTGGCAAAGCCGGTGGATGCCAACGCCGCAGCACGATTCTTGGCTCAGGCTACTTTTGGCCCGACTCTGGAAGACATCGATCGCGTGCGCCAGCTCGGCTACCGCGGTTGGCTGGACGAGCAGTTCGCGCAATCCGCGTCGTCCCAGTTGGTCTTCCTGAAGGCCGCCGGGCCCGATACGCAGCGCGATTGGCGGCTCGATGCCTGGTTCGTCAACGCTATCGGCGGCCAGGATCCGTTCGATGCCGCGCTCGTCCATCGCGACCAGCTGCGGCAGCGCGTCGCATTCGCGATGAGCGAGATCTTCGTCGTGTCCGACGCATCCTCCGACAAACTCGGTAATGCGCCGCACGGTATGACTCACTATTACGACACGCTGGCGCGAGGCGCGTTCGGCAATTTCCGTCAGTTGATCGAGGACGTCACCTTGCATCCGGTGATGGGCATCTACCTGTCGATGCTCGGCAACCAGAAGCCCGATGCGGCGAACAACATCCGTCCGGACGAGAACTATGCGCGCGAAGTGCTGCAACTGTTCAGCGTCGGCTTGGTGCGCTTGAATCAAGACGGCACGCCGATGCTCGACGGCAACGGAAAATCCATTCCCACCTACGATCAGGATACCGTCAAGGGTTTCGCCCACGTCTTCACCGGCTGGACTTTCCAGGGCTGTGAAGCGATGGGTTATTTCACGGACTGCTATATCTGGGACGCCGCCGACCCTGCCTGGGTATCACGCATGGAAAGCCAGGCGGCATACCACGCCTCGGAGCAGAGTAAGCAATTGCTGGTCTATCCCGGCGTCGCGCTGCCGAACGGCGTACTGGCTGCAGGCGGCAACGCGCAGAACGATCTGAAGGCCGCGTTGGACAACATCTTCCGCCACCCCAACGTCGGGCCTTTCATCGGCAGGCATCTGATCCAGCGTCTGGTGACCAGCAATCCCAGTCCCGGCTATGTCGCCCGCGTCGCTGCGGCGTTCAACAACAACGGCCAGGGCGTGCGCGGCGACATGAAAGCGGTGATCCGCGCGGTCCTTTTCGACGCCGAGGCGCGCGACCGCAGTTCGCAACCGCCGAATTTCGGCAAGGTGCGCGAGCCGATACTGCGCCTGACCCATCTGTGGCGGGCCTTGAACGCGCGTTCGCAGTCCGGCCGCATGGACGAGTTCTGGACCCTGGAAATGAACATCGGCCAGTCGCCGATGTACGCCCCGTCGGTGTTCAACTTCTTCAGTCCGCGCTACATGCCCACCGGCGAACTCACCGATCTCGGTTTGGCCGCGCCTGAGTTGCAGCTGGCTACCGACTACATGCTGCCGAGCACCGAGGGCTACTTCGGCTACAAGATCTTCGATGTCTATCAGGGCAATCCGGACCTGGGACCGAACGAAATAGCGATCGATCTGAGCCGGGACACGCCGTTGGCTGCCGAGCCGGCCACGCTGATCAACCGTTACAACACGCTATTCCTGTCGGGACAGATGTCCTCGAGCATGCGCCAAGCGCTGCAGACGCGGTTGGACGGCATGCCCGGCAACACCGCGGATGCGCGTCGCGAGCGGGTGAAGGAAGCGCTTTACCTGATCGTCAACTCGCCCGAATACGTGGTGCAGAAATGATCGCGCAAACGAGGGCGCCCCGATGAAGCGCCGCGAATTCCTCCGCAACGGCATCTACGCCGCGCTCGGCGGGGCCGGCCTGTATTCCGCGTTGGGCAACCTGCGCCTGCTCGAGGCCACGACCCGCGCTTACGGACCGGCGGCCTTCGACGATTATAAGGCCTTGGTCTGCGTGTTCCTGTTCGGCGGCAACGATGCGTTGAACATGGTGATTCCGCGCGACGCCGCGCATTACGCGCAGTATGCGACCGCCCGCGCAACGTTGGCCGTACCGCAGTCCGCGCTGCTGCCGCTCAAGCCGCAAGCCGGCGGTGGCGCTTCCGATGGAGCGGACTACGGTCTGCAGGCATCGACCAGCGCGGAGGAAACGGTAGGGATGAGCGGCCTGCAGTCGCTGTTCAACAACGGCAAGGCCGCCGTCCTCGGCAATATCGGCACGCTGGTGCGGCCGGTGAGCAAGGCCGAATACCAGAATGGATCGGTGCCGCTGCCGCCGCAGCTGTTCTCCCACAACGACCAGCAATCGTACTGGCAGATCTCGCGCAGCGACGATGGCCGCAACCTCGGCTGGGGCGGCCGCATCGCCGACCTGCTGCACGACGCCAATCCCGGCGCTTTCATTCCGATGACGGTGTCGTTGAACTTCGAGAGTGCGCTGGAACGGGCCGCCAACGGCAACCAGTACGTTGTCGGCACCGGCGGGCCGCGCTATTTCAACTGGTTCGAATGGGACGGCGATCGCCGCACCGCGTTCCTCAAGCTCATGGCGCAGAACCAATCGCACGCTTTCGAGCGCAGCTTCGCAGCCTCGTTCCATCGGGCGCGGGAAAACGCCGATGCGGTCGGCACCGCGTTGGATTCCTCCACGCCGCTGGCGACACCGTTCCCGGACAACTATCTTGCGCAACAGCTGAAGATGGTGGCGCGACTCATCAAAGTACGGGCTACGCTGGGCCTGAAACGGCAGATTTTCTTCGTGTCGATGGGCGGCTTCGACCACCATGACGGTTTGCTCAGCGACCAACCCCTGCTGCTGGCGCAGCTCTCGCGGGCCATCAAGGCCTTCTACGATGCGACAGCTGAACTCGGTGTGGCCAACAGCGTCGCCACGTTCACCGCATCGGACTTCGGCCGTACGCTATCGTCGAACGGCGACGGCTCCGATCATGGTTGGGGCGGCCATCATTTCGTCGTCGGCGGCGACGTGAACGGAGGGCGGTTCTACGGAAAGATGCCGAAACTGCAGAACGGCGGCCCCGACGATGCGGGCTGGGGGCAGATCATTCCGACGACTTCGGTCGATCAGTACGCGGCGACGCTGGCGCGTTGGTTCGGTGTGGCGGATACGGATTTGGATTTGATCTTCCCGAATTTGGGTAATTTCGCCAGTCGCAATCTGGGCTTCATGAGTTAGCGGCGCTGTTTCCTTTCCCTCGTGGGGGAGGATGCCCGAAGGGCGGGAGAGGGGACGCGAGCGTAGCGAAGCGTGCTTTTGCTCTTGCTGTCGGATGGCGCGAGAAGCCGGACCCTCTCCCTGGCCTTCGGCCTGTCCCTCTCCCTAAATGGGAGAGGGTAAAAGCAGAGTTGCTACGCTTCGTGGCGATGCCGTTTGCCATGGCGGCGCTCGCGCCATGCGAGCGCGATCGCCAATGCGAGCAGCAACAGTGAGCCGATCAACCACGTCCAGGCGATCGCCGTCGGCTGGAATCCGCCATCGCGATGCGCTTTGCCGAAGAACTGAACCAGACCGAGGACGGCGATACCCAGAAACCACAGGCTGAGCGCGTAACGCGAGGTCGGCGATGGATTCGGTGGCGGCATGGCGGCGCGTCGCTATCGGATCACAACTGCTGGAACATCACGTAAGCGTCCACCGGCCCCAGCTCGGCGTGGCGGAATGCCTTCGGCAGCGTGCCCACGATCTGGAAGCCATGCTGCTGCCACAGTTTCACCGCACCGGTATTGGTGCTGACGACGAAATTGAACTGCATCGCCGCATATCCGCTGCGCCGTGCCTCCTCGAGCGAATGCTTGCACAGCAGCGAGCCGATGCCGCGGCCACGCACCGCCGAAGACACCATGTAGCTGCCGTTGGCGACGTGGTCGCCCAGGCCGATCTGGTTCGGCGCGAGACGATACGCGCCTAGGACTTCGCCGCCGGATTCGGCGATGAAGCAGCGCGCGGGCGGCGTAGTCCACATCGTCCGCGCCTGCTCGAAACTCAGGTCGGGCGGATAGGAATAAGTGTCGCCGCGTTCGACGATTGCCTGGAAGAAAGGCCATACCCGATCGAATTCGTCGGCCGCTATTTCGCGGATATTGGGTTCGTTGCCCACGGAAATCCCCGAGTTATGCGCCATCGGCATTCAAGGGATAGACGTGCCGGCAATCGCGCCATTCGTCTACGGGCTGATCGTCGATATAGACCGTCGGCTTGGGCAGGTAACCGTCGATGCAATCGGTAAGCCCGAGTTCCGCTGCGCTGGCCCGACAATAGTCGGCGCCGCCGGAGCTCCATAAATAAACCTCGGCGCCCTCATCCTTCAACCTGCGGACGCGCGCAATGACTGCAGGAGCGGGAATGCGTTTGGTGCCTGCCGAACGCACGAGCGTGTCGTCGACATCCACGAATACGATCTTCTTCACGTTGCGTCGTCCATGCTCACGCGCCCGCGCAACGAATTGGACAACGCCTCGGTGATCGCTATATCGACGAACTGCCCGATCAGCCGGGGATGGCCCGGGAAGTTCACCGAACGCATGTTCTCGGTCTTGCCGGTCAGTTCGTTCGGGTTCTTCTTGGACGGGCCTTCGACCAGCACCGACTGCACGCTGCCGACCATCGTCTTCGAGATCCCGGCCGAATGGGCGTTGATGTGGGCCTGCAGCCGCTCCAGCCGCGCGTGCTTCACCGCGTCCGGCGTGTCGTCTTCCAGATCCGCCGCCGGCGTGCCGGGGCGGCGCGAGTAGATGAAGGAAAACGACTGATCGAAGCCGACGTCCTCGATCAGCTTCATGGTCTTGTCGAAATCGGCATCGGTTTCGCCCGGGAAGCCGACGATGAAGTCCGACGAGATCGAAATATCCGGCCGCACCGCGCGCAGTTTGCGGATCT
This sequence comes from uncultured Lysobacteraceae bacterium, assembly GCA_902825775.1. Classification (GTDB taxonomy): domain Bacteria; phylum Pseudomonadota; class Gammaproteobacteria; order Xanthomonadales; family Xanthomonadaceae; genus Luteimonas_C. Next base: position 106,416 of record CADECF010000011.1, read on the forward strand.
TATGCTTGAATTCCAGCGCGGTATAGCCGCGTTTCATCGCCGACAGGATGCGGTCGCTGCCGGCCTGCACCGGCAGATGCAGGTAATTGGCCAACTGCGGCACGTCGCGGTAGGCCTCGATCAGCGAATCGCTGAATTCGAGCGGATGCGAGGTGGTGAAACGGATGCGGCCGACGCCTTCGATTTCGGCGATGGCGCGGATCAGCAAGCCCAGATCGGCGACTTCGCCCTCGCCGTACGGTCCGCGGTAGGCGTTGACGTTCTGCCCGAGCAGATTGATCTCGCGCACGCCTTTGGCCGCGAGCTGTGCGACTTCGACCAGCACGTCCTCGAACGGCCGGCTGACTTCCTCGCCGCGCGTGTAAGGCACCACGCAGAAGCTGCAGTACTTGCTGCAGCCTTCCATGATCGAGACGAATGCGCTCGGGCCTTCGGCGCGCGGTTCGGGCAGGCGGTCGAATTTTTCGATTTCGGGAAAGCTGATGTCGACCTGCGGCTTGCCGGAGTCGCGGCGCGCGCGGATCAGTTCCGGCAGACGGTGCAGCGTCTGCGGGCCGAACACCAAATCGACATACGGCGCGCGCTTGACGATCGCTTCGCCTTCCTGCGAAGCCACGCAGCCGCCGACGCCGATGATCACCGGCTTGCCGTCGGCCTTCAGCGCCTTCCAGCGGCCGAGCTGGCTGAAGACTTTCTCCTGCGCCTTCTCGCGGATCGAGCAGGTATTGACCAGGACCACATCGGCTTCTTCGACGTTGTCGGTCAGCTCCAGGCCGTCGCTCGCGGCCAGCACGTCGGCCATCTTGGCCGAGTCGTACTCGTTCATCTGGCAGCCGTGGGTCTTGATGAAGAGTTTGCCCTTGGCGGGCGTAGCAAAGGCGCGCTCGGGGGCGGCCGGCAGGGCAGTGTCGGTCATGGCGGTTCCGGGAGGCGGTGGTTAGTCCGCGCCGGCTGGCTGGGAATAGGCCGAATAGTGTAGTCGGTCACGTCCGCGACGGCCCAGCGGCTGCGTTTAACAATCAAGGACTTGTGAACGTCGTCGAGAGAGGGGACACTCCGGCCGATGAAGGGGGTTAGGGGACTTCTGCTATTCGTCTGCGTACTGGCGGCCGCACCGGCCGTGGCCGGTACCGTTTACCGCTGCGAAACGGCGGACGGTGCCCGCAGCTACGTCAGCAAACGCATCCCCAACGCGCGCTGCACGCCGATCAGCTACGCCGGCGGTGGCGGTTCGACCCGCGCCAAGAAGGATCCCGCGGTGGCCTCCTGGCTGCCGCCCAAGGCTGCCGTCGGCAGTGCGACGGCGCCGGCCGTTGTGGCCGGTTCGCCGGCTTCCGGCGTCGCGCCGGCGCTGGCCGCTTCCACCGTGCCGGCCACGGCCGCGACGCCAGCCGCCCGCGGCCCGCAATTCAATAGCGGCACCCGTTACTGCTATCGCAGCAACGGCGTGCTCAATTGCGGTCCCGGCCGTCCGCGCGGCGTGCCGCTGGCTTCGATCCGAAAGATCACCTACAGCTTCATGGAAACCTGCTTCGCCTGCGGCGCCAGGCCCGGCGTCAATTTCGGCACGCTGCGCTTGAACTCGGCGGCCTACCAGCAGGAGATCGCCAGCGCAGCGCGCGAATTCGGCGTCGAAGAAGCGATCGTCCGCGCCATCATCCATGCCGAGTCCGCGTTCAATCCCAATGCCTTGTCCCGGGTCGGCGCACAGGGCCTGATGCAGCTGATGCCGGCCACCGCGCGCCGGTTCGGCGTGAGCAACGCGTTCGATGCCGGCCAGAACATCCGCGGCGGCGTGCAATACCTGGCCTGGCTGCTCAAGCGCTTCAATGGCGATCTGACCCTGGCCGCGGCCGGCTACAACGCCGGCGAAGGCGCGGTCGACAAGTACCGGGGCGTGCCGCCGTACAGCGAGACCCAGCGTTACGTGCAGCGCGTCGGCGTGCTGGCCGAACGCTACCGCGGCGGCGTGGCCAAGCAGTAGCGGCTCTGTAGAGTCGAGCTTGCTCGACTGCTTTTGATTCTTGGCCGGCAGGAAAGCAGTCGAGCAAGCTCGACTCTACAAGGCCTGGGCGGCCCTTCCGAGCGCAAACCGGCGCCGCAACACCCCCGAAAACCGCGCTACGGCGCCAAAACGTTGTCGGCGGATTCAGCGTTCCGTTACACTTTGCCGTCTTTTGCGGCCGGTTCCGGGCACGGAGCGGCTCGCGGCAGCCACATAGCTACCAAACGTTTTTTGCGGAGTTCCGGATGTCCAACGATGGGGTCAAAGGTCCCGAAAACCTGGGCCGACGCAGGTTCCTGACCGCGACCACGACCGTGGTCGGCGCGGTAGGCGTCGGGTTCGTGGCGGTACCGTTCATCAAGTCCTGGCTGCCCAGCGCGCGCGCCAAACTGGCCGGTGCGCCGGTCACGGCCGATATCAGCGCGCTGCAGGAAGGCCAGCGCCTGGTGCTGGAGTGGCGCGGTCAGCCGATCTGGATCGTCAAGCGTTCCAAGGCGATGCTCGACGTGCTGCCGCAGCTCGATAGCAGGCTGCGCGATCCCAAGTCCGAGAATCAGGACCAGCAGCCGGCTTATGCGCGCAACGAACTGCGCTCGATCAAGCCGGAAATTTCGGTCCTGGTCGGCCTGTGCACGCACCTGGGCTGCTCGCCGGAAATGGTCGCCGAGATCAAGCCCGAGCCGTTCGATCCGGAGTGGAAGGGCGGCTACTTCTGCCCCTGCCACAAATCGCGCTTCGATATGGCCGGCCGCGTGTTCCAGGGCGTGCCGGCGCCGATCAACCTGCTGGTGCCGCCGCACCACTACGAGAGCGACACGGCCATCGTCATCGGCGTCGACCCCTCGCAGTCCAAGACGGGAGCGGCATAAGCCATGTCCAATCCGATCATCCGCGCAGGCACCCATCTGCTGAACTGGGTCAATGAGCGCGCACCGGCGATGATGCCGGTGTACCGCAAGCACATGACCGAGTATTACGCGCCGAAGAACTTCAACTTCTGGTACTACTTCGGCGTGCTGGCGCTGGTCGTCCTGATCAACCAGATCGTGACCGGCATCTTCCTGACGATGCATTTCAAGCCGAGCGCGGCGGAAGCCTTCGCTTCGGTCGAATACATCATGCGCGACGTGGAGTGGGGCTGGCTGATCCGCTACATGCACAGCACCGGCGCCTCGCTGTTCTTCATCGTGGTCTATCTGCACATGTTCCGCGGCCTGATGTACGGCTCGTACCAGAAGCCGCGCGAACTGGTGTGGATCCTGGGCATGCTGATCTATCTGGTGCTGATGGCCGAAGCCTTCATGGGCTACGTGTTGCCGTGGGGCCAGATGTCGTTCTGGGGCGCCAAGGTGATCATCTCGCTGTTCGGCGCGATCCCGGTGATCGGCAACGGCCTGACCGAGTGGATCATGGGCGACTACCTGCCCGGCGACGCCACCCTCAACCGCTTCTTCGCGCTGCACGTGATCGCGCTGCCGCTGGTGCTGCTGTTGCTGGTGGTGCTGCACATCGGCGCGCTGCACGAGGTGGGTTCCAACAATCCCGACGGCGTCGAGATCAAGAAGGGGCCCAAGGGCAACCGCTGGAGCGCGAATGCGCCCAAGGACGGCATCCCGTTCCATCCGTACTACACGGTGCACGATCTGGTCGCGGTCGGCTTCTTCCTGATCCTCGCCGCCTTCATCATCTTCTTCGCGCCGGGCATGAACGGCTGGTTCCTGGAGCACGACAACTTCACCGAGGCCAATCGCCTGGTGACGCCGGAGCACATCAAGCCGGTGTGGTACTACACGCCGTATTACGCGATGTTGCGCGTCATTCCGCACAAGCTCAGCGGCGTCATCGTGATGTTCGCCGCGATCGCCGTGCTGTTCCTGGTGCCGTGGCTGGACCGCAGCAAGGTCAAGTCGCACCGTTACCGCGGCTGGATGACCAAGTTCATGCTGGGCGTGTTGGCGGTGTGCTTCGTGTGGCTGGGCAAGATCGGCGCCGGCCCGGGTACGGATCCGGTCGAAACGATCATCGGCCGCGTGCTGACCTTCCTGTACTTCACTTTCTTCATCACCATGCCGCTGTGGACCAAGTTCGACAAGACCAAGCCGGTGCCTGATCGGGTGACCATGCATGAGTAACGTCCGGAAATCGCGCATCGTGAAGAAGCTCGCCACATTCGCCGCCGGCCTCGCGCTTTCCTTCGGCGTGCACGCCGCGGAAGGCGGGGCCACCCAGCAGTCCGGCACCGACCTGGACGACCGCGCATCGCTGCAGCGCGGTGCCCAGCTGTACATGAACTACTGCTCGGGCTGCCACTCGCTCAAGTACTTGCGCTATTCGCGCATCGCCGAGGATCTGGGCCTGACCGAAGACGAGGTGATGAACAACCTCAACTTCACCGGCGTCAAGTTCGGCGAGCAGGTGACGGTCGCGATGCCGGCCGCCGGCGCCGAGAAATGGTTCGGCAAGATGCCGCCCGACCTGAGCGTGATCGCGCGCGTGCGCGGCAGCGATTGGATCTACACCTACCTCAAGTCGTTCTACCTGGACGAAACCCGTCCGCTGGGCTGGAACAACAAACTGTTCCCGAACGCGTCGATGCCCAATCCGCTGTGGCAACTGCAGGGGTTGCAGCACGCCGAACTGGGCGAGCCCGACGCCACTGGCGAACGGCACGTGGAGAAGCTGGTGATCCCGCAATCGGGCACGCAGAACGCGGAACAGTTCAGCCAGACCGCGCGCGACATCACCGCCTTCCTCGAATACGCCGGCGAGCCTGCGGCGCTCAAGCGCCAGAGCATGGGCGTCTGGGTGATCCTGTTCCTGGCGTTCTTCACCTTCCTTGCCTGGTTGATGAAGACCGATTACTGGCGAGACGTCGAGCATTGATGCGCGACCCTCGCAAGAACCCGTACGCCCCCGGTACGGATGACCGGACAGCCCATCGAACAGGCGGGTTTTGAGGGCGCCTGGGAACGGGTTCATGACGACCGTCCGCAACGTGCGGACGGCGTTTGTTGGGAAAGGAGAGGTCGATGATGGCCGCCAGTCCGCGTATGCGTAATGCCCTGACGTTGTTCTCATCCGTCGATGACGTGCTGTGCCACCGGGTTCGCCTGGTGCTGGCCGCCAAGGGCGTGACCTACGATTTCGTGCCCGTCGACCCGCAGAAACCGCCGGAAGACCTGATCGACCTCAACCCTTACCACTCGGTGCCGACCCTGGTCGAGCGCGAACTGGTGCTGTACGCCGCTTCGGTGGTCAGCGAATACCTCGACGAACGCTATCCGCATCCGCCGCTGATGCCGGTCGATCCGTTGTCGCGCGCGCGCCTGCGCCTGGCGATGCTGCGCATCGAGCACGACTGGGTGCCGCAGGTGCAGGCGATCCAACTGGGCAACAAGCAGCAGGCCGAAGGGGCGCGCAAACGCCTCAAGGAACTGCTCACCGCCTCGGTGCCGCTGTTCAAAGCCAGCAAGTTCTTCCTCAACCCGGAAATGAGTCTGGCCGACTGCGCCATGGCGCCGCTCATCTGGCGCCTGGATTCGCTGGGCATTCCGTTGCCGAAGGACGGCAAGGTGATCGAGGATTACGGCAACCGCATCTTCCGCAATCCCGGTTTCATCCGCAGCCTCACCGACGAAGAGAAGAAGCTGCGCGAAGTTCCGATGTGAAGGCGGTATGAGCGAAGACTCGCCACGCATGACCAGCCACCGCCCGTATCTGTTGCGGGCGTTGTACGAGTGGATCGCAGACAACGGCATGACCGCGCATCTGCTGGTCGATGCCACCCAGCCCGGCGTGCAGGTGCCGCCGAGTTCGGTCAAAGAAGGCAAAGTGGTGCTCAACATCGCCGCGCGCGCCGTGGCGCGGCTCGAGCTGGGCAACGATGCGGTCAGTTTCACCGCCCGCTTCGGCGGCATCAGCCAATCGGTGCTGGTGCCGATGGCTGCGGTGTTGGCGATCTACGCCCGCGAAACCGGACAGGGCATGGCGCTGCCGGAAGACGTCGGCGGCCCCGGACCGGAAGACGAGCCGCCGTCGCCGCCATCGCCGGAAGAAGACGGCACCGCCGCCAAGCGCGCGCATCTGCGCGTCGTCAAATAATTTTGTGGGAGCGGCTTTGTGGGAGCGGCTTTAGCCGCGAGCTTTTCCAGATTCGAAACAGCCCATCCAAAGAGCTCGCGGCTAAAGCCGCTCCCACAAAGCCGACCCTACAAAAATCAAATCAGTGCAGGGTTTCGCGATCGGCGATCGGCCCGCTGAAGGACACCAGTTCGCCGCCGCGCAGCACGAGCCTGCCGACATGCCGGTCGCTGCCGTCGCGCGAATAGTCGAAGCGGAAGCTGCGCTCGAATCCCAACCGGCCGTTATGGCCGCGGCGCAGGCGTATGCCGGAAGCATGCACGCTCTGGTCCAGCCATTGCACATTCGCGGCCCGGCAGGCTTCGCGACCGAGCGCCTCGGCGCGCTCCGCGGCGGCGCGGGCGCTGTTCCATAACGCGAAGGCGATCGCTCCGACGATCATCAGCAGCAGCAGGGTAGGCATGAAAGCGAGATGGCGATCCGGAAGCCGGCTTGCAAGTGTCTACCGAATCGGGCTCCGCGCAAAGCGGTCGCCGAAGCGATGCCATCGCTTTTTTGTAGAGCGGGGCTTGCCCCGCTGCACTTGATTCGTGAAAAAAACAGCGGGGCAAGCCCCGCTCTACAAGGGCGGCGCGGGCGGGGTTATGGGTTGGGACGCCGGCGGCGACTGCGCTGGCGCCGTCGTCGAAGGCGCAGAGGCCGGTGGCGTCGGCGATGCAGGCGGCGGTGCTTGCGGCAGCGGCGCAGGCTGGATGATCGGTTGCGCGGGCGGGGTCGATACGGGGGCCGGCATCGGCTGCGCGGGCGGTGCTTGTGCCGGCGCCGGCGTCGACGGCACAGGCCATGTCCGTTGCGGCACCGTTGTTGCCGGCGCTGGCGCGGCCGGCGCGCGCGGCAATACCGTCGGCACGCCGGTCGCGGTCGTGGGCGATCCGTATCCCGGTTTCAGCTTGAGCAGCACGGCCCAGTTCTGCCGATTGAAATCGCAGGCGGCTTCGTTGCTAGGACTGCAACTGCCGTTGTAGGCGCCGGAATCGCCGTCGTCGTAGCTCATCGACACCGGCCGCGGCAGCACGGCGCGGCCTTGCACGTCCAACTTGAGCTTGCGCATGGTGACGCCGTTGAAGACATTGCCGCCGACCAGGCGCAGTTCGCGATCGCGGCCCACCACGATGTCGCAATGCGTATTCAACGAACCGCCGGCACCGTTCAAACGCGACGTAAGGCCTTCGTAGCCGCTGACCGACGCGCTGCCGCGCACGAAGCAGAGCAGGTCGCCCGGATCGGCGCGTTGCGTGGCCGGATCGGCATAGTAGTAAGGCCCGCCCGTCTCCGGATGGAAAGCCTGGCGGATGTAATCGTAGTGCCGCGGCGATGCGCGGAAACCCGGCACGCCCGCCTGCACCATCACGTAGGAAACGAAGGCGGCGGACCACGGGTTGTCGATGATGAAAGTGCGGCACTCGGCCTTGCCTTGCGCGAATCCGGTGGGGAACTGGCAGGCGTAGGCGCCGGGAATATTGCTTTGCGACATCTCGTACAAGGTGCCGCTGTTGCGCCAATAGCCGAGCACGCGCTGCCACGCTTCGGTGCCATCGGCCAGCGACGAATTCTCGGCCTCGGAGACGCCATAGCTGGCCAGGCGGCCATTGGCGTCGATGAAAGGCTGGTACCACATCGCATGTTCGCGCAACGCGACCGCGACGATGCGTTGGGCGGTAGTGCCGGACAGGTTCTGCGGCGGCAAGGCGGGCCGCTGCACCGGCTTGGGTTTCGGCACGGGCTGTGCGACGGGCGGGGGCGGCGGTTTGCGCACGTTCGAGCCGCAACCCGTCATCGCCAACGGAATCGCGGCCGCGCACATCCAAGTTCCGAGTCTGCCCTTCCTCATTCCACCGCTCCATGACCGCAATACCCCCGATGTTCGCAGCAGGGCATGTGTGCGCCCCGCGAAATCAGGAGGCCGGGCTCGGCGGCGGCCCCAGCTTCATCGACAGATCGATGGCTTGCACGTGTTTGGTCAGCGCCCCGATCGAGATGCAGTCGACGCCGTCCTCGGCGATGGCGCGCACGCCGGCCAGGTCGACGCCGCCCGAAACCTCTAAGGGAATACGTCCGTCGGCGATGCGAACGGCCATCTTCCGCGTCTGCGCATCGAAATCGTCGATGAGGATCCGCTCGCAACCGGCCTGCAACGCTTCTTCCAGTTGCGCGAGCGTCTCGACCTCGACGATCAGCGGCAATGAGGGATGCAGCGCGCGCGCGGCGCGTATCGCCGCAGTCAGGCCGCCGGCGGCGCGCACGTGGTTTTCTTTCAGCATCATCGCATCGAACAGGCCGATGCGATGATTGACGCCGCCGCCTACGCGCACCGCGTATTTCTGCGCCAGGCGCAGGCCCGGGATGGTTTTGCGGGTGTCGAGAATCCGCGCCCGCGTGCCGCGCACCGCATCGACATAGGCGGCGGTGAGGGTGGCGGTGCCGCTGAGCGTCTGCAGGAAATTCAACGACGCGCGTTCGGCGCTCACCAGGCTGCGCGCGCGGCCTTGCAGGGTGGCCAGCACCGTGCCTTTACCGACGCGGTCGCCCTCGGCGATGCGCCAATCGATGGCGATCTGCGGGTCGAGGGCGCGATAGCACGCGTCGAACCAGGGGCGTCCGGCGATTACCGCGTCCTGCTTGCAAAGCAGATAGGCGACGTCTTCGTTGTCGGGCAGCAGAGATGCGGTGACGTCGCCGCTGCCCAGATCTTCGGCCAGCGCACGTGCGACATCGGCTTCGACGACCGCGGCCGGCGGCGGCGAAAAATCGCGGCTCATCCGGCGGGAAAGCCGTCGACCTGGGCGGTCGCGATGCCTTCCTCGATCAGCAGCACCGGGATGCCGTCGTCCAGCCGGTACACGGTCTTGCGGTCGCGCGTGATCAGCGCTTCGCGCATGGCCTCGGGCTGCGCGCTGCCGTCGTTGCGCTTGATGCCGCCCGCGGCCACGGCGCGGTTCAGGGCCTCGAGCCCGGCCTTGTCGAGCAGCGACAGCGGCTGCCGGCTGGCGGGGCAGACGAGGATATCGAGCAGTTTCCGGTCCATTGACGATACCGAGACGACGTGGGGCCGGTAGAATACGTCTTTGCGACAGGGGACGACCATGTCTGCCAACCCTAACCTCCCGCTCGTGGGCATCGTGATGGGCTCCCGCTCCGACTGGGAGACGATGCAACACGCGGCGCAGAAGCTCGAAATGCTGGGTGTGCCGCACGAAGTGCGTGTGGTCTCGGCGCACCGCACGCCGGACGCGCTGTTCGACTACGCGGCTCAGGCGGCGCAGCGCGGCCTGCGCGCGATCATCGCCGGCGCCGGCGGCGCGGCGCACTTGCCGGGCATGCTGGCGGCGAAGACGGCAGTGCCGGTGCTGGGCGTACCGGTGCAGTCCAAGGCGCTCAACGGCATGGATTCGCTGTTGTCGATCGTGCAGATGCCGGCCGGTATTCCTGTCGCCACGTTCGCCATCGGCAATGCCGGCGCGTCGAATGCGGCATTGTTCGCGGCGGCGATGCTGTCGGCCGAACATCCGGAGATCGCGGCTGCGCTCGAGGCTTTCCGCCAGCGCCAGACCGACGAAGTCGCCAGCAACGACGACCCGCGCAAATGACGACGGTGGGCATACTCGGCGGCGGGCAACTGGCCCGCATGCTCGCGCTTTCCGGCGCGCCGCTCGGCCTGCGTTTTCTGGTGATGGACACCGCGCCCGACGCCTGCGCCGGCCAGTTCGTGCCGATGGTGGTCGGCGATTACCGCGACGAAACGGCGCTGGCCGAATTCGCGTCGCGCATCGACGTGGCCACCTTCGATTTCGAGAACGTGCCGGCCGAAAGCGCGCAATGGCTGAGCGAGCGCGTGCCGGTGTTCCCGAACCCGCGCGCGCTGGGCGTGGCGCAGGATCGTTTGGCCGAGAAGTCGCTGTTCCGCGAGCTCGGCATTCCGGTGCCGGATTTCGCCGACATCGCGACGCGCGCCGGGCTGGATGGTGCGGTGGCGAAAATCGGCGTCCCGTGCATCCTCAAGACGCGCCGGCTCGGTTACGACGGCAAAGGCCAGTTCCGCATCAAATCCGCGGCCGATGTCGATGCCGCGTGGCAATCGCTCGGCGCGCAGGCGCAGACGGTCGGGTTGATCCTCGAGGCCTTCGTGCCGTTCGAGCGCGAACTCAGCGTGGTCGCGGTGCGCGGCCGCGACGGCGAATTCCGCGCCTGGCCGCTGACCGAGAACTGGCATGTCGACGGCGTGCTGTCGGCGAGCCTGGCGCCGGCCAAGGTCGACGCGGCGCTGGCGCAAACCGCGCTCGGTTATGCGAACAAACTCGCCGATTCGCTGGATTACGTCGGCGTATTCGCGCTGGAACTGTTCTGCCGCGATGGACAATTATTGGCCAACGAATTGGCGCCGCGCGTGCATAACTCCGGGCACTGGACGATCGAAGGCGCCGAGACTTCGCAATTCGAAAACCATCTGCGCGCCGTGCTCGGTTTGCCGCTGGGCGATACGCGCATGATCGGCCATGCCTGCATGCTCAACTGGGTGGGCGAGATGCCCGACGCCGCGCCCGTTCTGCGCGAATCAGGCGGGCATTGGCACGATTACGGCAAGTCGCCGCGCGCAGGCAGGAAAGTGGGCCATGCCACGCTAAGGGCGGATTCGACGGATGGTTTGGCGAATGTCCTGCAACGCCTTGGCAAAGAACTCGCGCGCGAAGCGCAAATAGCCCCGGTCGTAGCGCAGCTGGAAGAGTAGGCACGGTTGGACCGTAGCCCGGGTAAGCGAAGCGCACCCGGGGTTCGGCCGCGACGTGCTCCCGGGTGCGCTTCGCTTACCCGGGCTACGTGTCCTCACTTCATGTTCGACGCGACGAAATCCCAATTGACCAGGTTCCAGAACGCTTCGACGTACTTCGGCCGCGCATTGCGGTAATCGATGTAGTAGGCGTGTTCCCACACGTCGCAGGTCAGCAGCGGCGTGTCTTCGCCGGTCAGCGGGGTGGCGGCGTTGGGCGTGCTGGCCAGGGCCAGCGAACCGTCCGGGCGCTGCACCAGCCAGCCCCAGCCCGAGCCGAAGGTGCCGACCGTGGTCTTGGTGAATTCGTCCTTGAAACGGGCGAAATCGCCGAAGGCCCTATTGATGGCGTCGGCCACCTTGCCGGTGGGCTCGCCGCCGCCGAGCGGCTTCAGACAGTTCCAATAGAACGTGTGATTCCAGATCTGCGCGGCGTTGTTGAACATGCTGCCCTGGGACTTGCGGACGATGTCCTCGAGCGCCATATCGGCGAACTCGGTGCCCTCGATCATCTTGTTGAGGTTGTCGACGTAGGCTTTGTGGTGCTTGCCGTAGTGGTAATCGAGGGTTTCGCCGGAAATATGCGGCTCCAGCGCGGTGCGGTCGTAGGGCAGGGGGGGCAGTTCTATGGCCATGGCTGGACTCTCGGTTGGGCTAGGCGGGGCCGCTCCTGGATGCGGGAAACGGCGGGCGTCGGGCTAAACAAAAGCGGCGCAAGGCCGCAAGGTTTAGAATTGCAGTTTAACCGACGGGCCGGGCGGCCCGTCATGCAGGAGAAAGCGCGATGTCTGTTATGGAGCGGATCCAGGCCGAAGTCGAAGGCCATCCGATCGTATTGTTCATGAAGGGAACCCCGCAGTTCCCGATGTGCGGCTTCTCGAGCCGCACCGTGCAAGCGCTGAAGGCCGCGGGCGTCGGCGAGATGCACACGGTCAACGTGCTGGAAGAGCCCGAGATCCGAGCCAATTTGCCGCGTTATTCCAACTGGCCGACGTTCCCGCAGTTGTTCGTCAACGGCGAACTGATCGGCGGCTGCGACATCACGCTGGAGCTTTACGAATCCGGCGAGCTGGCGCGTATGGTCTCGGAAATGCAGCGCGCGTGAGCGCGATCGCCGCCACCGCTCCGGCCGCAGCGCTGGCCGATCGGGTCGTGCTGGTGGCGGGCGCCTATGGCGGCCTCGGCGCAGCGGCGTCCAAAGCCTGCGCGCGCGCAGGCGCCACGGTGGTGCTGCTCGGGCGCAAGATCCCGCGCTTGAATCGGATCTACGACGCCGTCGCCAAAGAAGGGCCGGAGCCGCTGCTGTATCCGCTGGATATGGAAGGCGCTTCGCCCGACGACTACGCCGAGCTCGCCTCGCGGATCGAATCCGAACTCGGCCGCCTCGATGGCCTGCTGCATTGCGCCGCCGAATTCCGCGGCCTGACCCCGTTCGAACATACCGATCCGGCCGCCGTCGCTCGCGCATTGCACGTCAACGTCACTGCGCCGTGCTGGCTCACCCAGGCCTGCCTGCCGCTGTTGATGCGCGCCGAAGATGCGGCGGTGGTGTTCGCGCTGGACGACATCGCGCGCATGAGCCAGGCGTACTGGGGCGGTTACGGGCTGGCGCAGCATGCGCGCGCCGGTCTGGTATCGATGCTGCATGCGGAACTGGCCAATTCCCCGGTGCGCGTGTCGGGGCTGCAACCCGGCCCGATGCGCACCGCGTTGCGCGCCACCGCTTACGCCGAAGACGGCGATCTCGATGCGCGCGATCCGGCCGAGTACGCCGATGCGTGCGTCGCCCTGCTGTCCGCCGCCGGCGCCGGGCATCGCGGCCAGGTATGGAAAGTGCGCGCGTGACCATCGCATCGGCCGCGCTGCTGCTGTTCCTGATCCTGGATCCGCTGGGCAATATCCCCGTGTTCCTGAGCCTACTGCGCGGCATGCCGCCGCGCCGGCAGCGCATCGTGCTGGCGCGCGAGCTGCTGATCGCGCTGGGCGTGCTGATGCTGTTCCTGTGGTGCGGCCAGTACGCGCTGGAAGCGATGCATCTGCGTCAGGAATCGGTGTCGATCGCCGGCGGCATCGTGCTGTTCCTGATCGGCATCCGCATGATCTTCCCGCCGCCGGAAGGATTGATGGGCGAGATTCCCGAAGGTGAACCTTTCATTGTGCCGATGGCGATCCCGCTGGTCGCCGGCCCGTCGGGCATGGCCGCGGTGATGCTGATGGGCAGCCAGGAGCCCGACCGCATGGGCGCCTGGAGCCTGGCCCTGATTCTGGCCTGGGGCGCGACCGCCGCGATCCTGTTTTCGGCCACGTTGCTCTACAAACTGCTGGGCCGGCGCGCCCTGATCGCCCTGGAACGATTGATGGGCATGCTGCTGGTAGCGATTTCAGTGCAGATGCTGCTCGACGGCCTCGCGCTGTATCTGCGAAGCGGATCGGCTTAATCCGATTTCCGTCCACGAACCAACAAGCACTTAGCGGCTCTTGTTGAGCCTGTATCGCATGCGCGATTCATGCGTGCATTTCAGTGATTTTCCAGCGTCATTTGCCTGTCATCTGCACCGGCTAACGTGTTAATCTGTTGTTAACCCGTGCTAGGCGTCACGCCACGCGGGTCAGGGGCTGAATCCAGGTCCGTAACGCCGCTCATGCGCCGCGCGCGCCACCGCTTATCTCAAACGCACCGAGGTCAAGGAAATATGACTCACACCAACCGTGTCCGGCTGTCCAAGCTGTCGCTAGGTCTGATCGTCGCGCTCGCCGCGGCTCCCGTATTCGCGCAGAGCACGTCCGCCGGCCTGGGCGGCCGTGTCGTCGGTGCCGACGGCCAGCCGGTCGCGGGCGCGGAAGTCACGATCACGCACACCGAGTCGGGCACCGTCAGCCGCGCCACCACCGACGCCAGCGGCAACTACAGCGCGCGCGGCCTGCGCGTCGGCGGCCCCTACACGATCACGGTCAATAAGGCCGGCGCCGGCAGCGCCGCCGAGAACAACGTCTTCCTCGGCCTGGACAAGGTGTCCCAGGTCAACACCCAGCTCAAGAACGACGTCGCCACGCTCGAATCGGTGACCGTGGTCGGCACCGCCAGCGCCAGCATCTTCAGCCCCAACAAGATGGGCACCGGCTCCAACGTGACTCGCGACCAGATCGAAGCGTTCCCGTCGATCGAACGCAACCTGCAGGATTACGCCCGCCTGGATCCGCGCGTGGCGCAGACCGACAAGGCGCGCAACGAAATCTCCGTCGGCGGCCAGAATCCGCGCTACAACGCGATCCGCGTCGACGGCATCAGCACCAACGACGCGTTCGGCCTGGAGTCCAACGGCCTGCCGACGCCCAAGCAGCCGTTCTCGATGGACACCATCGACGAAATCGCGGTCGACGTCGCCAATTACGACGTCACCATCTCCGGCGGCGTCGGCGGCGTGATCAACGCGGTGACCAAGTCCGGCACCAACGAGTTCCACGGTTCGATCTACGGCCTGTACCGCGACAACGACATGGTCCGCAAGAACGAAAACGGCAGCAAGTTCACCGGTTTCGAAGACGAGAAGACCTACGGCGTCACCTTCGGCGGCCCGTTGATCAAGGACAAGCTGTTCTTCTTCTTCAACTACGAGAAGTTCGATCAGAGCGCGCCCGGCCCGACCTTCGGTCCGATCGGTTCCGGCGCTTCCAACATCGTCAATATCTCGCCGGAAGACATCGCCCGCATCCGCTCCGTCGCGCAGGGTTACGGCTTCGACGCCGGCAGCTACGGCACCGGCGGCGCCGATACCACGTCGGAAGAGTACGGCTTGAAGATCGACTGGAACATCACCGACAGCCAGCGCTTCAGCTTCCGCTACGGCACCTCGGACCAGAGCGTGGCCGTATTCCCGGGCTTCGCGGCCACCCAGATCGCGCTGAACACTTACGCATACCAGCGCGATTACGAGTTCGACAGCTATACCGCGCAGTTGTTCAGCGACTGGAGCGACAACTTCTCGACCGAAGCCAAGGTCTCGTTCCGCGACTACACCGCCGTGCGCACGCCGGTCGTCGACCGGCCGTCCATCGCAGTGCGCGTGGGCAATGCCACGGTCAACTTCGGCACCGAAGAGAACACCCACGTCAACGTGCTGGAAACCGAAACCTGGAATGCGTTCTTCGCCGGCAATCTGTTCCTCGGCGACCACACCGTCAAATTCGGCTTCGATTACGAAGACAACGACATCTACAACCTGTTCGGCCGCCGCACCAACGGTGTGTACGTGTTCAACAGCATCGACGCTTTCGAAGACGGCACGCCGGCTTCCTACCGTCTGTTCTATCCGACCGGCGGCAACCTGGACAACATGGCCGCGATCTGGGGCATGCAGAACCTGGGCGTATTCGTGCAGGACAGCTGGGCGGTCAACGACAACCTGACCCTGACCTTCGGCCTGCGCTACGACACGCCGATGCTGGACGACAAGCCGGCGTTCAATTCCGTCGCCAGCGCCGCATTCGGCTATAACAACAGCGCCACGATCGACGGCAACGGCCTGTTCCAGCCGCGCTTCGGCTTCAACTACACCTTCGATACCGACCGCATGACGCAGGCGCGCGGCGGCTTCGGCCTGTTCCAGGGCGCGGCGGCCAACGTCTGGTTGTCCAACCCGTTCACCAACACCGGCCTGGGCTATACCGACTACAACCTGTCCAGCGGGTTCACTGGTCCTTGCGCCACGGCGGACGGCCGTTGCTTCAATCCCGATCCTTCGCAGCAGATCGGTTTGATCCCGGCCGACGCGCGCACGGGCACGCAATCGATCGATTTCGTCGATCCGGAATTGGGCCAGCCGGCGGTGTGGAAGGCCAACTTCGCGATCGACCACGAACTGCCGTGGGCCGGCATCGTCGGCTCGGCTGAAATCGTGCTCACCGAAGTCAAGGAAGCGATTTTCTATCAGCATCTGAACCTCGGCGCGCCTACTGCCGTGGGTCAGGATGGCCGCGCGATCTACTGGGATGCGTCCGGCCGCAATCCGGCCAGCTGGAACCAGTTCGGCAGCCAACCGTCCGGCGTGTTCGTGCGCAGCCGCAATAACGCCAACGGTGCGTTCTCCGACGCCATCATCGCCCGTCCGACCGACAAGGGCCGTTCGCAGCAGTTCACGCTGTCGGCGCAGAAGCCGTTCAACGACGGCGACTGGTTCTGGCAGGTGGCGTACACATTCACCGATGCGACCGAAGTCAACCCGTTGACCAGCTCCACCTCGGGCTCGCAGTGGGGCAACATCAATACGTTCAACCCGAACGAAGAAGTGGCGGCCACGTCCAATTACGAGATCAAGCATCGCTTCAGCGGCGCGCTCAGCTGGCGCCATGCGTTCTTCGGCGACAACAACACCACCGTCTCGCTGTTCTTCGAAAGCCGCAGCGGCCGTCCGTACAGCTTCGTGTACGACAACGACGCCAACGGCGACGGCCGCTTCGGCAACGATCTGCTGTACGTACCGACCGGTCCGGGCGATGTCCTGTTCGGCAGCGCCGCGGAAGAAGCGGCCTTCTGGCAATTCGTCGACGGCAACGACGATCTTCGCAAGTCCAAGGGCAGCGTGGTGCCCAGGAACGGCGCGCACGCACCGTGGGTGAACCAGTTCGACCTGCGCATCTCGCAGGAAGTGCCGGGCTTCTGGGAAGGGCACAAGGCCGAGCTGTGGGTGGATCTGCTCAACGTCGGCAACCTGCTCAACAAGGAATGGGGCCAGGTCGAGGAAGTCGCGTTCCCGCTGAGCCGCGGCGTGGTCGAGTACGGCGGCATCGACGCCGCCACCGGCAAGTACGTCTATCGCTACAACGGCGCCGACAAGCTGAGCATCTACGACGACCGCGGCATTTCGCGCTGGGCTTTGCAGGTCGGTTTCCGCTACAAGTTCTGATCGGAAAGCGCTTTCGCACCAAGCGCAAACGGCCGGGGAAACCCGGCCGTTTCCGTTTGTGGGCCGCTCTGCGTTACAGTCGTCTTCATGGAGAACAGCGACATGAAAGAACCCATCGTCACCCTGCCTACCGTCGACGCTCGTATCTATCCGCGCGGCGGCTTGGACGTGCTGTCCCGCGACGAGGTCGCGCGCCTGCGCGACGCTTCCAGCGGCGGCATGCACGATCTGCTGCGCCGCTGCGCGTTGGCGGTGCTGACCAGCGGCAGCCCTTCCGACGATCCGCGCGCGGCGCGCGAGTTGTATCCGGATTTCGACATCCAGGTACTGCAGCAGGACCGCGGCGTGCGCATCGACTTGCTCAATGCGCCGGCGATGGCGTTCGTCGACGGCGAGATCATCCGCGGCGTCGCCGAACTGCTGTTCGCGGTGGTGCGCGATCTGGCTTACACCGCCATCGAGTTGGGCGAGCGCAGCAATTACGACCTGGCGACATCGCCGGGCATCACCAACGCGGTATTCGGCCTGCTGCGCAACGCGCGCATCCTGCATCCGGCCGACCCGAATCTCGTGGTGTGCTGGGGCGGGCATTCGATCGGCCGCGACGAATACGTGTACACGAAGCAAGCCGGTTACGAGCTGGGCCTGCGCGGCCTGGACATCTGCACCGGTTGCGGCCCGGGCGCGATGAAGGGGCCGATGAAGGGCGCCACCATCGCCCACGCCAAGCAGCGCAGGCGTACCACGCGCTACATCGGCATCACCGAGCCGGGCATCATCGCCGCCGAATCGCCGAACCCGATCGTCAACCATCTGGTGATCATGCCGGACATCGAGAAGCGGCTCGAAGCCTTCGTCCGCATCGCGCACGGCATCATCGTGTTCCCCGGCGGCGTCGGCACCGCCGAAGAGATCCTGTACCTGCTCGGCATCCTGCTGCGCGAGGAAAACCGCGAGCTGCCGTTCCCGTTGATCCTCACCGGACCGGCCATCGCCGCGCCGTACTTCGAGCAGATCGACCAGTTCATCCGCTTGACGCTGGGCGAGGCGGCCGCTTCGCGCTACGAGATCGTGATCGGCGATGGCGCCGCCGTTGCCCGCAAGATGGCGCAGGGCATCAAGCGCGTGCGCGAATACCGCATCGCGCAGAAGGATTCGTTCTTCTTCAACTGGGCGCTGGAAGTGCCGTTGGAATTCCAGCAGCCTTTCGTGCCCACGCACGAAGCGATGGCGGCGCTGGACCTGCATCACGGCCGCAAGCCGCACGAACTGGCCGCCGATCTGCGCCGCGCTTTTTCGGGCATCGTCGCCGGCAACGTGAAGGAAGACGGCATGCGGCGCATCGAAGCCCACGGACCCTTCGATATCCACGGCGACCACGACATGATGCGTGCCCTGGACGCGCTGCTGCGCGCCTTCGTCGAGCAGCGGCGGATGAAGATCGCGGGCGAATACCGGCCGTGCTATCGCGTCCTGGCCTGATCTCCGCCGGCCCTGGAACCGCTGCGCCATCGCCGGCGCTGCGCCCGTCCGGCAGGGGCTGTGACGAGTCGCACGAATCCAGATCGCGCCCGTCTCCTTTTCGTGACCGCCCGTCCGTCAGGGCTTGCATCGACTGGCGCCAGGCTGCAGCCTGACGCCGTCTCCCCGGGGAAGGGTGGCTCCACCTATGTATTCGATCCGCGCCAAAGGTTTCACCTTGGTCGAGCTCATGACCGTGATCGGGATCGTCGCGATCATGGCGGCTATCGCGTTTCCTAATTTCACGAGCACGATGCGCTCCAACCGCGTGGCCACGTCCAGCAACGAGTTGCTGGCCACCCTGGCGCTGGCGCGCAGCGAGGCTGTCCGTTCGGGCGGCGGCGGGGTCTGCGCCAGCGACAACGGCACCGGTTGCTCGGGCGACGACTGGAATGCCGGCTGGATCGTCTGGACCGACGGCAACGGCAACCGTGTCAAAGACGGCGACGAGCCGGTGATCCGCTATGTCGAAGGCAATCCCAAGCTCCTGGTGACCAGCAGCACGGGAACGATGACGTTCGATGTCCGCGGCCGGATCAGGGAAGGCGAGCAGACCATAGACATTACGCCGGACGACGCCAAGCCGGATGACGAAGACATCTTCAAACGTTGCGTCTACATCAGCCCCACGGGCCAGACGCGCGTCGCCAAGGAATCCTGCCCGTGAGAACGACATCGCGCCGCCTCATTCCGAATTTGGGCCGCCGTACGGCGGGCTTCAGCTTGCTGGAAGTGCTGATCGCCCTGTTGGTGCTCGCCTTTGGCCTGCTGGGCTTCGCCCTTCTGCAGACCATGAACCTGCGCTTCACGCAGAGCGCCAACTACCGCACCCAAGCCACCAATCTGGCCTATGAGCTGCTCGACCAGATACGCGCCAACCGCTTGGTTGCGAACGACTACACCAAGATCACCACGGCCAGCTTCGCCGGCATGAAGGCGGCGCACTGCCCGCAACTGCTGGGCGAGGTGAAGATCGACGACAACATGGCGCGCTGGCGCTGCGAAGTGATCAGGAATCTCGGCGAAGGCGCGACGGCGGTCGTGCTGGTCGCGGCGGACAACGAGGTGACCGTGACGATCGAATGGAACGACCAGCGTTGGGTGGCTGCCGACACTACCACCGATTTCACAGTGAGCACGCGGCTATGAAGCAGATCAAGCATCCCAATGCGCGCGGCGTGTCGCTGATCGAATTGATGATCGCGCTGCTGATCGGTTCGCTGCTGATACTGGGGTTGGTGGAAGTTTTCGCCGCTTCCCGTACCGCCTATCAGATGTCCGAAGGCATGGCGCGGGTGCAGGAGAATTCGCGGTTCGCGATGGATTACCTGCAACGCGACCTGCGCATGGCCGGGCACTTCGGTTGCGTCAACGACCAGTCGCACATGCAGAGTCCGGGCGAGCTGCACTCCCATTTCTCCGAGCTCGACGGGCCGCTTAATTTCACCGCCTCCGTGCAGGGCTACGAAGCCGCCGATACCGCGCCCGGTAAGACGGTCACCTTGTCCGCACCGGCGGACGGATGGGTTCCCGCGTTGCCGGCTTTCCTGACTGGCCTTGCCAACAAGCCGCTGCCGGGCAGCGATGTCGTCGTGCTGCGCTACCTCTCCAGCGATGGCGTTCCGATCACCGCCTTCACCGCTGCGCCCGGCACCACCACCATACAAGTGGATGCCGCCAACTGGGACACGCTGGCCAGCAACGGCATCACCGATCCCAAGCTGTTCGGTATCGCCGACTGCAACTACGCCGATATTTTCCAAGCCGCGACCAATCCCGGCACCGGTACGCTGACGGTGACCAAGGCGGGATTGAACGAAGACGATTTCACCAGCGACCGCTACAGCGCCAGTCCTGCCGGCCAAGCCATGGTGTATCGCGCCGAGTCGGTGGCCTACTACATCGCCAATAGCGCGACGCCGGGGCAGAAGGCGTTGTGGCGCGTGCGCTTCAATTCCGGCGCCGGCGGCGCCCTGGAAGCGATGCCGGAAGAACTGGTGGAAGGCGTCGAGAACCTGCAACTGGTATACGGGCTCGACAGGTCGACCGACGCATCCAAACCCAGCGGCTATATCGAATTCCAAAGAACGGCGGATGCTATCGCGGCCAACGAATGGTGGCGCGTGGGCACGATCCGCGTCGGCATTCTGGCCAAGAGCCCCAACCGGGCCGCCGCGACCACCCCCGACGAAGCCGCCGGTCAGCTTATGCCCAGTGCGCTCGGCGTCCGATTCGCCGCGCCGCTTCCCAGCGACGGCTTCTACCGCACTACCTACGAATCGACGATCGCTTTGCGCAATCGTCTTTACGGCAACTGAGACCGAGGCGGCCATGAGCACTCCCAGGAAACCCATTCCGCCCAGCCGCAGCCGCCAACGCGGCGCGGTGCTGTATATCGCGCTGATCATGCTGATCCTGCTGGCGCTGATCGGCATCATCGGCGCCCAGGTCAGCAGCATGCAGGAACGCATGTCGGCCAATTACAGGGCCGCCAATCTGGCCTTCCAGCGGGCGGAAGCCTTCGCGCGCAGCAACGAAACCTGCGTCGAAACCAAGGTCAACCGCACCGGCGGCGCCTGCGTCGTCGACGTGGATCCTTATTGCGATTCCCCAATAGATCCCGATCCTGTTAGCTGGGCTAACAAGCAGGATATGTCGAAGGACGGCGCGGTTCGCGTGCGTTCGATCGGTAAATGCATCGCCGGCAATACCGCTTTGGGCATGGGCAAGAAGCCGGAAAGCGAAGACGCCAACCCCATTTTCCAGGTCACTGCCTACGCGACCGATCAGGAGAAGGGCATAAACGCATCGTCGGCTTCGGTTGTCGACACCATTTTCAGGCCTTGAGGAATCGTCATGGCATTCGCTCCCAACAAGACATTGATCTCGGCAGCGGCGCTTCTGGCCGTCGGCGTGACGGGTTATTACTTGTACTCCGCATTCGCTGTGCAGGGGCAGGGTAACCTGGCGCAAGCGCCATTGAACATCCAATCGAGCGTGCCGCCTTCCTTCATCATGGGCGTGGACGACTCCGGTTCGATGACGTTCGAAACGCTTTTTAGTGCGGACGAGCAGGCCTATTGGAACGATAGCTCCGGCACGACCCGCAACGGATTCTTCGTTAACGCCAATGCGCCCGACACCAGCGATGTGCTGCGCACGAGCGGACGCGGCCTCTACTACCACGTGATCCAAAACGGCATCCGGCTGGATCAGAGCGGCAATAACCTCGACACCAACACCAACGGCGTGAGATTAGGCATCCCGCCCTTGGACTTGTTCGGTTTCGCGCGTTCGCCGGACTACAACAAGCAGTACTTCAATCCGGCGGTGACCTACCTGCCCTGGCAGAATGCCGACAATACGCCCTGGGCCGATTCCGTACGTACGGCTGCGAAATCGGATCCTCGTGCCGCAGGTTCCTCGGGTACCCGTGGCCCCAATCCGATCGTGACCTACAACTTCGAGGCGGATGAAACGCGCACCACCAATTATTTTGCGTTCCGCGTGCAGCCCGGCATGAAGCTGCCGAAGGACACCGTGTATTACATGCGCTCCGATCGTCATCCGAATGGCTGCGGCGGATTGGGTACGACCAACGGCACGCGCAATACGTGGGTGACGCTGGGCGCTACGGTCACGGTCTCGACGACGAACAACCTCAACTACAATCCGGGCAACGGCAACCATCGCGGCGGCGGGTGCGAAGTCCACATCAGGTACTTCCCGGCGGTCGTATATCTCCTCCCCAGCACTCCGCCGCCTCCCGGCTTCGATACGAGCAAAGCGAAGCTGGTGGCCAATGCTGGCGGCCCCGGTATCGATATGTACAAGTACGAACTCAGGGCCGGCAACTTCCTCAGCAATTACGACAACGTCATCAAGAACTTCGCCAACTGGTACACCTATTACGGAAATCGCAATCGTGCTTTGGTCGCTTCGATGTCGCACTCATTGTCGGACATCAAGAACATGCGCGTCGGTTATTTCTCGATCAACAAGCGCAGCGGAAACCAACCGGGCATGGTCGGCGGCAATGTAGTCATGCGCAACCTTGCGCTGACGGACGAAAAAGCCAGCCTGTATTCGAACATTTATACCCTCCCCGCCGACGGCGGTACGCCCACCCGCAGCGCTACCGTATATATGGGCGACCAGTTCAAGCGAACCGGCAATGGCGCGCCCGTGGAACTGATATGCCAGAAGAATGCCGGCATGCTGTTCACGGACGGCTATACGAACGAGTCTCCAGATAACGGCTATGGCAACGAATACCGCAATATCGGCGATACCGACGGCGCGTTGAAGAAACCGTTGGGGAAGAGCACCAACGGGAATACGATCGCCGATATCGCATATTCGTTCTATGCCAACAACATCCGTCCCGACATGACGCCCGTCGGAAAAGTGCCGATACCGGATGAGTGCACGTTGGAGAATGGGTCGCCGAACCCCGATGCCGACCTGCGATTGGATTGCCAAGCCAATCTCCATATGAATTTCTATGGCATAACGCTCGGCGCCACCGGCGAGTACTATGGGCGGAACGCGGCGGCCACTGCCAACCCGTACACGACGTTCCCGAATTGGAGCGCGACCGGCACGATGAACCTTCAGCCGGCTAACGTGGACGATATCTGGCATGCGACGCTGAACACGCGCGGCGAATTCATCAACGCCAAAACTCCGGCCGACGTTGCGGACGCGATGCGGCGCATTCTGGCCTCCGTTGGTGGCGGCAAAACACCGTCCGGCAGCATTGCGTTGACGGGTTCTCGCGTAGGCACGGGCTCGCTGACTGTGGTTCCGTTCTACGAATCCAAAAATAACGGCACGGATTGGTACAGTAAGTTGACCGGTACCGAGGTAAAGAACGATGCCGCCACTGGAGCTTTGGTCTTCGACGACATCTGGGAGGCGAGCGAGAAACTACCCGCTACCCGAAATATTTGGTTCGGGACTACGACGGCCGCGGTAAAGCCGGCGGTGGCGGCGTTCACGGCGGCGAACCTCGGCGCTTCGCCGTTCCAGACTTTGTGCAGCGATGCGTTGCTAGCGCGCTGCACCGAAGCGAAAGTCAACAGCGCACTCGGTATCAGCGTGAACGATGCCGTCGCTTACTTGCGCGGGCTGACGACGGGCGAAAAGAAGAACGGCGGCAAGCTACGTGACAGGACGACAGTCTTGGGCGATATCGTGAATTCCTCTCCGGTAATCTCGTCGCCCAACATCGACGATTACGGCTATGCGGCCTTGAGGGGTACGTCGCCGACGGACTTCGATCCGTTCAATTACGCCGATTTCCTTGAGAACAAGAAGACGCGGAAATCCAACGTTTACGTCGGCGCTAACGATGGCATGCTGCACGGGTTCGATGGCGAAACGGGTGTGGAGAGATTCGCCTACATCCCCGCTTCGGCCGTCGGCCATATGGGGAATCTGCTCTTCCCCTATAAGGCGGAAGACAAGAACGATCAGGTGTTCAGTCACACTTACTTCGTCGATGGTCCGATTACGGTGTCCGATGCGCGTTATAACAGCACTTGGCAAACCGTCCTGGTGGGCACGGCGGGGGCGGGTGGGCGCAGCGTATTTGCGCTGAATGTTTCCGATCCCAGCAATTTTGCTGCGGGGAACGTTCTTTGGGAGCTCAACGACAAGGTCAGCAATGCCGACGTCAAGAACAATATCGGCTATGTGCTGGGCACTCCGGTCATTGTTCCGGTCAAGATCGGCAACACCGTCAAATGGAAGGCCGTTTTCGGTAACGGCTATGGCAGCGTCAACGGCAAGGCGACCTTGTTCGTGGTCGATATCGGCGACGGTTCCGTCGAATATGTGCAAGCGGAGGAATCATCGCCCCCCGCCACCTCCAATGGTCTGGGGAATATCATCGCTATAGATCGATGGTTAGGCAGCACGGCGGACGCGGGTCGGGACGGTTATGCCGATACGGTTTATGGCGGCGATCAGAATGGCGCGGTCTGGAAGTTCGACTTGCGTACAGCGAAGCCCACCGTAAGCGTCGATGGCGAGCCCGTGTTCGTCGCCAAGGATGCCGGCGGCGCCCGTCAGCCGATAATGGGCGGATTCGAAGCGGCGGTCGGTCCCTCCGGAGGCGTCATGCTTTACTTCGGTACCGGCAGCTTTTCGTTTGAGAACGATCCATCCGATAAGACCATGCAAAGCATCTACGGCATATTGGACACGTTCCAGGATGTGCCGGTGGCTGGCCGCAGCGAGCTGTTGCAGCAAAAGATCGTGCTGGGCGGCGAAAATGTGCGTACCACCACAAATGAAATCGGGCTCGGCAAGTTGGGTTGGTATATGGATCTGGGCGTTTCCGGAATGTCAGGCGACCCGTTCGCGACCGGCGAACGGTTCGTTGGTAACCCAGTGATTGCCAGCGGCATAGTGTTTTTCCCGACGTACAACCCCAACAGCACCGCGGATTGCGGTACTAACGGCAACAACTGGCTGTACGGATTGAATGCGCTGAACGGCGGTTCGGCGCTCAATGGTGTCCATGTTGGGTCGCCAGACGGCACTGGCTACGGAAGCAGCACCGGCGCTGTTCAACTCAATACGTCAGGTACGGCGCCTGTCAAAGATGTCGCGGTGCTAACTACACCGAAGCAAGGCATGCTCCCATTGAATCCGGATCCCGACGACTTGAAGAAAGCGCTCGATTCAAGATGCTCCATGGTGGTGCAAGTTGCGGGTGCAGAGCCGCTATACCTGCCCAGGCCATGCGGACGACAATCCTGGCGGCAGATCCAATGAACATGACCAAGAACGGGGGGAGGTGCGACATGTCACTTGGATCCTTGGCGATCATGGACGACGGCATCCGAGTGCCGTCGTCGCATGGAGCGAAAGGTTTTACGCTGATCGAACTGATGATCGTGGTCGCGGTAGTGGCCATACTCGCCGCTATCGCATATCCGAATTTCAACGAGAGTGTCCTCAAGTCAAGACGCGGACAAGCTAAAGCGGATATGGCTGAAACCTCGCAGATGCTGGAAAGATTCCATACGGTGAACAATACATACGTCGGGTTCACTCCTGCTTCCCTTCCGTCACCCAAGAATGGCACCGCGCGCTATACCTTGAACATCGCCACCACCGCATCTACCTTCACGATAACGGCCGCGCCGGAAACAAGTCAGTCCAAAGACAAATGCGGAACGATGACCCTTAATCAAGCCGGCGCTAAAACGGCAGCGCAAGCCGACTGCTGGTAGGCCGACGCATCGGTAGAAAAAAGCCGCGCATTGCGCGGCTTTTTTTGCCCGACGGCTGCCATGCCGCGGCTAACAAACGACAAGACCGAATGGCGCCGCAGTTCTGCCCGCAACATACTATCGGCGCCGAGTCCAGAATCACGACACGCCGGCTCTCCGCTGCTAGCTGTTAGCGGCCAAAGGCTAGCCGCATCGCGGCAGCGGTTGCCGTGGGCCATGGCCACTTTTGCGCGGCAATTCCGTCTGAAGACTGTCTCGCTAGACGGCGGGTTTCTATGCGCATTCTGCGCCGGCTGCACGCGTAGACAGAACCTGTCACTTCAACTAATGGACTAAACGTGAAAACCGTAACCGAGCCAAGGATGTTCGTCGCACTCACGACCCTGTTCCTCACCGCCTTGTTGGGCTGCACCCACCGGCCCGCGCCGGACATGAAAGGCCATTGGAAACCCATCAATCGTTTTGCAGAGACTACAGAGGCCATTCCTCTGCAGCGCACCTATGAGTTCTCGCCGTTCCCGACGGACAAAACCCTCAAGGCGATGCTGTCCCGCTGGGCTAAAGACGCGAACATGACGTTGTCATACCAGCATCCAGACGATTTCATACTGCATACGCCGGTCGCAAAGATTCGCACTCGGGATATCGAGCAGGCCGTTTCGCAACTGAGCCGGATCTACGCCGATCAACGGGTTTCAGTCGTCGTCGAAGGCCGCCAGATAACCGTGAGATTAATTGAGTCAAGCGGCGGCGGCGAAGCAGCAGCGGATACTGCGGAGACTGCCATGAAGTAACAGGTGCGATGCTCTCCATCGTTGCGAAGTCCAGCGACGAGGCTGCGCTTTGTTGTCCGAAGAATGGCCGCTTTTTGGCGTCTTTACGTCTTATTCGAACACAGCGGAATGGCAACGTCCGAGAACCATCGCACCGACTAGGGCAGATCGCCCGAATTGAAAGCGAGAGGAAAGTGAAAAGGTAGAGGCCGCCATCGGATGGTGCGACGGGAACAAAGGGAGTTGCGGATGACATTGCAGAACACGATCGCCAGATCCATCAATTACGAAACGACGATCGCCGACATGGCCCGGCGCAGCGAACGCCGGGCTTGGTCAATCGCGTTCGTCGCCTCACTGATGGCCCTTATTCTGGCGGCTGGATACTTCTATTTCCTGCCACTGAAGGAAAAAGTGCCGTACCTCGTCATGGCGGATGCCTATACGGGAACGAGCACGGTATCCCTGCTTCAAGGCGATTTTGAAAAGAACAGCATCACTGCCAGCGAAGCTATCAATCGTAGCAACGTGGCCCACTTCATTCTCGCGCGCGAATCTGGTTATAAGGCATGGGATAAAGGCCGGTATAAGGGGGTTGATCATATTGTGTTCGTATTGCGCGATCCGAACAGCGGCGAACTTATGGTCAGCCAGTCGCGTAGCGGTGAAGGCGTAGAATTGTTTCCGGCCGAAGACTATCTCGCTTACAAGCATAAGAGAGGCACGAAGCTGTATACGAGCGACCCTCTGGCAGCGGCGCGACCGTTGTTGCAAAGCCAGAAAGAATTGTCTTCGCAACCCCAGGAGAGCAGCGCGCAACGTCGCGCCGATGAGGTGCTGGGCGCGATTTCGCACGAGTTGGACGCGATGGTGCCGGTAGTTGGCATATCTATCGAAAAAAGTTCAACGCCGGTCGAGCTGAAGCGAGAGGTCTTGCTTTCGGAGCCGGAGCATCCAAGTTATTCGTTGTATGTGCTGTTCTACGACAAATTGAAGCAGCTCGGGAAGAATGAGCTCGGTTATAGCAATGAGTCGGCGTATGTCAATGCAGCGGCCAGTATGGCCGTTGCCGCTAGGAGCAATGGTCTGACACAGGTCGATCACGTCATTCTAAGCACCGATAGGAACACGATTTTCGCAGTGCAGGGTAAGGTGGACGATCCCATCAACGAATGGTTGCAGGTCGATAAGACGCAAGTGGCGGAGCAGTCTGTGCAAGCGAGTAGTGTGCAGATGGATCTTGCGGCTCGGGAGAATGTAGAGCCGGGGCTCGCGGATGAGGTGCGTATTGCCATGAGGCGCTAGTGCTTTCGTTAGCTGCGCCAATCCAGACGCGGCCGATGATCGCCGGCAGCCCTCTCGCCGACCAGCGGTGAGTGGCCCAACAGCAATCGGCCACGGCCCCGCAAAAAAGAAAAGGCTCCGCGGTAATCCGCGCAGCCTTCAATGAAGCTTGAAATTGGCGCCCGAAGTTGGACTCGAACCAACGACCCCCTGATTAACAGTCAAGTGCTCTAACCGGCTGAGCTATTCGGGCGGGGACAGGTATTTTAGGGGGTGACGGCCCAGGGTCAAGTTCGGCGCGTCGAGGGTCACTTGGCGTTGGCGCAGGTCGGGTCCTGGGCAGGGTCCCGAACGCTGCGTGCGCGCCCCCCATTATTGAGGATGACCTGGCCCAGCGGCTGGCGGTCGTCCTTGGTGCACAGGCTCAGGGTCAGCGTGCTGCCGGTCGACCGGCCATCGGGCTGGAAGCGGGCGCGGTGGCGGCCCTTGGTGGCGCGCAAGATCAGCGTCCGGCTCAGAGGACCGCTCACGCGCAGAATATCGGCCTGCTTGGCCGGTTGCCCGGCCTTGTCCGCGTCCACGAATACGATCCAGCCGTCTTCCCAAACGAGATCGTCGCGGCATGCGAGCTGATCCTTGCTGGGGCAGACCGATATCGCTTGGCGGCGTTGCAATGCGGTGTTGCGCGCGGTGGCCAGCGACGAGGTCAGCAGGCTGAGTGCGGTTGCGGTGCGGACGCGTTGCAGCGTGCCGTTGAAAGCCGGCAGTCCGATAGTGGCAGCGATAGCGACAACGGCCATCACGGTCATGGCCTCCAGCAGTGTGAAACCGGCCGCATGTTTCATGTTCAGATTCGATGGCGACGATGCGGTCAGGCTGGGCCATTGCGCGCCGCCTGCACATCGGTGCAGCGCGAAAGCTGGGGTAGGAAAACGCCGTCCGC
Organism: uncultured Lysobacteraceae bacterium; assembly: GCA_902825775.1. Lineage (GTDB taxonomy): Bacteria > Pseudomonadota > Gammaproteobacteria > Xanthomonadales > Xanthomonadaceae > Luteimonas_C. The sequence goes on from CADECF010000011.1 coordinate 134,994, forward strand.
GCCCCCATCTTCGAGTTCCGGCTAAACTCGAACGGATGCTCGAACTGTCCCCCATGAACGACCTCGCCCAGCCCGCCGGCTTCCAGCTGGTGGCCCCGTATTCGCCGGCCGGCGACCAGCCGCAGGCGATCGCCAAACTCATCGAAGGCTTCGAGTCCGGGCTGGCCAACCAGACGCTGCTCGGCGTGACCGGTTCCGGCAAGACCTACACGATCGCCAACATGATCCAGGCGATCCAGAAACCGACCATCGTGATGGCGCCGAACAAGACGCTCGCCGCGCAGCTGTACGGCGAATTCAAGGCGTTCTTCCCGCACAACGCGGTGGAGTATTTCGTCAGTTACTACGATTACTACCAGCCCGAAGCGTATATGCCGTCGACGGACACATTCATCGAGAAAGACAGCTCGATGAACGAACACATCGAGCAGATGCGCCTGGCGGCGACCAAGTCGCTGCTGTCGCGGCGCGATGCGATCGTGGTGGCCACGGTATCGGCGATCTACGGCCTGGGCTCGCCGGAGGATTACCTGTCGCTGCGGCTGATCCTGTCGCGCGGCGAGCGCATGAACCAGCAGGATCTGATCCGGCACCTGATCTACCTGCAGTACACCCGCAACGAATACGAGTTGCAGCGCGGCACGTTCCGCGTGCGGGGCGAGGTGATCGACGTCCATCCGGCGGAAAGCGACGCCGAGGCGCTGCGGATCGAGCTGTTCGACGGCGAGGTCGAGAAGCTGAGCATGTTCGATCCGCTCACCGGCGAAACCCTGCGTCAGCTGCAGCGCTACACGGTGTATCCCAAGACCCATTACGCCACCACGCGCGAACGCACGCTTGCAGCGATAGACACGATCAAAGTCGAGCTGAAGGAGCGCCTGGAGCAGCTGTACGCCGCCAACAAACTGGTGGAAGCGCAGCGCCTCGCGCAACGCACGCAGTTCGATCTGGAGATGATGAACGAGGTCGGTTATTGCTCGGGCATCGAAAACTATTCGCGCCACCTCACCGGCAAGGCGCCGGGCGAACCGCCGCCGTGCCTGTTCGATTACCTGCCGCCCGATGCGCTGCTGGTGGTCGACGAATCGCACGTGACCGTGCCGCAGCTCGGTGCGATGTACAAGGGCGATCGTTCGCGCAAGGAGACGCTGGTCGAATTCGGTTTCCGGCTGCCGTCGGCGCTCGACAATCGGCCGCTGAAGTTCGAGGAATGGGAAGCGCGCGCGCCGCGCAGCGTATTCGTCTCGGCCACGCCAGGGCCGTACGAGTTGCGCAAGTCGGAAGATCAGGTGATCGAGCTGGTGGTGCGGCCGACCGGATTGATCGATCCGGAAGTCGAGATCCGGCCGGTGGCGACCCAGGTCGACGACCTGATGTCGGAAATCACCGAACGCGTGGCGATGGGCGACCGCGTGCTGGTCACGACGCTGACCAAACGCATGGCCGAGAATCTCACCGAATACCTGGGCGAACACAATGTCCGCGTGCGCTACCTGCATTCGGATGTGGATACGGTCGAACGCGTGGAGATCATCCGCGACCTGCGCCTGGGCAAGTTCGACGTGCTGGTGGGCATCAATCTGCTGCGCGAAGGCCTGGATATGCCCGAGGTGTCGCTGGTGGCGATCCTGGATGCGGACAAGGAGGGTTTCCTGCGTTCGGCCGGCTCGCTGATCCAGACCATCGGCCGTGCGGCCCGAAACATCCGCGGCAAGGCGATTCTTTACGCCGATCGGATGACCAATTCGATGCAGAAGGCGATCGGGGAAACCGACCGCCGTCGCGAACGCCAGGTGGAGTACAACACCGAGCATGGCATCACGCCGCAATCGGTCATCCGCGCGGTAATGGACGTGATGGAAGGCGCCCGCGACGAGGACAGCGACGCCGGCCGCGGACGTGGCCGCAGCGAGCGCAAGGCGGCGCGGCGCGTGGCCGAGGAAAACGCCGAGTACGCGGCGATGGACCCGGCCAAGTTCGGCCAGAAACTCAAGGCGCTGGAAGCGCAGATGTACCAGCACGCCCGCGACCTGGAGTTCGAGGCCGCGGCCCAGGTGCGGGACCAGATCCGCCGGCTCAAGGACGCCAACCTGGGCTGACGGCGTTCGGCAGCGGGTCGGCCGGTTGTCCGGCTACCCCGGCTGGGCTAGAATTCGCGGCCCTGCACGGCTTTTCCGCAGGCGTTTTGAGACCGGGCGGTTAGCTCAGCGGTAGAGCACTACCTTGACATGGTAGGGGTCACAGGTTCGAACCCTGTACCGCCCACCACGCCTTCGGGCGTGAATCCGGCGACGGCGCGGCTCTCGGGAGTTCGCGCCGTTCTTGTTTGTGGCGGCCGGACGCGGGGCAATCGAAAGAAATCCTATCTTTTGAAACCGGGGCCGGCTCTCCAAAACGGCCGGCGGCTTGGCGCAAACTGCCGCCCATGACGGGCAAACCCCATGCGTAGCAAGTTGTTCGTGCCTGGCGCACGGCCGGAGTTGTTCGCCAAGGCATTGGCGGGCGAAGCGGACGCGTTGTCCTTCGACCTCGAGGATGCTGTGCCGGCCGAACGCAAGGCCGACGCGCGGGTGCGGGTGGCCGAATTCGTCGGTTCCGATCCGGTTCGCATGGCGGCAAAGGTCGTGATCGTCCGGATCAATGCGATCGACAGCGGATATTTCCAGGACGACTTGATCGCAGTTGCGCGCGACGGCGTAGCGCTGCTGAACCTGCCCAAGATCGAGTCCGCGCAGGCATTGCTGGCGGCGATCGGCGACATCGAGCGCGCCGAAGCCGCGAACGGCGTGGCTGAGCCGATCCGGTTGCTGGTGAACATAGAGACGCCCGTCGCGCTGGCGCACGCTGCCGAAATAGCCGTCGCGCATCCCCGCGTAGCGGGACTGCAACTGGGGTTGGGCGACTTGTTCGAGCCCTACGGCATCGACCGTCGCGGCATCGCCAATGTCCATGCCGCGATGTTCGCGGTACGCATGGCTGCCGCGCAGGCGGGCGTGTTCGCGGTCGATGGCGCTTTCGCCGATCTCTCCGACGATGCGGGTTTCAGCGCCGAAGCGGGCATGTCGCGGCGACTCGGCTACATCGGCAAGACTTGCATCCACCCGCGCCAGGTCGCCCTGGCCAATGCGGCCTTCGCCGCTTCCGACGAAGAATTGGCCGCGGCGCGAAGGATCGTCGCCGCCGCGCAATCGGCGGCGCAGCAGGGACGCGGCGCTTTCGTGGTCGACGGCAAGATGGTCGATCTGCCTTTCCTGAAGCGCGCGCAAGCGCTCGTCGCGGCTGCGCAAGCGCATGCGTAGCGCGCGTATCGGCAAGGCCGGCCTGCTACGGCGGCTATTCGCGGCCGCGTGCCTGCTGGCGATGGCGTCGCCGGTTTTCGCCGAAAGCCTCACACCGATGCGCGCAAACGCACTGCCTGCGCTCGACGCGACCGGGCCGTTGACCGGCATCGCCGTAGCCGACGGACATCCGGTTGCGATCCTTCGCGAGTCGGCCTGGCTGCTCGACGCCGAGAAAACCGCATGGTCGCCGGCGCGATGGCAAGCCGGCGTCGCGCCCGACAGCATCGTCGGCCTCTTCGGCAACGACTCGCAGTCCTACGCGCTGAGCGGCACGCAGGCGACGAAAACCGCGACGGGCGTGGCGCGGATCGGCGTTTCAGGCGCCACGCTGAGCTTGCATGCCTTGCCGCCGTTGCCGACGCCGCTGGCCGATGCGCGCGGTGCGATGAAGGACAGCGTCGTGTTCGTCGCCGGTTCGAACGACGATGCGGCGCAGCTGCTGAAGATCGATCTCGCCGCCGAGAAGCCGCAATGGTCGCGCATCGCGGGTTGGCAGCAGCCGGGCGCGGCGACTTCGCTGGTGACGCAATTGGGATCCGTGTTCGTCACGATCTCCAGCTTGCCGGGCGGTAACGAAGCCTTGCTGCGCTGGTCGAGCGAGAAGGGCTGGACGCAGGCGGGCAGGGTGCCGGGCGCTGTCGTACCCGGTTCGGCGCGTGCGATCGGCCAGGCGCACGTGTTGTATCTGGTGCGCGATCCGGCCAAGCCGGATGCGCCCGCCAAGCCGGTGACGTTCCAGACGATCACCAGTTCCTGGGCGCCGCTGCCGGGCGTGGATGTCGCCGATCCGGTCGCGTTCGCGCCTTGGAAAGATGGCTTTTTCTGGGCCGAACCGGCCCCGGGCGGGCAACGCATCGGCTTCGGCTATGCGCAGATCCAGTCCGGAAAACTATTGCTGAAATGGTTGGACTGGCTGGTGATCGTGGCCTATCTGGTGTCGATGATCGGCATCGGCCTGTACTTCTATCTGCGCGAGAAGCGCAATTCCACGTCCAATTTCTTCGTCGGCGGCCGCACCATCCCGTTCTGGGCTGCGGGCATCAGCCTGTACGCCGCCAACACCAGTTCGATCAGCTTCATCGCCATTCCGGCCAAGGCGTTCGAGAGCAACTGGCAATACCTCACCAACAACCTCATCGCGGTACTCGGCTTGGTATTCGTCGCGATCTGGATCGTGCCGCTGCTGCGCCGGCTGGATCTGATGTCGGTGTTTTCGTACCTGGAAACGCGCTTCCATCCGGCGATCCGCATGCTCGCCAGCGCGCTGGCCATCCTCACCCAGATCGGCAGCCGCATGAGCGTGATCCTGCTGCTGCCGGCGTTGGCCATTTCCACCATCACCGGCATCAACGTGACCCTGAGCATCGTGCTGATGGGCGGGTTCACGATCATCTACACCGCGATGGGCGGCATGAAAGCGGTGATATGGACCGATTTCGTGCAGGTGATCGTGAAGATGGGCGGTGCGATCTTCACCATCGCCTTCATCGTCTTCACGTTGCGCGGCGGTTTCGGCGAATTCCTGGCGATCGCCAATGCCGAAGACAAGATGCATCTGTTCGATTTCAGCTTCGATCTCACCAAAGCCACGGTGTGGGGCTTCATCTTCCTGGTGCTGTTCGATGTCGTGCTGACTTTCCCTAAAGACCAGGTGCTGATGCAGCGCACGCTGTCGACCAAGTCCGACAAGGAAGCCGGCCGCTCGATCTGGGCGTTCGCGGCGATCATGATTCCGGGCGGCTTCGTGTTCTACATGATCGGCACGGCGCTGTTCGTGTTCTACAAAGCGCATCCCGAGCGGATGAATCCGCTGCTGCCGATCGATGCGACATTCCCGCTGTTCATCGGCGCCGAGTTGCCGATGGGCGTCACCGGGTTGATCATCGCCGGCATCTTCGCCGCGGCGATGGCCACGCTGTCGGGCATCATGAACTCGGTCGCTACGCTGGTTTCGGTGGACTTCTACGAGAAAATCGTCAAGAACCCGTCGCAGAAGAAAGGCGTGTTCTTCGCCGAAATGATGACCGTGGTGGTGGGCCTGATCGGTATCGGCGTAGCGGTGCTGCTGTCCAAATTCGATGCGACTTCTCTATTCGATGTGTCGATCGAGTTGGCCGGTCTGCTCGGCGGCGGTTTCGCCGGCGCCTATACGTTGGGCATGTTCACCCGCCGCGCCAATTCGCCGGGCGTGGCGATCGGCATCGGCTGCAGCATCGTGCTGACTACCATCGCCTGGTCGTTCGACCTGGTGCATCCGTATTTCTACCTGGCGATTTCGATCCTGCTGTGCATCGTGATCGGTTATCTGGCCAGCTTGATGTTCCCGGCGCCTAAGCGTTCGCTGGCGGGGTTGACGATCTATAAGGACAGGCCCAGCGACTGATTCGCCACTGCTCTTCGTGGGAACGGCTTCAGCCGCGAGCTTTTTAGGATCAAGAGCTCGCGGCTGAAGCCGCTCCCACGAAGAGCAGCGCAACCATGGCGCGCGCCGCCTTGCTTGTGTAACCTGCCGCTCACGCTGAGCGAGACGACGTGGATACCCAGTTCCTCAACACCTTCGTGACCGTGGTCGACCAAGGTTCCATGGCGGCCGCGGCGCGCGTGCTCAACATCACGCCGGCGGCCGTGGCGCAGCAGATCAGGACGCTGGAGCGCGAGATCGGCGCCACGCTCATCGCCCGTGTCGGACGCACGGTCAGCGTCACCGAGGAAGGCTCGCGGATATTGCAGCGTTCGCGCGACCTGCTGCGCAGCGTCGCCGACCTGCGCAGCGTGGCCAACGACAACGCAGTCTCCGGCGAGCTGCGTCTGGGCGCCTGTCCGACCGCCCTCGCAGGCATGCTGCCCGATGCGTTGGCGCGGATGGTGGACGCGTTCCCGCTGATCAACGTATTCATCAAGCCGGGCTATTCGGCCGACCTCTACCGCGCGGTGGAGGAGGGCGATCTCGATGCGGCCATCGTGCTGCAAGCGCCCTACGATCTGCCCAAGACCTGCGAATGGCAGCTGCTGCGCGAAGAACCGCTGATCGTGCTGGCGCCGGAGAGCATGGCCGACCGCGATCCGCACGAACTGCTGTCTACCCAGCCGTTGATCCGCTACGACCGCCATCAATGGGGCGGGCGCCAGGCGGACGAGTATCTGCGTTCGGCCGGCATCGTGCCGCGCGAACGCTTCGAACTGAATGCGCTCAACGCCATCGCGGTGATGGTCGACCGCGGCCTGGGCGTATCGCTGGTGCCGGACTGGGCGCGGCCCTGGCCCGAAGGCCTGCGCGTGGTCCGCATACCGCTGCCGGCCGCGACCGTACCGCGCAGGATCGGCGTGGTCTGGTCGCGTTCGAGCGTGCGCGTGAGGCTGGTAACCGTTTTCCTGCAGGAAAGCCGCAAGGCGATGCAAGCGCAATCGCGCTGAACGCGCTGGTTCTTCCCTCGTTTTTTGTAGGAGCGGCTGTTTTTTGCTCCTTCGAAAAGATGCGCGCGGGAGAAAGAAGGTTATGTTGCACTGCGACAAACTTTTTCTATCGTGGTAAGCAACAAAAACTAGTCTCTGAACATAGTCCGCGGCGGTTCTACCCGTGGAATAGAGCGCATAGGCTCTCGCGCAACAAGGCTGTTGATAACGGCGCCAGGGGGGGCGCAGCCAGCGGGCGCGCGGATCATCGCCGTCGTTCGCGCGTCACCGCAATGTCCGAAGCGCAGCGCATCGCGTTTCCGCAGCCACGAGAACATCTAACGAGACGACACATGATCAAGCCACTTTCCGCCGCGATCGCATGCATCCTGTTGGCCTCCGCACTTGCGCCCGACGCGCGCGCTCAGGACGCCGCGCCGGCTGCGGATGCCGACAACGCCAACAAGAAGGACGCCGTCGATCTGGACAGCGTCATCGTCACCGGTACCCGCGCGCCCAAAGCCGTGGACAAGATTCCGGGCGCGATCACCGTCGTCTCGCAGGAAGAAGTCCAGCAGACGCTGGCCGTCACCGAAGACGCGACCGCGGTGCTGTCGCGCACGGTGCCCGGTTATGCCGAATCTTCGCAGGCGATGAGCAATACCGGCGAAACGCTGCGCGGCCGCCTGCCGCTGCGCCTGTTCGATGGCGTGCCGCAGGGCTCGCCGCTGCGCGAAGGCACGCGCAACGGCACCTTCACCGACATGGGCATCATCAGCAGGGTCGAGGTCATCAACGGTCCGTCCGCTTCGGAAGGCATCGGCGCCACCGGCGGCGTGATCAACTACATCTCCAAGACGCCGGACAAAGAAGGCTACGAAACCACGCTGACCACGCGCTACAGCACGCAGGGTCACGAGGACAGCGAGGGCTGGAAGGTCGGCGCCACCTTCACCGCCAAGAAAGACAATTGGGATTTCATCGGCTCGGGTTCGTATATCGACCGCGGCATCTCCTACGACGGCAACGGCCGCCGCATCGGCATGAATACCAGCGGTTCGCTGGCCAGTTCCGAATCCAAGAACCTGTTCCTCAAAGGCGGCATGAACTTCGGCGAGGACGGCGTGCAGCGCCTGCAGGCCAGCTACAGCCGCTTCCAGATCGACGGCAAGGGCGAATACATCCAGGTGCTCGGCTGCCGCGGACCGGAAGATGAAGACGCGGATCCGCCCTGCGTGGTGCCGCGCACGAATACGTCCGAGAAGGGCCAGATCTTCGGCTCCAAGGACGCATTCAACGATTTCGAGCAGTTCCAGGTCGAGTATTCGCACGCCGATTTCTTCGGCGGTACGCTGATCCTCAACGCCTACACGGCCGACCAGGCGATGCGTTACCTGCCCGAGAACAGCGACGACAAGCAGCTGGTCAAGGTCGACGAGAATTTCGACGAGAGCCAGCGCATCTACGACCAGTCGGAAATCGACACCAAGAAGAAGGGCCTGCGCACGTCCTGGACGCGCACTTCCTTGTTCAACGTCGATGGCCTCGAATTGCATACGGGTATCGATCTGGTCGAGGACGAGGCCGAGCAACGCCTCGCGCTGACCGATCGCACCTGGGTGCCGCCGATGAAGTACAAGAGCGTCGCGCCGTATCTGCAACTGTCGTACGACATCGGTCCGGTCACGCTCAGCGGCGGCTATCGCCGCGAGGACGGCGAGCTCGAAGTCGACGACTACACCACCACCGCGTTCCGGAACAGCGTTTTCGTCGAAGGCGGCAAGCTGGATTACCAGGCCGATTTGCCCAATGCCGGCATCATTTGGCGCGTCGTCGACGGGTTCTCCTTGTTCGGCGCCTACAGCAAGGGATTCACCTTGCCGAACGTCGGCATTCCGCTGCGCAACGTCAGCGTGCCGGGCCAGACCGTGAGCGGCATCCTCGATCTGCAGCCGGTGATCGTCGCCAACAACGAAATCGGCTTCAACTGGCGCGGCGCGTACGGCTCGTTGAACGGTTCGGTTTACCGTTCCACTTCTGAACTGGGCGTATCGCTGCAGATCGATCCGACCACCGCCGATTTCATCATGACCCGCGCGCCGGTGGAGATCAAAGGCTTCGAGTTGAGCGGCGAAGTCGATATCAGCGACAACTGGCAGGTGAATGCGCTGTATTCGGAGATCCGCGGCAAGACCTCCTTCTGGCCCGCCGATCGCGATGGCCGTTTCGGCCCCGGTCCGCTGTACAAGCCGATGGGCGTGCTGGACATCAACCCGGACAAGCTGGCCGTTTCGGTGACCTGGAGATTCCTGCCCAACGCCGACGCCACCCTGGGCGCGACGCGCTTGTCCGACCGCGATCTTTACGGCACCGATGTGCGTCCGTTCGACGGCGCCGAGTTCCTCTACAGCGAAAAAACCGAGGGCTACACGCTCTGGGACGCCAGCGTGAACTACGACGCCGGCCGCATCGGCAAGTTCACGCTCGGTGTCGAAAACTTGCTCGACGAACAATACATCCTCAGTTGGTCGCAGCTGGCCGGATTCCAGAACTACTGGGCCGGGCGCGGACGCATGACCTCGCTGACGTATACGATTTCGTTCTGAGCCCCGTGCTCCGGTGGAGCGGGCCGGGCGGCCCGCTCCATTTTTGTTTTCGCGGAAAGGCAACCGATGGCATCACCCGCAACTTGGTTGGCGAGCGTCGCGCTTTGCGCCGCGTCGGTCGCGGCGCATGCCGGAACGCCCGCCGTGCCGCTGCCGACGGCAGCGCCCGACGCGAGCGGCTTCTCCGCGCAGCGCTTGGAGCGCCTGCATCGTTTCATGCTGGATGCGGCCGGACCGGAAGGCTATCTGGGGGGCGTGACCCTGATCGTGCGCGACGGCAAGATCGTCGACTGGCGGGCCTACGGCTATCGCGATCTCGCGCGCGAATCGCCGATGGAAAAGGACGCGATTTTCCGCATCTACTCGATGAGCAAGACGGTGACTTCGGTCGCCGTGCTGATGCTGGTGGAGGAGGGAAAGATTTCGCTCGACGATCCGATCGCGCGCCACTTGCCCGAATTCGCCAGGATGCAGGTGCTGACCGGCGGCACTGCCGACGCACCTAAGCTGCGGCCCGCGGCCAAACCGATCACGATCCGCGAACTGCTGACCCACACCGCCGGTTTTCCTGCCGGCGTGAAGGGCGACGAGCCCGCCGTGACGCTGCAAGAACGCGCCGATCCGCATGGCGCTGCCGATCTGCGCGATTTCGCCGAACGCCTGAGCCGCGCGCCGCTGGCCGCCGATCCCGGCACCCGTTTCGGTTACGACGGCGCGGCCACGGAGGTGTTGGCGCGTCTGGTGGAAGTGAAGAGCGGCGAGAGCTTCGCGACGTTCCTGCGCAAACGCCTGTTCGATCCGTTGCGCATGATCGATACCGATTTCAGTGTGCCGGAAACCAAACGCAAGCGCGTCGCGGATCTGACCCGGATGGGCGACGACGGCCACTTGAAGCTCGACGACGGCGTCAGCGCGCAGCATCCGGGCGAAAAGCTCAATGCCTACGACAGCGGTGCCGGCGGGTTGTACTCCACTGCTTCCGATTACGCGCGTTTCGGCCAAATGCTGTTGAACGGCGGCGAACTCGACGGCGCGTCGATTCTCGAGCGCAAGACGGTCGAGATGATGATGTCCAATCAGCTCACCATGCTCGACCCGCCCGTCACGCAATTCAGCGATGCCGAGGGTTTCGGCTTCGGCGGATCGGTGCTGATCGATGTCGCGAAGCACGGGCAACCAGGATCGCTGGGCCGGTTCGGCTGGCCAGGCGCGGCATCGACGACCTATACCATCGATAAGCAGCAGCGCCTGTTCGCCATCATGATGCTGCAGCACCTGCCTCGCGATAGCGGCAAGGATCTGCCGCGGATCAGCCGCAATTTCTATAGCCTGGTTTATCAAGGTCTGGTGCGGTGATGCAGGCCCACGGCAAGATTTTGGTGGCGGGTTCGGCCAATCTGGATTTCGTGGTGCGCGCTAGCCATGTGCCCGCGCCGGGCGAAACCGTGCTCGGACGCGATTTCGCGACGTTTCCGGGCGGAAAAGGCGCCAATCAGGCGGTGGCATGCGCCCGCGCGGGCGGCGCGGCGACGCGAATGCTGGTCGGCTTGGGCAACGACGCTTTTGCCGAAATCCTCGAAGCTTCGTTGCGCGCGGCCGACGTGCAGCTCGATATCGTGCGTTGCGGCGAACGCGCCACCGGAACCGCCTTCATTTGCCTGTCCGACGAAGCGGAAAACGCGATCACCGTGGCGCCCGGAGCCAACGATGCGTTGCGCCCAGAACACTTGCCGGATCTGGCCGGCATCAGCCATCTCCTGTTGCAGTTGGAAACGCCTCTCGAAACCGTCGAAGCCTACGCGCGCGCCGCGCGCGCGGCCGGCGTCGTGGTGTTGTTGAATGCCGCGCCGGCGCGCGCCTTGCCAGCGGACCTGCTCGCGCTGGTCGATGTGCTGATCGTCAACGAAGGCGAATTGGCGATGCTGTCCGGCGGACAGCAAGACATCGCCGCCGGTCTCGCCAACATAGGTGTGCCCTGCACGATCGTCACCATGGGCGCGCGCGGCTGTTGCGCGCGCGCCGGCGATGAGGTCTTGCTGCAACCCGCATTCCAGGTGAATGCGGTCGATACCACGGCCGCAGGCGACACCTTTTGCGGCACACTGGCCGCCGCGCTCGGCCGCGGCGAGCCGCTGGCGGATGCGTTGCGCGAGGCCAGCGCGGCTTCCGCGCTCGCTTGCACCCGCTTGGGCGCACAATCGAGCGTGCCGGCGCGCGCGGAAGTCGCCACTGTGCTGGCGTCCGCCACCGACCGGCGCCCAGGCGCCATCGACGCTCTCGCCGCTTACTGCGGCTTATTTCAGAACCAGACGCATCGCCCATGAATTCGAACTCCGACGACGCCCCTCCGTCCGCCGCACCGCCCAACGGCCGCGCACCGGTGAAGAACGAATACAAGTTCTCGCATGTGACCACCGGGCGCTATTTGCCGCTGCCGGGCAAGGCGCCGGGCTGGCCGTTCGCGGAGATCGGGCACTGGAAGATCGACGTCAACAGTACCGCCGACGACTGGATCGCCGAGTTGATCGACTGGCGGCGCGAGCACCTGACCCGGATCGGTTACGACGACGCCAATTACCGCCGGCCTGAACTGCAATGGGCGCAGCGCAATTTCGTGCATGCGCAGATGATGGTCGAGGACCGTTATTTCTACGATCCGGTCGCCGGCGAGTACACCGTCGACCGCTATCTCGACGATTTGGAAAAGCGCTTCGGCGGCATCGACAGCGTGCTGGTCTGGTTCGTGTATCCCAATATCGGCATCGACGCCCGCAACAAGACCGATTTGGCGCACGATCTGCCCGGCGGGCTCGAAGGTTTGCGCGGCGCGATCGACGATTTTCATCGGCGCGGCGTCAAAGTCTTCCTGCCGACGATGCCGTGGGACAACGGCACCCGCGAGCCGGAAAAGAACGATTGGCAGACCATGGCAGAACTGGTCGCCGCAGTCGGCGCCGACGGCATCAACGGCGACACCTACAACGGCGTGCCGCGCGCGTTCTTCGACGCCTGCGATGCGCTCGGTCGCCCCGTCGTGGTGCAGCCGGAATCGACGATCAGCGCCGAAGAGGCGCTGATATGGAACGTGCAGAGCTGGGGCAAAAAAGTGCCCATCGACGTGGTTCCGTCGGTCGCCAAGTTCAAGTGGCTCGAGCCGCGCCACATGATCAATTACGAGAACCGCTGGGGTCGCGACCGCACCCACGACCTGCAGTACATCTTCTTCAACGGCGTCGGCTACAACGCCTGGGAGAACATCTGGGGCATCTGGAACCAGCTGACGCCGCGCGATGCCGAGGCGTTGCGCCGGATCGCGACGATCGAAAGGCAGTTCGCCGGCGCCATGGTCAGCATGGACTGGCGTCCTTATGCGGCCACGCTGCAGAAGGACGTTTTCGCCAGCCGTTTTCCGGCTGCGGACTACACGTTGTGGACGCTGGTCAACCGCAACGAATATGAAGTCGCCGGCGAGCAGATCGCGGTGCCGCATGCGGATGGCGCGCGGTATTTCGACGCATGGAACGGCGTCCTTCTGCAACCGCGATTCGAAGGCGGGCATGCGGTGTTCGATTTCGCCATCGAAGCGCGCGGCTTCGGCGCCGTGCTCGCGGCCGCGCCGGGCGTCGCGATCGAGGGTCTCGACGCTTTCCTGGCGCGCATGCGCGAATCGGCCAAGACGCCGTTGCAGTCGCTTTCAAATGCCTGGCGCTCGATTCCGCAACAGCTTGTTGAGATCGAGGCCACCCAGCTCGCCGCCGAAGCGCCGCAGGGCATGGTCGCCATTCCAGGCGGGGATTTCGATTTCGTCGTCGGCGGCGTCCAGATCGAAGGCCAGACCTGGGATGGCGTCGATGTGCAATATCCGTGGGAAAGCAGCCCGCGCCGCAGCCATCGCCGGCGCATGCGGTTGCGGCCGTATTTCGTCGACCGATATCCGGTGACGAATGCGCAGTTCAAAGCCTTCATCGATGCGAGCGGCTATCGTCCGCCAGATCCGCACAATTTCCTGCGCGATTGGAAGGACGGTGGGCCTCGGTCGGGTTGGGAAAACAAACCCGTCACCTGGGTGTCGATCGAAGACGCGCGTGCCTACGCCGCATGGGCGGGCAAGCGGCTGCCGCACGAATGGGAATGGCAGTACGCAGCGCAAGGCGACGATGGCCGCGCTTATCCCTGGGGCGAACAATGGCAGGCCGATGCCGTGCCGGCGACGAACCGCGACCGCGAACTGCTGCCGTTGGACGACGTCGACGCGCATCCGCGCGGCGCTAGTCCGTTCGGCGTGATGGACCTGGTCGGCAACGTATGGCAGTGGACCGACGAGTACGTAGACGAGCACACGCGTGCGGCTGTATTGCGCGGCGGCAGCGCCTATCAGCCGCAGACCTCGCATTGGTATTTTCCGCAGGCCTACCGGCTAGATCAGCACGGCAAATATCTGCTGATGGCGCCGTGCAAGGATCGTTCCGGCTGCGTCGGTTTCCGTTGCGTCGTGGATGCGGCTTGAGCGCAAATGCCCGAACAAGCCCAGCTGTTCCCCCCTTTGAAAAAGGGGGGCAGGGGGGATTTGCTGTTGCTTTTGCTTTTGCTGTTGCCTTTGCTCTTCGTAAGAGCGGCTTCAGCCGCGAGCTCTTCGTGCCATCCTTGCGGCGGATCGAAAAGCTCGCGGCTGAAGCTGTTCCTACAGAAGGAAACGGCAAAAGCAAATCCCCCTTAGTCCCCCTTTTTCAAAGGGGGAAACAGCTGGTCCTGATCGGTCTGACGGCCTTCCTGTTGATTGCCTGCCACAAAGATCCGCCGAAGAAGATCGTCCTGATCGGCGGTACAAAAAGCGAAGGCCCGGGGCGCCACGACTATCCGAACGGCATTCGCGCGCTGAAAGCGATCCTGGAATCGTCGCCCGATGCCGAAGACCTGACAGTCGCAGCGTATCCGGACGGCTGGCCGCAAGACGCAGCCGCGCTCGACGGTGCCGCGACCATCGTCTTGTACTTCGATGGGCTGGATAAACATCCTCTGCTCGATCCCGCGCACCGCGCGCAATTCGAGGCCGCGATGCAGCGCGGCGCCGGCCTGGTGACGCTGCACCAAGCCTCGACCGTGCCGACCGATAACGATTTGGATCTGCCGCGTTGGCTGGGCGGTGCGCGCTACGGCATGTTCGACCGCACTACCGAATGGGCTATGCCGGTATTGGCGATGTCGTCGCATCCGGTCGGACGCGGTGTCGTTGCCATCGCCTATCGCGACGAGTTCTATCCGACTTTGCGTTTCCGCAGCGGGGCGGTTCCGGTACTGAAGGCCGAGCTTCATCCGCAATATCGCGACGGCAAGTACCTGGTCGAAGACCGGCCGGAAACGCGGGATATCGCATGGATTTACGAACGCGACGGCGGCGGCCGCTCATTCGGGTTCACCGGCGCGCATTATTTGCAGACGCTCGACGAACCGGGCGTCAGGAAGCTGCTGGTGAATGCCATCTATTGGACGGCAGGCCTCGACGTGCCAGAAACCGGCGTCGGTTCAGGTGTGAGCGATATTGCGGCGCAATCCGTCCGTAAAACGATGCCGGCGAAAAAATCGCCGCCCCAAGCCGTATCTGCGGACATGCCTACCTTCCACAACGATCGCGGACGCAGCGGTTGGCGATCCCGCGAGACCGTATTGACGCCGGCTACCGTGGGCGGCGACACGTTCGGCATGGTCTGGGAATCGCCGCAGTTGGATATCGTCGACGGTCAGCCGCCGCGGTTGTACGCGTCGCCTTTGTTCGTCGATAGCGTGCCGATGTCGGCGGGACAGCATCGCGGCGAAGAATTCCCGGTCGTATTCGCCGCGAGCAGCAATGGATTCGTCTATGCGATCAACGCGGCCAGGAGCGGCGATGTCGCCCCGGGCAGGATCCTGTGGCGCACCCGGCTCGGCGCGCCTTGCCACTTGCAGCCCGCGCCGCTCGACGGCGTGCCGACCGGCATTCTCAGCACGCCGGCGATCGATGTCGCGCGGCAGCGCATCTATGTCACCCATTGCGACCCCGGCAAGCGCTGGCAGGCCTACGCGCTCGAACTCGGCAGCGGCAAAGTACTGCCCGGCTGGCCGGTGCGGCTGGACGAAGACACATTCAACGCGCTCAACAAGAATGCCGGGCCCGAGCGCGTGCCGCCGAAGCGCCGTTTCGATTTCCGCGTGCAGCGCGGCGCCTTGAACCTGAGTCCGGACGGCGCCATGTTGTATGCCGTGTTCGGAGAAACCGAAACCGGCTGGATCGCCGCGGTGGATACCTCCGCCGCGAAAGTGAAGAGCGCCTTCGCCGCCGTGGCCATGCCGCATCGCGGCAGCGGCGGCATCTGGGGCGCGGGCGGGCCCGCGGTCGATGCGCAAGGCAGCGTTTACGTCGTCACCGGCAGCGGTTTCGACGGCTACGCGGATGCGCCGAACGATTGGGCGCAATCGGTGCTGAAGTTGTCGCAACCGGGCGCGGACGGTTTCTTATTGCAAGGCACCTATACGCCGTTCAACTACTGCCAGACTGCGAAAATGGACATCGATCTCGGCTCCGGCGGCGCATTGCTGCTGGCCGATCGCGACCCTGCGTCTACCGCCACGCCGCAACTGATGGCCGTCGGCGGCAAACAGGGCAATGCGTATCTGCTCGACCGCAGCCGCTTGCCGGGTCGCCTCGATCGCCGCCAAGCCTGCGGCGACGATGCGTCGCAGGACGGCTCGCTGCTGGCGCCGTCGCCGCAACCGCAGTTCGGCAAGCGCGGTCCGTTGAACGTATTCGGTCCGTATTCGGACCAGGATGCCGCGCTGGATCTGGCGCGCGCGCGTTCGGTACCCGCGTCGTTCCGCGACGAGCGTGGCGTTGACTATCTGTTCGTCACCGGCAATACCAAGGCGAAGCAGGGCTCTTCGGTGAGCGTGCCGCCATCGGTGGTCAAACTCGAGGTTGTCGCAAAACCGGGTACACCCGCTTATTTGCGCATCGATCGCACGCAGCCGTCGCTGGTGCTCGGCAACCCGGGTTCGCCATTCGTGACCAGCGAAGGCGCGCGCAACGCCATCGTCTGGATTCTGGACGAGAATGCGAGCCGCTCGGCTTTGCTGCAAGGCCCCGATGCGCCGCGGCCGGTGTTGTATGCGCTGGATGCGGGCACGTTGAACGTACTCTGGCAAAGCGCGCCTGGCGAACTTTTCACCAGCGGCAAATACAACGAGCCCGGTTTCGGGCGAGGCCAGGTCTTCGTGGGCACCGATAGAATCCAGGCTTTCGGGTTGGGCGGGCGCAAGTTCGCCGGCCGCGCGCTCGACAAACAAGCGGCTGCGGCGGCGCCCGCGGCAGCCGCGCCCGTTGCGGCGGGCCTGGACGGCGAGGCGATCTACCGGCAGCGCTGCGCGATCTGCCATGATCATCCGCAAGGCAATATCCCGCCGCGTTCGCTGATAGCCACGCGTTCGCATGAGCGTATCGTCGAAACGTTGACCCGCGGCGCGATGCGCACGCAGGCGCAAGGGCTCAGTGCGGAACAGATCGACAGCGTCGCACGGTATCTGAAATGAAACAGCCGCAAGTGCAGTTGCAGGGATTGTTGGGCGAGGCGCTGGAAGCGAACCGGCGCGGGCGGCTGTCGCATTTCATCGTCGACGAAACCAGCCCGGCGATCGAAATATTCTCGCCCGAGCGGCGCCAGCACAACGACGAAGGCGACTGGTACGGCGAACATGCCGGCAAGTGGCTGTACGCCGCGGCAAAGTCGGCCGGACGCAGCGACGATGCCGAATTGGCCGCGCACGTGCGCCGCGTCGCCGACTATCTGGTCTCGGTGCAGGAGGAAGACGGCTACCTCGGCACGTATGCGCCGGAGCGCCGCTTCATGCGCCGGCAGCCGCCCAAGCCTGGCACCTGGGACGGCGCGCCGAGCATGCGCACCTGGGATATCTGGACGCATAGCTATCTGATCCTGGGCCTGCTCGAAACCTATCGCCATTTCCCCGAACCGCGTTATCTCGAAGCCGCGCGCCGCATCGGCGACTTGTGCTGGCGCACGTTGGTAGATGGCGATATCGACGTCACCGAACTGGGCAACCACCACGGCATGTCGGCGACGGTGCTGATGGATCCGGCGACGGAGCTGTATTTCGCCACCGACGAACGTCGTTATCTCGATCTCGCCTTGCGCATACTCGAGCAGGCCGATCGAAATCCCGACCTGGCCTTGCTGACGCGCGCGCTCGCCGGCAGCGATCCGTCCGAGATCGCTACGGGTAAGGCCTATCAGCTCGCGTGGAATCTTGTCGGCCTCGCGAAACTCCATAAGGCCACCGGCAATGCCGATTTCCTGCGCGCGGCGAACGATCTGTGGCGCCGCATCCGCGACCATCATCTGAGCCTGGGCGGCGGACCTTGGGGCGGGGTGGCGCACCGTTCGCGCGAGGTATTCAATCCTGCCGGCGTGTTCAGTCCCTACGGCTACGTCGAAACCTGTTCGACGCTGGCCTGGATCCAGTTGAACCGCGAACTGCTGGCGATCGCCGGCGACGCGCGATATGCCGAAGAAATCGAGCGCAGCGCGTACAACGATCTGATCGGCGCGCAGGCGCCGAACGGCGAGGATTGGTGCTACTACTCGTTCCCCAATGGTCGGCGCGTGCACACCACGTACTGGCGTTGTTGCAAGTCGAGCGGAGCGATGGCGCTGGAAGAGTTGCCGGCGATCGCCTATGCCGCCACGGACGACGGTATCGCCATCAACCTGTTCGGGCCGGGCAAGGCGGTTTTCGATCTCGAAACGGCCGGCAAGGTGACGATCGAGCAAGCGACCGCCTATCCCTACGACGGCGACGTAGTGATACGCGTCGTGCCCGAACACGCTGCGCGCCTCGCGATCGACATCCGCATTCCTTCATGGGCCGAAGGCGCGACGCTGCGCATCGACGACACGCCTGTCGATGCCGCGATAGAACCAGGAACCTACGCGAGGATCGAACGCATCTGGCAGCCCGGCGATCGCATCGTCGCGCGCTTCCCGATGCGGCCGCGCACGCATCGCGCGACGAATCGCAACATCCAGGAATCGCGCGCGCCGGACGGCAGTCCGGTGCGCCAGCAGGTGATGCGCTACGACTATTTGGCGGTCACGCGCGGGCCGCTGGCGTACGCGACCGGGCTGATCGACGGATTCAAGATCGAGGAGACCCTGCGCCTGCCGAAAACTCCCGAGGAATCGTGGCTGAAGGCGTTGCCGCAGACGCCCGAGAATCCCGTGCCGCGGATCGAGCTGCAGCCCGGTTATCGCGCGCCGCTGATCTTCACGCCGTATTTCTGTGCTGGCGGTCGCATCGACGGCGCTTGGAGGCTTACCTGGATGCCGTTGGCGCCGGATCCTTCGTGGCCGCCTGAGCCGTCCGAGGCCGTCAACCAATAATTTGTGGCGCCAGAACATATGAAGCCAATCTGTTTCTTTGCCGGGCCATGGATCAGAGTGCCCCTGGCCCCCGCCGAGCCACCTGCCGGACGCGCAGCTTATGGAAATCGCTACGCCTGACAACGCAGCAAACCATGCCCCGGCCCGATCGGGACGAGGGCCGTTGAGCGGCGTGCGCGTGCTCGATCTGAGCGCTTACATCGCCGGTCCTTATGGTTGCACGCTGCTCGCCGATCAAGGCGCGGAAGTGATCAAGATCGAGCCGCCGGGCGGCGACAACCTGCGCCAGTATCCTTCCACTCTGCCGAGCGAAAGCCGCGCCTTCCTCGGCGTGAACCGCAGCAAGCGCGGCGTGGTGCTGGACCTGAAGAAAGCCGAAGACCACGCGGCGCTGCTCAAACTGGTGCGCGATACCGACGTACTGGTGCACAACTTCCGCCCCAATGTGCCGCAACGGCTGGGCATCGATCACGAACGGTTGAACCTGATCAATCCGCGCCTGATCTACTGCGCGGTGACCGGCTACGGCGAAACCGGGCCTATGAAGGACAAGGCCGGTTACGACCAGGTGCTGCAGACCATGACCGGTATGTGCACGCTGCAGGGCAAGCGCGGCGGTGCGCCGGAAATCATCTACGGCTCGGTCGTCGATTATTACGCTGCGGCATTGCTGGCGGCGGGCGTGTCGTCGGCGCTGTACGAACGCGAACGCAGCGGGTTGGGCCAATTCGTCGGCATCTCCTTGTTGCGCAGCGCGCTGACCATGCAGTCGGCGCGGATGATCTGGGCCGAAGGCGAATCGCTCGATATCGGCCGCGACATGCGTTCCGGCGGCGTCACCGGCATCCATCCGACCCGCGAAGGCTATATCTATATTTCCGCCAACACCGCTCACTTCTGGAAGGCGTTGTGCGAAAAGACCGGCCTGGACGCGCTCGCCGCCGACGCCCGCTACGACAGCGTCCGCAAACGCGCGCAATTCGCCGCGGAAATCGTCCCCGAGCTGCATGCGGCGCTCGCCGCGCGCGATGCTTTCGAATGGGAAGCGTTGTTCGGCGACGAAGTGCCGTGCGCCGCGGCGCGCCGGATCGAAGACATGTTCGACCATCCGCAGGTGCTGGCCGAGGACATGGTCGGGACGCTCGAGCATCCCGTGGTGGGCCGTTATCGCGGCGTTACCCATCCGATCAAATTCGGCCGCACGCCCGGTCCGGCGCCGTTCGCGGCGCCGACGCTCGGACAGCATTCGGAGGCGGTGCTCGCCGCGGCGGAGGCTTCCGCTCGATCGCATGACGTACGCAGCGACCCCAAACGCAGACAACGTTAACGCGGCTTGCGCGATACTCGGCGCAGAGCCTTTCGCGGAAGCCGCATGAACACGCAACCCAACCCCGTCGCCGCGCCCTCCAAGCTCGCGCAATTGCGCGAAATGTCCGTGGTCGTGGCCGATACCGGCGATTACGCCGCAGTGCAACGCCTGCGGCCGATCGATTGCACCACCAATCCGACCATCGTGCGCAAAGCGCTGGATCTGCCGGTGTACGCCGATCTGATCGAAGCGCAGCTGAGTTGGGGCCGCGCGCAGTCCGGCGCTGGGGAGGTCGCCGCCGCGGTCGCGGACCGCCTCACGATCGGCGTCGGCAAGAAGCTGCTGAGCCTGATCCCCGGCCGGGTCTCCACGGAAGTGGATGCCGACCTGTCGCACGATACCGAGGCCACCATCGCCAAGGCGCGCGAGTTCATCGCCATGTATGCCGAGAACGGCGTCGAACGCGAACGCGTGCTGATCAAGATCGCCGCGACCTGGGAAGGCGTGCGCGCCGCCGCGCAACTGCAGCGCGAGGGCATCGATTGCAACCTCACGCTCATTTTCAACCATACCCAGGCATTGGCCTGCGCCGAGGCCGGGGTATTCCTGGTGTCGCCTTTCGTCGGCCGCATCCTCGACTGGCACGTGGCGCGCGGCCAGCTCCCGCCGTCGATCGACGAGGATCCCGGCGTCGTCTTCGTGCGCAAGGTGTACGGTACGTTCAAGCGCCGCGGTGCGGCGACGGTGGTGATGGGCGCTTCGTTCCGCTCGACCGCGCAGATCGAAGCGCTGGCCGGTTGCGACCGGCTGACCATTTCTCCCGAGTTGTTGGACCGGCTCGAGCAGGAATCCGGTCCGGTCGTGCGCCGCCTGACGCCGGTCGCCGCGGAGCGGAATATCGATCAGGCGATCGACGAGACCCGTTTCCGCCGCGATCTTGCCCAGGACGCGATGGCCACGGACAAGCTGCGCGACGGCATCGACATCTTCGCCAGGGACCTGGCCGCGTTGCGCGACGATATCGCCGCCAAATTGCGCTGAATGGCCGTCCCTGTGGGAACGGCTTCAGTCGCGAGCTCTTGATCTTGGGTCATCCCGAGCGAAGCGAGGGACCTGTTTTTCTTGCGGTCCTAAAAGAAGCAGGTCCCTCGCTTCGCTCGGGGTGACGGCAGAAGAGCTCGCGGCTGAAGCCGCTCCTACAAAAAAGCCGCCATTCCGACATAGGCACGGTGCTAAAGTTGCGCCGGCCGCACCCGGCCGCCCATGGATACGACCACGAACGCCATCGCAGCAAATCAGAACGCCGACGAACTGATCGTCGCCGCGCTAGCCGCCAAGGGCCGGCTGAAGGACGCCGACCTGGCCCGAGCGCGGCGCCTGCAGGAAGAGGCGGGCGGCAGCCTGCTGTCGCTGCTGGCCCGTTTGGGCCTGGTTTCCGAACGCGACCACGCCGCGACGGCTGCCGAGGTGCTGGACCTGCCGCTGGTCAGCGCCAAGGACGCGCCCGAGTTGCCGCCGGAAGGCGTGACGCTGTCCACCAAATTCATGAAGCAGTTCCATGTCTGCCCGATCGGCACCACCGACACCCAGGTCGGAGTGATGATGGCCGACCCGCAGGACGCCTATGCGCTCGACGCGGTCCGCCTTGCCACGCAGCGCGAGGTGAAGGTCGCGGTGGCGTTGCGTTCGGAGATCGACGACCTGATCGAGCGCTGGTACGGCCAGGGCCGCAGCGCGATGGGCGCGATCGTGGAAACCGCGGAAGGCGAGAGCGGCGATGTCGACGACGTCGAGCACTTGCGCGACCTCGCTTCCGAAGCGCCGGTGATCCGGCTGGTGAACCTGGTCATCCAGCGTGCGGTCGAATTGCGCGCGTCCGACATCCATATCGAACCGTTCGAAAACCGCCTGAAGGTGCGTTACCGCATCGACGGCGTGCTGGAGGAAGGCGAGAGCCCGCCGTCCAACCTCACCGCCGCCGTGATCAGCCGCATCAAGATCATGGCCAAGCTCAACATCGCCGAACGCCGCCTGCCGCAAGACGGCCGCATCATGCTGCGCGTGCAGGGCAAGGAACTCGATCTGCGCGTCAGTACGGTGCCGACCGCGCACGGCGAAAGCGTGGTGATGCGCTTGCTGGACCGCGAAACGGTGGTGTTCGATTTCGAGCGGCTGGGCTTCACCGACAATTTCCTGCCGCAATTCCAGAAGGTGCTCGATCAGCCGCACGGCATCCTGCTGGTCACCGGTCCGACCGGTTCGGGCAAGACCACCACGCTGTACACGGCGCTGTCCAAGCTCAATACGGCGGACGTGAAGATCATCACCGTCGAGGATCCGGTCGAATACCAGATCGAAGGCATCAACCAGATCCAGGCCAAGCCGCAGATCGGGTTGGATTTCGCCAACGCGCTGCGCAGCATCGTGCGCCAGGATCCGGACATCATCATGATCGGCGAAATGCGCGACTTGGAAACCGCGCGCATCGCGATCCAGTCCGCGCTCACCGGCCACCTGGTGCTCAGCACGCTGCACACCAATAACGCGGCCGGCGGCATCACCCGCATGCTCGACATGGGGGTGGAGGATTATCTGCTCACGTCCACAGTCAACGGCATTCTGGCCCAGCGCCTGGTGCGGCGATTGGAGCCGACGCATGCGGAGCGCTATCCCGCCTCGCCGGAAGAGATCGAGAAATTCGGCCTGCGCCGCTACCAGCCGCACGGCGACATCTACCTGTACCGCCCGCGTGGTTCGGCGGCCGCGCCGACAGGCTATCTGGGCCGCACCACGATCATGGAATTCCTGGTGATGAACGACGAGCTGCGCCGCGCGGTGATGCGCCATGCCGGCATGGGCGAGATCGAACAGCTCGCCCGGCAGTCGGGCATGCGCACCATGTACGAGGACGGCATCGCCAAGGCGCTGGCCGGCACGACCACGATCGAAGAAGTGCTGCGCGTGACCGAAGACGCTTGAGTCCCCTCATTACTATGTCATCCCGAGCGAAGCGAGGGATCCGCTTCCGCTCGTTGGTAGATCCCTCGCTTCGCTCGGGATGACAGAACAAACAAAAAGCCCGGCTTGCGCCGGGCTTTTCGCTGTCGCTTGCCGCGTTGCGTTACAGATCCAGACCGAAACCGATACCCGCCGACGATTCGTCGCCGCTGAACGCGCCGCCCAGCGTGAACGATGCGCGGTCGCCGATCTTCTTGCCGTAACCGATCGAGATCGCCTGTTCGCCGCCCAGGAAGCCGGCGCCCACCGCGATGCGTCCGCGCGGGCTGTTGCCGTTGGCGGCGTTGGCCGTCATCTGCACCATCGCCGAACTCATCGCGCCGACCTGGTCGATACGCTCGTCCTGATCGTTGAAACGGCGGTCGACATCGCCGCGGAACGCGTTGAAATCGTCTTCGATCGCGTTGAAGCGGATGTCGGTGTAGGCCTGCGCGGACGACAGCGTCTGCGAGTTGGCGGTGCGCATCTGGTTGACGTTGACGGCGTCCGTGTCGCGCGTGCCGGCCGCCACATTGGCCACTTGACGCTCATGGCCTGCCGAACCCATCGAAACGGTGTTGTCGCGGTCCGCCACCGAGTCTGCGCCGATCGCCACCGAGTTCTCGGCGGTGACTTGCGCGTTCTGGCCGATCGCATTCACGTTCTGCGCCGAGGCGCTGGACGTGGCAGGCGTGCTCTGCGATGCGACCGCGGTCGGCTGGCTGCTGGCCGTCGGCGGCTGAGCGGATGCCGTGCTCGTCGTCGATGCAGTGCCGGCGGCCGCAGCGCTCGGCGTGCCCACCTGGATGCTGTTCACCTGGCTCTGCAAGCTGTTCAACTTGCTGTCGACCGCGGTGAACGCTGCGCCCACGTTGCGATACGTGCCGCCCTGGATGGTGTACGTCGGAGCCACGAAGGCACCCGCCGTGAGGCTCGCGCCGCCGCCCAAGCCGCTGGCGAAGGACTGCATCTGGGCGACGTTGACCGCATCGGTCGCGTTGGTGCCGGCGCGCAGATTGGTCAGGCGGCGTTCGTTGCCCGCGCTGCCGATCGATACGGTGTTGGCACTGCTGGCGATCGAGTTCGTGCCCAGCGCGACCGCGTTGGTGGCCAGCGAACTTACGTTGGCGCCCTGGCCGAGGGCCACGCTGCCGTTCGCCAATGCGCTGGCGTTGGCGCCGACCGCGGTGGCGCCGCTGCCGTTGGCGCGGCTGGTGGCGCCCAGAGCGGTGCCGTTGACGCCCAGCGCCTGCGCATCGCTACCGACCGCCGTGGCCAGATCGCCCTGCGCGTTGCTGGCCGCGCCCACCGCCACCGACAGCGTGCCGCCGGAACTGGCGGACGTGCCTGCGGCGACGCTGTTCTCGCCGCCCGCGGTGGAGCCTTCTTCGCCGTTGGCCTTGAAGAACTTGCTGGCCTGCGCGGCGCCGTCGGCGACTTCGTCCAACTGCGCCTTGTTCACCGCGTCGGTGGCTTCCGTGCCTGCGGCGACGTTGGTGATCTGGCGTTCCGCGCCCGCCGCACCGACCGAGACGCTGTTGGCGCGATCGGCTTCGGAGTTGGCGCCGATCGCCACGCTGTTGGCCTCGATCGCCAATGCATTCACGCCCAGCGCCACGCTGTCGTCGCCATAAGCCCAGCTGTTGTGGCCGATGGCGGTGCTGTACTCGCCGGTGGCCCAAGCGCCGTTGCCGAACGCCGAACCGCCGGTGCCGGTGGCTTGCGTGCTGATCAAACCGCCGAACGTGGTACCGCCGACCGCAGTGCTTTCCGCTCCGACCGCGAGCGAATTGAAGCCGAGCGCGGTGGCGTTGTCGCCGGTGGCCCAAGCGCCGTAACCGATGGCCGAAGCGCCGAACGCGGTGGCGACGGTGTAGCCGCCGATGGCCGAGGCACCATCGCCCGAGGCGTTGCTGCGGAAGCCGTTCGCCGTCGATTGCAGACCCGATGCGGACGCTTCGGTACCCGACGCGGTCGAGTAGGCGCCCGATGCCGATGCACCGGCACCCAACGCCGTCGCGCCGGTCTCGGTAGCCGTCGAACCGGCGCCGACTGCGGTGCTATCCACGCCACTGGCTTCGGTGACCGCATACATCGGGTTGCCGTCTTCATCCAGGATCGGATTGCCTTCGTCGTCGACCAGTGCGCGCTGACCGCCGATCGCAGTGGCGCCGGCTGCCGATGCATTGGCACCGTTGCCGTTGGCGGTCGCATTATCGGCGGTGGCTGCCGACTGATTACCGGTCGCCGTCGCACCGTTGCCGATCGCCGCTGAGCCTGCGCCGTAGGCCGAAGCGGTGTCGCCTTCGGCGTAAGCATTGGCGCCCGAAGCAATCGCGAACGCACCCACGGCTTCCGCGTCGTCGGTACCGTCGTTGGCACCATTGGCCTGGAAGTAACGCGTGGCCGCTTCGGTGCTTTCGTTCAACTGCGCCACGTTCACCGCATCGGTGTCTTCCGTGCCCGCGGCGACGTTGGTGATCTGACGCTCCGCACCGGCATCGCCCACCGAGACCGTGTTCTCGCGGTCGGTGAAGGAGCCGGCGCCGAGCGCGACGCTGTTGGCGGCATTGGCGTAGCTATTCACGCCGATGGCGACCGTGTCGTCCTGTGCGGCCCAACTGTTGTGGCCCACGGCGGTGCTGTACTCGCCGGTGGCCCAAGCACCGTTGCCGAACGCCGAACCGCCGGTGCCGCTGGCACGGGTGTTGATCAGACCGAAGAACGTGGTACCGCCGACCGCGGTGCTCTCCGCGCCGCTGGCCGCCGAAGCGAAGCCGACCGCGGTGGAGTTGTCGTTGGTGGCTTCGGCGCCATAGCCGATGGCTGAGGCGCCGAACGCGGTGGCGACGGTGTAGCCGCCGATCGCGCTGGAGCCGTCACCCGACGCGTTCGAACGGAAGCCCGCTGCGGTGGACTGCAAACCGGAGGCCGAGGCTTCGGTGCCCAACGCATTGGCGTAAGAGTTCGATGCCGAAGCACCTGCACCTACGGCCGTGGCCCCGAACTCACCGGTCGCCGACGAACCGGCACCGACCGCGGTGGCATCCACGCCACTGGCTTCAGTGGCCGCGTACATCGGGTTGCCGTCTTCGTCCAGGATCGGATTGCCTTCGTCGTCGACCAAGGCGCGTTGGCCACCAATGGCAGTCGCGCCGGTGTTGGACGCATTGGCGCCGTTGCCGTTGGCGGTCGCATTGTCGGCCGTGGCGGCCGACTGGTTGCCCGTGGCCGTCGCACCGTTGCCGATCGCGGCAGAACCCGAACCGTATGCCGCGGCCGTGTCGCCTTCAGCGTATGCGTTCGCACCCGAAGCAATCGCAAATTCACCGACCGCTTCGGCATCATCGGAACCGTCGTTGGCGCCGTTGGCTTGGAAATAACGCGTGGCCGCTTGCGTGGTGTCGTTCAATTGGCCCACGTTCACTGCATCGGTGTCTTCCGTGCCGGCTGCGACATTGGTGATCTGCCGCTCGCTGCCGGCCGAACCGACCGACACGCTGTCTTCGCGATCGGCGACCGAGTCGCCGCCGATGGCCACACTATTGCTGGCCACCGCATTGGCGTTGTTGCCCAAAGCTACGGTGTTGAACTCGCTGGCGAATGCACCGCCACCAACCGCGACGGAGAACGAACCGGAAGCTTCTGCCGGCAGGAATCCGAACAGCGCGCCACCTACCGCTACGCTATTGGTGCCGCTGGCGATGGCTTGCGAACCGACTGCGGTGGAGTCGCCGCCGCTGGCGAGCGCGCCGAAGCCTACGGCCGTATCCAGATCGCCGCTCGCTTCGGCCCCATAACCCAAGGCTTGTGCGCCGAACGCGCTGGCGATGCTGTAGCTGCCGATGGCGGTGGCACCATCATTCGATGCGCTGGCACGGAAGCCATTGGCCGTGGATTGAGTGCCCGAAGCGGACGACTCTGTGCCGCTGGCCGTGGCATACGCACCGGATGCCGAAGATCCGGCACCTAGGGCGGTCGCTCCGACTACGCCCGTGGCTGATGCGCCGGCACCGACGGCAGTGGCATCCACGCCACTGGCTTCGGTGGCCGCATACATCGGGTTGCCGTCTTCAT
>CADECF010000012.1 GCA_902825775.1 uncultured Lysobacteraceae bacterium
CATCAACTGCAATCTGCAGCGCCTCGACGGCCCGGTGCGCGGCAACGGCAAGATCATCCAGGAACTGGAAGGCGCGTTCCGCGGCGCCGGCTGGAACGTGATCAAGACCGTCTGGGGCAGCTATTGGGATCCGCTGCTCGCCAAAGACCATCAGGGCATGCTCAAGCGGCTGATGATGGAAACCGTCGACGGCGAATACCAAAACTGCAAAGCCTTCGGCGGCGCCTACACGCGCGAGCATTTCTTCGGCAAATATCCGGAAACGCTGGCGATGGTGGCCAATCTTTCCGACGACGACATCTGGCGTTTGAACCGCGGCGGCCACGATCCGCACAAGGTGTATGCGGCTTACCAGAACGCCGTCGATACCAAGGGACAGCCGACCGTCATCCTCGCCAAGACGGTGAAGGGCTACGGCATGGGCGCAGCGGGCGAAGCGCTCAATCCCACCCACCAGACCAAGAAGCTCGACGACGAAGCGGTGCGCGCGTTCCGCGACCGTTTCAAGATCGCGATCCCCGACGAACAACTGAAGGACGGCAACGTGCCGTTCTTCCACCCCGGCGAAAAATCGCCGGAAGTCGAATACCTGATGGAGCGCCGCAAAGCGCTCGGCGGCTTCCTGCCGCAGCGCCGCCGCAAGAGCAAGGAATCGCTCACCGCGCCGAAGCTGGAAGTGTTCGACCGCCTGCTCAAATCCACCGGCGACCGCGAAATCAGCACCACCATGGCCTTCGTGCAATCGCTCAGCATCGTGTTGCGCGATAAGCAAGTCGGCCCGCGCTGCGTGCCGATCGTCGCCGACGAAGCGCGCACCTTCGGCATGGAAGGCATGTTCCGGCAGCTGGGCATCTACGCGCCGCAAGGCCAGAAGTACAAACCGGTCGACGCCGACCAGCTGATGTACTACCGCGAAGACGCGGCCGGACAAGTGCTGGAAGAAGGCATCACCGAAGCCGGCGCCTTCGCCAGCTGGATGGCCGCGGCCACCAGCTACAGCACCAACGACCTGCCGATGCTGCCGTTCTACATCTACTACTCCATGTTCGGTTTCCAGCGCATCGGCGACGCCGCCTGGCAAGCCGCCGACATGCGCGCGCGCGGCTTCCTGCTCGGCGCCACCGCCGGCCGCACCACGCTCAACGGCGAAGGTTTGCAGCATGAGGACGGCCATAGCCATTTGTTGGCCGGCGCGATTCCCAATTGCCGCGCCTACGACCCGA
Organism: uncultured Lysobacteraceae bacterium; assembly: GCA_902825775.1. GTDB lineage: Bacteria > Pseudomonadota > Gammaproteobacteria > Xanthomonadales > Xanthomonadaceae > Luteimonas_C. Next base: position 1,224 of record CADECF010000012.1, read on the forward strand.
CCTTCGGTTTCGAAGTCGCGGTGATCCTGCAGCACGGCATGCACCGCATGCTCGACGAGCAGCAAGACGAGTACTACTACCTCACCCTGATGAACGAGAACTACGCCCACCCGGACATGCCCGAGGGCGCGGCCGACGGCATCATCAAGGGCATGTACCTGCTGAAGGATGCCGGCAAACCGAAGAAGGGCGAACTGCGCGTGCAACTGCTCGGCAGTGGCACCATCCTGCGCGAAGCGATCGCCGCCGCGGAATTGCTCGACAAGGATTTCGGCGTCACCGCCGACATCTGGTCCTGCCCCAGCTTCACCGAACTGCGCCGCGACGGCTACGACGTCGAGCGCCACAACCGCTTCAACCCGGAAGCGAAAACCCCGCGCAAACCCTACGTCACCGAACTACTGGAAGGCCGCCAGGGCCCGGCCATCGCCGCCACCGATTACGTCCGCGCCTTCGCCGACCAGATCCGCGCCTTCGTGCCGATGCACTACACCGTGCTCGGCACCGACGGCTTCGGCCGCTCGGATACCCGCGCGAATCTGCGCCGCCATTTCGAAGTCGACCGTTTCCACATCGCTCACGCCGCCATTGCGGCATTGGCGGCGGAAGGGAAGATGACGGCTAAGGATGTGGCGCGGGCGATCAAGCAATACAAGATCGATACCGACAAACCCAATCCTGTCACCGTCTGACGCTCCCGCTTTAGCCCTCTCCCGCCTGCGGGAGAGGGTTGGGAGAGGGCGCGCGACCTAACAGATCGCGTCAAACCCAACCGCAAAAGGCGTACCGAACATGCTCACCGTCACCTGGTACGAAGCCGGCAAACCCGACCCCACCGCCTTCGCCCCCGCCTGGACCCGCGTCTTCGGCATCGCCAACGACGGCACCGTCTACGCCCCCGCTGCCCTGACCGGCGACGAAGGCGAAACCCTAGCGAAAGCCGCCGCCGAAGGCATCGCCGCCGCGATGAAAAACGACCACGCCTTCCTGCCCATCCAGTGGCTGGTCCGCAGCTATCCCTACGAGTTCGAAGTGATCCGGGTTTGCAGGATCATTGAAGGATTTGCGCAGCAGGCCCGGTCGAGGCGCTAAAGTCTCTCGCACACGGGGTCGCGCAGGGCGTCTAAGAGAATGGTTGCATCTGCCGCTGGTATGGCTTTCGCGGGGTAAATGCATGCATGACGCTGACTTCGTGGTACCTGCGCGCAGCGACGGCTTACTTAGCGCTGGCAAGGTCAGATTGCCTTCATATCGCAGGATCCGGCGCTCGTTAGGGGCTAGAGTGGCTTGAGTACTGGACGACCTAGGCAGCGAGGCCTAGCCTAGAGCCAACCGAGAGCCGAATTCGCGAACGGGCGGCTCACAATAAGAGGGGTGCGTGAAATGTCTGAAGCGCTTGCCGCCATTCTTAAACGTATGCGTGCAGAATCTAATAATCCTGAAGATTTCGCTTTTCGTGTACTCAATACGTTTCCTGCATCTGCCGAATCGATCGCTGCTTTGCAAGAGAGAAATTCCATGCAGCTAGCAGCCTTGCTCAGGTACTTATACGAAGAAGACGTCCTCTCGGTAGAGCAGGTAGAAGGGGCCCTGTTCGAGATGGCTCGCTCTCAAGGTATATAGCTGCTTGTCTACAGCCAGATCAACGCACTTTAGCCAATTGAGAACAGTCATGTTCAGTAACGCAAAGCCCCAGATAGAAATGATCCTCGACTTGGTAAAACTTTGCCCTGAAAAGCTTCAAGAAAAATGCTTCGATATTCTGCTTACGTCTTATGTTGGAAGTTTGAACAAAGATACTGCGGCACAAAAACAAGCGAAGCAGCAGGAGTCTGAGCAACAGGTTGAGAAGGACAGCAAGAAAGACCCGGTTGGCACATCACAGATTCCGGATGCAATTCGTACTCGTCTGGTTAGCATGGCGAGTCGGATCAAAGTTACGCCGGAGCAAATTGCAAATCTTTTCGACTTCAACACTGACCCGTTTTCTTACCATGCATTTGCAGTTCAGGGGACAACGAAGGTCGAGAAAACAAAGAACATAGCGCTGTTGTTATCTGCCAAAAGCTATCTTTCTGGAGCAGGTTGGACTGCGGACTGGAAGGAATTTAGGGCTAATTGCGCAGATCAGAATTGCTACGACAAGGCCAATAATCCCACCACCATGAAACATAATTGGTTCAAGACAGCGTCACCTGCTGAAGGTATTGCACTCAGCTCAGCTGGCATTACGGCCGCTGAGGCAGCGCTCGCGAAGTTTGCCGGTGGCAGCGCGGAATAACCATGACACCAACAAGCGAAGAGCTCGAAGCGTTCCACGATAGGGTTCAGAGAGTGGACGCGGATCTCGCAAAGCTCAAGAGTGGCGAAGTAACTCGCGGCGAGCAGATATCCTCTCTCGGCTCTTTGGCGCGCGATTGGGTGAAAATATCGACCGGGCTAAAGAATGGTGCGGAAGGATTTGTTCCCTCACTCGACACGTATGACCTGGCAATGGGAGAGGTTCTGAACGCGACTAAAGTTCGATCGAGAGCATCTGCATATCGCAGCCGGTTGAAACCATTTCGAGATGGCTTCATAGATTCCGTCGTAATGCCATTGATGCGTTTCGAAGGCAGCCCAGCTCAAGCTGCCGCGAGACAGTTGGAATCGTTGCTATCAGACGTCGTTACATCAGAAGAAACTCAATATGTTGCGGAAGCGGCAAAGTGCTCTTCTTTGCATTGCCATCGCGCTGCGATCATCTTGCTGTGGGCGGCTGCCATAGCGCGTATGCATACCAATATTCAGGTTCTTGGATTCTCTGCATTCAACGCGGCAGCGACAGCTGCGCTGACAAAAAAAGGGCAGCCATACAGTCGGATTACAAAAGGTCTATCAATAGGCAGCCTGCCCGAACTGCAGCGTGGCCGCGATTTCGACCTAATTGCCGTCGGTATGGAGCTGTGGGGTTACGATCTTCAAGCGTTCGAAGAGTTGGATAGATTGTTGGGGGTGCGTAACAGTGCTGCACATCCGGGTATGTTTCTGCCGCTCACTACAGACGTTCGGGTGTTTGCGGAAAAACTAAAACGCTATGTTTTCAACTACATTAAATAACTGACAGTAATAACTTTATTTCCACGCTCACATTGTTAACAGACCACTAATTCCAATGTGACCTGAAGTAAAGAGGTTGGAGTAACTGTGTATTTGAATCAACTATGAGCACAACTTAAACTTGGTCAAACAATTACTCCGTCCTATTTCTCGTTGCGAGGAAACTATGGCTAGTCAAAAAACCACATTAAACAGCATATATCGCTTCCGTTTAGCAAATGGTGACATCGAGTTCGAGGTAGAGGGTGATCGTCAGTTTGTTATCGACCTCGCAACAAAGTATGCGCCTGCAGTGACGGCGGCAGTTAGTCATAAACAATCAACCATTACTGACAAGAATAAGGTTTCTGCGCAAGAGTTCCGTGGCAGCGAAAAAAGCCTGTCGATTAGAGAATTTATTCGTTCGTTTGATCTAAAGAGGCATACAGATTACGTGCTCGCCTTCGGCTATTTTTTAGAGAAGCATATGGGCCAGGAGTCATTCACGCCGGCAGATATCAATAGTCTTTACTACGAAGCTAAGCTTGAAGGTTCCAATACAAGCCAAATGTTGCTTCAAAACATAAAGCAGGGATATGTCATGGAGGCAAAAGGCAGCGAAGGCACTAGGAAACGATACATTCTGACAACATCCGGAGAGCGGCACGTTGAGCAGAAACGACTGACGGGAGCGGAGTAGCTCGGTTTCATCGTGATGACAAATAACATAAAGCCGCCGCCGCTTTCTCCGCTGCTTAGGTCGGCTCTTGAGGTATTGGATCACGGCCTATGGCATTATTTTAGAAGCGACACGTCGACAGACATGAAGTTCGCACTTCTGCACGTAGATCAAGCAATTGAACTATTACTAAAAGAAAAGGTCCGTGCCAGCGGCCGTTCAATTTATAAGAACCCGAAAGAAACGATATCAATATATGGCGCTTATGATGCATTAAACATTTTGGGAGTCTCCATTCCAGAGAAACCGGACTTAGAGCTCCTGCACGAAGAGCGTAATAGCATCCAACATAAGTACGCGACACTATCCGCCGATGATGCGGCATTCCATATTGATAAAGCTATGCGCTTCGTCAAAAGATTTTTGAGAGACGAGCTTGATGTAGCTATTGAAGCCCATGTACCGTCCGAATACCTTGAACAGCTCGGAATTTTGGAAGCTTCTTGACTATGGAAAAAAGACGGTTACCCCGCCTTTACAAGCGTCGCCAACAAGAGTTGGCGAAAGGTCAGAGAGCATTAGTGTTTTTAAACGCTATTTTCTCTACTCATTTTTTGAAGACTAAGTTAGTCAGCCACTAAGCCCAGGCAATACGCTGTTCCATAACGATAAGCTGAGCTACGTCCGCTACCCTGCCGATAACTGTGATGCCGGTGTAGTTCATGGAGCCTATCACTACAAGATCTACTGACGGGGCGATAGCAGATTTTACGGATGCGGCAATTTGAGTGGCCGATGAATTGCTCTTGAGTAAGAAGAATGATGTCGGCTCTTCCCAGTGATCAACGCAATGGCTGCTGAGCGCATCGATCATCGCGTTGTATCTGGCTAGATATTCCCGCCCGCCTACAGTCTTATTTTCTACGCGAAACGTAATCCAGAAAACGTCCATATATTCCTCGAATGTTCGTAAATGGGTCAGAGTACATTTCTCAAACGGCCGTTACCGGCACGCGCAGCCGCGCCATCGCACTAATGTCGCTAATTCGACTATTGAGATACTCATACCATGCGCTCTGAATGCGCTCGGCCGGCTCAACGAGCTTCTCGAAACCTTCTAGTGAGCCTTCTTGCGCGATCAGCGTCTTGTACTGCTTCGCATATTTCCCATCTTCGTGGTGAAACAGGAAGTACGTCAGGCTCCAGTACTCGATGTAATACAGATTGACGTTCCGCCCCACCGGCGGCCCGGTATCGGCCATCAAATCGCGTAGCGGAATGATCCGCCCCTTACGGATGTCGTCCTGCAAATCGCCGGTCAACGTCAACCCGCGCAGATGCCAGATCGGATACGTATCCGGATCCACATCCCCGGGAATCAACTTGCCATCGCGAATGTGGCTGGTGCTGAAGTAAGTCGCGATGCCTTCGTCGATCCATTTCACTTTCGGAAAATGCGCGACTTCGTTGCGTAGCTGGTGCGTGGCTTCGTGCAGCATCCAGTGGTACGGGTTTTTGGCGGCCGCGTCGTAGTAGGCGTACGACCACGGCGCGCGGTAGAAGGCTTCGGCCCAGGGGTGGCTGGTGTTGTGGGCTTTGAATTCGGCCTGGTCCTTGAACAGCATCAACTTCAGCTTGGGCGGGCGCGGGGCTAGCGCGATTTCTTCGCGGAAGAACGTGGTGTAGGCGGCGTACAGGCTTTCGACGGCTTGGGCGACGAGCGCGGTCTGTTCCGGTGTCGCGTTGGACGAAATCACGTAATGCGTGGTCTCGAGCGTGAGCGCGGCGGCGGCGATGCCCGGCGGAAGGTCGGCGCGCGGCGTTGCGGGTTGCGCGGCGGTGACCGCGTCCGGCTTGCGGCCGGGCTTGATGAAGTGAGTCAGGATCACCGTGCCGGCCACGCCGCACACGATCAGTGCGATCAGCAGGATCAGCACCCGGGTCTTGATGGCGCCCACCGGTATCGATGCGTGCGGATTCATTCGCAGCCCTTGCCGTCGTTGTCGCGGTCCAGATGCGGCCCGTAGCCCGGATCGCCGCGCCGCACCGGCGCAGCGCCCGCGGCGCGGGCGGCGGCGCAGTTGCGGAAGGCGCCGGCGGCGGCGGGTGTGACGTAGCCGGTCAGATTGTTACGCGGCGCCGGGTCACTGCTGGACGCCAGCGAAGCGGCCGCGACGCCGGGCGGGCGGTGGCAGTGGTAGCCGCCGTGCTTGCGGTCGTGATGGCAACCATGCCGATCGAGGCCGCCGCCATGGGCTTGGGCCGCCGTAACGGGCATCAATGCCGCAACCAACGCGAGCCCTATCGACATTGAGCGGTCCATGCTGATCCCCCCGGCGCAGCTATCGGGGAATATGGACGCAATTAATGGGCCAATGGACATCGCCCGCGCCGCCCACTAGCGTAGGCCGTACGAACAGGGGGACATCGATGAACGAGTGGATCAGGCGCATCCTGGGTGCGTCGTCGCTGATCGGCTGCGGCGCGGGGCTGGCGGTGGTGTGGTTGACCGTCCAGCAGGGCATGCCCAACTTCCTCACCGGCATGCTCGTATGCCTGTTCTCGCTGCTGTACGGCTATGGCGCCGTGACCGGCGTGATGCTGCTGCAAAAGCATCCGCACGGCGTCACCGCGAACTTTTTCTATTGGGCCACGCAGACGGTGCAATACACCACGGTCGTCGCGTCGTACCTGTTTTGGACGCCTGCCGCCGTACTGATGTGGTGGAACGGTAGCCGCGGCAAGCTGGAGTTCGCCGCGCAGCTGGGCACCACGTTCCGCTTCACCATGGCCGAAATCGGCACCGAGGCGCGCATCGGCTTGAACGTGCTCGCCATAGCCGCGTGCGTTTACCTATTCAGGCAGAGCCGGCGCGAAGCCGCGCAGAGCGGAGCGCGCGCATCGACCGATGTCGAAGCGGGCGAGCTGACTGGGGCGGAAGCCTGATCGAAGCGGCGAACCCTGTCGAAGGGAAGGCGCGCCACGCCCCGCACGGCAGTGGGCGCATGCGCCGCGGCGGCATCCAATAGGCCTTTCTCGAGGCTGAAAATATGACCGCGATCATAGAAACGCGCCGCTTGCGCTTGACGCCGTTGCGCGCAAGGCATGCGGACGACCTGCTGGCGTTGGTCACCGAGGCCTGGGTGCGCCGTTTTCTGTTCGACAACCAACGTCTGGATGCGGACGACATCGTCGAAATGATCGCGCGCTCCGAACGTCTGCACACCGAACGCGGCGCCGGCGGCTGGGCGGTGCACGCGCACGACGAAGAGGCCATGGCCGGTGCGTTCTGGCTGTGGCCGTTCCAGGATCCGCAACGGCTGGAGCTGGCTTTCGCTTTGAGTTCGCGTTGGCGCGGCCGCGGTTATGCGATGGAAGCCGGCGACGCGTTGTTGACGCACCTCCGCGACGAACTGCGCTGGCCGCGCGTGCACGCCAGCACCGACATCGGCAACGGCGCGTCGATCCGTACGTTGTGGCGGCTGGGTTTCAAGGAAACCGGACTGAGCGCCGGCCCGACCGGTCCGTTGCGCCTGTTCTCGTGCGAATTCAACGCGGATTCCGCCGCGACACGCGAACGCTGGACGCAAGCCCATGCGCAACCGGCGCCCGACCGCGAACCCGCCGGGCGCCGCCGCCGTACCGATAGTTATCCCGCGAACGTCACCGAACCGGTGTAGCTGACCATCCACTGCACGCCGAACTTGTCGACGCAGATGCCGTACAGCTCGGCCCATTCGGTTTTGCTCAGCGGCATCTCGGATTTTCCGCCGGCGGACAGGCCGTCGAAGATGCGGTTCGCTTCGTCGGCGCCGTCGGCTTCCACGTGGATGTAGGTGTTGGTGCCGACTTTGAAATTGGCGCCGTAGCCGCCCGAGACGTCGCTGGCCATCAGCATCTGCTTGCCCAGCGGCAGCGCGATGTGAGCCGTCTTGTCCAGGTCGGCCTCGCCGACGCCCATGTTGCCGGGGAAATCGCGGAAGCGCAGGGCCGTGGCGAACTCGCCGCCGAAAATGGAACGGTAGTGATCGAACGCCTCGCGGGCGTTGCCGTCGAAGTTCAGGTAGGGATTCACAATGCTGACCATGGGTCGTCTCCTTGAAGGCCCGGAAGTGGGCGTTATGGGATAGACGAATGGGCGGGGGCGGGATCGACATGCCCGTGGGCGGCTTTTCTCCGCGGGACCGATTTTTGTAGAAGCGGTTTTGTGGGAGCGGCTTCAGCCGCGAGCTTTTTGCTCTTGGCAAGAAAAAGCTTACAAGCCAGAGCAGTTGAGCAAGCTCGACTCTACAAACCGGGCTACAGGAAGAAAGCCTGCAGCGCATCGATTGTGCGCTGCACGCCAGGATCGTCCACGTCCATGTGCAGCACCATGCGGATGCTCGGCGTATAGCCGATCGACAACCGCACGCGGGCCTGGTCCATATGCGCCTTCAGCGCTTGCAGACGCTCGGCAGGCGCATCGATGAAGACCATGTTGGTGTGCTGCGCGGTCACTTCGAGATCCGGCAGGTCGCGCAGGCCATCGGCCAGGCGCGCAGCGCGGGCATGATCGTCGGCGAGGCGGGCGACGTTGTGGTCCAGTGCGTACTGGCCCGCGGCCGCGAGGATGCCGGCCTGGCGCATGCCGCCGCCGGCCATCTTGCGCAGGCGGCGCGCTTTTTCGATCAAGCTTCCCGCGCCGAGCAGCACCGAGCCGACCGGCGCGCCCAGGCCCTTGGACAGGCACACCGAGACGCTGTCGAAATGCCGCGCGATGGTCCGTGCCGTCGCGCCCTGCGATACCGCGGCGTTGAAAAGACGCGCGCCATCCAAGTGCAGCGCCAGGCCGCGGCGGTCGCACAGCGCGCGCGCTGCGGCGAGATACTCCTGCGGTAGCGCGCGGCCGTGCCAGGTGTTTTCCAGGCATAGCAGGCGGGTACGCGCGTAGTGCGCATCGTCGGGTTTGACCGCGCGTTCCACGGCGTCCAGCGGCAGCGTGCCGTCGGCCGCCTGCGGCAGCGGTTGCGGCTGGATAGAGCCGAGCACCGCCGCGCCGCCGCCTTCGTATTTGTAGGTGTGCGCATCCATGCCGACGATGTATTCGTCGCCGCGCTGGCAATGCGACATCAGCGCCAACAGGTTGGATTGGGTGCCGCTGGGCACGAACAGCCCGGCTTCGAAACCGAGATCGCCGGCCAGCCGTTGCTGCAACGCGTTGACGGTCGGGTCTTCGCCGTAGACGTCGTCGCCGACTTCGGCGCGCGCCATCGCCTCGCGCATCGCCGGCGAGGGCAGGGTGACGGTGTCGCTGCGCAGGTCGATCCAGTCCATGCAGCGATGTTAAGCGATAGGCCCGTAGCCCGGGTAAGCGAAGCGCACCCGGGGCCCGACGTTGCATGACGAAGCGACCCGGGTGCGCTTCGCTTACCCGGGCTACGGTTGCTTGCCGCTCGCGAGGTTTTCTTCGACGGCGCTGAAGGCGGAATGGGTGCCGCTACGCGCCTCCGGCAGACCCGTGGCGAAATAGGTCACGCCGGTGCCGGACTTGCGGTCGATCCACAGACCGGACACCAGGCCGTAAGCCGAGCCGGAATGGCCGACGCGCGCGATGCCGTCGCCGAACGGATCGTCGCGGCAGTCCTTGCCCTTGGTCGCCAAGGTTTGCACGGCTAGGCCGTAACGGCAGAAGAACCCGTGCGGCGGTTCGCCGCCGAGGTCTTCTTCCGAAGTCATGCCGTTGCCCGGCGAATACGTCCATACCGGCTGCGTCAGCGTGCGCAGCGATTCCGGCTGGAGTAGACGCACGCCGTCGACGCTGCCCTCGCCCAACAGCAAACGTCCGATCTTCGCCAGGCCGTTCGCGGAAATGCGCAAACCGCCCTGCGGCGAAAACAGCGAGCCGTTGGCGCCGGCGCGCCAGTGCGACAGGTCGCAATCGCCGGCGCTGGACTTGTTGACCGAACACGCCGGCTTGGCGCCGTGGTTGTCGTCGCGCACCGGTTCGCCTTCGGCGTCGTACAGCACCACGGCGCGCGCGGCGGTGGCGTCGTCGCACATCTCCCAGTTGAAGCAGCCGCTGATTTTCAGCGGGCGCAGCACCAGCCGGTCCATCAGCTTGTCGAAACGCTCGCCGGTAGCCTTCTCCATCGCCGCGGCGACCAGCGGGAAATTGAGATTGGTGTAGCGGAAGTAAGTGCCGGGCGCATGTTCGTCGTCCCAGGCGCGAGGGTCTTTCAGGATGTCGTGCACTTCGCCGTCCAGCGGCACCGCGTAATAGCCGGCCGCATCGGTGAGGCTGGAGCGGTGCGACATCAGCAGGCGCAACGTGATCGGCGCATCCGGATATTTCGGATGGCGCAATCGCCAGCCGAGCGATTCGGAGACGTCGGCGTCCAGATCGAGCTTGCCCGCTTCCACCAACCGCATCACGCCGATCGCGGTGACCAGTTTCGAAATCGAGGCGATCCGGACCGGATCGTCGGCATCGGCTTTGCGATTGGCCGCGACATCGGCCAGGCCGGTCGAGCGGGTCGCGGTGACGCCGTCGCGATCGAAGGCGACGCGCACCGTGGCGACCGGTTCGGCGGCATGGACGGCGCCGGCAAGCGTGAACGCGGCAGCCAATAAGCGGCATAACACGGTGTGCGTCATCGTTGGCTCTCTTATGCGGACAAGAACTAAGGTACCGGAACGCCCCACGGTAGCCCGGGTAAGCGAAGCGCACCCGGGAACTGGGCCGGGCGGCGATTCCCCGGGTGCGCTTCGCTTACCCGGGCTACGCGAATGCACGGCGACGCGACACAGCGATGCGCAGATAGCGGTTCACACGCATGCTGCAATGCACAATAATGGAGTTATTCCCCGAAGGATCCGGCATGGCGGCCATCGATACCGCATCGGCACTACCCCTCACCCGACGCGGCGTGCAGCTGACCCTGTTCGCATTGGCGATGGGCGGCTTCGCCATCGGCACCAGCGAATTCGCGGTGATGGGCCTGATGCCCGATATCGCGCGCGGGTTGGCTATCAGCGAGCCGCAAGTCGGCCACGTGATCAGCGCCTATGCGCTGGGTGTGGTGATCGGCGCGCCGCTGCTGGCGATCCTCGGCGCGCGCATGCGCCGGCGGCCCTTGTTGCTGGCGCTGATGGCGTTCTACGCGCTCGGCAATATCGCCAGCGCCCTGTCGCCGAATTATCACGCCATGCTGTTGTTCCGCTTCATCGCCGGGCTGCCGCACGGCGCCTACTTCGGCGTGGCCGCGTTGGTGGCCGCATCGATCAGTCCGCCCGAGCAGCGCGGCGTCGCCGTCAGCCGGGTGCTGCTCGGTTTGGCGATCGCGCTGCTGATCGGCAACCCATTGGCGACCTGGCTCGGGCAGACGTTCGAATGGCGTTACGCCTTCGTGCTGGTGGCGATGATCGCGATGCTGACCGTCGTGCTCGTCGCACGCACGCTGCCGCCCGATCCGAACGAGCGGCGCCAGGACCCGATCCGCGAACTGCGCGACTTCAACCGCACGCCGGTATGGCTGGCGATGGGCATCGGCGCGATCGGTTTCGCCGGCATGTTCTGCGTGTTCAGCTATCTGGCGCCGACGATGATCCACGTGACCGGCGTGCCGGAATCGTGGACGCCGTTCGGGCTGGTGGCGTTCGGCGTGGGCGGCATCATCGGCAATCTCGCCGGCGGCTGGCTGTTCGATCGCTTCCAGTTCCGCGCGGCCGCGATCGTGTTGGTTTGGTCGGCGTTGCTGCTGGTGGCGTTTCCGTTCGCCGCGCATTCGATGTGGACGATTCTGCCTGCAGTGGTCGCCGTCGGCACCATGGGCGCCTTGGCGCCGGTGCTGCAGGCGCATCTGATGGATGTGGCCGGCGGGGCGCAGACCTTGGCGGCGGCATCCAACCATTCCGCATTCAATGCGGCCAACGCGTTGGGCCCATGGCTCGGCGGCATGGCGATCACCGCGGGTTACGGTTGGACGTCGACCGGTTACGTCGGCGCGGCCACCGCGGTCGGCGGATTGCTGATCTATGCCTGGGCGGTGCGCGACGCGCGGCGCCTTCAGCCTGCCGAAGAAGCTTGCTGAGCGGCATTAGCGACGTTTCGCCGGCTATCCGCATCCAGTCGGATAGGGCCGACCGCACACCCGCGGCGGCGGGTTTTTCGGGAAACGCTCCATGTCGCCAACCGCGGTCTCGAGAAATGTCCGTCGACAGCGCAGGATCGCGCTCGTTTCCGGACTACTCCTGCTCACGCTTGCGGCCGGCATCGCCTGCGCACAGACGCCGTCCGTGGCGGTGACGTTCGACCGTGCGGAGGCTGAGGCCGCGCTCGTCATCCTGGACAAGAACGCGGCCGGTCAAAAAGCAACGGATGCGGATTGGCGCGCGCTGTTCGGCACGACCGGCTACCTGCGTTTGCAGGCGCGCGAGACCGGCATGGGGCGCGCTTTCACCGATGAGGATTTCAAGGCGTTCCTCGACGCGCCGCGCACGCCGGCGCAGGTCGAAGCCTTGCGCAAGACGCTCGACGATTGGAGTTCGCAATCCATCGACGCGCCGGCCGCCGCCGCGCGCGCCTATCTGCCGGCGGATGCGCGCCTGAAGGCCACCGTATTCCCGACGATCAAGCCCAGGCCCAACGAATTCGTCTACGACCTCAAGGGCGATCCGGCCATTTTCCTGTATCTGGATCCGGCGGTATCCGGCGCAAAGGCCAGGAACACGATGGCGCACGAACTGCATCACATCGGTCTGGGTTCGGTGTGTCCGCGCGAAACGGCGCACGAATCCGAAACCGGATCCGCGGCCGCGCTGCGCAAGTGGATATCGGCCTTCGGCGAAGGGCTGGCGATGCTCGCCGCCGCGGGCGGACCGGACGCACATCCGCATGCGGCGAGCAAACCCGGCGAACGCGCGGAGTGGGACGCCAATATCGCGAGATTCGATCAGCAGCTCGCGGAGCAGAACGCTTTCTTTCTCGCAGTGCTGGACGGGAAAGCCGGCGATGAAAAAGCCGTAGAACGCAGGATGATGGGCTATTTCGGCGTGCAGGGGCCCTGGTACACCGTGGGTTGGAAGATGGCCGTCACCATCGAAACGCAACTGGGTCGAGAGCGGGCGATTAGCGCGTTTTGCGACAGCCGGCGACTATTGGCCGCCTACGACGAAGCCGCGCGTCTGCGCAATCGCGATGGCGCCGCCCTGCCGTTGTGGGATCCGCGTTTGGTGCGTGCGCTGGCAGGCGAGAGCGAATAACCGGCAAGCAGCCGCGCCGTTCGGACGCATTCTGTGCGATGGACTTTCGTCGCCCGGCGCTCTAGCGTATGCGCCGGCATCGGGGGGATGCCGTCAACAGGGGGATTCATGGAACGTCTTTGCGTATTGGCCTGCGCGCTGATGCTGGCTGCGTGCGCCAGCAGTCCGCTGGTGCGCATCGATCCGCCGGCGCCGGGCGGGCCCGCGCACGAGCTCGTGCCGTCCACGCAACTGCAGTACCTGTCGTGCAACGAAAAGTATTTCGGTTTCCTGTCGGATTATTCGCTCGACGGCGCGGCCGCAAACTACGCCTATGCGCTGATGGCCAGCAATACCTATGTGGACGAGGACACGCCGCATACCGGATTCCCGGATGGAACAGGCTCGACCGCTACGAGAGCGAAAGCGGACTGGCGTTGGACGTCTACAGCCGCAATGCGGGCGGGCAGGAAAACTTCGTAGTGGCCTACAAGGGGACGGATTTCAAGAGCCTCGCCGACTGGCGCGCCAACGGGTCGCTGATCGAACCGCGGCAGTTCAAGCAGGCCTATCGGCATCTGGCCGCGCTGCGGGCGGCCCATCCCGGGGCGAAAGTAATGGTGACCGGACACTCGCTCGGCGGCGCTATCGCGCTGAACATGTCGCTGCGTTTCGACAACGTGCCGGCAGTGGTGTTCAACACCTCGCCGAATCTGTTTTTTCATACCAAGTTCAAAAACAACGAACGCATCCATCTCTACGAGACGGGCGAAATTCTGGGCCCGTTCAACCGCACGCTGGTGCGGGCCGGGCTGCCGCAGATCAAGCCCTACAAATACAACTTCATGGATTTCTACGGCCGCTATTTCAGCCCCGTGCCCGAGCACAGCATGTATCTGTTGAGCCGCGGCGTGCTGATCAGTGCGATCCATGGCGGCGGCGAGGGCGCGCGCGAAGCGTTCGTCGCCAATATCGATGCGGAAGCCGCGAAGAGGACGGAGTGGGCGGTATGCGCGCCGCTGTACGGGGCGCCGCCGCCGGAGGGCTGAAGGATCGGTGGGCCGGATCGTCCGATCCGGCGGAATCCTACGCCGGATCGTGTCTGCTGCCGCCGCTGCCGTTATCGGCAGACGCGCGGGGGCGCATCCGGCGCAATCGCCATGGCATAGCGCAGATCGGCGTCGACGGCGGACTGGTAAGCGGTTGTCCGCTCGACGCGATCGGTTTGCGCAGCCGAAGCGCCCGGCGGTGCGGCCATCGCCGCTGCCGGATCGCGCAGCAAAGCGGTGAAGGAAGCGGCGGATAGCAATAGCGCCAGCACGGCGCGGATAGCCAGGGTCGTGGTGAGCATGTCGGTTCTCCGGGTCGCCCCTCGGCGCGGATCGCCGAAATGTCGGGCTTTGTAGGATTGACGAACCGCAGGCTGGGAAATCGACAAGCGTCCCCGTTTTTTTCTGCATCCGGCGGAGTCGCCGGGGCCGTCTCCCGATCCGGGGCCGCGGGTCAGTCCGGGAAAGCGGCGGCCAATCGATCTTGGTCGAACAAAGAATCGGATTCGCGTGCGCGCAGCGGCTCGCTCCAGCGCGGCATGCGCGCCAGCCACGCCGCGATCCGAGAGGCGGCGTTCGGGTCGCCGGCGTCGGCGGCGCTCTGGATGGCGGCCAGCTCCAAGTCCGCATCGCGCAGCCCTTGCCGTTCGCGCGACAGCGACGGCACCGCATAGCGTTCGTCGATCATCCCCAGCGCAGTGCGCGCGCTGGACAACATCAAGCGTGCGGTAGCGGGGTCGCGCGCATCGAGCGCGTATTGCGCGGCCTGCAGCGCGGCGCGCGCATCCGACAAGTACGTCGCCAATCCGATCGGCTGCGCTTGCGTCGCCGGGCACGCCTGCGGCGACAGCGCGCGTACGTATTCGGCGATGCCGTCCAAGGTCAGCGCCGATGGCGGCGGCCCGTCGAATTCTTCGACGATCAGGCCGCGCACGAAATTCTCCAATGCGTGCGTGTTGCGCTCGCGCGACACCTTGAGTTGCGATGCGGGTCCGGCGAGATCGGGGATCGCGGTCGGATTATCGACGCCGTCGCCGCGATGGGAACTCATCAACGATGAAGTCACGTCCGCGGTGCCCGGCGCGCCCGACAAACCCGGAAAACTGAAATCGGGATTGCCGCGTCCGTTGCGATGGCAACTGTCGCAAGACAGGCCTGCGCGCGCGGCTTGCCCGCCGAGCAGCAGCGGCGTGCGGAACGCGGCGCGGCCGATCGCGATGCGCCGCGCGATGCGCGGATCCTCGGCCGGCGTCAGGCACTCGCTCGGCAGCTGCGCGAGCCCGCGCGCCTGGCGCTCGGACGGCAGCCAGCGCGCAGCGCGCAAAGGCGCCTGCGTGGCGACCGCTGCGAGCGCGGATGCGCACGCGGCGGCCAGCAGCGCGCCGGTCAGGAAGCGTCGGGCTTGGCCGCCGCGATCCATCGGCGCAGTTCATCGGCCTGGGCGCAGCCGAAGCGGCACGTGTTCTCCAACTTCGCGAGCATGCGCCGCGCGCCGGCGAGGTCGCCGCGTTCGACCATCAGTTCGCCGTAGTACTCGGTGGCGCCCAGGTGATCGGGCGCGGCGGCCAATGCCTGCCGGTAATAATCCTCGGCGATGGCATAACGGCCCAGCTTGCGGTTCGCGTAGCCCAGATAGGTGAGGATGTCCGGATGCGGGCCGAACGTGCGCGCCGAATCGCTCAGTGCGACGAGGGCGCTTTCGTACCGATGTTCGTTGATCAGCGACACCGCCTGCACGTACGCGCTATCGCCGCGTTCGTCGCTCGCCGTCAGCACATCCTGCGGCGCCGTCTGCAACTGCGATGTGGGCGGGCCGCCGAGCGCGGCTTCGACGGCGGGGATGGCGGCTTTCAGGTCGGCGGCTTGCGGACAAGCGTCGGCACAAGTCGCGGCGCGCTGCTTCAGGTCGTCGAGCACGGCTTTGGCCTTGTCGGGTTTTTCGAGTTTGGCCCAGGCGATGCCCAGTTCCTGATGCGCCGGGATCAAGTTGTCGTCGTACTTGACCGCTTTTTCGAAGAAGCGGCTGGCGTCCTTCAATTCGCCCAGGCCGGCGCGCGCCAGGCCGGCCATGTAATTGGTGTTGGGGTCGCGCGGCAGCGACTGCAGCACGCGGCCGAAAGCCCGGTCGGCGTCCTTGTAGTTCTGCGCCTGCAGCGCTTCGAGCCCTTTCTTGTATTCGGCGGTCGGGTCGTAACTGCGCGCGCTCATGCTGGGCGGACTGTTGGGCATATTGTTGCCGCCGCCACCGCCGCCATCGGCCAGCGCCATCGGTGCGGACAGCAAGAGTGCGGTGCCGAGCGCGGCGCCTGCGATTTTCGGAGCGCGGGTCATGGGGTTTTCCTCCGGTAGATGGGGCACTACAGCGGACAGCGGGCGAGGACGCTCGCCGGATTCGGACGGCATCGGTCGGCACAGCAACGTTACACCCGTCGATGCAGGGCGGATCACCCGCGGATGGCTTTTCCGATGACTGGCCAAAGTGAGGGCGGCGAGCCTGACGACCGCGGTCGCGCCTGGCTCGCCTGTAGGAGTTATCCTACAACCAACCACGCGTTTAGCCTATGCCATGAAAGCGACCGTGACGGCATCTTGATTCCGCTTGCAATGCCCGTCACGCAGGGGGCCGCGATGGAACGTAACGCGATGAAACGTAATTTGATCGTCATCGAATCTTCGGGCATCGGTTGGCGCGTCGCCGACGACAAAACCGCATCCGAAACGTTCACCACCAAGGCCAAGGCGATCATGGCCGCTTATACGCGTGCGTCGGAGCGCCAGCAGGCCACCGGCCGCGCTGTGGCGATCAAGATGCCCGACGGCTGGGGCGGCACGGTGGTGGTCGGTTCCGAGGCGTGAGCCTTCGCGTCCGGGGCTAAGGCGTCCCGATGCTCCATTCAGGGCGGATGCCGGGGCGGCGTCACATGCCGCAAGCCCGGAAGGACTACTATGACGGCAATACGCTGATGCCGCCCGCTGTTCTGTCGGGCGCCCGCGATCGTCCCGGTCGCCCTTTCCCGAGTACCCCCGAATCATGTCCCACACCCACGCCCCCGGGCTGGTGCTGCATATGTATCCCGAAGTCCTGCTGAAGTTCGGCGCCAGCCATACCGTAGAGCCGCGCGATGCCGCCGCCGCGCAGCATTACTTCGTGTGCCTGGCCGCCGATGCGAACGCGGGCTTGTGGACGCCGCTATACCAGACCCGCGGCGATCATCGCCTGGCGATACCCGAAGCGGCCAAGGCCGGGCACGCGCGCTGGACGCGCGGCCCTTCGTACTACGATCCAGACGAGCTGTGGCGCATTCCGCACAAGGCCGCGCAGCGCGGTGCGGCGGCGGCGATGGATCAGTCCGGGCCGAAATCGGCGAACACGGTCGCGCTGTCGTCGGTACCCAGCCGCGCGCAGTTCCCGGCGGATTCGGCTTTCCGGACAACGTACGACGCAAGCCAGGACTTGAGATAGGCGGGCGGCGTGTTGCCCCGGCAAGACGGTGATCGCGGCAGGAGTCCGAATGGGTGCGTTTGAGCGCCGGACCGTCGCAGACCGGCCGACGCCCGTCGATCAGGCAGGTCTTGCGGAGATCAGGCGCCGACTGCGCGCCTGACCGCGTTCAGATCCTTCACCGCACGCACTTCGACGCAGCCGGTGTTCGCCCACGGGAATTTGGATGCGATCTCGACGGCTTCTTCCATATTCGCGGCCTCGATCAGATTGAATCCGCCGAGAATTTCCTTGGTCTCGGCGAAGGGGCCGTCGACGATCGTGGTGCGGCCGTTGCGGATGCGCACCGTCTTGGCCGCATTGGCCGCTTCCAGCTGCTGAGATTCCAGCAGCCGGCCGCTGGCGCGCAGTTCGTCGGCGTGTACGAAGCAGTTGCGCATCATCGTGTCGGCTTCGCCTTGCGGCAGGGCTTCGAGCAGCGAGTCGTCGTTGTAGATCAGAGCGAGAAATTGCATGTCGTCCTCCAGGCAGGCCGACACAAGTAAAGCGATGCGTGTCTGCGGTCAAGTGCCTGGCGGTCGGTGCCGCAATCGCCGTTCACGGCTTCCGCATGCGACGCCGAGGATTGTCCCGCTGGCAGGACACCGCGATCGCTACAGCCGGGCGATGAGCTCATCCGTATCCAACACGTCGGCGAATTCCGCGCGCAAGGTCGCCAGGTGGGCGCGGCCGATGTCTTCCGCGGCCAGGGTACCGCCCTCGCCATCGGGCAGGTCGAAACAGGCGCAAGCATCGCCGATCACGGTCGTGCAGTAGCCCAGATTGCTGGCCACGCGTGCGGTCGTGGATACGCACATGTCGGTGCTGATGCCGAACAGCGCCACGCCGCTCGCGCCGAGGCGTCGCAGCCGCAGGTCCAGATCCGTGCCGATGAAGGCAGCATTGACCGATTTGCCGACGATCGGCTCGCCCGCCTGCGGCTCGAAACCTTCACGGAATGCATTGCCCGGATGGGCCGGGTGCAGCGGCGATCCGTCGATGATCGAATCGTGCCGCACATGGATCAATGGACGTCCGCTGGCGCGCCACGCGGCGAGCAGGCGCTGGCCGTTGGCTTCCATGGCGGGGTTGCCGCGCCGGCCCCACGGCGGATAGTCGAAGCCGCGTTGCACGTCGATCGGGATCAGTACGGTGGTCTTGTCGAAAATCATGATGGGAGGTCCTGAAGTTAATCGTTGTCGCGGCGAAACGGGGATGGGTATGGGCCGCGGGCGGCATCGAACGAGGCGGCACTGTGCCGGTTCGCATCTGCCGGTCTCAACCCGGCACAATGCCGGCGGCGCCGGCGATCCGCCGACGCCCCTGCAGGGAACAGCGGCATGAAGACCCTCGACGATATCGACCGCAAGCTCATCGCGTTGCTTCAGGACAATGCGCGGCTGTCCACCGTAGCGCTCGCAAAGGCCGTGGGCCTGTCGCGCAGCACCGTGCAGGAGCGCCTGCAACGTCTGGAGAACGCCGGCGTGATCGCGCAATACACCGTGCGCCTGGGCAGCGACGGCGATCCTCTGCAGGCTTGGCTGCTATTGCGCTACGCCGACAGTTTCAGCTGCGACGATGTCATGCCCTCGCTCGCGGAATTGCCGCAGGTGCAGCAGGCGTTCAGCGTGGCCGGTGAAATCGATCTGGTGCTGCTGGTACGGGCCGACGGTCCAAGACAACTGGCGGAACTGCGCGAAACCATCGCGATGCTCAAGGGCGTCGACGATGTCACCACGCTGACGGTACTGCGCACGATGCTCGATCGGCGCTGACGCGATCCGGCGGATGGAAAAGAAATCCGTCATCGCGTGCGATGACCTTCGGCACGTTTTCGCGCAAGGCCGTTTGCTTAGAATCGCGGCGGACGATCGAACGGCCGTCCGGCTGGCGAACCCAGCGCGTCAGGAAAGAAATCACCCCACCGCGGCATCAAGTCCGAGAACCGAAATGAACATCGCCATCCGCAAGCATCTCAAGCGCCTCGCCTTGGGCGCGACCCTGGCTTTGGGCGTCGCCGCCATCGCCCAAGCGCAACAGGCCTCCGGCAACATCATGGGCGAAGCCGTGACCGGCGACACCGTCGTGGTGCACAACCCGGCGATCGGTTTCCATCGCGAAATCGCTGTCGAAAAAGACGGCAAGTACAACCTGCGCCGGGTGCCGATCGGCATCTATGAAGTCACGGTCAAGCATGCCGACGGCAGCCAGACCGTGCCGACCAAGCAGATCCGCGTGCAGTCGGGCACCACCGCACGCGTGCAATGATCGGTTGAAACCGCAATGCTCATGCGACAAGGCCGGCGATCGCCGGCCTTGTTCGTTACGGATCCGTACTCGCGTCGGAAGGATCGCGAAAATAGACTTCCACGGTTCCCTTCACCTTGAGCGTCATCGGATTGCCGCGGCGGTCAAGCGTCTTGCCCACCGGCAACCGCACCCAGCCCTCGCTGACGCAGTACTCCTCGACATTGTTTTTTTCCGCGCCGTTGAAGCGCACGCCCACGCCGCGTTCGAGCGCGGCGGCATCGTGGAAGGGGCTGCGTTCGTCGGAGGACAGGCGGTCGGGCGGGGTATCGGACATCGGTCTGTGCGGTAGGCTGGAGTGCGTACAGGATAACGCCTGGCGCGCGATCAAGCCGCAGGCATCGCCTCCGCGCCTGCGCGTCGCAGCGGATCCGGCAGGGCTTCGCCGTTCGGCGTGAAGCCCAGCGAAACCGAGTTGAGGCAGTGCCGCTCGCCGGTCGGCGGCGGTCCATCCGGGAATACATGGCCCAGGTGGCTGCCGCAGCGCGCGCAGACGATCTCGGTGCGGATCATGCCGTGGCTGATGTCGCGGATCTCGCGCACGTGCGCGGCATCGTATGGCTGGAAGAAACTCGGCCATCCGGTGCCGGAATCGAACTTGGCGCTGGATCGGAACAGCGGCAGGCCGCAGAAGCGGCAGGTGTAGACGCCGTCGCGCTTGTTGTCGAGGAAAACGCCGCAGAACGGCGCTTCGGTGCCGTGCGCCAGCAGCACATGACGTTCTTCATCGCTGAGCGCGGCACTGAGGTCGCTGCGCTGGGCGTCGGTCGGCGGGGTCAGGTCGAAGGCGGTCATGCGGCGTACCTCGGCGGCGGGGTGCTAAGGAAATGCGACCGGAAGCGCCCGATTCAAGGCGCGATGCGCACCATGCGGTCCAGCAGATGTTCCATGGTCGCAGCCATATCGGCGCATTTGCCCATGTGCACGGGCGAAGTCTGGATGATCGCGCTGCGTTTGGCGGTGAGCCAGTGGAACCGCGCGCGCAGCGGCAGACGGCCGATCGGGCCACTGCCGGCGCCGCCCCGGCAGATCGCCGGAATGGTGTCCAAGTGCCGGCGCAAGGCATCGAGGTCGATCGTCGGATCCAGCGCCCGCACGCGCGCGGCATCCAATTCGATACGCGCTTGCAGATATTCGCTGGCCTCGCAGGACAGGATGATGCCCACGTTGACGAATTCCTCGCGCTCCACGCGCGGCACCACGCGGATCACCGCATAGTCGTAGGTGTCATGCGCGCGCACGGATGGCCTCCTCGACGAAACCTTCGCGTTGCATCAGCCGCCGCTGCAGATAATCGGCATACGCCGCGCGCTGCAAGGCGGGCGTGGCGAACGCATCTTCGCCTTGCAGCCACGCGTCGGGCAGTTGCGCGACGATGCCGGCGATCGCTTGCGGCGTCAGCTTCGCGGCCAGCGCCGCATCGGCGTCGGCGATCCTGTCCGCCCACGGCAGCAATACGTGATCCTTGACCAGCGGGAACGGATTGCCGGCATTGGCGATGCTGCCGTCCCAACCATGATGGAAGTACAAGGCCGCGCCGTGATCGATCAATTTCAGCTGCCGATGCCATACCAGCAGATTGGTATTGCGCGCGGTGCGGTCGACGTTGCTGACGTAGGCATCGAACCAGACCACTTGCGAAGCCAGCAGCGCGTCCGGCTGTTCGGCCACCGGATCGAAGGCGACAGCGCCGGGCAGATAGTCCAATGCGAGATTGAGGCCGGCGCTGGCGCGGATCAGGTGTTGGATTTCCGGATCCGGTTCGGTGCGCGCCAGTTCCGGATCCAATTCGACGAACACGATCTCCGGCACCGGCAGGCCGAGCGCCCGCGCGATCTCGCCGGCCACCCATTCGGCCACGAGCGCTTTGGCGCCTTGTCCGGCGCCGCGGAACTTGAGCACGTACAGGCCGTCGTCGTCGCCCTCGACCACGGCCGGCATCGAGCCGCCTTCGCGCAGCGGGGTGACGTAACGGGTGGCGGCGATGGTGCGCGGGCTCATGGCGCAAGCATAGCCTTTCGCCTCTCGTAGGAGCGGCTTTGCAGGAGCGACTTTGTGGGAGCGGCTTCAGCCGCGAGCTTTTTTCTTCAGCTGTCATCCCGAGCGAAGCGAGGGATCTGGTTTCGCTAGCGTCGTCAAGCAGATCCCTCGCTTCGCTCGGGATGACAAAGATCAAAAAAAGATCGCGGCTGAAGCCGCTCCCACACAAAGCCGCTCCCACAGTCAGCGGCTTTCGTGCCGCCCCTGCGCCTTGGCCCTGCGTATCACGGCCCGCACCAGATCCCGATCGGTATGCCGCGAAATCGGAACGGCTCCCGAACGGATCGCTTCTTCGCGCAATCCGACAGTGACGTCGTAATGCGCACCGCTGGTCTTGTCCTGGAAGGCGCGGCGCGGGATGCCCAATCGCGCCGCGAAAGCGTGCAGTTCGTCCAGCGTATCGGCCATCAGGTGCGCCCAGCGTTCGCCCCGCCACAACGTGACGGCATCGTCGACATAGACCGTCATAGCCGACCTGCTGGAATGTGGCCGCGTAACATGCGCACAGCATAGCGAAAGATGAACGCAGGCTTGCGTTTCTCTGTCTTCGATCGCGCTATCGGCGCATGCGCGCGTCCGGGAAGGCCTTATTCACGCCATATTCGTAAGGTGCGGACAAGACTCGCATCTCCGGTAAGTGGAAGGAGGTTGCGATGAAGATGCGTTTCGCTGCATATGCCCTCGCGCTGGCTTGCGCGTCGGGCGCGGTTATCGCGCAAGATGCGCTGACCGCGCCGCAGGTGCGCGCCAAGCTCACTGCGCAGGGCTACACCAAGATCAACGACGTCAAGTTCGAGGACGGCGTTTGGAAAGCCGATGCGCGCAGCGCCAACGGCAATCGCGTCGATGTGCGCTTGGATCCCAAGACCGGACGCGTCTATCCCGACGAGCAGATCGCCAATATGAGCGAAGCCGACGTCCGCGCCGCGCTGTCCGCGGCGGGCTATACCGATATCCACGACGTCGATTACGAGGACGGCATCTGGAATGCGGAAGCCGACGATCCGGCCGGCAAGGATGTGGAGCTCAAGATCGATCCGAACACAGGCAAGGTGATCGGCAAGGAAAAGGATTGACCGCGCGTCGGAAGTTTTTAGCCCCTCTCCCACCGGGCGAGGGGTTGGGGTGAGGGTCCGGCGAAGTTGCGAATGTTCCAGCATTCGGGACTTCGCCGGACCCTCATCCGCCCTTCGGGCACCTTCTCCCGAGGGGAGAAGGGAAAAACAAATCAGCCGGCATCCTTGATCGCCATCTGCCCGGGTATCGTGCGCCCGGTCTGCAGGCTCATGCTGAGCAGGTTCTCGGCCATGTGGAACTGGTAGAAATCGTTGGAGACGACGCGATACACCTCTTCCGGCGTCCTCGCGGCGGCCAGCGCTTCCTGCATGCCGAAAGCGACGACCGGATCGCGGTCCAGCGCATCTAGTTTCTCCTGGCCCTGCAGCCCGCGCACGTAATCGCGGGCCTGGTCGCGCAGCGCCATCAGCTCCGACGTGGAAAAGGTGAGCTGCACGTGCTGATCGCCGTCGAAACTGCCGTACGAAGTTTGCGGATTGGCCACATCTCGGTTGTAGGCATCGTTCAGATACGAAGTCAGCGTCGAATCGTAATTGCCGAGCACAACGCGCCATTGCGTCTGACTGTCGATCGGTTGGCCGTCGGCGCCGATGTTGAAGCTGACGTCGCTGACATGGTTGTTGCCCAGCGCGTAGGTATTGCGCTGCTCGATGGTGCCGTCCTGCCAGGTGGTACGGGTGATGGTGAGCTGGCTGTCGCTGCTGCCGCCCAGTTCCAGTCCGCCGACCTGCACGCCGATGAAGGCCGCATGCTCGCCGGTGTAGATGCTGGTGGTGCCCGACTGCTGCACGCCGGGGGGGCTCCAGCCAGGTACTTGGCCGGTGCTCATGAACTGCTGGTACGCGGCCTGGCCTTCGCTGGTGCTCAGATCGATGCGCGCCACCGACATGTTCTGGGTTTCGGATTTGTATTCGGTCGACAGGCCGACCGCGAGCGTGCCCTGGCGGCCGAGGCCGAGGAACATCTCGTTCTCCACCGTGCGCACCGGGCCGGAATAAACCTCGACCACCGAACCTTCAAGGCGCCGCACGCCGAAGCCTAATCCATCCAGCTCGGTCGTCGTGCCGCCGGCGGTGAAAGCCTTGTACGAGGCTTCCCACGCCGAGCCCTGCAGGCTTTGGCCGCGGATCAGCACCGAAGTACCGGTGGGCATGTTGAGCGGGTCGAGCGGATTGGGCGCCGCTTCGAGTTGGCCATTGGCCAGTTGCGTGCCCTGTTGCGGCGTCACCACCGCTTCGTAGGTCAAGCGCGCGCCGCTGAATTCGTGATACGAACCCGACACCGGCAAGCCGCGCACCAGGCGGCTGAGCATCGGCGAACTGTCCGACAACGCCCTCACCGAATCGGGCAACTGGCCGAGCCGATCGGCCCATTTGTACAGCGTACCCAGCGGCGTCCTGCCGAAATCGACGCCGGCTTCGCCCTGGGTCTGCACCGACATGCGGAATTGCTGGGTCTGTTCGAAATTGACGCCGGTCTGCACATCCGACAGTTCCGTCTTGCCTTCGACGGTGATGCCCGCTTCGCCGCGCACCGGCACGAAGGACGGCGTGCTGATGCCGCCGGCGCCGGTGGTGAACGTCACCTGCGAACCGGGATTGATCAGCGCGCCCATCATGTCTTCGGGCACGGTGGCCAGGATCTGGTAGCCGGCCGCGATCTGCTCCGGCGTGGCATTGGGCGGCAGATCCACGCCGAGCAGCGCCAGCGCGCCGCGCATCTGCGGCAGCGGCACGCGTTGCGGGTCGACAGTGGCCGCCGGTGCGGTCAGGTACGACGGAATTTCGTTCGGCTTCGCATTCGCTTCGTCGACGATCCGGTTCAACTCGCGCACGTACGGATCGTTGTTGAAGTACTGCAGCGACTGGCTGTACTCGTAACTCGCGGTGGCGCCGTTGAGGCCGTCGTAATCGCTGCGCTGCGGCGCCATGCGGTCGAGCGCGGCCTGCGCGGCCTCGGCGCGCGTCTGGTTGAAGGTTTGTGCGCGGCCTTCGTACACCGACTGCGCGGCATACGAAGGCATGCCGGCCAAGTCGCCGGTATCGGGCACCGGCAGGGCATGGATCGCCTGCACCGCTTCCTGCGGTGTCGTCGCTTCCGCGGGCGTCCGTGCGGGCGGCGTCGCCGGCGCGGTGGGCGCGGGCGCCTGCGCCGGGGCGGCCTGTTCGGCCAGATAGGCCTGCCGGATCGCCTGCTGGTCTTCCGGCGGCAAGTGAGCATAAGTTTGCGAATTGACGCCGTAGATCTCGCCCATGGCGATGCGCTCCCGCAGGTCGTGGATATCGGGAAAGATAGGCAGAGCGTGGGGCGAGAGGTACTAGGGACGACCCTAGCGGAATGAAGGCCGCCGCTTGCTTCGTTGCCCCATCGACACCATCTTGAGCGGATGGCCGAACCCGTCGTCCCCGCAGCCCCCGAAACCGAACACGACGGCGTCGTCGGTTCCGCGCCCGTCGCCCGCGCCGCCACCGCGCGCGGCGAATGGCAGGTGATCCGCGACCTGGTCCCGTTCCTGAAGCCCTACAGCGGCCGTATCGCCTTGGCCCTGGCCCTGGTGATCGCCGGCAAGCTGGCCAACCTGACAGTGCCGATGGTGCTCAAGCGCCTGGTCGACGGGCTGGACGTCGAACCGACCTTATTGATGTTGCCGGTGGCCCTGCTGGTGGCTTACGGCGCCTCGCGCCTGTCGGTGACGCTGTTCACCGAGCTGCGTCAGGTCGTCTTCGCTCGTGTCATGGCGCGGGTATCGCGGCGGGTGACGCTGCAAGTATTCCGCCATCTGCACGCGCTGTCGCTGCGCTTCCATCTGGCGCGGCGCACCGGCGGCGTGGCGCGCGACGTCGAACGCGGCGGTGCGGCGATCTCCGATCTGCTCGATTGGACCCTGTACACGATCCTGCCGACCGCATTGGAAGTGCTGCTGGTCACCGGCGTGCTGGTCTGGCTGTACGACTGGGGCTTCGCCGCGATCACCCTGGTCACGCTGGCCGCGTACATCGTGTTCACCTTCTCGGTGACCGAATGGCGCACGCGCTACTACCGTGCCGCCGTGGAAGCCGATACCCACGCCAACGAACGCGCGGTCGATTCGCTGCTCAACTACGAGACGGTGAAGTACTTCGGCAACGAGGAGCACGAGGCGCGCCGCTACGACGAGAACCTGGTGCGGCTGGAGAACGCGCAGGTCAAGAGCCGCAAGACCCTGGCCGTGCTCAATCTGGGCCAGACCGCGATCGTGGCCGTCGGCGTCACCGCGATGATGTGGCGCGCCGCCGCCGGCGTAGTCGCCGGCACCATGACCATCGGCGACCTGGTATTGGTCAACGCTTATTTATTGCAGCTGTCGGCGCCGCTGAACATGCTCGGCATGATGTATCGCGAAGTGAAGCAAGCGTTCACCAATCTGGAACGCCTGTTCGGCCTGCTCGACGAACGCCAGGACGTGCAGGACCGTCATGGTGCGCTGCCGCTGCGCGTATCGCAGCCGCGCGTGGCGTTCGAGCGCGTGCGCTTCGCCTACGATGCGCGGCGCGAGATATTGCAGGACGTGAGCTTCGAGATTCCGCCGGGCGGTACGGTAGCCGTAGTCGGTCATTCCGGTTCTGGGAAATCGACCCTGGCGCGGCTGCTGTACCGCTTCTACGACGTAGACGCCGGCCGCATCGCGATCACCGACGACGAAAGCGTCGTCCGCGACATCCGCGACTACACACAGGCCAGCGTGCGCGGCGCGATCGCGATCGTGCCGCAGGACACGGTGCTGTTCAACGACACCATCTACTACAACATCCTGTACGGCCGCCCGGGCGCGAGCCGCGAGGAAGTGGAGCGGGCCGCGCGCGCGGCGCATATCCATGACCTGATCGTGTCGCTGCCGGACGGTTACGAGTCCGAAGTGGGCGAACGAGGCTTGAAGCTATCCGGCGGCGAGAAGCAGCGCGTCGCGATCGCGCGTGCGCTGCTGAAGAATCCCGCGATCCTGATCTTCGACGAGGCCACTTCCGCGCTCGATTCCAAGTCGGAGAAGGCAATCCAGGCCGAGCTGGACCGGATCGCGATCGGCCGCACCACGCTGGTGATCGCGCATCGGCTTTCGACGGTGATGGATGCCGACGAAATCCTGGTGATGGATGCGGGCCGCATCGTCGAGCGCGGCAGCCATGCGCAACTGATGGCGGTCGGCGGCCACTATGCGCAGATGTGGCGCCTGCAGCAGCAGGAACAGCGCGCCGCGGCGCAGGCCGAAGCGGCGGTTTAGGGCTGTTCGGCGTCGCGGCGCGGCTTTTGTGGGAGCGGCTCTTGTGGGAGCGGCTTCAGCCGCGAGCTCTTTCCATCCTGATCGGACAATCTTGGGTGCAAGAGCTCGCGGCTGAAGCCGCTCCCACGAAAAGCTTCTTCGCGCCGAGGTCGATGTGCCTTCGCCGCCGCCTGGACCTCCGGCGGGGCGAACCTGAGATCGCAATCCGCCCGCGCGAGCGGACTGGCCGCCAGCAGTGCGACGATCATCGGTTTGATCATCAGAAATCCGGTGGCGCGCATGATCCGATCCGCAGCATCGATGCTGCGGATCTTGGATCGTGCCGCGTGCCGGCGCTATCCGGATCTTGCGCTCACGCGTCCGGGCGCTTGAATTCCTTGTTCAACCAATCGTCGATCAGGCGCTTCTCGTAGCGCAGCGTATCGCTACTGTTGACGGTCGGCGTACCCATCAGGAAAGCCAGATCGGTGAGCTTGCGGTCGCCTTGCGCGATGACGCGGCCATCCGCGGCGGTGAGCGTGAAGCCGAGTTCGATCCGCGGCGGATAGATGTCGCGAACGAAGCGGGTCGAACTCGCGTTGGCGCCGCGCCATGGCTCGAACTGTCCTGCACGGCGGATGTCGTGGATGGTGACCGACAGTCGCTCGCCCGCAGGCAGGCGCTGCTCCGCGCGCTTGCGCAAATGGTTGGCCAACTGCTGCACCCAATCGCCGCGCTTGGCTTCCCAGCGGTTGTTGCTTTGGCGTATTTCTGCGAATTGCGCGGGATCGTCCCAAGCGACGTCGACCCGGCCCTCCGCGGGCAGGCTGCGCGGCGCTTTGGGGTCGGTCACGTCCGAGATCTTAGCGGCTGCCGGGGCGGTCAGCAGTGCGCCCAGGAACAGCGCTGGGATGAGGGTCGAGAACTTCATGGCGATACTCCTGCATGGAGCGATGACGATGATTCTGGACCTCTTTGCGGGGGCTGCAACCATCCTTCGATAGGGATCCGCGCGCTTGTTGTCATGCATTCAAGATCGGGTTAGCGGACGTTATGGCGAAAAAAAGCCGCTCCTCGCGGAGCGGCCTGAAAACACGCCGAAAACGTCGTACAACGGATTTCTCATCCTTTCACGCACAGCGCCTGACGCAAGGTGTGCACCACTTCCACCAAGTCGCTTTGCGCGGCCATGACCGCATCGATCGACTTGTAGGCGGCCGGCGATTCGTCGATCACCGCCGCATCCTTGCGGCATTCGACGTGCGCCGTCGCTTCCCGGTGCTGCGCCAGCGTGATCTGCTGGCGCGCGGCGGTACGGCTCATCACGCGGCCGGCGCCGTGGCTGCAGCTGTGGAAGCTGTCCGCATTGCCCTTGCCGCGCACGATGTAGCTGCGCGTGCCCATGCTGCCCGGGATGATGCCAAGCTCGCCTTCGCGCGCGCTGACCGCGCCCTTGCGGGTGACCAGCAGCGATTCGCCGCCGTGCGTCTCGCGCTGCACGTAGTTGTGGTGGCAGTTGACCGCCATCTTCTCCAACTGGAACTTCGGCAAACGGTGGCGCATCTCGTGCAGCACCCGCGCCATCATCGCCTCGCGGTTGTGGCGCGCGTAATCCTGCGCCCACGACACCGCTTCCACGTAATCGTCGAACAGCGGCTCGCCTTCCATGAAGAAGGCCAGGTCCTTGTCCGGCAGATGGAAGCCGAGCACGCGGTGCGCCAACTGCTCGCGCGCGCGCTCGATGAAGTAGGTGCCGATCAGGTTGCCGGTGCCGCGCGAACCGCTGTGCAGCATCACCCACACCGCATCGGCCTCGTCCAGGCAGACTTCGATGAAGTGGTTGCCGCCGCCCAGTGTGCCGATCTGGCGATCGAGCTTGTCGGTGCGGATTTTGCGGTGTTTGGCCTTGATCGCCTCCAATCCCGCCATCAGTCCCGATTGCGCCACGCGCGTCTCGTGGCTGTCCGGTAGCCTGCGATGCTCGCCGCCGGGGCCGTTGCCGACCGGCACGCTGCGTTCGATGGACGAACGCAACTGCGCCAGGTTATCGGGCAGGTCGCTCGCGCGCAGCGTGGTCCGCACCGCGGCCATGCCGCAGCCGATGTCGACGCCGACCGCGGCCGGGATGATCGCGCCGCGGGTCGGGATCACCGAACCCACCGTCGCGCCCTTGCCCAGATGCACGTCCGGCATCACCGCCACCCACGGCCCGACGAACGGGATAGCGGCGATGTTGCGCAGCTGCGCGTGGGCCTGGTCTTCCAGCGGCACGCCGCGCACCCAGCCCTTGATCGGCGTGGCGCTGCCTTCGGCGTGCAGCCATTCGAAAGTTTGCGTGTTCATGACTGTCTCCTTGTCGAGCCGCGTCATGGTCGTCGCGGCCCACTATGGTCTTTATGCTCGATGTCCATCAACCGTTGTCGTTGCTCAGCCCATACAGCCGCAGCTCGCGCGCATTCAGCTGACGCTTGCGACAGGCATAGACGTCGTGACGACCGAACAGCGTCTGATTGCTCGCGACGCCTTTCTTGTCCTGCCAGTCCGGGCATTGCGAGGGTTCGCGCTGGCGCAATACATCGAAGGGCTTGGCCTGTGTGTTCGCCGCCTCCGCCACCGGCGCCAGTTCGACATGGAACCAAATGCCGGCGATCCGATGCAGTTGCCGCTTCGCATCCAGGCATCGCCGCGATTCCGATGCCGCATGCGGCGACTGCGTCGTCGACCGCCGGTATTCGCGCCGGGCCTTTTCGCGCCATCGGTTCACTCTCAACAACCCACTCTTGGGATCGACATAGAATCTGGGCCGCCAATAGCCTTCCAACGGTTGCGGGCCGCGCCATTCGTCCGCGGCGCACAGCACACCGTCGATGTCTACGACTGCGATAGCGACGAAGTCCTTAAGATGCTGGTGGATGTGTTGCTGCACAGTGTTGCGACGGTCGATACCCGCGCAAATCTCGGCGTACACCTTGTCCCACGGACGGCCGACATTGGCCGCGAGATAACGTTCCAGCGGGCGCAGATTCTCGTTCAGCCATTTGCGGGAGGCATGCCGTCGACGCAGGCCTTCCTGCATCGGCGATTCCTCGAGGTCCGCGGGTAGCCGCGATCCGTTCGCGCCATGTCCACCACGGCGAGGGCGTTCGACGATCACTTTGTACATATCCTTGCGCATGACACGTTCCATTCTTTCGTAAGGGGCCGCGCGGCCGGGTCCTTCCGGCCGCGCGGGTATTACTGCTTCAGGGTCACCAGCTGCTTCAGCACGCCATCCAGGCCGCCGAACACGGTGAGCTTGTCGATCTTCTCGGTGACCT
Organism: uncultured Lysobacteraceae bacterium; assembly: GCA_902825775.1. Lineage (GTDB taxonomy): Bacteria > Pseudomonadota > Gammaproteobacteria > Xanthomonadales > Xanthomonadaceae > Luteimonas_C. The sequence continues at coordinate 31,708 of CADECF010000012.1, forward strand.
TTTCCAAGGCCTCGAGCTCCTTCAGGCGCAGCAACGTCGGACTCTCGTCGACCAGCTTCGCGGTGTTGAGCAGGGAACGCGTCGCGTTCGCCTCCTCGCGACGGCGGATGACGTTGGCCTGGGCCGCCTTCTCCGCCTGCACCACGCTGTTGAGGATGTCCTTCATCTCGCCCGGCAGGATCACGTCCTTCACGCCCACGCCGAGCACCTCGAGGCCGAACTCGCCGACCTTGCCGCGCACGTAGCCGAAAATGTCGGCGTCGAGCGAAGCCTTGTCGCCGAGCAGTTCGTCCAGCGTCTTGGCGGAGACCGCCTTGCGCAGGCCGTACTGCAGCTCGCGGTACAGGTGATCGCCGAACTTGGCCACCTTGGTGCGCGCGGCGACCGGGTCGGTCACGCGCATGCTGGCGGCCAGGTTGACGCGCAGGCTGACCTTGTCGCGGGTCAACAGCTCCTGACCCGATACTTCGACCGACTGCACGCGCAACTCGATCACCTCGGCCGCCACGTTCTTCTGGAAGTTCCAGAAGGCGTAGGCGCCCGGCGCCAGCGTGCGCGCAAGCTTGCCGTCGACGAACACCAGGCCCGCCGACTCCGCCGGCACTTCCACCGCCACCGCGACCTTGGACAATAGGCCGAGCTGGCGCAGACGTGCGGCGACGTCGGCGCGGACTTCGAGGCCGTCGGCCAGCGACACGCGCTGCACCTCGACCCGGACCAGGCCGCGCCAATACAGCCTGCGCGCGCCCGGTGCGAGCACATCCTCGAGCTTGCCGTTCTTCAGCACCAGGCCAACTTCGTCGGCACCGATGTCGGCATGCACGAAAGTCTCGTCAAGCCGCTCGCCGAGACGTGCGATCAGCGCGTCGACGTCGTGGCCGGCGTACTCCGGCGCGGCGATGTTGAAGGTCCGCACTTCGACGCGCTTGAGCGGATCGAAGATGCGGTACACGCCCGCGTCGAGCACGCGCTCGAATTGACGGTTGCGATACACCAGGCCGCGCTCGCCGTCGCCGATCACGACCCTCTTGGTCCAGAACATGGGCATTGCTCCTTGGTTGGCTCTGGTGGTCCGATCCTGGGTGAGGCGAGCGCAGTGGATCGGTTCCTGCGCTTAAAAATAAATAAAAGGGGAAACGCCCCTGACGCCGATGCCGCGGAACGATCGCGCTGTCCGCGAGGAGGTCTATCCTTTTCCAGGTCGTCGCGATGCAATGCGATAACGCGTTCCAAGACAAACCCGCGCGCTTCGAGGACGAAGGCCCGGCGACATCGCCGTTGCGGCGTTCCGTTGCGCGATGCGCCGCAGCGCATCGTTTGGCGGAACGCCGCACGGGGCGTTTCCTGTTGTGGGACTTTCGTCCCGTGTTTCCAGATTTACAGTCTGGGTTTGGAGCGGGATTTGAACCCGCGACTCTCGGTGTCTAGACCGATGCTCTACCCGTCTGAGCTATCCAGAGGTGGACGAACCGGATTCGAACCGGCGGCCTGCGGCTTTCGCCGCTGCTCTCACCTGACTGAGCTACCGTCCTCGCGAAACACCTTCAAACAGCCTCGGGCATACGCCACGGCAACGCCGCGCGCACCGGACGGGCATGGGAACCCGTACCGCTAGAAACCGTTCGAACGATGTTTCGCATTGGCGCCTCGACAAGCGCCAATCCTTGTGCGCGACCCGATTGCATCGGCGTGTGCCGCCCGCCGCCCGTGCCCAGCATCCGGGCACAGCGCTTGCGCGCCTCACAGCGGAAATCCCTTTGTCGGGCAGTCCTTGCCCGGATGCTGGGATGCGGATCGGTCGTGCGAAAACTTCAAGTGTCTCCATTGCGAACCCACAAAAGAAAACGCCCCCGGATGCGGCATCCGAGGGCGTTCGCGTTCCTCGGAGATCGGGGCGACCGATCTCCAAAGCGGGAAATCAGTCGAATAAGGTCGTGCCGTCCCGCCGCGCGGTTGCGCGCAGCGCGAGATAGCCCGCATCGCGCTGTTCGCGCGAGGTGCATGGCTTGGCTGCGATGTGGAAGACGGGGTTCATGCGGATTCGTTTCGGTTTTCGTTCGCCGATATCGGCGTTGGGCGCGCAACATAACCACATGCTTTATCGAATGCAAGCATTTTTTCGCGCGGCGGACGAACGGCGACATCCGTCGGTATCGGCGGCGATTAGAATGACGCCGCGGCACGCACGAAAACAGGAAAGCGAGATGGCCGAAAGCGACTACCGGATACACGACGAACGTTTCAGAAGCCTGATCCGCACCAGCGCCAACCTGGAGCGTCTGCATACGGGATGCCGCTGGACCGAAGGCCCCGTCTATTTTCCGGCGCTGCGTACCTTGTTGTGGAGCGACATCCCCAACGACCGCATGCTCCGCTACGACGAACCGTCCGGACACGTCGGCGTATTCCGCCAGCCCGCAAATTACACCAACGGCAATACCGTCGATCGGCAGGGCCGCCTGGTGAGTTGCGAGCACGGCGGCCGGCGCGTAGTGCGCACCGAGCACGATGGCACGATGACGGTGCTGGCCGATCGCTACCAGGGCAAGCGTTTCAACAGCCCCAACGACGTGGTGGTGCGGTCGGACGGCTCGATCTGGTTCACCGACCCGTCCTACGGCATCGATTCGGACTACGAAGGTCATAAATCCGAAAGCGAGATCGGTGCGCGTCATGTCTATCGCATCGATCCCGCCGGACCGGTCGCCATCGTCGCGGACGATTTCACCCAACCCAACGGGCTGGCGTTTTCGCCGGACGAAAAGCGCCTGTACATCGCGGACACCGGCTTGGGCGACGGCGTGATGCGCGTATTCGATGTCGGCGACGGCGGCAAGCTCTCCGGCGGCGCAGAATTCGCGCGCTGCAAGAGCGGGCGTTACGACGGCTTCCGCGTCGATGCCGAGGGCCGCATCTGGAGCAGTGCGGGCGAGGCCATCCATTGCTACCTGTCCGACGGACGGCTGATCGGGGAAATCGCGATGCCCGAGCGCGTGTCCAACCTCGTATTCGGCGGTTACAAGCGGAACCGTCTGTACATCACCGCCACCTCGTCCCTGTATTCGGTGCTGGTCGCCGCCAACGGCGCAAAAACGTTCTGATCGCTGACGCGGCGCAGCAATCCGCTGCGAACGGTTAATCCAGCGAACTGCCGGAGCCGCCGCAGCGACGCTCGCGGAAAATCGCCGCTGAGAGGCGTTCGTACGCACGCAAGTTGACGCCTTCGTGACGGATGCGCGCGCAGCCTGCGGGCACGCAACGCATCCTGGAGACGAAGATGAACAGCCCCCCGCGCAACGCGTTCTGCACGCTGTTGATGATCGCCGGCATTTCGCTGCCGTTATACGCGCATGCCAGCGACGAGATGGCCAAGAAGATGGATAGCAACGGCGATGGCAAGGTTTCCGCAGCCGAACATGCGGCTGCCGCCAAGGCCATGTTCGAGCGTATGGATGCCGACAAGGATGGCAGCGTCACTGCGACCGAAATGGACGCTAGCCATGCGGCGATGAAGAAGGACGGCCGCGCGACCGACAGCGAAATGTCGTCCGCCGACAAGATCAAAACCATCGACACCGATGGCGACGGCAAACTTTCCGCCGCCGAGCACGAAGCCGGCGCCAAGTCCATGTTCGGCAAAATGGACAGCGACATGGACGGCAGCGTCAGCGAGGCCGAAATGAAGGCCGGCCATCAGTCGATGATGGGCAAGAAGAGCGGCAAATAAAGGTTTCCGGCAGCTGCCGCGATTCAGCGTTCCAGCGCGCCGCTTGATAGCGGCGCGCGGCGGCCGCATCTTCTGGCTTTCGACTGCGGCAAACCCCCATGAACGCTTCCAGCATGCCTAACGCCAAAGCTCCGTTGCGCATCGATTTCGTTTCGGACGTGTCCTGTCCCTGGTGCGCGATCGGTCTGCAATCGTTGCAGCAGGCCATCGATCGCGTCGGCGACGAGATTCCCGTCGAAATCCATTTCCAGCCCTTCGAACTCAACCCGCAGATGCCGGCGGAAGGGCAGGATGCGGTCGAGCATCTCACCGGCAAATACGGCATTACCGCGGAGCAAGCCGCGCAGAACGGCGAAGCGATCCGCGCGCGCGGATCGCAGTTGGGTTTCGTGTTCGATATGGGCCGGCGGCGCCGCGTCTACAACACCTTCGATGCGCATCGCTTGCTGCATTGGGCGGAAACGGAAGGCCAGGAGCGCCAGCTCGCGCTCAAGCAGGCGCTGTTACGCGCTTATTTCAGCGAGGGCCGGGACGTGTCTTCGCATGAGGTGCTGGCCGAAGTGACCGCGCAGGCCGGCCTGGATGCCGGGCGGGCGCGCCGGATCCTGGCCTCGGACGAGTACGCCGACGCGGTTCGCGACCAGGAGCGCTTCTATGCCACCCAGGGCATCCGCGCCGTGCCCTCGGTGATCCTGGACGAACGGCTGCTGGTGCAGGGCGGACAGCCGGTCGAGGTCTTCGAGCAGGCCCTGCGGCAGGCCGCCGGGCGGGCCAGGGCGCCGTAAGTCTATGACTTCAGAGGGGTGACTTCCGGCCCATGGCAGGGTCGTTCTGGTGTTGTAGTCTACCAACACACCAAACCAGGAGCCCCAAAGTGAACGCCCTTCGCAACTCCCGCAATCTGCCGTCGACCCCCGTCCGCACGGTTGCGGGCAAGACCCCCGCCCCGGTCCGCCATGTCCATCGCGAGCGCGATTTCGGCATCGGTTACGGCAACAGCAGCGGGTACGGCAGCGCCGAGCGCCGCTACACCGCCGGCAACGCCCCCAGCTACTTCCGTTGCCGCTGAACGCGGGGGTCCGGAACGCGCGTTGATGCGCGCTCCACAAAAGTGACGGCCGGCTAAGCGCAACGCGAACTACCGGCGATGTATCGCATTGCGATCACGCAACGGCTGCCACGGTGGCGCCATGGCATCGTTGCATCCATGGCGCCTGACGTTATCGATCGCGATCGGCGCGATCGTTTTTGCGCTGTGCGCTTGCGCCAGGTATGCGCAGATGAGCGTGCACGAAGGCACCGGCCCGAATCCGGTATTGCCGGCGCCGCAGAAACAGTTGATCCCCACGCTCGATATCGCGCCCGCCGTCGGCTGGAAAGACGGCGCCAAACCGACCGCCGCGCCGGGCTTCGTCGTGAACGCCTTCGCCACCGGCTTCGATCATCCGCGCTGGCTATACGTACTGCCCAACGGCGACGTACTGGTCGCCGAAACCAATGCGCCGCCGCGTCCGGAAGACGGCAAAGGCCTGAAGGCCGCAGTGAAAGGCGTGGCGATGAAACGCGCCGGCGCCGCCACGCCCAGCGCCAACCGCATCACGCTGCTGCGCGATGCCGACGGCGACGGCGTCGCCGAAACGCGCACCGTATTCCTGCAGAACCTGATGTCGCCGTTCGGCATGGCGCTGATCGGCGACACCTTCTACGTCGCCAATGCCGATGCGGTGGTGCGTTTTCCATATAAGGAAGGCGAAACATCGATATCTACCGCGCCGACCAAGGTCGCAGACTTACCCGGTGGTCCGATCAACCATCATTGGACCAAGAACCTGATCGCCAGCCGCGACGGAAACAAGCTCTACGCGAGCATCGGCTCCAACAGCACAACGTCGCCGAGAACGGCATGGAGAACGAGGTCGACCGCGCCGCGATCCTCGAAGTCGATCCGCGCACCGGCGCCACGCGCCTGTTCGCCTCGGGTTTGCGCAATCCGGTCGGCATGGCCTGGCAGCCGCAGAGCGGCGCGTTGTGGACGTCGGTCAACGAACGCGACGAACTGGGCAACGATCTGGTGCCCGACTACATGACCTCGGTGCGCGACGGCGGTTTCTATGGCTGGCCGTACAGTTATTACGGCCCGCATGTGGACGAGCGCGTGCAGCCGCCGCGTCCGGATCTGGTGGCCAAGGCGATCAAACCCGACTACGCGCTCGGTTCGCACACCGCATCGCTGGGTTTGACGTTCTACACCGGCAAGCTGTTTCCGGCGCGCTACGCCAACGGCGTGTTCGTCGGCCAGCACGGGTCGTGGAATCGCAAACCGCCCAGCGGTTACAAGGTGGTGTTCGTGCCGTTCGCCGACGGCAAGCCGAGCGGCGGCGTCGAGGATGTGCTCACCGGGTTCCTGGATGCGAAAGGCCAGGCGCAGGGACGACCGGTTGGCGTAGCGGTCGACAAGCGCGGCGCGTTGCTGGTCGCGGACGATGTCGGCAATGTGGTGTGGCGGGTGACACCGGTTTCGGGGCGCTGACGCGAAGCTCGAAACTCAGACTCGGTAATAAGGACCGCGGTGTATTCCTACTCAGGCAGGAGTCTTTGTCCGACGCTACTGGTTCCTTCTCTTAGACATCCTGAACTCGCCGGCGACTTGAGCCGTTGTCGGCGAGTTTTGCAATTTGCGAGTCGCATCACCGTTTCCGATGGCCGCGCTTGGATGGGCCATCCGTCTTCTTCGCCACTTGTTGAATAACCATTGAAGGGGTTGCGCTGCCCGACCCGGCCGCCTCACCGGATCAGGGCCCTGTATGCGCATCAACCGTTTTGCCGTTCGGGCGCAAGCCTTTGCAGTCGCTTCGCTTTTTTCATTGGCCTGTACCGTCGCGCTCGCTCAAACCACGATCCCGCAGGAATACGACAAGACCATCCAATCCGCGCAAGCCGTCGGTGCATTGGGCACGGATCTGTTCGGCGAGCAGACCAACTTCTATACCGGCGCTACGAGTTTCTCGGCGACCGATGTCAACCTGCCTGGCAACAACTCCCTGCCGGTCCAGATCGGCCGACGCCTGGTCGTGCAAAGCCGCGAAGACGGTGATTTGTCGTATATGACCACCAGTCCCTTCGGCGATTGGGAGCTGGACATCCCGCATCTGCACGGCACTTTCGCGGCCAATACGGGCTGGCAGGTGACCAATTTCAGCCCGATGGACGGCTGGGGCGATCCGAACCAGCGCTGCTCGGCCAAAGGCCTGCGCGATGCCGTGACGACTCAAGGTACGTTCGGCGGCCTATGGCAAGGCAGCCAGTACTGGCATGGCTATCACCTGTATGCCCCGGGCATGGGCGATCAGGAAATGCTTAAGGTCAACACGGCCAACAACCCTCATTTTCCCAGCGACGGCAAAGACTATCGCTGGGTCACCAATAACCAGTGGTACTTCTCCTGTTTATCCGCTACCGCGAACGGCGTGCCCGGTGAAGGCTTTCTGGCGATCGCCCCGGACGGCACGCGCACTACCTTCAACTGGATCGTGCAGACCGGCACCTCGCCCATCGTCAAGCAACTGGGCAAAGCCGATCCGATCGGCGGCACGCTATCGTCGGGTGCCGGCGGGCTAAGGCCGGGCATGCGGCCACGTTTTCCGGTCGGCGACAACACCAGCCTGAGTCGCGTGGAAGTCTGGATCTTGCCGACCAAGGTCGAAGACCGCTTCGGCAATACGGTCACGTACACGTACGATCCGGCAAAACCCTGGCGACTGACCAAGATCGCAGCCAGCGATGGTCGCCAACTCACGATGGCGTACAACGGCAACGGGCACATCGCCTCCGTGTCCGACGGCACACGCACTTGGACCTATACGTATAACGGGCACGCGCTCACGGCGGTGACCTTGCCAGACGCGTCGAAGTGGACGATCGCGTTCTCTGGTTTGCTAGCAGCCCATACCGAGCCGCGCCAAGACCAAACGGTGGCGTTGTGTTCGCTGCGCAGCTCATACACCACGCAGTCCACCGCCACTGGCACGATCACTCATCCCTCCGGCGCGGTGGGCGAGTTCAAATTCAAATCGCAGCTGCATGGGCGCTCTTACGTACCCAAGGTCTGCGTCAAGCCGGACCCGTTCGGCGAGGCCGATTACGCCAAGTTCCCTTACCTGTACGACGTGGTCGGCCTGATTCAGAAGAAGATCACCGGCCCGGGCCTGCCTGCTTACCAGTGGAACTACAGCTACGGCGCACCGAACAATAGTTGGGCCGAGAACTGTCCCAATAACAGCTGCGCGGCCACCAAAACAGTGGAAGTGGCCGGCCCTGGCGAGTTCGTGCGCTACACCTTCGGCAATAAATACCTGGAAACCGACGGCAAGCTGCTCAAAGTGGAGCGCGGCGCCAGCGCAAACGCGATCTTGCGAACCGACACCACCAGCTACTTGCTGAACCCCGCCGGACAGCCCTATCCGGCAGTAGTCGGCGCCAGCCCCTATGAACGTGGTGACCGAACGGCGGAGAAATTGACGCCAGTCCTGCAGCGCCAAATCATCCAGCAAGGGACGACCTTCACTTGGCTGGCTCAAGGTTTCGATCCGTACGCCAACCCGACCAAGGCGACTCGTTCCAGCACGCTGGGTTATTCGCGTACCGATGTCACCGCCTATCACCACAACACAAGCCTATGGGTCATCGGTCAAGCGGCCTCATCTACCAACAGTAATACGGGTCTGGTCGAATCCAAGACCGACTACGACGCGCTGGCCCGCCCGTGGAAGACGTACGCCTTCGGCAAGCTGCAGCAGACTTTGGCCTACAACGCCGACGGCACGCTGCTCAACGTCAAGGATGGCAAGAACAACACGACCACCTTCGCCACCTGGAAGCGCGGCCTCCCGCAGAAGATCACCTTCGCCGATGCCAAATCCAAATCCGCTGTAGTCAACAATATCGGCGGCCTGGATTCGGTCACCGACGAGAACGGTTACACGACGAATTACGCCTACGATCCTATCGGCCGGCTCAAGACCATCGACTACCCCGATGCCGATACCGTCAACTGGACCAGCACTTCGCTTAGCTTCGCCAAGTCCAATACCGCGGCTTACGGTTTACCGGCCGGACACTGGCGTCAAACCATCCAAACCGGCAATGGTTATCAGGTCACCTACTTTGATGCGATGTGGCGCCCGGTCGTCGGCACCGCGTACGACAACGTCAATGTGGCCGGCACGCTCACCCAGCGGGTGACCCGCTTCGACGCACAAGGCCGGCCCACGTTCGCCTCCTATCCGCAGCGCAACCAGAATGCAGCGGTCTACAACACCTGGGCCAATCCGGTCGTCAATCCCAATGCGCAAGGCACCACGACCACGTATGACGCTTTGGGCCGCACGACGAAGGTCCAGCAAGCTAGCGAAGTCGGCGTACTGAGCACGACCACCGAATATCTGACCGGGTTCCAAACGCGGGTCACCAACCCACGCGGCTTCAAGACCACGACAAGTTTTGTGGCCTATGACCAACCCAGCACCGATCAGCCGCGCACCATCGCGCACCCCGAGGGCGCGATCACTGAAATCTCGCGCGACGTATTCGGCAAGCCCAAAACCCTCACCCGGCGCAATGCCAACGCCACGGTTTCGTTAACCCGCAGCTACGCTTACTTCGCTAGCCAGGAACTGTGCCGCACGGTCGAGCCAGAGTCCGGTGCGACCGATTATGGCTACGACACGGCTGGGAATCTCGCCTGGTCGGCCGCGGGCTTGCCCATGAATATCGGCTGCGATCTGGAAGGCGACCACTCTGCGATCGCGCCACGCCGCGTAGACCGCACCTACGATGCCCGCAATCGGCTCAAGACGCTCGTCTTCCCAGACGGCTTGGGCAACCAGAGCTTGACTTACAAGCCCGACGGCCGCTTGGCCACGCTCAGCGCCAACAATGGCGGAGGGAATCTCGTCACCACCACGTATGAGTACAACAAGCGCCGCCTGCCGGTCAGCGAGCGGCTGACCTGGGGCGCAGTGGATTGGACGCTGGGCTACGGCTACAACACCAATGGCCACCTGGCGTCGCAGAGTCAGCCGGTCGCGCCGGTCATCACCTACCTGCCCAATGCGCTGGGTCAGCCGACCCAGGCCGGTAGCTACGCCACCGGCGTCAAGTACTACGCCAATGGCGCGATTCAACAATTCACCTATGGCAATGGGATCGTCCACACGCTGACCCAGAACGTGCGCGGTCTGCCCGACACCAGTTGCGACTTCAGCGGCACCTGCAACGCCAGTGCCGTGCTCAACGATGGTTACGACTACGACCAGAACGGCAACGTGGCCGCGATCAGCGACGGCCGAACCCTGCACCGCGGCAACCGCACGATGACTTACGACGGCCTGGACCGGCTCAAGACCACGGTCTCGCCGATGTTCGGCAACGCGGCTTACGCCTACGACGTGCTGGACAACATGACCCGCGCCACCATCGGCGGCCCGGCCACCCGGGACCACTATTACTGCTACGACGCCCGCAACCAGCTGACCAACGTCAAGACCGGCGGCTGCAACGGCACCAGCGTGATGGGGCTGGGTTACGACGTGCAGGGCAACCTGACCCACAAGAACGGCACCGCGCTGACCTTCGACTACGGCAACCGGCTGCGCAGCGTCAGCGTGGCCGGCTCGGCCTATGTCTACGACGGCCACGGCCGGCGCGTCCGGGACACCGTGAACGGGCTCAACAAGTACAGCTTCTACAGCCAGACCGGGCAGTTGGCCTTCGCCAGCGACCTGCGCACGGGCAAGTACAGCAACTACGTCTACCTCAACGGCAGTCTGGTCGCGATAAGAGAGCAGCCGCATAACCGTGGCGCGGTAGCTACCAAATATCTTCACACCGACAGCTTGAGTACGCCGGTGGCGGTCACCGATCAAAGCAAAGTCATCATCGAGAAGAGCGAGTACGAGCCGTACGGGCATGTGATCAACCGGCTACTCAAGGATGGACCGGATTACACAGGTCATGTCGCCGATGTAGCGACAGGGATGATCTATGCACAACAACGTTATCTACTCGGCGGCATCTTGCCGCCGGTCTGGGCAAGCGTGGATCCAGTGAGTCCGAATCCGAATACGGGTGCCAGTTTTGGACGATATCTTTACGGTATTTGGAATCCCTACCGTTTTCGCGATCCTGATGGACGCCATGTTTGTGCTGCAGACAGTACTAAGGCGCAATGCGATACCTTCAAAGAAGGACTTGCAAAAGCTGACCAGGCGTCAAGAAGCGATCGTTTGACTAAAACCCAGCAAAATAATCTAAAGGATTCTGTTGCCTTCTTTGGAAAAGAAGGTGACGACAAAGTAGTCATTTCGTTTGGAGATTTAAATGGCGACTTCGCTAGAATTAATACAGACAGGGAAGGTAGGGGGAGCGTTACCTTCGACCTGAAAGCTATTGCAGAAAAACACCCAGAGAGTTCTGGCCTAGTAAATGGATTGGCCATGAGAAGTCTTCATGAGGGTGACCATGGCGTTCGCATTATTCGAGAAGGATATCCCGCGAGTAGAGACGAACGAATCGACAGAGAACGAAGCGGCTATCGTGCCGAGGCGTACTATCAGAAAGCATCGGATTTCCTTCTAAATGGAGGAAATATGTGGGCTCCGTGGAATTCTGGGGGATGGTTTTGACTACGACATGATAAATAGTCGAGCTAATCGCTCAGTTGATTCCTCCTGCTATGGCTATACCGGAGGAAATTGCTAGTGCTTATTCGATCGTCTCAAACGATGAAAATTTTTTCCTTTGCATTGATTCTCTTGTGCGGCGCATGCGCTGCAACTCGCGAACTCAGTAATTCTAAGTCAATGGCTCCACCTGCGGACAGAAGGGGATATTTTGCAGAGCCAGAGGATTTTTTTGGCGTCTACTTTAAGCCGAATCAGCCTTCTCCTGACGGGATGCTAATACCAGCGTTGTCTGAAACACTCGGTGATGCGGAACGTGCCCTTGAGCATGACTTAACCGTGATCTCCGCCTTCCCCAAAGACGCAAGGTTTAGAGTGGTTGGTTTTACTGACGCGAAAGAATGCATTGGAAGAGAATGCGTGGAGTTGTCACTACGCCGAGCTCAGTTAATTCATGATTGGCTAATCAGTCACGGCGTGTCTAGCGCGCGCTTGGGCTCACCATATGGTTATGGGAGCGCTCGGCCGATAGGTGATAACACTACCGAATCTGGCCGCGCTAGGAATCGCCGTGCGTATATCAGTGACGAAAAATAACCGTAGGCCGAGTCGGTTTATGAAGGCAGCCTTCCAGCTGGTTAACCCACGGGATAACGGGGTCAGAGAGACTGGGGTGAAACCCCAACATTGTTTGCTTTCAGACGTCGCTGCAGTGAGATGGCGATGTTGGGGTTTCACCCCAACCTACCGTGCTATGGCCGGATGCGACTAAAACGAAAGTGGGGCACAGATTCCAGGAGGCTAAATTTATGAGAATGGCTAGTTTGTTTCTCCTTTCCTGGCTCGGGATCACGTTCGTGGCGTCGGCCACAGAACCGCTGACGGCTGCAGAAGTCGAAAGGCTTCCACTGAATCTTCTCGCGGAGAGAACTCTTGGCGAGGCTGGAAAATTGATGATGGATGTGGAGCGTCCAAAATCGAAGCTTAGCCGCGCAGAGATTAGATTCTTCAGCTATGCATTCACAACAGGAAGTCAATACGGTATTTGCGGTTCAAAATGGGTCACGCTTGGTTTTGATGAAAGTGGGAGGATTAACTCGATAGATAGTGAGCCACGATATGGCGTCGAGGCTTCGATTTACACAGATCAGAAGCAGTGGACATACGACGAATATGACTCCTTGTGCGGCGCAGTAAAAAGCACTCGCGCTTACTTCCCCGCCCCAGATGCGCAGTCTGCATTAACTATATCTGCTTACCTGGATCTGCTGGCCGAAAAAGGGCCATCAAAACCGACTGATTACGCGTTTGAGTGTTCTGGATCTTGCGCCAAAATTGAGCCTAAAAATTACATAAAGAGCATCGAGCTCAGCAATATTTCAAGTGCTGATACGATCGATTGTGATAAAGAGAGTCCGTATGAAAAGTGCTACAGACTAACATTGCAAGGAGATCCGCCAGGGCTGTTTCCTAGAGAACTGAGAATATATGGCCGCATGCGTATGAACGAAGTAACTATTACGCGGGTTAAGCTTTGGGTTGGCGCTACATATTATTGATGCTGATGCGATAGGGCCGTAAGTTGGGGTGAAACCCCAACATGGTTTGGTTCCATACGCTACTGCCGTGAGATGGCTATGTTGGGTTTCACCCCAACCTACCTCGCTTAGCGTCGCTGGCCAATCTGCTATCGGCAAAAAAATGGTGATTCTCCGACTTAACTCGGTAGACCACATTTATGGCTCGACTATCTCATTGCGGAGGAATGTCAGTTAGTGCGACCCTTTCCTTATGAGCCGAACGCCAGGCCGAAACCTGCCATGTCCTTGTGGTAGCGGCAAGAAGTTTAAACATTGCCATGGTGGCCCCAATGCAGACTACGAGAAATTGATATCTCGTGGCGCGGCCGAAGCTCAGCGTCAGGCAGCCATCCATCGTCTGCAAAGTGAGCGGCAACAGGGGCTAGGACGAGGCATCATTTCCGCCGACGCTAATGGCACCCGCATCGTCATAGCCGGAAAGCGCAAATGCTGGGGAGTATGGAAGACATTCCACGATTTCCTTTATGCCTACATCGTTGATGTTCTAGGAAGAGAGTGGTTTCAGGCCGAGGCAATTAAAGGCCCCGATCTCCGCCATCCAATATTGAAGTGGCATGAGCAACTGGTGGCCCTATCTAAGGCTCAACCCATGGCTGCGGGCGATGTAAAACAAGTCCGAATGACTGGCGCTGTCAGTGCCTATCTGACCTTGGCCTATGACCTTTACACCTTGGAACACAATGCTGATCAGGCCCAAACACCGGGTATCCAGGATCGTCTGCTCCGCCGATTGAAGCGACCAGACCAGTTTGTGGGTGCTCGATACGAGACCCGAGTGGCGGCCATGTTTCTTCGGGCAGGGTTCAATCTGATTTGGGAGGACGAAACGGATCGCTCTTCAACCCATTGCGAGTTCACTGCAACTTATCCCAAGACGGGTAGGAGCTTCTGGGTCGAGTGCAAGATGCGCAACCAAAGCTCGAGCGGTAAATCCCAATCTGGCTTCGGAAAGTTCGTTGGCCTGGTCAGTGATGCACTACGCAAGCAGACAGAGGCGGAGCGGCTGATCTTCGTTGACATTAACACTCCGGCCAAGCCGCGCACCGCCGGCAGTTATTACGATTGGCGAACGGCAGCTGTGAGCGATCTCCGGCGCTTTGAGGGCAGCAAGTCGGCGCAAGGTCTGCCCAACGCTCTAGTATTCATCACCAACTTCCCGGACCACCATCACTTGAATGAAGTTGTCGCCGACGCCGGGGCAATCCTGGAAGGGTTCAGGATCAACGAATACCGAACGGGGCAGCTCACTACCCTTCGACAGAAGATCGAGCAGAGAGAACGATACCTCGAGGTCGAGGCGTTCTTCGCATCAATGGTTGAGCATGTCGACGTGCCATCTACATTCGATGGCGAAATTCCGGGTTTGAATGAGCAGCGCCTTCTAGTTGGACGCCGGTATCAAATGGACGATGGCCAGATAGGCGAATTGGAAGATGCCTGCGTGGACGAGCAAGACGGAAAGGTCTGGCTAATAATGCACCTGGAAAATGGCCAGAGGGCGACTTACCGAAACCAGCTTACCGATGCAGAGTTCGCTGCTTGGAAGCGCTATCCGGAGACGTTCTTCGGCGATGTTCGCCAACCGCAGCATAATGTTGAAGATCCGATAGAAATATTTGACCGGTTGCTTGCTGTCTACGCGCAAACACCCAAGGAACGGCTGTTGGAGCTCATGGCGCCCAACCCCGGACCCAATCGCGACGCTTTGGCTCTCTTGGAACAGCCAGCGCTTGCAAAGCTATATGCCGAGGGCATTACCAATTCAATGCTGCAGCAAGCTGGGCCGCGACCTGTTCCTGTCAATATGCAGCGAATGCGCAAGCCTCCTAATAGATAAAATCAAAAACAGAGGCCAGAGTACGTTTTTCTAACTCAACGACCTTGCTGCCTCAGGTGCCAGCAATTGCTTTGCAGACCTAAGCATGTCCAGGCTGTCGAGGTGCTCAGCAAAGTAATGTGCCGTGCGATCGCAAATGAATCGACGCGGGATTTGTGATTTTTTGTTTTCAATGGCCGCAGCGGCGATGTAATTCCGTCTTGATTCGCGTCGATCAGCTGTGGGGGTGGTCGATACGCCGGTCGCTTTCCAATACTCTCCCGGAAGGCGGCCGGCGGCTTTTTGGGTTGATGCATGCAAAGCGATTGGCTCTTCCTAAACGCAGGCCGCTCCCTTAGGGTGTCGCGATGACCGACACCGCCGCCTCCGCAATCACTCCGATTCCTGTCGCCGAACGCTACGACCTGGTCGATGCCTTGCGCGGTTTCGCCCTATGCGGCGTGCTGCTGGCCAATCTGTCGGCATTCTCGTTATACGAATACCTCGCCCAGCCCGCGCAAGCGGCGTTGCCGACGGCGGACTTCGACCGGATCGCGAAGCACGCGCTGGAGTGGCTGCTGACGCATAAAGCCGTGACCGTGTTCTCGATTCTGTTCGGGTTCGGCTTCGCGATGCAACTGGAGCGCGCCGAAGCGCGCGGCGGCGACGGATTGCGCGTATTCGCGCGGCGCATGGCGGTGCTGCTGGCGATCGGCGCGCTGCATTCGGCGTATTGGTGGGGCGATATCCTGTTCGTGTACGCGTTGGCCGGATTCGCACTGATCCTGTGCCGGAAATGGCCGTCGCGATGGCTGATCTGGGGCGGCTTCGCGATCGCATTGGCGGGCACCACAGCGGTGCGCGCGTGGTTCGCGTCGGTCTCCCGCGCCGGACCCTTGTCGCGGCAGGAAGTGATGACGCAGGCCTTCGATGCATTGTCCGAACCGAGTTTGGCATCGGCTTTCGCGGGCAATGCGGGGCTGCTGCAATGGTGGTATCCGCTCGGCGGACTGATGCTGGTGTTGTTTTCGCTGGGCCGGTTCATGCTCGGCTACTGGGCCGGACGCCATCGCCTATTGCAGGCGCCCGCGCAGCATGTGCCGTTGCTCAAGCGCATCCTCGCCTGGACGTTACCGCTGGGTTTGTTGACCACCGCATTGCAATTCTGGGCCGAGCCGGTGCGTGCGGCATTGCCGTGGCTGAGCAAGAGTTTGAGTGTGCATGTGTGGATGGCGCTGGTCGCGTTCGCCGGACCGCTGCTGCTCGGCATCGCGGTGGGCACGATTTTCGTATTGCTCTACCTGCGCGCCGGGTGGCAGCGATGGTTGCGTCACTTCGCGCCGGCCGGACGGATGGCGTTGACCAACTATCTGATGCAGACGGCGGTGTGCAGCGCGATCTTCTATGGCTATGGGTTGGGCATCGGCCCGGGCTACGGCACGATCGCGTGGTTCGCGGTCTGGGCGCTGCTGTTCTCCGCGCAGATGGTGTTCAGCCGGTGGTGGCTGATGCGTTTTCGCTTCGGGCCGATGGAATGGTTGTGGCGCAGCCTGACTTACGGGCGTTTGCAGCCGATGCGGTCGGCGGCGGTGCTGGTATCGCGTTGAATCGGCGCGGATGAAAAAATCAAGAGCGTGCGGATGAATCCGCACCTACATATTTTTCGGCTTTTGTAGGTGCGAATTCATTCGCACGCTTTCACCCGCCTCATTTCAGCAGTGGCTCCAGCGCCGTCCACACATGGTCGCGCAGCTTCGGCTGCGCTGCAGCGACCGGGTGCAGGTTGTCGTTCTGGAAATTGGCGCGATCGGTGGCGATGGGTTGCAGCAGGAACGGCAGCAGGGCGACGTCGAACTGCTTGGCCAGCGCGGTGAAGTTGCGTTCGAAGCCCTGCGTGTATTCGGGCCCGTAATTGGGCGGAATGCGCATGCCGATCAACAGCACCTTGGCGCCTACCGACTGCGATGCGCCTATCATCCGCGCCAGGTTGACCTTGGTTTCGCGCAAGGGCAGTCCGCGCAAGCCGTCGTTGGCGCCCAGTTCGATCACCACCACCGACGGTTTGTGCCTGACCACCGCATCGACGATCCGTGCGGAGCCGCCGGCGCTGGTTTCGCCGCTGATGCTGGCATTGACGACGCGCCATCCGGGCCGGGTCTTGGCGATGCGGTCGGCGGTCAGCGCGACCCAGCCTTGCGCGGCGTCCAGGCCGTAGGCGGCCGACAGCGAATCGCCCATCACCAGCACGGTGCGCGTAGTCTCGTTTGCGGGCGCGGCCGCTTGCGCGCGCGCCGCCTGCGCGTACGCGGCGGGGGCCAACGCCAGGAGCAGGACGGCAAGACTTCCGGCCCATTGAAGCGGCCCGCGGGATGCCGCATATCGTCGATTATTAAGACCCATTAATGACGTCTCCCGAAAATAGAGCCAGGTAAGCATAAGGATGATCATGGCCGATTCCATCGGACTGCAAGCTGAAGTGAAGCGGGCGCAAGCGATGCAGGTGACCGGTTTGGGCAAACGGGTGCCGTTGCCTGGCGGCGAATTGACCATACTCGAAGACATCGGTTTCGCGATCGATGCCGGCGATACGGTGGCGATCGTCGGCGCCTCCGGTTCGGGCAAGAGCACCTTGCTGTCGCTGATGGCCGGCCTCGACACGCCCAGCAGCGGCGCGGTGACGCTGGACGGGCAGCCGATGTCGGCGCTGGACGAGGACGGTCGCGCGCGCGTGCGCAGCGAAAAGGTCGGCTTCGTGTTCCAGAGTTTCCAGTTGCTGCCTTCGCTGACCGCACTGGAGAACGTGATGCTGCCGCTGGAACTGCGCGGCGATGCCGACGCGGAAACGCCGGCCCGTTCGATGCTGTCGAAGGTCGGTCTGGGCGAACGCCTCGGCCATTATCCGCGCCAGCTGTCCGGCGGCGAGCAGCAGCGCGTCGCGCTGGCGCGCGCTTTCGTCACGCAGCCATCGTTGCTGTTCGCCGACGAACCCACCGGCAACCTCGACACGCATACCGGGCAGGCGATCATCGAATTGCTGTTCGACATGAACCACGACGCCGGCACCACGCTGGTATTGGTCACGCATGACGAACACCTCGCCTCGCGCTGCAGCCGCGTGCTGCGCTTGGACAGCGGCCGGCTGGTGCAAGCGTGAACATGCCCGGCAAAGCCCGCACGGCGAATCTGTTCGGATTGGCCTGGCGGCAATTGCGCCGCGATCTGGCCGCAGGCGACATCCGCATCCTGCTCGCTGCGCTGGTGCTGGCGGTGGTCGCGGTGACCGCGGTCGGCTTCATCACCGACCGCGCCGAGCGGGCGCTGGCGATCGAGGCCAACCGCTTGCTCGGCGGCGATGCGGTGGTGCGCGGCGACGCGCCCATCGCAGGCACGATCCGCGACGCGGCCAACGCCGCCGGCCTGCAGCGCACCGAAACGGTGGAATTCCAGAGCATGATCCGCGCAGGTGCGGGCGATGCGGCCAATCTGCGGTTGGGCGATCTGCGCGCGCTCGGCGCGGGATTCCCGTTGCGCGGCAGTTTTCGCATCGCCGACGGTGCGGGCGAACGCGATGCCGGCGTCATTCCGTCGCCGGGCACGGTGTGGATGAGCCGCGCCGGCGCCGACACGCTCGGCGCGACGCTCGGCGACGACATCGGCATCGGCAATTCCAAGTTGCGGTTGTCGGCGTTGGTGGTGCAGGAGCCCGATGCCGCGCTGGATTATTTCAACGTCGCGCCGAAAGTGTTCCTCAATCTTTCCGATCTGCCGGCGACGGGCCTGGTGCAGGAAGGCAGCCGCATCCGCTATCGGATGGTCGTCGCTGGCGAAAGCGGCGCGGTGGAGAAGTTCGTCAAGACGGCGCGGCCCGCACTCGCGCGCGGACAACGTTTGGAGACCATCGGCGAAGCGCGCCCGGAAATCCGCTCCGCGCTCGATCGTGCGGGCCGATTCCTCGGATTGGCCGCGCTGGTATCCGTCGTGCTCGCCGCGATCGCGGTGGCGATGGCCGCACGCCGCCATAGCGAACGCCACTTGTCCGGCGCAGCGGTGATGCGTTGCCTAGGCGCGAGCCAGCGTACGTTGGCAAGCATCCATATCGGCGAAATGGTGCTGCTCGGCCTGATCGCCAGCAGCATCGGCGTGCTGATCGCATTCGGCCTGCAGTGGGCGGTGGGCCACTGGTTGGCCCAGACGATGCAATTGTCGATTCCGCCCGCGGGGTGGCTGCCGGCGCTGCAAGGTTATATCGTAGGCATGGTGGTGCTGCTCGCTTTCGGCGCGCCGCCGGTGCTCGCGCTGCGGCGCGTGTCCGCCTTGCGCGTGTTGCGCCGCGATCTGGACGCGACCGAACCGAGCGCATGGCTGGTGGCGTTGGCAGGTTTCGCGGGGCTGGCCGCATTGCTGTGGTGGAAGGCGGGTTCGGCGACGCTCGGCAGCGCGATGTTGATCGGCATCGCCGCGACGCTGGCGGTGCTCGCGCTGCTGGCTTGGCTGCTGATCGTGGCGGTGCGCCGGTTGCGTTCGCGGCTGCGCGGCAGCCTCCGTTATGGATTGGCCAACGTCAGCCGCCGCGCCCGCACCAGCATCGCGCAGGTATCGGCCTTGGGCCTGGGGTTGATGGCGCTGTTGCTGCTGACCTTCGTGCGTACCGATCTGCTGGACCGCTGGCAGTTGTCGCTGGCCGAGAACGCGCCCAATCGTTTCATCATCAACGTGCAGAGCGACCAGGTGCAACCGGTGCGCGACTTCATCGCATCGCAAGGCGTGCCCGCGCCGACGCTGGTGCCGATGATCCGCGGCCGCCTGGTCGAGCTCAACGGCAAGCCGACCCGCGGCGCCGATTACGCGAACCGCAGCGGCGATCCGGATCAGGACCGCGAATCGCAGCGCCGCGCCGACCGCGAATTCAACCTGTCGGTCGCGGACGCCTTGCGCGACGACAACAAAGTGGTGGCCGGCAAGTTCTGGAGCGGCAAGCCGGCGGCTCCCGAATTGTCGGTGGAAGAGCGCTATGCGCAATCGCTGGGCTGGAAGATCGGCGACCGCGTCGCTTTCGACATCGCCGGGCAGAAGTTCGAGGCGCCGATCACCAGCCTGCGCAGCGTGGAATGGGAAAGTTTCCGTCCCAACTTCTTCGTGATCGCATCGCCCGGCGCGCTCGACGGCTTCCCCGCCAGCTACATCACCGCGGTCAGCGTGCCGCCGGAAAAGACGCGCTTCACCGCGTCGCTGGTGCAACGTTTCCCCAATCTGTCGGTGATCGACGTGGATGCCGTGCTCAAGCAGGTGCGCAACACCGGCGACCAGGTATCCAAAGTCGTGCAGGTGGTGTTCTGGTTCTCGCTGGCCGCCGGCGTGCTGGTGTTGCTCGCGGCGATCAGCGCCAGCCAGGACGAACGCCTGCTCGAAGGCGGCGTGATGCGCGTGCTGGGCGGCAGCCGCCGGCAATTGCGGTTGGCGCAGGCCTCGGAGTTCGCGGCGATCGGTTTGTTATCGGGATTGGTTGCGGCGATCGCGGCGTCGGTGTTGTCGGGCGTCGTGGCCACACGCGTGTTCGATTTGCCGTGGGAGCCGAACTGGACGTTGGCGGCGGTCGGCGGCGGTTTGGGTATGCTGGCCGCATTGGTCGCCGGTTTGTTCGCCACGCGCCGCGTGCTGGATGCGCCGCCGTCGGTGACGCTGCGCGAATTGCAGAATTGAGATAGCGCTTGTTCGTGGGAGCGGCTTCAGCCGCGAGCTCTTGATCTAGTTCCGGCTCGGAAAGCCCGCGGCTGAAGCCGCTCCCACAGGTTCGACTCGTCTCAACCCAACCGGCGCGCCGCGAAGTAATAGGCGAGATTGCCCAAGCCGGTCGCGCCCAGCAGCACTGCGAAAATGCCCGGCGTCGGTTCGGTCCAGCCGAAGGCTTCGATCAGTGCGAAACCGATCGCCAGCGCTACCAGCACCACGCCCCAGCGCAGCGAGCTGTGGCGGCGGCGCACTTCCTCGCCTTCCAGGATCGAGCGCAGCAATTCCTGCGAGCCGTTGGATTCGACCATCTTGCGGCGCAGATATGCGTCCACGACCGCCTTGATGGCATAGGTGATGCAGATGAACAGGGTGATCGGTACGAGGATTCCAGGCAGGTCCATGGCGGTTTTCCGGGGTTGGGTGGTCTACGGTGCAAGAGATACGGCCCGCCGGCGGCCGGTTGCACGTCCGGCAGTTGCAACCGCAGGCCCTCGAGGCGTATCCCGTGCCCATGGACCGCCGTTCCGAGATTGCCCAGGCCGACCCGTGCGACGACCGCGCGCTGGTCCAGGCCGTGTTGAGCGGTGCGCCCGGCGCTTTCGAGCGGCTGGTGCGGCAATACCAGGGCTTGTGCTGGCACATCGTGCTGCGCATGGTGCGGCATCCCGAGGACGCCCGCGACCTGTGCCAGGAAACCTTCCTGCGCGTGCATCAGTACTTGCACCAATACCGCTTCGATAGCGCATTGAAATCCTGGATAGGCCAGGTCGCCTATTCGGTCGCCAAGCGGCATCTGGAGCGCAAGCGCATACCGCTGGTCGACAGCCAGGACGAAGAGGGCGCATCGGTGGTCGAAACAGTCAGCGACGGTTTCGATCTGGAAGGCGATCGCGCCCAGGCGCAGGCCTCGGCGCTGCTGCATGCCGCGATCGACGCGCTGCCGCCGCTGCAGCGCACGGTGCTGACGCTATATCACTTGGAAGAAATGCCGATCGGCGAGATTTCACGCATCACCGGCCTGGCCGAAGGTACGATCAAAAGCCACCTGTTCCGCACCCGCAAACAATTGCGCGACGTGCTGGAACCACGGATGGGAGTCGCCGCATGAACATCAGCAAGAACCGCCTTAAGGAATTCGACAAGCCCGACGAGCGCGAATGGCAGGCGCAGGAACAGGCCATGCGCGACGAGCGCCTGGGCATCGCCGCTGCCGGCAACGACGCGCCCGACGCGCACTACCGGACGATCGCTCGCGCGCTGCGCGAGCCGCCGATGGAGGCATTGCCCGAGGATTTCGCACGGCAGGTCGCGGGCCTGGCCGTGGTGCGCGCACCGCTTTCGCGAGATGCGACGGGTTTCGAGCGGTTGATGCTGAACCTGCTCGGCGTGGCGCTGGCGATGTCCGGCGTGGTCGCGCTGGCGATGTACGGCAACGAGGCGATCGCAGGTGTCGACGAGCGGATCGTGCGCTGGGGACTGCTGCTTGCGGTGTGCGCGGGGCTGTCGTGGTCGGTGGATGTTGCGCGGCGGTTTTTCGGCCGAGATGGACGGATGCGTCACGCCTGAGCGTTGTGCTTTGCTTTAGCCCTCTCCCGCTTGCGGGAGAGGGTTGGGAGAGGGCGCGCGGGATTTCAGATGGCGATGCCTGCTCGTTTCAGACGAATCAAGGGCTCGTACATCAGACGCTCGTAGCTATCTGATATGGCGCGCGCCCTCACCCCGGCCCTCTCCCGCAAGCGGGAGAGGGCGCAGTAGCAAGCGGAAGAGGGGGTGGATCGCGCGGGCTTGTAGAATCCCCGCATGAAATCCCTGTACCCGCCTCATGCCGACTGAGGCCAACGACTCGCCGCTGGAAACACTGCTGCTGCCGTTCGCGAGCGGCGTGCTGGCGTGGCCCGACGATGGTGCATTGTTCCTGCGCGCACGCGACGGCTGGCCGCTGCATCGCCAGCCGTTGCCGGGCTTGGTCTGCGCGCAGAGCTTCAAGCCCGAGTACGACCGCCTGCAACGTTCCGGCTTGGATACCGAGGATGCGCAGCGTCTATTCCCGTTGGTGCTGGTGCTTCCTCCCAGGCAACGCGACGAAGCGCGCGCCTTGTTCGCCGAGGCGATCGCGCGGCTGCAGCCCGGCGGGATCGTGGCGGCGAGCATGGCCAACGACGAAGGCGCGAAATCCGGCGAATCGGATCTGGCGCGCATCGGCGGGCCGTTGCAGACGATCTCGAAGAACAAATGCCGCGTGTTCTGGACCAGCCCATTGGATGGCGCGGCGGATGCGGCCCTGGCCGTGCAATGGCAGGCGCTCGACGCGCCGCGGCCGATCCTCGACGGACGCGTCGTCAGCCGCCCCGGCGTATTCGCATGGGATAGGATCGATGCCGCCTCGGCGCTGCTCGCGCGGCATCTGCCCGACGACCTGGCCGGCGCGGGCGCCGATCTCGGCGCGGGTTACGGCTATCTCGCGATGGAAGTGCTGGCCCGCAACCCGCGCGTGACCGCATTGGATCTGTACGAGGCCGAAGCGCGCGCGCTGGATCTGGCGCGCATCAATATGCAAAAGACCGCGTCGCAAGCGACGCTCGGCTTCCATTGGCACGACGTCGCCGCCGGCCTGCCGCAACGCTACGACTTCATCGTCAGCAATCCGCCGTTCCACGCGCAGGGCCGCGCCGAGCGTCCCGACATCGGCCGTCGGTTCATCGCCGCCGCTGCGGATGCGCTCAAACCCGGCGGCCGCCTGTGGCTGGTCGCCAATCGCCACTTGCCCTACGAATCGGTACTCGATGCCCGTTTCGGCAGCGTGCGCACGGTGGCGCAGCGCGACGGCTTCAAGGCGATCGAAGCGGTGAAGTCCGGCCGATGAAACGGATGCGCGCATGAAACTGGTCAAACTGATCGCCAATCTCGGTTACGGCAGCCGCAAGCAAGTCGCGGCCTTGTTCCGCGAAGGCCGCATCACCGATCCGCGGGGCGAGGTGCTGTACGCCGACGATACGGTCGCGCATGGCGACGTCCGCGTCGACGGCGAACCGCTCGATCCGCCGCCCGGCCTGGTGCTGATGCTGCACAAACCGGTCGGCTATACCTGCTCCACCAAGGATCGCGGCCGATTGGTCTACGACTTGCTGCCGCCGCGTTTCGCGGCGCGTTCGCCGCTGTTGTCCACGGTCGGTCGCCTGGATCGCGAGACCAGCGGTTTATTGCTGATGACCGACGACGGCACATTGCTGCACCGTATCGTCTCTCCCAAATCGCATCTGCCCAAGGTCTATGAGGCTACGCTCGCGTCGGAACTACGCGGCGACGAAGCGGCGCTGTTCGCCAGCGGCACGCTGCTGCTGGAATCGGAGCAGACGCCGCTGCAGCCCGCGCAAATGCTGGCGCTCGGGCCCAGGCGCGTGCGCCTGGCGCTCACCGAGGGCCGCTATCACCAAGTGCGCCGCATGTTCGCGGCGGTGGGCAATCACGTCGAGGCGCTGCATCGCGCGGCGGTCGGCGGACTGATGCTGAATGGGCTCGACGAAGGCCGCTGGCGCCCGTTGGACGCCGAAGACTTGCAGCGTTTATGGCAACCGCACGCGTCGCCGGAGAAGTCGACGTAGAATCGCGGCAGCATCATATTGCCGAGACGACGACGCTGGTCGCGAAAACCCATTCTTCAGAGTCCACGGACGGGTCTCATCCTCATGCAGCTCGCTGCGCCGCCAGGCCGGCGCGGCTCTGCGCGCAAGCATGAACATCGTCGCGTACCGCTTCGGCGAATACAGCCTGGATTTGGGCAAGCGCGAATTGATGCGCGGCGGCGATATCGTCGCCTTGCCCGCGCGCGTCTTCGAATGCCTCACCTGCCTGATCGAACATCGCGACCGCGCCGTGCATCGCGACGAGCTGGTGCGCGCCGTGTTCGGCCGCGCCGATGTGTCCGACGCCCAGCTCGGCCAGATCGTGCTGCGCGCGCGGCGCACGATCGGCGACGACGGCCACGAACAGCGCTACATACGCACCGTGCCGCGCTACGGTTTTTCGTGGGTGGCGCCGGTGGTCGTGGATACCGCGCCGGAAAATGCGCCGGAGCAGGAGTACGCGGCAACGCCGATCGCGGCCGTAATTCCGGAACTGCCGGCCACGCAACCCGAAGCCGCACCGTCCCCGCCGATGCCACCGCCAACCCCCAAGCGCAGGCTGCCGATACTGATCGCCGCGGTGGTAGTGGTCTGCATCGCGCTCGGCATGCTCGCAGGTGTGCTGATGCGCGGCGCATCGCCGTTGCCGGCGCAGGCCACGATGGCCGAAGACGCGTTCATGGTGCTGCCGATGCAGGTGACCGGTCCCGGCGATATCGCCTGGGCGCGGCTGGGCCTGATGGATTTCGTCGCCGACCGCATGCGCCGCGCCGGTATCCGCGTGTTGTCCAGCGAGGCCACGCTCGGCGCGATCGCGCAGCGCGGTACCGCCGCGCAGCAGGGCCGAGGGCGCGTGAGCGGCCGCGTGGCGCATCGCCAAGGGCAGTGGCAGGTGGATCTGGAAGTCGTCGACCGCAATCGCCCGGTGCAGCACGCGCAGGCGCGGCATGCCAGCCTGATCGATGCGGTGCGCCTGGCTACCGATCGTTTGCTGGCGGCGTTCGGGCGCAGCCTGCCTTACGACAAGAACGACGCGCCGGCGCTGGCCGAGCGTTTGCTGCGAGCGCAGTCGGCGATGCTGGCCAACGAGCTCGATACGGCGCGCCGCATCCTCAACGAAGCGCCCGAACTGCAGCGCAATCTTCCGCAATTGCGCTACCGGTTGGGGCAGGTGGATTTCCGCGCCGGCGACTACGCGCGCAGCCTGGCCACGGTCGACGACTTGCTGGCGCAGCCGCAGACGGCGCAGGACCCGCTGTTCCATTCGCGCCTGCTCAACGCGCGCGGCGCTTCGCTGGTGCGGATGGGGCGTTTCGCCGATGCCGAGCGCAGCTTCGACGCGTCGGTGCAGTTGCTGCAGCCCACGCCGTATGCGGCCGAGCTGGGACAGGCATTGACCGGCCGCGCCGTCACTCATTCGGCGCAGGGCCGCTTCGATCGTGCTTTGGCCGATCTCGGCCAGGCACGGATCTACCAAGTGCGCGCCGGCGATCTGTTGGCGGTGGCCCGGGTCGACGCCAATCTGGGCAGCGTGGAAATGGATCGCGGACGTCCCGCCGCGGCTATCGACTATTACCGCGCGGCGGTGCCGGTGTTCGAATCCATGGGCGCCGTCAACGAACTGGCCGGCGCGCGCTGGTTGCTCACCAGTGCGCAACTGGGCCTGCTCGAAAACGATGCGGCGCTGGCAGAAAGCGAACGCTTGTACGCCTTGCTCGGTCGCATCCGCGATCCCGCCGTACGCGCCAGGACGATCCTGGGCCGCGCCGAAGCGCTGATGGCAGTGGGCCGCATCCGCGAAGCGCGCGAATTATTGTTGCTGCCCGCGGCGGCGGTGCCGATCCTGGCCGAAACCCATCAACGCGAATACCTGATGGCCGATTTGGCGCGGCGCGCCGGCGATGCGCGCTCTGCGGCGCTGCTGGCCGAACGGGCGCTGCGCGATTGGTCGCCGGAAGAGAGCCCCACGTTGCGCGAATGGACGCAATTGCGCTGGTGGCAGGCGTCGTTGGAGGCCGACCTGCCGCGCCCGCAGTTCGCGGCGCCGCCTTCGGCCGATTCCTTGCCGGGATTCCTGATCCGCGCGCTGGGACATGCCGCACGCAACGAAACCGCCGACGCGCAACGCGAATTCGCGGCCGCACTCGCGCTGGCCGAACGCGGCGGCACGCCCGCCGACATTGCCGAGGCGGTTTCCGCACAAGCCCACTGGCTGCTGGCGCAGGACCGCTATGAAGAGGCGGGCGCCCTGATCGGCCGGGTGGCGCCATGGGCGACACGCGATTTCGAACTGGCCATGTTGCAAGTGCATCTGTTCCGCGGCGAGGGCCAGATCGAACCCTGGCGGGCCGCGTTGGCGCAGGCGCGGCGCCTGGCCGGAGAGCGCACGATTCCCGCCGAGCTCACTCTGGAGCCGGCGCCCAGGGTACGAGTTTCACCTGCAACTAATTGAAAAATAACAAGAATTAGAGGTGTAGTGAAACAGTAACGCACTGAGAGTGACGGCCAGGAGTGGCCGTGGAAGGGTCTCGCGTCCTGTCGAAGGTTGGGGTTATGCACCTGCCGACAGTCGCCTGCCATCCCCCGCAATCCACTTCTGGAGATCGATCAGAAATGAACCGCACGCCGCTGTACGCCGCGTTGTTGTTGCTGTTGTCCGGTCCCGGCATCGGCCTCGCTCAAACAACCGCCACCTCCTCCCCCAATGAAGCCACATCGGCGTGTCCGGAGAATTCCGCGGACGCGGCCATCGCCGACAACTGTCTTAATGAAGCGCAAGCCGCCGAAGGCTCGCGTTACGTGCAAGTCGACGGCGCCGGCGACGGCAGCGACGACGCGGTCGCCAGCGGCGAAAACGCGATCGCCGCCGGCGCGTCCAGCCGCGCCGAAGGTCAGGGCGCAGTGGCGGTGGGCGTGCAGAGCGCGGCGCTGAGCTACGGCTCGCTCGCGGTCGGTATGAATACGCTGACCGAGGCCGAATACGCCACCGCGATCGGCTACTCGGCCAAAGCCGGCGGCATGAGCGGCGTGGCCGTCGGCGCCGGTGCCGATGCGGCGGGCTCGTCGTCGGTCGCCATCGGCGGCCAGTACAGCTGGATCGGTGGTTGGAAAAAGACTCAGGCCGCGGGCGGGCATTCGGTCGCGGTCGGCACCGGTGCGTCGAGCGCCGGCGATTTCTCGACGGCGCTCGGTGCCGATGCGCATGCGTTCGGCAACAACAGCACGGCGCTGGGCTCGGGATCCTCGTCCAATGGCGAGAGCAGCATGGCGCTGGGGCTGATCTCGAAAGCCGAAGGCGACGGTTCGATGGCGATCGGCGTCGCCAGCCGGTCGATGGGTTTGATCAGCATGGCCGTGGGCTCCAATAGTTACGCCGACGGCGAAGGCGGCGCTTCTTTCGGCGCTTACGCCGCGGCCACGGAGACCGGCGCCACTTCGATAGGTTCTGGCAGCGAGGCCACCGCGTATTTCGCCACCGCGCTCGGCGGCAACAGCGAGGCCTCGGCCGAACATAGCGTGGCGATCGGTTCGTATTCGGTCGCCGATCGCGCGCACACGGTTTCGGTCGGCGCTGCCGGCGACGAACGTCAGATCGCGAATGTCGCTGCCGGCAGCGAGGCCACCGACGCGGTGAATCTGCAACAGTTGCAGGACGCGACCGAAAGCACGCGTTACGTCGCAGCCAGCGGCAGCGCCGACAGCGACAATGCCGCGGCGGTCGACGGCGATTACGCCACGGCCGTGGGCGAATCCGCGTATGCAGGCGGCCTCGGCGCCAGCGCCTTGGGCAGCGGCGCATTCGCGTTGGGCGCCAATGCCACCGCGAGCGGCTTCAACAGCGTCGCCTCGGGCGACGACAGCTCGGCGTACGGCGCTTTCAGCGACGCATCCGGCAACAGCAGCGTCGCGGTCGGCGGCGAACTGCACCACGAATACGTCGATCCGGAAACGCATAAGCCGGTCGTGCTCGAAGGCACCACGGGCGCCAGCGGCGTCGGCGCGAGCGCGTTCGGCGCGGGCGCGCAGGCTTCGGGCGAGTTGGGTTTGGCGATGGGTGCGGCGTCTTCCGCATCGGGACAGTGGTCGACGGCGGTCGGTTCGCGCGCCAATGCCGAAGGCGACAGCAGCGTCGCCGTCGGCGAATGGGCGAAAGCGACCGGCGCGCAAAGCACGGCGGTCGGCGGCAGCCGGCCGGCGGGTCCGAATCTGGGCCATGTGTCGACCACAGCGTCGGCCGAGCGCGCATCCGCCTTCGGCTCATCCGCGCAGGCGACCGGCATCCAATCCACCGCACTGGGCTGGAACGCCTTCGCCACCGACGTCAGCGCCACTTCCGCCGGCGAAAGCGCGTTCGCGAATTCGAAATGGTCGACCGCGCTCGGCGGCAGTTCGTTCGCCGATGGGCAGGGCGCGACCGCGATCGGTTTCTACGCCAATGCGCTGGCGGAAAACAGCGTCGCGCTCGGCACAGGCTCAGTAGCGGATCGTGCCGGCACCGTGTCCGTCGGCGCCGGCCCGAACTGGGACGGCTTCCCGGAAAATCGCCAGATCACGCACGTCGAAGCGGGCACCGAAGCCAACGACGCGGTGAATCTCGCGCAGCTGGAAGAAGCCACCGACGATGTGAAATACATCGCCGCGAACGGCGATACGGATAACGACCAGGGCGCGACGGCCGAAGGCGATTTCACGACCGCCGTCGGTTCGGCGGCCTCGGCGCTCGAGTTCGGCGCCACCGCATTCGGCAGCGGCGCGTTCGCGCTGGGCGAATACGCCACCGCAGCCGGTTTCAACAGCGTGGCGTCGGCGAAGTGGGCTACCGCTTACGGCGTCGGCAGCCTGGCGACCGGGCAAAGCGCCGTCGCGGTCGGCGGGCAGATGGTCGTCATCAACGGTTCGACCTGGGAAGAAGAAATCTGGTCGACCGAAGCCTCCGGCCAGGAAAGCACCGCGGTCGGCACCGCCGCGCGCGCCACTAGCTACGGCAGCACCGCGATAGGCGTGGTATCCGAAGCCAGCGGCGAAACGTCGACGGCGATCGGCGCGGCCAGCACGGCGCGCGGCGATTGGAGCGTGGCCGTCGGCGGCGAATCTCGCGCGTACGGTGTATTCAGCACGGCACTCGGCAACCAGGCCCAGGCGCGCGGTGATCGCACCATCGCGATGGGCGGTCTCGCAGTTGCGGAAGGTACCGAAAGCCTCGCATACGGCGGACTGTCGGCCACCGGTGGCGTGCAGAGCGTGGCCTTGGGCTGGAACAGCATCGTCTTCCCCGGCGCCGACGGCAGCATGGCGTTGGGCGCCAACAGCGAAGTCGCGCCTGGCGTACAAAATTCCGTCGCGCTCGGCAGCTTCTCTTATGCGGATCGTGCGAATGCGGTTTCGGTCGGCACGCCGGCACGCGACCACAACGGCCAGTTGCCGGTGCCGGTGGAAGCGATCGATCGCCAGATCATCCACGTCGCCGCCGGCACCGAAGCCACCGACGCGGTCAACCTGTCGCAGTTGGAAGAAGCCACCGGCAGCGTGAAATATCTCGCCGCTACCGGCGATGCCGACAACGACCAGGGCGCATCGGTGGATGGCGATTTCGCCACCGCGGTGGGTTCGGCCGCATCGGCGTTGGCGTACGGCGCAACGGCGACCGGCAGCGGCGCGATGGCGCTCGGCGCATATTCGACCGCGTCCGGTTTGAACAGCACCGCTTCGGGCCAATGGAGTTCCGCTTACGGCGTCGGCTCGGAAGCCAGCGGCCAGAGCGCGACCGCCATCGGCGGCCAGATGGAAGTGTTCGATTGGGAAAGCCAGGAAATGCAGACCTGGTCGACGACCGCTTCCGGCCAGGAAAGCACCGCGATCGGCGTGGCCGCGGTCGCCAGCGAATACGGCACCGTCGCCATCGGCGCCGTCTCGGCCGCAACCGGCGAAATGGCGATCGCCGTCGGCGCCACCGCGCGCGCGAGCAACTACAAAAGTCTTGCGATCGGCGTGCAGGCGCATTCTGACGGCGACCGCAGCATCGCGATCGGCGCATCGGCCGAGGCGATGGACGCGCGCAGCGTGGTGGTCGGTTCGGACGCGGTCGCGTACGGCGAAGCCAACACCGCCGTGGGCCAGTTCGCCGGCACCGCCGGTTTGGACAGCAGTGCGTTCGGCCGCCAGGCCAAGGCGCGCGTGCAGGGCAGCACCGCGTTGGGCGCGCAGAGCGACGTATTGGCGGAAAACGCCGTCGCGCTCGGTGCGTATTCGGTCGCGGACCGCGCCAACACGGTATCGGTCGGCAGCGCGTACGAAGTGACCGATAGCGATGGCTATCCGGTCGGCCCGTTCCAGCGCCAGATCACCAACGTCGCCGCCGGCACCGAGGATTTCGATGCGGTCAACGTCGCGCAATTGAACGAAGTCGCCGGCGACATGAAGTACGTTGCCGCCAACGGCAGCGAAGACGACGATCAGGGCGCGACGGCCGAAGGCGATTTCGCCACCGCCGTGGGTTCTGCGGCATCTGCATTGGAAATGGGCGCCACCGCTTTCGGCAGCGGCGCATTCGCAGTCGGCGAATACGCGACTGCGGCCGGCTTCAACAGCGTGGCGTCGGCGAAGTGGGCCACGGCTTACGGCGTCGGCAGCCTAGCGACGGGACAAAGCGCCGTCGCCGTCGGCGGACAGATGGTGGTGTGGGACGGCAATACCGGGGAAGAGCAGATCTGGTCGACCGAAGCGTCCGGCCAGGAAAGCACCGCGGTCGGCACCGCGGCGCGCGCCACTAGCTACGGCAGCACCGCGATAGGCGTGGTATCCGAAGCCAGCGGCGAAACGTCGACGGCGATCGGTGCGGCCAGTACGGCGCGCGGCGATTGGAGCGTGGCCGTCGGCGGCGAATCGCGCGCGTACGGCACCTTCAGCACGGCACTGGGCAATCAAGCGCAGGCGCGCGGCGATCGCACCATCGCGATGGGCGGCTTGTCCGTCGCCGAAGGCACCGAAAGCCTCGCGTTCGGCGGCTTGGCAGCGACCGGCGGCGTGCAGAGCGTGGCCTTGGGTTGGAACAGCATCGTCTTCCCCGGCGCCGACGGCAGCATGGCGTTGGGCGCGAAT
The DNA here is from genome assembly GCA_902825775.1 of uncultured Lysobacteraceae bacterium. Lineage (GTDB taxonomy): Bacteria > Pseudomonadota > Gammaproteobacteria > Xanthomonadales > Xanthomonadaceae > Luteimonas_C. The sequence continues at coordinate 62,982 of CADECF010000012.1, forward strand.
AGCGAAGTGGCGCCCGACGTCGCCAATTCGGTCGCGTTGGGCAACAACTCGTATGTCGACCGCGCCAACGCGGTATCGGTCGGCACGATCGCGCGCGTGCACGACGGACAGATCCCGATCGATGTCGAAGCCATCGACCGTCAGATCATCCACGTCGCCGCCGGCACCGAAGCCACCGATGCGGTCAACCTGGCGCAGTTGCAGGAAGTCGCCGACCAAGTCGGGGAAGGCAACCGCTACTTCAAGGCCGACGGCCTCGAAGACGACGATGCCCAAGTCAGCGGCAAGTACGCCGTCGCGGCCGGCGCGCGCAGCAGTGCGCGCGGCACCGGCACCACCGCGATGGGCGGCAGCGCATTGGCCGACGGCCAGTACGCGACCGCGGTGGGTTTCGGCAGCAATGCGATGGAGGACGACAGCGTCGCCGTCGGCGCCGGTGCGCGCGCTTCGGCGGCCGGCGCGGGTGCGTTCGGCGGTTCGTCGCGCGCTTCGGGCGTCAACAGCACTGCGATCGGCACCGGCAGTTATGCCGGGGCGGCGAACAGCGTCGCGCTCGGTGCGGGTTCGGTGGCCAATCGCGCCAACGCGATCTCGGTGGGTGCGGCCGGCGTCGAACGCCAGATCACCAACGTCGCCGCGGGCACTGCCGACACGGATGCGGTCAACGTCAGGCAATTGCGCGAAGCCGGCCTGGTCGGCGAGAACGGCAGCACGCTGAGCGCGGTCAGCTACGACAATAAGGACAAGGACAGCATCACGCTGTCCGGCGAAGACGGCACCACGCTGAAAAACGTCAAGTCCGGCCTGGTTTCCGCCGACAGCACCGACGCGATCAACGGCAGCCAGCTGTTCGGCGCGCAACGCGGCATGGCCGATGCGCTCGGCGGCGGTTCCACCGTCAATGCGGCGGGCGCCATCGTCGGCACCAGCTTCAACGTGATGGGCGGTGCGTTTGGCAACGTCGGCGATGCGCTCGAAGCCTTGGATCGCGGCTGGTCGGCGCTGGATGGACGCGTGACGGCGCTCGAAGATGCCGGCCCCGGCGAACAACCCGGTGGCGGCAACAGCGGCCATGTGGCTGTGGACGGCGCCGGCGACGGCAGCGACAACGCCAACGTCAACCAAGGCACCGGAGCGGTGGCGGTCGGTTCGAACGCCTCCGCAGGCGGCAACAACGGCACCGCGATCGGCGGCAATGCGGTCGCTGTCGGCGCCGGCGACACGGCGATCGGCGGCAACGCCAAGGTGCACGCCGACGGCAGCACCGCGGTGGGCGCCAACAGCACGATCGCGGCGGCAGGCACCAACGCCGTCGCGATGGGCGAAGGCAGCGCCGTGCAAGCCGCTTCCGGCACCGCCATCGGCCAGGGCTCGAGCGTCAACGCCGGCGCCACCGGCGCCGTCGCGCTCGGTCAGGGTTCGGTGGCCAATCGCGCCAATACGGTGTCGGTCGGTTCCGCGGGCCATGAACGCCAGGTCGCCAACGTCGCCGACGGCACGCAGGACACCGATGCGGCGAACGTACGCCAAGTCAACGCAGGCGATGCGAAAACGCTGACCCAGTCCAAGGCTTATACCGACTCACGCTTCCAGGAAGCCCTGGCCGCGCCGATGGCCGCAGTCGACGATCTGCGCGACATGGTCGGCAAGCGCTTCGACGAACAAGGCGAGCGCATCGACCGCATGGGCGCGATGAACTCCGCGATGATCAACATGGCCACCAGCGCCGCGGGCGTGAACAAGCAGAACCGCATCGGCGTCGGCGCCGGCTTCTCCGGCAGCGCGCAAGCGTTGTCGGTCGGCTATCAGCGCGCCATCAGCGACAGCGCCACGATCACCGTGGGCGGTGCGTTCAGCGATGAAGAGAGTTCGGCCGGCGTCGGCCTCGGTTTCGGCTGGTAGCAAGCAGCGCGACTCGCGCGCTCATCGTCGTTAGGGCCAGGGACGGCCCGCTTTTTCCCGAGATTTTCCGGTAACGCAACAGGGCATCGCCGGTTCCCCCGCGTCGTCGATGCCTCCATCACCCCTGGAGAGAGATGCAATGTCCAAGAAGTCCTTACGCACCACCTCGTGCCTGCTCGCCATCGCCGTTGCGATGGCGACGCCATTGACCTTCGCCGCAGGCAAGGCGCCGTTGCGCGCCGTCGCTGCGGCCGCGACGCCGGATCCGGATGCGCGCATCGACCGGCTCATCGTCCGCTACCGTTCCGGCGCCATCGAACGCAGCAACAAGCAGCGCCTGGTCGGCGCCGTGCAGTCGGCGTTGAACCGTTCCGGCATCGCCGCGGCCGGCAGCGCATCCGTGCAGTACGTGCGCAAGACAGCCACCGGCGCGGACGTGGTCAAACTTTCGCGCAAATTCGACCGCGCCAGCGCGGACGCGTTGATGCGCACGCTCGCCGCCGATCCGTCCGTGGCCCATGTCGAACCGGACCGGCGCGCCTTCATCACCGGCCAACCGCTGCGCGCCACCGTCGCAAAGACTTCGGCGACGCCCACGCTGACGCCGGACGACGAATACTTCGCGCAATACCAGTGGCATCTGCATCATCCGACCGGCGGCATCAACGCACCGTCGGCCTGGAATTCGTCGACCGGCGAAGGCGTGGTGGTGGCGGTGCTCGATACCGGCGTCGCCGATCATGAGGACCTCAACGACAACGTGCTCGAAGGCTACGACTTCATCACCGATCCGTTCGTCTCGCGTCGCGAAACCGCCGATCGCGTGCCGGGCGCGCACGACTACGGCGACTGGAACGACGACGGCAGTCAGTGCCCGGTGCGTCCCAGCAGCTTCCACGGTACGCACGTGTCCGGTACGGTCGCGGAACTGACCAACAACGGCATCGGCATGGCCGGCGTCGCGCACCACGCCAAAGTGTTGCCGGTGCGCGTGCTCGGCCGTTGCGGCGGTTACACGTCCGATATCGCCGACGCCATCGTCTGGGCTTCCGGCGGCGCGATCGACGGCGTCCCGGCCAACGAGAATCCGGCCGAAGTGATCAACCTCAGCCTGGGCGGCAACGGCGCTTGCACGGCCGGCTCCGAATACCAGCTCGCGATCGACCAGGCCATCGCCAACGGCACCACGGTCGTGGTCGCAGCCGGCAACAGCAACGTCAACATGTCCAACTTCAGTCCCGCCAGCTGCGCCGGCGTGATCGCGGTGGGTGCGACGCGTGTCACCGGCGGCAAGGCCGACTATTCCAACTTCGGCACCGGCGTCGATCTGTCCGCGCCGGGCGGCGGCGGCGCGATCGACGGCAATCCCAACGGTTACGTCTGGCAGAACATCAACGACAGCGAAACCGCGCCGGAAGAAGGCACGCAAACTTATATGGGCATGACCGGTACGTCGATGGCCGCGCCGCACGTCGCCGGCGTGGTCGCACTGGTGCAAAGCGTCGCCGAAACGCCGCTGACGCCGGCCGCGATGGAAACGTTGCTGAAGGAAACCGCGCGTCCGTTCCCGGTCAGCATCCCCGGCAGCACGCCGCTGGGCGCAGGCATCGTCGACGCCGAAGCCGCGTTGGGCGGCATCGTTCCGCCATGCGAAGGCGACGAATGCACGCCCGATGCGACGCCGATCGTCAACCGTTCGCCGGTCAGCGGCCTGATGGGCGACAAGGACGCCGAACTGCTGTTCTCGCTGGACGTGCCCGCAGGCGCCAGCGGCCTCAGCTTCATGACCTACGGCGGATCGGGCGACGTGACGATGCTGGTGAGCTTCGCCGCGGAACCGGCAACGGACGACTACGACTTCCGCTCCACGCGTCCCGGCAACAACGAACGCATCAACATCGCCGCACCGAAGGCGGGCACGTATTACATCAAGCTGGTAGGCGTGGCCAAGTTCGCGAAGGTGACGTTGGAAGCGCGGCATAACTGATCGAAGCTGCCCGCAGGTCCCGGTTCGCCGGGGCCTGCAGGCATCCGATTCTTGTAGGAGCGACTTCAGCCGCGAATTCTTCAGCTATTCGTGGGAGCGGCTTCAGCCGCGAGCTCTTCAGTTGTCATCCCGAGCGTAGCGAGGGATCTACTCCACGAAGTAATGCGACCTTTCCTCCAAGCAGGAAAAACGGCAAGAAAGCATCAAGAGCTCGCGGCTGAAGCCGCTCTCACAGACCAGCCGACGCCACGGTGGCCATCAGCGCCTGTTATCCGCGCCGGCGCAAACATTGTTGGCATGCCGTACCGTCAGGCGCCATTTCCCGTCGCGGAGCATCCAGATGTTCGTGTACCGGCGTTGCAGCGTCTTCCCGGCATTGGGCGCGCCGGCCGCGGGCACGACGACTTCGCCGCCCATGACCACGACCATGTCTTTGAAGAACAGGAACTTCTCGGGGTGCCGTTCGAAAGACGTATAGCGGATGACGCCTTGATCGATGAGATCGAGCAGTTCCTTCTTCTCCTTCACGATCCTGTTCGTCGGGTGATTCACCGTGACATCGTCGTCCATGAGTGCGTCGAGCGCCTTCGCATCCCCATGGAAGATCGCAGCGGCGTGCGCAAGATCAAGTTCGCGTATTTCCTTCTCGAGCGCTGGGTTCGGCATCGAGTCTTGCGCGGCGGCGGCCGCGCTCGAAAGCAGTGCCGCGAGTAAGAACGCTATTCGGATTTTCATGGGCTCGCCTATGCAGGAAATCGAACGTCGACAAGGGATTCCCTCAGTGCAACGGAGCGAGTGCTTCCGGCCGGCCATTTTCGCTATGCGATGGCGCTTGCTTCAGTCCATCTTCTCCGTCGCCACTCCGAAGCAATGGGAGTGCCCGTCGTCGTCGGTGACGAAGAATTCGGTCTGCCCGTAGTCGCGATCTGCGAGTTCCGAGACGGCATAGCCGATCCGCTGCAATCGCGCCCTGAGCGCATGAATGTCGCCGGGGGCCCAATAAAGCCGGATGCCTTCGTAGTTTTCCGGCGTATCGGACGCGCCGGTCCGCTGGTTGAGCCAGAAATAGAGATGCTCGTTGTGGACCATGCAACCGATCAGCCGTCCATCCTGCCGCATCGCCCGATCCATGGTGAGGCCGAGCCCCTCGACCCAGAAGCGCAGGCTCTTTTCGAGATCCGCGCTGGGAATGACCGGCATGCACGACGCGATCGACATCGGTGCGCGCTACAGTGCCTGGCCGAAATACAAGGTATGGCTCTGGTCGTCCTTGATCACGAATTCCCTCGTGTTCCACGGGGTCTCATGAACGTCGCTGACGAAAGCAACGCCATTCTCCTTTAAGCGAGCGGCGACGGCTTCGATCTCGCTCGTCTCGAAGTAAAGGTGAAAGTGCCCGCCTTCGTCCACGTACTCGATGGAGGGGTCGGCGTCGTCCACCTGCTTGAGATGAAAGACCTGTTGCCCGGAACGGACACCGGCGTAGAAGTCCTGGTACTGGAACTCGAGGCTCATCCCCAGCTTGGTCGTGTAGAAGCGAACGGACGACGCCAAGTCCTGGGTGCGCAACTGCGGCACTATGCGCGAGATCGTCATGGTCCCTCCTTAGCTATCGATCGAGCCGGCGCGGGAAGCGGGTTCGGATCGAATGAATGGTCAGACGGGTGTTATACGCGCTCATGGGACACGGCAACGGTGTAATCGGACTGCAAGACCGCGGTTCGGAAGGCGGGAAGCGCTTCCACGGCATCGAAGAACGCGTCCGCGGTGGGGTAATCGAAAGACCAGAGCATCGCTTCCACGCCATTCAGCGCGCCGGTCGGCGGGCAAGTCAATTCGCAGTGCAGTTGTTCGAAATGGTCGTGCTCTCCGTCCGAATCGCTGAATCCGAACTGGCACACAGGATCAAAGTAGAAGAGAGGTTTTCCAGTGAAGTCGTACGTTCCGACCTGGAAGAGAAGACCCACGCTCTCCGGCCCGAAAACTTCCCGGCCATACTCCTTGAACGCCGACCAAGCGGCCAGTGCCGACACAGGGCTTGCGATCGCCCCATGCGCTTCTAGCAAGGCCCCGAGTCGCTTTGCTTGAGGAGTGCTGGGCACGTGGATAGTCCTCCTACGCCAGAGTTAAGCCGCCGCGAAGCGGATTCGGCTTGAATGAACAGTCAACCCTCGCCCGGGATACCCGAGGCGGCCATACTTGTGTGAACTAGGATGTCTGCAATCTTCCACGCGCCAGATTGCTTCTGAAGAAGCAATTGAATCTGAAGGCGGGATCCGTCGTTTAGCGCGACGCTAGGCCTAACTCCACCTTGGCCTCTACCAACCCAGAAATCGGAGAAGTTGTCGATGGCAAGAATTTTCCGTAACCCGTTGCTTGCAAGGAATGTCTCGAACTGTGAGGGCGGAACGGAAGCGGATAGCGGCGTGCCGAGGTATCGGTAAGCAGCCACATGGTCCCCAGCGACCAAGAGACGACAGAAATCCTTTGCTGCCCGCCGCAACCCGTGAGAGCCGGCGTAAAGAAAGACAAAGAACAGGGCAACAAAGGCAACGATGGAAAAAATGATAGTTAAGGCAATGACCATTGCGATCCCTATGAGGCCTAACGCCTGAATTAAGTGCCGCTATGCGGTTTAGGTTTGAATGAACTGTTAGGCGCGCTAGTCGACGACGCTGAGCTTGACCTGCGCGCCATCTGGTAGGGCCATAATTTGCTTGGCGATGCGGCCCGAGGCCGACACAAGCCCGCCGAGCGAGATGGTAGCGAGATTATCGCCGCCATACTCGCCACCAAGCGTGCCGGGTATCTTGAAGCAGTATTTGAAGCCCGGCCGGAGCGGGCCTAGGCGCTCCCGAGCTTGTTGCGCCAGTTCCGTCATGTGCCAGTCGCGCAAGAAATTTTGATCTTGCAAGAGCTGGTCGAGTTCGGCTTTGGAGTTTGCAATGACCTTGCAGTACAGGTCCTCGGGGCAGAGGCGCCAGTAACGGCCGCTTTGGTCCTTAATCACCAGGTTTCCGAAATCGTTGTCCCCGACGATCTGGTCCGGTTTAAGCCCGGTCCAGCCCCATGCATCCTTAACGACCTGCTGCATAGCTTACATGGCACCCAACGCCTGAATTAAACCGAGCCGCCCAAGGCGGACTGGCATGATGAATTGTCAGGCCCTTACAGCAGAGGCCTATACGCCTTGACAAGCTTGCCATATCGGCGAGCGGCCCAGACGCCAAGTGGGAGGCCAAGGACATACGCGGCTAGTAGCGTAAGTGCTAGCCATGGGCTGTTGGGCGGCACGAGGTGAAAAAATGCCACCGCCAGCAGAAGAACAAGGCTCGGCGCAATAGTTAGCAAAAGCGTCTTGCGGCTCAGCATGTTTTCGCCTCTGCACAGACCGCAGTGATGCGTCTCAGGAAATTTTGATGGAACAAGATCCCAATTCGTTATACGGAAGGGCACGTTGCAGTGTGCGCAGGTGAAATCTGGCAGCGACCGACGCTGCACTTATGGCATCTCCACACAGCGTCGCACATCCTGGATCTCCCCAGACCAAAGACCTAGATGGCCACGGCTGGCCCCTGTAAATCTACCCTCTACCAGAGCGTAGGCGGTATTGAACGGCTTTCCGCTTCGTGAAACACAGATGCCAGAGTCGAGCCAAAGGCCGTTAGACCTAATGCGGTGCTCATGATCCTCACGGTGCAAATAGATAGCGCTGCTCTCGAACTCGCGATGGATAAATCCGTGAGTACGGATGAGCTTGCCCTCATATTTATCTGGCTCTGCGATGAGCTTGATAAGCGAGGTGGTGTCAATCTCGCTTGAATCAGGCGCGGATGCAGACGCAGACGTGGATGCGGGTTGAGAACACCCGGGTAGCGTCAAAGAGAACAGCAATATCCAACAATAGTTCATGGTACCAAGCGCCTGAATTAAGCCGGCCCGCGAAGCGGCCTCGGCTTGAATGAATTGTTAGGCAGCGGCCCAAAGACTACGAACATTTGCATGGTGACCGCTTTCTGTGGAGTGGCTCTACCGTACAACGACCAAGCAATCTGGATCGTTTTATCAGAATTACCTCACCAAGCTCAGATGGAGGCGGCGATTGCAGCTTGCACGAGCCCGTTCCTCCGCCAGTACAACAAGTAACATAGAGGACTCTATTTCCCTGGATAGTTCTTGGGTAAACACGATTTTCAATCAGCTCAGGCGGTAGAGCACGATCTGCCATCAATATCAGAGCGGCCAAGGCTCCAAGACCAATTAGGGTTGTGAGCAACATTTTCATGTAGCGGTAATCTTGAACAAGCTGCCTAACTACAATTAGGCCCTCGCCGGGGCATAGCACCTATCGTCTGCTTCCGTTCGTGCTCGGTCAATAAGCCAACGAAATCATACGTTTGGCGAACCGGATGTCGTTATTTCGCCGCATAACCCTCTTGCGCTATTCGCCTTGCTCAACAATGCGGCGCCAGCCCTCGTGCCCAAGCCGCGTCAACGTTTCGATATTGCGATCGACGATCGCATCCGGATCCGGAAACGCATCCACCGCACGCGCCACGCTGTCTTCGCGCAGCAGATGCAAAGTGGGATAGGGCGAGCGGTTGGTGTAGTTGGCGATGTCGTCCGGCTCGCTGCCGGCGAACTGGTATTGCGGGTGGAAGCTGGCGACTTGCAGCACGCCGTCCAGCGCCATCGATTCGACCAGGCCGTCGGCCAGGTCGAGGAAGTCGTTGTAGTCGAGGAAGTCGGTCAGCACTTGCGGATGCACGATCAGGGTCGTGTCGATCTGTTCGGCGGGCATGTCGCGCAGCAGCGCAAGTTCCTCGCCCAGCGTTTGCAATAGATCTTCCGGCGTGGAAGCTTCGCTCAGCACGAAGCGCACTTGCTGCTTGGCGACCACGGCTTTGGCGAACGGGCACAAGTTGAGGCCGATCACCGCCCGCTGCAGCCAATGCTGCGTGGCGGCGATCGGATCCTGCGGATCGGCGGACATCGTGTCGTGGCCGTGCGTCGATCAGTCGCGGAAATTGTTGAACTGCAGCGGCAGGCCGAAGTCGCTCTTGCGCAGCAGAGCCATCGCCGCTTGCAGGTCGTCGCGTTTCTTGCCCATCACGCGCAGCTTGTCGCCGTTGATCTGAGTATCGACCTTGAGCTTGGCGTCCTTGACCGCGTTGACGATCTTTTTGGCCTGGTCGCGTTCGATGCCCTGTTTGACCTTGATCTGCTGCCGCGCGCCGGCGACGTTGGTCAGCACTTCGCCCGGCTCCAGGCAGCTGATGTCGATCTTGCGCGCGATCAGCCGGTTGCGCAGGATGTCCACCATCTGCTTCAACTGGAATTCGCTCGGCGCGGACAGCGCCACCGTGCCCTCTTCCAGCACGAACGAAGCCTCCACGCCCTGGAAATCGAAACGCGTGGTCAGCTCGCGATTGGCCTGGTCCACGGCGTTGATCAGCTCGTGGGAGACGACTTCCGAGACGATGTCGAACGAGGGCATGGCGGCATGGGCGAGTGAGGGCGCGCGATTATGGCAGGGCTTCGGGCCGGGCCTCAAACCGCTGCGCGTATTTGCGTTCGTCGGCGATCAATTGCACCTGCTCGTCCGACAGGTCGGGCGCGCCGTAAACCGCGTACACCAGCTCGCCGTTCTGGCGGCCCAACTGGTGTAGCCGGTAGCGCGACTGGCCGCTGCCGGTGTTGGGCGGGTAGTGCAGCGGCGCTTCGTCGCCGTCCAGATCCAGTTCGCTGTTGTCGACGGTGCCACCTACGAAAAGGGCTCGCATCATGCGGGTTCTCCGTGAGGATGTAGGAATCCATGATGCGATGCAGCGCGTTCGCTGCGGATGAAACATGCGTTTTAGCGGCGGAATGCTGGGTTGCGAAGGGCGCAACGCCTGACTTTCCGCCTATTGAGACGCTTGCGGGACGCCGTTAAGGTGCGACGATCGACGGGGCGAGGGGGGATGCCGATGAAAGCTTGGCTGGCGATGTTGAGCCTATGTTTGGCGACGGCTCCGGCCGCGGCGCAGCCGGAACGGCCCCGGAAACCGACAGCGGAAGCCGCTACCGCCGCATTGATCGAAGGCGCCAAGGCCTCGCGCAGCGATGCGATGCTGGTGCTGCGCGACGGCAAGACCGTCGCCGAGTACTACCGCAGCGGCCAGGCGCCGGGCCCGATCGAGATGATGTCGGCGACCAAATCGATCGTGGCGCTGGCCATCGGCGGGCTGATCGCCGACGGCAAGATCGCTTCGCTCGATGCGCCGGTGCACACCTGGTATCCGGAGTGGAAACAAGGCCGCAAACGACAGATCTCGCTGCGCATGCTGATGGACCACACGTCCGGCCTGCAGAACGTGATGCGTGCCGACGAAGAAATCTACCCGTCGCCGGATTTCGTGCAATTGGCGTTGGCCGCGGAACTGGATAGCGATCCGGGCAAGGCTTTCGCCTACAACAACAAGGCGGTGAACCTGCTGGCCGGCATCGTCGCCAAAGCGTCGGGCGTGCCGATGGACCGGTACCTGCAGCGCAAATTGTTCACGTCGATGGGCATCCAGCCCGGCACATGGGAACGCGACAAGGCCGGCAATCCGCATGCGATGTCCGGTTTGCCGTTGCGCGCCGCGGACGCGGCGAAACTCGGGCAATTGGTGCTGGACGAAGGCCGTTGGAACGGACAGCAGCTGTTGCCGGCCGCGTTCGTGCGCGAGATGCTCTCTGCGAGCAAACTCGTCGGCGAAAGCGGCTTGTTGTGGTGGCGCGAGCCGGCATGGGGACGCTTCATCGCCGAGGCGGGCAGCCTCGACACCATGCGCAAGGCCGGCGTGCCGGAGGCGGTGGTGAGCAAACTGCAACCGTTGGTCGGCCGCAGTTTCGAGGGCCAGGGCGAGCTGATCCCGGCGATCGAAGCGGCGCTGGGCGAAGGTGCGATGGAGACCTGGGGCAAAGAGGTGATGTCGCGCGGGCTCAGCCCCGGCAAGATTTTCAAGATCGATATGGGTCCGATGGTGGCGTACGCGGCCAAGGGCTTCCAGGGCCAGTTCATCGTGATCGTGCCGCAGGCGCGGCTGGTGGCGGTGCGTTTGGTCGCATCGACCGATGAGTGGAAACCCAGCGACGGTTACGACGATTTCGGCAAGCGCGTGATCGCGTTGGCCGATGCGTTGGTGTCAGGCGATTTGAAACCGCTGCCGTAGCGCAGTCCAGCGGCTTTGCGCTGCTCTTTGTAGAGCGGGGCTTGCCCCGCTGCTCTTGCTTTTCGCCGGAGCCAACAGCAGCGGGGAAGCCCCGCTCTACAAAGCGGAGCAACAGCAGCGGGGCAAGCCCCGCTCTACAAAAAACGGGAGCAAGGGCAGCGGAGCAAGCTCCGCTCTACAGGGAGTCGGCGGTGCGCGATACTTGCCCGATGAACCCGCACGCCGCCCGTACCCGCGCCATGCTGTACATGCTGATCGCCGTGGCGCTGTTCGCGCTGATGGACGCCGGCCTGAAGCTGCTCGCCCCGCATTACCCGCCGTTGCAAGTGGCGATGCTGCGCGGCGCGTCCGCCTTGCCGCTGGTCCTGGCCTGGGCGCTGCTCAGTGTCGGCGCGCGCGGCTTGCTGCGCGTGCATTGGCGCCTGCATCTGCTGCGCGGCGTGCTGGGCGTGGCGATGATGTTCGGATTCGTGTACGGCTTGCGCACGCTGCCGCTGTCGACGGCGTATGCGATCACCTTCGTCGCGCCGCTGCTGGTCACCGCGATGGCCGTGCCTTTCCTAGGCGAGAAAGTCGGCCCGCGGCGTTGGACCGCGATCGCCATCGGCCTGATCGGCGTGCTGGTGGTGCTGCGGCCGACCGGCGCCGGCATGCTCACCCTCGGCGGCCTGGCGATCCTGCTGGCGGCGATCTGCTATGCCGCGTCGGCCATCACTGTGCGCATGCTCGCCCAGCGCGACAGCACCCAGGCGATGGTGTTCTGGCTGATGACGATCATCGCGCTGGGCGCGGGCGCGTTGTCGGCGCACGAATGGACTGCGATACGCAGCCAGGACCTCTGGGTGATCGCCGGCATCGGCGTCACCGGCACGCTGGCGCAGATCGCACTGACCGAAGCCTTCCGCCGCGGCGAAGCCTCGTTGATCGCGCCGCTGGAATACACCGCACTGGTCTGGGGCGTGTTGCTGGACGTCACACTTTGGGGCGTCCTGCCCGATTCGGTGACCTGGCTCGGCGCGGCGATCATCGTCGCCAGCGGCCTGTATCTGTTGCGCCGCGAAAAGACGCACGCCGTCGCGGTGCCGCCCTGATGCGTAAAAAAACGAGTCCCGCTCCGCGCCGCAGGCGCCGAGCGGGACCGGGTCGCGTACCGTGCTTCTACTGGCTGCTGCCAGGCGTCCAGCTACCGCTGGGCGAGCCGCTGCCTTCGCTCAGGATCTGTTTCCAGGTGACTTCCTGGCCCTTGCGATGGCCTTTTTCGGTCAGCTTGAGCCCGGTCGGATCGATGGTGAGGGTATAGGCCTTGTCGTCGATTTCGATTTCGCGCCTCAGCGACTTGTCCAGTTTGGTGGCCATCGGGTCATCTCCTCGATTTGAAAAATGCCCTGCCACTCTTCCGATTCCGCATTCAGATGGCGTGAAGACGGCCGGCGCTGCGCCGCGCCATGACCGTTTAACGCAGCCGGAGTAGGCTCGGCGGCCCGCCGTCGGTAAAGGTGACGCGATGGTCCAGAGCAAAGCGGCATCGGTCGCCGACTACCTGGCCGAACTGCCGGCGGAGCGGCGCGCGGCGATGTCGAAAGTGCGCGATCTGGTCAATGCGCATATGCCGGCCGGCTACAACGAGACGATGGCCTTCGGCATGATCGGTTGGGGCATTCCGCTGTCGCGATATCCGAACACGTACAACAAGCAACCGCTCGGATACGTGGCGCTGGCGGCGCAGAAAAACGGCTACTCGCTGTACCTGATGGGCGTGTACAGCGTAGGCGAGCAGGAAAAGAAATTGCGCGCAGCCGCCTCCGCGCAGGGCAAGAAACTCGATATGGGCAAGAGCTGCCTGCGTTTCAAAAAGCCGGACGACCTGCCGCTGGACGCGATCGGCGAACTGATCGCGTCCATGAGCGTGGACGACTACATCGCGGTGTACGAAGCCAACCGGAAGCGCTGACGCCGTACCGAACGTAGCCCGGGTAAGCGCAGCGCACCCGGGACACGTCGCGACCCGGGTGCGCTGCGCTTACCCGGGCTACGGTTGTCCGTCGAAACGCTAACTTTGTTTCACCAGCTCCACGCGCCGGTTCTTGGCGCGTCCGCTCTCGCTGCCATTGTCGGCGAGCGGTTTGTCGGGCCCGAAGCCTTGCGCGCTGAGCCGCTCCGCTGCGATGCCCTTGGCCACTAGCGCCGCAAGCACCGATTCGGCGCGCTCCTTGGACAGCGTGCGGTTGCGTTCGGCGGTGCCGGTGCTGTCGGTATGGCCGTCGATCGACAGCTTCAACGCCGAATCGGCCTGCAGCAGCTTGGCGATCTCGTCGATGGCCGGCGCCGCGTCGGGCCGCAGCGTGGCCTTGTCGGTGTCGAAATTGATGTATAGCGCGACGCGGCCGTCGGCATCGAGTTTCTTCTTCATCGCCGCGGCATCGAGGAAGGCGAGTTTGCTGGCCATCGCCTGTTTCTCCAGCACCACCAGCTCGCCGTGCAGCGGGATCGCGCCGGTGCTGACCTGGATCCAGTATTCCTTGCCGCCTTGGCGGATCAGATACGTGTGGTTTTCGCAGCCGTCGCTGGCGCAGGTGCCGTGGTAGTGCTTGTCGACCGCATCGCGGCCGCCGAAGGCGTCGTTGACCGCGTTCGTGTACTGCGAGCGGCTGACCTCGACGCCGCCGAGTTCGGCGATGGCGTTGGCGTAGTTGCGCTGGAATTCGATATCCGAATATTCGCGCTGCTCGGGGTCGGTCAACTGGAAGCGATCGCGGAACACCTTGCCTTCCACGGCCACGACTTTATCGCCCGCGATCATGTGCTCGCGGTCGAAATTCTTGCGGCGGTCCTTGTCGGCGAGCGTGCTGACCAAGCCCTCGGGTTCCTTGAAGAAGGGGAAGGGCGGCAAGGCGGCGCTGCTTTCCGGAATGCCGGCGGGGTCGAACTCGGCGGGCGCTTGCGCCGCGGCTTCCGTTTCGGCTTGGGGCTCGGGCGTCGCCGCTGCGCTGGCGTCGGCCGCGGTAGCGGCAACGGGCGCGGCTTCTGCGGCGGGCGAGGATGCGGCCGGCGACCCGCCCTGCGCGGCGTCGGCGGTTTCGCTGCGACAGGCGCTGAGCCAAAGCAGGGCCAGGGTGGACAACAGCAGTACACGGGTGCGCATGAGCGGTCTCCAGGCGGGCACGAGGCGATCGGAACCTATATACGCGAAAAGGACCCCGGAACCGCCACCGCGCTGCACGAAAACGAAAACGGGCCCCGCGGGGCCCGTCGTCTTATCGTTTTTTCGAAGCAATCGGCTTTTCGAAGGGATCGGTCAGAAGCGCGCGCCGACGCCTACGCCGACCACCCAAGGATCCATCTGCGCTTCGCCGACCTTGACGCCGGCCGACTTGATGTCCGCATCGCCCTTCATGTAGCGGGCGTCCGCGCGGGTGAACCAGCGCTCGTTGATGTTGAAGTCGGCGCCGACGGTGCCGATCGCGCCCTTGGGCGTGGTCAGACCGACGTGCTGGCCGTTGAGCTTCTCGTCGCTGACGTTGGACTCGTAGTAACCCAGGCCCACGAAAGGACGGATCGCCTGGCCGGCGGTGCCGAAGTGATATTGGCCGCTCACCGCGACCGGCTGCTGCTTGATGCTGCCGACGTTGGCGCCGTCGGCGCGGACGCGCTGCTCGGACTTGTCGGCGGCGCCCCACAACTCGACTGCGAAATTATCGGTGGCGTACCAGCTGCCGCTCAGGGTCGGCATGCCGCCGCCGTCGAAACCGTTCTTGCCCGGTGCGTTTTCCAAAGCGTCGGACTTGGGTTTCATATGCGCATAACCGCCGGTGACGGCGAAACGCTTGCTGGCTGCGGAATCGGAAGCGTCCTGGGCGAAAGCCGCAGGCGCGATGGCCAACGTGGCGGCAACTGCAAGGCTCAGGGTGCGAAAGGACAGCATAGTGAATCTCCTCGTTGGTATTCGAATGCCCGGGGAGAGGGCACGGAAATCCTAACGAGATCTTTATGAACTCCCTTTGTGCGCACCATGAATATTCCGCGGTGATTCATGGAACTTTTTCGTAGCGTTCATGTTTGCGCGCATCGCGCGATAACATATCGGCTTATGAAAGATGAATCCACGCGTCCGCTTCGCGGCTTGCCGCCGGCCGTCAGCGACGATGCGCGCTTATTGGTGCTCGGTTCGATGCCCGGCGAAGCGTCTCTGCGGCAACAGCAGTATTACGGCCATCCGCGCAACCGCTTCTGGTCTTTAGCGGAAACGATATTCGGAGTCGACGCTACGATGCCTTATCCGCAAAGGATCGCCGCGTTGAATGCGGCCGGCGTCGGCTTGTGGGATGTGTTGGACGCGTGCGTGCGGCGCGGCAGCCTGGACAGCGCCATCGTACGCGCCAGCGAAATCGCCAATCCGTTCGCCGGGCTGTGCGAGCGGTTACCGCGGCTCGAAGCGATCGCCTTGAACGGCGCCAAGGCCGCGCAGGCTTTCGCGCGGCATGTCGAGCCGCAAATGGATGCGGCGTCGTTGTCGCGGCTGTCGATCCATCGCTTGCCGTCGACGAGCCCGGCAAACGCGTCCTACGCGTTCGCGCAGTTGCAGGCCGCGTGGGCCGTGGTGTCGTCCACCCGCAGCGCATAGGCGCGGGTGCCGCTGGCGGTCGCGAGCTGCGCGGCCGATACGCAGGCCTGGTTGTTCTTGGCCGGTTCCGGCTGATAAAGCCCATAACCGCCGCCGATGCCGGCGGTCAGCAGGGCCAGCGCCAGCGCAGCGCGCTGGAAAACATGGTGCAAGCGTTGCATGACGGTCACCTGAGTCTGGTCTGGGTCTCGGATCCCTTGTACGTAGGGATGCGTCAGGAGCGGTCAGCGTTGCATCGGTGCCGTGCCGATTCACGTGACGAAGGTCATAACCCCGACCGGCATGGGACGCGGGGCGGCGGATTTGGCAAGCTGAGAGCGTCCGGAAACATCCGTCACGGGGAAAGACCATGCGTTCGGTTTCGATAGGGCTGTCGTTGTTGCTGCTGGCCGGCGCCGCCCAGGCCACCGAGATCAATGTCGAGTGCAATGTGGAGAGCGATTACGATTTCGCGATCACCGACAAGAGCGTCATTTTCACCCGCAACACGGGCACGCCCAAGGCGATCGTGATGCGCCAGGGCCGGCTGTTCGTCGACGACCGCTGGGTTACGCTCAGCGCGGCCGACAGCAAGCGCGTGGCCGACTACGAGCGCGAAGCGCGCGCGGTGATGCCGCTGGCGCGGCAGGTGGGTCTGGATGCGGCCGATATCGCATTCACCACGCTCGGCGAAGTCGCCGCCGGTTTCGGCAGCGATCCGGCGCGCACCCGCGCCAAACTCGACAAGGCGCGCAAGCAGCTCGACCGCGACTTGGCGCGTTCGATCAGCCCCAGCCACTACAACAGCGAAGCCATGGGCGAGAGCATCGGCAACGCGGTCAAGGAAGTGATGCCGACCCTGATCGGCGACATCGTCAGCGGCGCGCTCGGCGCGGCTTTCTCCGGCGACGAGGCGCGGATGAAGCGGATGGAGAACATGGACAAGGACATCGAAGCGCGCATCAAGCCGCGCGCGGATGCGCTGGAAGTCCGCGCCCGGACCCTGTGCCAGAAGATGGAAACGCTGGACCGGATCGACAACACGCTGGACTACCGCCTGGCCGACGGCAGGACGCTGGACCTGCTGGAGCTCAAGCCGCCGGAAAAGCGCCGCGAGCGCGATTGAGGCGCTTCTTTGCGGAAGCGGCTTTGGCGGGAGCAGCTTTCGTGGGAGCGGCTTTCGTGGGAGCGGCTTCAGCCGCGAGCTCTTGATCCAGATTTACAGCCGGACAAAAAAGCTCGCGGCTGAAGCCGCTCCCACGAAAGCCGCTCCCACAAAAAACAGGCATCCGGGCCCATACGGCAATCGTGAGTTGGCGCTTAACGCGCCAGCCGCCACAATAGCCCTCTCACTGTACGTCGGAGGGCCGCATGGCCGAGTTGAAGGAAGCGCGCGTCCCGGATATCGGCGGCTACGACGACGTGCCGGTGATCGAAATACTGGTCGCGGTCGGCGACACCGTGGCCAAAGACCAGGGCCTGATCACGCTGGAGTCCGACAAAGCGACAATGGAAGTACCGGCGCCGTTCGCCGGCGTGATCAAAGAATTGAAGGTCAAGATCGGCGACGCGCTGTCGGAAGGCAGCGTGGTGGCGATGATCGAAGCGGCCGACGGTGCCGCCGCTCCCGCCGGAAAACCCGCACCGGCCGCGCCGGCGGCGGTGGTCGAGTCGACCAACGATCCCACCGTCGAGCCGGTCGCACCCGATGCCAAGCCCGATAACATCGCGCAGGCCGCGATCGCCGCCAGCGCCGCGGTCCAGGCCACCGCGCCCGTCGCACCGATGGGCGCCGGCCTGCCGCCGGTACGTTTCGATGCCGACGCGCTGCTGCCCGGCAAGGTTCCGTACGCCAGTCCGGCCGTGCGTTTGTTCGCACGCGAACTCGGCGTCGAGCTGGCGCAAGTCGCAGGTTCGGCGCGCGGCGGACGCATCACCAAAGAAGACGTGCAGAACTACGTCAAGCAAACGCTGCAGTCCGGCGGCGGCGCGACGGTCGCTGCCGTCGGCGGCGGCGGCGGTTTGAATCTGCTGCCGTGGCCGAAAGTGGATTTCGCCAAGTTCGGCGAGGTCGAAACCAAGCCGCTGTCCAAGATCAAGAAGATTTCCGGCGCCAACCTGGCGCGCAACTGGGCGATGATCCCGCACGTCACCCAGCACGACGATGCCGACATCACCGATCTCGAAGCGCTGCGCGTCGCCCTGAATAAGGAAAACGAAAAGGCCGGCATCAAGCTCACCATGCTTGCCTTCATCATGAAGGCCAGCGTCGCCGCGCTGCAGAAGTTCCCCGATTTCAATTCGTCGCTGGATGCGAGCGGCGAAAACCTGACGCTGAAAAAATATTTCCACATCGGCTTCGCGGCGGACACGCCCAATGGGCTGGTGGTGCCGGTGGTGCGCGACGTCGACAAGAAGGGCGTGATCGACATCGCCCACGAAACCTCCGATCTGGCCAAGAAAGCGCGCGACGGCAAGCTCGGCCCGGCCGAGATGAGCGGCGGCTGCTTCTCGATCAGCTCGCTGGGCGGCATCGGCGGTACCGCGTTCACGCCGATCGTCAATGCGCCGGAAGTGGCCATCCTGGGCGTGTCGAAATCGGCGACCAAACCGGTCTGGGACGGCAAGCAGTTCGCGCCGCGGCTGATCCTGCCGCTGTCGCTGAGCTACGACCACCGCGTGATCGACGGCGCCGCCGCCGCGCGCTTCACCGCTTATCTGGCGCAGTTGCTCGGCGACATGCGCCGCGTGCTGTTGTGAGTCCGCGATCATGACGAACACGATCGAAATCAAAGTTCCCGACATCGGCGGTTACGACGATGTGCCGGTGATCGAAGTGCTGGTCGCGGTCGGCGACACGGTCGCCAAAGACCAGGGTCTGGTCACGTTGGAATCGGACAAGGCGACGATGGAAGTGCCGTCGACCGCGGCCGGCGTGGTCAAGGAATTGAAAGTGAAGGTCGGCGACAAGCTGTCCGAGGGTTCGGTGGTCGCGATCCTGGAAAGCGAAGGCGGCGCGGAAGCTAAACCTGCCGACGCCAAACCCGCTGCCGCCGCTCCCGCTCCGGCAGCCGAGACTTCTACGGCCAAGCCGCCCGTCGTGCCATCGCCAGCCAAACCCGCGGAGCCTGCGCCGCAAGCCGTCGCGTCCAGCGGCAAGAAGGCCGACATCGAATGCAAGTTCGTCGTGCTCGGCGCCGGCGTCGGCGGCTACAGCGCAGCATTCCGCGCCGCGGACCTCGGCATGGACACGGTGCTGGTCGAACGCTACGCCACGCTCGGCGGCGTCTGCCTCAACGTCGGCTGCATTCCGTCGAAGGCGCTGTTGCATGCGGCCGCGGTGATCGAAGAGGCCGCACATGCCGCCGATTTCGGCGTCGATTTCGGCAAACCCAAGATCGCGCTCGACAAACTGCGCGCTTACAAGGAAAAAGTCGTCGCTCAACTGACCCGCGGCCTGGCCGGCATGTCCAAGCAGCGCAAGGTGCGCGTGGTGACCGGCACGGCCAAGTTCGTGTCGTCCAACGAAATGGAAGTGATCGTCGACGGCAAGCCTCAATTGCTCCGCTTCGAGCAATGCGTGATCGCCGCCGGTTCGCAACCGTTGAAGCTGCCAGGTTTCCCGTGGGACGATCCGCGGGTGATGGATTCCACCGATGCGCTGGAGCTGGCCGAAACGCCGAAGAAGCTGCTGGTGGTCGGCGGCGGCATCATCGGCCTGGAAATGGCCACCGTGTACCGCGCGCTGGGCAGCGAAGTCACCGTAGTCGAGCTCGCCGAACAACTGATGCCCGGCACCGACACCGATTTGGTCAAGCCGCTCGCCGACCGCTTGAAGAAACAGGGCGTCGCCATCCACCTGAAAACGAAAGTGGTCGAGGCCAAGGCGCAGAAGAACGGCATCGCCTGCACGTTCGAAGGCGCCAGCGAGCCGGAAAACAAATTGTTCGACCGCGTGCTGGTATCGGTGGGCCGCAACCCCAACGGCAAGAAAATCGACGCCGACAAGGCCGGCGTGCGCGTCGGCGACCGCGGTTTCATCGACGTCGACCGGCAGATGCGCACCAACGTGCCGCACATCTTCGCCATCGGCGACATCATCGGCCAGCCGATGCTGGCGCATAAAGCCTCGCACGAAGGCAGATTGGCGGCCGAAGTCGCCGCCGGCGAAAAGAAAGAGTGGGTGGCACGGGTGATTCCGTCGGTGGCCTATACCGATCCGGAGATCGCCTGGGTCGGCGTCACCGAAACCGAAGCCAAGGCCAAAGGCATCGCTTACGGCATCGGCAAATTCCCGTGGGTGGCCAGCGGCCGCGCGATCGGCATCGGCCGCACCGAGGGCTTCACCAAGCTGTTGTTCGACGAGGCCACGCACCGCATCATCGGCGCCGGCATCGTCGGCGTGCATGCCGGCGATCTGATTTCCGAATTGGCACTGGCCATCGAGATGGGTTGCGAAGCGGCCGATATCGGCCACACCATCCACCCGCATCCCACGTTGAGCGAATCGGTCGGCATGGCGGCGGAGGTGTTCGAGGGCACCATCACCGACCTGTATATTCCGAAGAAGAAATAATCGCCGACAAGGCCAGGAGTGGGACATGCCCAAGCTTTACGACAAGTCGAACGACCGCCTGCTCGGCGAGGTCAGCCAGGAAGACGTCGACCTGCTGGTCGCGCAGTTCGAAGAGAAATCGAGCCGCGACCGGGATTATTACGTCAACAACGATACTTTCCTGATGCTGGCCGATGCCGGCGCATCGTCGACCTTGCTCGATGCGATCAAGTCGGCGCTGGATTCCAATGGCGAGTGCGAGATCCGCTGGCAGGTCGATTGATTGATCAGAACGCGAAAGTCACGCCTGCGATCGGACCTTTGAAGCGCTGATCCAATCCCAGCACGCCATCCCGGCCGCCGCGCTCGACGTCGATCTTGAACCAGTCGTAGCCCACGTACGCGCCGAAGTTCTTGGTGAAGCGGTACTCGGCGATCGCGTTGGCGCGGCTGATGTCGCCCTCGTAATCGTCGAAATTGCCCCAGTCGGCATTCAAGTACTGGCCCTGCACGACGAAACGCCAATGGTCGTTCGGCGATGCCGTATAGCGCAGACCGACCACCGGCGCGTAGCCATCGTCGCTGGCGCTGTCCTCGTAGCTGAAAGGTCCCGCTTGCGCATACAGTTTGGCTTCCAGCTTGGCGTACTCGACGCCGATCTGCAGGCCCAGGCTGTTGGTTGGCATCTCGACGATCGAATAGTCGTACATCGCGCTGGCCAGTTCGAACTGCGCTTCGGTCTTGGCGAAGCTGCCGCGCGGGATGGTGATGTTCTCGAACGAGAAATCGTGGTCCAGCGTCGCGCGCCGGTCCTTGTCGTAATTGAAATAGTTGAACAGCAGGCGGTGGCGGTCGCCGAACTTGAACATGCCTTCGACGCGGGGGACGAGCTCCTCGCCGCCGAAGTCGAAGTCTTCCTCGAAGCTCAGGGGCTGGCCGGCGAAAACGGTACGGCCGGAAAGCGTGCTGTCGGCTTCGGCGTTCATCGCGCCCAGGCGCAATACGAAACGGTCCTCGTCGGCATGGGCGGGCAAGGCGAGCAGGGCGCCCGCGAGCGCCACGCCAAGGGTCAAGGGGGTTTTTTGGGGGATCACGGCAAGGCTCCGGAGTCAAAAATAAGGGCGGAACTTCATGTACCGCCCGGTGTATTAATGACCTGTCGCCGGTGGAGTAAGCGTGAAAGCGTTTCCAGTCGAGTGAACGCTTCAGCGGAAAAGGCGAAGCCCCGGTTTGCGCCGGGGCTTCGGGGCCTGCCACAGGGATCGACGAGGGTGTGGGGCAGGCTCTCAAGAATTGACCGACGCATCCCGAAAAGGTTCCGCGCGTACGGACCGATGACGCGCGGACTTCGCTTTCGCGCAGATAAGCGACTTTCAGCGGTTGCCGCAGAAAAAGGCCGACTGCTATAATTTTGCGGCTCCGCGGGGCGGTTATCGGGCCCCATCTCCATAAGCTGAACAGGGTCGAGCGTGCACGATCCCATTGCTGCTGGCCGTCGCTCGGCGCTCCGCGCCGCGATGGTCCAGGCCATCGTCGCCTTAGCGGTGGCGTTGGCGTTCCTGATGCAGGGGCCGCAGCAGGCGTTGGCGGCGGGGATCGGCGGCGGCGCGTTGGCTTTGGGCAATGCGCTGGCGGCCGGGGTGTCGCTCGGGGGAATCGTGCCGGCGCGGGTCGCCTTCGCGCGGTTGCTGTTGGGCGCGTTGCTGAAATGGTCGGTCGCGATAGGCATCTTCGCGATCGCATTGGGAGCCTGGCGCTTGCCGCCGCTTCCGATGGTGGTAGGGCTGGCGGCGGGGTTGCTGGCTTATCTGTTGGCTTTGAATCTTCGGTTCCATCCTTCAAAACGTACGCAAACGTAAGGGTCGATAGCGTGATCGTCGAAAGCAACGCCCAAACGCCGGAATCCGGCGGCGGGGCTACCGAGTACATCCAGCATCACCTGCACCATCTGCAATGGCAGGTGGGCGACGGCAAGTTCATGACGATCAACATCGACAGCGTGCTGTTCACGCTGGCGCTGTGCACGTTGTTCCTGTTCTTCTTCATCCGCACCGCGCGCAAGGCCACGCCGGGCGTGCCGGGCAAGTTCCAGGCGTTCGTGGAAATGATCGTCGGCTTCGTCGACGGCATGGTCCGCGAGACCTTCCACGGCCGCAGCAAGCTGATCGCGCCGCTCGCGCTGACCATTTTCTGCGTCGTGTTCCTGATGAACTTCATGGACATGATCCCGGTCGACTGGCTGCCGGGCCTGTGGGCCACGGGCCACGAAGTCGCCGGCCACGATCCGCACCACGCCTATCTGCGCGTAGTGCCGACCGCCGACCTCAACACCACGCTCGGCCTGTCGCTGATGGTGTTCCTGCTGATCCAGGTGTTCGGCATCAGCCACAAGGGCTTCGCCACTTTCGCCAAGGAAGCGTTCACCGCGCCGTTCCACGCCGAAGGCACGGTGATGAAGATCCTGCTGGCGCCGGCCAACCTGCTGCTGCGCGTGATCGAAGAGCTGGTCCGCCCGCTCAGCCTCACGCTGCGACTGTTCGGCAACATGTACGCCGGCGAGCTGATCTTCATCCTGATCGCGTTGATGACCTGGAACGCCGCGTTGTCCAGCGGCATGACCTACGTCATGGGCCCGCTGCAGTTCATCTCCGGGTTCGTGTGGACCGCGTTCCACATCCTGGTGATCACGCTGCAGGCCTTCATCTTCATGATGCTGACCATCGTCTACCTGAGCATGGCGGCAGAGAGCCACTGATTTCCCGCGACGGAATTTTCGCAACAAAGTTTTTCAATCCACCCACCAGTCCCAACTTCAATTAGCGCAACACGGAGCACACCATGGAAAACGCAGCCCTCATCGCCGAAGTGATGAAGTTCACCGTCATCGCCGCCGGCCTCCTGATCGGCCTGGGCGCCCTCGGCACCGCGATCGGTTTTGCCATCCTCGGCGGCAAGTTCCTGGAGGGTTCGGCCCGCCAGCCGGAACTGACCCCGATGCTGCAGACCAAGATGTTCATCGTCGCCGGCTTGCTGGACGCGGTGCCGATCATCGGCGTCGCCATCGCGCTGCTCCTGATCTTCGCCAACCCGTTCCTGTCGGCGCTCGGCGCCTAATCAGCAACGCGGTCAGGCAATCGCCGATGGCATAGGGCCGTCGGCGCCAGGAGCAACGCA
Source organism: uncultured Lysobacteraceae bacterium (assembly GCA_902825775.1). Classification (GTDB taxonomy): domain Bacteria; phylum Pseudomonadota; class Gammaproteobacteria; order Xanthomonadales; family Xanthomonadaceae; genus Luteimonas_C. The sequence continues at coordinate 86,399 of CADECF010000012.1, forward strand.
ATGGATATCAACCTCACATTCATCGTCCAGGGACTCGCGTTCTTCGCGGTCGCGTGGATGGTGATGAAATTCGGCTGGCCGCACATCATCGCGGCCATCGAGGAACGTCAGCAGAAGATCGCTGAAGGCCTCGCCGCGGCCGACAACAGCCAGAAGGCGCTGGCCCAGGCGCAGGACAAGGTCAACGAAGAGTTGAAGGTCGCCCGCACCAAGGCCAACGAGATCATCGAACAGGCGCACCAGCGCGCCAATCAGATCATCGACGCGGCCAAGACCGAAGCGATCGCCGAAGGCGCGCGCCAGAAGGCGCTGGCCGAAAGCGAAATCGCCGCGGCCTCCAACCGCGCCCGCGAGGATCTGCGCAAGCAGGTGTCCGCGCTGGCCGTGACCGGTGCCGAGAAGCTGCTGCGCCGCGAGATCGACGCCAACGCCCACAAGGCCCTGCTCGAAGAACTGGCGGCAGAGATCTGATATGAGCCAGGCCCTCACCCTCGCCCGTCCCTACGCACGCGCCGCGTTCTCGCTGGCGCGCGACGGCGGCAAATTGTCGGCTTGGTCCGATGCGCTCGGTTTCGCCGCGCGGATCGGTGCCGATCCGAAGATCGCCGCCTTGCTGGGCAATCCCAAGCTGACCCACGCCGACGCGGTGACGCTGTTGTCTCCCGACGACGCCAGCGAAACCTTCGGCAACTTCCTCGCGCTGCTGGCCGACAACCGCCGCCTCGCGCTGTTGCCCGAGATCGCGGGCCTGTACGAGGAACTGCGCGCCGAAGCCGAGCGCGTGGTCAAGGCGAAGGTGACCTCCGCCGCGGCGCTGCCGGCCGGCGAACTCGACACGCTCAAGGCCGCGCTGAAGAAGCGCTTCGGCCGCGAGGTCGAGATCGAGACGGCGATCGACGAGTCGCTGATCGGCGGCGCGGTGATCGATGCCGGCGACGTGGTGATCGACGGTTCGCTGCGCGGCAAGTTGTCGCGGCTGCAGACCGTGCTGGCCAATTAAACGAAATACGTAGGGTGGGCCTCGGCCCACCGAACGCGATGGTGGGCTAAGGCCCACCCTACATTGGGACAAAAGAAGACATGGCAACCACGCAGCTCAACCCGTCCGAAATCAGCGAACTGATCAAGACCCGCATCGAGAAGGTCAAGCTGGCCGCCGAGGCGCGCAACGAGGGCACGGTCACTTCGGTGTCCGACGGCATCGTGCGCATCCACGGCCTGGCCGACGTGATGCAGGGCGAAATGATCGAACTGCCGAACAACACGTTCGCACTCGCGTTGAACCTGGAGCGCGACTCGGTCGGCGCGGTGGTGCTCGGCGACTACGAGCACCTGCGCGAAGGCGATACCGCCAAGACCACCGCACGCATCCTCGAAGTGCCGATCGGTCCGGAACTGCTGGGCCGCGTGGTCAACGCGCTCGGCGAGCCGATCGACGGCAAAGGCCCGATCGCCGCCACGCAGACCGCGCCGGTGGAGACCATCGCCCCGGGCGTGATCGCGCGCAAGTCGGTGTCGCAGCCGGTGCAGACCGGCTACAAGGCCATCGACTCGATGATCCCGATCGGCCGCGGCCAGCGCGAGCTGATCATCGGCGACCGCCAGACCGGCAAGACCGCGGTGGCGATCGACGCGATCATCAACCAGAAGGGCACCGGCGTTAAGTGCATCTACGTGGCCATCGGCCAGAAGAACAGCTCGATCGCCAACGTCGTGCGCAAGCTGGAAGAGCACGGCGCGATGGCGCACACGATCATCGTGGCCGCCGCCGCCGCCGAATCGGCCGCGATGCAGTACATCGCGCCGTACGCCGGCTGCACCATGGGCGAGTACTACCGCGACCGCGGCGAAGACGCGCTGATCATCTACGACGATCTGTCCAAGCAGGCCGTGGCCTACCGCCAGATCTCGCTGCTGCTGCGCCGTCCGCCGGGCCGCGAAGCGTATCCGGGCGACGTGTTCTACCTGCACAGCCGCCTGCTCGAGCGCGCCGCGCGCGTCAACGAAGACTACGTCGAGAAGTTCACCAACGGCGCCGTGAAGGGCAAGACCGGCTCGCTGACCGCGCTGCCGATCATCGAAACCCAGGCCGGCGACGTGTCCGCGTTCGTGCCGACCAACGTGATCTCGATCACCGACGGCCAGATCTTCCTCGAAACCGACCTGTTCAACGCCGGCATCCGCCCGGCCGTGAACGCCGGCATCTCGGTGTCGCGCGTCGGCGGTGCGGCCCAGACCAAGATCATGAAGAAGCTGTCGGGCGGCATCCGCATCGCGCTCGCCCAGTACCGCGAGCTGGCTGCGTTCGCGCAGTTCGCTTCCGACCTGGACGAAGCCACCCGCAAGCAGCTCGAGCGCGGCCAGCGCGTCACCGAGCTGATGAAGCAGAAGCAGTACGCGCCGATGTCGGTGGCCGAGCAGTCGCTGTCGATCTACGCGGTCGACAAGGGCTATATGGACGACGTGCCGGTCGCCAAGATCGGCGCGTTCGAAGAGGCGCTGCACGCGCACTTCGCCAACACCTCCGGCGACCTGCTGAAGAAGATCAACGACAGCGGCGACTGGAACGACGAGATCGAGGCCGGCTTCAAGAAGGGCATCGAAGAGTTCGTCGCGACCGGCAGCTGGTAAGAACCGCGATGTCCGGAACCCGGAACCCGGGACCGGAAAAGCGGCGTTCTTGGGCCGGTCCCGGGTCCCCGGTTCCGGTTCCCATCCAGACACAGCAATAGCGAGCGACAAATGGCAGGCGGCAGAGAAATCAAAACCAAGATCAAGAGCGTGCAGAACACCCGCAAGGTGACGCGCGCGCTCGAAATGGTCTCGGCCTCCAAGATCCGCAAGGCGCAGGAGCGTATGAAGGCTTCGCGTCCGTACGCGCGCGCGATGAAGCAGGTCATCGGCCATCTGGCGCAGGCCAATTCCGAGTTCCAGCATCCCTATCTCGTGCAACGCGCCGAAACCAAGCGCGTGGGCTACATCATCGTGTCGTCCGACCGCGGCCTGGCCGGCGGCCTCAACAACAACCTGTTCCGCAAGCTGCTGGGCGAAATTCGCAAGTGGCAGGAGCAGGGCGTCGAAGTCGACGTGGTCACCATCGGCCAGAAAGCGTCGGTGTTCTTCCGCCGCATCAAGGTCAACATGCTGGCCACGGTCACCCACCTGGGCGATCAGCCGCATGTCGAGCAACTCGTCGGTGTGATCAAGGTGATGCTGGACGCGTACACGGCCGGCAAGGTCGACCGCGTGTTCCTGAGCTACAACGATTTCGTCAACACCATGACTCAGCGGGCGGCGTTCGACCAGCTGTTGCCGCTGCCCGAGTCCGATACCCAGATCACGCACCACGACTGGGACTACATCTACGAACCCGATGCGCAGACCGTGCTGGAGCACGTGCTGACCCGCTACGTGGAATCGCTGGTGTACCAAGCGGTGATGGAGAACGTCGCCTCCGAGCACGCGGCGCGCATGGTCGCGATGAAGGCGGCCAGCGACAACGCCACCAAGCTGATCGGCACGCTGAATCTGGTCTACAACAAGGCGCGCCAGGCGGCGATCACGCAAGAGATTTCGGAAATCGTCGGCGGCGCAGCGGCCGTTTAACCCATTCCGCGGTCCGGCCCGGCCGGCCCGCAAAAGCAGATTGATTCAGAGGATAGAGTGATGAGCAACCAGGGCAAGATCGTTCAGATCATCGGCGCGGTCGTCGACGTCGAATTCCCGCGCGAGAGCGTGCCGAGGGTGTACGACGCGTTGAAGGTGCAGAACACCGCGATCACGCTGGAAGTGCAGCAGCAGCTCGGCGACGGCATCGTGCGCACCATCGCGCTCGGTTCCACCGACGGCCTCAAGCGCCATCTGGTCGCCGTGAACACCGGCAAGGCCGTGGCCGTGCCGGTCGGCGTCGGCACGCTGGGCCGCATCATGAACGTGCTGGGCGAGCCGATCGACGAGGCCGGCCCGGTCGAAGCGACCGAGCATTGGGAAATCCACCGTTCCGCGCCGAGCTACGAAGACCAGGCCTCGACCAACGAACTGCTGGAAACCGGCATCAAGGTGATCGACCTGATGTGCCCGTTCGCCAAGGGCGGCAAGGTCGGTCTGTTCGGCGGCGCCGGCGTGGGCAAGACGGTGAACATGCTCGAGCTGATCAACAACATCGCGACCGAGCACTCGGGTCTTTCGGTGTTCGCCGGCGTCGGCGAGCGCACCCGCGAAGGCAACGACTTCTACCACGAGATGGCCGAAGCCGGCGTCATCAAGCTGGAGAACATGAAAGAGTCGAAAGTGGCGATGGTGTACGGCCAGATGAACGAGCCGCCGGGCAACCGCCTGCGCGTCGCGCTGACCGGCCTGACCATGGCCGAATACTTCCGCGACGAGAAGGACGCTTCGGGCAAGGGCCGCGACGTGCTGTTCTTCGTCGACAACATCTACCGCTATACCCTGGCCGGCACCGAAGTGTCGGCGCTGCTGGGCCGCATGCCGTCGGCGGTGGGCTACCAGCCCACGCTCGCCGAGGAAATGGGCGTGCTGCAGGAACGCATCACCTCGACCAAGACCGGTTCGATCACCTCGATCCAGGCCGTGTACGTGCCCGCGGACGACCTGACCGACCCGTCGCCGGCGACCACGTTCGCGCACTTGGACGCGACCGTCGTGCTCAGCCGCAACATCGCTTCGCTCGGCATTTACCCGGCCGTGGATCCGCTGGACTCCACCAGCCGCCAGCTCGATCCGAACGTGATCGGCAACGAGCATTACGACACCGCGCGCCGCGTGCAGTCGACGCTGCAGAAGTACAAGGAACTGAAGGACATCATCGCGATCCTGGGCATGGACGAGCTGTCGGAAGAAGACAAGCAGGCCGTGTCGCGCGCGCGCAAGATCGAGCGCTTCTTCTCGCAGCCGTTCCACGTGGCCGAAGTGTTCACCGGCTCGCCGGGCAAGTACGTGTCGCTGAAGGACACCATCCGCGGTTTCAAGATGATCGTCGAAGGCGAATGCGACCACGTGCCCGAGCAGGCGTTCTACATGGTCGGCGGCATCGAGGAAGCGCTCGAGAAAGCCAAGAAGATCACCGGCTGAGATAGGGAACCGTCATGGCATCCACCATCCGTTGCGACATCGTCAGCGCCGAGGCCGAGATCTTCCACGGCGAAGCGACCATGGTCGTCGCCACCGGCGAATTGGGCGAGCTCGGCATCGCGCCGCGCCACGCGCCGCTGATCACGCGCCTGAAGCCCGGCAAGGTCGTGGTGACGCAGCCGAACGGCGAAACGCTGGATTTCGCCATCTCCGGCGGCATCCTCGAAGTGCAGCCGCAGGTCGTGACCATCCTGGCCGACACAGCGGTGCGCGCGCAGGACATCGACGAGGCGTCGGTCCGCGCGGCGATCGAGGAAGCCGAGCGCGTGCTGGCGCACAAGGATCCGAAGATGAGCGCCGAAGAAGCGCAGGCGCAGCTGGCGATGAGCGTCGCCCAGCTCAGCGCGCTGGAGCGTTTGCGCAAGAACATGAAGCACTGATCTTCGCGACGACGAAACGAAAACGCCGGCCTCGCGCCGGCGTTTTTGCTTCCCGGCTTTCGCTTTGTAGAGCGGGGCTTGCCCCGCTGCTCTTGCTCTTATGCCGTCATCCCAGCGAACGCTGGGACCCATGTTGCTCTTGCAGCCGTCATCCCCGCGAAGGCGGGACTGCGGAGGCAGGATGCCGGAGCGAACATCCGCGCAGCGGATGGCCCGAAGGGCATGCCGCAGGAGCGGCATGTCATCCAGCGACTTGGCTCCGGCTTTGTAGAGCGGGGCTTGCTCCGCTGCTCTTGCCCTTAAGCCGTCATCCCGGCGCACGCCGGACTGCGGAGGCAGGATGCCGGAGCGAACATCTGCGCAGCAGATGGCCCGAAGGGCATGCCGCAGGAGCGGCATGTCATCCAGGCCGACGTGGCCGGTGCATGACGCAGCGACTCGCGCCTTGCAAAACAGCTTCCGCGCTGCGCGCGGGTCACCCTTCGGCAAGCTCAGGGCAGGCTTTCTTTGTTGGCCCAAAGAAAGTAACCACTGCGCCGCAGGAGCGGCGCGAACGGCGAAGCCGGCCCGCAGGGCGGAGGGCAGGATGCCCGGAGTAAAGAAAGGGCCCGAAGCTTAAGTGATTCGTCGCGTCTGAAACACCCGCGGGCGACCTTGCCTTCGTCTTGGTTGACCTTCTTACGAAGGTATTAGATTTTGATTCGTCACGTATGGGTGACGTGGCTTTTGCGGATTTTCGCTAAGCAGGCGTTCGGGTCGATCGCGTCGAATCTAAGCAAAGGCAGCGGAGCAAGCCCCGCTCTGCAAAGGTAGGTGCGAATTCATTCGCACGCTCTTGATACGTCGAAAAGCGTGCGAATGAATTCGCACCTACGAAAAGCCAACAGCAGCGGAGCAAGCTCCGCTCCACAAAGCCGGAGGACTAGCGTTTGTAGACCCAATGCCGCGACAACAAGAACCCGATCACGCCCAAGGCCAGTTCCACGCCCGGCTTGGCCAGCCAGGCCCACTTCAAGCCCAGATAGTCGTCAATCGCGCCCATCGACCAAGTGCTGACCGCGGTGGTGCACAGCCACATCATCACGAAGCGCTGCAGCTGGGTGCGGCCGACGGCGGTATCATCCCCGGCGAAAGTGAGCTTGCCGTTGAGCCAATAACCGAGCAGCGCGCCGCTGATGCGCCCGACGATATTGGCCGGCTCCACCGCCATGCCCCAGTGGCTCAGGCCGACCATCACGCCCCAATCCACCAGCCACTGGATGCCGCCGATCACCAGATAGTGCTTCCCTTGCCTGCCCAGGCTCATCGGCGCAGGTACCGGAACGGCGAGCGGTGGTCGAAACGGTGCGGCGTCATGTCGTCGGGATCGGGGATCGTTGCGCATGCTAGCAGCGTAGCCCGTTAGAATCCTGCCATTGCCAGTACCGGAACCGCCATGAACGCGCCCCTGCACGTCGTGATCCTCGCCGCCGGCGAGGGCAAGCGCATGAAATCCAAGCTGCCCAAAGTGCTGCAGAAGCTGGCCGGACGGCCCATGCTGGCGCATGCGATCGATGCCGCGCGCGCGCTGCAGCCGGCGGGCATCCACATCGTGTACGGACACGGCGGCGAACAGGTGCGCGCGGCGTTCGCGGAACAGACCGATCTGCAATGGGCGGAGCAGGCGCAACGACTCGGCACCGGCCATGCCGTACAGCAAGCCATGGCGGACGTCCCCGACGGTGCGCAGGTGCTGGTGCTGTACGGCGATGTGCCGCTGATCGCATCCGAAACGCTGCGTCGCCTGCTCGACAGTCCGGGGCGTTTGTCGGTATTGGTCGCCGAACTGGCCGATCCGACCGGTTACGGCCGCATCCTGCGCGATCCGGAAGGCCGCGTCGCCGCGATCGTAGAGCATAAAGACGCCGACGAGGAACAGCGCCGCATCCGTATCGTCAACACCGGCATCGTCGCCGCCGAAGCGACCGCGTTGAAGGGCTGGCTGGAAGCGTTGTCCAACGACAACGCGCAGGGCGAGTACTACCTCACCGACATCTTCGCGCAAGCCGCGGACGAGTACACCGCGGCGGAAATGGTGGTCGTAGCCGACGCCATCGAGACCGAAGGCGCCAACGATCCCTGGCAGCTCGCGCAACTCGAGCGCGCCTATCAGCTGCGCGCGGTGCGCGCGCTGTGCGTGCAAGGCGTGCGTTTCGCCGATGTGAACCGCGTCGATATTCGCGGCACGGTCGTCGTCGGCAGCGATGTCGAGATCGACGCCGATGCGATCTTCGAAGGCGACGTGCATTTGGGCGACGGCGTGAGCATCGGCCCGTTCTGCCGCCTGAAGGATGTGAAGCTCGCCGCGGGCACGCAAGTACGCGCGCATTGCGACCTGGACGGCGCGATCACCGAGGGCGCGGTGCTGATCGGCCCTTACGCCCGGCTGCGGCCCGGCACGGTGCTGGCCGACGGTGCGCACATCGGCAATTTCGTCGAAACCAAAAACGCGAAGATCGGCGTGGGCAGCAAGGCCAACCATCTGACCTATCTCGGCGATGCGGTGGTCGGCGCGGGCGTGAACGTCGGCGCGGGCGTCATCACCTGCAATTACGACGGCGTCAACAAATCCACCACCACGATCGGCGATGGCGCGTTCATCGGTTCGAACTCGTCGTTGGTGGCGCCGGTTACGATCGGCAAGGATGCGACCATCGGCGCAGGAGCGGTGATTACCAAGGATGCGCCGGACGGGCAGTTGACGGTGGCTCGGGCGCGGCAGACGACTGTCGACGGTTGGCGCCGGCCCGAAAAAAAGCGGTAGGTTCTTGTGGGAGCGGCTTCAGCCGCGAGCTTTTTCAAGCACCGAATGACTCGAAAAGCTCGCGGCTGAAGCCGCTCCCACAAAAGCGCCCTGCGGTAAGCCTTAATCCGGCAGCACCATGCTCACGCACAAGCCGCCGCCGTCGCGGTTGAGCAGCGCGATGCGGCCGCCATGCGCTTCGGCTATTTCGCGCGCCAACGCCAACCCGAGGCCGGTGCCGTTGCGTTTGGTCGAATAGAACGGTAGCAGCGCATTCGCCAGCACCGCTTCGTTCATGCCGCTGCCGCGGTCGAGCACTTCGATCCGCCACGCGTCCGGCAAGCGGCGCAGCGACAGTTTCACTTCCAGCGGCGGCGTGCCGGACTCGTGCGCGTTCTTAAGCAGGTTCAGCAGCGCCTGCTCGAGCTGCGCGCTGTCGAACCGGGCATGGCCGTCGATCTCGTCGCCTTCCAGCGTGAAATCGACCTGGGTGCGCAGTTGCGCGATGAAGCGCGGCCAGTGCGTAGGCTCCGCGCGCGGCGCGGGCAGTTTGGCGAAGCGCGCATAGCCGCGGATGAAGCCTTCCAGATGGCGTGCGCGTTCCTCGATGGTGGCCAGCGCCTCGGGCAAGCGCTCGGGCTGGCCGCGGCGCAACAGTTCCGCGCCCGAATGCGCCAGCGATGCGATCGGCGCCAACGAATTGTTCAACTCGTGGCTGATCACCCGGATCACCTTCTTCCAAGTCTGCACTTCCTGGCGGCGCAACTCGGTGGTGAGTTGGCGCAGCAGCAACAACTCGTGGCGGCGGCCGTTGAGGCGGAAATGCCGGCGCGCCAGGTGATAGAGCTCTTCGTCGTCGTCCGAGCCGACCGCGAACAGGCCGTCGCCGCCGCGCGCGAATGCGTCGCGCAGGCTGGGCGGCGCCAATGCGAGGATCTCGTCGAAGCGGTGCCCTTCGATCCGGCGCCCTTCGCCCAGCAGCTTGCGTGCGGCGAGGTTGCCGAACACGATGCGGCCTTCGGGCTCCAGCAGCAGCATCGCTACCGGCGTGTTTTGCACCATCGTGTCCAGCAGCAATTCGCGCTGGACCAGACCCAGGCGTTGTTCGCGCAGCGCATCGCCGAGTTCGTTGTGCGCCGCGACCAGTTCGCCGAGCGCATCCTGGCCGTCCCAGGACAGGCCGAAGCTGAAATCGCCGTCGCGATAGCTCGCCACGGTGCCGCCCAGCGAACGGAACAGCGAATTCATCGGCGCAAACGCGCGGCGCACGTGATAGACGAGCAGCGGTACCAGCAATGCGACCGCGGCGGCGCCCGCCGACCAAGGCGTCCACCATCGGCTCAAAAACAGCGTCAGCGCCGCGGCCGCCGCCATGTATACGACGGTCAGCGCGGCGAATTTGAGGCTTAGCGGTATGCGGCGCATCCAGCGCATCGTCAGGCCCTATTCGCGGCGTATGCCCAGACGGTCCAGGCGCCGGTACAGCGCCTGTCGCGACAAACCCAGCTCGGCAGCGGCTTGCGCAAGCACACCGCCGTTGCGCTCGAGCGCGGCTTCGATGGTATCGCGGTCCGGTTCATCGGCGGACAAACCGGCGGCCGCCGCCACGGCCGGCAGATCGAAGTCGGAAGCATTCAACGTATCGCCGCGCGCCAGCAAAGCGGCACGCTGCACGGCATTGCGCAATTCGCGCACATTGCCGGGCCAGTTGTGGCGCAGCAGGACGCGTGCGGCATCGTCGCCCAGGAACTTGCCTTCGGGCAGGAAGTGGCGCGCCAGCGGCAGGATATCGTCGGGCCGCTCGGCCAGCGGCGGCAGCTTCAGTTCGATCGCGTTGAGCCGGTACAGCAGATCTTCGCGAAACTGTCCGCTGCGGATCAGCGCCGGCAGGTCGGCATTGGTGGCGCTGATCACGCGTACTTTGACGTGGCGTTCGCGATTGCCGCCGAGACGTTCGAAGCGTCCGGTTTCGAGTACGCGCAATAATTTGATCTGGCCGGCCTGGGTCAGCGTGCCGATCTCGTCCAGGAACAGGGTGCCGCCGTCGGCGGCTTCGAACTTGCCTTCGCGCGATTTGTTGGCGCCGGTGTAAGCGCCGGCCTCGGCGCCGAACAGTTCGGCTTCGATCAGTTCCGAAGGCAGCGCGCCGCAGTTGACCGCGACGAAAGGGCCGTTGCGCACCGACGAGTTGGCGTGCAGGATCTCGGCGAACTTCTCCTTGCCCGAACCGTTCGGCCCGGTGATCAGCACCGGCAATTCCGAGCGCGCCACCTGGCAGGCGAGCGACAGCACGCGTTCGCTGGCGGCATCGGCGTACACCAGGCCGCGCAGATCGTAATCGCGCATCAGCGCGCTGCGCCGGCGCTGCTCGCCGGAGCGGTGCCGCGACAGTTCGCTGCGCGCCTGCGACAGTTCGAGCAGGTTGTTGACCGTGGCCAGCAATTTGGGATCGTCCCAGGGTTTGGCCAAGTAGTCGGCGGCGCCGGCTTTGACCAGCTCGACCGCGTTCTCCAGATGCGTCCACGCGGTCAGCAGGATCACCGGCAGGTCCGGGTGCTTTTCGCGGATCGCGCGGAACAGTTCGACGCCTTCCTCGCCCGATGTCGTATCGGCGTGGAAGTTCATGTCCTGCACCACCAGGTCGACGGGTCGGCGCTGCAGCAAATCCAAACCGGCCTGCGGCGATTCCGCGCGCACGGTATCGATGTCGTGCAGCGAGAACAGCAACTCGAGCGCGGTGGCGACGGAAGGATTGTCGTCGATGACCAGAATCGTCGGCATACGGCTTGTCGGTGATGGTGAGACGTAGGGTGGGCCTCGGCCCACCGTCGCGATGCGGGCCGAGGCCCACCCTACGGTGCTTCGCCGAACGAAGGAAGAACGGTTAAAGCGCCCCGGCCATCATACGCTGCGGGTGGCGATCGCCGGCGGCACCGCGGCCGCGCGCAAGGCCGGACCCAGCACCGAAATCTGGCCCAGCAGCCATAGCGCCATAGCGCCGATCGGGAGGTAGAACAGCGGCAAGCGCGGCAGTTCGTACTTGCCCATCAGCAGTTGGTTGATGGCATAAGCCAGCAACATGCCGATCACGATGCCGAGCGTGGCCAGCAAGAAGTTCTCGATCTGGAAGTAGCGCAGGATCTGCGCCCGGGTCGCCCCCAGCGCGCGCCGCACACCGATCTGGCGCGTGCGCTGCTGCACCCAGAAGCTGGCCAGGCCGACGATACCGAGCGCGGTCACCACCAGCAGCGCCACGCAGACCACCACCAGCAGCCAGGCCATCGCACGATCCTGCTGGTAATACTCGCTGCGCAGTTCTTGGAAGGTCTTGGTGTTGTCTTCCAGGACGATGCGGTTGGGCCCGTTGCGCTTCAATGCGTCGACCGCCGCTTTCAGCACCTCGGCGCGCCGCCCCGGCTCGGTGCGGATCACGTAATTGCCGCCGAGATTGTACGGGCCGCGAATCGGAAAGATCATCGAATACTCTTTCGCCGTCGGTCCGCCCTGATCGCTCGGGCGTATCAGATGCTCGACGACGCCGACCACTTTGATCGGCTCGTCGCCCCAGCTGTAGAAAGACTTGCCGACCGCGTTCTGGCCGGGGAACAACTTGTCGGCCATGCTGCGGGTGATGATGACCGAAGGAATGGCCACCTTGCTGTTGGGCGCATCCAGCAGCGACCATTCCACATACTCGTCCGGCGTGAAATTGCGTCCGGCGACGACGTTGAGACCGAACGTGTTCACGAACTGATCCTCGCCCATATAGACCGTGGCGTTCATGGTCTGGTGGGTCTGGTCCTTGGTCATGTTGACGCCGCTGTTCCAGGACGAATTGACGAACGGGACCTGGTTGGTCACCGTCGCGGCCTTGACGCCGGGCAGGCCGCGCAGCGCGGCCAGATCGCTCTTGGTCAGCGCATCGGCGTTTTCGTCCTTGCCGATGCCGGTCAGCTGCACGCGCACGAGTTCGTTCTCGGCGATGCCGCTGACCAGATTGATGCGGTCGACGCGCCCGCTGATCAGGAACAGGGCGTTGCAGATGATCGCGCAGCTCAGCGCGGTTTCCAGCACGATCAGCGCGGCGGCGGTCTTGTGCCGGCGCAGGGTGGAGAGGATGGGGCGCAGTTCCATGGTGGTTCTCCGGGTCGTCAACGCGAACGGAGTTCGCGTCGACAGTTGAAAAGTGTCATTGCGATTTGAGCTGGATAGCCGGCGCCACCTGCATCGCGCGCCAGGCCGGCAACAGTCCTGCCAGCAGGCTGGCCACCACGGCGAGCACGAAGGTCATCAGCAGCATCGTCGGATTAAGATGCGCCAGCTCGGCGTAGCTGGCCGGCTGTTGACGCACCGCCCACAGGCCCAACAGCGCCAAGCCCAGGCCCAGCACGCCGCCCGCGAGTCCCACCGTGCCGGCCTCGATCAGGCATTGCACGAAGATGTCGCGACGCGATGCGCCCAGCGCGCGGCGCACGCCGATCTCGCCGCTGCGGCGCAGGAACTTGGCCAACAGCAGACCCACGGTGTTGAGCAGGCAGACCATCAGGAAGCCGAACGCCAGCCAGGTCTGCAGGCGCACGTCGCCCGGCACCACCTTGTTGTAATCCAGCCATTCCATCACGTTGCGCAGGCGCGTATTGGTCGGGCGCTTGAAGCGTTCGGAGGCGCGCTGCTGGTCGGAATAGTTCACCAGATACTGCTTGTAGGCTTCGACTTTGGCCGGCGTAGACAGCTCGACCCAATACTGGATCCAGACGCACGGCGAATTGACGCCGGTGGAACCTTCCTCGTCGTCTTCGTCGCGATGGTCGTCCCAGCAGTTCATGCTGCCGTTGCGGTCCATATCGAGATCGCGCGAGACGGTGAAAGGCAGGAAGACCTGTTCCAGTTCGCCGTAGCGGTCGCTGTTCATATCGAAGAAGCGCGGCGTCGGCCGCCAGTCGTCCATCACGCCGACGATGCGGAATTCGTTGCCGTTCATGCGCACGGTCTTGCCGACGCTGTTGGCGCCGCCGAACAGCTTGTCGTTGAGCGGCTTGGCGATCACCGCCACGCGGTCGTGCTTGTCGTCCTCGGTCTGGCTCCAGCCGTTGCCGTACAGGAACGGAGTGGCGAACATCGGGAAGAAATCCGCAGTGGTGTAACGCGCGTCGGCGTAGAACGGGTTCAGGCCGTCGCGTTCGGGCTCGATGCCGACGCTGCCGCCGGTCATCATCGCCTGGCGGTCGCCGCGCTTCTGGCGCAGCAATTCCTGCGCGTCGTAACGGGTCAGCTGTTCCTCCGGCTCTTCGCCGGCGGTGTAGCCGTCCATGCTTTGCGGGTCCATCTGCGGGTAGAACAGCTGCGCGCTCTTCTCCGGAATCGGGTCGCCCGACAGGATGTAGAACACGGTCAGCGTGGTCATGCTGGCGCCGATGCCCAGCGCGATCGCCAACACCATCAGCGCGGTCAGCACCTTGTTGCGCCTGAAGCTTCGCAACGCGAGGTTGAAGTAATAGCCGAACATGGCGGCGTCCTCAGGCGTGGGTGGAGGCGGCGGCGTGGCCGTTGGCGTGCAACAGGCCGCGTTCGGTGGCGATGTCGGTGGCCATGCCGTCGACGATGTGCACGTTGCGTTGCGCGCGCGCCGCCAGTTCCGGATCGTGGGTCACCATGACGATGGTGGTGCCCTGGGCGTTGATCTCTTCCAGCAGTTCCATCACGCCGCGCGCCATCTGCGAATCCAGATTGCCGGTAGGTTCGTCCGCGAGCAGCAGGCGCGGGCTGCCGGCCAGGGCGCGTGCGATCGCCGCACGCTGTTGCTGGCCGCCCGACAATTCGGCCGGGAAATGCTTCATCCGCGAGCCCAGGCCGACCTGGCCCAACGCGTCTTCGATGCGCAGCTTGCGTTCGGCCGCGTTCATGCCGCGGTAGCGCAGCGGTACGTCGACATTGTCGAACAGGTTCAAGTCGGGGATCAGGTTGAAGCTCTGGAAGATGAAGCCGATCTTGCGGTTGCGCAGTTTGCTGCGCGCATCGTCGGACAGGCCGCGCACGTTCTCGCCGTCGAGCACGTATTCGCCGCCGGTGAAATCCTCCAGCAGGCCGGCGATATTGAGGAAGGTGGTCTTGCCGGAGCCGGAAGGGCCAGTGACGGCGACGAACTCGCCCTCGCGGACGTGCAGGTCCAGCGAACGCAATGCGTGCGTCTCGACCAGTTCGGTGCGGTAGACCTTGGACACTTGGCGCATGTCGAGCATGACGTTCTTCCTCTGGCGGTGGTGTTGCGTGATGTGGCGTTCGTGGTTGGTTGCGGTTTTGCGACGGCGCGTTTAAACCCGCCGTGCATTTCTCAATTGATTTTTATGCGCTCGGCATCGCCGAATTGGTCGCTGCCGGAAACGACGATGCGCTCGCCCGGCTGCAGGCCTTCCAATATTTCGACTTCGCCCAGGCTGCTGACGCCGGTGCGGATCGGACGGCGCACGGCGCTGCTGCCGTCGACCACATAGGCGAAGCGGCCGCCGTTCTGCTCCAGGAACGGTCCGCGCTCGACCATCAGCGCGTTGCGGCGCGTGTCCAGCACGATCCGCGCGCTCAGACGCTGGTTCTGGCGCAGGCCCGGCGGCTGCTTCTTGTCGAAGCGCAGACGCGCGTTGACTTCGCCGTTGACCACTTCCGGCGACACCGCGGACACCTTGCCCGGATAAGGTTCGCCGGTGCCGCTGGTCAGCTGCGCGGGCATGCCGATGGCGAGATCGCGCGCGAAACTTTCCGGTACTTTGATTTCCACTTCGAACACGCTCAGGTCGACCACGCTCAGGATCGGCGCATTGATCGCCACGTTTTGACGCTGGGTGATCTGCACCTGGCCCACCTGGCCGTCGAAAGGTGCGCGCAGCGTGAGCGCTTCCACCTGACGCCGTTGCTCGGTCACGATCGCGCGCTGGCGGTCGGCCAGCAGGCGCTTGTTGCGCGTATCGAGACCGGCGCCCTCGCCCTGCAGGCCTTCGTCCTTGCGCGCGTGCGCCAGGCCGATTTCGGCTTTCTTCAATTCGTCCTGCGCCTTGGCCACGTCCACTTGCGCGACCGCGCCGCCTTCGAAGCCGCGCTGATAGCGCTCCAGGTCGCGTTGCGCGGCGACGCGTTCGATCTCGGCCTGGTCGAAGGCCTTGCGCGCGGTCGCGCGCGCCAGCTGCGCGTCCAGTGCGGCGCGGCTGGCTTCGGCTTCCAAGCTGGCCAGCGTGGCTTCTTCCTGGGCCAGCTTGCTGCGCAGTTCCGGGCTGTCGATCTCGGCCATGGCCTGGCCTTTCTTGACCACGTCGCCGGCGACGACCTTGAGCGTCACCGTGCCGCCCGCGATCGCATACAAGGTCGGGCTGTTGGCGGCGATCACGCGACCATCGGCGGAAATGTCGCGTACCAGGTCGCCGCGCTTGACCTCGGCGATGCGCACGCGCGCACTGTCCACCGAACGGCTGCCGCCGCTCCAAGCGCTGACGACCCAGGCACCGAGCAGGAGCAGCGCGGCGCTCGCGGCGCCGATCAGCATGACGTTCTTGCTCGGCAGCTTGCGGGTCTTGCCCGGCACGGAGAAGCCGCGGTCCTGGCCGGACGTATCGCGTATGCCGCCGCCTACCGGACGGTCCTGGCCGGAAGTGTCGCGGATGCCGATCGTGCGGTCTTGGCCGGAGGTGTCGCGGATGCTCATTCGGGTCCCGTGGCGATGAAAAGTCCTACCTCGCTTAAAGCAAGCGGCGTGCCAATATCCAACTAATTGATTGAATTGGATATTTAGCTGTATCGCAGGTGTCCGGACGGCCGCTGTCCGCGTCCACCGGACGGCCGTACGCGTCGCCGCTCGTTAAACTAGGCGCATACCCAACAAGGATTTCCCATGTGCGGCATCGTTGGCGCGATCGCGGATCGCGATGTGGTTCCGGTCTTGATCGAAGGCCTCAAACGGCTTGAATACCGCGGTTACGATTCGGCCGGCATCGCCGTCGTCGACGAGGCCACGGTGAAGCGGGTGCGTCGCACCGGCCGCGTCGCCGAAATGGAAGCGGCCGCCGGCGCCGAAGGTTTCCATGCTTCGCTCGGCATCGGCCACACCCGCTGGGCCACCCACGGCGGCGTCACCGAAGGCAATGCGCATCCGCATATCAGCCACGGCGAACTGGCGCTGGTGCATAACGGCATCATCGAGAACCACGAGCAGCAACGCGATCGCCTGCGCGCGCTCGGTTACGAATTCGAATCGCAGACCGATACCGAAGTCATTGCCCACCTGATCCATCATTACCAATCGCAGGGCCACGATCTGCTGGCGGCGCTGCAGCACGCGGTGAAGGAGCTCGACGGCGCCTATGCGATCGCGGTGATCAGCAAGCGCGATCCGCAGCGCATGGTCTGCGCGCGGATGGGGTGCCCGTTGCTGGTCGGATTGGGCGACGGCGAGAACTTCATCGCTTCTGACGTGTCGGCGATCGTATCCGCGACGCGGCGGGTGATCTTCCTGGAAGAAGGCGATACCGCCGACGTGACCCGCGAGCATGTGCGCGTATTCGATGCGGCGGGCGAAGAAATCCAACGCGACGTGCACGTGTCCGACGTTTCGCTGGCGTCGCTCGAGTTGGGCCCGTACCGGCACTTCATGCAGAAGGAAATCCACGAGCAGCCGCGCGCGATCGCCGACACCATCGAGGCGATCATCGACGAAAACCAATTCACCCCCGCGCTGTTCGGCGCGGGCGCGGAAAAAGTATTGCGCGATATCGACGCGGTGCAGATCCTCGCCTGCGGCACCAGTTACTACGCCGGCCTCACCGCGCGCTACTGGATCGAGGCGATCGCCGGCATCCCTTGCGCAGTCGACATCGCTAGCGAATACCGCTACCGCGAGGTGGTCGCCAATCCCAGGCAGCTGATCGTCACCATTTCCCAGTCCGGCGAAACGCTGGATACCATGGAGGCGTTGAAATACGCCAAGTCGCTGGGCCAGGAGCGCACGCTGTCGATCTGCAACGTGCCCGAAAGCGCGATCCCGCGCGCCAGCAAGCTGGTGTTCTATACGCGAGCCGGCGCCGAGATCGGCGTCGCTTCGACCAAGGCTTTCACCACGCAACTGGTAGCGCTGTTCGCGCTGACCGGCACGTTGGCCAAGCTGCACGGCCGCCTGGATGCGCAACAGGAAACCGAGCTGCTCGAAGCCCTGCGCCATCTGCCCGGCAGCGTGCAGCACGCTTTGAACCTGGAGCCGCAGATCGTGGCCTGGTCGGAGCGTTTCGCGCCCAAGCAACACGCGCTGTTCCTGGGCCGCGGCGTGCATTACCCGATCGCGCTGGAAGGCGCGCTCAAGCTCAAGGAAATCTCCTACATCCATGCCGAGGCGTATCCGGCCGGCGAACTCAAGCACGGCCCGTTGGCGCTGGTGGATGCGGACATGCCGGTGGTGGTGATCGCGCCCAACGACAAACTGCTGGAAAAAGTGAAGTCCAACATCCAGGAAGTGCGCGCGCGCGGCGGCGAGATGTTCGTGTTCACCGACCAGGACAGCCGCTTCAGCGATTCGGAAGGCGTGCACGTGATCCGCACGCCGCGCCACGTCGGCGTGCTGAGCCCGATCGTGCATGCGATACCGGTGCAGTTGCTGGCGTATCACGCCGCGCTTGCGCGCGGGACGGATGTCGACAAGCCGCGCAATCTCGCGAAATCGGTGACCGTCGAATAAGCCTGCTGTTATCCCCCTTCGAAAAAGGGGGCGAAGGGGGATTTGCTCATGCCTACGCGTCCAAAGCAAAGCCAGAAGCAAATCCTCTCTCCTTTTTCGAGAAAGGGAGTCGGAAGCCGCGTCGCCATCCTTGTCGGCTTATTCTGGCCGGCATCTTGGGTTGTTGCCGCAGAGTCGCCGAAGTCCTGGTTCCCCGCCGAACCCTCCTGCACAACGCCCACCGCGCCCGCCGACGCCGGCGCGGTCGTCACGCCCGGCGGCTTCATGCTGGTGCATCCGCGCAACGACCGTATCGCCGACGATTACACCGGTTGCAAGACCTTGTGGATCTACGACGATCCGGACGTGCCGAGGCGCTGGGCGACGCTGCGTTTCGTGCGCGGCGAATTGGTCCGCGCCGTGATCTGGCACCGCGAGAAGCAGGACGTCGCCGACCGCGTCTGCGATCGTCCAGCCAGCGCGCAAGCGCCCGAATGCAGCGGCGTCGAAGGCAACGAACTGACCGCGCTGCGGCTGCCGAGCTGGCCGCGCGCGTGCGCGACGGATCCGGATCGGAAAGAATGCGCGCAAGATCCGCGTTGATCCCTGTCTGATTCCGGAATGCCGCGTTGGAAATGCGCAAGATCCTCCACATCGACATGGATGCGTTCTACGCCTCGGTAGAACAGCGCGACGATCCCTCGCTGCGCGGCCGTCCGGTGGTAGTGGCCTGGCGCGGCGCGCGTTCGGTGGTGTGCGCGGCTTCGTACGAGGCGCGCAAGTTCGGCGTGCGCTCGGCGATGCCGGCGGTGCGCGCCGAGCGGCTCTGCCCGCAGGCGGTATTCGTGCCGCCGGATTTCGTGCGCTACAAAGCGGTGTCGCGGCAGGTGCGCGAGATCTTCCTGCGGCATACGGATCTGGTCGAACCGCTGTCGCTGGACGAAGCCTATCTGGACGTCACCGCGCCCAAGAGCGAACTGCCCAGCGCGACCGCGATCGCCGAAACGATCCGCGCGCAGATCCGCGACGAGACCGCGCTCACCGCATCGGCGGGCATCGCGCCGAACAAGTTCCTGGCCAAGATCGCATCGGATTGGAACAAGCCGGACGGCCAGTTCGTGATCCGCCCGGCCCAGGTCGATGCCTTCCTGTTGCCGTTGCCGGTGGCGCGGATTCCGGGCGTAGGCAAGGTGATGCAGGCCAAGCTCGCCGAGCTCGGCATCGATACGGTCGGCGATCTGCGCGCATTCGCGCTCGAGGATTTGCAAGCGCGCTTCGGCAGCTTCGGCGCGCGTCTCCACCGGCGCGCGCGCGGCATAGACGAGCGGCCGGTGGAACCCAACCAGCCGGTGCAATCGATATCGGCCGAGGATACGTTCGAGCACGATCTGCCGTTGGCGGAGATCGAGCCGATGATCCGTCGCCTGGCCGAAAAGGCCTGGCAGGCCGCCGGAAAAACCGAGCGCGTCGGCAGGACGGTGGTGCTGAAGCTGAAGACGGCGCAATTCCGCATTCTCACCCGCAGCCATACGCCGGAAGCGCCGCCGTCGTCGCTGGAGCAGTTCATCTCGATCGCGGTGTCGCTGCGCGATCGCGTCGATCTGCCGCCGCATACGCGCTATCGGCTGGTCGGCGTCGGATTGGGCGGTTTTCGCGATAAGGATGAAGCGTCGCAGGGCGGTCTGTTCGATGCCGCGCTCGCGGAGGACGGTCAGTCGTGATCGTGGTCGGCGTCGGTCGGCTCATCGAAGAAGCTCGGTGCCGGCGGCGCTTCCTCCTGCATCATCGTGGTGGTGACCGGCGTGGCCGCCGGGCGTCCGCGCGGCGGCGGCAATTTGGCGATGGCGGCTTCGGCGGCCTGCACGAGTTCGGTGCGGCGCGCGTCCGGCACTTCCTGCCAATGGCAGTCGAGCAGTGCGCCTTCCAGCGCGTAAAGTAGGTTCAAGCTGGGTTTGAAGCCGGCGCGTTTGACGCGCATGAAGGCTTCCAGCGCGCCGGCGGCTTCCAGATCCGCGCGCGAACGCAGCCCTACCTGACGCAACCACGCCGCGCTCTTGGGGCCGATGTTGCGCAGTTTCTCGCCGCTCATGCCAACGACTCCACGAAAAGGGCGGCGATGGCTTCGAGTCCGCGTTGATCGTCTTCGTCGAAACGGTTCGGGATCGGGCTGTCGAGATCGAACACACCTATAAGTTCAGCGCCGATCGGTTCCTCGCCGCGCAGCAAAGGCACCACCAGTTCCGAACGCGAAGCCGCATCGCAGGCGATGTGGCCGGGGAAGGCGTGCACATCGGCGACGCGCTGCGTCTGCCGGGTGCGCGCCGCGGCGCCGCAGACGCCTTGGTCGAGCGGAATGCGCACGCAGGCCGGCAGGCCTTGGAAGGGACCCACGACCAGTTCGTGGCCGTCGTAAAGATAGAAACCGACCCAATTCAAATCCGGCAGGGCATGGGCGACCAAGGCCGACAGGTTGGCGGCATTGGCGATGCGGTCGCGCTCGCCGGCCAGCAGGGCGCGCGCCTGCTCGATGAGTTGCGTGTACTGCTCCGGCTTGGTGCCGGCGAGGGCGTTGGCGGCGAACATCCGGCGAGTGTAACAGGGGCCGGGGACAGGCATTACCATGGCCCAAACGGGGAGCCGCCATGGATATCTCGCAATTGCCGGTGCAACAGGGCTTTCGTCTGCGCGGCGAGGCGGTGACGCGGCTGGAGACCTTCGTCGATGCCGCCTTCGCCTTCGCGGTGACGCTGCTGGTGGTGTCGTTCGATGCGATGCCGGACAGCTTCGTCGAACTCTACGATGCGTTGCGCCGTTTCCCGGCGTTCGTGGCCGGTTTCGCCATCGTCGCGCTGTTCTGGACCGCGCATCACCGCTTCAGCCGGCGCTTCG
The DNA here is from genome assembly GCA_902825775.1 of uncultured Lysobacteraceae bacterium. Classification (GTDB taxonomy): domain Bacteria; phylum Pseudomonadota; class Gammaproteobacteria; order Xanthomonadales; family Xanthomonadaceae; genus Luteimonas_C. Next base: position 107,289 of record CADECF010000012.1, read on the forward strand.
GTCTGGAGGACGGCGCGGTGATGGTGTTGAGCTTGGCGCTGGTGGCGGCTACGTTGTTCTACGTCTATCCGCTGCGGATGGTGATGTCGGCGGCGATGAGATTCTTCACCGGCGGCTGGGCGCCGAGCGAATTCGTGGTGCGCAATCTGTTGGAGTTCCGCCTGATCTTCGTGATCTACGGCGTCGGCTTCGCTGTGCTGGCCGGCATCATCGCCTGGCTCAACGCGCATGCGCTGCGGCGCGCGGACGCATTGCATCTGGACGCGGCCGAGCGCGAGATCGCGAAGGCCGAGATATCCAGCCATCTGATCTATGTCGGCTGCGCAGCGCTTTCGATCGCGCTGGCGTTGTGGCTGTCTTTCGACCGCGGTTGGATGCAGGCGTTGCCGGGCACAGCGTACGCGCTGCTGGCCATATTCATGCCCTGGCATGCCGTGCGCAGCGAGCGCCGCATCGCGCTCTTGCTGCGCCTGCGCGAGGGCGCGGCATGACATTGCGGTTCTACATCACCGGCACCGATACCGGCATCGGCAAGACCGTGGCCAGCGTCGCATTGCTGCATGCGCTGCGCTCGCGCGGATTGCGCGCGGTCGGCATGAAGCCCGTCGCCAGCGGCTGCGAACGCATCGATGGCGCATGGCGCAACGAAGATGCGCTCGCGCTGCAGAAGGCGAGCGATCCCATGCCCGAGTATGCGGACGTCAATCCGTACGCATTGCCTTCGGCGACCGCGCCGGAACTGGCTGCGCGCGAAGCCGGCGTCGAGATCGGTCCGTCGCCGATCGCGGAGGCGTACCGACGGCTCGCCGGGCGCGCCGATGCGGTGGTGGTCGAAGGCGTAGGCGGTTGGGCCGCGCCGTTGTCGGCGCAGCTCGATCAGCGAGGCTTGGTCAACGCATTGGATTTGCCGGTGATCATGGTGGTGGGCTTGCGTCTGGGATGCATCAACCACGCCCGGCTCACCGCGCAGGCGATCGTCGCCGACGGCGCCAAGCTCATGGGATGGATAGGCAACGATATCGACCCCACGCTGCCGCAGGCCGACGCCTATTTCGATCTGGTGCGGCCGCGGCTTGCGGCGCCTTGTTTGGGGCGGCTGCCGTTCGCTGCGAATGGGTCCTTGAGCCGCTTGGCGGCGCACATCGATTGCGCGCCGTTACTCGCGTGAGCTTTTCGTGGGAGCGGCTTCAGCCGCGAGCTTTTCCCGCACCGATATGGGCTTTTTGTAGGAGCGGCTTCAGCCGCGAGCTTTTCCAGCCGTCGGCGCCATGGCGAGCGCGCAAGCAAGGGCAGCGGGGCAAGCCCCGCTCTACGAGGCAGGGGCAAAGTCGCTGGGTTCCCGCCTTCGCGGGAATGACGGCTTAAAAGCAAGAGCAGCGGAGCAAGCTCCGCTCTACAAAAGCGAAAACAAAAAAACGGGCGCATCGCTGCGCCCGTTCTTCGTTTTCAACACGGAATGGATCAGGCCGTATGCGGCTCCGCACCGCCGTGCGGACCTTCCGCTTCGAGTGCTTTCTCGCGATCGCGGTCGTGCGCATGGTCGCGCGCCAGGTACAGGTAGAACGCCGGCAGCACGAACAGGGTGAACATCGTGCCGATGGTCATGCCCGAAGCGATCACCACGCCCATCGAGAAGCGCGACGCGGCGCCCGGACCGCTGGCGATCAGAAGCGGGATCATCGCGAATACCAACGCTGCAGTGGTCATCAGCACCGGACGCAGACGGATCGCGGTGGCTTCCTCGATCGCTTCGCGCTTGGACAAGCCCTGCTCGATCTGCAGCTTGTTCGCGAACTCCACGATCAGGATGCCGTGCTTGGAGATCACGCCGACCAGCGTCACCAGTCCCACCTGAGTGTAGATGTTGATGCTCATGCCCGGGAAGGCCTCGATCTGGGCCATGCCGAGGATACCGCTGAGGATCGCCAGCACGTTGAGCGTCAGCAGCGCGCCGCAGATCGCCATCGGCACCGTCAGCAGCATGATCAGCGCATCGCGGAAGCTCTCGAACTGCGCCGACAGCACCAGGAAGATAACGATCAGGGCCAATGCGAGCGTCAGCAGCATCGCCGAGCCCTCTTCCTTGAATTGCCTCGATTCGCCGGCGTAGTCGACGCTGTAGCCCTGCGGCAGCACTTCCTTCGCGGCCTGATCCAAGATCGCCAACGCCTCGCCCTTGCTCACGCCCGGTCGCGGTGCGAACGTGATCGACACCGCGTTCAGCTGCTGGAAGCGCTTGAGCGATTGCGGCTGAGCGGTTTCCTTCAGCGTGACGATCGTCGATAACGGGATCAGTTCGCCATCGCGGGTGCGGGTGTAATAGTTCTGCAGCGCGTTGGCGTTGAGCCGGTCGCTGCGCTGTACCTGCGGGATCACCAGGTAGGAACGGTTCTGCATCGCGAATCGGTTGGTGTAGCCGCCCGACAGCATCGCCGCCATGTCGGCGCCGAGCGTGCGCATGTCGATGCCTAGGCCGGCCGCTTTGTCGCGGTCGATCTGCACTTCGATGCGCGGCTTGTCGATCTTCAGGTCCTTGTCCAGGAAGATGAAGCGCTTGCTCTCCATCGCTTTCTGCAGGATCGCGTCCGCGATCTCGCTGAGCTGGCTGAGCTCGCCGACGCCGCCGACGATGAACTCGCCGCCGCCGTCGCCGCCTGCACTGGGCAACGAAGGCGGTACAAGCGCGAACACGTTCAAGCCGGTGACTTGCGACATCTGCGGCTGCAGCGTCTGCTCGAGCACGGCCTTGGTGGACTTGTCGCGCTCGCTCCACGGCTTGAGCACGAAGCCGGCCATCGCCATCGGGCTGGCGCCGCCACCGCTGGCGCCGAAGCCGCCGTTGAACAGGAAGTAATCCTGCACCTCCGGCACGGTCTTGGCGATCGCGGTGATCTCCTCGGTGTAGCGCTCCACGTAGTCGAGCGTGGCATACGGATCGGCGTTGCCGATCGAGAAGATGAAGCCTTCGTCTTCCAGCGGCGCCGGTTCCTTGGGCGCGGTCATGTAGAGGAAGGCGCACGAGACCAGCACGATGATGCCGAACACCGCGATCACCAGCTTGGTTTCCAGCGCGCCGTGCAATTTGCGCTGGTAGCCGTGACGCAGCCAGTCGAACCGGTCATCGAGCCATGCCTCGAGCTTGCCTTTGCCGCCTTCCACGTGCGGTTTGAGGATCTTGGCGGTCATCATCGGCGTCAGCGTGAGCGCGATCACGCCCGACAGCAGCACCGCGCCGGCCAGGGTGAAGGCGAATTCGGTGAACAGCACGCCGGTCAAGCCGCCCTGGAAGCCGATCGGCAGATACACCGCCACCAACGTCGTCGTCATCGCCACGACCGGCCAAGCCAGTTCTCTTGCGCCCTTGATCGCCGCATCGTAAGGCGACATGCCTTCTTCGATATGCCGGTGGATGTTCTCCAAGACGATGATCGCATCGTCGACCACGATGCCGATCGCCAGCACCATCGCCAGCAGGGTCAGCAGATTGATGGTGAAACCCATCAGCAGCATCAGGAACAGCGAACCGATCAGCGACAGCGGCACGGTCACCGCCGGGATCAGCACGCTGCGCAGCGAGCCCAGGAACAGGAAGATCACCACGATCACGATGATCACCGCTTCGATGATCGTACTGACCACTTCGTCGATCGCGTCCTGGATCGATTCGGTGCTGTCGTACGGGATCGTCGCCTTGATGCCCTGCGGCAATTGCGGAACGATCTGGCCGTCCCACAGCTTGCGCACGTCCTTGATCACATCCAGCGAGTTCGCGTCCGGGGCGACGAAGATGCCCATGAACGTGGCCGCTTCGCCGTTGATGCGGACCGAGGTGCCGTAGTTTTCGGAGCCTAACTGCACGTCGGCGACGTCGCCCAGGCGCACGATCGCGCCGTCCTGTTCGCGGATCACCAGCTTGCGGAACTCGTCGGCATTGCGCAGGTCGGTGCGCGCGGTCATATCGATCGCGACCATCTGGCCCTTGGTCGAACCTACCGCGGACAGCACGTTGTTCGATTCCAGCGCCGTGGCCACGTCGCTGGCGGTGACCTTCAGCGCGGTCATGCGGTCCGGCTTCAGCCAGATGCGCATCGCGAACGTGCCTGCGCCGAGGATGTCCGCGCGCTGCACGCCCGGAATCGTGACCAGTTTGGGCTGGATCACGCGGGTCAGGTAGTCGGTGATCTGGTTGTTGTCGAGCGTTTCGCTGGCGAACGAGACGTACATCGCCGCGATCTGCTGGCCCTGCTGCAGATCGATCACCGGATCTTCCGATTCCGGCGGCAGCTGGCCGCGCATCTTGTTAACCTTGGCCGCGATCTGGGTGAGCGCTTCGTTCGGATCCTGGTCCAGGCGGATGTACGCTTGGATCGTGCTGATGCCGGCCGAGCTGGTCGAACTCATGTACTCGATGCCCTCGGCGCTGGCGATTTCGCGCTCCAGCGGCGTGGTGATGAAGCCTTGGATCAGGTCCGCATCCGCGCCGAAGTAGGTGGTGCTGATGTTCACCACCGCGTTGCGCAGCTCCGGGTATTGGCGCACGTTCAATTCGGTGAAGGCGCGCATCCCGAACAGCAGGATGAACAGGCTCACCACGATCGCCAGTACCGGTTTGTTGATGAAGATATCGGTGAATTTCATCTCATGCTCTCTCCCTCTCCCGGTCGGGGAGAGGGCTGGGTGAGGTTGCGGAAGGCGATCAGCGGTTTTCGGTCTTCGGCAGCGCGTCGGCGGTCGGCTGCACCTTGTTGTTGATCGTCACTTCGGCGTCGTTGCGCAGCTTGAGCAGGCCGCTGGTGGCGACTTGTTCGCCCGGCTTCAGGCCGTCGGTCACCGCGATCAGATCGCCGCGCGTGGCGCCGGTCTTCACGAAACGCTGGGTCACGATCAGCTTGTCGCCGGTCAGCGGCTTGCCCTGCATGTCCGTCTCGCCCTCGGCGCGCTTCTTCTTGGTGATCACATAGACCGCGTTGCCGTAGGGATTGAAGCTGATCGCGGTCTGCGGAACGACCACGACGGTGCGCTGCCCGCCCAGATCGAAACCCACATGCGCGAACGCGCCCGGCCGCAGGTTGCCTTCGGCATTGTCGAGCGTGGCCTGCACTTTGAAGTTGCGGGTATTGGCATCGACTTCGGGCTGGATGGCCGTGACCTTGCCTTCGAACGTGCGGCCCGGCATCGCATCCAAAGTAGCGCGGATGGTCGTGCCCGACACGACCTGGCCCATGCGTTTCTCGGGCAGGGTGAAGTCGAGGTAGATCGGGTCCAGCGCCTGCAGGCTTACGATCGGGTCGCCCGGGTTGAGGAACTGGCCCAGGTTGACTTGGCGGATGCCGAGGATGCCGTCGAACGGCGCGCGGATCGTCTTCTGCGCGATCAGCGCGCGCTGCGCATCGGCATCGGCGCGGGCGCTGGCGGCGGCGGTGGCGCGCTGCTCCACTTCGTCCTGCGAGACCAGTTTGTCCTTGCCGAGCGCGCGCCAGCGGTCGCGCTGCACGGCGGCCAATTTGGCCGTGGCTTCGAGCGAATTCAACGTGGCCAATTCATTCGCGGTGTTGAGCCGGATCAATACAGTGCCGGCCTTGACCGGTTGCCCGGCTTCGAACTCGATCGATTTCACCACGCCGCCCGCTTCGGTGGTGACGTTGGTGCCGTTGATCGCCACGAAGGTGCCGACCGATTCTTCGCCGTCGCTCCAGCGCTCCGACTTCGCGGCGACCGCGGTCACCGCCGACGCCGGCTGCGGCATGTTGTCGAAGAACTCGTTCATGCCCTTGCTCATGCCGGCTTTGACGAGGAACACGCCGCCGAAAACGACGATCGCGCCGATCAGCATCCAGATCATCCGTTTGCGCATGGAAGGCGCGCGTGGTTGGTCACGCTTGGACATGGGGAACATCCTTGAAGGAAGGTGAAGGGTTGTCTTGGGGCAGGTAGGGCGAGCGGCATCCGAACACCGCCTCGCTCACGCGGACGACGAGCGCATCGACGGCTTCGTCGTCGACCGGATCGAACAGCGGCCGCCAGCCGTAGCCGTTGAGCAGGTATTGCAGTTGCTTGAACAGCAGCCGGTACGGATCGCCGAAACCCTTGTGGTCCAACAAGCCGTCCTGCTGCAGCAGGTTGTACATGCCCAGGCACATCGCCCAGGGGCCGACCGTCAGCGCTTGCGGCGAGAGCGACACGCTCGCCGGCAGTTCGCCGTTGCGGAACGCTTCCACCACGATGCCGTCGACCAGTTCGCTCAGCGGCGCGCTGGCTTCCAGCGCGCGGCGGCGGCTGGCTTCCGAAGCCGCGCCCCAGATCACGTCGGTCCATACGAACTGGGCCAGGCGGAAGTGTTCGGGTTGGGTGCGGATCACCATCAGGTCGGCGAGCGCGACGGCGAGCATGCGCTCGCGGGTCGGGCCGGTCCAGCGCGCGGCGCGTTCGAACAACTCCACGCGGCTGAGGCAATTGCGCGTGGCCAATGCGACCAGCAAGTCTTCTTTGCTGGCGAAATGGTTGTACAGCGTGCCGATCGCGTAGTCGGACTCTTCGGCGATGCGCGACATCTGCAGATTGAGCAGACCGTCGCGCTGGATCAGTTCCTGGGCTTTGTCCAAGAACAGGCGTTCGCGATCGACCAGCTCGCGCTGGCGGCGTTCCTTGGTACCCATGATTCCTGGCGCGGGGGAGGCAGGAGGTGGATTTTGAACATGATTCACGACTTGATCAAGGCTTTTCTGCGACCGAGACGTGCTTGGGCGGAGGCAGGGGTCATGCATGAAGACACTCCCGTGCACGGTATCCGCCGTTTGAATTCGGCGAGTGTGCGGAGGCCGTGTCGCAAACTTCGAGACGATGCGGCCCTTCGATATCGGGTCGGCTTGGTGCGATGGGACCTCAACCGCACCCATGAAACGCGCGCACACTGACTTCCGGCACGGGTGAAGCCTAACCCGAATGCTAGACTGATCAGTATAGAAAATGACAATAATCAGTTAAATAGGACGAAGCCCCCATGCGTCGTTATTCGTTCGCCCTGCTCGCGCTGGCGACAGTGGCCGCTTGCAGCAAACAAGCCCCGCCGCCTGCGCCGCCGCCGCCCGAAGTGGGCGTGGTCACCCTCAATCCCGGCAATGTCGCCCTGCAAAAGGACCTGGTCGGCCGGCTGGCCGCGTTCCGCAGCGCCGACGTGCGCGCCCGCGTGCCGGGCGTGCTGCAGAAGCGCGTGTATGAGGAAGGCAGCGACGTGCGCGAAGGGCAGTTGCTGTTCGTGATCGATCCCGCGCCGCTGCAGGCCGCGCTGTCGCAAAGCCAGGCTTCGCTGGCGCAGGCGCAGGCCAACTACACCAATGCCAAGGTCGCCGCGGATCGCGCGCGGCAGTTGGCGCCCACCAAATTCATCTCCAGATCCGATCTCGACAACGCGCTGGCGGCCGAGCGCAGCGCTGCGGCGTCGGTGCAGGCGGGCAAGGCTTCGGTCGATAGCGCGCGCATCAATCTGGGTTATGCCAGCGTGCGGTCTCCGATCGCCGGCCGCGCGGGCAAACAGCAGGTCACCGAGGGCGCGCTGGTCGGACAAGGCGACGCGACCTTGTTGACTACGGTCGACCAGGTCGATCCGCTGTACGTCAATTTCTCGCTCAGCGTGGCCGAGTTGGAACAGGTACGCAGCGTGCAGCGCGGCAGTGCGCAGGGCCAGACGCAAGTGCAGGTGCTGCTGCCGGATGGCACGCCGTACGAGCGGATGGGCGTGCTCGATTTTTCGGGCGACGTGGTCGATCCGTCCACCGGCGCGATTTCGTTGCGCGCGCGCATCCCCAATCCCGACAAGACCCTGCTGCCCGGCACCTACGTCACGCTCAAGGCCACGCTCGGCCAGCAGCCGAACGTATTCCTGGTGCCGCAGGAAGCGGTGCAGCGCGATGCCAACAGCGCGTATGTGCTGGCCGTCGGCAAGGACGGCAAAGTCGTGCGCAAGGACATCGCCACCGACCGCAGCCAAGGCGCGAACTGGGTCGTGAGCAAAGGCGTTGCGGCGGGCGATCAGGTGATCGTTTCGGGCCTGCAGCGCGCGCAAGCCGGGCAGCCGGCCAAAGCCGTGCCGTATCAGGCCGACGCGGGCAAAGCCGCGCCGCCGGGTGAGAAGAAGGACGGCGCTGCGGCCGCGAAGGGCTGATCCGCGATGTCCAGATTCTTCATTAGCCATCCCATCTTCGCCTGGGTCATCGCGATCCTGATCACGCTCGGCGGCGTGCTCGCCATCCTCAACCTGGGCGTGGAGTCGTACCCGAGCATCGCGCCGCCGCAGGTGACGGTGGGCGCCAGCTATCCGGGCGCCAGCGCGGACACCACCGAACGCGCGGTCACGCAGGTGATCGAGCAGCAGCTGACCGGCATCGACAATCTCGACTACTTCAGTTCGTCTTCCAGCTCGAGCGGACGTTCGTCGATCACGCTGACCTTCAAGCCGGGCACCGATCCGGATATCGCCCAGGTGCAGGTGCAGAACAAGGTCGCGTTGGCGACGCCGCGCCTGCCTTCGGAAGTGACCCAGCAGGGCGTGGTGGTGGCCAAGGCCAACGCCGGCTTCCTGATGGTGGCGGCATTGCGTTCCAGCAATCCGGCCTACGACAAGAATGCGTTGTCGGACATCATCGCCTCGCGCGTGCTCGATCAGATTTCGCGCGTGCCCGGCGTCGGCAGCACCCAGCTGTTCGGCGGCGAGTACGCGATGAACATCTGGCTCAACCCCGACAAGCTGCAGGGTTACGGTTTGTCCGCCAGCGATGCGCTCGCGGCGGTGCGCGGCCAGAACGTGCAGTTCGCGGCCGGCGCGGTCGGCGCGGAGCCTTCGCCGCAAGGCCAGGCGTTCACTGCGACGGTGTCCGCGGAAGGGCGCTACAGCACCGCCGAGCAGTTCGGCGACATCATCCTGCGCGCCAACAGCGACGGCACCACGGTGCGTTTGAAAGACGTCGCGCGGGTGCAGAAGGGCGCATCGTCCTACGGCTTCGACCTGCAGTGGAGCGGCACGCCGGCGGCGGGTTACGCGATCCAGCTGGCACCGGGCGCCAACGCGCTGGGCGTGGCCGGCGCGGTGCGCGAACGCATGGACGAACTGCAGACCACGTTCCCGCAGGGCGTGACCTGGTTCTCGCCGTACGACAGCTCCACCTTCGTCAGGATCTCGGTGGAAGAAGTCGTCAAGACGCTGCTGGAAGCGATCGTGCTGGTGTTCCTGGTGATGCTGATCTTCCTGCAGAACTTCCGGGCCACGCTGATCCCGACGCTGGTGATCCCGGTCGCGCTGATGGGCACGTTCCTGGGCATGTACGCGATCGGCTTCACCATCAACCAGCTCAGCCTGTTCGGCATGGTGCTGGCGATCGGCATCGTGGTGGACGATGCGATCGTGGTGATCGAGAACGTCGAACGCATCATGACCGAGGAAGGCCTGTCGCCGAAGGAGGCGACGGTCAAGGCGATGGGCCAGATCACCGGCGCGGTGGTGGCGATCACCGTCGTATTGGCGGCGGTGTTCGTGCCCAGCGCGTTCCAGGGCGGCAGCGCCGGCCAGATCTACAAGCAGTTCGCGATCACGATCGCGATGGCGATGGGTTTCTCCGCGTTCCTGGCATTGGGCTTCACGCCCGCGTTGTGCGCGAGCATGCTCAAGCCGACGCAGCACCACAAATCCAATTTCATCTTCCGCGCCTTCAACAAGGTCTACGACAAGACGATCAAGACCTACGTCGGCCACATCGGCAGCGCGGTGACGCATGCGCCGCGCTGGATGATCGTGTTCGGCGCGCTGGCGCTGCTGTGCGGTTTCCTGTTCACGCGCATGCCGGGCAGCTTCTTGCCCGAAGAAGACCAGGGCTACGCGCTGGCGATCGTGCAGCTGCCGCCGGGCGCCACACTGCAACGCACCAAGCGCGTGTTCGAACAGGTGCGCGGCACGATGGAGAAGCAGGAAGGCTACGAAGGCATGATGCAGGTCGCCGGCTTCAGCTTCGTCGGCCAGGGCGAGAACGTCGGCATGGCCTTCATCAAATTGAAGCCTTGGGACGAGCGCAAGATCACCGCGACCGAATTCATCCAGCAAGCCAACGGCGCGCTGTTCGGCATCCGCGATGCGCAGATCTTCGTGATCAACCTGCCGACGGTGAACGGCCTGGGCCAGTTCGGCGGCTTCGACATGTATCTGCAGGACCGCAGCGGCCAGGGCCGCGCCGCGTTGTCGCAGGCGTTGGGGCAACTGCTCGGCAAGGCCGGCCAGAACGCCGCATTGACCGGCGTGCGGCCCAATACGCTGGCCGACGCGCCGCAGCTCAAGCTCGACGTCGACCGCACCCAGGCGCAGGCGATGGGCCTGCAGGTGAGCGACATCTACAGCGCGATCCAGCTGATGCTCGCGCCGGTGTACGTCAACGATTTCGTCGATGAAGGCCGCATCAAGCGCGTCACCATGCAGGCCGATACGGCTTACCGCACCGGGCCCGAATCGTTGAGCCGCTTCTTCACGCCCAGCCCCAACACCAATGCGTCCGGCGGCGACGCGATGATCCCGTTGTCGAACGTCGTCAAAGCCAGCTGGATCACCGGACCGCCGTCGCTGACGCGCTACAACGGTTATGCGGCCGCCGAAGTGGTCGGCTCGCAAGCGCCCGGGCACAGTTCGGGCGAGGCGATGGACGTGATGCAGCAGATCGTGGAAGACGATTTGCCCGAAGGCTTCGGTTACGACTGGACCGGCCAGTCGTATCAGGAAATCCTGTCGGGCAATCAGGCGCCGATGCTGATGGCGTTGTCGATCTTGGTCGTATTCCTGTGCCTGGCGGCGTTGTACGAAAGCTGGTCGGTGCCGGTGGCGGTGTTGCTGGTCGTGCCGCTGGGCGTGCTCGGCGCGGTGGCCCTTTCGATGCTGCGCGGTCTGCCCAACGACATCTACTTCAAGATCGGCCTGATCACGGTGATCGGTCTGGCGGCGAAGAACGCGATCCTGATCGTGGAATTCGCGATCGAGCAACGCCAGGCCGGCATGCCGCTGCGCAATGCGGTGATCGAAGCGGCCAAGCTGCGCTTCCGTCCGATCCTGATGACCTCGTTCGCCTTCATCATGGGCGTCACGCCGCTGGCGATCTCCACCGGCGCCGGCGCCAACGCCCGCCATGCGATCGGCACCGGCGTGATCGGCGGCATGCTGTTCGCCACCTTCCTCGGCCTGCTGCTGATCCCGGTGTTCTACGTAGTGGTGCGGCGCATGCTGGGCGACAAGCTCGACGAGAAGCCCGTTATCGCCAACGATTGATGTAGCCCGGGTAAGCGAAGCGCACCCGGGAAGCGACGGACCCCGGGTGCGCTTCGCTTACCCGGGCTACGGCAGACTGATGCGTAGCTTGCGCAACAGCCGCGCCAATCCCGCACGTTCTGCCGCGCTCAGGCCGGAGACCGCTTGCTCGGCCTGATCGAAACGGGCGACGATCGCCTTGTCGACCAATCGGACGCCTTTGGCGGTCAGCGCCGCCGCGAGCGAACGCCGATCGCCTTCTTCGGCGCTACGCGAGATCAGTCCGCGGTCTTCCAGGCGGTTCAGGCACGCCGTCATCGCGCCCGAGGTCAGCAATACCGATTTGCGCAATGCGGTCGGCGTCAGCCGGTAAGGCGCGCCCGAGCGCCTGAGCGTGGCCAGGACATCGAGATCGGTGTAGTTGATGCCCGCTTCGCGCAGCCGTTCGCCGGCGCCGGCTTCCAGCAGCCGCCCCAGATGCAGGATGCGGCCGACGACCGCCATCGCGGAGGCGTCCAGTTCCGGCCGTTCGCGGCGCCAGTCGCGCAGCAACTGGTCGACCACGTCGCGTTGGGGTTCGGGATCGGGTTTCCTGGCCATGGTCATATTATATTCATACAAAGTATCTTGACATGAAGATATCCAGATGGAAGCATGAAGGCGCCCCCAAACCGGTGCGGATCATGCCGTCGAACGCCCAAGCGCCGCTCTGGCGGCCATACTTGCTGTGCTTTTTCATCCTTGTCGCACCGGCCATGGCGCAGGCCCAGCACAAGCCGGGCGAAGTCGTCCTCGAAACAGGCACCGTGCGCGACGAACACGGCAAAGCGGTGCCCTACGAAATCGGCACGCTGTACGTACCCGAAAACCGGAGCAAACCCGGTAGCCGCCTGATCGGCGTGGGTTTCGCGCGTATCAAGTCGCCCAAGCCGACCGGCGCACCGCCGGTGTTCTGGCTGCCCGGCGGCCCCGGGCTGAGCGTGCTCGAAGCCTTTCCCAAGAACGATATGGGCAAGCTGCGCACTTGGCTGGCTTTGGCGGCGGCCGGCGATTTGGTGGTGATCGAACAACGCGGTTACAGCGTTCGTGGCGAAATGCTGATGGCGCCGCGTGCGGCCTCGCCGCTCGACCAGCCGGCTTCCGTACGCAGGGAAGCCGATGCGATGCGTGCGCAAGCCACGGCCGCGATCGCTGCGAATCCCGACAAGGATCTGTCCGGCTACGACATCGGCGCATTCGCCGCCGACGTGGACGACCTGCGCCGCGCGCTCGGCTACGACAAGATCAGCCTGTTCGGCGGCAGCTTCGGCTCGCAATGGAGCCAGGCGGTGATGCGCCTGCATCCGGACATCGTCGCGCGCGCAGTATTGTCGAGTGTCGAACCGCTGAACAACGGTTACGACATGCCGTCGCAGGTATACGCCTCGCTGCAGCGCATCGCCTACGACGCCGATCGCGATGCGGGCCTGAAACCATACTTGCCGCCCGGCGGCATGATGGGAGCGGTGGACGCTTTGCGAACGCGTTTGGCGAAAGGCCCGGTCAGCGTAAGCGTGCGCGGTGAGGACGGACGGATGCAGACCGTCTCGCTCGGTGCGGAAGACCTGCAACTGGCATTGCTCTCGCATACCCAGGAAGGCGAAAGCTGGCCCGCCTTCATCCTGTCGCTCTACCACCAGCGCTACGAACAATGGGCGCGGGAAACGATCGAGGACCGGAAGGCGGGCGACACGATCCTGATCGGTCCGCTCGTCGACAGCAGCCTGGGCGTGACCGCCGAGCGCGAGCATCGGTTGCGCACCGATCCCGCCGTGCCGTTGCTCGGTACCTGGAACTTCGAAGCGAACATCGCCTCCGCGCCCGACTGGCCGACCCGCGACATGGGCGACGGTGTGCGCAATCCTGTCGCCAGCGACATTCCGGTGGTTTTCGTGCATGGCGACTGGGACACGTCCACGCCGATCGACAATACCTTGGGTCTGCTGCCGTACTTCCGCAACGGCCATGCGATCCTGGTCCATCGCGGCGGGCACGATGGCGCGATGTACCTGCTCAGGAATGAGCCGGCGGTGAAGCAGTCGATTTACGATTTCCTGCGGACCGGCGCCATCAACAACTTGCCGGTCGAGGTCACGCTGCCGTTGCCGGCCTTCGCCGTGCCCGACCTCCCGCCCCCATAGCCGTTGCCTTGTAGAGCGGGGCTTGCACCGCTGCTTTTGGCTTTTTCGGACCTTGCAAAAAAGAGCAGCGGAGCAAGCCCCGCTCTACAAAGCGCAATCAAGGGCGCAAAAAAACCCGGCAGCCGAGGCTGCCGGGTTTCTATTTTTGCGACTGCCGCGGGGAGAGAGCCGCGGAATCGAAAGTCTTACTTGGCGGTGACCTTGCCGGCAGCCTTGACGACCTTCTCGGCATTGCTCTGGGCCTGCGCGGTGGCGGCTTCGAACTGGCCCTTGGCGATCTGGCCGATGGCTTCGTTGGTCTTCAGCGTCTGGCCGTAGACTTCCTGGCCGGTGCTGATGGCGCGCTCGACGTTCTCGCGGGCAATCTGCACGCCGTTCGGCACGACGGCCTTCAGCGCGTCGAAATCGCGGGCTTCGGCAACCTGGCCCAGGAAGGCGAAGGTGGCGTTGGCGCTGTCGTTGAACGCGGCCAGCTGCAGGCCGAAAACCTTCTCGGCATTTTCCAGGGCCAGACGGTTGATCTGAGCCGCCGTGTCCGCGAACTGACGCGTGGCGGCGGTGAACTGCTCGTTGAACTGCGGATACATGGCGGAACTCCTGCGGAAAAATCGGCGGTATGCCGGTTTGTGCGGTGCAGCATAGCGCTGCTTATGTTGCAATGCAACAACAGGAGGTCGAATTTTTCAGGGATAAATACTTAATCTTATAAATCAATAGCTTAATAGTAGTACGCGTTCAGCTTCGAGGCAGTTAAGATCGGTTAGGGCCCGCGATATCGGCATCCGGAAGTGCAGGTCTCATGGACCACGATCTCGCTCAGTGGCGGCAATGCCGGTTTCAGGCGTTCCCAGATCCAGACCGCCAAGCGTTCGCTGGTCGGGTTCTCCAGGCCGTCGATGTCGTTGAGGTAGTGATGGTCGAGCTGCTCGTACAGCGGGCGGAACGCGGCTTTCAGGTCGGCAAAATCCATCACCCAGCCCGTGTCTGCGCCCGGTTCGCCCGACACGTGCACTTCGATCCGGAACGAATGCCCGTGCAGCCGCGCGCATTTGTGTCCTTCCGGCACGTTCGGCAGGCGGTGCGCGGCTTCGAGGGCGAAGACTTTGAAGATGTCCATGGCGCCATTCTCGACTGCAGGGTCGGCCGCGGCAATGCCGGATGCTTTTGTGGGAGCGGCTTCAGCCGCGAGCTTGGGAGATGGCCGAGGATGCCTCCAGAAAGAGACGAAGTGACCTGCCGGCCCGCGCGCCCTCACCCAACCCCGCTCCGCGCCCCGGCCCGCGCCTAGGCGCGCGCGCTCAGCCGCACGCGCGGCAATGCCGCGCAAGCGTGTGCAGCTTCGCCCCGCAAGCGGGAGAGGGCTAATCGCGCAGCTATCGATCAGCGCGAAATGGCCACGGCGCGCGTCGGCGCAAAGTCCGCACGGCGGCGTTCGCGAATGCGTTCGTCGTCGATCCGTCCCTCGACCAATTCGTAACCCAGCAATGCGAACACGCGGTCGCCGATGAAGATCGGCCGCGCATCGCCGTACCAGTCCACGCAGCTGGCTTTGCAACCGTCGTCGACGGCGCGTTCGGCGTGCGCGTCTAGCTGGCCCATTCGGCCCAGTCTCAAATCCTGGTTGCGCAGGTACAGCACGCTCGCGGTCTGATCCAGGTAGCGCTGCATGCTGTTGCTGCGCGCCTGGCCGACGATGGGCAGTCCGACGATGCCGCGCCGCTCGCTTTCGTTGCGATAGAAGAAGCCGTGCGTGCGGCTTTCGCCCTGCGCGGCGTCGCGCTGAACGAACACGCTGCGGCTGGCGGCGCGCTGGCCCAGGCCGACGCTGGTGAAATGCAGGTCTTTGCCCGCGCTGCCGACCAGCACCGCGTCGCCGCCCATCGCTTCGATGCGTTCCACCCCATGGTCGACGCCGAGCGATTGCAGGATGTCGCGATCGGCATAGCGCAAGGCATAGGCCGGCGGATGCTTGGCGCCCGCTTCGGCATTGCGCCAGCGGTAGGGCGACGCACCGTAGATCAGCCAGTCGCCGACGAAGCGGTTTTGCACTTCGCTATCGCCGATGTTCGGCAACGGCCGGTAAGCCGATCCCGGCGCGGCCGTGCTGCCGTCGCCGAAATCGCGCAGACGCACCCGCAGCAGGGCGATGTCGCCGCTCTTGGCCTCGGCGTTCCACATGCCGTCGCCGTCGCCTTCGGCGCTGACCAGCACGTTGAGATAGCCGCGGCCGTCCTGCAGGAACGACAGTTGATCGATCGGACTGCCGCTGGTCTTCAGCGCGCTCGGCGCGCTGCCGTCCAACGGCAGACGGAACACGGCGGCGCGATTGGGTTTGCGGTCGTCGCGGTCGTAGTGCGTGGTCCACACATAGACAGAATCGGCCGACACGTAGAACACACGGCCCGACGGGCCGAGCACCGCGCTGGATTTGCACTCCATTTCGCTGCTGCGGAGATCGCAGACGCTGACCGTGTGCAGGGTCGCATCTTCGAGAGGATCCAGTTCGTCGTCGCTGCGGTAGATGCGCGTAGCCGGCAGGATACGGCGGAAGTCTTTGGCCGTGGCGCCGGTTCGCCAGCGGCGCAGCGCGGGATAGACCTCGGCCAAACCGGCATCCCACACGCTCAGGCGCATCGGCGTGTAGAAGATCAGTTGATCGCCGATCAGGCGGCTGGCGTAGTTGCGCGACGAGTAGTAATCGTTGCTGCGCAGGTGATACGTGGCACGGTATGCGAGTCCGCCGTTGCGGTCGATATCGAACAAGCCGATTTCGGTGCCGCCTCGCGCATAGCTGTAGCCGATCACCGCCACGGTGTTCTCGGACACCAGCATCTCGTCGTACCAGGCGCCGGATGGATCGGTGCCGGGCGCATAGGCATCCAGCATCGATACGGGCTTCAGCGCATCGCCGCCGATGCGCACGGTGAACAGGCGGCCGCGGCGCAGGATCACCAGATGGTCGCCGTGGCGCTTGACGATGCCGCCTTCGTCGACGCCGGCGGTCTGCACGTTGGTGATGGATTCTTCCTTGTCGGCCGCTGCATCGCCCGCGGCGGAGGCGCTGTCCGCCGAAGCGGCTTCCATCGCTAACGCGGGAGCGGGCGGCGGAGGCGGCGCCATGACTGCCTGCTTGGCCGCTTCTTTGCGCTGGCGCTCGGCCTGCGCCTGCCATCGTTGCAGCAGGTGAGAGAGCTCCTGCTCGCTGGAAAACGCGCGCATCGTTTTGCGCGGCGAAGTGTCGTGCGTCTGAGGCTTGGCGGCTGCGGCTTCGTCGTTGCAGGCGGTCAGCAGGGCCAAGGCCAGAAGCAGATACGCGATCCGGGGCATGTCGATTCCTCGAGGTTCGAAGGTTCGCGGCCACGACTGCGCCGCGTTCATGACGACAAACGCATGAGGATCGTATCGGGGTTAAACGCTGCCGGCGTGCGATGACGCGGCGATCCGCCCGGACGGGCGAGTGGTGGCTATGGGTGGACTCGAACCACCGACCCCAGCATTATGAGTGCTGTGCTCTAACCGGCTGAGCTACATAGCCACGCGGCGAACCGCGAATTATTCCCGTCCAGGCCGCTCCCGTCAATTCGACCCCGCTCATGCTTGTCGCCCCGCCGATCCCGTGGCAGAGTCGGGCGCAGTGGCGAAAGCCAATTAACTTTGGGAGTCCGCATCGTGATCGATCCGGACGGTTACCGACCGAATGTCGGCATCATCCTGATGCGCCCGGACGGCCAGTTGTTCTGGGCGCGGCGCGTGCGGCGCGACGGCTGGCAGTTCCCGCAGGGCGGGATGAACAGCGACGAGACGCCCGTTGAGGCCATGTATCGGGAGCTGCGCGAGGAGACCGGCCTGCTGCCCGAGCACGTCGAAGTGCTCGGCGCGACCCCTGGTTGGTTGCGTTACAGGCTGCCGCAGCGCTCGGTGCGCCAGCAGGACCGGATGGTCTGCATTGGCCAGAAGCAGGTCTGGTTCCTGTTGCGGATGCTGGGCCAGGAGGCCGACCTGCGCCTGGACCTGACCGACAAGCCCGAATTCGACCTGTGGCGCTGGGTGGACTTCTGGTACCCGGTCGAGCACGTGGTTACCTTCAAACGTGGGGTCTATGCCAGCGCCCTGCGGCATCTGGCTCCGCTCGCACGGGGCGTGGCGGGGGCTCAGGCCGTCCCCCAGCCCAAACCCGATCCGCGTCGCCCATCCGGGAACGGGCGCTACCGGCCGCGCTATCGCTCAACGGTGCCCAACCGGGGCAACGGCGGCGAACCGGGTAAGAATTGACAATCATTCTCATCTCTGGCGGAATAGATGCCAGGGCCGCCACGGCCCGAACGAGATCGAGCCAGGAAACATGTACGTCTGCGTCTGCAACGGCGTCACCGACCACGACATCCGCCAAGCGGCGGCTGCCGGCTGCCGGAGCGTGGCCGAGCTGACCATGCGCACCGGCGCCGGCGCTTGCTGCGGCACCTGCCTGGACAGCGCCGCCGAAACCCTGGAACTCGCGCGCGACGACGCCTCGGCCAAGAGCGTCCTGCCGCTGCTCTCGCAAGCCGCCTGACCCTTTCGCTTCTTTGTAGAAGCGGCTTTTCGTGGGAGCGGCTTCAGCCGCGAGCTCTTTTTCGGCTCGCGCCAACATTCTCGAAAAAGCTCGCGGCTGAAGCCGCTCCCACAAAAACCTACCGCGCCGATTCGCGGTCGAAAATGCGCACGATTCGCGTTCCGCCACGCTTGCGGCGATCGCGCTAACCTCGCGCCATTCAGTTCTTCGGAGTGCGGCCATGAAAGGCGACGCCAAGGTCATCGAGCTCCTCAACAAGGCGCTCTACAACGAGCTCACCGCGATCAACCAGTATTTCCTGCACGCCAAGATGCTGAAGAACTGGGGCTTGAAGGAACTCGCCGAGCACGAGTACCACGAGTCGATCGACGAGATGAAGCACGCCGACAAACTTTCCGAGCGGATCCTGTTCCTCGACGGGCTGCCCAATTTCCAGGCGCTGGGCAAGCTGCGCATCGGCGAAAACCCGCGCGAGCTGCTCGAGTGCGATCTCGCGCTGGAACTCGAAGCGCTGCCGCCGCTGAAAGCCGGCATCGTGCAATGCGAACAGGTCGGCGACTACGTCAGCCGCATGCTGTTCGCCGATATCCTGAAATCCGAAGAAGAGCACATCGACTGGCTGGAGACGCAGCTGGCGCTGATCGAGCGCATCGGCGAGCAGAACTACCTGCAGACCAAGATCGAAGACGAATAAGCATCTTGCAGGCGCGAATTCATTCGCACGCTGTTGTCGTAGAAAAACGTGCGTACGAATCCGCGCCTGCGTAAAGCCGAAGCGGCGGGGAAAGCCCCGTTCTACAGGCGGCGTGGGGCACGCGGGTAAGGGGATTTCCCACGGCGCCGGTGCCACAATCGGCGCATGGACCTGGCGCTCTACCGAGAACTCCGTGCTCAGGCCAAGCGCCTGAGCCGACGTGCGGACGACGTCGACGATCTGGTCCAGGATGCGCTGCTGGTCGCGCTCGAGGCCCGACGCTCGGAGCCGGAATGGCTTGCGGGCGTGATCCGCCATCGAGCGGCCATGACCGCGCGCGGTGCGGCGCGACGTCGCCGGCGCGAAGCATCCACCGCGGACGACGCGTGCGCGCAAAACGACGATGCTAGGCAAGCGGCTTCCGCCGATCCGAAGCCGTTGCTGCAACGCCTGCCGCCAGCCGCGCGCCGCGTCGCTGTGCTGGCCCTGCACGGATTATCGGCGGAAGAAATCCGCTGGATCCTGCAGCTCACGCCGGCCGCATTCCGGCAACGCCTGACTTCGATCCGCAAGGCGATCGGCGCGTTGCCGCCCGAGCAGCACGCCGAAAGCCTGGCGCTGGCGTATGTGCGCGATCCCGCCCGCACGGTGGAGCTGCAATTCGGGCTGGTACGCCGAGCGCTGAAGTCGGCGCTGCGCGGCGGCGCCGGCCTGGGCACGCACGACCCCGACGGTCACTTGCTGGTGATCCGCGGCGGCGCTCACACATCGCTGCCCGGCGGCAACGAATAAGCGAAACCCAAATGGAGAAAACCCATGTTGAGCAACTGCAAAGTGGGCGCCATCGTCTTTTTCGTCACCGACCTGGCGCGTTCGATGACGTTCTATCGCGAAACGCTGGGATTGCCGATCAAGACGCTCGATAGCCACGACGGTCCGTGGGGCATGGGCGATGTCGGCGATCTGACGCTCGTTTTCATCCCGAGGCCGGCGAAGGCCGGCGATACGCCGGTGGTGGTGTTCGCGCTGGACGGCGGCATCGACGACTACGCCGATGCGCTGGCCGCGCGCGGCGTGGAAATCGTGGTGCCGGTGAGCGAGGCGCCGGACGGCGGGCTGTCGCTGGATTTCGCCGATCCGGATCGCAACATGCTCAGCCTCTATCAGCCGGCCGATGCGCCGAGGAGGAAGTGATGCGCACGCTGATCGCATTGTCTTTGGCGTTGGCTTGCGGCCATGCGCAGGCCGACATCTGGGAATCGCTGACCGGCCGCTGGGCCGGCAAAGGCGAAGTGAGCGGCATGGCCGCGAACGTGGAACTGGAGTTCCGTTCCGCGCTCGGCGGCGGCGGCCGGCACCTGACGTTCTACAACCGCATGCAGGCCGCGGACGGTAAGGTCTGGCCGTTTCGTGCCGAGGCTTTCTATCTTTGCGGCAAGGACAGCGGCTGCAGCGGACATTGGTACGACAGCCGCGGCATGACCTTGCCGGTGAAGACCGCCAGCCACGACGATCGCCTGGTGGTGGAGTGGGGCGACGACGCGACCGAACGCGGACGCACGACCTATCGCATCGGCAGCGACGGCGAACTGGACATCACCGATGAGGTGCGCGGCAAGGATGGAGCTTGGTCGGTTTTCGGCAATACACGTGCGAAGCGTGCGACGTTGCCATAACAGGGCCGGGAGAAAAGCTCGCGGCTGAAGCCGCTCCCACAAAAGCCGCTCTCGCGAAGCTGTTTCCGCGAAAGCGGCTACGCGCGTTGCGCGGCCGCAGGCGGCATGCGCGCGAGCAGCGCGGGACGCACGCGTTCGTACTCGGCCACCACTACCGCCACCGCCGCCGCCGGGCGTTCCAGCGTGTGCTGGCGCGCGCCGAGTTCGATGCGTTTGGCCGCTTCGGACAACGCGTCCGCACCCAGGTTGGCGCTGGACGATTTCAGGCTGTGCGCCAGTTCGCGCAGCAGCGCCAGGTCGGGCACTTCGGCCGCGGTTTTGAGCTGGGCGATCAGGCGCGGCGTGTTGTCGAGGAAAGCCGCAATGATTTTGGCCACGCCGGAACCGATCATCGCTTCCAGCTCGTCCAGGGTTTCTTCGTTGAGCATCGGCATCTCCTGCGACGGGGCGTTGGCGATCGCGGCCGCGGCAACGGGATGCGGTTCGATGCCCGCATGGCCGCCGATGGCGCCAAGGTTGGCGGCAGGATGCGCGGTTTCCGGCGCCTCGGTCAACGACGGCAGCCAACGCGTCAGGCACTCGTCCAGTTGCGCACGCGTGACGGGCTTGGCGAGGTAATCGTCCATGCCGGCGTCCAGGCATTTTTGGCGATCGCCGGCCATCGCATTGGCGGTCATCGCCACGATCGGCAAACGCGAAGTGCCCAGCGCGGTCTCGTGCTGGCGCCAGCGCCGCGTGGCGGTGTAGCCGTCGATCACGGGCATCTGGCAGTCCATCAGCACCAGGTCGTAAGCGGTGCGCGCCATGGCCTGCAGCGCGAGTTCGCCGTTGACGGCGGTATCGCACTCCAGGCCGAGCACCTTGAGCAATTGTTGCGCGACCAGCAGATTGACCGGATTGTCTTCGACCAATAGCAGGCGGCCTTGCCAGCGATGACGCTGGCTGGGGGAAGAGGCTTCTTGTCGCGAGGGCACAGCGGCCGCGGCCGATGCCGATGCGGCGGCCGTCATCGCGGTGGCGGCATCGCTGGCCATCAGCGCGGCGCGCAATTCGTTGTCCAACAATTGCCGCGGCAGGAAGGTCGCATCCGGGCGCTGCATGCCTTCGGGGATGCCGTCGTCGCCGAACAGGCAGACCAGGCGCACGTCGCCGTACAGCGCGGTGCGTTGCAGATTGCGCTGCAGCGGCACGGCGGTATTGCGCATGCCGGCCAGGTCCGCGACCACGACCGAATAGCGCCATGGCTGGCCCTGGGCGGCGGCGGTACGCAGGCGGTCGAGCGCTTCGTGCACGGTGTCCACCGCGGTGAGCCGCAGGCCCCAGTTCGGCAGCAGCATCAGCAGGCGGCGGCGCAGGCGTTCGTCGGTGCTCAGCAGCAGCACGCGCATGCCGTTGCGTTCGGCCGGGCGGTTCTCAAGATCGCCCTGCACCTTCATCAGCGGTATTTCGAAATGGAAGCTGGCGCCGTTGCCCGGTTCGGAGGCGACGCCGATGCGGCCGCCCATCAGATCGACGATGCGCTTGCAGATGGCCAGGCCCAGGCCCGTTCCGCCGTACAGGCGCGTGGTCGACGCATCGGCCTGCGCGAACGCGGTGAACAATTTGTCCTGCGCCTCGGGCGAAATGCCGATGCCGGTATCGCGCACTTCGAAACGCAGCAAGTGCTGGCTGGGATTCTCGCCGAGCCGGCGCACGGTCAGGCCGATGCCGCCGCGTTCGGTGAATTTGACCGCGTTGCCGATCAGATTGCCCAGCACCTGACGCAACCGTACCGGATCGCCGCGCACCGGCAGGCGCACCGACGGATCGATTTCCAGGTTCACCCGCAGGCCTTTCATGTCGGCGGGATGGCGCATCCACTGGACCACGTCTTCGAGCAGTTCGCGCAGGTTGAAGACGGTGTTCTCCAACACTAGGCGGTCGGCCTCGAGCTTGGAATAGTCGAGGATGTCGTCGACGATGCGCAGCAACTGCTGCGACGACGCGTACGCAGTGCGCACCAGGTCGCGTTGGCCCTGCGGCAGCGGCGAAGTCAGCAGCAGGTCCAGCATCGGCACGATGCCGTTGAGCGGTGTGCGGATTTCGTGGCTCATCGTGGCCAGGAATTCGCCCTTGGCCATCATCGCGGCTTCGGCCGTCTGTTTGGCCTGTTGCAGCTGCTGCTCGAGCTGCTGGTGGTGGCGGATTTCGCGCTGCAGCGTTTCCACCTCGTTGCGGGTGCGTTCGGCGCGCAGCAGCCGCGCTTCCAGCTCGGTCTCGCGGTTGCGCAGCGCCAACACCACCGCCAGCACGCTCAGGAAAGTCAGCAGCACCAGCCCGAGCGCCGTCATCCGCCACGGCCCGTCCACGCCCAGATGCTCGAACGCGAGCGCGAGCAGAGCCCCGATCGCCGATGCGAGCGCGATCCAACGGGCGGGAGGCGAGGTGCTGGCCATGGCTACAGTACCGCGCTGTGGAAGTCGAACTCGAGGTCGCCGCTGGCGCGCTGCACCAGGTTGCCCTGGATGAAGTCGATGCCGCTCATCCACAGGTTGGCGGCCGCCTGCGGATCCTCGATCTGGTGGCCGATCACCAGCAGGCCTTGCCGGTGCGCGCGATCTATCACGCCGCGCATCTCGTCGCGCAAAGTGGAACTCGCCTGCGCGTTGGCGTAACGCGGCGACAGGCGCAGATAACCCAGCGGCAATTGCGACAGCAACGCTTCGGCATCGCCGCCCTGTTCGTACTGGCTCAGGCAGAACTGCACGCCGGCGCGCATCATCCGCTGGCAGAACTGCTGCAACGTAACGGTGTGGATCAGCGCGTCGGCCAGGCGCAGATCGATCACCAGCGCGTTGCCGGGCAGGCCATGCACTTCGAGCGCGCCGAGCAGCCAGTCGGCGTAGTCGTCGCGCGACAGCGAGCGCGGCGATTGCGGCACGAACAGACGCAGCGGGCGTTGTTCGTGATAGCGCCTCTGCAAGGTATCGAGCACCCGTTCGAGCACCCAGTGGTCGATCTCGGACAGCAGCGAATTGTTTTCCAGCGCCGGCAGGAACTGCGCGGCCGCATGCAGATGGCCTTCGGCGTCGCGCAGACGCAGCAGCGTCTGGTATTGCGGTTCGTCGCCGCCGGCCACGGCGACGATCGGCTGATACGCCAGTTCGAAGCGGTTCTCGGCCAGCGCATCGCGCACCTGGTCGGCCGCCGATTGCGCTTTCGCCGGCGCTTCCGGCACCGGCGCGACATAGTCGGCGATGCCGGTCGGCGCCACGCGCGCGGCGCGCAAGGCGCGTTCGGCGGCGTCGAGCGCGGCGCCGGCGTCGGCGAATCCGCTGTCGAGCACGACCACGCCGATACTGGCGCGCAGACGCACCGCTTCGACGCCTTCGCCGAAGCTGGGCTGCGACAGGCCATCGCGCAGCGCGCGGGCGAAGACGCCGATATCGGTGCCGTGCGCCGGCGCCAGGACGACGAAGGCATGGTCGTTGAGGCGCGCGACGGAACAGCCTTCGGATAGCGTTTGGATATGCCGCCCGGCATCGATCATCAACGCTTCGTAAGCCGCATAACCGAGCTTTTCGCGCAGGCGCTCGGCGCCGGCCACTTCGACGAACAGCAGCCCGCCCTGGCGTGCGTCGGCGCTGAGCGCGTTGCCGAGAATCACGATGAGATCGCCGCGTTCCAGCAGGCCGGTCAGCGGATTGACCATGGGCGCCTGCGACGGCGAAGCCTTGCTGAGCGCCAGGCGGCGCGCGCGCTGCACGCGGCTGAGCACGGCGGCGACCAGATGGCGCGGCCGGATCGGCTTGTTGAGGAAATCGTCGGCGCCGCCGGCGAGCACTTCGTACTGGCGTTCGGGATCCGGATCGCCGGTCAGGAATACGACCGGCGTATGCATGAGCCGTTCGTGCGCACGGATGCGGTTGGTGAGCGCCAAGCCGTCCAGGCCCGGCATGTGCAGATCCATCAGCACCAGATCCGGGCGGAAGGCCTCCATGGTCGCAATCAAGGCGGCGGGCTTGTCCACGATCACGGTCACCATGCCGGTGCCGGCCAGTACGCCTTCGGCGAATTTGGCCTGGCTCGGATCGTCTTCGGCGATCAGCACGCGGAAGGGACCGGCCGGATCCTGCGGGATGATCGTCACGCCCGGATCCGGATAAGCCGGCGCCGGTTTGTCTTGCGCTGCGGCATCGTCGGGGGTCAGGTCGAGCATCGCCGGCTCGAACGCGGGCGCATCTCCGCCCCAACGCCGCCAGTGCTGCGGCGGCGGGGTTTCGGTGCGGCGCGGATGGCGGATGGCTTCGACAGCGCTCATAGCGGCTTGGGCCGCATCCGCGGCCGGCTCTCCCTCTTTTTTCGGGCGTTTGACTGCTTTGGGTCCGTTGCTGGACATGCTTTCCCCTGCGAATCCCCTATCGCTTTCAAGACGAAAGGGGATGGTCCGTTAAACGCAGTGATTGCCGCACAAAGGACAGGTGCGGCAGGATCAGGTTACCCCGGTTGGCCCTTCGGTGCGCGGCGGAATAATTTGCGCCACAACCACCACACCATCAAGGCGAAAAGCACGGTCAGCCCGACCACGATCGCCAACGCCAGCCAAGGGTGCGAAAACGCCAGCGCCAAGCCGCCGATTACCGCTGCATCTTCGGTAACCGACGCGGTCCAGTTACTGACCGGCTCCGGCGACGTGTTAAGCAGCGCGCGCGATCCCGATTTGAGCAGATGGCTGGTCAAGGCCACGCCTGCGCCGGTCGCCAGCATGCCGGCACCGAGCTCGCCATTAGGCGACAACGCGGCGGCCGCGAGAAAAGCGCCGGCGGGCACGCGCAACAAAGTGTGAAACAAGTCCCATACCGAATCGACGCCGGGGATCTTGTCGGCGAAGAATTCGGCGGCGGCGAGCGCGCCCGATACGCCCAGCACCCAGGGCGATTGCGTCGCCTGCAGCGCTTGCGGCAGGTCCAGCCAGCCGAAAAAGCCGGCCAGGCCCACGCCGAACACGGTCAGATAGACGCGGATGCCGGCCAGCCAGGCCAACAAGATGCCGATCGCGAACAGATGGGCTTCCGACATGGGTTTTCCTTATTGCGACGGCCGTCCAGAGCCGCATGCGGCGAGTATAGGCACCCCCGCTTAATACCGAACGTACAATCGACGGCCCCACGCCATCGAGGCCCGCCGCATGAGCGCACCCGCCCCGGACCCCCGCTTCGTCATCGTCCCCGCGCGCCGTCATCCCTGGCTCTGGGCGGGCCTGATCGCAGTGCTGTGGCTGGGTTCCCTGGCCGCCGTTTGGTGGCTGATGGGGACTTCGGATGCCGGTACGGCCGCTCCAGCGACGCCGTCTCCCGGGCAGGCCGCGCAGGCGCAACAACTGGCCACGCTGCAGATGTCCGATCGCATCAGCCGCCAGGCCAATCGCGAACTGCAGCAAACGCTGGCCGAGCGCGAGGAGGAAGTCGCCGGCCTGCGCGCCGACGTCGCCTTCTACGAACGCCTGGTCGGCGCCACCGGCCAGCGCAGGGGCCTGAACGTGCACGAGATCCAGATGCGCCGCGACAACGACGGCAGCTGGCGCTACACGGCCACGCTGACCCAGAACATCAATCGAGGCGCTGTCACTAAAGGTGACCTGACTCTCAGCGTGGAAGGCACGCGCGATGGCAAACTGGTGCGGCTGGATTGGGGGCAACTGCTGCAAAAGCCGCAGGCGCCGCCGCAGCGTTTCGAGTTCCGTTATTTCCAAAGGCTCGAAGGCAGCGTGCTGCTGCCGCAGGGGTTCGTGCCAGGACGTGTGATCGCCCGCGTGCGGGCGGATGGCGGCGGCAACGCCGAACAGGCGTTCGCGTGGGACGTCGCCACGACGGAAACCACTCAGTAATGGGGAGTTCTTGGACATGTTCGATCGCGATAAAGAACGCATCAAGCGCGCGCAGCGCGCCGGCCGGGTCGATACTTTGATCGGCGAGAAAGTCGTCATCCGTGGCGACATCAGTTTCAGCGGCGGCCTGTATCTGGAAGGCCGCGTACACGGTTCGATCAGCGCGCAGGATCCGGGCGCGGTGCTGACCTTGGCCGAGAACGGCTATGTCGAAGGCGAAGTGCGCGCGCCGGTCGTGGTGATCAACGGCGAGCTGCGCGGCGATGTGCACGCCAGCGAGCGGGTCGAGCTGGCCGGCAATGCGCGCGTCATGGGCAACATCCACTACAAAGTGGTGGAGATGGCCGCCGGCGCGGCGATCAGCGGCCGCCTGCTGCACGCCGAGACGCCGGTAGTGGCGTCCGTGCCGGAGCCCGAATACGCGCCCGAACGGCCGATCCTGCTGAATACGGCCGCAGCGTGAACGCTCTGGGCCGCCGGCGGGATTGAATTCCCGCCGGCGGCGCCTCATCTTGTCGGCATGGAAATCGCTGCCGCCCCCGCTTCGCCGAACTACCAGCAACTCGACGCGCCGCTGCTGTTCACCCAGGCCGCCGCCGCCAAAGTGCGCGAACTGGT
Source organism: uncultured Lysobacteraceae bacterium (assembly GCA_902825775.1). GTDB lineage: Bacteria > Pseudomonadota > Gammaproteobacteria > Xanthomonadales > Xanthomonadaceae > Luteimonas_C. The sequence goes on from CADECF010000012.1 coordinate 134,150, forward strand.
GCGCGAGGAAGGCAACGAGGCGCTGAAGTTGCGCGTCTACATCCAGGGCGGCGGTTGTTCGGGTTTCCAATACGGTTTCGAGTTCGACGAGCTGCAGGCCGACGACGATCTGGCCATCGCCACCGACGGCGTCACCCTGCTGGTCGATCCGCTGAGCCTGCAATACCTGATGGGCGCGCAGGTCGATTACAGCGAAAGCCTGCACGGCGCGCAGTTCGTGATCCGCAATCCCAACGCCAAGAGCACCTGCGGCTGCGGCAGCAGTTTCACCGTCTAGCGGCGCTTCGCCTTTCCGCTTTTTTGCAGGAGCGGCTCTTGTGTGAGCGACTTTCGTGCGAGCGGCTTTCGTGTGAGCGGCTTTCGTGGGAGCGGCTTTAGCCGCGAGCTCTTGATCTGCTGTCATCCC
>CADECF010000013.1:0-100970 GCA_902825775.1 uncultured Lysobacteraceae bacterium
GCACGTATTTCTCGTCGTTCTGGACGGGCGACGATGAGCTCGTCGCAGACATGCACGAGGCTCAATGGCGTCACGGTGCGCTGGGAAGCCACGTTGACAAGGCGCTCGACGGCCAGCTCGTGTTTTTAGTACGCGGAGATCTCATCCGCCGGTACCCCGGTGTGGTCGCGCATGCCGCGCGTGAAGCGAGCTCCGATCGCGGCATACCCGTCTTCGAGGCGGATTCGCCCGTCAAGACGCTGTTCCACATTCATCTGCCGCCGAACGTGCTGCTGGTCGGCTTTGCGCTGACGAAGGAACGCATCGAAACACCTGGCGAGACGTGGTGGTTCACACTGTCCGAGAACCCGACGGAGCCACGCTTCGGCCTCGACCCGGCGCGTGACGGCGCCATCTTCCGCGATAACCTCGTGTGGTCCGACTTCGGCGTCGACGTACCAGGTAAGTTTCTTGACGCGACCACACACTCACACCTTGAGTTCGATGGCGTCAAATGGGGGTCGTCGAGTGCCGGGAACGCGTATCTCCTCTTCCAGTTGCCGGCGCGCGCCGCGTTCCGGGCGACGAAGATGGTGAAAGGAGCAATCAGCTGATGGCCGAATTTTCGCGCATCCGTCAGGCTGTCTCGCAAGCGTCCTCAGAGCGCGAGCGGTTGACCACGCAGCTAGCGGCGACGACGGGGCAGCTGGCTGGTGCGCGCGCCGCACTCACGGCACTGCAAGCCGGGTCGAACCGAGCCGAAGTCGACGCGGCCCGTGCACGGATCCGTCGTCTCGTCGACGAGCGGGCGACGATCGCAGGGGCGTTGGGCGCACTACAGGAAGACCTGCGCGGCGCGCTCGACAACATTCTGCACGCGGATCTGGCGCTCGAAGGCAATGTGCCGCTGGTGCTGCTGCCCGTGCGCGTCGAAACTCGATCTGCGGAGGACGGTGCTGCCTTGCGTGTGCGCATCTTTCACGATTCGCTGCACGTCGAGTCACTGGACGAGGGCTTAAGCGAAAGCGAGCGTGCGGCGGGCATCGCCTACTGGAACGCGGTGTGGGCAACCGAGGACACGCCGACGTCATGGCCGGCTCTCGTCGCCGCAGTGGGTGCGCGCCGTTCCCCCTGGGTGGCCGAAGCATTGCGCCCACGCAATCTCGCGGCACGTCCCGGCACGGCGCCAGATTTTCCAGACACGTTACCTCGCAACGGACGTCCGGCAGCGGCGCGCACCTTGCCCGACCGCTTCTATGTGCGTGTCGAACAGGATGGCGCGCCGCCGCTGGTGGTCCACGGACGGGCCATTCCTGACGAGCTGCCAGTAGGTCTCACCGATCGGGATGAGTTCACCGCGCTGCAGATGGAGAATGAGGACCTGCCGCCGATCGACGAGTCTTTGCGCTGGTTGGTCGATTACGCGGAAGCCGAGCGCGTCGGCATGGCGGTAACTGTTGCCTTGCCGCTTCCGAATCGCCCGGTGCGCCGGCTGCTGGTGTACGGCGTGCGCGCCGCGCTCGATCCGCTAGCTGGTGCCACGCGGCTCGACCGTCTCATACGCTCGCATCGCTTCACCGACGGGGCGCAGTTCGTGACGCAAGGCACGCCTACGAATAACTCTGATTCCGCGCGCACCGACTGGAGCAGGCGCGTTTTGCCGGCCGCTCCCTCGCTCGAAGCGATTGCGTTGCCAGCCGGCGCCAACGCCGCCGTTGCGGCCGTCGCGACGCTGTGCATTGCGGTCGTTGCGGCCGCGGTCGTCGCCGCGCATCGGCGGCGGGGCCGGCGGCGGCGTTTCGACGGTTTGTTCGCCGCCGAAGAACTGCATCATGCGCGCGAACAGGCCGGCCTTAGGCTTGGGTGCGACGCGGATCGGCGCAGGCGTCGGAGCCGGATGAGCGTGACGCTCTTCGGCCGGATCGTCGCGCATCGGCGCCGGCTGCAACGGCTTGACGTTGGTGACCGCCGGTGCCGGCGGAATGTTCAGATGCGCCTTGGTCAACGCATGCGTGGCCAGCTTGCGCGGCGTGCCGCGCTGGTAGCTGGGCTTGCTGGTCTCTTCGCCGAGTTCGTTCTCGCGGATGCGGGTCACTTCGTAATGCGGCGTTTCCAGCTGGTCGTCGGCGACGATCACGATCGGCGAATCGTGGCGCTGTTCGATTTCGGCCAGTGCGCGGCGCTTCTCGTTGAGCAGGAAATTGGCGATTTCGGTCGGCGCCTGCACCAGCACCTGGCCGGTGTTCTCCTTCATGGCGTGCTCTTCGGCCACGCGCAGGATCGATAGCGACAGCGACTCGACGCTGCGCATGCGGCCATGGCCGTCGCAACGCGGGCAGACGATCTGGCTGGCTTCGCCCAGGCTCGGACGCAGCCGCTGGCGGCTCATTTCGAGCAGGCCGAAACGCGAGATGCGCCCGATCTGCACGCGCGCGCGGTCGTACTTGAGCGCATTCTGCAGCTTGTTCTCGACTTCGCGCTGGTGCTTGTTCGACGCCATGTCGATGAAGTCGATCACCACCAGGCCGCCCAGGTCGCGCAGGCGCATCTGGCGCGCGACTTCTTCGGCCGCTTCCAGGTTGGTGTTGAACGCGGTCTCTTCGATGTCGCCGCCCTTGGTGGCGCGCGCCGAGTTGACGTCGATCGCGGTCAGCGCTTCGGTCTGGTCGACCACGATCGAACCGCCCGACGGCAGGCGCACCTGGCGTTCGTAGGCGTTCTCGATCTGCGATTCGATCTGGAAGCGGTTGAACAGCGGCGTGTCGTCGGTGTAGTGCTTGAGCTTGCGCAGGTTGTGCGGCATCACTTGCTGCACGAATTCCTTCGCTTCGGCGTACATCTCGTCGGCGTCGACCAGGATCTCGCCCACGTCGGCGCGCATGTAATCGCGCAGCGCGCGGATGATCAGGCGCGATTCCTGATAGATCAGGAACGGCGCCGGTTTGGTCAGCGCGGCCTCGGCGATCGAACGCCAGACTTGGAGCAAGTAGTCCAGGTCCCATTGCAGCTCTTCGGCGTCACGGCCGACGCCGGCGGTGCGGATGATCACCCCCATGTCGTCGGGGATGTCCAGCTTGTCCATCGCTTCTTTCAGCGCGGCGCGGTCGTCGCCTTCGATCCGGCGCGAGACGCCGCCGGCGGTGGGCGAATTCGGCATCAGCACCATGTAGCGGCCGGCCAGCGAGATGAACGTGGTCAGGGCGGCGCCCTTGTTGCCGCGCTCTTCCTTGTCCACCTGAACGACCACTTCCTGGCCTTCCTTCAGCAACTCTTTCAAGCCGGCCTTGTTATGGTCGACGCCTGCCTGGAAGTAATCGCGGGAGATTTCCTTCAGCGGCAGGAAGCCGTGGCGCTCGGCGCCGTACTCGACGAAGGCGGCTTCGAGGGAAGGTTCGAGCCGGGTGATGCGGCCCTTATAGATATTGGATTTCTTCTGTTCTTTGGACGGTTGCTCGATATCGATGTCGTAAAGGGTCTGTCCGTCGACGATGGCGACGCGCAGTTCTTCTGCCTGCGTCGCATTGATCAGCATGCGTTTCATTGTTTGCGTTCCTCGCGCGCTCTCGCACGCGGAACGCCGGGGCGTTTCGCCTGGATACTGCTGGGCGCCAGCCGCGCAAGCGCAGCGGCGTCCTGGTTTCCAGCGCTTCTACACCACGGCAGGCCGCGGGAGCGCTTGTCTCTAGTTTTAACTGTTGCGGGCCGGCGGCTGCCTCGGCTTGGGCCTTGGCGCCGCGCGGGTCGTTGTTCAGCGCCGATGTCTGACGCACCGGGCGATGTCCGGGCCTGCCGTACAGCCGCTAACATGGCCGCTCCGGGAGCGGTGGTTGCGCACTGCAACGGGAATCGCGGGAAGGCGGGCTTTCGGCCCGGGTAACTTCCAGCGAAATCAAACCCTTATCTCGCATCGCGAGTGTATCAGACCAAGACTGCAGATGCCCCCTTCCGAAGTTCCAGCCCGTTCCGCGGGTGCCGCCCATACCGTCCGTATCGCTGAAGACCGAGACGGGCAGCGGCTCGACAACTTCCTGCTGGGCTACCTGAAAGGGGCGCCCCGCAGCTTGATCTATAAGCTCCTGCGCTCAGGCCAGGTGCGGGTGAACGGCGGCCGCAGCAAGCCCGAACGCCGGCTGGAGGGTGGGGACGAGGTCCGCATCCCGCCGGTCCGGCTCGAGGACCCGGCCGACAAAGGCACTCCCGCCAAGGGCCTGCTGGAGGCGATGGACGCCAGCATCGTGTTCGAAGACGCCCGCCTGCTGGCGATCAGCAAGCCCTCGGGCGTGGCCAGCCATGGCGGCAGCGGGATCAGTTTCGGCGCCATCGAAACGCTTCGCGCCTTGCGGCCGAAAGAGTCGCTGGAGCTGGTGCACCGGCTCGACCGGGACACGTCCGGCCTGCTGATCATCGCCAAAAAGCGTTCGGCATTGACCGAACTGCAGGCGCTGATGCGGGAGGAGGGCGGTATCGCCAAACGTTATCTCGCCCTGCTGACCGGACGCATGCCCGACGGCGTGATGAGCGTGGATGTGGCCCTGCACGTGGGCCTGCGCCAGGGCGGCGAGCGGCACGTGCAGGTCAATGCCGCGGGCAAGCCGTCGCTCAGCCATTTCCGCGTGTTGGAGCGGCGCGGCGGGCATTCCTATTGCGAAATACGCATCGAAACCGGCCGCACGCATCAGATCCGCGTGCATGCGCAGCACATCGGCCATCCGGTGGCGGGCGACGACAAGTACGGCGATGAGGCGATCAACAAACGCTTGCGCGAACAGGCCGGGTTGAAGCGGCTGTTCCTGCACGCGACATCGTTGGAGTTCGCGCTGGACGGGGGCCGTGCGCCGTACGTGTTGAATGCGCCGCTCGCATCCGAACTGGTCGATGTGCTCGACCGTCTCGCTTAACCGCTTGTAGAGCGGGATTTGCCAGCTGCTTTTCGCTTTCGCTTGTATTTGTAGAGCGGAACTTGCTCCGCTCTACAAAGCAAGATCCAGAGCGGCGGAGCAACGGTGGCGCTCGTTGTAGGCGCTATTGCTTCGCAGCCATCTCCGACAAACTTTTCACGCATTCGGCGAAACCCACCTGGCATTGGCCGAGGCCGCCACTCTTGCACTGCTTCAACGCGGCCTGGCCGGCGAGCTCCTTGTTTTTGGCTTTGGCGGCGAAATCCTGTTGAATGTTTCGCGCATCGAGGCCGCCGACGATCGCGAAGCACTCCCCGGTGCGCGCTGCGACCAGCGTCTGGCAGTCGCTCTTGCCGCAGGTTTGCCTGGCCTGGGCTGCGGACGCGCCCTCGACCATCCCGATCCCGGTGCCGCGCGCTCCGCTGTTGCGGCCGAAGGCATAGGCCATCCAAAGCGAGGATCCGTCGGGCTTGGCTGGGCTTTGGCCGCTGCGCATCGCCGTCGGCTGGGACAAGAACTGCGCGGTCATCGGGTTGTAGGTGACTTGCGGCGGCTGCACTTCGGACTTGCCGGCCAGCTTGGGCGAAATCGCGCCGAGCAAGCCGCCTTTGCGCTTGAAAGCCCGCAGCTTGGAGCCCAGCGATCGCTGTCCGGTGCCGGCCTCGCCGCTGCGGATGTCGACGTAGTCGTAACCGCTGCAGACCCGATCCCGCTCGTCGGCCCGGCAGCCGTTCGCTCCGCCGGCCTTGCAGGCGTTCAGCGCCTTCTGCTGGACCAGTTTTGGCTTCGCGTCGTCGGCCCAGAACAATTCGCCTTGGTCGCCGCGCGCCAGCGACACGCAAGTGTTGCGGTAGATAGCCACCAAGTCGCACTGCTTGTCGCCGGCGCAGCCCTGCTTCATCCGTTCCAGCGCGTCGATCGGCCGATAGACGTATTCGACGTGATGCATCTGCCCGGTCTGCAGATGGGCTGCGATCGCGCCCCAATAGTCGGAGGCGCGGTTGGCATCGTCGTAGGCCGCGTCTTCGGCGTCGGCCTTGGCCCATTCGGCTTCTTTCGCGGCGTAGATCGCGAATTGCTCCTCCATGAAGTTCTGGCAGGGGAGCAGCCTGCCGCCGCTGGCGGGGCACATCTGTTGGGCCTGCGCGGACAGCGAGAACGCTATCAGCAATAAAGCCGGCATTCCGTATTTCATAAGTTCTTCCCTGCGCGAAGATGCCGCGCAGGATCGGCGCGCCGCCGCTGCGGCGGCAAGCGGAATGGGACTAACGCATCGGTGGCGGTGACCGGCGTCGCGCAGCCCGGCGCTCGGCAGAGAATCGGGATCCGGCTTCGTAGAGCGGAGCAAGCTCCGCTCTACAAACTGTACATCGGGCGATTTTGGTTTGGGGTCAGGCGGCGAGGGCGTCGGCCTTCGCCGCGCAGATGAAGTCGTTCTCGCTCAGCCCGCCCACGTCGTGGGTGGAATAGCGCACCACGCAGCGGTCGTAATGCACGCTCAGGTCGGGGTGATGATCTTCGCGGTTGGCCATGTGGGCCAGGGCGTTCACGAACGACATCGTGCGGTAGTAGTCCTTGAACGTGAACGTCCTGGTCAGCGCATGGCCGCTTTCTGCCAATTCCCAGCCAGGCACTTCCGGCATCAGTTCCCGGACTCGGGCCTCGCTGAGCTTGTGTTCGCTGCCCTTGCGGGGCAGGCAGTGGGCCTGGGCGAGCGGGATCAGGTCGGACATGGCGGACTCCTAACGAATGGCAAACGCCGTTCATGCTCTGCTAGGCAGCGTACGAACGGCGTGACGCGAGCCCGGTAGAATACGCCCATGATCCAGATTTCCGAATCCGCCCAGACGCACTTCCGAAAGTTGATCGAGCGCGAAGACCTGCCCGGTCTCGGCGTGCGCCTGTCTGCGATGAATCCCGGCACGCCCGGCGCCGACGTGCGCCTGGAGTTCGCCGAGCCCGGCGACCTGCGCGGCGACGAATGGGCCATCGATTGCGAAGGTTTCACGTTGTGGCTGGATGCCGGCAGCGTGAAATACCTCGACGGCGCCGAGATCGACTACGCCACGCTCGCCACCGGCGGCCAGTTGCAGATCCGCGCGCCCAAGATCAAAGGCGAGGCGCCGGCCGAATCGGCATCGCTGGTCGAGCGGGTGCATTGGATCGTCGAGCACGAGATCAATCCGCAACTGGCCCAGCACAAGGGGCATGTATCGGTGCAGGAAGTGTCGGCCGATGGCGTCGTGATGCTGCGTTTCGGCGGTGGCTGCCACGGCTGCGGCATGGCCGACGTCACCCTGAAACAAGGGATCGAGAAAACCTTGCTGACCAAGGTGCCGGGCGTGACCGCGGTCCGCGACGCGACCGATCACGACACCGGCCAGGCGCCCTACATCTCGCGCGACGCCGCGGCGTAACCGGCTCCGGCACGAGTGTATTCCTCGGCCGAATTGATCGAAGCGCTGCGCAGACGCATGCGCAGGTCGCTGCGTCCGGAGCGGCCGCCGGGCGAATTCCCGCCGGGCTGGACGGCATGGTTCGCCGCGATGGGCGCGCGCATCGGCGCGGTCACCGGCGCCACCGCCGAAGCGATCGTCGCGGTGTTCCTGCAACGCGAGCCGGCGCCGCCTGCGCCAGCGGTCGCGCAACTCGGACGCTGGGGTTCGTTCACTACACTATGGCGCCAGCAATGGCAGCCGGCCGGCCGCGACGAACGCTGGATGCGTTTCATCGCATACGCGATCACCACGCTCATGCACGTGCTGTTCGCGGTGATGTTGATCATCCTGGCCTATACCCATTTCGTCGACACGGCGGGCGAAACCAGCGATGTCGCCGTGCGCGTGCAGTTCATCGGCGAGGGCACGACGGAAGAGGAGGGCGGTGGCCCGCCTTCGCCCCGGCCCGATACCGTGGTCGCGCCGACGGCCGCGCAACGGCAGACGCAGCCGCAACCGCAACCGCAACGTCCCGAACTGAGCGAAGCGCAGGCGCCGCAGAGCCAGGTCGAAGCGCCGCCGCTGGAACAGGTGCAGCGCGAGCAGCCGCAATTGGCGGAGGAAACCGTCGAGCCGCCGACCGAACAGCTGCTGCAGGTGACCGAGACCGCCAAGCCCGACGAAACCCGTTTCCGCCTGCCGCCGCCGCAACCGCGGCCGATCGCAGCCGCGCCGACGCCCAGCGTGACGGTGCCGACCCTGCGCAGCGAAGTCGAAGCGATCCCGCTGCCGCGCGCACCGGCGCCGGTACGGCCGATCGACCGCGTGCAGCCGCAGCGCCAGATCAGCGTGCCGCAGATTTCAGAACAACCCACCGACATCGAAATCCCGCAGCCGTTACCCGCGGTGCGCGCGCGCGAATTGCCGGCGGCGGCCACTGCGCAGGCGGAATTGCGCGTGCCCGCCAGCACGGTCGAAGCGCAATCTCTGCCGATGCCGCCCGGGGCGGCGTCTGCGGCGGAAACGGCGAGCGCATCGTCACAACCTTCCGGTGCGCCGAACGCACCGCCGGCGCCGGCCAGCGGCACTCAGCCTGCCGCCGCGTCGACGGGCGCAGGCGTCGGTCCCAAACCAGGCACCGTGCCGACGCCGGCGAAGGGCGACGATTGGGGCGATGCGCAGCGCAACGTCGCCGGCCAACCGAAAGGCGGGCAGCAGCCGGGCGCAAAGGCCGGCCTGTACAACGCCGACGGTAGCTTACGTCTGCCGCCCGGTGCGGGCGGTGCGCAAACGCCGTCGCAGTACGGCAATCCGCCCGGCTCGAAAGAAGAGCACATCGCCGATCTCGATCGCGCGGGCACTTGGTTGAACCGTCCGCGTCTGGGTTATGAGCCGACGCGCTTCGACAAATACTGGGTGCCGCACGAAACCCTGTTGCAGGAATGGGTGCGCAAGGGCATCAAGAAACTCTCGATTCCGATTCCGGGCACGTCCAAGCGGCTGGAGTGCGTGGTATCGCTGCTGCAAGTCGGCGGCGGTTGCGGCATGTCCGACAGCGAGAAACTGTTCGATCAGCCGGCGGAAGGGCGGCCGGCGCCGGATATTCCGTTCAAGCCGGAGTTGCAGGAAGACCAGGATGCGCTGAAGAAACCGTAACGGCTTTCGCGCTTCGTGAGGCGGCTTTCGTGGGAGCGGCTTTAGCCGCGAGCTTTTCCACAACCGAAAAGCTCGCGGCTAAAGCCGCTCCCACAAGAGCCGCTCCCACAAGAGCCGCTCTTACAAGAGCGGCTCCTACGAAAAGACGATTTGATTTAAGATAGCCGAGTACGTTCCCAGCTCGCTTCGATGGCCAGGCACGCGTGAATCTCCCGCCACTGCCCATCGGACCGATATGTCTGCCCGGAAAAAAACCCATCCTGCCTGCAGGATCTCGCTGCTTGCGTTGAGCCTGACGCTGTCGCCGCAAGCCATGGCGTCGCCTGCCGACGGCGCCGGCACCGCAGCCGAAGAACCCGATCCCAAAACCCTCGACAAACTCACCGTACACGGCCGAACCGCGCCATACGCCGCCGGCAGCACCCGCGCCGGCACCAAGACCGACACGCCGATCGAAGAAATCCCGCAGGCGATCAGCATCATCACCGCCGGCCAGATCCGCGACCAGAACGCGCAGACGCTGCAGGAAGCCCTGCGCTACAGCGCCGGCGTGCGGACCGATCAATACGGACTGGACAACCGCGGCGACTGGTTCGCGCTGCGCGGCGGCAGTTCCGGCACCACGCTGTTGAACGGCATGCGCCTGCCGCTGGTCGGCTGGTGGGGTTCCGTACGCGAGGAGCCTTACGCTTTCGAACGCGTCGAAGTGCTGCATGGGCCGTCGTCGGTTATGGCTGGGCAGAACGCGCCGGGCGGGGTAGTGAACCTGGTCAGCAAGCGTCCGCAGTCCGTCGCGTCGCGCGAGATCGCGCTGCAGGCCGGCAACAACGGCCATCGGCAACTGGCCGCGGACTTCACCGGGCCGTTGAGCGACACGCTCAGCTATCGCCTGGTCGCGTTGTGGCGCGACAACGACACGCAGGTGGATTACGCGGATAACCAGCGCCGCTATATCGCCCCGGCCATCTCATGGCGTCCGTCCGAGCGCATGGCGTTCACCGCTTACGCCGAATACCAGATGGACCGCAATCGCAACACCGAAGGTTTCTTCCCCTGGGCGGGAACGCTGCTGCCGGCGCCGAACGGGCCGATTCCGCTGGAACGCTTCGTCGGCGAGCCGGATTGGGACGTCAATCTCGGCGAACGCGCGCGTGTCGGCTACGAGTTCGAATACAAAATCAACGATGCCTGGTCGCTGCGCCACGATCTGCGCCACGACCGCGTGCGCGGCAAGATACGCACCACGTATGCCGCGTTCTGGGAAGTGGATGCGCAGGGCAACGGCTACGGCGACAACGCGTTGGGCGAGGACCGCACCATCTCCCGGCTCAGCTACGGCAACGACGACCGCGCCAAGATCACCAATGGCGATCTACTGTTGGAAGGCCATGTCGGCACCGGCCGAGTGAAGCACACCCTGCTGTTAGGCGTGGATGCGATGCTATCTCGCGCCGATCAGTCCACTGCCTTCGACGCGCCGTGCCCTGTACCGTTCGACGTCTACGCGCCGGTGTACGGCGATTGCCCCGAACCGGTCATCGATCCGGCCAGCCTGGTCCACACCCGCATGCGCCAAACCGGCCTGCTGTTGCAGGATCAAATTAAGATCGACGACCGCTGGGTGTTGGTCGCCGGCGCACGGCATGACGACGTGCAGATGCGCGTGTCTGGCCCGGACGGCGTCGAAACCGGACGCGCAGACGACGGCGCCTGGACCAAGAATTTCGGCGTGGTATATCTGGCGCAGGGTGGCTGGTCGCCGTACGTGGCGTATTCCGAATCCTTCCAGCCGGTGGGCGGGCTATCGCGCCTGGGCGAGACCTTCGATCCCACTCGCGGCAAGCAGGTGGAAGCCGGTCTGAAATGGGTGCCGGAAGCCTACGGCGTGACCGCTACCGCCGCGGTTTACAAACTCGAAGAAACCGGACGCCTCACGCCCGATCCGGTCGATCCGAATTTCTCGGTGCAGCGCGGCCGCGTGGATGCTAAGGGCATAGAGCTGGAAGCCAACGCCAGCCTCGGCCAGTGGGATCTGATCGCGAGCTACACGCACTCGAAGGCAACAGACGAAGCGACCGGCTTCCGCTTCGAAAGCATTCCCGAGAACTCCGCAGCATTGTGGGCGGCCTACCGCGTCGCTGCGGTACCCGGATTGCGCATCGGTGGCGGCGCGCGCTACGTCGGCAAAACGTGGGACGGCACCGATACGCTGGTGACGCCGTCGAATACTTTGTTCGATGCGCTGATTTCGTATGAGACCGGCCCGTGGCGCCTGTCGTTGAACGCCGTCAACCTGACCGACAAGACTTACTTCGCCACCTGTTTGTCGCGTGGGGATTGCTGGTACGGCACCAAGCGGCGCGTGGTAGCGGAAGTCGGTTATCGCTGGTGAGCCCTTGCTTTCTCCCCCTTTGAAAAAGGGGGACGCAGGGGGATTTGCTTTTCGCTTTTTGCATTGGCTCTGCAAGGCAAGATCAAGAGCAAATCCCCCTCGATCCCCCTTTTTCAAAGGGGGAAGAACAGCAGAAGAAAAAGGGCCTCGCGGCCCTTTTTCTTTATTCGTTCCCGCTGCGGCTCAATGCACGCCGTGCAAATCCCGCAACTGGCTCGGACGCGTCGAGAAAAACGCCGCCAGATCGGCGATCTCCTGATCGGTCAGGTCTTTGGCCTGTCCCGACATCAGCGGATGCTCGCGGTCGCCGTCGCGGTACATCTGCAGCGAATGGGCGATGTAGTCCGCGTATTGGCCGCCCAGCTTGGGATAGGTCGGGTCCAGCGGGACGTTGCCTTCCTTGCCGTGGCAGTCGATGCAGCTCTGGTTGGTCGCCTTGCTCTTGACCAGGCTGCGCTTGGCGCCGGCGTCGGCATGGCCCTTGGGCAGGCCGGCGGACGAAGAGGTATGGCCCTCGCCGCGGTCGGCGGACGAATGCTCGGCCGGGGTTTCGCCCGACGGGGTGCAGGCTGCGAAAGCCAGCGTGGCGAGCAGGGCGAAGGCGAGTCGGGTCGTGGTCATGGCGCGGCTCACTGCTTCAGCTCCGAAAGGAAGGCGGCGATATCGGCGATGTCCTGATCCGAGAAGCTCTCGGACTGGGCCTGCATGGTCGGGTGCTTGCGCTTGCCCGCCTTGTATTCGCTCAGGGCGTTGCGCAGATATTCCTGCGACTGCCCGCCGATACGCGGCACATGGTAGTTCGGGTAAGCGTTCTTATAGCCCTCGATGCCGTGGCACCCTTGGCAGGTATAAGTGAGCTGGTGGCCTTTCTTGGCATCGCCGACCAGCGGCTTGGCCGGATCGGCGGCGAGGGCAGGGGCGGCAATGATGGCTAGCGCGAGGCAGGCGATCGGCAACGGTCGCATTAATGTCTTCTCGGTGGGCTGGCAGAATGTCGCGCGACGGTCATCGCCGCGCAGTCGGCAAAGTATAGCTTGCGCGTCGCGCACAGCCCAACGTCGGCACGGAACGACGAACGGTTGCAACGGTTTCGCCCCCTCTCACGTCACTATTACCTTCGGCGCATGGTTGTCATGCTGCCTAGGTGATATATCTAACTACAACACCTCTGAGAGCCCGTTCCGATGCCCCTTTTCGCCACTGCCAGCGGTTCCGCCAGGACGCTTACCGCCAGCCGCGCCCGCCTGCTGCCGATCTTCCTTCTGCTCGTCAGCCTATGCGCCTGCAAGGGCGGTGGAGGGGAGGGCGAGGCCCAGGCCAAGGACGGTAAGGACAACAAACCCGAGGCTATTCCGGTCGAGGTGGCCAGCGCTGCGCATCGCCCGATCGCGGCCAGCTACACCGGCACCGCGCCGCTCGAAGCGCGCGGCGAGTCGCAAGTGGTCGCCAAGACCTCGGGCGTGGCACTGAATGTGCTTGTCGAGGAAGGCCAATTGGTTCGCGCCGGCCAGCCGCTGGTCCGGCTGGATCCCGACCGTCCCCGCCTGGCGGTAGCCCAGACCGAAGCGCAGATGCGCAAGCTGGAGAACAACTACCGCCGCTCGACGCAGTTGGCCAAGCAGCAGATGGTCAGCGCCAACGACGTCGACCAGATCAAGTACGACCTGGAGAACATGCGCGCCCAGCACCGCCTGGCCACGCTGGAGCTGTCCTATACGACCGTACTGGCGCCGATCTCGGGCGTGATCGCCTCGCGCTCGATCAAGGACGGCAACTTCGTCCAGATCAATACGCCGATCTTCCGCATCGTCGACACCTCGCAATTGGAGGCCACGCTGAACGTGCCCGAGCGCGAACTGGCCACGCTCAAGGCCGGCCAGCCGGCCGTGTTGGCCGTCGATGCGATGCCCGGCAAGACCTTCGTCGGCAAAGTCGATCGCGTATCGCCGGTGGTCGATTCGGGCAGCGGTACATTCCGCGTAGTGCTCGCGTTCGTGGGCGGCGGCGTGCTGCAGCCGGGCATGTTCGGCCGCATCAAGATCGATTACGACCAGCGCGCCGACGCACTGGTGGTACCGCGCAGCGCGCTGCTCGACGACGAGAACGACCCGGCCGTATTCGCCATCCGCAACGGCAAGGCCGCGCGCGTGCCGGTCAAGCTCGGCTACACCGACGGCGCCTGGGCCGAAATCCGCACCGGGCTGAAACCCGGCGACCAGGTCGTCACCGCCGGCAAGGTGGCTTTGCGCGAAGGCAGCGTGGTGCAGGTCATCTCGCTCAATGGCAAGGCCGTCGCGCAAGCGCCGGCCAAGACCCAACCCGCCGCTGGTAAGCAGTAATGGCGTCGCCAAGCACGGGCGCCGACAAGGCGCGCGCGGCGGCCGCAGCGACCACCTCCGGGCTGGTCGAGTTCTCCACGCGCCGCCGCGTGACCATCTTCATGATCACGCTGACCTTCGTGTTGTTCGGCTTCATCGCCCTGCGCGACCTCAAGGTCAACCTGCTGCCCGATCTGAGCTATCCCACGTTGACGGTGCGTACCGAATACACCGGTGCGGCGCCGGCGGAAATCGAAACGCTGATCACCGAGCCGGTGGAAGAAGCCGTCGGCGTGGTGAAAGGCCTGCGCAAGCTCAAGTCGGTGTCGCGCACCGGCCAGAGCGACGTGGTGCTCGAATTCGCCTGGGGTACGGACATGGACCAGGCCAGCCTGGAAGTCCGCGACAAGATCGAAGTGCTGACCTTGCCGCAGGAAGCCAAGGCGCCGGTGCTGCTGCGCTTCAATCCATCGACCGAGCCGATCCTGCGCCTGGCGCTGTCGGCCAAGGACGCGGGCAGCAGCGAGCTGGAAACCATCCGCAAGCTCACCGAGTTGCGCCGCTACGCCGACGACGATCTCAAGAAGAAGCTCGAACCGGTGGAAGGCGTGGCCGCGGTCAAGGTCGGCGGCGGTCTGGAGGACGAAATCCAGGTCGACATCGATCAGCAGAAGCTCGCGCAGCTCAACCTGCCGATCGATACCGTCATCCAGCGCCTGCAGCAGGAGAACATCAACATCTCCGGCGGACGCCTGGAAGAGGGCTCGCAGCGCTATCTGGTGCGCACCGTGAACCAGTTCGCCAGCGTGCCGGAAATGCGCGAAATGCTGGTGACGACTTCCAGCGCCGGCAACGGCGCGGCGCAGAGCGCGGCGGCGCAGATGGCGGCTATCGCGGCGTCCACCGGCGATGCGGCGGCGATGGCGGCTGCGGCTTCCGTGCAGAGCGCGAATTCGTCGTCGTCGGCCGCGATCGCCGGCGGTATGCCGGTGCGGCTGAAGGACATCGCCGACGTGCGCCAAGGCTTCAAAGAGCGCGAAGCGATCATCCGCTTGGCCGGCAAGGAAGCGGTGGAGCTGGCGATCTACAAGGAAGGCGACGCGAATACCGTCGCTACGGCCGATGCGATCCAGGCGCGGCTGGAGCAGATCAAATCGCAAATTCCGCCGGACGTGGAACTGACCACGATCGACGATCAATCGCAATTCATCCGCAACGCGATCCACGACGTGAAAGTGGATGCGGTGATCGGCGGCGTGCTGGCGGTGCTGATCATCTTCCTGTTCCTGCGCGACGGCTGGAGCACGTTCGTGATCGGCCTGTCGCTGCCGGTATCGATCATCGCCACTTTCTTCTTCATGGACCGGCTCGGCTTGAGCTTGAACGTGATGTCGCTGGGCGGGCTGGCTTTGGCCACCGGTCTGGTGGTGGACGATTCCATCGTGGTGCTGGAAAGCATCGCCAAGGCGCGCGAACGCGGCCTGGGCATCATCGATGCGGCCATCGCCGGCACGCGCGAGGTGAGCATGGCCGTGGTCGCGTCGACCCTGACCACGATCGCCGTATTCCTGCCGCTTGTGTTCGTGCAGGGCATCGCCGGACAGTTGTTCCGCGACCAGGCGATGACGGTGGCGATCGCGATCGCCATTTCGCTGGTGGTGGCGATGACGCTGATCCCGATGCTGAGCTCGCTGAAAGGCAAGCCGCCGCTGTCGTTCCCGGAAGAAGAACCGCATCCGAAGTGGCAGCCTCAGTCGAAATTGCAGAAGCCGGTCGCCGCAGTCGGTCACGGTGTCGGCGCGGCGTCGCGCGGCACATTCTTCGGCATCGCCTGGGTCTTCATCCGTATCTGGCGAGGCTTAGTCGCGGTGGTCGGGCCGGTGATGCGCAAGCTCAGCGATCTGGCGATGGCGCCGTACGGTCGCGCGGAACGCGGTTATCTGAAATTGCTGCCGGCGGCGCTGAGCCGCCCCTGGCTGGTGCTCGGCTTCGCGGCGGCGGCATTCGCCGTGACGTTGATGGTGGTGCCGCTGCTCGGCGCAGACTTGATTCCGCAGCTGGCGCAGGACCGTTTCGAAATGACGGTGAAACTGCCGCCCGGCACGCCGCTGCGCGACACCGACAAGCTGGTGCGCGAGCTGCAGCAGGCGCACGACAAGGATCCGGGCATCCGGGCGTTGTACGGCGTCAGCGGCAGCGGTACGCGGCTGGACGCGAATCCCACCGAAAGCGGCGAGAACATCGGCAAGCTGACCGTGGTGATGGCCGATGGCGGCAGCAAAGAGGTCGAAGCCGACGAAACCGAGCGTCTGCGCGCGTCGATGCAGGCGCACCCGGGCGCGCAAGTCGATTTCAGCCGTCCCGAACTCTTCAGCTTCTCCACGCCGCTGGAAATCGAACTGCGCGGCCAGGATCTGGAGACGATCGAACGCGCTGGCCAGAAAATGGCCGCGTTGCTGCGAGGCAACCCGCATTACGCCGACGTCAAATCGACGGTGGAGCAGGGTTTCCCCGAAATCCAGATCCGTTTCGACCAGGATCGCGCCGGCGCGCTCGGCCTGACCACGCGCCAGATCGCGGATGTCGTGGTGAAGAAGGTGCGCGGCGACGTCGCCACCCGCTACAGCTTCCGCGACCGCAAGATCGACGTGCTGGTGCGCGCGCAGGAATCCGATCGCGCCACGGTGGAAAGCATCCGCCGCCTGATCGTGAATCCCAACAGCGCCCAGCCGGTGACGCTGGAATCGGTCGCCGACATCGTGTCGACCACCGGGCCCAGCGAGATCCACCGCGCCGATCAGGTGCGCGTGGCGATCGTTTCGGCCAACCTGCGCGACGTGGACCTGGGCACCGCGGTCGCCGAAGTGCAGGAGATGGTCGCCGAGAACCCGCTCGGCCCAGACGTCGGCATGCACATCGGCGGGCAGGGCGAGGAACTCAACGATTCGATCAAGTCGCTGCTGTTCGCTTTCGCGTTGGCGATCTTCCTGGTCTACCTGGTGATGGCGTCGCAGTTCGAATCGCTGCTGCATCCGTTCGTGATCCTGTTCACCATTCCGCTGGCTCTGGTCGGCGCGGTGCTGGCGCTGCTGCTGACCGGCTCGCCGATATCGGTGGTGGTGTTCATCGGCCTGATCCTGCTGGTGGGCCTGGTGGTGAAGAACGCGATCATCCTGATCGACAAGGTCAATCAGCTGCGCGAAGCCGGCACGGCCAAGCACGAAGCGCTGATCGAGGGCGCCCGCTCGCGCCTGCGTCCGATCATCATGACCACGATGTGCACGCTGTTCGGCTTCCTGCCGCTGGCGTTGGCCTTCGGCGAAGGCGCGGAAGTGCGTTCGCCGATGGCGATCACCGTCATCGGCGGACTATTGGTATCCACGCTGCTGACGCTGGTCGTGATCCCGGTCGTGTACGACCTGCTCGATCGCCGTTCCGACGAGTACTACCGCGAACGCGGCCGCCGCGCCCGCCGCGATGCGGAAGCCGTCGCCGAACACATCAAGGACGAGCAAGCGCCGCTGGCCGATCCGGGCACGGTTTGAGGGGTGACCCGCCATGAGCATCGCCGAACTCAGCATCAAGCGCCCGGTCACGGCGATCATGTTCTTCGTGTCGATGCTCGCGATCGGCCTGATCGCGGCGGTGCGGCTGCCGTTGGAGGCTTTTCCGGAAGTCTCGCCGCCCTTCATCTTCATCTCGCTGCCGTATAGCGGGTCGACGCCGGAGGAGATCGAACGCACCGTGCTGCGGCCGGCCGAAGAGGCCGTGGCCACGATGTCCGGCATCAAGCGCATCGAATCCAATGCGCGCGCCGACGGCGCCGAGATTTTCATCCAGTTCTCGGACTGGAGCCGCGATGTCGCCATCGCGGCCTCGGAAGCCCGCGAGCGTATCGATGCGATCCGCGACGAGCTGCCCGACGATCTGCAGCGCTATTTCGTCTTCAAGTTCTCCACCACCGACCAGCCGATCCTGCGGCTGCGCCTGGCCGGCGCGGGCGGCACCGATCTGAGCGGCGATTACGAGTTGATCGACCGCGAGTTCAAGCGCCGCCTCGAACGCATTCCCGGCGTGGCCAAGGTCGAAGTGTCCGGCGCGTCCCCGAATGAAGTCGAAATCGCAATCGCGCCGGACCGCCTGACCGCGCACGGCGTCAGTCTCAACGATCTGACCACGCGCCTGCAGGCCGTGAATTTCTCCGTATCGGCCGGCCAGATCGACGACGCCGGCCAGCGCCTGCGCGTGCAGCCGGCGGGCGAGATCACCGACCTGCAGCAGCTGCGCGATCTGGTGATCGACACCAAAGGCCTGCGCCTGGGCGACATCGCCAGTATCAATTTCAAGCAAGCGCGCACCGACTATGGCCGCCGCCTCGATGGCCGGCCCGCGGTCGGTCTGGACATCTTCAAGGAGCGCAACGCCAATTTGGTCGAAGTGTCGAAGAATGCGTTGGCGGAAGTCGAAGCCATCCGCGCGCAGCCGGCGCTGCGCGACATCCAGACCAAGATCTTCGACAACCAGGGCAAGAACGTCACCCAGTCGCTGACCGAACTGGCCGAGGCCGGCGGCATCGGCCTGGTGCTGTCGATCGCGGTGCTGTTCTTCTTCCTGCGCCACTGGCCGTCGACGCTGATGGTGACGCTGGCGATCCCGATCTGCTTCGTGATGACGCTGGGCTTCATGTATTTCGCAGGCGTCACGCTCAACATCCTGACCATGATGGGCCTGCTGTTGGCGGTGGGCATGTTGGTCGACAACGCGGTGGTGGTGGTCGAAAGCATCTATCAGGAACGCGAGCGGATGCCGGACCAGCCGCGGCTGGCGTCGATCATCGGCACCCGCCACGTCGCCATCGCGCTTTCTGCGGGCACGCTGTGCCACTGCATCGTGTTCGTGCCCAATCTGTTCGGCGAGCGCAATTTCCTCAGCATCTACCTGTCGCAGATCGCGATCACTATTTCCGTGTCGTTGCTGGCTTCGTGGCTGGTGGCGGTGAGCCTGATCCCGATGATTTCGGCGCGGTTGAAGACGCCGCCGGCGGTGCGTTCCGACCGCGGCCTGATCCCGCGGCTGCAGAACCGCTACGCGCAGCTGCTGCGCTGGACGCTGGCCCATCGCGGTTGGAGCGTGCTCGGCATTCTGGTGATCGTCGCGGTCAGCATTTACCCGATGAAGCACACCAAGTTCGACATGTTCGGCGGCGACGACGGCATCGAAACCTATGTCGGCTACCGTTGGAAGGGCTCCTACACCATCCCGCAGATGTCGCAGGAGATCCTGCGCGTCGAGAGCTATCTCGAAGCGAATCGCAAGAAATACCACATCAAGCAGATCTACTCGTTCTTCGGCGAGCAGGGCGACGCCGGCACCATGGTCACCTTCGAAGACGACATGGCCGGCAAGACCAAGCCGCTGGTCGAAGCGATCGGCAAGGACATGCCCAAGTCCGCGCGCGCCGACATCAATGTAGGCAACGGCGGCGGAGGGCCGGGCGGCGGCCAGCCGGGCCAGAACGTGCAGGTGCAATTGGTCGGCGATTCGTCGGAAACCCTGATGGCGCTCGGCAACGACCTGGTGCCGATTTTGTCCAAGCGCAAGGAATTGCGCGAAGTGCGGGTCGATATCGGCGACCAGAACAGCGAGCTGACCGTGCGCGTCGACCGCGAACGCGCCGCCGCCTTCGGTTTCAGCGCCGAGCAGGTGTCCAGGTTCGTCGGCCTGGCCCTGCGCGGCGCACAATTGCGCGAGTTCCGCCGCGGCGAAACCGAAGTGCCGGTGTGGGTGAGGTTCGCCGGCGCGGAAGAGTACGGCGTCGAAGATATCGCCGCCTTCACCGTGCGCGCGCCTGACGGCCGCACCGTGCCGCTGCTGAGCATGGTGGATGTCGCGGTGCGGCCTGCGGCGACGCAGGTCCAGCGCACCAACCGCCAGACCACGTTGACCCTCAAAGCGAACCTCGCGCCCAAGACCACCATGCCCGAAGCGCGCAAGGCGATGGAGGACACGCTCAAGTCGATTTCGTTCCCCGCCGGCTACAGCTACTCCTTCGACGGCAGCGCGTTCCAGGAAGACGACGACGCCACCAAGCAGATGATGTTCAACCTGCTGATCGCGCTGGTGATGATCTACGTGGTGATGGCCGCGGTATTCGAATCGCTGCTGTTCCCGTCGGCGATCATGAGCGGCGTGCTGTTCTCGGTGTTCGGCGTGTTCTGGCTGTTCTGGCTCACCGGCACTACGTTCGGCATCATGTCCTTCATCGGCATCCTGGTGCTGATGGGCGTGGTGGTGAACAACGGCATCGTGATGATCGAGCACATCAACAACCTGCGCCGGCGCGGTTTGTCGCGCACCGAGGCGCTGGTGGAAGGCAGCCGCGAGCGCTTGCGGCCGATCCTGATGACGATGGGCACCGCGATCCTGGCGATGGTGCCGATCGCGCTGGCCAGCGGCAGCACCAACAACGACATGCCGGCTTATTATCCGATGGCGCGAGCGATCGCCGGCGGCCTGGCGTTCTCGACCGTGGTCAGCCTTCTGTTCCTGCCGACGATCTATGCGATGCTCGACGATCTGAAGCACGGCAGCGCCAATCTGGTCGGCCGCGCCCGCGGCAAGCGAGGCGATGGTTTGCCCACCGCGGCGCTGACCGCCATCAAACCAGAGTGATTCCATTGCACAGTATTTCCCCTGGAGCCGGCATGGATGCAGTAACCGGATGAGCATCGCTGAGCTGAGCATCAAACGGCCGGTCACGGTGATCATGGTTTTCGTGTCGATGGTGGTCATCGGATTGATCGCCGCGATGCGCTTGCCTTTGGAATCCTTGCCGGAAATTTCGTTCCCGGCGGTTTTCGTGCAACTGCCTTATTCGGGTTCGACGCCCGAAGAAGTCGAACGCACGGTGTTGCGCCCGGCCGAGGACGCGCTGGCGACGATGCCGGGCATCAAACGCCTGGAGAGCAATGCGAATGCGGAAGGCGCCTTCGTCGGCGTCTTCTATTCGGATTGGGATACCAACGTCGCCATCGCCGCTTCGCAGGCGCGCGAGCGCCTGGATGCGATCCGTACCGAACTGCCGGACGACCTGCTGCGTTATTTCGTCGGCAACTGGTCCTCGACCGACGAACCGGTGCTGCAGGTGCGGCTGGCCGGAAGCATCGACCTAACCCGCGCCTACGACCTGATCGATCGCGAGTTCAAACGCCGTTTGGAACGCATTCCCGGCGTCGCGAAAGTGGACGTATCGGGCGCGGCGCCGAACGAGATCGAAGTGGCGGTCGCCCCGGACCGCCTGGTGGCGCATGGCATCAGCCTCAACGATCTGACGACCAAGCTCCAGACCGTGAATTTCTCGGTCTCGGCCGGCCAGATCGAAGACGGCGGACGGCGTTTGCGCGTGCAGCCGATCGGCGAAATGAGCGATCTGCTGCAATTGCGCGACCTGGTGATCGGGCAGAACGGGCTACGCCTGGGCGATATCGCGCAGGTGAGGCTGAAACCGCAACGCATGGATTACGGCCGCCGTCTCGACGGCCGCCCGGCCGTGGGCCTTGATATCTTCAAGGAACGCAACGCCAATCTGGTGCAGGTCTCGCGCAGCGTGCTGGCCGAAGTCGAGAACATCCAGCGCGAGCCGTCGCTGGGCGGACTGCAGGTGAAAGTCACGCAGAATCAGGGCGAGGAAGTCACCAGTTCGCTGACCCAGTTGGCCGAAGCGGGCGCGATCGGCTTGGTGCTGTCGATGGCGGTGCTGTTCTTCTTCCTGCGGCACTGGCCCTCCACGCTGATGGTGACGCTGGCGATCCCGATCTGCTTCATCATGACGCTGGGCTTCATGTACTTCTTCGGGATTACGCTCAACATCCTCAGCATGATGGGCCTGTTGCTGGCGATCGGCATGCTGGTCGACAACGCGGTGGTGGTGGTCGAAAGCATCTACCAGGAACGCGAGCGGATGCCCGACCAGCCGCGGCTGGCGTCGATCATCGGCACTCGCCACGTCGCCATCGCGCTGTCCGCGGGCACGCTGTGCCACTGCATCGTGTTCCTGCCGAACCTGTTCGGCGAAACCAACGACATCAGCATCTTCATGACCCAGATCGCGATCACGATTTCGGTGTCGCTGCTGGCTTCGTGGCTGGTCGCGGTCAGCCTGATACCGATGCTGGCCGCGCGCATGAAGACGCCTCCCGCCGTGCGACGGGACACGGGCCTGATTCCGCGGCTGCAGAAAAGTTATGCCGGCTTGCTGCGTTGGACGCTCGAGCACCGCGGCTGGAGCGTGGTCGGCATCCTGCTGATCGTCGCGCTCAGCCTGGTGCCGGCGACCCAGGTCAAGATGAACATGTTCGGCGGCGACGACGGCAATGAAGTGAATATCCGCTACCAGTGGAAGGGCAGCTACAGCAAGGAGCAGATGCTGGAAGAAGTGCTGCGCGTGGAGAACTATCTCGACGCCAACCGCAAGCGCTTCAATATCGTGCAGCTGTTCTCGTTCTACCGCGAGCAGGGCGGCGGCCGTACCCAGATCACGTTCGACAAGGACAAGGTAGAAAAGACCAAGCCGCTGATCGACATCATCAGCAAGGAGCTACCGAAATCCGCGCGCGTCGAGCTGAATTTCGGCGATCAGGACGGCGGTGGCGGCGGCGGGGGCGGGGGCGGACAGGCGGTGCAGGTGCAACTGGTCGGCGATTCCACCGGCATGCTGTCCGAGCTGGCGGACGACATCGTGCCGATCCTGTCCAAGCACAAGGAGCTGCGCGACGTGCGCGTCGAAAGCGGCGATCGTTACAGCGAATTGAACGTGCGCGTCGACCGCGAACGCGCGGCATCGTTCGGTTTCAGCACGCAGGAGGTGTCCCGTTTCGTCGGCCTGGCGTTGCGAGGCGCGCAGCTGCGCGAATTCCGCCGCGGCGAGACCGAAGTGCCGGTATGGGTGCGTTTCGCCGGTGCAGACGATTTCGGCTTGTCCGATATCGCTTCGTTCACCGTGCGCGCGCCGGACGGGCGCGCGGTGCCGTTGCTGAGCATGGTGGATGTGAAAGTGCAGCCGGCCGCAAGCCGGATCGAGCGCACCAACCGGCAGACCACGTTGACGATCCTGGCCAACCTGGCGGGTAAGGCCACCATGCCGGAAGCGCGCAAGGCCATGGAGGACACGCTGAAAGGCGTGACTTTCCCGGCGGGATACCGCTATAGCTTCGACGGCAGCGGTTTCGAGCGCGACGACGAGGCCGGCAAGCAGATGATGTTCAACCTGCTGATCGCGCTGATCATGATCTACGTGGTGATGGCGGCCGTGTTCGAGTCGCTGCTGTTCCCGGCGGCGATCATGAGCGGCGTGGTGTTCTCGATCTTCGGCGTGTTCTGGCTTTTCTGGCTGACCGGCACCGAGCTGTCGATCATGGCCTTCATCGGCATTCTGGTGCTGATGGGCGTGGTGGTGAACAACGGCATCGTGATGATCGAGCACATCAACAATCTGCGGCGGCGCGGAATGAGCCGCACCGATGCGCTGGTGTCGGGCGGCCGCGAGCGGCTGCGCCCGATCCTGATGACGATGGGCACGGCGATCCTGGCGATGGTGCCGATCGCGCTGCAGACCCAGACCGCCGACAACATGCCGCCGTACTATCCGATGGCGCGCGCGATCGCGGGCGGGTTGGCGTTCTCGACGCTGGTCAGCCTGCTGTTCCTGCCGACGATCTATGCCTTGCTCGACGATCTGAGCCACGGCACCTCGCGGCTGATCAAGCGCGCCAGGGGCAATAAGTCCGATGGTTTGAATGCGGCAACGGTCGCCGCCATCGCAATGGAATAGGTTCTGTAGAGCGGAGCTTGCTCCGCTGCATTCCGGCGTGCGTTCGAAAGCGAGAGCAGCGGAGCAAGCTCCGCTCTACAGAGCAGTTGCGCTTAGCCGAAGAGTTTGCTCAGCATCCTGGCCCCGCCGGTCCATACGCCGATCGCGGTGCCCAGGCTGGTCAGGAAGAAGTTCAGCAGCACGCGGATCACCCGGTTGCGCCACCAACCCTTCATTTGCAGCACATCGTCGCGGATGGCCATGAAGTCGGCATAGGTCGGTTTGCGCACCCAGGCCTCGATCAAGGCGCTGATCGTGCCCGAAGCCAGCGCCGGATGCAGCGGCGTGACCGGCGAAGCGATGAAGGCGCCGAGGATGCTGAGCGGATGGCCGCCGGCGATCGCGCAGCCCAGCGCGCCGAGGCCGCCGGTCCATAGCACCCAATACAGCACGAGATCCGTGCCGACATCCACGCCGCCGCGCCAGAAACCCCAGGCGAAACCGCCCAGGACGAACGCCGCCAATACGATCGTGAACCACGGCACCGACGATTTTTCCGGCAGCGATTCGAGCGAAGCGACGATGCCGGCGGGCGCCGCGTTTTCATCGCGCAGGTGTTTGGCCAGGCCCTGCAGATGGCCCGCGCCGACCACGGCGAGCACTTCGCGCGCGCCCGCGGGCATTTCGCGCAGCTTGGCCGCCATGTAGCGGTCGCGTTCGCTGATGATGGTCTCGTACAGCTCCGGCGTCTCGTCGGCGAATTCGCTGAAGCTGGCTTCCATCAGGTCGCCTTGCTTGAGCTTTTCGATTTCGTCTTCGCCGACTTCCTCGTCGGCGAACAATCCCGCGAACAGGCCTGCGCCCACTTTCGCCTTCTTCCAGAATCCGAGCCTGGCCAATGCGCGCTTGAAGGTGAGGCCGACGTCGCGATCGATCAGTTGCAGCGACAGCCCGCGCGCTTCGGCTTCGGTCGCCGCCGCTTTCAGTTCCGCGCCGGGTTCGATGCCCAATTGCTCGGCCAGGCGGCGCTGATAGGCGGCCAACCCCAAATTGGCGGCGAATAGCGCCGCTTTGCCTTCGCGCAGCACCTTCACCAGATCCAGGCGGGCCAGCGCATCGGGGTCGCTCATCGCCTGCAGGCGTTGCGCATCGAGTTCGACGGCGACGGTGTCGTAGGCGCCGGTGTCGATCGCCGCGCGCACCGCGTCCACGCTGGCTTTCGAAACGTGGGCGGTGCCGAGCAACGTGTAGCGCACGCCGTCGCGTTCGACGATGGCATGCGGCTGGCCGGCGAAAGGGGCGGTGGAAGCGGGGGATTCGTGTTCGAGGGTCATCGCGGCGTTCGTGATCTGCGGGCCGCGGCGATAACACCACGGCCGCGCAGCATAGACGCTCGCCGGCGCCGGCGGCAAAGGCCGCCGGTCATGTCGTTCAGGCGATCCCGAACGGCAGGTTGGGCGAGGACACCACGCGTTCGCCCACCGCTTCGCCGCGCAGGAAACGCAGCGCCGCCGCGATCACGCCTTCGTCCTGCGCGATCCGGTTGTGGCCCAGGCCCTGCGTGCTGAGCAGGCGCGAATCGGGCCAGAAACGGGCATAGCGCTCGCCTTCCGACCAAGGCACTTCGAGGTCTTCGACGTCGTGCACGATCAGCGCCGGGTGGGCGATGCGCGGCGCGTTGAAATGGGCCTGGAACGCATCGAAAGAAAACCCGATGTGGTCCTCGAACGCCGCGATCATGCGCTGGCAAAGCCGCTGCGGCAGGCCGATCAGGCCGGCGAAGCGCATCGCAGCGTCGATGGGATCGGCCGCCGGCGCGATCAGCACCGCCCGCTCGGCGGACACGCCGCGCGCCAAGGCGGTGGCGACCGCCGCGCCGCCCAGCGAATGCCCGATCAGGGCCGCGGCCGGTCCGAAACGGCGCGCCACGGCTTCGAGCGTGTTCGCGAAATCGAGCAGGTTGGTACGGTGGCCGCTGCTGAGTCCATGCGCCGGCTGGTCGAACGCAACCACCGCGTAGTCGGCGCCCCGGAGGCGGCCGATCCAGGGGAGGAAGCGCGTGGCGTGGCTCGACCAGCCGTGCGCAAGGAGAACGTAGGGCTGCGTTTTCGGATCGCCCCAGACATAGGTGTGGATACGGCGGCCGTCCAGTTCGAAGCTGTCTTCGACGGCATCGGCGTTTGGCGTTTGCGCGGCGCGCGTGCGCGAGCTGGCGAAGGGCGTGCAGAACAAGTCGCCTGCGCGGCGAACGGTGGCCTGGGCATCGAGCCAGCCGCCGAACAGGAAGCTGGCGCGTAAGCTCGCCATCTGCAGATAGGATCGAACGGTCGTGCTAATTCTGGACAGCGTGGTCGACATGACGACACCTCATCGAAGGATCAGGCGGTGGGGGGAAGGGAATGCGCAGCGATCCAGCGCTCGAGCGCGGTATCGCCGTGGCGCCGGGCGCGTTCGTAACCGAACAGGCCCGCTTCATGGAGCATCGCGAGGGGTATCGCGTACAGCTCGAATGCGTATTGATCGGTGTCGCCGTCGCGCAGATGGCGCGCGTCGATCGCCAGTTGCGCAGCGCGCTGCAGTTCGGTGCGCCAGCGCTGTTCGTTTTGCTGGACGCGATCGCGGATCGGGCCGGGACGGTCGTCGTATTCGCTGACCGAGCCCACCAGCACGCAGCCGCCGGTGGCCATCCGGCCCCATTCGAACCAGTTGCGCATGATGGCGCGCAAACGCGGCAGTCCGCGCGGTTGGGTGAGCGCGGCGATCAACACCTGCTGACCGAAGCGGAGCGCAGCCGAGTCCAGCACGGCCAGTTGCAGATCCTCACGCGAACCGAAATGGGCGAAGACGCCGCTCTTGGACATGCCCACGGCCTGGGCCAGCGGGCCGATCGACAGGCCCTCCAGACCGGTCTGCCGGGCCATGTCGTAGGCCTGGTCGATGATGGTCTCGCGCGTGGAGGCGCCCTTCAGGGTGGCGGTCAAGATGCTCATGGCGAGGGAGAATAGCACGACCGTTCGTTTTTTTAATACCGTTCGTCGGCGCGACTCAATGACTCCGTCGCCAATCCCACCCTACAGAGCGGGGCTCATTCGACAGATTTCAGGGGCGCAGCCAGCGACTCGCCCGGGCGCATGCCTGCCAGGAACGCCAGTCCTGCCGCGATTACCCGTTCATCGGCCATGATCCGGGTGTGGCCGAGGCCGCTGGTGCGAACCATCCGCGACCGCAGCCAGTGGCGCGCATAACGTTCGCCTTCCTCGCAGGGGATTTCGCGATCTTCCAGGTCGTGCAGGATCAGGCCATCGGCGTCGATGCGTGGCGCGATCCGGTGCGCCTGCAATTCGTGGATCGGCACTGGACCGTCGACGAAGGCTTCGATCATCCGTTCGCCAAAGCCGTCCGGCAGACGCATCAGGTTAGTGAAGCGGCGCGTGGCCGCGGCCAGGTCCGCCGAAGGCGACACCAGGATCGCGAGCGGGACCGGCAGCCCCTGCGCCATCGCGACCGCTGAAGCAGCGCCGCCCAGCGAATGCCCGATCAACGCCGAAGGCGTGCCGTGCCATTCGGCGACAACCTGCAAGGTCTCGACGAAACCCGGCAGGTTCGTGCGCCGGCCCTCGCTGAGCCCGTGCGCGGGATGGTCGAAGGCCACCACCGCATAGCCGGCTTCGCGCAGCCGCGGCACCCACGGCTTGAATATGGCCGCATAGCTGGACCAGCCATGCGACAGCAGTACGTACGGCTCGCTCTTCGGATCGCCCCAGCGATACGTCGCGATCTTCAGGCCCGCGATCCGCATCGTTTCGCGTGCCGCGTCGCTCATGTCGGCTGCCGCGGCGCGGCGCCGCGATTGCGGCAGAGGCGTGCAGAACAGCTCGCAAGCTCGGGTGAGGGTGCGTTCCGGTTGGAGGCTCGCGCCCAAGCGCAGACGCCAGCGCAAACCCGATAAGGCGACCTGTCCGCCGATACGCGCCATGCGTTTGGCGAATCCAGGGCGCGGCGATGCGTGCGTTGCGAAGTTCGTGGCCATGACGGCCGTTGTACCGTGCGCCAGCACTGCCGCCCCAGACCCGTGCGACAGGTGCCGCGACTCGCTTTAGCTAGGTCAGTCGCGATAGCGCTTGAGCAAATCCTCATAGGCATCGATGCGCCGATCGCGCAGGAACGGCCAGATCCGGCGCACGTGTTCGCTGCGGCCTAGGTCGACTTCGCAGGTCAGGATTTGCGGATCGCCCTTGGCTTCGGCCAGGAATTCGCCCTGCGGCCCGAGCGCATGGCTGGAGCCCCAGAAATCGATGCCGGCCGCATCCAGCGGCGATTGCTCGTGGCCGACGCGATTGCAACTCAGCACCGGCAGCCCGTTCGCGACGGCGTGGCCGCGGTGGCTGAGGATCCACGCGTTGCGCTGACGATCCTTTTCGGCCTGCTCGTCGTTCGGGTCCCAGCCGATCGCAGTCGGATAGAGCAGCAGTTCGGCGCCCGCCAGCGCCATCAGACGCGCGGCTTCCGGATACCACTGGTCCCAGCATACGAGCACGCCGAGACGGCCGACGCTGGTGTCGATCGGTTCGAAACCCAGGTCGCCGGGCGTGAAATAGAATTTTTCGTAGAAACCCGGATCGTCCGGGATGTGCATCTTGCGGTACTTGCCAGCGGTGCTGCCGTCGGCGTCGAACACGACCGCGGTGTTGTGGTACAGCCCGGCGGCGCGGCGTTCGAACAGCGAGCCGACCAGCACGACTTTGTGCTGCTTGGCGAGCTTGGACAGACGCTCGGTGCTCGGGCCGGGAATCGGTTCGGCGCGGTCGAATTCGTCCACCGATTCGTGCTGGCAGAAGTAAGGGCCGTTGTGCAGTTCCTGCAGCAGTACGAGCTTGGCGCCTTGCTTGGCGGCTTCGCCGACGCGCGTTTCGATGACGGCCAGGTTGGCCTCGGCATCGCCGTGGTTCTTTTCCTGGATCAGGGCGACGGGCAGGGTGGACTTCTTCATGATGGTTCTCGAAACCGTATCCGCTACGCCATTGTAGGGTGGGCCTTGGCCCACCGTCGCGTACTTGATGATCGCCGCGCACGTACGATGTTGTGAAGGTGGTTCGCTGCGGACGTGCGATGGCGCGATGGTGGGCCGAGGCCCACCCTACACGAGGCCTTCGGGTAATTGCATGGTGATGCAATGCAAACTGCCGTTCTGCCAGATAAGCGCGCGGCACGGCACGGGCACGATTTCGCGGTCGGGGAATGCTTTTTCAAGCACGGCCACTGCGGCAGCATCGGCATCGTCGCCATACGCCGGCATCAATACCGCGCCGTTGACGATCAGGAAGTTCGCGTAGCTGGCAGCGAGGCGGCGGCCGGCGTCGACGATGGGTTTCGCCCACGGCAGCGGGAACAGGCGGTACGGTTGTCCATCGCGGGTGCGCAATGCGGCGATTTCGTCCGCCATCGCCTTCAATTCGGCGTAATGCGAATCGTCGGGATCGTCGCAGGCCTGGAACACGATCGCATCCGGTGCGGCGAAGCGGGCGAGGGTGTCGATGTGGGCGTCGGTGTCGTCGCCTTCCAGATAGCCGTGGTCGAGCCACAGCAAGCGGTCTTGTGCGAGCCAGCCGGACAATTTCGCCGCCAGTTCCTCGCGCGACTTGTCGGGATGGCGTTCGTGCAGGCATTGCCAAGTGGTCAGCAGCGTGCCGGCGCCGTCGGTGTCGATCGCGCCGCCTTCCAGCGCGAAATCGATCGCTTGCGTGCGGGCATCGCCGAATACATGTTGCGAATTAAGCGCTTCGATCAATTGGTCGTCCAGGCTCGCTTCGAACTTGCCGCCCCAGCCGGTGAATCGGAAATCGAGCAGCCGGAAGCCCCGCTGCTCGAGCAAGGTGATCGGACCCGAATCGCGCAGCCAGGTGTCGTCGTAAGGCACTTCGACGAAAGCAACGCGATCCATGTCGATGCGCGCGGACGACAGGCGCGCACGCGCATAAGCCTGCACGTCGTCGTCGGCCACGCAGATCACGACGCGTTCGAAGCGTGCGATCGCGGCCACGAGCGCGATGTAGGTTTCTTCGACTTGGGCCAGGCGATCGGCCCAGTCGGTGCCGTCGTGCGGCCAAGCGATAAGCACCGCGGATTGGGGTTCCCACTCCGCGGGGAAATGCAAACGTTCAGTCATTCCGATACTCGTTCGTACCCGCCCGAAAACGGCAGGCGCTTGCGAAACATGGGTTGCCGCGTCACCTGATCGGCGGCTTGGGCCCGATTTCGTTCGGCGCGGCCTGCGTGGCGACCGCGTCGATCACCTTGTTCTTCTCGAAATAGACGACGAAGCCGGGATAGGTCCAGCGGTTGATCGTCGGCCACTGCCGCTTCTGGCCGCCGCGCGGGTCCAGCTTGTCCGACGGGGCGCCGTAGCGCGCTTCGACCTGGGCCATGCTCATCCCGCGGGTCGGCATCGCCGCCTGGTTCTCATGGCGGGCGCGGTCGATCAGCAGGGTATCGGCCGAGGCGGTGCCGGCGATTGCCAGCAGAGCCAGGGCCAGCGGACGTACGTAACGGTTCATATAACCCAACTCCCTCGGCTTGGACGTTGGATTGTAGGCGGAAGCCGGCCGGAGAAAACAAGGTATCGATGCCGGAAACGAGGAAGGCCGCGTTGCTGCGGCACAGGTCACGCTTCCGGTGCGTGCGGCACACCGAACCGGCGGCTTAGGACCTGCCTCATGCCTGCAGCCTGGATGACAGCGGCATCCCTACCTTCCGTTCATTCTATTTGGCGTCCTGAAAGCTCTCATCGGTACCGGCATCGAGTATGTCGAGGAGCTGCCATTCGTCCTTTGTCCTTTTCATGAGAAAGAGCTCGTATCGTGCGTCGGTCCTGCTTCTGCGGGCGGTGCATTTCATGGCCGCATAGTCGCCGAAATAAACCGGCGAGCTGAAATAGTAGGCGGTGTACTCCTCCTTGCTGTGGCGCAAGGTGTACAGGTCGTGGCGGTAATCTCTGGGGTCGTAGCGATTCTTTGAGCTGATCTTCGCCGCTTTCTTTTCGGAAACGAATTCGATCGGCGTGTTGCAAGCGAAATTGCTCGTCCGCACAGGCATGCTGTGAAATATCTGGCGGAATGCCGTATCGATTTGCGACTGGTCGAAATGCCTTTCCAGCGCAGCATTCATCATATGGTGATCGCTGATCTTGCCCCCGGGATTGTAGTTGCGGACCGCATAGACCTTAGTGGGCGCATGGTAATAGGCGCCAATGATCAGGTTGATCAACTCGCATTCGCGCGAATCGGGCTTCTCGCTCGGCGCACCGTGACGGGCTTCGGCTTGGGTCATGGACATTCCATGCAATACCGGCATCGCGCCGATGTTTTCTTGGCGGGGGCGGTCGATGAACAATGCATCGGCCGAGGCGGCGCAGGCGAATGCCAGCAATGCAAGGGGCAGCGGACGTGCGATACGGTTCATACCCAACCAACTCTCTCGGAGCGGACGGCCGGCTTCAGAACGGGCTGGGCGTAGGGAGAACCCGACCCCGGGAATCATGGCCAGTGTGCCTCGGAAACGACGAAGGCCGCATCGCTGCGGCCTCGGTCACGCTTAACCGATACGCGCGAAGGCGCAGGTTTTAGCGCTGACGCGCCTTGAAACGCGGATTGGTTTTGCAGATCACGAAGACCTTGCCACGGCGGCGAACCACCTTGCAGTCGCGGTGACGGGCCTTCGCCGACTTCAGGGAGGACAGGACCTTCATGACACACCTCGGCGGAAAAGTCCGACATTATGTCTAGTTTCTTGAATCTGTTCAAGAGGTTGCGGCTTGCGCCTAGAATGGCCCGGAACCCAGGGAGACAAGATGGCCAAGACCGTACCCGTTCTGACCATCGATGGGCCTTCCGGTTCGGGCAAAGGCACCATCAGCCGGCTGGTCGCCGGCCGGCTGGGCTGGCATTACCTGGACTCCGGCGCCCTGTACCGCGCCGTGGGTCTGGCGGCGGCCTGGTCCGAAGTCGACCTGAGCGACGCCGAGCACGTGGCCGCCTGCGCCCGCCGAACCGAGATCCACTTCGAGACCGGAGACGGCGGGGCCGAACCGCGGGTCATCGTCAACGGCAAGGACGCGACCCACCAACTACGCATGGAAACCGCCGGCGCGGCCGCTTCGGCCATCGCCGCTTTGCCGCCCGTTCGCGAGGCCCTGCTCGACAAACAGCGGGCTTTCCGCCGGCTGCCGGGGCTGGTGGCCGACGGCCGGGACATGGGTACGGTCATCTTCCCGGATGCCTCCCCGAAGGTGTTCCTGACCGCCAGCGCCGAAGAAAGAGCCGAAAGACGCTATAAGCAGTTGAAAGACAAAGGGGTTTCCGTTACCTTGGACGGTCTGCTGCACGAGATCCTCGCCCGCGATACCCGCGACGCGGAGCGTGCGGTGGCACCGCTGCGACCGGCCGAAGACGCCGTCCGCATCGATACCACCGGGCTCTCCATCGACACGGTCGTCGCAAAAGTACTGGCGTTGGCCGAAACGTAGCGGAACGGTCCCGACGGAATCCTCCGGACGGGTTTTTCAATCACAACACTTACGGCCACACGCATCCCGCGCAGGCCGATAACCGGTGGATCAGCGGCCGCGCAATCGGATATGCCGGCGCACCGCGATCCATGTGTTCAACCTGAGTAATCAGAAATGACCGAATCATTCGCAGAACTGTTCGAACAAAGCCAAACCCATCTGGCCAAGCTGAAGCCGGGCTCCATCGTCACCGGCACCGTCGTCGAAGTCCGCACCGACGTGGTGGTGATCAACGCCGGCCTGAAGTCCGAAGGCATCGTGCCGATCGAACAGTTCCGTAACGACGCCGGCGAAATCGACGTCGGCGTGGGCGACCAAGTCAAGGTCGCGCTCGACTCCATCGAAAATGGCTTCGGTGAAACCGTGCTGTCGCGCGAGAAAGCCAAGCGCGCCATGGTGTGGGACGAGCTGGAAGAAGCGCTCAACAACAACGAAACCATCACCGGCCGCATCAGCGGCAAGGTCAAGGGCGGTTTCACCGTCGACATCAAGGACGTCCGCGCGTTCCTGCCGGGTTCGCTGGTCGACGTGCGTCCGGTCCGCGACCCGGTGTACCTGGAAGGCAAGGAACTCGAGTTCAAGCTCATCAAGCTGGACCGCAAGCGCAACAACGTGGTCGTCTCCCGCCGTGCGGTGGTCGAGAGCGAGCATTCGGAAGAGCGCGAGCAGCTGCTCGAGAAGCTGCAGGAAGGCGCGATCCTCAAGGGCGTGGTCAAGAACCTCACCGACTACGGCGCGTTCGTGGACCTGGGCGGCATCGACGGCCTGCTGCACATCACCGACATGGCCTGGAAGCGCGTGCGCCATCCTTCCGAAGTCGTGGAAGTGGGCCAGGAACTCGACGTCCGCGTGCTCAAGTACGATCGCGAGCGCAACCGCGTCAGCCTGGGCCTGAAGCAGCTGGGCGAGGATCCGTGGGACAACATCGCGCGCCGCTACCCGGCCAACACCCGCGTGTTCGGCAAGGTCTCCAACGTCACCGATTACGGCGCGTTCGTCGAGATCGAACCGGGCGTGGAAGGCCTGGTCCACGTGTCCGAAATGGACTGGACCAACAAGAACGTCAACCCGTCCAAGATCGTGCAGGTCGGCGACGAAGTGCAGGTGATGGTGCTGGACGTCGACGAAGAGCGTCGCCGCATCTCGCTGGGCATGAAGCAGGTCTCGTCCAATCCGTGGGAAACCTTCGCCGCCATCCATAAGAAGGGCGACAAGGTGTCCGGCCAGATCAAGTCGATCACCGACTTCGGCATCTTCATCGGCCTGGACGGCGGCATCGACGGTCTGATCCACTTGTCCGACATCAGCTGGAACTCCACCGGCGAAGACATCGCCCGCAACTTCAAGAAAGGCGACACGCTCGAAGCCGTGGTGCTGGCGGTCGATCCGGAACGCGAGCGCATCAGCCTGGGCGTCAAGCAGCTGGAGCAGGATCCGTTCGGCCAGTACATGGCCGGCAACCAGAAGGGTTCGGTGGTCAAGGGCACGGTTAAGGAAGTCGACGCCAAGGGCGCTACGATCGAATTGGCCGACGGCGTCGAAGGTTATGTCGCCGCGCGCGACATCGCCAAGGAACGCGTCGACGACGCCACCCAGCACCTGAAGGTGGGCGACGAAGTCGAAGCCAAGTTCATCGGCATGGATCGCAAGGGCCGCACCATGCAGCTCTCGATCAAGGCCAAGGACGAAGCCGAGATCCAGGACACGCTGGCCGAGTACAACAAGGCATCGGCCGATGCGTCCAGCGGCACCACCAAGCTCGGTGCGTTGCTGCGCGAACAGCTCGGCAGCAAGGCCGATTCCGAGTAAAGGCATCAGCGAAGGGTCCGGCGCTGCCGGACCCTTCCTGGCCCTGAGCCCCGTCGGCATCCATGACCAAGTCCGAACTGATCGAAATACTCACCCAGCGCCAGGC
Source organism: uncultured Lysobacteraceae bacterium (assembly GCA_902825775.1). GTDB lineage: Bacteria > Pseudomonadota > Gammaproteobacteria > Xanthomonadales > Xanthomonadaceae > Luteimonas_C. The sequence continues at coordinate 33,968 of CADECF010000013.1, forward strand.
GCACCTGAAGGCCGACGATGTCGACCTGGCGGTGAAGTCGTTGCTGGAGATGATGGGCGGCGCCTTGTCCGATGGCGGCCGCATCGAGATCCGTGGTTTCGGCAGTTTCTCCCTGCATTACCGGCCGCCGCGTACCGGCCGCAATCCCAAGACCGGCGACGCTGTCGCGCTGCCCGGCAAGCATGTCCCTCACTTCAAGCCCGGCAAGGAATTGCGCGAGCGCGTCAGCGGCGTCGAGCCGCAAGCCAGCGAAGATTGATCGCTTGCGCGCAGCCGCTTCGGGCTGCGTTGTGTGAATGGCCGCGTCGCTCGGCTAAGCTAGGCCTTCCCCCGGAGTCGAGTGAACATGCGCCTGATCCGCCTGCTAGCCGCTATCGCCTGTCTTGTGGTGGGCATCGCTGTGGGCGCGCTCAATCCGCAGTCGATCGCGCTCGATCTGGGTTTCGCTACATTCCGTGCCAGTTTGGGCGTGACCGTGCTGGTGGCTTTGCTGGCAGGCGTCGTCCTCGGCGGATTGATCCTGACGGTGAGCACTGTCTTGCCGCTGAGGCAGCGTCTGCGCCGTGCGGCGACGAACAAACCTGCGGCCTCCGTGCCGTCGCCCGAACAGCGGTTGTGACCGATGATGGCCTTCGTCAACGAATGGTTCTGGTTCTTCCTGCTGCTCCCGGTGGCGGCGCTGACCGGTTGGATCATCGGCCGCCGCGGTGGCGAACGGCATAGCGACACCCAGGTCAGCCGGCTGTCGACCACTTATTTCCGCGGCCTGAACTATCTGCTCAACGAACAGCCGGACAAGGCGATCGAACTGTTCCTGCATATCGCCGAGCTGGATAAAGACACCTTCGAGACCCAGGTCGCGCTCGGGCATCTGTTCCGGCGTCGCGGCGAAGTCGACCGCGCGATCCGTTTGCATCAGGGCCTGGTGCAGCGCCCCGACCTCAACGATCAGCAGAAAGTGCAGGCCCTGCTCGCGCTGGGCGAGGACTACATGCGTTCGGGTCTGCTCGATCGCGCCGAAACGGTCTTCAGCGACCTGGCCAAGATCGATCAGCGCGCGCCGCAGGCGCTCAAGCATTTGATCGGCATCTACCAGGCCGAACGCGATTGGGGCAAGGCGATCGAGAACGCCACGCGCTACGAAGCCGCGACCGGCGAGCCGATGGGCAAGTTGATCGCGCAATTCGAATGCGAGCTCGCCGACCGGCAGCGCGCAGCAGGCGATATCGAAAGCGCGCGCCAGGCGATCGCGCGCGCCTATGCGGCCGATTCCAATGCGGTGCGGCCGGGCCTGCTGGAAGGGCGCATCGAAGTGGAAGCGGGCGAGTACGCCGCCGCGATCCGTGCGTTCGAACGCGCGGCGCGGCACGATCCCGACTACCTGCCGGAAATCCTGCCGTCGTTGCTCGAGTGCTATCAGCACGTGGGCGACGTACCGGGCGCGCGCTCGTTCCTCACCGAAATGAGCGAGCACTACCGCGGCGTGGCCCCGGTGCTGGCGTTGACCCGGTTGGTGGAATCCGACGAAGGCGTGGCCGCGGCACGCGCTTATCTGGCCCGGCAATTGAAGGACCGTCCTTCGGTGCGCGGCGAAGCGGCGCTGATCGACCTCACCCTGGCCGAGGGCACCGACCCCGAAGCCACGTTGCACGACCTCAAGCACATCACCGATCAATTGCTGGTGCGCAACCCCAGTTACCGCTGCAGCCGCTGCGGATTCGGCGCGCGCTCGCACCACTGGCAATGCCCCAGCTGCAAAGAGTGGGGCACGATCAAGCCGCTGCTGAACTACGCGGTGGTGTGATGCCGTTGGGCGGATGGCTGGCGTTGCATTTCGGTATCGGCCTGCTCGGTACGATGGCCGCGCGGCGTTATGCCTTGCGCGCGCGATTGCTCGACCAGCCCGGCGAACGCCGCAGCCATAGCATCGCCACTCCGCGCGGCGGCGGCATCGCGATCGTGGTAGCGGTACTGGTCGCCGCGTTGTGGCTGTTCGCGCAGGATCCGCAGCAGCGGCCCTGGCTCGCGGGGTTCGCCGTCGGGCTCGCGCTGATCGCCGCAATCGGGTGGATCGACGACCACCGGCCCCTGTCGCCCTGGCTGCGGCTGGCCGTACATGCGCTAGCGTCGGCGGGGTTGGCTTGGGGCGGCTTTCTGGTTCATGGCGATCCGCTGGTGGCGCTGGCTACCTTCGTGCTGTCGATCGGGTTGACCAATGTCTGGAACTTCATGGACGGCATCGACGGCCTGGCGGCCAGCCAGGCGGCGTTGCTCGCCGCCGGAGCCGCCTGGGTGCTCGGCGGATCGGCGCAGTGGCTGGCCCTGGCCCTGTGTGCGGCATGCTGTGGGTTCCTGCCTTTGAACTTCCCGCGGGCCCGGATCTTCCTGGGCGACGTAGGCAGCGGCGCCCTGGGTTTTGCCTTGGCGGCGCTCTATGCCGACCTCGCGGCGACCGGCAATCCCGGATGGCCGTTGGCCTTGCTGCCGCTGTCGGCCTTTCTTGTAGACGCGGCCTTGACGCTGGTGGGGCGGATGCTGGGAGGAGAGCGTTGGTGGACCCCGCACGTCATGCATGCCTATCAGGTCTGGGCGAGACATTTGGGCCGGCATATTCCGGTCACGCTGGCCTACGCCTTTTGGACCATGATCGCTATCGCACTGTGGTGGTTATGCCGCGACCACGGTACAGCGGTCGTTACAATGCTGTTATTGGGGTGGTATACCCTTTCGGTATTCGTGTGGCGCGGTTTGCGCCGGAGGCGGGATTTGGCGGTTCTTGGTGCGACGAATTCAAGGAATGGAGAATGATGGCCTGGCGTGATCACTTGAGTGCCGGCCTGCCCAGGCTGGCCGTCGTCGTCCATGATCTGGCCATGGTCTGGCTCTGCTGGACCGGTCTGCACTGGTTGCGTTACGGATTCGCCGCCAATCCGCCGCCCTTGGACTGGTGGTCGACGCCGGTCGCGATCGTGCTGGTCGCGCAGGGCTTGGTGTTCTGGCAGGCAGGCCTGTATCGCGGCTTATGGCGTTTCGCCAGCGTGCCGGATCTGTGGAATATCGTGAAAGCCAGCGTGATCGGTTTGCTGGCGATCATGCTCGGCTTGTTCATCTATAACCGGCTCGGGCAGGTGCCGCGCGCCGTGCTGCTGGCGTATCCCTTCGCGCTGGTCGGCCTGCTCGGAACGCCGCGCCTGCTGTATCGCGCCTGGAAAGACAGCAGCAGCGAACGCTACGGCCGCAGCCCTGTGCGCACGCTCATCCTGGGTGCGGACGAGGCGGGCGATGCGCTGGTGCGCGACTTGCGCCGTTCCGGCGCCTATCAGCCCGTGGGTTTTCTGGACGATGCGGCCAAGCTGCGCGGCAGCAAGTTGCACGGCGTGCCTGTGCTCGGCGCCATCGACGATGTGGTCGAAATCGCCAAAGAAACTTCGGCCAAATTGCTGGTGATCGCCATGCCGGCGGTCGAAGCCGCCGAGATGCAGCGCGTCGTCGCCGCTTGCGAACGTACCGGTCTGCCTTTCCGCACCGTGCCGCGCCTGGAAGACGTGCTGGTCGGCCGCTCGCTGCCCGGCGAGTTGAAGGAAGTCGCGATCGAAGATCTGCTCGGACGCAAGCCCGTGTTGCCGGATTGGAAAGCGATCCGCGGCTGGCTCGGCGGGCGCTCGGTGATGGTGACCGGGGCCGGCGGTTCGATCGGTTCCGAACTTTGCCGCCAGTGCGCACGGCACGGCGCGCAGCGCGTCGCGTTGGTGGAAATCGACGAGCTCGCGCTGATGACCATGGAAGCCGAACTGCGCCGCGATTTTCCCAATCTGGAATGCATCGCTGTGCTCGGCGACTGCGGCGACCCGGCGGTGATCCGCCATGCGCTCGAACTGGCCCAGCCCGACGCGCTTTTCCACGCGGCGGCGTACAAGCAAGTGCCGCTGCTCGAAGCGCAACTGCGCGAAGCGGTGCGCAACAACGTGCTGGCGACGGAAACCGTCGCCTCGGCTTGCCGCAACGCCGACGTCGGCACTTTCGTGCTGATTTCCACCGACAAAGCGGTGGACCCGGCGAATGTGCTCGGCGCCAGCAAGCGCCTGGCCGAAATGGTCTGCCAGGCCATGGCGGTGCAGCGCAATACGCATTTCGTGACGGTGCGCTTCGGCAACGTGCTTGACTCGGCCGGCAGCGTCGTGCCGCTGTTCCGCGAACAGATCCGCGCAGGCGGCCCGGTCACCGTGACCGATGCCGAAGTCACGCGCTACTTCATGACGATCCCGGAAGCCTGCCAGCTGATCCTGCAGGCCGCCGCGATCGGTTCGCACGACGCCATCTACACGCTGGACATGGGCGAGCCGGTGCCGATCCGGCTGTTGGCCGAACAGATGATCCGCCTGGCCGGCAAACAGCCGGGCAAGGACATCGCGATCGTCTATACCGGCCTGCGTCCCGGCGAGAAATTGCACGAGACGTTGTTCCACGCCGACGAACGCTACCGGCAGACCGCGCATCCCAAGATCCTGCAGGCCGAAGCGCGCAGCGTGGTTTCCGAGCAGGTGCTGGGCGCGTTGCGCGGCATGCGCGAGGCCTGCGTGCGCTACGACCAGGCCGCGCTCGGCGATGCCTTGCAACTGGCCGTCCCCGAATTCCTGCCGGCCGGCGAGCCGCAGGAACCGCAGGTGGCCACCATCGTCCGGTTCCCGGCACGCGATTCGCGGAGGATCTGAAGCAGTGCGACGTATCCGTAAGGCGGTATTCCCGGTGGCCGGCCATGGCACGCGTTTTCTCCCGGCCACCAAGACGGTTCCGAAGGAAATGCTGCCCATCGTGGATCGTCCGCTGATCCAGTACGCAGTCGACGAAGCGATCGAAGCCGGTTGCGACACGCTGATCTTCGTCACCAACCGCTACAAGCATGCGGTCGCCGATTATTTCGACAAGGCCTATGAACTCGAACACAAACTCGAGAAGGCCGGCAAACACGAACAGCTCGACCTGATCCGCAACGTATTGCCGGAAGGCGTGCGTGCGGTGTTCGTGACCCAGGCCGAAGCATTGGGCTTGGGGCATGCGGTGCTGTGCGCGAAACCCATCGTCGGCGACGAGCCGTTCGCGGTGCTGTTGCCGGACGACGTCATCTGGAACCGCGGTCCCGGCGCCCTCAAGCAGATGGCGGACTTGGCCGAAGCCAGCGATGCGAGCGTGATCGCGACCCAGGATGTGCCGCGCGACCAGACCGGTAGCTACGGCATCGTTGCGACGGAGAGCTTTTCCGGCCGCAGCGGCCGCATCACGGCGATGGTCGAAAAACCGGAGCCGGAAGTAGCGCCTAGCACGTTGGCCGTGGTGGGCCGCTACATCCTGTCCGGCAGCATCTTCGACTTGCTCGAAAAGACGACGCCGGGCGCGGGCGGCGAGATCCAACTCACCGATGCCATCCAGACGTTGCTCGCGCAGGAACCGGTGCTCGCATACAGGTTCAAAGGCACCCGTTTCGATTGCGGCACGCATCTGGGCCTGATCGAAGCCACCATCCGCTACGCGTTGGACCACGAGAAGCTCAGCGATGCGGCGGCGTTGTTGATGCAGAACGCGCTGAAGGAACTCGGCGTCATCGAGCTGGAGTAGCGCGCGATGGCCGAACCCATCGAGTGGGCCGATTTCGAAAAGATCCTGATCTGCGCAGGCACGGTATTGAAAGCCGAGGCGTTTCCGGAAGCCCGCAAACCCGCTTGGAAAGTGTGGGTCGATTTCGGTCCGTTCGGCATCAAGAAAACCAGCGCGCAGATCAAATCGCTGTATTCGGCCGAGGAGCTGATCGGCCGGCAAGTGGTGGGCGTGATCAATTTTCCGCCCAAGCAGATCGGGCCGTTCGAATCCGAATTCCTGCTGACCGGATTTCCGACCGAGGACGGCGTGGTGCTGACCGCCATCGAGCGGCCGGTGCCCAACGGCACGCGATTGGCTTAATGCCGCATGGAAATGTTCGCCGCTGCGCCCGGCTTCTGGCTTTGTGGGAGCGGCTTCAGCCGCGAGCTTTTAATCCCATATCGCGAATGAGAAGAGCTCGCGGCTGAAGCCGCTCCCACAAAGTCAAAAGCCAATGCAGCGAAGCAAGCTCCGCTCTACGCAAGCGAAAGTCAGAGCGCTTCGAAAATACCCGCCGCGCCCATGCCGGTGCCGATGCACATCGTCACCATGCCGTACTTCTGCTTCCGCCGGCGCATGCCGTGGACGATCGTCGCGGTCCGCACCGCGCCGGTGGCGCCGAGCGGGTGGCCCAGCGCGATCGCGCCGCCGAGCGGATTGACCTTCGACGGATCCAGGCCGCTGTCGCGGATCACCGCCAGCGCCTGCGCGGCGAAGGCTTCGTTGAGTTCGATCCAGTCGAGCTGGTCTTTCGTCAGCCCGGCCTGCTTCAGCGCTTTCGGAATCGCGGCGATCGGGCCGATGCCCATCACTTCCGGACGCACGCCGGCGACCGAGAACGAAACCAAACGCGCCAGCGGCGTCAGCCCGTAATCCTTGATCGCCTGTTCCGAAGCCAGCAGCACGCCGGCCGCGCCGTCGCTCATCTGCGACGAATTGCCGGCGGTGACGGTGCCGCCGAACTGGCCGTTACGGAACACCGGCCGCAGTTTCGCGAGCCCGTCGGCGGAACTGTCCGGGCGCGGGCCTTCGTCGTTTTCGACCAGTTGTTTGCGCAGCTGCACGACATTGCCGACCAGGTCGGGAACATGCGAAACGACTTCGTACGGCGTGATCTCGCTCTTGAATTCGCCGGTCTGGATCGCCGCGATCGCTTTCTGGTGAGAGGCCAGCGCGAACGCGTCCTGGTCTTCGCGCGAAACCTTCCATTCCTCCGCCACTTTCTCAGCGGTGATGCCCATGCCGTAAGCGATGGCGACGTGGTCGTTCTTGAACACGTTCGGGCTCAACGCGACCTTATTGCCCATCATCGGCACCATCGACATCGATTCGGTGCCGCCGGCCAACACCAGGTCGGCATTGCCGAGCCGGATCTGGTCGGCCGCCAGCGCCACGGCCTGCAGGCCGGACGAGCAGAAGCGGTTGATCGTCTGCGCCGCGACCGTATCCGGCAGGCCGGCCAGCAGCACGCCGATGCGGGCCACGTTCATGCCTTGCTCGCCTTCGGGCATCGCGCAGCCGATGATCGCGTCGTCGATGCGGCTCAGGTCGATGCCCGGCGCTTGCGCGACCACGGCTTTCAACACGTGCGCCAGCATGTCGTCCGGACGCGTGTTGCGGAACACGCCTTTGGGTGCCTTGCCGACCGGGGTGCGGGTGGCGGCGACGATGTAGGCGTCTTGGATTTGGCGGGTCATGGCGATTCTCTCTAGTTGCTCTTTGTGGGAGCGGCTTCAGCCGCGAGCTCTTGTGGCCGGGAGTCTTGTGGGAAAGCTCGCGGCTGAAGCCGCTCCCACAAGAACAAAGCATCAGTTGCGGAGCGGCTTGCCGGTCTTCAGCATGTGCGCGATGCGCTCCTGCGTTTTCGGCTGCTGCGCCAGTTCGACGAAATGCTGACGTTCGAGCTTGAGCAGCCATTCCTCGTCGACCAGCGCGCCGCGGTCGATCTCGCCGCCGCACAGCACGGTGGCGATGCGGGTGGCGATCTCGTAGTCGTATTCGCTGATGAAGCGGCCTTCGAGCATGTTGACAAGCATCATCTTGAAGGTGGCGATGCCGACGTCGCCGGCCACTGCGATCCGACGCGCGGGCAGCGGCGGACGGTAGCCGCTTTCGGCCAGCGCCAGCGCCTGCTGCTTGGCCACGTAGAGAAGCTCGTAGGCGTTGAACACCACTTTGTCGGTGTCGCGCAGCAGCCCCAGTTCCTGCGCTTCGACGGCGGACGTGGATACCTTCGCCATCGCCACGGTCTCGAAATAACGCTTGAGCTGGGCGAACACGTCGCCGCCAGCACCAGCAGCGTGCGAAGCGCGTACCGCGATTTCCTTCAAACCGCCGCCCGCAGGCAGCAGACCGACACCGGCTTCGACCAAGCCGATATAGCTCTCGAGACCCGCCACGGTTTTCGCGCTGTGCATCTGGAATTCGCAACCGCCGCCTAGCGCCAGGCCGCGCACCGCGGCCACTACCGGCACCAACGCGTACTTGATGCGCTGGCTGGTGGCCTGGAAGTTGGCGACCATGCCTTCGAAGCCTTTCACGTCGCCGGCCTGCAGCAGGCCGAGCGCGCCGGCCAGATCGGCGCCGGCGGAGAAGGGCTCCTTCTGCTGCCAGATCACCAGGCCCTTGAAATCTTTCTCGGCGCGCGAAACGGCTTCCTGCAAGCCGTTCAACACGTGGTCCGAAACGGTATTCATCTTGGTCTTGAACGAGACCACGGCGATGCCGTCGTTGTCGGTCCACATCCGCACGCCTTCGTTCTCGAACACCGTGTCGCCCTGCGCGAACGACTCGCCCAGCAGCGGATCGGGGAAACGCTGGCGTTGATACACGGGCAGGGCGGAGCGCGGCAGTTTCGCGTTCTTGACCGGGCTGTAGCTGCCCTCGGCCGCATGCACGCCTTCGCGGCCGTCGAATACCCAATCGGGCAGCGGCGCGCTGCTCATCGCCTTGCCGGCGACGATGTCGTCGGCGATCCACTGCGCCACCTGTTTCCAGCCGGCGGCCTGCCAGGTCTCGAACGGACCCAGCGACCAGCCGTAACCCCAGCGGATGGCCAGGTCGACGTCGCGCGCCGTCTCGGCGATATCGGCCAGGTGGTAAGCGCTGTAATGGAACAGGTCGCGGAACACCGACCACAGGAACTGCGCCTGCGGATGCTGGCTTTCGCGCAGCTTGGCGAATTTCTCGGCCGGGTTCTTGATCTTGAGGATATCGACCACTTCCGGCGCAGCGGTGCCGGTGGCGACCTTGTAATCCTGCGATTTCAGGTCGAGTACCTGGATGTCCTTGCCGACCTTGCGGAAGATGCCCGCGCCGGTCTTCTGGCCCAGCGCGCCCTTGGCGATCAGCGCTTCGAGCCACTTCGGCGACTTGAAGTACTTGTGCCAGGGATCGTCGGGCAGCGTGTCGGCCATGGTCTTGATGACGTGCGCCATCGTGTCCAGGCCGACCACGTCGGAGGTGCGGTACGTAGCGGATTTCGGTCGGCCGATCAGCGGGCCGGTGATCGCATCGGCTTCGTCGAAGCCCAGCTTGTACTCGGCGGTGTGGTGGGCCGTGGCCAGGATCGAGAACACGCCGATGCGGTTGCCGATGAAGTTCGGGGTGTCCTTGGCGTACACCACGCCCTTGCCGAGCGTGGTGGTGAGGAAGGTTTCCAGGCCCGCCAGCACGGATTTGTCGGTGGTCTTGGCCGGGATCAGCTCGGCCAGGTGCATGTAGCGCGGCGGGTTGAAGAAATGCACGCCGCAGAAGCGATGGCGCAATTGTTCCGGCAGTACTTCGGCCAGTTTGTTGATGCCCAGGCCCGAGGTATTGCTGGCCAGTACGGTGTGGTCGGCCACGAACGGGGCGATCTTCTTGTACAGGTCCTGCTTCCAGTCCATCCGTTCGGCGATGGCTTCGATGATCAGGTCGCAGCTGCGCAATTGTTCCAGGCCATTCTCGTAGTTAGCCGGCACGATCGCCTCGGCCAGCGCCTTGCTGGCGAGCGGAGCGGGGCTGAGTTTGCCCAGGTTGGCGATGGCCTTCAGCACGATGCCGTTCGGGCCGCCTTCTTTTGCCGGCAGGTCGAACAGCACCGTGTCCACGCCGGCATTGGTCAGGTGCGCGGCGATCTGGGCGCCCATGACGCCGGCGCCGAGTACCGCGGCGCGGCGGACAAGTAATTTCTCAGACATTTCTGCTATCCGTATGATTGAAAAGGATGTACGGGACTGTCTACGCAGGCTTATGCGGCGCTCAAGCCGGATGCGGCGAAGCGCACCAGCTCGCGTGCCGCGCGCTGGCAATGCGCCTGGTCGCTGCCGCCGGCCATGCGCTTGTTGTGGCCGAAGTCGGCCATCGCATAGGTCAATGCGCCGGCGATGAAATCCAACCGCCAGGCCAGCGTGTCGCGCGCCAGCTCCGGCAGGCAGGCGGCCATGGCCTTGGAGAATTCGCGCATCACGTGGCCGTAGTGCTCGGACACGAACTGACGCAGGCGTTCGTCTTTTTCCGCGTACGCACGGGCCAGCACGCGCACGAAGGCCGAGCCGCCCTGGCGGTCCAGGCTCAATGCTAGGGCAGGTTCGATGAAGGCGGCCAGCACGGCGTGAAGATCGCCGGGGGACTGCTCGCGTGCGGTTTTCAGTGCGCTCAATCGGCGCTCCGACAGCTCGTCCAGGCGGCGCCGGAACACTTCGTTGATCAGGTTTTCCTTGCTGCCGAAGTGGTAATTGACCGCGGCGATGTTGACGTCGGCACGGCTGGTGACTTCGCGCAGCGACGTGCCGGCGAAGCCCTGCTGGGCGAACAGCGACTCGGCCGCGCCGAGAATGCGGTCCTTGGTGTTGAAGTGGGCGCCAGCCATGGCGAGATCCTCCGGCTTCAAATAGACGATTCAAACGGTTGCTTGAACAATGCCCGATCCGGCCGCAACGGTCAATGGGCCCGAAACCGGCCACGGAGCGGTATACGGCTCGTGATGCATCCGTTAAAATTCCCTTCGAAAGTGTGTCTAACCCCGCGTCCGCACGCGGATTTTCGTGATAACCTCGGGTCTGTTCAGCTGGCAATGGGGCGGCTGAAGGCCCACGCACCCTGGAGTTCATCCACATGGCGCTGGAGCGCACCCTGTCGATCGTCAAACCCGATGCCGTCGCCAAGAACGTCGTCGGCGAAATCTATTCGCGTTTCGAAAAAGCCGGCCTGAAGATCGCGGCCGCGAAAATGAAGCATCTGTCGCGCAAAGAAGCCGAAGGTTTCTATGCGGTGCATCGCGAGCGTCCGTTCTTCAACGCGCTGGTCGAATTCATGTCGTCGGGCCCGGTGATGATCCAAGTGCTCGAAGGCGAGGGCGCCGTGCTCAAGAACCGCGAGCTGATGGGCGCCACCAATCCGAAGGACGCAGCGCCGGGCACCATCCGCGCCGACTTCGCCGACTCTATCGATGCGAACGCCGTGCACGGTTCGGACGCTGCGGAAACCGCTGCGGTCGAGATCGCGTATTTCTTCCCGTCCACCGACGTGTACGCGCGCTGATATCGACGTGACAGACGCGATCGCCAGCAAGCAAAATCTGCTCGACCTCGATCGCGAGGGTCTGGAGCGCTTCTTCGCCGACGACCTCGGCGAGAAGCGTTTCCGCGCCCATCAGGTGATGAAGTGGATCCACCATCGCCACGTCACCGACTTCAACGGCATGACCGATCTGGGCAAGGTGCTCCGCGCCAAGCTCGAAGAGCGCGCCGAAGTGCGCGTGCCGCAGATCCAGTTCGAAAAACCCTCCACCGACGGCACCCACAAATGGCTGCTGGGCATGGACGGCAGCAACGCCATCGAAGCGGTTTTCATTCCGGATAAAGGCCGCGGCACGCTGTGCGTGTCTTCGCAGGTGGGCTGCGCGCTCAACTGCCAGTTCTGTTCCACCGCGACGCAGGGCTTCAACCGCAACCTGTCCGCCGCCGAGATCATCGGCCAGGTCTGGGTCGCCGCCAAACATCTGGGCAACGTGCCGCATCGTCAGCGCAAGCTCACCAACGTGGTGATGATGGGCATGGGCGAGCCGCTGATGAATTTCGACAACGTGGTCCGCGCGATGAGCATCATGCGCGACGACCTGGGCTACGGTCTGGCCAACAAGCGCGTCACGCTGTCGACCGCCGGCATGGTGCCGATGATCGACCGCCTGGCCGAAGAGAGCGACGTGTCGCTGGCAGTATCGCTGCATGCGCCCAACGACGAGCTGCGCAGCGAGCTGGTGCCGCTCAACAAGAAATACCCGATCGCCGAACTGATGGCCGCGTGCGAGCGCTATGCGCGCCGCAAGCCGCGCGAATCGATCACGTTCGAATACACGCTGATGAAAGGCGTCAACGACCAACCGACGCACGCGCGCCAGCTGGCCAAGCTGATGCGCCAGTTCGACAACGCGATGCAGATGAAGGACGCGGCCAAAGTCAATCTGATCCCGTTCAATCCGTTCCCGGGCACGCGCTTCGAGCGTTCTTCGGAAACCGACATCCGCGCTTTCCAGAAATCGCTGCTCGACGCGCACGTGCTGACGATGGTGCGGCGCACCCGCGGCGACGACATCGACGCCGCCTGCGGCCAATTGAAAGGCCAGGTGGCCGATCGCACGCGGCGCCAGGCCGAATTCCGCAAACGGCTCGAGGCCCAGACCGGGCAGGGCGACGAGGGGACGGTCGATGCGGCTGCGTGATGCCGGGCTGACCCTGCTCCTCGCGACGACGGCCTTGCCGGCGTGCAGCCGCCTGACGTTCGTCAAACCCGATTACAGCAAGACCGAATACAAGCAGACCCAGGATCCGGTGGTCGCGCACGACAGCGATGCGGTCAAGCAGCGCATCGCCGCCCGCGAGCGGATCGGCCTGGCCACCAACCGACTGCAAAGCGGCGACTGGGATGCGGCCGAACGCGAGGCGCGCGCCGCCTTGAAACAGGATCCGCAATCGGCGGACGCCAACACCCTGATGGCGGTCATCGAAAACCATCGCGGCCACAGCGCCCAGGCCGGTGGCTACTACAAGCGGGCTGCCGAGGTCGCGTCCAACAGCGGTCCCGAGCTCAATAATTACGGTGCCTGGCTGTGCGGCAACGGCCAGGCAGCCGAGGCGTTGGGCTGGTTCGACCGCGCGATCGCCGCGCCCAACTACTCGCGCGTGGATTCGGCGCTGGCCAACGCCGGCTCGTGCGCCGTGCAAGTGGGGCAGAACGATCGCGCCGAGCGCTACCTGCGCCTGGCGATGAAGCGCGACCCGGGCAACTCGGTCGCTTTGGGAGCGATGGCCGAATTGTCGTACGCCAACGGCGACTACTTCGAAGCGCGCGCGTTTTCCGAGCGCCGGCTCGGTGCCGCACCGGCGAATGCCTCTGCGTTGCTACTGGCGTCACAAATCGAAAATAAACTCGGCGACAGGGCTGCCGCCGATCGTTACGTTCGCCGGCTGAGGCAGGAGTTCCCTAAGGCCGGCGCCGCGAACGCTGTGGAAACCCGACAACCATGACCAGCCAAGACCATTTCATCGCCCAGCCGGCACCGACCGGTTGCGGCATCCGCCTGCGCCATGCGCGCGAAGCCGCGGGCCTGCGTATCGAAGACGTCGCCACACGCTTGAAGATGCCGATTCGCGTCGTCCAGGCCCTGGAAAACGACGATTGGGAGCGCGCAGGCGCCGCCGTGTTCGTCCGCGGCCAATTGCGCAGCTACGCCAAGCTGCTCGGCATCCGCATCGACGACGCCATCGAAATGGCCGGCGTGCGCCAGATCGAGCCGTCGGAAATCGTCAGCCACGTCCACACGCCGCCGTTGCAGCGGCTGTTCGAACAGACCGCGCGCCGGCTGGTGTACGTGGTGATGACCGCGGTGATCGTGGTGCCGGTATGGATGATGGCCACGCGCGGCCCGCTCGGCTTGCCGAGCCAGAACGATACGACCGGCCTGGATGCGCCCGCCCGCCCGCAGCCGGCTCAAACCGCGTCCAATGCCCCGGCACAGGCGCGCGAGCGCGCGCCGATGGTGGCCTCGCTGGCGCCGCCGATGGCTTCGCAGCCCGCACCCGCCGCGGCGCTGAAGCTACGCATGAACGGCGACAGCTGGATGGAAGTGGTGGCCCCCGATGGCCGCCGGCTCGAACAAGGTCTGCTGCCGGCCGGCACCGAACTCAGCTATGGCCACGGCGAAGTGGCACGCATGGTGATCGGCAACGCATCCGCCGTGGAAGTGCTGAAAAGCGGCCAGATCGTCGATACCGAACCTTTCCGCCGCGCCAACGTCGCGCGCTTTACGGTATCCTCTGACGGCTCCCTCGCGCCCGAATGAGCTCGTGGCGGCCTGCCGGCCGCCGCCTGATCCGTCGAAGGGGCGCTAGCCCGAACCGTCGACCCGCCTGTCGGGTCGCTTCCTTTTTGAACGGCCTGCGCATAGCCGCAGGCGAGAGAACGCATGGCGATCGACGACCTGCTCAACGAGCACGAACAAAGCGAACGAGTCCGCAGCTGGCTGCAGAAGAACGCCCTAGGCCTGATCGGCGGCGTCGCCCTGGGCCTGGGCCTGATTGCCGGCTGGCAATGGTGGCAGAAGCGCCAGCACGACGATCGCGTCGGCGCCGGCGAAAATTACGCCGCGGCCATCAAGACCATGGGCACCGATGCGGCCAAGGCCAAGACGGCGGTAGCCGCGCTCCCGGCCCGCAGCGAATACGCAGCGCTCGCCGCACTGCAACTGGCCAAGACGCAAGTCGATGCCGATCAGCGCGACGCCGCCATGGCTACGCTGCGCGCCATCAAGACCGATGATGCCGCCATCGCCGGCGTAGCCAACGAACGGCTGGCGCGCCTGCTCACCGATAGCGGCAAGCCGCAGGATGCATTGAAGCTGCTGGGCGATGCGCAAGGCGCCGGCGCCTGGGAAGCCAAGGGCGATGCCCACAAAGCCCTGTCGCAACTGGATGCCGCACGCGACGCCTACGCCAAGGCCTTGTCGCAGCTCGATGCGGGTTCGCCCGATCGCCGCCTGCTTGAACTCAAGCTGACCGATGCCGGCGGCACACCCTCCAATCCGGATAGCAAGACCTGAGACACTGGCGGCCACTCACGGCGCCGCCGGCGTCCGATGCAAGGAATACCGATCGATGATCCAAGCCCAGTCACAGCCAGGCGCCACGCCCAGATTCGCTTTGCTCAAGCGCGCCGCCATCGCCGGCCTCATGGTGCTGGCCCTCGGCGGCTGCAACACCATCAAGGGTTGGTTCGGCGGCAATAAGGACAAGCAGTCCGAGCCGGCCGAACTCACCGATTTCACCGCCAGCGCCACCGTATCCAAACTATGGTCGGTGCAGGCCGGCAAGGGCGAACAGCGCCTGGGCGTGCGGCAACGTCCGGCCGTGGCCGATGGCCGCGTCTATGCGGCGGCGGTCGAAGGCGGCGTGCGTGCGTTCGATCTGCACACCGGCAAGTCGGTCTGGCACTACGAATCCGAACTGCCGTTGAGCGGCGGCCCGGGTGCCGGCGAAGGTCTGGTCGTGATCGGCAGCCTTGAAGGCGATGTGATCGCGCTCGACGCCGCCACCGGCGCCGAAAAGTGGAAGGCCAAGGTCAGCAACGAAGTGATCGCCGCACCGGCGGTCGGCAACGGCATGGTGTTCGTGCATGCCAACGATGGCCGCGTCAGCGCGTTCGATGCGGCCACCGGCGAGCGGCGCTGGTTCTGGACCAAGGAACTGCCGGTGCTGACCGTACGCGGCAATGCCGCGCCGACGGTCGGGCCGGGTTACCTGTTCGTGGGCAACGACGACGGCACCGTCACCGCATTGTCGATGAGCGACGGTTCCGAGCTCTGGTCGCAGGCGGTCGGGCAGGCCGAAGGCCGTAGCGAACTGGAACGCATGTCCGACGTGGATGGCTCCGCGATCCTGGACGGCAGCACGCTCTACGCCACCAGCTACAAGAAGCAGACGCTGGCGATCGACGCGCCGAGCGGGCGCCCGCTATGGACCAAGGACAACGGCGGCGTCGGCGGCCTGGGCCTGGGCAGCGACCGTCTGGTCGTGTCCGATCCGGGCGGCACGGTGTGGGCCCTGGACCGTTCCACCGGCGCGGCGATGTGGCAGCAGGCCGCGCTCGTACGCCGCAATCTGAGCGCCCCGGCGGTGCAGGGCGACTACGCGGTGGTCGGCGATTTCGACGGCTATCTGCACTGGCTCAAACTGTCCGACGGCACTCTGGCGGCGCGCGAGCGCGTCGGCGGCGAGTCCGTATTGGCGCAGCCGGTGGTGGTCGACGGCATCCTGATCGCCCAGAACACAGACGGCGAGCTGACCGCTTTCCAGGTCAAATAACCGCATTCCAGCCGCTAAAGATGGCTCAATGCGATGGCCCCGGGTAGTCTCGCTGCCCGGGGCCATCGTTTTTCGCTTCCTCTTCCGATCCCATCCTGAAATTCAGACGCTGAACGTATGTTGCCGCTAGTCGCTCTTGTGGGTCGCCCGAATGTCGGCAAGTCGACGCTGTTCAACGCGTTGACCCGCAGCCGCGACGCGTTGGTGCACGACGAACCCGGCGTGACCCGCGATCGCCACTACGGCGTCTGCCGCCTGGACGAGGCGCGGCCTTTCGTCGTCGTCGATACCGGCGGCATCGCCGGCGTCGACGAGGGCCTGGCCGGCGCGACCGCGCGCCAGGCGCGCGCGGCGGCCGAAGAAGCCGATCTGGTGCTGTTCGTGGTCGACGGCCGCGAAGGCGCCTCTTCGCTCGACGACGACATCCTGCGTTGGCTGCGCAAAAGCGCGCGGCCGACTTTCCTGGTGGTCAACAAGACCGACGGCCTCGACGCGCGCGCCGCGCTGGCCGAATTCTCGCGTTACGGTTTCAGCGATGTGTTCGCGATCTCGTCGGCGCACCGGCAGGGCATCGACGAGCTGCTAGCCCACGTGCTCGCCCGTCTGCCGGCCGATGGCGACGCCGAGATCCTGGACGACGATCCCGAGCGCGTGCGCATCGCCTTCGTCGGCCGCCCGAACGTGGGCAAATCGACGCTGGTCAACCGCATCCTCGGCGAAGAACGCATGATCGCGTCGGAAGTCGCCGGCACCACGCGCGATTCGATCGCAGTGGACCTGGAACGCGACGGCCGCAAATACCGGCTGGTGGATACCGCCGGCATCCGCCGCAAGTCGAAAGTCGAAGAAGCCGTCGAAACGTTTTCGATCATCAAGACCTTGCAGGCGATCGAGCACTGCCAGGTCGCGGTGATCATGCTCGACGCCAACGAAGGCGTCACCGACCAGGACGCCAGCGTATTGGGCGCCGTGCTCGATGCCGGCCGCGCCCTGGTGCTGGCCGTCAACAAATGGGACGGCCTGAGCACGTATCAGCGCGAACAGGTCGAAGGCCTGCTGTCGCGCAAGCTCAGCTTCGTGACCTGGGCCGAGGCGGTGCGGATCAGCGCCAAGCACGGTTCCGGCCTGCGCGAACTGTTCCGCGCAGTGCACCGTGCGCATGCCTCGGCGACGCGGACGTTCAGCACTTCCGAGGTGACCAAAGCGATGGAAATCGCTTACGAAACCAACCCGCCGCCGGTGGTGCGCGGCCATGTCGCCAAACTGCGTTTCGCCCATGCGGGCGGCGAGAATCCGCCGACGTTCATCGTCCACGGCACGCGCCTGCGTACATTGACCGATACTTACAAGCGCTATCTCGAGAATTTCTTCCGCAAGCGCTTCAAGCTGGTCGGCACGCCGGTGCGCTTCGTGTTCAAGGAAGGCGAGAATCCCTATAAAGACAAGAAGAACGTGCTGACCGAACGCCAGGTGGCGAAGAAGAAGCGCCTTATCCGGCATGTCAAACGCAATAAATAAACACGCCGCATTTTGTAGAGTCGAGCTTGCTCGACTGCTTTCCGGGTCCGGCAAGCGCAGTCGAGCAAGCTCGGCTCTACGAAGCTGATCGTTCGATGCGCGAACCGATCACGCTTGGAATCCTGGCCGGCGGCCGCGCCACCCGGCTCGGCGGGGCCGACAAGGCCTGGCTGCAGCGCGACGGCCGGCCGCAGGTGCTGCGTCTGGCCGATCGTTTCGCGACGCTGGCCGATACCGTGCTGGTCAGCGCCAACCGCGATGCGGCTCGCTACGCCGAACACGGTTTGCATGCGGTAGCCGACCGCGTGCTCGGCATCGGCCCGCTGGGCGGACTCGATGCGCTTGCGCAGGCCTGCGCGACGGCATGGCTGCTGACGTTGCCCATCGATATCGTTTCTTTCGACGATCGCCTGCTGCCCGCACTCCGCGAGGCGGGCGACGCAGGCGCCTATGCCGTGGACGAAGACGGCATGCAGCCGCTGATCGCACTGTGGCCTACGTTGGCGCTACGCGATGCGATCGCCAGAGCCATCGATTCGGACGACTACGCCATCCAGTCCTTGCAACGCCGGCTGGCCATGGCCCGCGTGCGGTTCCCGGGCGTACGCTTCGGCAACCTCAACACGCCGGACGATCTGGCGGCAGCCGGTTTCGATGCCCCATGAGCGATTTTCCGTCCCGCATTTCCTTCGAAGAAGCCCGCGCCATCGTCGAGCGCGTCGCCGCCGAGCGGCGTTTGTCCGCCGAACAGGTCGCCTTGCCGCGCGCGCATGGCCGCGTGCTGACGCAGGACGTGATCGCGGCGATCCCGCTGCCGCCGTTCGACAATTCGGCGATGGACGGCTTTGCCTTGCGTCATGCCGATCTGGGCGGCGACGGCGACACGGCATTGCGTCTGGTCGGCGAACAGTTCGCCGGCGTGTCGCTGGACCTGCGCATCGAAGCGGATCAATGCTCGCGGATCACCACCGGCGCGCCGATGCCGCTCGGCGCGGATACTGTCGCGATGAAAGAGAACACGCGCTTGGAAGGCGATCGCGTGCGCGTGCTGTCCGCACCCAAGCCCGGCGCCCACGTGCGCCGTGCGGGCGAGGACACGGCTATCGGCGATCGAGTGCTGCAGGCCGGTCAACCGCTGACGCCTTCGCGCATCGCGCTGGCGGCCAGCGTGGGCCTGGCCAGTATCGACGTCGCGCAACGGCCGACGGTGGCGGTGTTCACTACCGGCGACGAGCTGGTCGAGCCGGGAATGCCGCTGCAGCCCGGCCAGATCTACAACTCCAACCGCGAATTGCTGATGGGTCTGCTGCGCGCCGACGGTTTGGAGCCCACCGCGTGGCCGACCTTGCCGGACGATCCGGCGCGCATCGAATCGATGCTGCGCGACGCGGTGCAGGCATTCGACGTCGTGATCACCTGCGGCGCGGTGTCGGCGGGAGAGAAGGACCACATTCCGGCCCTGCTGCAGTCGCGAGGCCGCGTGCATTTCTGGAAGGTGCGCATGCGTCCGGGCATGCCGCTGTTGTTCGGCGAGCTGGAGCGCGCGCTGTTCCTGGGCTTGCCGGGCAATCCGGTATCGGTGCTGGCGACGTATCTGACACTGGGTCGTGTCCTCGTCGACGGCTTGCAGGGCAGGGCGGAATCGCGGCCGCGCTTTTTCGCTAAATTGTCCGCGCCTTGGCGCAAGATGCATGAGCGGCTCGAATTCCTGCGCGGGCGGCTGCAGTCCGCTTCCGATGGCAGCCTGCATGTTCAGCCCAATCCCGCGGATGGTTCGCACCGCATGCGCGCGGCCGCCGATAGCGATGCGCTGATCGTGTTGCCGGAGCAGTTGTCGGAATATGCGGCTGGTGGCGTGGTCGAAGTGCTGCCTTATTGAGGTCGGCAGCAAGACCCCCTCTCACCCGTCATCCCAGCTTTCGCTGGGATGACGGGTAGGGGCCTGGTGTGGAACAGAGCGGACTACACCGACATCTGAAAATGCACGGCTTTGGCGCGATAATCCCCCCTTATGAGCATCACCGAAATCAGCCCTCGCGAAGCGCGCGAACGCCAGTCTCACGGCGCCATCCTGATCGACGTCCGCGAAGAACACGAACGCGCGCTCGGCATGGCCCAGGCCGCACGCGGCATCGCCAAGGCCGCACTCGAATCCGATCCGTCCGCGCATCTGCCGCGACGCGACGCTGAGATCCTGCTGATCTGCCAATCCGGGGCTCGTTCGCTGCAGGCGGCTGCTGCATTGCAGGCGCAAGGCTATGCGCATGCCGTTTCCGTGCAAGGCGGCACCACGCGCTGGATCGCGGAGGGTTTGCCGGTGTCCGAGCCCGTGCCGGACATCGATGCCGATTTCCACGACCGCTATTCGCGCCACCTGCGCCTGCCCGAAGTCGGCGCCGAAGGCCAGAAGAAACTCGAAGCCGCGCACGTGCTACTGGTCGGCGCCGGCGGGCTCGGTTCGCCGGCCGCGTTCTACCTCGCCGCCGCGGGCGTGGGCACGATCCGCCTCGCCGACGACGACGTGATAGATCGCAGCAACCTGCAGCGGCAGATCCTGCATACCGATGCACGGATCGGCGTCGGCAAAGTGGAATCCGCGGCGGCGACGCTATCGGCGCTGAATCCGCGCGTCGTCATCGAGGCCGTCGCAGAACGCATCACCAGCGGCAACGTCGAACGCCTGCTCGATGGCGTCGACGTGGTCATCGACGGCGCCGACAATTTTCCGGCGCGCTACCTGCTCAACGACGCTTGCGTGAAATTGGGCAAGCCGCTGATTTACGGCGCGGTGCATCGTTTCGAAGGCCAGGCGAGCGTGTTCGATGCCGGCCGCCATCGCGGCACAGCGCCCTGCTATCGCTGCCTGTTCCCGGAACCGCCGCCACCCGAGGCGGCGCCGAACTGCGCCGAAGCCGGCGTACTCGGCGTGCTGCCCGGCGTGATCGGACTATTGCAGGCGACCGAGGCCATCAAGCTGATCCTTGGCATCGGCGAGCCGCTCAGCGGCCGCCTGCTGCATTTCGATGCGCTCTCGATGCGGTTCCGCGAAACGCGTTTGTCGCCCGATCCGGATTGCGCCGTTTGCGCATCCGGAAGGCCGTTCCCCGGTTACATCGATTACGCCGCATTCTGCGCCGGCGCATGACCTTGCTTTTCTTTGTAGAGCGGGGCTTGCTCCGCTGCTTCTGCTTTTTGCCTTCAAAGAGCAGCGGAGCAAGCCCCGCCCTACAAAGCGGAGAGGCTACCTGGCGATGAACTCCGACAAGGCTTTTCCGTATGCAGGATCGGAGCCCAGGTCGTTATGTCCCGCACCGCGAATCGCGACCACCTGCGGCGCCGAGCGCAACGACGCGATCAGGCGGTCGGTGCTGGCTGCCGGGATGACTTCGTCCTCGTCCGCGCGGATCACCAGCAGCGGGCTCGCGTAATCGCGCAGATAGCGCGACGATTCGTAACGATCGGTGGACAGCCAACGCACCGGCAACCAGCGATAGTGGTACTGACCGACCTCGGCGAGGCTGTCGAACGGTGTGATCAAGGCCAGCTTGGCCACTGGTCGCTTCGATGCGACATAGCTGGCCACACCGCTGCCCAGGCTGCGGCCGATCGCTGCGACCTGCGACGATGGATGCTGCGATTGCGCCTTGTCGAATACGGCTAGCGCCTCGCCCAGCAACGCGGCCTCGCTGGGCTCGCCGCCGCTGGCGCCGTAGCCGCGATACGCCACCAGATAAACCGTGTGTTCGGGAAACCAGCGCTGGAAATCCGCACGATTGCCCTCGATGCGTTCGCCGTTGCCGCCGAAATACACGATCGCGCGCGGCTTGCCCGGATTGATTAGCCAGCCGCGCAGGACGACGCCTTCGCGTTCGATGGCGAAATCGGTTTCGGCGGCGTCGATGCGGGTGAATTGCGGGAAATACATCATCTCGCGTTGCTTGAAGTACATCAGCCCGCAAATGCCCGCATAACCGAGCGCGAGCAGGGCGAGCGGGATCCAGATGGATTTGGGTATCAAGCCGCACCCGCCCGCGGATGCGCGCGTTGCGCGGCCTCGAAAGCGGCCAATTGATCGGGCGTGGCGTCTTTCTGGTGTGTCGCCTTCCACTCGGCGAAGGGCATGCCGTAGACCGCTTCGCGGGATTCGTCCTTGGTCATGGCGATGCCGCGCGCTTCGGCGGCTTCCCGGTACCAGTCGGACAGGCAGTTGCGGCAGAAGCCGGCGAGGATCATCAGGTCGATGTTCTGCACATCGGCGCGTTCGGCCATCAGGTGCCGCAGCAGGCGACGGAAGGCGGCGGCTTCGAGGAGGGTGGTGTCGTGGTCGGTCATGGCGGCGTACCAGTAATCCGTCATCCCAGCTTTCGCTGGGATGACGGAACGGGGAGAATACGAAGTTCGACTCTAACGCAGCCCAATCCTCACCGCATGACCGCAAAGATCCTCGACGGCAAACGCATCGCCGATGACCTGCTCGACGGCCTCAAACGCCGGGTCGACGCGCGCGTAGCTGCCGGCAAGGCGCGGCCCGGGCTGGCGGTGGTGCTGGTCGGCGGCGATCCGGCTTCGCAGTCCTACGTGCGCAACAAGCGCCGCGCGGCGGAGAAAGTGGGCATCCGCGCGCTGGATTACGATTTCCCGGCCGGAGCGACCGAAGCCGAACTGCTCGAACTGATCGATCGCCTGAACGCCGATCCGGCCGTGCACGGCATCCTGGTGCAACTGCCGCTGCCTGGCATCCCCGACGCCACGCGGCTGATCCATCGCATCGATCCGCGCAAGGACGTCGATGGCTTCCACCCAGAAAATGTCGGTCACCTGGCCCTGCGCCAGTTCGGCCTGCGTCCTTGCACGCCGCGCGGCATCACCACGCTGCTGGCCTACACCGACCAGCCGGTGCGCGGACAGTCGGCGACCATTGTCGGGGTCAGCAACCACGTCGGCCGGCCGATGGCGCTGGAATTGCTGATTGCAGGCTGCACGGTCACCAGTTGCCACAAATTCACCCCGTCGGACGTGCTGCGCCGGCATGTAGGCGAGGCGGACATCCTGGTAGTCGCGGTCGGCCGGCCGCGGCTGATTCCGGGCGAGTGGGTCAAGCCCGGGGCAGTGGTGATCGATGTGGGCATCAACCGGCTCGAAGACGGCCGCCTGGTCGGCGATGTCGGCTTTGCCGAGGCCGCAGAACGCGCCAGCTGGATCACGCCGGTGCCGGGCGGGGTAGGGCCCATGACGGTGGCGACCTTGATGCAGAACACCCTGGAGGCCGCCGAGGCTGCCGACGCGGAATGACGCTGTTCGTGGGAGCGGCTTCAGCCGCGAGCTTTTTCAGTCCCGACAGGCGCAGCCGGGACTGAAAGCCCCTCCCGCAGGATCAAGAGCTCGCGGCTGAAGCCGCTCCCACAAAAGCGCTCCTGCATGTGCGGCAGCGCACAAGAGAGGGCGTCTCAGGGTACAATGACGCGCTTCTCCCCTCCGGACCGCCCATGCTGCGTATCCAGGCTGAAGCGCTCACCTACGACGACGTATCCCTCGTCCCCGCGCATTCCACCGTCCTGCCCAAGGACGTCTCGCTCGCGACACGTCTTACCCGCGACCTGCGCCTGACTTTGCCCATCGTGTCCGCCGCCATGGACACCGTCACCGAGTCGCGGCTGGCCATTACCATGGCCCAGCTCGGCGGCATCGGCATCATCCACAAAAACTTGTCGCTTGAGCAGCAGGCGGCCGAAGTCGCCCGGGTCAAGAAATTCGAAGCCGGCGTGATCCGCGAGCCGTTCACCGTCGGTCCCGGGACCACTATCGGCGAAGTGCTCAAACTCACCCGCGCGCGCAACATCTCCGGCGTGCCGGTGGTGGATGGCGGACAACTGGTCGGCATCGTCACCGGGCGCGACATGCGCTTCGAGACCAAGCTCGACGATCCGGTCCGCCACATCATGACCAAGAAGGAACGCCTCATCACCGTGCGCGAAGGCGCCAGCGACGAGGAAGTGCTGCAACTGCTGCACAAGCACCGCATCGAAAAAGTCCTCGTGGTCAACGACGGCTTCGAGCTGCGCGGCCTGATCACGGTCAAGGACATCCAGAAGGCGCGCGACAATCCCAACGCCGCGAAAGACTCGTCCGAACGCCTGCTGGTCGGCGCCGCGGTCGGCGTCGGCGGCGATACCGAGCAGCGCATCGAAGCGCTCGCCGCGGCAGGCGTGGACGTGGTGATCGTCGATACCGCGCACGGCCATTCGCAAGGCGTGATCGATCGCGTCGCCTGGACCAAGAAGCGCTTCCCGCAATTGCAGGTGATCGGCGGCAACATCGTCACCGGCGATGCGGCGCTGGCGTTGATGGACGCGGGCGCGGACGCGGTGAAAGTCGGCGTCGGCCCCGGTTCGATCTGCACTACGCGGATAGTGGCTGGCGTCGGCGTGCCGCAGGTCACGGCGGTGTCGATGGTGGCCGAGGCATTGCAGGACCGCATTCCGCTGATCGCGGACGGCGGCATCCGTTATTCGGGCGACATCGGCAAGGCGATCGTCGCCGGCGCGTCCACGGTGATGGTCGGCGGCCTGTTCGCCGGCACCGAGGAATCGCCGGGCGAGACCGAACTGTTCCAGGGCCGCAGCTACAAGAGCTATCGCGGCATGGGTTCGCTCGGCGCGATGGAGAAGGGGTCGAAGGACCGCTATTTCCAGGACGCTAGCGATGCCGACAAGCTGGTGCCGGAAGGCATCGAAGGCCGCGTGCCGTATCGCGGACCGTTGAGCAACGTGGTCCACCAGCTCGCCGGCGGCCTGCGCGCCACGATGGGTTATGTGGGCTGCGCGACCATCGAAGAGATGCGCGTCAAGCCGTCGTTCGTGAAAGTCACGGGCGCAGGGCAACGCGAGAGCCATGTGCATGACGTGCAGATCACCAAGGAACCGCCGAACTATCGGATGGGTTGAGAAAGGCGGCGGATATATCAGCCGTCATCCCAGCGAAAGCTGGGACCCAACTTGATCTTGTCTTTCGCTTTCTTGGTTTCGTCGCAAAGCAAAATGGGTCCCAGCTTTCGCTGGGATGACGAACGGGTAGTCACCACCAGAGATATGCAAAGCAACAACATGACCGACCTGCATAGCGACAAGATCCTCATCCTCGACTTCGGCGCCCAGTACACCCAACTGATCGCCCGACGCATCCGCGAGATCGGCGTCTACTGCGAAATCTGGGCCTGGGATCATGATCCGGCCGAAATCGCGAAATTCGGCGCGAAGGGCATCATTCTGTCCGGCGGCCCCGAATCGACGACCGAGCACGGTTCGCCCTGCGCCGCGCAGGAAGTCTTCGACAGCGGCCTGCCATTGCTCGGCATCTGCTACGGCATGCAGACCATGGCCAAGCAGCTCGGCGGCGAGACCGAATCGGCCGATTCGCGCGAATACGGCCATGCCGAAGTGCAACTGGTCGCCGCGGACCGTTTGTTCGAAGGAATGAAGGATCATCCCGGCTCGCCGCCGCGCCTGGACGTATGGATGAGCCACGGCGACCACGTGTCGCAGGCGCCGCCCGATTTCACCGTCACCGCCAAGACCGACCGCGTACCCGTCGCCGCGTTCGCCAACGACGACAAACGCTGGTACGGCGTGCAGTTCCATCCCGAAGTCACCCATACCAAATCCGGCCTGGAAATCCTGCGCCGTTTCGTGGTCGACATCTGCGGCTGCGAAACCTTGTGGACCGCCGCCAACATCATCGAAGACCAGATCGCGCGCGTGCGCGAGCAGGTCGGTTCCGATGAGGTCATTCTCGGCTTGTCCGGCGGCGTCGACTCGTCCGTCGTCGCTGCGCTGCTGCACAAGGCCATCGGCGACAAACTGACCTGCGTCTTCGTCGATACCGGCCTGCTGCGCTGGCAGGAAGGCGACCAGGTGATGGCGATGTTCGCCGAGCATATGGGCGTCAAAGTGATCCGCGTCGATGCCCACGAACGCTATTTCGAGAAATTGAAAGGCGTCGCCGATCCGGAAGCCAAGCGCAAGATCATCGGCAACTTGTTCGTCGATATCTTCGACGAGGAATCGCACAAGCTGGCCAACGCCAAATGGTTGGCGCAAGGCACGATCTATCCGGACGTGATCGAGTCGGCCGGCAGCAAGACCGGCAAGGCGCACGTCATCAAGAGCCACCACAACGTCGGCGGTCTGCCCGAGACGATGAAGCTGGGCTTGGTCGAACCGTTGCGCGAATTGTTCAAGGACGAAGTGCGGCGCCTGGGCGTCGAACTCGGACTGCCGCGCGAGATGGTGTATCGCCATCCGTTCCCGGGTCCCGGTCTGGGCGTGCGCATCCTGGGCGAGGTGAAACCCGAATACGCAGAACTGCTGGCCAAGGCCGATGCGATTTTCATCGAAGAATTGCGCAAAGCCGATCTGTACGACAAGACCAGCCAGGCCTTCGCCGTGTTCCTGCCGGTGAAGTCGGTGGGCGTGGTGGGCGACGCGCGTGCCTACGAATGGGTGATCGCGCTGCGCGCGGTCGAGACCATCGACTTCATGACCGCGCATTGGGCGCATCTGCCTTACGACTTCCTGGGGCGTGTTTCCAACCGGATCATCAACGAGCTGCGCGGCGTTTCCCGCGTGGTTTACGACATCAGCGGCAAGCCGCCGGCTACGATCGAGTGGGAATGAAATCAGGCCCTTAGGGGGCTATCGCTACGTATACGTGACGGTATCGCCGACCGGTAGCGTAAATCCGCTTGATGTCGCGGCAATGGCTTCTCACCGTCGATAGGCGAGCGTGATCTTCCTGCCAACACGGGTCGTCGCGAGTGCCGAAAGGCCGATGCCGCAAACTAGGGAATAAGGTCCTGCCGCGGACAAACCGGTCGGTGTCATTTTCCTAATTCAACAAAATAAACTTGCCTATTGTTCCGCTTTTCCGCGCCGGACTTCGCCGCCATTGTCAGCTCGCGATATTGGATCTTGGTCAAGAGTTGGCCGAGTTTTGGAAAACCGCGTGCTGCGGCATTGGCCTTCTCCATGTCGCCCGGAGATGCCTGGATCCGGGTGAGGTCGTATCCGGTCAGCGCGCAATTCACCTGATCGCCTTTGATGCGTTCGCAACCCTTTGCGGTGAAGCTGGCAGCAGGATTTTCGGCAAATAAGCCATCGACCAGCAAAATTTCTCCGGGCTTTGCCGTGAACGACGCAAAAGGCGTTGCGAGCGTCGCTTGGACTTCAAGGCCGTTCACCTCCACTTTTTTTGTCGTTTCAACATACCCAGCGGCTCGACTCTGGCTGGTCACGTTATCCGTATAAGTGCCCCATTGTACGCAGTGGTCGCTTCCGGCTATCACCATCGAGCAATAGTTGGATTTCACCGCGTCAGTGACATAGGCGGCATTGCGCCATTCCTGACCCTTTTCATATTCGGGGAATTTGGTTTCCCTGAAAGATACCTGCCCGATTCTGGACGCTCCGCCTGTGCCGCTGCTTGCGCCTGCTTGCGGAGCGCGTGTCCGGGGCAGCTTATAACTCGTGCCGGTAATGGCATAGGTTCCCGGGGCGACGATATAGGTCATATACCGCGTGCCGCCTGACACGAAACTGTAAAAAGAGCGGTCGAGTTCACCGCTTTTGAAATCCGAGTCGTTCCCAACGGTGAAAAAATTTCCAGGCCGTTGCCCTTTCCAAACAGAGGTGGATGTCCGGTCGGTTACGTATGTCCCCGTCCTGCTGGACGTATATAGCGCGCTGTTATCGATCATTGCGTCTTTATTGGGATATTTATGGTCAAGATTGATCGTTGCGGTGACGACTATGCTCATCCCGTTCTGAAGAGCGTCCAAAAAAAGCTGGTCGGTCATCGCGGCATTTAGAGCCGCGTCCGACGGCTTCTTTTTCGCATGAACAGGCATGGCTACACACGTCATCATTGCCGCAACGGCGACCCAACCACAAAATCGTGACGCAACACCGGAATGGATTTTCGTCATAAGGCGCCCCCGAGTTTGAAGTAAAGTTTTACGATATCAGACTCCGTGCGCTGCACCAGGGGCTGTCACAACGTTCGCGGTGGCTATGGATCCACCTTTTGCGGCCTTCATCGTCAGACCAGCCGCTGTTCTTCAACCGACGGGCTTTACGATGAGCGCGTCGCACAAGTTGCGGCTGGGGCCGCTGCCGAAGACCGAGAACATCAAGTTGATGCGCGCAGACCTACGGCGAGACGGTCGATGCGACGATGCTGGTTGGTAATGGCCTATGTCGGTGCGTAGTGCGGCCTGATGCATATCTCTCAATGAATACAATGATTTGAGCGGATGTCTTAAAAAATTTATGAGCAGGGTCGATTTTCGAAAAGCTCGCTCGTCGTTCAGATGAGAGACGCCAATGGGGCGAGCTCAAACCAGGAGAAAGACGATGCGAGTCATGGTGTTTGTCAAAGCCGCCGAAGTCGGCGATGTGAACGCTCCCACGCCCGAAGATCTCGAGGCGTTCGCCGCCATGGACCGGTTCACCGAAGAGCTGGTCAAGGCCGGCGTCTTCGTGGCCGCAGCGGGCCTGAAGAACGGCGCGGAAGCCAAGCGGATCACCTTCGATGGGACCGAGCTTGCGATCGTCGACGGACCGTTCGCCGAGAGCAAAGAAATGGTCGCCGGCTTCTCGATTTGGCAGGTCCGGGATATGAACGAAGCCCTGGCCTGGACGAAGCGCGCACCGATGACGGCGGGCAGCATAGTGGAAATCCTGCCGTTCTATGAGGCCGAGGATCTGGCCGAATTCGTGACGCCCGAGGAGCTCGCGACGCCCCGCAGCGGCGAGCGCGGGAAGCTCGGCGTCGCCTGACATCGAACGGGCCAGGCTCATCGCGCGCTTGGCCCGGGTCGTGCGGTCCCGAATCTGTCGCGCAGGGATTTCCAAGTGCCGCGAGCGGGATCAGAGGATCTCGTGCACTTCGTATCCCACGCCGCCGGGCGTACGGCCGCCTATGGCCACCGCAACAATGCCGTTGATCCAGCCATACTTGGCCGCAGCCGTTTCGAAGTAGGGCGTAGTGCGCAGGTAGTATTCCGTGCGGTCCACAAGCTCGCCCCGGACGAGGCGATCGTCGACTTCGGGCGATGCGCGGCGAACGCCCCGATACGTCATCAGGATCCGCTCGTCGTCGTCGGTGACGAGCAGCAGGCGCACATCCTGCTGGTAGGTGCCGTCCGATCTGGCCAGCAACAGATCCGACCCAATGAGCGGAGAAACGCTGCCTCTCAGCCGGTCGCCCTCGAAAGAGCCGCCCGACACCGGAAAGATGCGCCGCCCGCCCGCCGGCGTTCTTCCGAGTTCGATGGTCGGGTGCAAGCCGAGGATTAGGTTGAACAAGTGGCGGGATTCCAGCGGCATGGGCGACTCCTGACAAAATGGCGAGCGCCCACATTGCCATCGGCTTTCATGCGCGTAAAACGCGTATTTCTAGCGACGACCACAAGGATTTCTTGAGATGCGCCCTTCATTGGAATCGCTGCGGATATTCGCCGAGTGCGTCAGAGCGGGCAGCTTCGCTGCGGCCGCCGAAAACCTGTTTCTCACCTCCGCTGCCGTCAGCCTGAGGATTCGCACGCTCGAGGGCGAGCTGGGCAAGGCTCTGTTCTTGCGCCGGGGTCCGAAAGTCACGCCGACGAGCGCAGCGCTGGCGCTGGCGGCGCGCATCGATCGGGCGATAAGCGAAATCGACTCGGCACTGGGCGAGTTCCATCGCGCCGGGCCTCTCATCCGGATCACCGCGCCGCCGAGCTTCGCATCGCGTTGGCTGGTACCGCGCTTGGCGCGGTATCAATCCGACCATCCCGACGTCGCCATCGAACTGGATGTGTCCATGGACATCCGCTCGAAAGACGCCTTCGACGTCGCCATCCGCACCGGCACCGGATCCTGGCCGGGGTTCGACGCGCGCGCGCTTTTTCCGGTCGATTTGACGCCGATGCTGTCGCCGGCGCTGGCCGATCGCCACCGTCTCGCGCAAGCCTCCGATCTGGCGGGATTGGTGTTGCTGCCTCACCCGGCGTGGCCGCAATGGCTGCAGGAGACGGGCGGTGCGAGCGACTACCCATTTCGTTACTCGACGATCGAATATCCGAACCACGAGTTCAATGCCGATGCGGCCGTCGCTGGAGAAGGCGTCGCGCTGCTTCCACGGAGCTTGTTCGAGTCCATGCTGGAAGAGCGCCGACTTTCGGCGCCGTTCGACCGTGCGCTGGCCGGCGACTGGCATTTCGCCTTGCTTCACGCCGGGGAAACGCGCCGGGAACCGATGGCATTCGTGGATTGGCTTTGTGCCGAGGTCGAGCTCGAACGCGGCACCCGCTCTTCGTAGGAGTGGCTTCGGCCGCGAGCTCTTGATCCTGCTTCAAAAGCCATCGCCCCTGCGAAAGAGGGAGCCAACGTACAGTCGGGCAAAAAAGCTCGCGGCTGAAGCCGCTCCTACGAAGAGCCGTGCTCGCTGCGTCGACAGGACGCTCGTATTGCTGAAATTAGTATTGACTAATCAATAAGTATATACTAATATGGCGGCATGCCTGAAGCCGCCGCCCTCAATACCGTGATGCGAGCGCTCGCCGACCCCACTCGGCGCGCCGTGTATGAACGCATCGTCGGCTCGGACGAGATCACCGTCGCCGAACTCACCCGCGGCAGCGGCGTGACCCAGGGCGCCGTATCCCAGCATCTGAAATCCCTGAAGCAGGCCGGCCTCGTCGCCGAACGGCCGGAAGGGCGGAACGTGTATTACCGCGCCCAACCGGCGGGACTAGCGCCGCTGGTCGACTGGATGGGCCACTACGGCGTGTTCTGGCGCGAACGCTTCGCCGACTTGCGCAATCTTTTGAAGGAGATCGATCCATGAACGACGCCGCGTTGGAAGCCGGTACCCACGACATCGTGGTCGACGAAGTCTTTCCGCATGCGCCGGAAACGATCTGGAAAACGCTGACCAGCGGCGAGCTGATGGCGCGCTGGATCATGCCCCCGAGCGGCTTCGAGCCCGTGCCCGGGAAGCGCTTCACCTTCCAGACCGACCCGGCTGGGGAGTGGGACGGCGTCATCCACTGCCAGGTGCTAGATGTGGTTCCGAACGAGCGTTTCGCGTACGCCTGGAAAGGCGGGCACGAGAGCAATCGCGGTTACGGCTCCAGGCTGGAGACGATCGTGACCTGGACGCTGACGCGGGTCGCGGACGGAACGCGGTTGCGCCTGGTCCATTCGGGCTTCGTGCTGCCGAAGAACGATACCGCCTACAAGAGCATGAGCGAAGGCTGGAAGAAGGTCGTCGGCAACCTCGACGCCATCGCAACCGAACAAGACGCCTCGGAAACCTCGCACTGATACGCGCCCAAGGCGCTTCATTCCTCTGGAGGAATTTGCAATGAGCGATGCTTACACGGGCGGTTGTGCCTGCGGCGCGGTCCGCTACGAAATCGCGGATGAGCCGATGTTCATGAACGAATGCCAATGCCGCGATTGCCAGCTGAGGAGCGGCACGGGGCACGGTTCCTACTTGAGTTTCCCCAGCCGGGAACGAGCGAAGGTGAGCGGCGAAGCCAAGCATTGGAAGGTCGTCGCCGACAACGGCAACGTCAAAAATCACGCGTTCTGCGCCGAATGCGGCTCGCCTGTGTACCTGACCTTCTCTTACATGCCGGAGGTGTTCACCATCCATGCGGGCAGCCTGGACGATCCGGGCCGATACCGACCGCAGGCCGTGACTTACGCCGTGCGCGGCCATGCCTGGGACCCTTTGGATCCGGCTCTGACGAAGTTCCAGAAGATGCCTACCGGCTGAAAAATGCGGGTCGGTTAGCGATCGCCGCCGCCGGCAGCGCGGTACCATTGCGCAAGTATCTTCGGAGAAATGCGATGGCGCTTTCGCTTTACGAAATTTCCGTCCCGGCACTGATCCGCGGTTTGGAAAACCTGTCCCACCAGATCGATAAGGCTGTCGCCCACGCGTGCGAACATGCCAATGACGATGCCGAGTACGTCCAGGCACGGCTCGCGCCGGATATGCTGACGCTCGCCGGCCAAGTGCAGCGCGCCAGCGACACCGCCAAGTTCGGCGGCGCACGGCTCTCGCAAAGCCAGGCGCCGGGTTTCGAGGACGAGGAAGCCACGCTCGAGGATCTCAAGGTCCGCATCGCCAAGACCATCGCCTATCTCCAGAGCGTGCAAGCCGACAGCGTGGACGGCGGCGAGAAGCGCGAGATCCGTTTCAAGGCCGGTCCGCGCGAGTTGTCCTTCATCGGCGAAGACTATGTGCGCAACTTCATGCTGCCCAATTTCTATTTCCATCTGACCACGGCTTACGGGCTGCTGCGACACAAGGGCGTGCCGCTGGGCAAGTTGGATTATCTCGGCGATATCCAAGCGGCCTGATGTCCGCGCCAGAAGCCATGGAAACGCCCGAACAGCGCGATCTGCGCTGGATGCGCCATGCCTTGGCGCTGGCCGATCGCGCCGAACATGAAGACGACGAAATCCCGGTCGGCGCCGTGCTCGTCGATGCGTCCGGCAATGCGGTCGGAGAAGGCTGGAACCGCAACATCGCCGAAAGCGATCCTGCCGCTCATGCGGAGATCGTGGCGATGCGACAGGCGGGCAGGGCGCTGTCCAATCATCGTCTGATCGGCTGCACGTTGTACGTGACGCTGGAACCCTGCGCGATGTGCGCGATGGCGATGGTGCATGCGCGCGTGGCGCGAGTGGTGTACGCAGCGTCCGACCCGAAGACCGGCGCGGCGGGCAGCGTATTCGACCTGCTCGCCGACCCGCGGCATAACCATCGCGTGGAAGTGGTCGGCGGCGTGCTCGCGGACGATGCGGGTTCGCGGCTGACGAACTATTTCCGCCGCAAACGCGGCAAGCCGCCACTAGCCTGATGCTGCTGTTCCCCCCTTTGAAAAAAGGGAGTAGGGGGATTTGCTCTTGCTCTTCTGCCGATGGCATCAAAAGCAAATCCCCCTCAATCCCCCTTTTTCAAAGGGGGAGGAACAGCGGTTAGCCCGGTCGATCGGTTTCTGGCTCCGCCTGCGCATCCGCATGCTGCTCGCGCTTGCGCATCCGCGCGATCGCATGGCGATGATCCATCTCTTCGTTGATCGCGCTGATCGCCAGCGTGGATTCCCGCGCCAGGCACAGGCTGGCTGCGAACAAGGCAAGCACGCCTAGCACCGCGAGCAAGGTCGGCAGCATCCCGAAGCGGTAGCCGACGAAGGCGTCGACGGCGACGCTCAGGCTGGTGCCGACGAAGCAGCTGATCGCGCCGTACAGCAGCTGGCTTCCGCGCAAAATCATCACCGTGCGGCGGCGCTGGATCACGATGCGCTGTTCGAGCACGCCGCGGTACTCCGGATCCGACGTGTCCTCGAGCTCTTTCAGGATCGTACGCAGCCGGTCGATGATCCGCGACAGACGATTGTTCGCCGACATCAGCAGCGACGCGGTCGCTGTCAGGAAGAACGCGGGCGCGAGCATCGCGGTCAGGACCGCGTAATGGGCGAAGGCGGCGGCGTTCTGGGGCATGGCGATAGCGGGTGAGGGCGCTGCGCTATGATGCCGCGACCCGGGGTCGACTGCGAGCTTATGACGTCAATATCCGAAAACGATGGCCGCCTGATCTGGATCGACCTGGAAATGACCGGGCTCGATACCGACAACGATTCGATCCTCGAGATCGCCACCGTGGTCACCGACTCGCAGCTCAACGTGCTGGCCGAAGGCCCGGAATTCGCTATTTCCCACCCGTTGGCCGCGCTCGAAGCGATGGACGACTGGAATCGCGCCCAGCACGGCAAGTCCGGGTTGTGGAGGCGGGTGCTCGAACAAGGCGTCGCGATGGCCGAGGCCGAACGCAGCACGCTGGAATTCCTGCAGCGCTGGCTCAACCCCAGGCAATCGCCGATGTGCGGCAACTCGATATGCCAGGACCGGCGTTTCCTGCACCGGCAGATGCCGGCGCTGGAGAAGTTCTTCCACTACCGCAACCTCGACGTCAGCACGGTCAAGGAACTGGCGCGGCGCTGGGCGCCGGCGGTATTGGCCGGCGTCAGCAAGCATGCTGCGCATACCGCGCTGAGCGACGTGCGCGATTCGATCGAAGAATTGCGCCATTACCGGCAGGCGATGGGCCGGTTCTCCGGCAATCGCGATAACGGCGCATAGCCGCGCCGACCTATGTTTTTGTGGGAGCGGCTTTAGCCGCGAGCTTTTGATCTTGCTGGAAAAAGCTCGCGGCTAAAGCCGCTCCCACAACAGTCGATTGGCGTCAGGACGCTTTGGACTTGGCCAGGCGCAACCAAGTATCGACCACGGTATCCGGATTCAGCGATACCGACTCGATGCCTTCCTGCATCAGCCATTCGGCCAGATCCGGATGGTCGCTCGGCCCCTGTCCGCAGATGCCGACATACTTGCCTTTGGCCCGCGCCGACTTGATCGCCAGCGACAACAGCTTCTTCACCGCCGGATCGCGTTCGTCGAACAAGTGCGCGACGATGCTCGAATCGCGGTCCAGGCCGAGCGTGAGCTGGGTCAGGTCGTTGGAACCGATCGAGAAGCCGTCGAAGATCTCTAGGAACTCGTCGGCCAACAGCGCGTTCGACGGCACTTCGCACATCATGATGATCTTGAGCCCGTCCTTGCCCTGTTCCAAACCGTTCTTCTTCAGCACTTCGACGACCTTGCGGCCTTCGTCGAGCGTGCGCACGAACGGAATCATCACCCACAGGTTGTCCAGGCCCATCTCGTTGCGCACCTTGCGCACGGCCTTGCATTCGAGCGCGAACGCATCGGCGAACGAAGCATCGACGTAGCGGCTGGCGCCGCGGAAGCCGATCATCGGATTTTCTTCGTGCGGTTCGAAATTGCCGCCGCCGATCAGGTTGGCGTATTCGTTGGATTTGAAATCGGACAGGCGCACGATCACCGGATGCGGCGCCACCGACGCGGTCAGCGTCGCGATGCCTTCGGCCAGGCGGTCGACGTAGAAACTGACCGGATCGGCATAGCCGGCGGTCTTGGCGTCGATCTTCTTCCTGGTCTCGGCGTCCTGCTTGTCGTACTGCAGCAGCGCGTTCGGATGCACGCCGATGTGCGCGGCGATGATCATTTCCAGGCGCGCCAGGCCGATGCCGGCGTTGGGCAGCATCGCGAAGTCGAACGCGCGTTCCGGGTTGGCCACGTTCATCATGATCTTGAGCGGCGCCGGCGGCATCGATGCCAGGTCGGTGGTGATGCGTTCGAACGGCAGCGAGCCGGCATAGATGTAGCCGGTATCGCCTTCCGAGCAGCTGACGGTGACTTCGCTGCCGTCCGCGATCAGATCCAGCGCATTGCCGGTGCCGACCACGGCCGGCACGCCGAGCTCGCGCGCGATGATCGCCGCGTGGCAGGTGCGCCCGCCGCGATTGGTGACGATGGCGGCAGCGCGCTTCATCACCGGCTCCCAATCCGGGTCGGTCATGTCGGCCACCAGCACGTCGCCGGGCTGTACGCGGCTCATGTCGTCCAGGCTACGCACCACGCGCGCCACGCCGCTGCCGATCTTCTGGCCGATGGCGCGGCCTTCGGCGACCACTTCGCCGCGCTTCTCGAGATGGAAACGTTCGATCTGGGTGGCATGGCCGCGCGATTTCACCGTTTCCGGACGCGCCTGCACGATGAAGAGTTTTCCGCTGACGCCGTCTTTGGCCCACTCGATATCCATCGGCCGCTGATAGTGCTTTTCGATCACCAGCGCCTGCTTGGCCAGTTCGTGCACATCCTCGTCGCTGATCGAGAACTTGTTGCGCAACTCCGCCGGCGTGTCCTCGTTGCGTACGCGCTCGTCGGGTTTGTCGGAATAGACCATGCGGATCTGCTTGGCGCCGAGCGAGCGGCGCAGGATCGCCGGTTTGCCCTTCAGCAGTGTCGGCTTGTAGACGTAGAACTCGTCCGGATTCACCGCGCCTTGCACGACGTTCTCGCCCAGGCCGTAGCTCGAGGTGATGAAGACCACTTCGCGGAAGCCCGATTCGGTGTCCAGCGTGAACAGCACGCCCGACGAGCCGACATCCGAACGTACCATCAGCTGCACGCCTGCGGACAGGAACACATCCTCGTGCTTGAAGCCGTGATGCACGCGATAAGCGATGGCGCGGTCGTTGTAGAGGCTGGCGAAGACTTCCTTCACCTTGCGCACCACGTCGTCCTCGCCGGTGACGTTGAGGAAGGTTTCCTGCTGGCCGGCGAAGCTGGCGTCGGGCAGGTCCTCGGCGGTGGCCGAGGAGCGGACCGCGACTGCGATTTCTCCGCCCCCGTTCTCCGAGCTCAGCTTCTTGTAGGCGGTGCGGATATCGGCATCCAGGCCCGGCTGCAGGGGCGCATCGATCACCCAACCGCGGATTTCGGCGCCGGCGGCGTTCAGCGCGGGCACGTCCTCCACATCCAGCGTCGCCAGGCGGTCGAAAATGCGCTGGTGCAGGTTGTTATGGGCGATGAAATCCTTGAAGGCGTCGGCTGTGGTCGCGTAGCCGCCCGGTACCGAGACGCCCAGCTTGGCCAGATTGCCGATCATCTCGCCCAGCGATGAGTTTTTGCCGCCCACTTGGGCGAGGTCGGTCAGACGCAGGTCGTGCAGCCACAGGATGTTGGTGCTCAAAACGGGCACTCCAATTCGGAATACGGGCGAGGGGAGGGCGGGCAAGGCCGGCCGAAGTTGTTATTTTAGCAACCCGGCCCGCCGCGGCGCTCATCACGGTTCAGGAAAACGTTTACGCATGTCTATGACGCGCCCGGTTTTCTACGTTTCCGACGGCACCGGCATCACCGCCGAGACCATCGGCCACAGCCTGCTGACCCAGTTCACGGACCACCGCTTCGTCACCGACCGCATCCCGTTCGTGGATACGCCGGAGCGGGCGCGCGAAATCGCCGGCCGCATCCGCGATATCGGCCTTTCGCACGGCACGCGCCCGATCGTGATCAATTCCTGCGTGGATCCCGAGCTTTCGGCGCTGGTGGCCGAGAGCGGGGCGCTGATGCTGGACATCTTCGCGCCGTTCATCGAGCCGATGGAGCGCGAATTGGGCACCCAGCGCCTCTCGCGCGTGGGCCAGGCGCATGGCATGGCCGATTTCGAGACTTATCACAAGCGCATCAACGCGATGAATTTCGCGCTGACCCACGACGACGGCATCGCGATCAATTACGACGAGGCGGAGGTGATCCTGGTGGCCGTCTCGCGCGCCGGCAAGACGCCGACCTGCGTTTATCTGGCGCTGCATTACGGCATCAAGGCCGCCAACTATCCGTTGACCGAGGAAGACCTCGAACACGACCGGCTGCCGGCGCGGCTGCGCCCTTACCGCCAGAAGCTGTTCGGGCTGACGATCGACCCGATCCGGCTGCAGCAGATCCGGCAGGAACGCCGCCCCAATTCACGTTACGCGCAACTGGAGACCTGCAAGCGCGAAGTGGCGGCCGCCGAAGCGCTGTTCCGCGCCGAGCGCATTCCGGTGCTCAGCACTACCCATACTTCGATCGAGGAAATCGCCAGCAAGGTGCTGACGACGCTGGATCTGCACAGGGAGATGTACTGAACCGCCTTTCGTAGGGGCGGCTTTTTGTAGGAGCGGCTTGTGGGAGCGGCTTTAGCCGCGAGCTTTTCCATGCCGAAGCAGGATCAAGAGCTCGCGGCTAAAGCCGCTCCCACAAGCCGCTCCCACAAAGCCGCTCCCTACAAAAAAGCGGCCCCACAAACGGAAAAGGCCGCCCAAAGGCGGCCTTTATTCGTTTCGCGAAGGACTCCTAAGTTACCGTCGCCGCGCCTTTTCGTCAATGCTGCCGCATGCAGGATTTCGCGTGTAGCATCGGCCCATGCCCACCGCCATCGTCCGCAGCAAACGCATTCCCAAACTCAGCCGTTTCGGCTGGCTGATGGGGCTGTATGCGGAAAATCACGGCAAGCTCACGCGCCTGTTCGAACCGGGCGACCTGGATGCCGGCAGTTACCTGTCGAGCATCGGCGACGGATTGGATCTGCGGCTCGATGTCATCGAACAGCATCGCTTCACCGTGGAGCTGCGCCTGACGTATGCGATGTGCGATCCGCTCACCGGCGAGCCCGATCCGTCCGCGTTCGTGCGCCTGTACCGCGACGCGCGCCAGGCCGAGGCCACGCATTGCTATGTCGGACGCCGCTGGCAGGACGTGATCGGCATGTATCCGCC
This sequence comes from uncultured Lysobacteraceae bacterium, assembly GCA_902825775.1. Classification (GTDB taxonomy): domain Bacteria; phylum Pseudomonadota; class Gammaproteobacteria; order Xanthomonadales; family Xanthomonadaceae; genus Luteimonas_C. The sequence continues at coordinate 71,696 of CADECF010000013.1, forward strand.
GCCGGCCGAGGTGATCGGCCACCGCCTGCGCATGAACACCTTCCTGGGCAAATGGCTGGACTACCTGGCCGAACGCGGACACGGCGTGGCGACGTTGCGCGCGGCCGAGGCGCTGGAGCGTGCGGCTTCCTGAGCCGGTATTACGTCCGCCTCAGTCTTCTCGACAGTCACGGTCGTTGTACTGACCGACGTGGTTGTCGTCACGGACACTCAAGGCTGTCATCCCGAACGCAGTGAGGGATCTGCTTGCCGGCAAGCAGATCCCTCACTGCGTTCGGGATGACAGCTATTTTTCTGGATGACAACCATTTTTTCGGGCGACGGCTATTTTTCCGGCTGCCGCTCCAACTCCACCCAATACGGAAACATCGCCATGCTTTCCGACGTCTTGCGCCAGGCCACGATCTCGCCATCCATGCGATCGCCGCGCAGCTTGAGCCCGAGCGAAAGTTGATTCAAGCGCTCGCGGAGCGTATCCGGGCTGCCGACGTCGCCGTGGCTCTCGCCCGACACCACACCGTCGATCAGGCCGAAATCGGCGATCGGCTGCGGCGTACCGTTCCCGACCGACAACGTGCCCTTCGAGGCGTCGTCGATGCTCAGCACCACCGGTAAGCGCTTGCCTTGCGCGAGCATCGTGCCGGCCCAGCGGCCCGCATAGTTTTTCGTCGGTTTCAGCGGCAGCAGAGGCGGGTTCGGCGGATTCGGAATGCCCTGCCAATCGGGAATCGCCGTGCGCAGCATGCGATCGCGCACGCCTTCGATGAACGACGGCCCGCCGCGGCGATTGCTCAGCACGATGCAAGCCACGCCGGCCGACGGCACCAATACGAATTCGCCTTTGACGCCCGACTGGCCGCCGCCGTGATACAGCACTTCGGCGCGGCCGGGCTGGCGCAGCACTTGCCAGCCCATGCCGTAATAAAAGCCGCCGGGCGCGACTACGGTTTCGGGCCGGTGCAATTCGTTCAGATGCGCCTTGTCGAGGATCATCGCGGAAGCGTCGAGGCCTTCGCCGCCCAGATGCAGCATGGCGAAACGCGCCAAGTCGTGCGCGCTGGCATACAGCTCGCCGGAACCGGGCGTGGCGGTCAGATAGAACGGCAGCGCTTTGCCGTCGTCCGCATAGCGCACGGCCATTTCCTTGCGGCGCGACAGATCGGTGTCGAAGAAACTGTCGTCCATGCCCAACGGGCGCAGCACGCGGTCGTGCAGGTATCGCCCGAATTCCTGCTGCGAGCGGCGCGCCACGATCTCGGCCAAGATGCCCATCGCGAGATTCGAGTATTCGTAGCGTTCGCCGACCGGCGCGACCAGCCGGCCGTAATCGCGCACCAGTTCGGCGATGCCGGGTTGCACCGCGTCGCCGCCCTCGGGGTACATCGCGAAGAAAGTCGGCAGCCCGGACGAGTGCGTGGCCAGGCGGCGCAGCGTGGCTTGCCGCGACGGTCCGTTCGCGTCGACGATCTTCTCCGCACCCAGATAGTCGTTGGCGGGCTTATCGACATCCAGCTTGCCTGCCGCGGCGAGCGTCATCAGTGCCGTGGTCGTGAATGGTTTGGTGGTGGACGCGACCGAGAACGCGGTATGCGCGGTGGCCGGCCGCCGCGCTTCGCGATCGGCCCAGCCGAAGCCTTCCTGCCAGACGATCTTGCCGTGCCGTACGAGCGCTACCGATACGCCGGTGAGCCTGCCGGCGGCGATCTCGGCTTCGATGTCCGAGCGGATCGATGCGTACGGATCGGGTGGAGGAGTTTCGGCGGCGAAGGACGTCGCGCATGCCGTCGCGCAAAAGAGGATGCAAAGCACGCGCAGCCTGCGCGCAGCACGGATCGACAGCATCGATACGTTTCCTTGGGTTGCGGTGCGTTACCGCTTACCCATGGGATGCGTCAGCATGCGTCTGCGTTTAAAAAACGCATGCGGCGAAGCGGAAAAAAGAAGGGCCCGGTTGCCCGAGCCCTGAAGAAGCTGAAAAAGTTGGCGTCCCCACGGGGATTCGAACCCCGGTCGCTACCGTGAAAGGGTAATGTCCTAGGCCTCTAGACGATGGGGACGCTGTGTAACCGGTGACGACGGCGAGGCTGCCGTACGTATCCTTCTGAAACTTTTGGTGGAGCCAGGCGGGATCGAACCGCCGACCTCCTGCATGCCATGCAGGCGCTCTCCCAGCTGAGCTATGGCCCCACGGGCTGGAAAGCGCGAAATTTTAACGGGCCGGGTTTCATAGCGTCAAGCTAAAACCAGAATCGGACGCCGGCGACCCACTGGCCCTGGCTGCGATCGCCCCCGGCCGCTTCCGCCATATCGGCGGTCGCGCCGAATTTCCGGGACCGGACGTAGCCCAGATAAGGCGCGAATTGCCGGCGGATTTCGTAGCGCAGGCGCAAACCGAACTCGACATCGCTCAAACCCTCGCCGATGCCGTTCTCCGGATCGTCGCGGGAATAGAGGTTGGCCTCCAGTTTGGGCTGCAGGATCAGCCGATTGGTCAGCAGCAGCTCGTATTCGGCCTCGGCGCGCGCCGCCAGCCGACCGGATTCGCCGATGTAGGCGGTCGCGGCCACCTCGAATTTGTACGGCGCGAGTCCTTGGACGCCGAAGGCCGCCCAGTCGCGCGAGCGCGCCTGGCCGATATCGTGGCGCACGCCGAACATCGCATCCCACCACGGGCCGGCGGCGTGGCCCCAGAGCAGTTCGACATCGCCATGCTCGGTGCGGCCATCGCGGCGTTCTCCTTCGCTGCGCAGCCAGAGCCGGTTGTCGACGCGGCCGAGCCAGCCGCGCAGGTTCCAAGCCGTGCCGGTTTCATCGCCGTCTTCGGCACGATCGAGGGATGGGCGTTGCCATTCCAACTCGTCGAACTGCAGCATGCCGATCACTGGGTCGTCGTCCATGTGGTCGCGCATGTCCATGCCGTGCATATCGGGGAACGCGGCCGCACGTTCCTCCGCGGTGGGCGGGGGCAGTGGAGTAGGGGAGGCGGGCTTCGCTTTCTCTGCATTCCGTTCAGGCGGGGCGATTTGCGACATGTCATGGCCTTCGTGCTGCGCGAAAGCAGGCAACGCGAAACACATCAACATCAGCAGACCCGCTGTTCCCCCCTTTGAAAAAGGGGGGCAGGGGGGATTTGCTTTTGCTCTCTGTAAGAGCGGCTTCAGCCGCGAGCTTTTGATGTTCGACAGGCGATCGAAGAGCTCGCGGCTGAAGCCGCTCCCACGAAAAGCAAGGCCAAAAGCAAATCCCCCCTGGCCCCCCTTTTTCAAAGGGGGGAACAGCACAGGCAGCGAGCGCGAGCGGTTCATGCATCCACCCGCACTTCGCGGAACATCCCAAGCTCCATATGCAGCAGCATGTGGCAGTGGTAAGCCCAGCGGCCCAGCGCATCGGCAGTGACGCGATAACTGCGGATATGGCCCGGCGGCACGCTGACGGTGTGTTTGCGCACGTGGAACTCGCCGTCGGCGTTTTCCAGATCGCTCCACAGGCCGTGCAGGTGGATCGGATGTTCCATCATCGTGTCGTTGACCAGCACGATGCGGACGCGCTCGCCGTAGTTGAGCCGTATCGGATCGGCCTTGGAGAACGGAATGCCGTCGAAACCCCAGGTATAACGCTCCATATTGCCGGTAAGATGCAATTCGATCTCGCGGCCCGGTTCGCGGCCATCGGGATCGGCGAACGTGCTTTTCAGGTCCGCGTAGCTCAGCACGCGGCGGCCGTTGCCGCGCAGGCCGATGCCGGGATCGTCGAGCGCGCGCGACGGCGTCATCGTCTGCATGTCGACCGCAGGATTGCCGGTTTCGCTGGCCGGATGCGCGATCATCGCGCCTCCGCCCATATCGTGGCCCGCGTGCTGCATCGGCATTTTCATGTCGGCGCCGCAGCCGCCTTCCATGCCTTTCATCTGCGACATGTCGTGGCCGCTGTGGTCCATCGCTTTCATCCCCATCATGCCGCCGTGGCCCATGTCCTGCATGGTCAGGATCGGGCGCGGATCCAGCGGCGGCACGTCCGACTCCAAGCCGGTGCGCGGCGACAGCGTGGCGCGCGCATAACCGCCGCGATCCATCGATTGCGCGAAGATCGTGTACGGCTGGTCTGCGGGTTCGACGATCACGTCCAAGGTTTCGGCGACGCCGATGCGGAATTCATCGACGCTCACCGGATGCACCGGCTGGCCGTCGGCGGCGACTACCGTCATCTTCAGCCCGGGGATGCGTACATCGAAAAACGTCATCGCCGAGCCGTTGATGAAACGCAGGCGCACCCGCTCCCCGCGTTCGAACAAGGCAGTCCAGTTGGCCGCCGGCGGTGCGCCGTTGATGAGATAGGTGTAGGTGAGGGCGGTGACGTCGGCCAGGTCGGTCGGGCTCATCCGCATCCGGCCCCAGGCCTTGCGGTCGGCGACGGCGGCATCGAAGCCGTCGCGTTCGGCATCGCGGAAGAAGTCGCCGACGGTGCGCTTGTGCAGGTTGTAGTAGTCCGACTGCTTGCGCAGTTTGCGGACGATGGCATGCGGGTCTTCGTCGCTCCAGTCCGAAAGCAGGATCACGTGGTCGCGGTCGGCGGCGACGGGATCCGGCTCCCGCGGATCGATCACGATCGCGCCGTACACGCCGACCGCTTCCTGCAGGCTGCTGTGGGCGTGATACCAGTAGGTGCCCGCCTGGCGTAAGTGGAAGCGGTACAAATGGCTTTCGCCGGGTGCGATGCCGTGGAAGCTCAGCCCCGGCACGCCGTCCATGTTGGCCGGCAGCAGGATGCCGTGCCAATGCAACGAAGTGTCCTCGCGCAGGCGGTTGGCCACGCGCAGCTCGACCGTATCGCCTTCGCGCCAGCGCAGCGTCGGTGCGGGCAGCGTGCCGTTGACGGTTTTGGCCCAGGCCGGTTTGCCGGTGAGATTCACCGGGCTCGCACCGATGGACAACTCGAAGCGGGTGCCGCGCAGTTCCGGTACGACGGGCGCTGCGGGATTCTGGGCGCGGCTGCGGTCGGGCCATGCCGCCAGCAGCGGCAGCGCGGCCAAACCGGTGACGAACTGCCGGCGCTCGGTATCGAATCGATATCGCTTATTAGTCATCTGGTTACGATGACTTCTTGATGTCGTGAGCCAAAACGGCATCGACGATCGGGCAGCCGTGGACAGTGCCCGTCCCGGAGCATTCCTTCACCAACCGGCCCAGGCTGTCGCGCATGGCGGCCAGTTGGGCGATTTTTTGTTCGATGTCGTCGAGCCGGTGCTTGGCCAGCGCCAGCACTTCGGCGCGCTCGCCTTGGTCGTCGGATGCGAGCCGCAGCAGTTCACGGGTTTCATCCAAAGTGAAGCCTAAGGCCTTGGCGCGCCTTATGAAAAGCAGGGTATCGACATCCTGTTCGCCGAATACTCGGTAGCCGGATTCAGTACGCGAGGCCGCGGGTAGCAGTTGTAGACGTTCATAAAGCCGCACGGTGTCTATGCCAACACCGGCTTTTGCGGCGATTTGTCCGATCCGCATGAAGGTCCGCTCAGTAGAGAGGCGGTTAGTGTGCACCCTGGACCCGACTCCAGGGTCAACGGCGATGGCGTGTCGGCTCGTCGCGCGCAAGAACGAGCGGATCGTAAATCGATCGAAAAGCGGTGCCGCAGATCGCCATCCTTCCGCCTATCGCCACTGCGGCGCCCCGACCAATGTTAGCGGTCGGTCGCCCACATTTCTCCATGTCGATGGAAGCGTGACCGCCTCCACACTGCGCGCCCCTTTGAGTGTGCGAGCAGCCCCCGATGAATCCACGCCATCTTCGATCCACCACTGCGGAACGCCGCGGTCCGTCACTTCGTACGCTTTGTGTGTTCGCTGCGTTGTTCGTATCGAACCATGCGATGGCAGGCGATGCCTGCGTCATGGCCGCAACCGGCCCGCTCCCGCCGAGTACAGGCGTCGCCGATGCGAACAGCAACGCCTTGGCTTGCGGCAGTGCGGTGGCAGGCGGTGCGAGCAGCGTCGCGCTGGGCGGCAGCGCTCAGGCGCAGGGAGCGAGCGCGATCGCGGTCGGCGGTGCGGCAGGCGCCTTCGCCGAACAAGGCATTGCGATCGGCGGCGGATCCGAGGCCGGCAGCTTCGGAAATCCCGACGGAATTTCGGGCGCTATCGCTATCGGCAACAGCGCGGGCGCTTTCGGCGGAGGCAGCGTCGCGATCGGCGTCAACAGCGAAACGCTGAACCCGAACGCGGTCGCGGTGGGCGCGGGCAGCAACGCTTTGAACGAAGGCACGGTCGCCATCGGCGACGCGGCGGTGTCCACCGGAGAATTCTCGTTGGCGATCGGCAGCACGGCCAACGCGGTCGGCAACAATTCCGTGGCATTGGGCGATTCGAGTTCCGTCACCGGTGCGAATGCCGTCGCGATAGGCAGCGGCGCCAATGTCAATGCCCCCAACAGCATCGCGATCGGCGCATCTAGCAACGCTGCAAGCAACGACAGCGTAGCGTTGGGAACCGATGCGAGCACGGAACAGGATTTCGCCACGGCGTTGGGCACCAATAGCTTGGCAGCGGGATTGAACAGCACCGCGACGGGTTTCCGCAGCAGCGCCGTAGGCGAAGGCAGCATCGCGCAGGGCGCTCTGAGCAACGCCGAAGGCGCAGGCAGCGTCGCGGTCGGTGGTGCGTTCGATCGCAATGGAGACGCCATCATCGCGGACGACGAGCGCACGTTGGCCAACGGGAAATTCTCAACCGCCGTCGGCAGCGGATCGCAGGCATTGGCTACCAATTCGACGGCGAACGGCTGGCTAGCCAATGCGGCCGAAGGCAACAGCACCGCGATCGGCGCCAACAGCGACGCCACGCAGCAAGGAGCGACCGCGCTCGGTGCGGGCTCCCAGGCGGTAGGCGAGGGCAGTACGGCAGTCGGCGGTCAAACGGTTTTCGGTGCTAATAGCGACAAGCTCGCAACGACGGTTGCCTCGGGCAAATTCGGCACCGCATTCGGCGCTGGCGCGCAGGCGACGGGTTCGGTCAATGCGACCGCGAACGGTTGGCTGGCAAACGCCAGTCAGGACAACACGACCAGTTTGGGCGCGAACAGCGCCGCAAGCGCGACGGGCGCAACCGCCATCGGCCGTGCAGCGAACGCTTCGGCAGCTAACAGCGTGGCTTTGGGCACCGGTTCGATCGCCGATCGGGTCAACACCGTATCGGTAGGCGCGGCCGGATCCGAACGCCAGGTCGCCAACGTCGCCGACGGCACGCAGGCCACTGACGCTGCGAACGTGCGCCAGGTGCAGTCGGGCGATGCGGAGACATTGAGCCAGGCGAACGCGTACACCGACCAGCGCGTGCTCGAAGTGGCAAACGCGGACGTCGAGGCGTTGCGTCGGGACATCGACGACCGTTTCTACCAGCAGGACCGCCGCACGGACCGGGTCGGTGCGATGAGCACCGCCATGATCCAGATGACCGCCAACGCGGCCAACAGCACCGGTACGCGCGGACGGCTCGCCGTCGGTGCCGGCTTCATGGGCGACGAACAAGCCGTTTCGATCGGCTACGGAAAACGCCTCAGCGAACGCACCTCGTTTACCTTGGGCGGCGCATTCAGCGGCGATGAAACTACCGCAGGTATCGGTTTCGGCGTGGACTTGTAAGCCGGGCACCGATAGCCGCCGCCGTGAATAAGCAAAAACCCCGCGAAGGCGGGGTTTTTGTTTAGTGTCCGATTCCATAACGGCGCTTCCGACGAAAACTAATAAAAACAGCTACTTAGAAATATAGGGGTACAGATTTGCGGTTGACGCGGCGGACAGAAGTCTGTATCCCTTTCTGCGGGTCAAACCGGAGGGCACGCTCATGGTCGACGCCGGTCCGCAGTTCAAGCCGCGGAAGATCAGCGACGCCGAGTTCCGGCGCTCAAATGTTTTTGTGGCTTGGTCCGGGAAGGTCGGGCGCCAGGTTCAGCTGATAGGCCCGAACCAGTACGACGCCTGGCTATTGATCGAGTTCGGCCCTGACGTCGCTTGGCTTTGCGAGCGGCCGCCGATCTATATCGAACTACTGCCCCTAGAGGGCAAGCGACGCCCCCTCCATTTCTGGGTGCGCCAACGCTCCGGCAAGCAGTTCGGCGTAGTGCTTTATGACGTGGCGCTCGCCCGGGACAAGGCTTGCCCTCTCGATCTGCTCAAGCGGTCGATCGAGGCGTCCAAACTGAAATGCGAGATATGGCAGGCGGCTGATATTCGCAGTCGTACGACCTATGTGCGCAATCTCAAGGAACTGCAGCCGTTCGTTGCCATGGAGCAGTCCTCGGACGAACAATTGGCCACATCACTCGTGGCTCATCTAGAACGGGTCAAAACGGCCAGTTGGTCGGAGCTGATGACGCTATTCGCGTCCCGGTTTGAGGGGGTCGTGAACATGGAAATTGCCCGGTTGATCCACGCGGGACGAGTGACGGCCAATCTCGGAGACCACGCATTGGCCTCCAATACGGTGTTGAGCCTGCCATGAGCATCGCCGAACGCTTGGCGATTGCCCCGGAACTTCGGGATACGACCAAGTGGGACAAACCGCGCGAGTCGGACATCCCGAAGGACGACCTCGAGGAATACCGGCGCCGGAAAAAAGCCGTAACGGCTTACCTCAATGGCACGCCGTTTGCCACGATCGAAAAGGATCACGGTTACTCCAAGAGCCAGATCTACCGGATGCTTGATCGATGCCTCACCGCTCGGCCAAACGGAACGATGTATGGATTTCATGCGCTAATTCCAGGCGCCTCAATTGCCCCTTATAAGCGCAAGTCGCCGGTCAACCCTGAACTAGCGGCGCAGACCAAAGGCTTGGCTGGGGCCTTCATGCAGCTCATGGCCGAGCATGAAATTCTGTACCGATATGTGGAGAAGCACGCCCTTAATTCGGGAGGAAAATCAGCTGCGGTCATTGCCAAGGCGATTCGCGCAGAGTTTCTAAAGAAATGCGCCAAGGTTCGCGCCCCTAACCAGTACCCATTCAATACGGATGATCAGGGCGCTCGTGCGCTCGTGCGCTTCATCGATCGAATGCGCGAGGATCACTATGCGACGAAGAACGGGAATGAAGAGGAAAGCGCTGGCGCTTTTGAGCAGCCACTAACAGCTCAGCCTTCGGGGGCGCAGCAGTTGCGGCCTTTTGAAGAAACCGAACATGACGGTCATAACGGCGATTTCTATTTTGTCATCAAGGCGCGCGGGCGACGCGGGGAATGGATTTATACAACCCCGATGCGCTTGTGGCTGTTGATTCTGATTGATCGTGCCAGCCGAGCCATCCTGGGATATTCGTATCGATTGGGAAGTACGAACTATCCAGCGATTTCCGTTATGCGCTCGTTCGTGCATGCCATGACTCCGTGGAAACAGAAGGAGCTGACATTGCCCCATTTGGCCTATAAAGAAGGGGCGGGGTTTCCATCGGGTGTGGCGCCTCGAGCCCATGGCCGTCTGATAGACCTGGTGTGCTTTGATGGTGCCAAGGCCAATACTGCGAAAGTCACGATGCGCGGCCTCACTACGGTGCTGGGGGCCACGATCAATTACGGCCGCGTGCGATTTCCTATTGCCCGCCCGTTTATCGAACGCCTGAATCAGACACTGGAAACCCATGGGTTCCGTCGTCTACCAATCGGCTTTAATCCAAAGGGGCCTAAGGAAGAAAGGGAGCGAGCGCTGAAGGCCGCCAGCGAGCATGCCGTCACCATAGATGAATTGGAGCAAGTGATCGACGTCATGCTGGCCAACAGCAATGCGGATCCACACGAAGATTTGGTCAACCGCAGCCCTAATGAGTACATCCGTATGTGGGACAGCCAGACCGTGTCACCGCTTCGGCGCATCGAAAACCCGGAAGAGCTTTCACAACGGCTTTTGCGCTTGGAGTACATCAAGACGATTCGTGGTGGAGGCGAGTCCCATCGTGCGCCATACATCGAACTTTGGGGTGCCCGCTACACGAATGACGTGCTGCAGAAGATGAAGGATTCGATCGGCAAGAAGGTGCGCATCATCGTCGATATTGACGGGGACATTCGTTTGATTCGCGCGTACTTTCGAAGGGGAAGCAAGGAGCTTCCGCTTGGGATTCTGAAGGCAGGGCCACCTTGGCATCTTACGCCGCATACGCTGGAGCAACGGCAGCTTGTTAGACGGGCCCACAAGGTCAGCAAACTTGTGGTCAAGCCAGGTACCGACATGATGCAGACGTTCAAGCAGGTGCGGCAGCGTGAGGCACAAGAACGCAAGTCAGCCACGAATCAGTTGGTTAAGGCTGGCAAAATCGGAGAGCCTCAGGCGCACAACCGCGAACGCGATGCCAAGGCGCGAATCGCGAAGACGGACTGGATAAAGCTCAAATAGCAAGGGGACAGAAGATGCACCCGGTAGAGCTCGACACCTACGTCATGCCGACTAACGCATTGGAAGACTTCGTCAATGTGTGCGTTGGTTGGATCAACTCGAATGTCGTTGGCGCACTGGTGCCTGGACTTCAGCGCATCGGCAAGAGCTTCGCCGTGGAATACTTCTTGGCGAATTACCGTAAATGGCTAGGCAACTCTGTTGGCGTCGTCTCAGCCGAAGTTCTGTATCACAAGGCGGGAATTTCAGAAGGTGCCTTTTGGGGCGATCTGTTGAGTTCAATAAAGCGGCCGACAACAAAGCGCAGGCCGGAAGAGCGGCGGGCACTGTTCGTTGGAAGGTTGATCGAAGTAGGGTCCCGTTCCGAGAAGAAGAAGGTCGTCGTCTTTCTGGATGAAGCCCAGCTATTGGACGACTCTTTATTCAAATTGCTAATCGGCGTCCACAACGAAATGTGGCGCATTTACAAGATCAAGTGCCTCTGGATATTGGTTGGACAGCCGGAATTGGAGACTGTGGTTTCCACCTTCATTGCCGAAGGCAAGCGGCAGATCGTAGGCCGTTTCATGACGGACACCTACATGTTCCTGCCGCTAACCGGCATTACGGATTTCGAGGCCGCGGTGGAATGCTACGACCTTCACTTGCATCATCCGATCGGCGGTCCATCCTTTACTGCGCACTTTGCGCCCATACCTTGGGCCGCAGGCTATCGACTGGCATCTGATGCCGATGTCATCTACGGACGTATCGCTCAAGCGCGCACCGACAATGGATTGCCCGAAGGGCAGGGCATGACCATGCAGGGGTTTACGACCCTGATGAACCATATTTTGATCCACCTGTTGCCGAATCTGAAACCTGGCGAACACTTGAATCAGGATGACATCGACAAAGCTATCGTTGCTACGAACTGCATGATCTTCGAGCAGCAGGAAGCGCTGCTGGCGACCGCGTGATTAAAGCTCATCTTTAAGCGCGAGTGAGGAATTTCAGTTTGGGGCCATCTCTCTAGATTCAGAATGCGCTTAACGGTTGCGCCTTCACACGCGCATGGCAGAGCAATGCCTCTTCGCTTGGTCTGCTTGTCCAATAAAGCGCTCCTAGGCCACTCGCCCATTGGACAATGGCTCGCCCTAATGCGTTTTCCGGAAGAGGGTTTGTCGGCGCAAACGAACAGTTCGACCAGGCGCCACTTGCCACGGACGCGGCGCGGCGCTTGAGCTCCTTGTAGATGCCGTCACGTAGACCATCGGCTTGAAGTCCATTTTGCATTGCCATGGAAGCGCCGCGACGGACCGCAGCCCACCCGCAGTAGCGCCATTGGGCTATGGTCAGTGCAGATCCAGGACCTTCGCGATAGGCGAAGGCTAGATCTTGTGCCCAATCGGCGGCAAATCGATGCTTCACCAACTGCTGCTCGAAGTACCTCTCCGCCTCAGCCGGGGCCAAATCCGACCAAAGGCGCAGTCCTACTGCGACTGTGAAATCAGTTTGTTCTAGCGTGTCGAAGTAATCATCAAGGGCTTCCAGCAGCCGCGCTGGTTCATAGACAGTCCACGCCAGCCGCCACTGCAGTCCTTCGATCGGTGTGTTCTGAGCGTCCTGCTTGAACTCCCATCGCATTTCCGGCCATGGCACTTCGATCACGCCATGGTCTTGCAGCAATGCCATCACCACAAGTGACATGCGCTTGGTCGGAGCGATCGGCAGCCGGCGCGCCTGACCGGTCAAGAGCGCCCAGAGGTAAAGGCAGCCCTGCAACCCGAGCTCATCGACAGTAGCAGGAGCGGGTGATGCCATGAGCGCAAGTGGGAGTCGTTGTAAGGTAGCTAAGGATAACTTAGTATTCAGAACCCGGGTACTCCGCCATCCTTAAGCCCTTCTTAGGGGAGGGCGGTGGTGACGCGGACGACACAACACCCAGTATTTGCGTTGAGGTTGGCCCAGGCACGGAAACGCGCTGGCCTGTCGCAGCGCCAGCTCGGTGTATTGGCGGACTTGGACCCGACCGTGGCCTCACCTCGCATCAACCAGTACGAACGCGGCAAGCACGAGCCCCAGCTCAAGACCGCCAAGCGCCTAGCCGAAGTGCTGGGTATTCCGCCTGCATTCCTTTACACCGACGACGACGTGCTGGCCGAATTGCTACTGCGCTGGAACGACCTGACGCTCCGCCAGAAAAAGAACCTGCTCAAGCAGGCTGAAACGGCATCGCCGGCGAAACGGTCACGCAAAGCCGAGTAGGGCGGTTTCGCCCGTGGGATCAGGCCGCCCCCCATACCGATCGCCTTAGACCCGATGGGCCGGAATCTTGCGCATTGACATATTTCTATATTTCCGGAAATATAGAAATATGAAGAGTGAATCAGCCGTCTCTGCCCTCAATGCCCTGAGTCACGAAACACGTCTGGCCGCGTTCCGTGCCTTGGTCCAGGCCGGCCCTGACGGACTGGCCGTGGGTGAGCTTCGCGAGCGGCTGGACACCCCCGCCGCCACGCTGACCGCGCACCTCAATGTGCTGCGGGCAGCCGCGCTCGTCCACGACCAGCGCGAGGGCAGGGTCATCCGCGTGCGCGCGAACTATCTGCAAATGAACGCCTTGCTTGCCTATCTCACCGAGAACTGCTGCGCCGGCACCGTGAGTTGCGATCCCGTCGCCGCATGCACCCCCAAGAAAACAGGAGCCCGCGCATGAACCGCTTCCACGTCCACCTGAATGTGTCCGACCTTGCCGCAAGCGTGCGCTTCTATTCGGAGTTGTTTGCGGCACAACCCACCGTCCTCAAGACCGACTACGCCAAGTGGATGCTTGAGGACCCACTGGTGAACTTCGCGATCTCCAACACTGGCCGCGCGCCGGGCATCGACCATCTGGGCTTCCAGGTCGAGAGCCCCGAGGCGTTGTCAGCCATTGGTGAGCGTCTGGACGCGGCTGGTGGCGCCGTGGTGCCGGAGGAGGCCACGATCTGCTGTTACGCACAGTCGGACAAGCTGTGGACTGAAGACCCGCAGGGCACGCGCTGGGAAACCTTCCGAACGGTAGGCGAGGCAACAACCTATTACGCCGGGGATGCGCCCTGCGCGACGGATGGCGCCGCTTGCAGCCCCGATGTGTCCTCGATGAAGCCACGCCCGGAGCAGGCGACGTCCTGTTGCGCACCACAATCCGGTTGCTGCTGATCTCTGCCCTTGGAACCCCGTCATGACTGAACAACGCGTTTTCAACACGCTCTTCTTGTGCACCGGCAATTCGGCACGCAGCCAGATGGCCGAAGCCCTGCTCAATCACATGGGCAAAGACCGTTTCCGTGCCTACAGCGCAGGCAGCACACCTGCCCTTTCGGTGCAGCCATTGGCCATCAAGCTCATTGCGGACCTGGGGTTGAATACTTCGGAACTGCGTCCCAAGCGCTGGGATGAGTTCGCGGCTCCCGAGGCGCCGCAGATGGATTTCATCATTACCGTCTGCGACAACGTCGCCGGCGAAACATGTCCCGTCTGGGCAGGCCACCCGGCGCTCGCGCATTGGGGCGTGCCGGATCCGGCGAAGAACCCCACCGATCCGAAGGGATTCAAGGATGCCTGGCTCACCTTGCGTCGTCGGGTAGAGCTCTTGTTGGCGTTACCACTGGAAAAGCTCGACCACCTGGCACGCGAGCAAGCCTTGCGCCTCATCGGGAAGGAAGTCTGACCCATGAAGCGCGTTTTGTTCGTGTGCGTAGAAAACTCAAACCGCAGCCAGATGGCCGAAGCCTTCGCACACCTCTACGGCGGTGATCAGGTCGAGGCGTTGAGCGCTGGCTCCAAGCCTTCCGGCCAGATCAACCCGAAAGCCGTCCGCTTCATGGCCGAATTGGACTATGACTTGTCGACGCACGCGTCGAAGTCGCTGGACGAGATCGACGGTGCATTCGACGCCGTCATCACCATGGGCTGTGGCGACAACTGTCCTTGGGTACCCGCGAAGCGGCGCGAGGACTGGGCGCTGCCCGATCCGAAGCACTTCGATGACGACGGTTACCGGGCCGTGCGTGATGAGATAGCCGAACGCGTCAAGACGCTGCTGGCGGAACTCTGATGGCGCTGCGCAAGAAGCTGCTGGCCGAGTTTCTCGGCACCACGCTGCTGCTCGCGTGCGTGGTGGGCTCCGGCATCATGGGCGTCAACCTATCCCAGGGGAATGATGCGATCGCGCTGCTCGCCAATGCCGGTGCAACTGCGGGCGTGTTGTACGTGCTGATCGCCGTGCTGGGACCGATCTCCGGCGCCCATTTCAATCCTGCGGTCACCCTGGTGATGCGCCTGCGTGGTGAACTGCGGACGCGCGATGCGATCGCCTATATCGGTGTGCAAGTGCTCGCGGCCATCGCCGGGGTGATGCTGGCCCATGCGATGTTCGATCTGCCACTGCTGCAGCCGGGCACCCATGCGCGTACCGGTCAGGCACAGTGGCTGAGCGAAGCGGTCGCCACATTCGGACTGGTGCTGACAATCCTGCTGGGAATCCGCCATCGTCCCACCGCGATCCCGGCGCTGGTCGCCTGCTACATCTTCGCCGCCTACTGGTTCACCGCCAGCACGTCGTTCGCGAACCCTGCGGTGACGTTGGCGCGTTCGTTGACTCAAACGTTTGCGGGAATTCGTCCTGAAAATGTGGGTTTGTTCGTGGCCTCACAATGCGTCGGTGCACTCGCGGGATTGGCTATTTTGCGGTTTATCGAACGCCCGGCATCGAGTGGCATTGCATCCAACGAACAAGACGCTGCCTGATGTGGCCAATGCTTGTTTGTCGGGACAAACCCTTGACTATGGTCAAAGGATTTTGGGGCGGCTATTCACGTTCTCTGTACACCTTGAGCATGTCGGCGGGTTAAAGTAAGGCCATGTCCACCCGTGCCATTCTGTTGCGCTTGTTGCTGTGCATTGCCTTGGTATTCAACGGGGCAGCCTCGGCCATGGCGTCTGTGCAGTTGATGCAAATGCACGCGGATGGACAGGGAACGGCGAGCATTCCTGTCCCAACAATGGCGGACGCCGAACCTGCCATGCCGTGCCACCACAACGGACAGGCCTCGCACTCGCAAGACGCTGCCGACGCGGCAATGCCTTCCAAGGACAAGCAGCCCCACCAGGCACCCGATTGCTGCAAGTCGAGCACCTGTACCTGTGCGTGCGTTCATCAAGCCGCCGCCATGGTGCCAATGCTGGCTTTCCACGGAGTTGTGAGTCTTCATGGCAGTAGCGTCCGGCCGATGACCCTCGGCCATCCCACGCCGGCCTTACCCCATCTGATCCGACCTCCCATCGGCTAAGTGTCCTTCGGCGCCCCCGGCGCCAGTTCGCTTGCGCGCGTCGTCCGTTCGACGCGCCAGCAGGCTGTGGCCCAGCGCTCGTGCTGGCCCGTTGACACTTCGATGGAGCTTCACATGTCTTCCGATGCTTTCGGCCGTAATGCCGACGGGTTGTCCAAGCCGTCGCGGCGGCGGTTCGTGCAGGGATTGGCCGCAGGCGGTGCTGTCGCCGGCCTCGGTTTCTGGCCAAAACTCAGTTGGGCACTGCAAGGCCCCGGCAACCCGAATGTCCTGTCGGGTACCGAATTCGACCTCACCATCGGTGAGACGCCGATGAATTTCACCGGACGCATGCGTCCAGCAGTCACCGTCAACGGATCGATTCCAGCGCCGCTGCTGCGCTGGCGCGAGGGCACGACGGTCAACCTGCGCGTGTCCAATGCACTGCCGGAAGGCTCGATTTTCGGCCATGAAACCTCGATCCATTGGCACGGCATCCTCTTGCCGGCCAACATGGATGGTGTACCGGGGTTGAGCTTCAACGGCATCCACCGGGGCGACGCTTACCAGTACCGATTTACGGTGAAGCAGGGTGGCACGTACTGGTACCACAGCCATTCTGGATTCCAGGAACAGGCCGGACTCTACGGCCCGCTCATCATCGATCCGATCGAGCCCGAACCGTTCGCGTTTGATCGCGACTACGTGGTGATGTTGTCCGACTGGACCGACATGGATCCGACCCGGCTGTTCTCGCGCTTGAAGAAGATGTCGATGTACGACAACCACTACATGCGCACGGTCGGGGATTTCCTGCGCGATGCCGAGCGCAATGGTCTCGCGACCACGATCGACGATCGCAAGATGTGGGGGCAAATGCGCATGTCGCCGACCGACCTGTCGGATGTCAACGCGAACACCTACACCTACCTGATGAACGGCACGACCTCGCTGGGCAACTGGACGGGCCTGTTCCGCTCCGGCGAGAAGATCCGCCTGCGCTTCATCAATGGCTCGTCGATGACCCACTTCGACGTGCGGATTCCCGGCCTGAAGATGACCGTGGTGGCGGCGGACGGCCAGTACGTGCATCCGGTCACCATCGACGAGTTCCGCATCGCCACCGCCGAAACCTTCGACGTGATCGTCGAGCCGTCGGGGCAGGATGCCTTCACGATCTTTGCGCAGGACATGGGCCGCACCGGTTTCGTCGCCGGCACGCTGGCCGTGCGCGAAGGCTTGCGTGCGCCAATTCCGCCGGTCGATCCGCGCCCGTTGCTGACCATGCAGGACATGGGCATGGATCATGGAAGCATGGGCGGCATGGACATGTCCGGCGGCAAGGGCATGGAAATGAGCTGTGGCGCCAACATGGGAATGGCCGACATGGACCATGGCGCGATGGCGCAGGCATCGAAGCCGGCCAATGCCGATCCGCACGCCGGCCACGACATGGCCGCCATGAAAGACGGCGCGATGGCGGGGATGAACCACGAGGGCACGGTCACGCATCCGGCCAGCGAAACGCGCAACCCGCTGGTCGACAACCAGGCCATGGTGGTCAGCTCGCGGCTGGACGATCCGGGCATCGGTCTGCGCGACAACGGGCGCAAGGTTTTGAGCTACTCGATGCTCAAGAGCGCCTTCGACGATCCGGATGGGCGTGATCCTGGTCGCGAGATAGAACTGCACCTCACCGGCCACATGGAACGCTTCGCCTGGGGCTTCAATGGGCAGAAGTTTTCGGACGTCGAACCGCTGCGTCTCAACTATGGCGAGCGCATGCGCATCGTGCTGGTCAACGACACGATGATGACGCATCCGATCCACCTGCATGGCATGTGGAGCGATCTTGAGGACGATCAAGGCAACTTCCTCGTTCGCAAGCACACCATCGACATGCCTCCTGGTAGCAGGCGCAGTTATCGCGTGCGTGCCGACGCACTCGGCAGTTGGGCCTATCACTGCCATCTGCTCTATCACATGGAAGCGGGAATGATGCGCACCGTGAGGGTCGACGAATGAAGACGACCATGTCACTCGCCCCCCTCGCTGCGGGCCTGCTGCTGGCATTCAATGCCGCCGCGCAGGACCACTCGCAACACCAGATGCCGATGCCGCCGGCCACTCAGGATCATTCACAACATCAGATGCCGGCAATGCAGGACCACACGCAGCATCAGGTCAAGCCGAAAGCCAAGCCGAAGGTAAATCCAAAGCCCAAACCAAAGGCGAAGCCCGGCACCACGCCGAAGCCAAAGGCAACGACGCCTGCTGCACCGATGGATCACGCGGCGATGGGCCACGAGATGCCGGCACAGGCGCCGGCCGCAATGGATCACGGCGCCATGGGACATGACGCCGCGCAACCGGTGCCGATGGATCATTCCGCGATGGGGCACGTCATGCCGCGCCCCGCAGACCAGCCCCTCACGCCAATTCCGATGTTGACGGATGAAGATCGCGCGGCTGCCGCGCCGCCACCGAACGATCATCCGGTGCACGACAACAGCGTGCAGCACTATGTGCTGCTCAACCGCCTCGAAGGCTTCGATACCGACGATGGCACCGGCATGGCATGGGAAGGTCAAGCCTGGATCGGCACCGATCTCAACAAGCTCTGGCTGCGCAGCGAAGGCGAGCGAGTCGGTGGGCACATTGAAGGCGCGGACCTTGAAGTCCTGTATGGCCGTGCATTCGCCCGCTGGTGGGATGTGGTGGGCGGCGTGCGCCACGATTTCAAGCCGGGCGCATCGCAGGACTTCGTCGCGATCGGCGTGCAGGGGCTGGCGCCATACAAGTTCGAAGTAGAGGCGACCGCGTACCTCGGCCAATCCGGCCAGACCGCGGCGCGCCTGGAGGCCGAATACGAAACGCTGCTGACCAACCGGTTGATCCTGCAGCCGCTGGTTGAAGTCAATTTCTACGGCAAGAACGACGAACGTCGCGGCATCGGTTCCGGCTTGAGCACCGCCGAGGCCGGGTTACGGCTTCGCTACGAAGTCACCCGGCAATTCGCGCCGTACATCGGCGTCGTTCGTGAGCATGCCTTCGGCCGCACCGCGGATTTCCGCCGTGCCGCCGGCGAAGACGTCAACGACACCCGCATCGTCGCGGGCATCCGCATCTGGTTCTGATCGGGGAGATCACCATGCCATTCGTTACTCGAAAGTCCTTGCTCACGCTGAGCATCCTGTCCGGTGTCGCCCTCGTGGCGGCGGCCGGTTTCGTCTGGTCAGGCGTTTACAACATCGGCGCCGACGACACCCATACCCGGCCCGTGTATTCGGCGCTGCAAGCACTGCGCGAACGCTCGATCGAGGTGCGCGCCAACAAGTTGCAACGACCTGCCGACCTCAGTGATCCGGCGCGCATTCGCCAGGGCGCTGGCAACTACAACGCCATGTGCACCGGCTGCCATCTTGGCCCAGGCATGAAGGACACCGAACTGAGCAAGGGCCTGTATCCGGCGCCGCCGAATCTGAGCAAGGAGACGATCGATGCCGGCAAAGCCTTCTGGGTGATCAAACACGGCATCAAGGCGTCTGGCATGCCTGCTTGGGGCAAGAGCATGGAGGACGAGTACATCTGGAACATGGCGGCGTTCCTGCAGGCGCTGCCCAAGCTCACGCCCGAGCAATACCAAGCGCTCGTCGCCAGCAGTGGTGGACATTCGCATGGCGGCGGCGAGTCCGAGGGTCACGCGCATGCCGAGGGTGGTGAGGACCATCACGACGAAGGCGATGCGAACGCCGAAGGCGAGGAGCACGACGCGATGGCGGGCATGCCGATGGATGAGTCCAAACCGCACTCGCATCCTCCGGGCACGCCGCCGCACGACGATGCGCCCAAGGACATGAAGGCGCCGTCCGGTGAGGTGCACATCCATGCCGACGGCAAGAAGCACGTCCACGACGCACCGGCGCCTGCGACAGCCAAACCGGCCGCCGCCGACCCGCATGCCGGCATGGACATGCCCGAAACCGCACCGGCCAGCGATGGCCACGATCACCAACACTGACCGGAGCCGTGAATCCCATGATCCATCGAATCGTTTTCCTGACCCTGCTGGCCCTGCCATTTGCATCGCAGGCACATGACCCTGCGCAGCACGCGAAGGCCAATGCCCCTGCCATCGCCGCCGAAGCGAAGCCTGTGGTCGCGGCGGTGGACGCCTTCTCGACCGCGTTGCAGGCCGGTGACCTGAAACGTGCCGGCACCTGGCTGGCCGACGATGTGCTGATCCTCGAAAGCGGCGGTGCCGAGCATTCGAAAGCCGAATACCTGGGCGGCCATGCGACGCACGATGCCGAGTTCCTGAAAGGCGCGCATGTGCAGTTGAAGCAGCGCACTGCCCAGGCGACAGGTGAACTGGCGTGGGTCGGCAGCGAAAGCGAGCTGCACACAAGCAAGGACGGCAAGCCGGTAACCATGTTGAGCACCGAAACGATGGTGCTTCGCCATACCGCGGACGGTTGGCGCATCGTCCATATCCATTGGTCCTCGCGGGCGAAGCGATGAGGAGGAAGGCCATGTCGATGCATGCTGCAACGGCCGTACTGGTGCTGGGCGCCGTCGTTTCGCTGGGTGCTTGCGCCAAGCAGGCGCCGGTACCGGAACGCGCTGCAGAGGTCACGACCGAAGCTGCGCGAGTGCCCGCACCCGCTCAAGCGCTGCCACTTGTTGTCGTTCACAAGAGCCCGAGCTGCGGCTGCTGCGGCCTGTGGGTGGACCACATGCGCCAGGCTGGTTTCCAGGTCGAGGTGCGCGACGAGGACAACGTCAATCCGGTGAAGGAACGCGTGGGCGTGCCATATGGCAAGGGGGCGTGCCATACCGCCGAAGTGGCCGGCTATTTCATCGAAGGCCACGTGCCGGCCACGGACGTAAAGCGCCTGCTGGTCGAGAAGCCCGACGCCAAGGGACTGGTGCTTCCCGGGATGCCGATGGGGTCGCCCGGCATGGAAATGCCGGACGGGCACGCGGAGCCGTACACCGTCGAACTCGTTCGTCGGGACGGCACCACCGCAGCCTTTGCGGCGCACTGAACGCTCAGGATGAGCCCAATGCAAAAGGGCTTGACTCTGGACTTTAGTCAAAGGTGGAGACTGGCGGCATCCCGTCACGAGAGGTCCCCCAATGAAGATCGGTGAACTCGCCCAAAGCGCCGGTGTCCCCATCGACACCGTGCGCTACTACGAGCGGCAGGGCTTGCTGCCGGAGCCGCAACGCCAGCCGTCCGGCTACCGTCGCTACCAAACTGCGGATGTTCTGCGCCTGCGCTTCGTGCGTCGCGCCAAGGCGCTCGGCTTCACCTTGGAGGAGATCCGTGAACTGCTCGCGCTTTCGAGCCATCGCGAGGACGACATGGGCAGCCTCAAGGCAGCGGCCGAGCAGAAGCTCGCGGGCGTCGAAGCCAAGCTGGCGGAACTCGCTCGGATTCGCGACGGCCTCCGGACCCTGATCAAGGCGTGTCCGGGCCATGGCGCGCTGGACGCGTGCCCGATCCTGCACGCCCTGGATGAGGACGCCGCATGAACACGCACATGCATTCTCACCACGACCATGACGCACATGGGCAGGGCGGTTGCTGCGCCAGCAACGCGAACCAGAAACCGAGCACGATCCTCGATCCGGTCTGCGGCATGCAGGTCGACCCTGCGACCACGCCGCATCACGCCAGCTACGCCGGCACCGATTACCACTTCTGCTCGGCGCGCTGCCGCGAAAAATTCGTGGCCGAGCCCGGGCGGTACACGGCCAGCGCGAACACGGAAGAAAAGCAGGGCAGTTGCTGTGCAAGCAAGGCGCCTGCCGCAATGTCCGATCAGACGGTGACCGACCCAGTCTGCGGCATGCAGGTCGATCCCAACTCTACGCCGCATCACGCCAACCACGCCGGCACCGACTACCACTTCTGTTCTGCCCGTTGCCAGGCGAAGTTCGTTGCCGATCCGCTGCGCTATCTCGCGCCGAAGGCCGAGGCGGCGCCCGCCGCGCCTGCAGGCACGATCTATACCTGTCCCATGCACCCGGAAATCCGCCAGGAAGGGCCGGGCACCTGTCCGATTTGCGGCATGGCACTGGAACCGGAAATGCCCAGCCTGGAAGACGAGGACAACCCGGAGCTGCGCGACTTCTCGCATCGCTTCTGGTGGACATTGCCGCTGACCGTCGTGGTCTTCCTGCTGGCGATGCTGGGCGACCGGCTGACATTCCTGAGCATGGGCGCCCGCACCTGGCTGGAACTTGCACTGAGCGCGCCGGTCGTGCTCTGGGCTGGCTGGCCGTTCTTCGAACGCTGCATGCAATCAATCCGCAACCGCAGCCCGAACATGTTCACGCTGATCGGCATCGGCGTGGCTTCGGCCTTCGGCTATAGCGTCGTCGCGACGGTTGCGCCCGATCTGTTCCCGGACTCGTTCCGTGAACATGGCCGGGTCGGCGTGTATTTCGAGGCCGCCGCGGTCATCGTGTCGTTGACACTGCTGGGGCAACTGCTGGAACTGCGCGCACGTTCGAAGACATCCGCGGCGATCAAAGCGCTGCTGGGACTCGCGCCGAAGACGGCCCGTCGCATCACCGATGACGGTGGCGAAGAAGACATTCCGCTCGAGCATGTCCACATCGGCTACCGCCTACGCGTGCGTCCGGGCGAAAAGGTGCCGGTCGATGGCGAAGTCCTTGAGGGGCGCTCCAGCGTCGACGAATCGATGCTCACCGGCGAATCGATCCCGGTCGAAAAGACCGCTGGCAGCCGCGTGATCGGCGCCACGCTCAACGGCACCGGCAGCCTGGTGATCCGCGCCGACAGGATCGGTTCGGAAACGGTGCTGTCGCAGATCGTGCAGCTCGTGGCCCAGGCGCAGCGGTCGCGTGCGCCGATGCAGCGTATGGCCGACAAGGTCGCCTTCTGGTTCGTGCTGGCGGTGCTGGCCATTGCAGTCCTGACCTTCTTCGGCTGGGGCCTGTTCGGGCCGGAACCGTCCTGGACGTATGCCGTCCTCAACGCGGTGTCGGTGCTGATCATCGCCTGTCCGTGTGCGCTGGGACTGGCCACGCCGATGTCGATCATGGTCGCCACCGGTCGCGCAGCGCGTGCCGGCGTGCTGTTCCGGGATGCCGAGGCGATCGAACAATTGCGCAAGATCGATACTCTGATCGTCGACAAGACCGGCACCCTGACTGAAGGACGCCCAGCCTTCCGTGCGGTCATCGCTGCCGATGGCTTCGACGACGAGACCGTGCTGCGGCTGGCGGCAAGCCTGGAGCAGGGCAGCGAACACCCTCTGGCGGAAGCGATCCTGGCCGAAGCCAAGCGTCGCGGGTTGCCGCTGTCTACGACGCAGGACTTTGATTCGGTGACGGGCAAGGGCGTGCGCGGGCAGATCGCGGGGCAGGCCATCGCGCTCGGCAACAAGGCGCTCATGGCCGACGTCGGTGCCGATGTTGCTCCACTGCTTGCCCGTGCCGAAGCGGCGCGCGGCGAGGGCGCCAGCGTCATGTTCCTCGCCGTGGACGGGCGGTTGGCGGGCGCGGTGTCCGTGGCCGATCCGATCAAGGCCACGACCTTGCCGGCTTTGAACGCATTGCGTGCGGCAGGCCTGCATCTGGTGATGGCTTCGGGCGATGCGCAATCGACCGCCGAGGCGGTGGGTCGCACGCTCGGCATCGAGGACGTGCGCGGCGAAGTGCGTCCGCAGGACAAGGCCGCGCTGGTGCAGCAGCTCAAGGTGCAGGGCCGGCGCGTCGCCATGGCCGGCGATGGCGTCAACGATGCGCCCGCACTCGCCGCGGCGGATGTCGGCATCGCCATGGGCACCGGCACCGACGTCGCGATGTCGAGTGCACAGGTCACCCTGGTCAAGGGCGATCTACGGCGGATTCTGGAGGCACGTGCGATCTCGGATGCGACGATCGCCAACATGAAGCAGAACCTCGCCTTCGCTTTCCTCTACAACGCCATCGGCGTACCGATTGCCGCCGGCATGCTGTATCCGGTGTTCGGCCTGCTGCTCAGCCCGATGATCGCGGCATTGGCGATGAGCCTGAGTTCCGTCTCGGTCGTCACCAACGCGCTGCGCCTGGCGCGAGTTCCCCTGAACGCATCGCATGCAGCACCTGCGCCCTCCGCACACGGCGCGTCTTCTCACTAGACCTGATCCAACCGCAGGAGTTTCTATGAAAACCGTTCTCCCAATGCTCGCCATGCTGCTGTCGATGTCTGTCGGGAATGCGACGGCATCCCCGCAGGATGCCGGCCACGCGCATGATCACGCCGCCATGCAACAGCAGGTCATGGCTCCCTCTGCAGCAAAGCCGGATCCTGAATTCGTTGCGCTGGACAAGAACAAGGACGG
The DNA here is from genome assembly GCA_902825775.1 of uncultured Lysobacteraceae bacterium. Classification (GTDB taxonomy): domain Bacteria; phylum Pseudomonadota; class Gammaproteobacteria; order Xanthomonadales; family Xanthomonadaceae; genus Luteimonas_C. The sequence continues at coordinate 95,722 of CADECF010000013.1, forward strand.
CAAGATCGGCAAGGGCGAACTGCCTGCCAAGCACCCGTTGGCGCCGCATTTCGGAATGCTCGACAGCAACCGCGATGGCAGCCTCAGTCCGGCCGAATTCGCCAAGCGTCACGCGATGTAACGGCCAGTCGTGATCTCCTCGCCGTGCCTGGAAAGATCGCAGGCACGGTGCGAGAAGCAACAGGAGGTCGTGATGCAGACGCACACACAGCACCATGGTTCGGCCAAGCATTCAGGTATGAGGGGACCAGGCCACTATGGCCGCCTCGCGCTCATGATCGCGTTGTCGTTCCTCGCGATGTACATCCTGATGTACGCGATGGTCGACCGTCTGGAAAACGTCTACAACAACGTCAACCAGTTCTACATGGCAGGTCTAATGGCGGCGCCGATGCTGGTACTTGAACTGGTGCTGATGGCGGGCATGTATCAAAACAAGCGCCTCAACGCCGCGTTGATTGCGGCTGGCCTTCTGGCCGCGGTGATCTTCTGGTGCTTGATTCGGCAACAGGGTGCCGTAACTGAGCATCAGTTCCTGCGCTCTATGATCCCGCATCACGGCGGTGCCATCCTGATGTGCAAACAACTGCGGTCCAACGATCCTAAGATCGTCCGCCTTTGCGGGGAGATCAAGGCATCGCAAAAGACGGAAATCGCATTAATGAAGGCGCTATTGGCAGATCGGTCATCGACATCAGCAGCAGTCGAATGAAGGTTGCATTGGGCGGACATGACGATGCGTGACGGTTTGCGGATCGCCTTGGCGCAGTTCGACTTTCCCGTGGGGGCCGTCGAGGCGAATGCCGCTCGGATTTCAGGGCTGATCGCTGAAGCGCGAGACCGTTATGCCGCCGACCTCGTGCTGTTCCCGGAGCTCAGCCTCAGCGGCTACCCGCCCGAAGACCTGCTGTTGCGGCCGCAGTTTCTAGCGGATTGCAAGGCCGCGATCTCGCGCATTGCCGGGGACGTCACTGGCATCGTCGCCGTTGTGGGCTGGCCGCAAGCTGCTGGTGCCGTTGTCTACAACGCGATCAGCGTGCTGCGTGATGGCGCGATCGCGGCAACCTACCGCAAGCGGGATCTGCCCAACTACGCCGTGTTCGATGAGCGGCGCTATTTTGCAATCGATCCCGACGGCGGGCCCTGCGTGTTCGATGTCAATGGTGTTGTAGTAGGCGCCTTGATCTGCCAGGACCTGTGGGGGATAGAGCCGACTTTTGAGACTGCCGCGGCTGGCGCGCAGATCATCCTGGTGCCCAATGCGTCGCCCTTCGAGCGCGACAAGCACGCCGAACGGGATGCGCTGCTCAGCGAGCGGGCACGCAGCAACCGGGTAGCGCTGGCCTATGTCAATGTAGTCGGTGGCCAAGACGCGATCGTGTTCGATGGCGCCTCGTTGCTGGCGGATGCCACGGGGCATGTGCACCCGGCAGCGGTGGCGTTCGAGGAGCACTGGCTCGTCGCCGATTACGACGCCACGGCGCGGGCCTTTTTCCCGGTCGCCTGGCCAGCGGAAACGGACGAAGGCCGCGATGCGGTGGCGTGGCGCGCTATTGTCCTGGGCCTGCGCGACTACTGCCGCAAAAACGGCTTCGACCGCGTTTGGATCGGATTGTCGGGTGGTTTGGATTCCGCGATGGTCCTGGCCATGGCAGTCGATGCGCTAGGCGCCGAGCAGGTGACGGCTGTCCGGTTGCCGTCGCGATACACCGCCGATCTCTCGAATACGTTGGCCGCGGAGCAGTGCACGGCGTTGGGCGTGCGTTTGCTGACCCTCCCCATCGAAGCCCCATTCCAAGGCTATCTCGGCGCGATCGACGAGATTTTTGCGGGGCGACCGGTGGATGTCACCGAGGAGAACCTGCAGTCACGCACCCGTGGCACGTTGCTGATGGCCCTGAGCAACAAGTTGGGCGGATTGCTCCTGACCACCGGAAACAAGAGCGAATACGCCGTGGGCTACACCACCATCTATGGCGACATGTGCGGCGGCTACGCGCCGATCAAGGACCTGTACAAAACCGAGGTTTATGCCTTGGCGCGCTGGCGCAATGCAGTAGGTGGAGCCCCAGTGATTCCCTGGGCGGTGATCGAGCGGCCGCCCTCAGCCGAACTGCGGGAAAACCAGGAGGACCAGGATTCGCTACCGCCGTACGACGTGCTTGATGCGATCCTGTTTCGCCATGTCGACCAGGAACAATCGCGCGAAGAAATCGTTGCGGCCGGCTTCGCACCCGACATGGTCGATCACGTGTTGCGCCTGGTGCGCGCCAGCGAATGGAAGCGCCAGCAAGCGGCACCTGGGCCGAAGATCTCGCGTCGCGCATTCGGCCGCGAACGCCGTTATCCGATCACGAACGGCTACGACGAGGTCGTGGCGCGCTCCTGAGGCTGTCGTAGTGCGCCCAGGATCGCGCAACGGTCGCGTTCGCCGCCGGCGCACTGGGAAATGACGCGTTCGAGTTCGGCGGCCATGTTGTTCAGTGCGCGGATACGGTCGCGAATGTCAGCCAGATGCTGGCGGGCAATGACATCGACGTCGCAACAGGACATGGTCGGGTCGTCGTCGAGGCTCAGCAGGCTGCGGATCTCTTCCAGGCTGAAGCCGAGCTCGCGGCCGCGGCTGATGAAGCGCAGCCGGTCGACCTCGACAGGGCTGTATTCCCGGTAACCGCTGGCAGTGCGGGCCGGGGCGGGCATCAGGCCCGAACGCTCGTAGTAGCGGATGGTTTCCAGGTGGCAGCCGCTTGCCGTCGCCGCTTCACTGATTTTCATTCGCATTGCCCTTGACCCTGTAGCAGCTACGGACTTTACGCTGTGTCCCATGTGCGGCGCCAGCCTGGCGCCCTCCCATGGATGCCCGCCACTGTGCGATTCGTAGCCCGACTCGGTTTGCTTCTATGTTTGGCCTGGACCATGGGCCTGGCGACGGTTCATGCCGAGACCGTCAATCCGCGCCAGACCTGGCAGCTGCTGGACTACATCGCCGTGGACTACGCCGGCGCGGTGCAGGGCGGAAAGGTAGTGGCGCAGGCGGAATACGCCGAGATGCGCGAGTTCGCCGCGACCGTGCGGGCGCAGCTGGCGGCGCTGCCGACCACGCCGACCCAGCCGGATCTGATCGCACAGGCGGATCGCCTGACGGCGGCGGTAGAGGCCAAGGCTGAGGCAGGACAGGTCGCCGCGGCCGCCCACCAACTGGCCGACGCGCTGCTCAAGAGCTATCCGATCGCAGCGGTACCTTCCACGGCGCCCGATCCGGCTCGGGGTGCGCCGCTGTACGCGCAGCAATGCGCCGGCTGCCACGGCGCCTCGGGGCAGGGGGATGGGCCGCTGGCGGCCAGTCTGAATCCACCTCCGATCAACTTCACCGATGCCGACCGCGCGGCGCGGCGCAGCCCGCTGGCGCTATATCAGGCGATCTCGCAGGGCATCCAGGGCACGGCCATGACCGGCTTCACGCAGCTGTCGGATGCCGACCGCTGGGCACTGGCGTTTTACGTCGGTGGCCTCGCGTATCCGGAAGACGCGCGAGCGAAGGGCGAGATCCTGTGGCGCGACACCAAGGTGCCGCATCGTCGGATTCCGACTCTCGAATCCCTGACCCAGATCAGTGAAGCGGACCTCGCTGCCTCGCTCGGTGAGGCGCAGCAGGCTCAGGCGATCATCGCGTTCCTGCGTTCGCATCCACAGGCGGTCACAGCCCCGACCGCGGAAGCGAAGGATGATCCATTCGCACTGGCCCGCCAGCGCCTCGCGGGCAGCGTGCAGGCTTTTGCGGCGGGTGATGCCACGCAGGCCAAGGCCTTGGCCCTCTCGGCGTATCTGGATGGGGTCGAACCTGTCGAACCGACGCTGGCGGCCCGTGATGGCGGCTTGATGCGCGAAATCGAAACCGCCATGAGTCAGTACCGCGCGCAACTCGGACGCCGTACTCCAGCCACCGAAGTGAGGGAACAGGCCGGCCGGATCAACAACCTGTTTGATCGCGCTGCCGGCGTGCTGCGGGACAGTCACACCGACAGCACGACCGCCTTCCTTGGCAGCTTCACCATCCTGTTGCGCGAAGGCCTCGAGGCCTTGCTGATCGTAATCGGCATGATTGCCTTCCTGCGCAAGGCAGAGCGACGCGAGGTGCTCCCTTACGTACATGCGGGTTGGGTTGGCGCCTTGCTGGCCGGCGTGGTGACCTGGGCGATCGCCACCTATCTGGTCGGCGTGAGCGGGGCGAATCGCGAAGTCACCGAAGGTCTGTCGGCCCTGTTTGCGGCGGTCGTATTGCTGAGCGTCGGCATCTGGATGCATCAGAAGAGCCTGGCGGGACGCTGGCAACAGTACCTGCACGCCAAGATGTCCGCGGCGCTGACACGGCGCTCGGCGATCTTCCTGTTCTCGCTCGCCTTCATCGCGGTCTACCGCGAAGTATTCGAGACGATCCTGTTCTTCATCGCAATGTGGAGCGAGCACAACGGCGGCGCAATCGTCGCAGGATTGGTGGCCGGCAGCGCGGCGCTCGCCGCAATCGCGTATTGGATGCTGCGGATGAGCAAGCGCCTGCCGATCGGTCAGTTCTTCTCGATCAGTTCGATCCTGATTGCCGTGCTCGCAGTGGTGCTGGTCGGCAAGGGCATCGCCGCACTGCAGGAGGCGGGGTGGATCGGGCAGGCATTGGTCGCGGTGCCGCGGATCGACTGGCTCGGTGTGTATCCGTCCTGGCAATCGTTGTTGGCGCAGGTCGTGGTCGCTGTGATCGCGGTCGGTGGCTTCTATCTCAATGCCCGTTCCTCGCGCGTACTGGCGCGCGTCACCAAGTGAGGCCCCTGCAATGAGCGACTGTGGTTGTCACGACACTGCTGCCACGCTGACCAAGAACAGCGACCACGCCCGTCGCCGGGTGCTGTGGACCGTGTTGGCGATCAATGTGCTGCTGTTCGCGGGTGAATTTGGTGCCGGCTGGTGGGCGGATTCCAGCGCGCTGCAGGCCGACTCGCTCGACAGTCTCGGTGATGCACTGGTCTACGTGCTAAGCCTGTGGGTGATCGGCGGCACGCTGCGGCAGCGAACCAAGGCCGTGTTTCTGAAGGGCGGCATCCAGGCGCTGTTCGGTGTCGCGGTGCTGATCGAGGTCGGTCGACGCGCTTGGTTGGGGGCGGAGCCGGTCGCGCCGATCATGGCCATTGCGGCGGGCATTGCGCTCGTGGGCAATCTGATTTGTTTCGGATTGTTGACCCGCTTCCGCAGTGACGACA
>CADECF010000013.1:100980-131442 GCA_902825775.1 uncultured Lysobacteraceae bacterium
TGGCTGTGCTCGCGCAACGACCTGGTCAACAACGTCGGCGTCATCGCCGCTGCGGGACTGGTGAAGTGGTTCGATAGTCCGTGGCCGGACCTATTGATTGGTGCGCTGGTGGCCGTGCTGTTCCTGCGCACGGCGGCTCACGTTCTCACCGGGGCACGGAAGGACTGGCGGCGCCCGGAATCAACTACGGCTGCCACCCAACCGGCATCGTGTAATGCTGGTTCCAGAGAATCCAACGCTACCGCCGCCCGTCACGGATGAAATTTCATAACGTCCGACCACGTGTGTATGCTGACTGGATGAATTCGGCTGCGCCCCGCACCTTGCTTGCCCGCCTGCGCACCTCCGCGCGGCTGGCCATGCTTGTGCTGCTGGTGTTTGCGCTGAAAATTGGTACTGCGGCCGCATGCGCCAAGCATGATTTCTCGGATCTTGGCTTGGGCAGTGACAGCAGTCACGCCGCGACGATGAAGGCCCCCCAAGGGGATGGCGGGGATACCGATCCGGCGAAGACCAAGCTCGGACATGCCAATCCTTGCAGTCACTGTGGTTGCCATCATGCCGCGGCCATGGTGCCGGATACGCAGGTTGTAGCTGTGCCGGTGCCGCAAGCACTGCCCGTAGGCACGCCCGGTTTACCACCGAGTGCCTCGCAGCCACTGGAACTGAGGCCACCGATCGTCTGAGTGACGTGTTGTATCCCTTTGGCGCGGAGCGCCCGAGGAAATCGTCGACTCAGAGGATCTTCCAATGCACCTTGTTCGTTCGCCGCGACGACGTCGCGTCGCGCGGCTTGCTGTTTTGGCACTGGCAGCAAGCTTGCTGTCGGGCCTGGCCGTAGCCGCCCAAGCTCCCGAGACACAGGCCCCAGCCGCACTTCGCGAAGCGCTGCAGGCCGCCTGGCAACACCACCCGAGTTATCGCGCCACCGAAGCGCAACTGGCCGCGGCGCATGCTCGGCTCGATGCGGCCGGGCAGCCGCTCTACAACCCCGAAGTTGAGTTGGCCGGCGACGACGAAGGCCCGGACCGCACCGCTACCGCGGGCCTCAACCTCACGCTCGATTTGAGGGGCAAGCGCCGCGTGCGTCGCGATGCGGCCTCCGCACGAGTCGATCAAGCCACCGCTGAAGCCAAGCTACGTCGCCGTGATTTCGCCAAGCAGTGGCTCGCCAGTTGGGCGGAACTGCAGACATCGCAGCAGAGAGTCCGCACCGGTGAACGTCGATTGGCGCTGGTGACACGCTTTGGCGAGTTGGCGCAGAAGCAGTTTGCCGCCGCCGATATTTCCGGGTTGGAGCGCGATCTGGCGCTGTTGGCCCGCGATGAAGCGCAAGCCCAGCAGTCGCAACTCGTCGCCGAGCAGGCGGAGGCCGAAGCGCGTTTCCGCGCGGTCGGCGGCTCACCGGAACTCTTGGCGAGCGTTACGCTGTCCAGCAACGCACTGCCGCCGCCGATGGCGCCCCAGACCGGCATCGAACAGTTGCCCGACTGGCAGGCCGCGCAGGCCGCTGTGCTGGCCGCCGAACGCGAAGTCACCGTCGCCCGCCGTAATCGGGTGGCCGATCCCACCGTGGGCGTTCGCGGCGGACGCATCGACTACGGCAACGTGCAGGACAACGTGGTCGGCGTGTCGCTGAGCATCCCGCTGTTCGTGCGCAATTCGTATCGCGCCGAAGTGGTGGCGGCGCAAGCCGATGCAGATGTCGCGATCGCCGAGGCCGAACGCGTACGTGTCGAACTCGACGCTGATCGCCGCCGCGCGATCGACAGCTATGCCGCGGCGCAATCGACCTGGTCGCGTTGGCAAGGTAGCCGCGGCACCGATGTGGAGCGGCGTGCCAACCTACTGGAGCGTCTGTGGCGCGAGGGCGAACTGTCCACTGCCGACTACCTGTTGCAGCTCAAACAGACGCTCGATACCCAGCTCGCCGGCGCCGAACTTGAAGCGCGCTTGTGGCGCAGCTATGCCGACTACCTCGCCGCCACCGGACAGCTTGAACGCTGGGCCGGCCTGGAGGGCACCCCATGAGAGAGCTTTCGATGACCCTGTTCCGATTGATGTCCCCGCTGCTGGCAGCGGCGTTTCTGCTTACCACGGCTGCGTGCTCCAAGTCCCCATCGACCGAGTCGGCGGCGACCGAGGCGGATGGCGCCGAAGCGACTGTCGAAATTGAAGGCGGCATTGCGCCCGTCAAGCTCGATGCCGAGGCGATGAAGGCCGCCGGCATCGTCGTGCAAGCGTTGCAGCCATCCTCGATGAGCGAGCAACTGCGCGCGCCCGGTGAAGTGCTCGACAACGCCTATGGCACGGCCTTGATCACGCCTAGTGTCCAAGCGTTGGTCGTGCGCCGCCACGCCAAGCTCGGTGACGAAGTACGCGCCGGAGCACCGCTGGTAACGCTGTCCAGCGTCGACGTCGCCAATGCTCAAGCGGACTTGCGTATCGCCGAACAGGAATGGCGCCGTGTTTCCGCCCTTGGCCGTGAGGCCGTATCCGGACGCCGGATCAACGAGGCGCAAGTCGCGCTCGATCGCGCCCGTGCCACTGCGCAGGCATATGGCTTGCCGGGCACAGCGGCCGGGCGCAGCAGCGGCCAATTCACCCTGACCGCGCCGCACGCCGGACGCATCACCGAAGACGCCGTCGTGGTCGGCGAGAAGATCGAACCGGGCAAGACGCTGTTCCGCCTGGTCGACGAATCGGTGGTCTGGGTCGATGCCAAGCTGCCATCGGGGGTCGTCCCGCGCATCACGCCAGGCACGGAAGCGACGGTGATGTTCAACGGCGAACGCCTGACGGGTACCGTCCAGCATCCCGCGCATCGCACGTCGGACACCACCCGCAATGCGGCGGTACGCATCGAGGTACCCAACAAAGACGATCTCCTGCACAGCGGCGACTATGTCGACGTGTTCTTCGAAGCCAGCGACATTGCCAAGAATGGTAATGCCGACGCGACCACGGTGTCGGTACCGACCGACGCGCTGGTGCAGTTGGAAGGCGATACGGTGGTGTTCCGTCGCAACGCCGCCGGCGCACTCGAACCGGTGCCGGTCCGCACCGGCGAAGCGATCGGTGACCGCACCGTCGTCTGCGAAGGTCTCAAGGCCGGCGACTCGGTGGTCGTGCAGGGCGCCTTCGCCGTCAAGGCGCAGATGCTCAAGTCGCAGTTGGGAGAAGAGTGATGACCCCTGACGCCAAACCCGCCCATGCGGGAGGTGCGCCATGCTGAATCGCCTGGTTGAACTCTCCCTGCGTTACAAGTTCCTGGTCCTGATCGTGTTCGCGGTCGTCGCGTTTCTCGGCATCAGCGCAGTACGTAACGTGCCGATCGACGCCTTCCCCGACGTAACACCGGTGCAGGTCAACATCTACACCGAGTCGCCTGGCCTGGCCGCCGAGGATGTCGAGCAGTTGCTCACCACGCCGGTGGAGTCGGCGCTGGCCGGCCTGCCGAAGGTGCAGGAAATCCGCTCGGTCAGCCTGTTCGGGCTGTCGTACGTGTCGGTCTATTTCAAGGACGACATGGACATCTACTTCGCCCGCCAGCTCGTCAACGAACGTCTGCAGGAAATCGGCGACCGCCTGCCCGAAGGCTATGGCAAGCCGAGCATGGGCCCGAACACGTCGGGCCTGGGGCAGGTGTACTGGTACACGGTCGAACGCGCCCCCGGTGTCACCAAGGATCAGGTCACCGATATGGACCTGCGCACCTGGCAGGAGTGGACCGTGCGTCTGATCCTGCGCACCGCGCCGGGCGTGGACGACGTCAGTTCGTGGGGCGGCGGCGAACGCCAATATCAGGTGCAGATCGATCCTCAACGCCTCTACGCCCGCGGGCTGGGCTTCGGCGATGTCATCAATGCGCTCCCCGCCAACAATGGTCAGGTCGGTGGCAACGTGATGGACGTGGGCCGCGAGCAGTTCCTAGTGCGCGGCTTGGGCCTGCTGAAGTCGACCGAAGATATCGGCGCGATCGTGCTCAAGGCCGAGGACGGTGTGCCGGTCTATCTGCGCGACGTGGCGACTGTGGTCGAAGCGCCCGCGCCGCGCTTCGGTGCGGTGACCCGTGACGGCCAGGAGGTGGTGATGGGCCAGGCGCTCGCCCGCATCGGCGAGAACGCCAAGGACGTGGTCGAGGCGGTCAAGGGCAAGCTCGATGTCGTGCGTGATGCCCTGCCCAAGACCATGGTGCTCAAGCCAATCTACGAACGCACTGATCTGGTCAACAAGGCGGTGGAGACGGCAGTACGTGCCTTGGTGGAAGGCTCGCTGCTGGTCGCGGTGATCCTGTTCCTGTTCCTTGGGGAGGTCCGCTCGGCACTGGTGGTGATCGTCACGCTACCGCTGGCAATGCTGATTGCCTTCATCGGCATGGGGCAGGTCGGCTTGTCCGCCAATCTGATGTCACTCGCGGGCTTGGCGATCGGCATCGGCATGATGGTGGACGGCGCGGTGGTGATGGTCGAGAACGCGTTCCGGATCATGGCCGAGCGGTTGGAGCACGGCGAGAAGGTCGATAAGACATCCGCTGTGCTGGCCGCCGCGAAGGAAGTCGCCAATCCAATCACCTTCGCGATCGGCATCATCATCGTGGTGTTCCTGCCGCTGTTTTCGCTGGAGGGACTGGAAGGGAAGATGTTCAAGCCGATGGCGTTCAACATCGCCTTCGCGATGGCCGGATCGCTGATCCTGAGCCTGACGCTGATCCCGGTGTTGGCCTCGATGATCCTCAAGCCAAAGCCGGAACGCGACACCTGGCTGGTGGCGCGGATCAAGCGCGGTTACAGGCCACTGCTGGAGAAGGCGCTGGCACGCAAGCGCGTGGTGGTGGTCAGTGCTGTCGTGGCGCTGGTGGCGAGCCTCGCGTTGTTCCCGTTCCTGGGCAAGGAGTTCATGCCGCAGTTGCAGGAAGGCTCGATCATGTGGCGGATCACGGGCATTCCGTCGACCTCGCTCAACGAATCGATCCGCACCAGCAACACCATCGCCGCGGCCTTCAAGCAGTTTCCCGAGGTAGAGACCACGCTGGCAATGATCGGCCGTGCCGAGAAGGGCGAGACCGCCGACGTCAATTACATGGAAATCTACACCGCGCTCAAGCCCGAGGACGAGTGGAAGTCGGGTCGCGATATCAAGCAGCTCGAAGCGGCGATGCAGGAGACGCTGGAAAAGGTGGTTCCCAACGTGGTGCCCGGCTACACCCAGCCGATCCAGATGCGCGTCGAAGAGCTGATCTCCGGCGTGCGTGCCACCTTGGCGCTCAAGCTCTACGGCGAAGACCTGGGCGAACTCGACAAGCTCAGCGGGCGCATCAAGCGCGTCCTGGACAAGGTGCCGGGCGTGGCCGATCTGGCCTTGGAGGCCAACATCGGCAAACCGCAGATTCGCATCGCGGTCAAACGCGACGAACTGGCCCGCCACGGCATGAACGCCGAGGAGGTGCTGACCATCGTCCGCAACGGCTTGGGCGGCGAACCGGTGAGCGTGCTGCTCGATGGCGTGAAGCGCTTCGACATCGCGGTGAGACTGGATGACGCAACACGCGATTCGGTCGAGTCGTTGCGTCGCATTCCGCTACGCACGGCGACTGGCGCCCTGGTGCCATTGTCGGAAGTGGCGGAAATCGACGTGGCCGAGGGTTATTCCTTTGTCCGCCGCGAGCAGCTGCAACGCTATGCCGTGATCCAGATGGACGTACGTGGCCGCGATGTTGACGGCTTCGTCCAGGACGCGGAGGCGGCGATCAAGCAACAGGTGAAGCTGCCGCCGGGGTACTGGATCGAGTGGGGTGGGGCGTTCGAGAACCAACAGCGCGCCTTGGCGAAGCTGGCGTTGATCGTGCCGGTCACGATCTTCTTCATCTTCGTGCTGCTGTATACCGCCTTCAACTCGATCAAGTATGCCGCACTGATTCTGGCCAACGTACCGTTTGCCACCATCGGCGGCCTGCTGGCGTTGTTTGTCACAGGGCAGTACCTGTCGGTGCCTTCAGCGATCGGCTTCATTGCGGTGTTCGGTGTGGCGATGCTCAACGGCATCGTGCTGGTGAGCTTCCTCAACGAACTGCGTGAAAAAGGCCTGTCGGTGCGCGAGGCGGTGGTGCAGGGCACGGCGCTGCGTCTGCGACCGGTGTTGATGACTGCGAGCGTGGCGATCCTTGGCTTGGTGCCGATGCTGCTCTCGAGCGGTGTGGGCGCGGAAACACAGCGTCCCTTGGCCACGGTGGTCGTCGGCGGCCTGATCAGCTCAACACTGCTCACGTTGATCCTGCTTCCGGTGTTGTACGAATGGCTTGAAAACCGCTCCGACCGCCAGGCGGCTGAGCGTCACTCTCAGGAGACTGCGGCATGAAACAGATCAAGGCGTTCGTGCATCGCAATCGCGTCTCGGACCTGATCCACGCGCTGGAAGCCGCCGGCTTCCAGCGACTCAGCCTGTTCGATGTGAAAGGCCTGCTGCGCGCACTCAGTGCGCGCGAGCAGGAGTATTCCGTCGAGTTCGGTGATCAGGTGATCAACGAAGTGCAGATGGAATTGTTCTGTGAGGACAGCGACGTAGCGCGGGCGGTGGAGATATTCCGCCGGATCGGGCATACGGGCCGACCGGATGCCGGATGGGTCTATGTCAGCCCGGTCGAGCAGGCGTTTCCCATCGACGGCGCCGTATAGGAGCAGACCCGTGACACGAGCACACAACGCAGTGCGCGAGTTCGTGGTTCCGGTGGGCGTGGCAGCGCTGGCCGTCGTGCCTGCGCTGTTCCTGCGCGTGATCGGGAGCAGCGTCGGGGCCCTGGGCGACATGGCCCTGTTCGGGGTGGCGATCCTGGCCGCGGGCTTCCTGTTGTCGTGGGGTGCCGAGGCTGCGGAGAAGTACATCGCCACAGGTTTCGTGCTGGCGGTGGTTGCGCTGATCACCGTGCTGCCCGAGTACGCGGTGGACTTCTACTACGCCTACCGCGCCGGCCAGGATCCGGCCTCAGGTTACGTTGCCTACGCTGCCGCCAACATGACCGGCGCCAATCGGCTGCTGATCGGTTTGGCGTGGCCGCTGCTGGTGGGGTTGCACTGGTGGCGCTCGCGGCAGCGCGGAATTGCGTTGCAATACGAGAACGCGGTCGAGATCGTGTTTCTCGCCCTGGCCAGTGCGTATGCCTTCATCATCGTCCTGAAAAACAGCATCGGCGTGTTCGATTTCATCGTGTTGGGCGCGCTGTTCTGCTTCTACCTGTGGCGAACCTCTCGGGCCGAGAACGAAGAAGAGGAAGAAGACGAGGAGCCGGGGCCGGGTGCGGTCATCGCCCAGTTGTCGCCCACCAAGCGCTGGACGGTGATGGCGATCATGAGCATCGCGGCGGCGGGCGTCATCCTGCTGGCCGCCGAGCCCTTCGCTGAATCCCTCGTGGCTTCGGGCCGCCGCCTAGGCGTCGACGAGTTCCTGCTGATCCAGTGGCTGGCGCCGCTGGCCAGCGAAGCGCCGGCGGTCACCATCGCCATCCTGTTCGTGCTCGATGGTCGCGCTCGCGCCGGTTTGACCACCATGATCAGCGACAAGATCAACCATTGGACCTTGCTGGTGGGCATGCTGCCGATCGCGATGAGCATCGGCGCTGGTCAAGTGATGTCGTTGCCGCTGGATGCCCGTCAGCACGAGGAGTTCTTCCTGACGGCCGCGCAATCCTTGTTCGCGCTGGCGCTGCTGTTGCCGCTGCGGCTGAGTCTCTGGGGGGCATTGGCCCTGGCGAGCCTATTCGTGACGCAATTGGCGCTGGCCTTCTTCTACCAAGCCACGCCCGAGCGCGAGATCGCCGTGCTGACGGCCCTGGCTTGGGTGAATCTCGCACTGGCGGTGGCGCTGCTCGCTCGCCACATTCGACGGGTGCCCGAACTGGCCCGGACAGCGCTTGGTGCGGGTCCGCAGACCGAATAACGCATTCAAATTCATCATTCGATTGCAGAGGACTTCTTATGGGTGCGGGACACGATCACGGTACGGGTGAAATCAAGCACGAACAGCCATTGTGGTGGGCCTTCGGTCTCACCACCGCATTCCTGATTGCAGAGGTTATCGGTGGATTGATTACCAACAGCCTGGCGTTGCTGTCCGATGCCGCACATATGGGCACCGACGTCATCGCACTGGCGATCTCATTGTTCGCCGTGCGTTTGAGCCGACGCCCACCTGACGCCAAGCGCACTTATGGCTATGCGCGGATGGAGGCCATCGGCGCGATGATCAACGGTGGCCTGCTGTTCCTGGTCGCCGGTTATATCCTCTGGGAGGCCGTCGGCCGCTTTCGCGATCCGCCGGATGTCGCCTCGACTGGCATGATGGTGATCGCCGCGATTGGCCTGGTCATCAATCTGATCTCAATGCGTCTGCTCAAGGCGGGCAGTGGCACCAGCCTCAACGTCAAGGGCGCGTACCTCGAGGTCTGGAGCGACATGCTGGGCTCCGTCGGCGTCATACTCGGCGCGTTGGTCATCAAATTCACCGGCTGGAAAGTCGCCGACCCGATCATTGCTGTGCTGATCGGTCTGTGGGTGCTGCCGCGCACATGGACGTTGTTGCGGGAGGCCGGTCAGGTGCTGATGCAAGGCGTGCCGCATGGTCTGGAAATGAATGAGGTGCGCACCATGATGCTGTCGCATCCTAATGTGACGGCGGTGCACGACCTGCATGCCTGGGCTTTGGGCTCCAAGGAGCCGGTGCTGACTGCGCATGTCGTGTTGCGCGACGGGGGCGATGGAGAGCAGGTCCGGCGCTCACTGGCCGCCGCACTGGAAGAGCAGTTCAACATTCATCACGCGACGCTGCAAGTCGAAATGACGCCATGTGAAGATGAACATGGTCATGCCTGATCGGCCTATCGCGGCACATCGTCCCCCGGGTGCTCCTCTGCATGTTCTAGACGATCCAGGGTCGGACACGACTCGCCGGCAGGCGCTTGACTGCATTCGGCGATGAGGTGCATCAGATCGCCTTCCAAACGATGTAATGCATCGAGTCGTTGGCGAACATCGGCCAGTTTGAGTTCGGTCAGTTGACGCGTTTGTTCGCAGGCCCGCTTGCCCTTGAGTTCCAACAGCCCGGCAATTTCATCTAGGGTGAAACCCATCGCTTGGGCGCGCCGGATGAACTGTAGGCGGGTGACATCGGTCGGCCCGTAGTGGCGAAAACCGCCCAGCGGCCGCTTAGGCTCCGGCAACAATCGGCGACGCTGGTAGTAGCGCACGGTTTCGATGTGCACCCCGGCGGAAGCCGCCAGTTTGCTGATGGTGAGGGCACTCGCGGCCATGGCTTGACTCCGTACCTAGGTACAGACCGTAGTATGCGCCCATGGTCAGGCTCCCCGCCAAATCCTCCCTTCCAGCCATCGTTGCAGCGAGTCTCGCCGCCATCGCGGCGTCCGTGTGCTGCGTTGTGCCTCTGGTCTTGGTGCTGCTGGGCATCAGCGGTGCCTGGATCGCCAACCTCACCGCGCTGGATGCTTGGCGACCGTGGTTCAGCGCCGCCACGCTGGCGTGCTTGGGCCTCGCCTTCTGGAACCTCTATGGGCCGGCATCCCGCTGCCGTACCGACGGAGCGTGCATGGATCCTCGGATCCTGCGCCGCCGCAGACATTGGCTGTGGATCGCCACAGTGCTGATCAGCTTGCTGCTGCTCTTTCCCTATTACGTGGGCTGGTTTCTGTAGGAGACGATCGATGTACAAATCCATATTGGGCATGGTGATGTTGACTTGGGTCGGCGTAGCGCTTGCGGCGACACCCAAGCAGGTCGTGCTGAACGTCAAAAACATGACCTGTCCCGCTTGCAGCATCACGATCGAGAAGGCCCTGGACCAAGTGCCGGGCGTGACGAGCAAGCAGATAAACACCCAGGTAGGCACGGTGACGGTGACGTTTGACGACGAGCGTACGAGCTTGCCTGTCGTCACGCGGGCCATCACGGACGCCGGCTTTCCTGCCAGCGTGAGGGAAAAGGGTGGCTGAGCTGCAGCTGCAGAGCACGCTGACATGTCCGCAATGCGGGCACCGGGCCGTCGAGACCATGCCGACGACGGCGTGCCAGTTCTTCTACGAGTGCGCGGCCTGTGGTGAGCTACTACGGCCCAAGCCGGGCGATTGCTGTGTCTTTTGCTCCTACGGCACGGTGTCGTGTCCGCCCATCCAGCAGCAAAGACCCTGCTGTGGATAGTCGGTTGGACCCCGGATGTCGGGAACTCGCCGCGCCAATCCGCGTCTATGGGCTATACGGCTTGCCCGCGTGCAGAGGAGTACCATCTCGCCCATGACCCGGCGCGCCCGCCACCGCCTACAGATCGCCGTCCTGGTGATCGTCTGCCTGCTGTTCCAGCAGGCGGCGCTGGCTGCGTATCTGTGCCCCGTGGAGCAGGTGTCCGCCAAGGCCGTGGCGATGGCCGAGCCTTGCGCCGAAATGGGCATGGCACAGCAGCAGGACGGGAACAATCCGCTGCTTTGCCAGAAGCACTGTAATCCTGACTACACAGTCACTACCGACACAGCGAAGCTATCGATCCCGCCGCTGGCCTTGCCGCCGCTCATCCTGACACCGGTCGATGTGCCAGCCGTCTCCCACGTCGCCATCCAGACCGACGTGCCGATCGCACGATCCGATCCACCGCCACGGCTGCGTTTCTGCAGTCTTCTGATTTAGCCCCCGAAACGACGTAGCGAATCCGCGCCGGCGCCCATGCGCCGTGCGCGTTGCCTTGTCTGTTTCGGAGGTGTCATGAACTCCCGCTTTGATCATTGCCGGTCCCGGAGCGCCTGCGTGCGCGTGCTGGCCCGAACCCTGTGCGTCGCTGCCCTGGCGACACCGCTGGCGGCTTGGGCCGCATCCCAGACACTTACATTGCCCGAGGCCGTGCGCCTTGCCAGCGAACGCGCGCCGATGCTCGAAGCACGGCGCGCTGGCGTCTCGGCCGCGCAGCAAGAAGCCGCCCGGGCCGGTGCTTTGCCCGACCCGATGCTGACCCTCGGCATCGACAACTTGCCGGTCACCGGCCGCGACGCCTTCGATACGCGCGTCGACGACATGACCATGAAAAAGATCGGCGTGCGGCAGGAAATTCCGTCCCGGGCGAAGCGCTCGGCGCGTCGTTCCTTCGCGGCGCGTCAGTTCGACGAGGCGCAGGCGCAGGCCGAAGCCGAAGGACTTGCTGTGCGTCGTGCCGCCGCAGAGGCATGGATTGGCGTATGGGCGGCGCAGCGCGAACTATTGGCGCTGCAGAAGCTGCGCGAGCAAGCGGCCTTGGCCGCCAACGTGTCCAAGGCGCGCGTGGCTGGCGGCGGTGAAGCGGTAAGCGATGCCCTCGCCACTCAAGCCGCACTGCTGGAACTGGATAACCGCATCGAAGCGGCGCGCGCGGAGAAGAGGGCCGCACAAGCTGCTCTGGCGCGCTGGCTTGGTGATGGCGCGATCGAGGTCAGCGATACGGCGCCGAATTTCGATGCGCTCCCGGTTTCGGAAGCCACGCTGCTCGCCGCGCTCGATCAGATCGCGCCGCTGTTGCCGGCGACCGCGCAGGTCGAAACCGCCGCTGCCGCAATCGATGTCGCCCGCGCCGACAAGCGCCCGGTCTGGAGCGTGGGTGCTTCCTACGGCCAGCGGGCTGGTGGCCGTGACGACATGATCATGTTCGAGGTCGGCATCGGCCTGCCGTTGTTCACGCGCAACCGGCAAGACCGCGGGGTCGCGGCGCGCGAGGCCGAGTATCAGGCCGCACTGGCCACGCGCGAGGATCTGCGTCGGCAGGAAGCCGCAGGCATACGTGCCGATCTCGCCCGCTGGGACGGGTTGAAGCGCCAGGTCGTGTTGCACGAAGACGCACTGCTGCCGCTGGCGCAGGACCGCAGCGCGACCACGCTGGCCGCCTACCGTGCCGGTGGTGACCTGCAACCGTGGCTCGACGCCCGGCGTGACGAGCTCGATGTCCATCTCGCCCACGCCGAGCATCTCGGCGAACTGGGGCGCGCCTGGGCCGCGTTGGCCTTCCTGTTGCCGACGGAGGCACAGCCATGACCCGTTCCCGTCGTTTCGTCGCGATTGCCGCCGTGGCGGTCGCATTGCTGGCCGCGCTCGGTCTCGGTTACTGGTGGGGCCGTTCGCCCGATCAAGTATCCGCAACTGGCGGCGCGAGTACGACGTCCGGCGAAGGCAAGGTGCTGTACTGGTACGACCCGATGGTGCCGGACCAACACTTCGACAAACCGGGCAAGTCGCCGTTCATGGACATGCAACTGGTGCCGAAGTACGCCGATGAGGCGACTGCGGGCGGCGTCGCGATCGCCCCCGGCGTGCGCCAGAACCTGGGCATTCGCACGGTCGAAGTGAAACGCGGCCGGTTGGACAGCGCGATTCGCGTGCCCGGCACGATCGGCTGGGATCTGCGCCAGGAGCACATCGTGAGCGCGCGGGTCGATGCCATCGTCGAACGCCTGCACGTGCGTGCGCCGTTCGAACCGGTGCGCGCCGAGCAGCCGCTGGTCAGCATCATCGCGCCGAGCTGGAACACCGCCATCGCGGAAGCACAAGCATTGGGTAACGCCCGTTCCGCCGCAGCACGAGACCTGCAGGCAGCTGCCCGTGAGCGCCTGCATGCGTTGGGCCTGCCGGCGGGAAGCGGTGCCCGCGGCGGTCGCATCACATTGACATCGCCTGTCACCGGCGTCGTCAGCGAAATCGGCGCACGCGAAGGCCAGTCCGCGCCGATGGGCACGCTGCTGTTCCGCATCAACGGCACGCGGACGGTCTGGCTGGAAGCCGCCATCCCGCAGGCGGGCGTCGCGGGCATCCAGGCCGGGACGCCGGTGGATGCGAGCGTCGATGCGCTGCCCGGCGAGACGTTCCAGGGTCACGTCGAGACACTACTGCCGCAGGTCGATATGACCAGTCGCACGCAACGGGCCCGCATCGTGCTGGACAACCCGGACGGTGCGCTCGCACCGGGCATGTTTGCGCAGATCACGCTGCAACCGACCGCAGGCAGTGAACACCCATTGGTGCCATCGGATGCAGTGATCAACGCCGGAACGCAGGCGCGGGTGATCGTGCTTGGCGCGGACAACACGTTCCAGCCCGTGCGCGTGCAGACCGGGCGCAGCAGCGACGGTATGACGGAAATCCTTGCCGGCCTGAAAGGCGGCGAACGCGTGGTGGCTTCGGGACAGTTCCTGATTGATTCGGAAGCCAATCTCTCCGGGGCGCTCGAACGCCTCAACGCCGGCGCCGAGACGATCGCTGCCGACGATGAGGCGCAGATGCCGCCCGAGGTCATGCCCGGCATGCCCGAAATGACACCGCCGGCTGCGCCAGTCGCACCGGCGCGGGCCGCGTCTTCAAAAACGATGCCGGCGAAGCCCACCACGTCCGCGGTTTCGACGAAGCCATCGTCGTCGGTATCGCCATCAGATCGGCAATGCCCGGTGCTTTATTGGTACGACCCGATGGTAGCGGACAAGCACTTCGACAAGCCCGGCAAATCGCCCTTCATGGACATGCAATTGGTGCCGAAGTTTGCGCCGGAGGCGAGTGCGGATTGCACCGTGCGTGATGTGTCGGCTACGGAACCGCAGCCATGATCGCCGGCATCATCCGCACGTCGATCGCCAATCGACTGTTCGTGCTGGTCGCCGCGGCCGCGCTCGCCGTGCTCGGCATCTGGTCGGTGGCACGCACGCCGCTCGACGCCTTGCCCGACCTCTCCGATACCCAGGTCATCATCCGCACCGAATGGCCGGGGCAGACGCCGCGTATCGTCGAGGATCAGGTCACCTATCCCTTGACCACGACGATGCTGTCGGTGCCGGGCGTCAAGGCAGTGCGCGGTTTCTCGTTCTTCGGCGACTCGTTCGTCTACGTATTGTTCGACGACAGGACCGACTTGTACTGGGCGCGCTCGCGCGTGCTTGAATATCTGAGCCAGGTGCGCGATCGCCTGCCGGCGCAGGTCAGCCCGGCGATCGGGCCGGATGCCACCGGCCTCGGCTGGATCTACGAGTACGCGCTGGTCGATCGCACCGGTCGTCATGATCTCGGACAGCTGCGCGCCTTGCAGGATTGGTTTCTGCGCTACGACCTCAAGACCGTGCCTGACGTGGCCGAAGTCGCCAGCGTTGGCGGCATGGTGCAGGCGTGGCAAGTCACACCGAACCCGCAAGCGCTCGCCGCGCGAGGGCTCACCGTCACGCAATTGGTGGATGCGATCCAGGCGGCCAACGGCGCGACTGGCGGCTCGGTGATAGAGCAGGGCGAAGCCGAGTTCATGGTGCGCAGCGAAGGTTATCTGCGCAGCCGGGCCGACTTCGAACGCGTGCCGATCACGACCGGTGTCGATGGCGTGCCCGTGCTGCTGCAGGATGTGGCGATCGTGCAACGCGGGCCGACGCTACGGCGTGGCATCACCGAGCTCGATGGGGAAGGGGAGGTCGCCGGCGGCGTGGTCATTCTGCGCTCGGGCAAAAATGCCTTGGCGGCGATCGAGGCGGTGAAAGCCAAGCTGGCGGACCTGAAAGCCAGCCTGCCGCCCGGCGTTGAAATCGTTCCCACCTACGACCGTTCCGAACTGATCCTCGACGCTGTCCGCAACCTTACTCGCAAGTTGGGTGAAGAGTTCCTGGTCGTCGCGCTTGTGTGCGCACTGTTCCTCTGGCATCTGCGCTCCTCGCTAGTGGCCGTGATCACCTTGCCGCTCGGCGTACTGGCGGCCTTCATCGTGATGCATGCCCAAGGCATCACCGCGAACCTGCTGTCGCTGGGCGGCATCGCGATCGCCATCGGCGCCATGGTCGACGCGGCGGTGGTGATGATCGAGAACGCGCACAAGCACCTGGAGCAGTTCCGCGAGGCTCGACATCGTGACCCGGAGGGCGACGAGCGTTGGGCGCTGATCGCCGAATCCGCCAGCGAGGTCGGCCCCGCGCTATTTGTCAGCCTGCTGGTGATCACCCTCTCGTTCGTGCCGGTGTTCGCCCTGCAGGCGCAGGAAGGGCGCCTGTTCTCACCGTTGGCTTACACCAAGACCTACGCCATGGCTGCCGCTGCGGGCCTCTCCATCACTCTGATTCCGGTGCTGATGGGCTACCTGATCCGCGGTCACATCCGCGCGGAAAAAGACAATCCGATCAACCGCACCCTGATCGCCTTGTACCGACCGGTATTGGACGCCGTGTTGCGTTTTCCGCGAACCACGTTGGCGCTGGCCGGCGTCGTGCTGTTGCTCAGCCTGATTCCGTTGCTGCGTCTGGGAAGCGAGTTCATGCCGCCGCTGGAAGAGGGCACGCTGCTGTACATGCCCTCGGCATTGCCGGGCTTGTCCGCTGGCAAGGCATCACAATTGCTGCAGCAAACCGATCGCATGCTCAAGACCGTGCCCGAGGTGGATCATGTGTTCGGCAAGGCGGGCCGCGCAGAGACCGCTACCGACCCGGCGCCGCTGGAGATGTTCGAAACGACGATCACCTTCAAGCCGCG
The DNA here is from genome assembly GCA_902825775.1 of uncultured Lysobacteraceae bacterium. Classification (GTDB taxonomy): domain Bacteria; phylum Pseudomonadota; class Gammaproteobacteria; order Xanthomonadales; family Xanthomonadaceae; genus Luteimonas_C. The sequence continues at coordinate 116,481 of CADECF010000013.1, forward strand.
CAGCCAATGGCGGCCAGGCATGACGCCGGAGAAGCTTCGTGAGGAACTGAACCGCGCGGTCAAGGTTCCTGGGCTGACGAACCTGTTCGTGCCCCCGATCCGCAACCGCATCGACATGCTCGCCACCGGCATCAAGAGCCCGATCGGTATCAAGGTCTCGGGGCCGGACGTGGCCGTGCTGGCGCAGTTGAGCGATCGCATCGAACAGGTCGCGCGCAAAGTGCCCGGCGTGAGTTCGGCACTCGCTGAGCGCATCGCCGGTGGTCGCTATCTTGATGTAAAGGTGAAACCGGATGTCGCCGCGCGGTACGGGCTTAGCCAAGCGGACGTACAGCGCCTGATCGCGACGGTTGTGGGTGGTGAGCCGGTGTCTGAAACGATCCAGGGCCGCGAGCGGTATCCGGTGGTGGTGCGCTATCCGCGCACGGTTCGCGATTCGCCGGCAGCATTGGCGCAACTGCCTTTACTGGCACCTAGCGGCGCGCAACTGACGTTGGGGCAGGTGGCTGAACTTGGCGTCAGCGAAGGCCCGCCGATGCTGCGCAGCGACAATGCCCGCCTGAGCAATTACGTCTACGTCGACGTCGCCGGACGGGATCTCGGCTCGGTCGTGGCCGACCTGCAACGCGCCGTTGCCAAGCAGGTTTCGATGCCCGCCGGCTATGCCGTGGGATGGTCTGGGCAGTACGAGTACCTCAAGCGCGCCAGCGAGCGGTTGCGCGTGGTCGTGCCTGCGACGCTGGTGATCATTTTCGGCCTGATCTATCTCGTGTTCCGGCGCGCTTCGGAAGCCGCGATCATCATGCTCAGCCTGCCGCTCGCGCTGGTCGGTGGGCTATGGCTGATCTGGGCGATGGGCCACGCCGTGTCGGTCGCCACGCTGATTGGTTTCATTGCCTTGGCAGGCGTCGCCGCGGAGTTCGGCATCATCATGTTGCTGTACTTGCGCCACGCCTGGGAACGACAGCTCGCAGTGAATCCGCATGCGAACGAGGCTGAGCTCGAGGCGGCTATTCGCGAAGGTGCGGTGCAACGTGTGCGGCCCAAAGCGATGACTGTTGCCGTGATCCTCGCAGGTCTGTTGCCGATCCTGCTTGGCGGCGGGGCAGGCTCCGAAGTCATGCAACGCATTGCCGCCCCGATGGTCGGTGGGATGCTCAGTGCGCCCCTGTTGTCGATGCTGGTGATTCCCGCTGCCTATGCCTTGTTGCAACGGCGGCGCCTAGTGCGGAGCCCGCTTGGGTCATGACATGAGCGCACCATTGCTATTCGCCTCATCGATCTCTTGTGCGCGCAGGCTGCCGCGTCGGGAGGCATTTTCCTTTGCGGCCAGCCCCACTATAGGAGAGTCATGATGAAAACCGTTGCTAGCTTGTTGATTGTTCTCTTGCTCGCTGCCTGTTCGGCACCGCAAGGCGAAGCCACCAAATCCGAAGCGACTGCTGCACCACAGCAGCAGGCCGCGACGACAGAGTCGGCGTCGCCCGCAGCGCCCATGTCCGACATGCCTAGCGAGGCCACTGTGGCCTCCGCCTCGGGCAAGGTAGAAGCCGTGGATACCACCGCCGGCACGGTCACCATTGCCCATGGTCCGGTCGAAGCATTGAAATGGCCTGCAATGACCATGACCTTCAAGGCCGGCGACATCGACATTAGCGGTTTGAAGTCCGGTGATCAGGTGGATTTCGAGTTCACCTCGACCGGCATGGACGGCACGCTGACGAAAATCACACGGGAGTGACAATTAAGCCGTGCCGAGTGGAGTTGGCGCGGCTATTTGTTTTGGCTAGGCATATATGCAATCTGTCTAGGTCAACATGCCAACGCAATTGATAAGATTTTGGGGAGGGTGCGAGGTATCCACCCATTTCTCCCAATCTTTGCAATTAAACAGCACGACATTGCGGTAATGATGATTGGGGGCTCCGCGCACACCGGGAACAATCATTCCATCAATCCCAAGCGATCGAACCACGTCGGCGAGCATCTGACTTGTTTCATACGGAGTATCCAGACGCTCCGCTCGATCGAATGCCAACTGCAGGGCGGCATGTATGTTGGCATCGGATAAGTCAACAACCGAAAGCGAGTCGATAGGGCGATAGCGGGCGTAGTAGAGGTGATTTGTGTCGTCTTCGCTTCGCTCCATTTCGGCTTTCAGCCCCAATAGATCAGCGCTCAGATATAACGCAGATTGCCCGGTTCTGTTGTAACGCCCCTTGGAGCGACTCCCAGGAGGTGGCCCAAATTGAAGCGGGCTGGTCGGGGGCGCTGCACAAGGAAAGAAGCGTGCACGGTAAGTCGCTGGAACGCCGCGCATTGGGAGCTCCCGAACCAACTCCTGTACCAGTTTCAGGCCAAACACCGCGCCAATGTCGATGCACCCGTCCAGCCAACTATTGACGAGTCGTTCGCAAACTTGCTCTTCTGCAGTAAACGAATTGGACACTCTGCCCGTGTGAGCACGCCAGACCGATGTTCCGATTTCTGGATTTGGGGAATCACGAAGCACGCCTCTGATGAATTCGAGCGTCGAACCCATGTCGCGAAAACCTCAAGAGTGATCTGAACGAGTTTGTGGATCGATATCGACGAATGGAACAAGCAGAGATGGCGCTGGCTCGCCGTTTGAGACCAGGGCGACACACACGCCCGTCGTGCCGCGATCTGTTCCAACGATGACTGCGACCAATTTGCGCAATGCGATGCCGCCTCCTTGCAGGTTGCGATGAAATGCGGCGAGGTCGCGCGCCGAAGGTGTCGGTGTGCGTTCTGGATGCGTATGCCAGTAGCCAATGAAATGCAGGCCGCGCGAGAAGCGTTCCGCAATTTCGTCCAAGCATCGTTGATGATCCAATTCGAGCCAATTCCAACCCGCACGATCGCTCGGATGAGGACTGGTCGCGTCAACAATCTCAAGCCGACCGTCGGTTCCGATCGATTCGGCAAATAGCACGCCCCCGCGTTCTCGTTGCCACAGTCGTTGGCGCGAATCATCGAACAAGCGCAGTACAGACGGCGCAATTGATACCGTCAGGTCGCTATTCGGATCTCGGTACTGCAAAAAATCAGGAGGCATGGGGAAGGGGGAGTGCTATAACGCTTGCACGGGTATTGGCGGGTGGAGTGTCAATCCAAGCACCTCCAAGGCGACTGAGCGTCGCATCATCGCCCAACCAAATGCGGTGCTCATCGGATGAGGCGGGTTCTAGCAATACATCGATGGCGTGTTCCACGATCAGGCCAGCAATATGCTGCAGTCGATTGAAGGTGCCAGGTTGGTGGCTCGCGGCACACCCCGGCAATGCCCACTCCACTTCCGGCCAATGTGTCCGCCGCCGGATGGACAAACCGTCTTTATCGAAGAGAGCCGCCAGCCGACGCTCCCCTGAGATGTCGACCGCGGAGTGACCCGCCAGCGCATGTGGCTCGGCCCAACTCAAGAGCAGCGGAATACTACGATCTGCCAGCGTATTCATCGCATAGCGCTCTGCCGGCCAGTCTGCCGCAGTGCATATGACCAGGTCGGTATTCTCCAGGGCGGTCGCCGACGGTGGATCTTGGATGCGATGCGGAATTGGGCGCACGTTCAAATGCGGCAATTGATCGCGGAGGTGTGACGCCAACGCCTGCGCCTTCCCCTGACCCAGGACCTTCGCGTCGAGGACATGTCTTCCCAGATTGGCCGGCTCCAATTTCTCAGGGTCGACTAGCGTCAAATGTCCGATGCCCGCATGTGCCAATGCCTGCGCGACCAGTCCACCCAATGAGCCGCATCCAATCAATGTCACGCGTTTGCGCATTAGCGCGATTGCTTCGGCGTCGAAACTGCGGCCATGGATCCAGGCAGGATCCGCGCGTTCGATGGATTGGACACGGACGCGCCAGGCATGTGCTGCCACACGTTGCCACTCCCGCTGCTGTCGCTTTTGGTCACGCTGGTGGGCGGGGCGAACCGCTGTCGGTGGGTTGGGGGCGAGTTCCAAGGCCGCGACCACTTGCGGGCATGCACCCCGTACCGCGACAACGATCCAGAACGGGGCCGGTTCCGGCCGTCGCAGATATTGGTCGAGCATCGCCAATGCGTCGCGCGACTCGGCCAGCAACTTGCGCACGTCATCGAGTGTCTTAGGTGCCCCAATGGGAGCCTGCGTGAGGGAGACGAACAATGCCCCTTCATCCGTGATGTCGGCTTTGGGATCACCAAGCACCGCTCGCCATGAATGTAACGAGGCAGAGCTCGACCCGAGGAGCAGGCTGGACTGCTGCGTGCCACGATCCAGCACAACGCATGTTGCCAATGCGGTCGTCTCGCTCGAAGGAGGCGTGACGAGCAATCCTTGCGTCTTTGCGCGATAGGACCCTTGCGCGCCCTGCGACCAGTAACTCAGCCATTCACGCGCAAATTCCGCTTCACGTCGTCCGGCATCCGCATCAACCCCTACCAGGGCAAGAATGTCCTGGATGCGCTCGAGGCAATGATCGATTTGTGCCTCAGGCGTGTATGCCACTGGAGCGAGGGCCTCCGGCCACAGGCACAGATGTCCATCGGACTCGGCATGCGGCCATTCCAAAAATGCCACGGGATGAATGAATGCTTGGACAGGCTCCGCAGGAAACTGCGGCGGCAAGATCAGTCGCAACTCGCGCGATTGACCGAGATAGTCCATCGGCAGGGGCAAGGACCACCCATGGGACGCACTCCGCACCGCCTTGTCGATGACGGCGCGGGGGAGGGCGGCGAGCACACCTGCACGCCCGAAGTGGCGCTCCAGTTGGGTGTGCGCCCGCGTAGGCGGGAGCCCTGTCGCGGCGGCGGGCCCCTCAGCCAAGGCGGCCCAGCGATTTGGGTTGCGCAGCTTGCCGCGGCTCTGCATCGCCCAATCCGCGGAACGTCGCGCCCACTGCGCCTGCTTTGCGCAAACGTTCGGCCGTGGTGTCGTCCAGCCCCGGCAGCGGATGCCCCAAGCCGGCCTCTTCCAGAAGGAAGCTACGGGTTTGCTTGCGCGCTTCTGGGCCAAACGCGGCCAGCACCTCTTCCTCGAAGGCCCGTTCTTCGCTGAACGCCGCAAACCCAAGTCCGACGGCGCTCGCGAGCTCGCCGTGCCACTTCGCGAACATCGCAGCGTAAGCAGGGTCGCGATTCCATTTCTCGGCGAAATTTTCGGCTCGGCGACGCGGGTTGCACAGCCTCCATTCCGAGCCGGTGCGACCATTTTCGTCAAACTGATTGGGCATGCGCGTGATGATTTCCCGAATGGCCTGCAGCGCCGTCAACGGTTGTTTCTGCGAAAGCTCCGCGACCTCCTTGTAAGCCTTGGCCGCCAACGTGGTGATGACGACCGAAATTGGCACGGGAGCTTCAGCACCATGACGCTCGCGGAAGACGTCGCGATGCCGCTTCATCAACTTGACCGTTGCCCGCAATGGATCGAAGGCATTGATGGCCTCGTGACTCGGCAGTTGCTCCGCGTCCGCCCGCTTTCGCGCTTCGGTGAATGAGACAGTTCCCTGTTCAAGAAGGATGGGTGTCTCGCTGATATCGTTGAACCAGTCCGCAAAATCCCGAGGATTGGTCGGATGCCAGTCTGCCTGTTTGTAGTCGGGCACCTCTAGTGGTCCCCAACCCTCGTCATCATCGTTGCCATCGCTTGCAATGGCCGGAGTGACGTCGAGATGCGCGGGCAGGCTTGCATCGGCGTAATGCACTGTGACGCAACGGTTGCGGCGTTCGACGCCGCCCTGGGTTCGGGCACGCGCCTCAAGTTCGGCATGCAAGGTCTCGAGCAGTTCACGCGGTGCCAACGTCGTTTCCTGGAGCAGCAAGATCGCATCGACATCAATCTCGCCCTTGCCCAACGCACGAACCACAGTGCGCGTCAAAAATGAGCCTTGCGGAAATACATGTCCATCCACCAACTCGGGGTTATCCGGTTCGATCAGGATCTCGCTGATCGCGTTGTAATGGCTTTCGATGCGCTCGTAGTCTGATGCCGGAACCGAAACGGCCTCCACAATCTCCAGCAACAGTTTTTCCCAAGCCACTTCTTGCGGCGAAGCACGGCGTGTGGGGAAGGTCGAAGTCGTCAAACCGTCGTACATGGGTGTCTCCTACGCGGACGAGGGGAGGGGGAGGGTGAGCGCTGGATGAAACATGCCATTCGGTCCTTCGGCGTCGTAGACCTGGATGGGGAAGCTGACTTTGGGTTTGATCGCCATGCCAAACGCCACCGCCAAGGACGCAGGCATCGCCGGGAACACATGGATCGACACAGTCTTGGGTAGCAGTGTTTCCAGTCGCGCGATCACCCCCGCGACTTCAATCCGAAATGCATCGATCGTCGCTGCACACTGGACGAGATCCAGCTTCGGCAGATCGACAGACATGTGAATAATTGCCGGGATTTCGCCGGGGAATGCGGCACGCACACGATCGAAATCAATCGTGCCGGACAATGAAAAAACCAGCGCCACTGGGCCATCCAGTGTGTCCGGCCAGTCGATTCGGAATTCGCTAGCGGGCGCGTCATTCGCCGGGAACAGCCAACTGTGCGCGTAGCGATCCCACTGGAAGGGATAGAGTTCGGCGGCGTGGCCGAGCGCGAAACCGAGCGCCATCAATGCCGGCATGTCGGCCAGACCAAACAAGCCGATCGCGGATCGGCCTTGGCCTTGCATCTGCAACTGCCCGACCTGCTTGCGGACCTCCGTGACCACGTGGCGCCAGTATTCGGGGCTTTGGGGCGCGTACCCGCTCGCATCGACACGAAGCTCAAACGGCTTTTCCGTGAGGACGAGCCCCCGTTGGAGCGCGGCGAGGGGGATGGTATTCGCACTTCCCGCGACGACCTGCCGGCCAATGACGCCCAGGTAGTGGAGGGCGATTGCAACGCGGCCGTGGCTATGCCGGCCGGCTACACGAATGACCGCTTCGTGTTGCCGCTTCCATTCGGCGAGCATGGCCTCCGGGTAGTCTTGTTGCCAGCCAGGCTTGTCGACCAAGGTGTGGCAGGTGGGGCAGAGCAGGATCAAATTCTCCGGGTCGTCGGAGAGCTGGGGCGAGCGCGTGGCATCGCCGCGCGGTCCATCCTGACTGGCCGCGACGTTATGGGCCAACTCGCCGAATGGACGCGTCTTGAAGAAGACCGGGTCCTCATAAAGGATGCTGTCGCACCCGGGGCGCGCGCAGATACCTCCACTGCGCGCCCAAACGGCGCGCTGGGTTGCTGACGAAAGCTCTTTTCGCCTGCGTGAGGTCCGCGCCGGTTTCGCCGCCGATCCCGCTGAATCTCCGCTCATAAGCCCCTCGTGGAGTGCTGACACCCCTGAGCCTAAGAGCACCCGGTCGCATGTCCTGCGACGCTTACAACCCCAACCCATGGGTGCGGATCGGCCCAGCTCCACTGCATATTGAGATGCACATCACGTTTTTCAAGGGTGCGCGGGATGGCGTGCTATTCCGGGCGGGCAGACTTCGGCATGGCTTCGCTCGAATTGGCGCGGAGCAGGTTGGTGGCGTGACTGCTTAAAAGCGCCCCCGCCTGGAAATACCCCATCACGGTCGCCAGGCCGCGATGCTCGGTCAGCGCCATGACCTCGCCAAGCGGCACCCCTTGGCGGCCGGCCTCGGTGACGAACCCGGAGCGCAGGCTGTGCGCGGCCCAGTCGCCGGACACGCCGGCGAGGCGGGCGCGCCGCTGCACGATGCGTGCGACCTGATCCGCGGTCAGCGCGGTGCGCCCGACGCGACCGCCGCGGAACAGGCGGCGAAAGAGGGGGCCGTCCTGCAGTTGCGAGGCCTCCAGCCAGGCTTGCAGGGCGACCACGGCGTCGCCCTTGAGCGGCTTCTCGCGGCGCACGCCGCTGGTATCGGTCTTGGTCGTGCCCAGCGCATAGACCCAGGTGGCGGCATCCAGCGGACGCAGATCGGTGACCTGCAGGCCGACCACTTCCGAGCGGCGGCGCCCGCCACCGCTCCAGGCGAGCAGGAGGAGGGCGCGATCGCGAAGTCCGCGCACGCCGTCGGTGCAGGTGGCCAGCATCGCCTGCAGGGGCTCGGCGATCGCGGCCGTCTTCTTGCGCACGGCCACGCCACGACGCGCCTGCGCCTTACGCGCTTTGGCCAGCAACGTCTTCAGGCGGTGATCGTCGGTTGGGCTATCCCAGCCGCGCAGCCGATGCCACTTGGCCAACACCGCCAGCCGGTGGCCCACAGTGCTGTACGCCAGCGGCCCGGGCTGGGCCTTGGTGCCGAGCTCGACCAGCCGCGCATCCAGGGCTGGCGGCAATTCAATCGCCAGTCCAGTCTTGGTTTGGCGCTCCAGATGATCGAGGACGAACTGGGTCGCGACCGCGACCGGTAGCGGTCCGCTGCCGAAGGTCTGGCCGTAGCGCAGCGCATACCAGGCGGCCCAGTAGCGCAGGGCGCTGGCGTAGCTGCGCGCGGTATTTGCCGGCGTGCCGGCGACCACGAATTCCTCGGCAGCGCGCACGCCGGCGGTGTCGAGCACCGCCGGATCCAGGGTCGGCACGGCGTCCAACGGCGTGACGGCCGGTGTATTTTTTGATACGTTGACCGTAACAAATTCGTCCATTTATGCACTTTAGGTCGGATAAGTGTTTCCTTATCGTACCTAATTCTGGAAGGAGTAGGGCATGGCCGTCGGAGTCCCCGAAACCGAAGTGTTCGCTGCCGCCGACCGCGTGCTGGCGCGCGGCGAACGCCCCACCACCGAGCGCGTGCGCGCCGAACTGGGTCGCGGCAGCCCGGCGCGGGTCGGGCAATTGCTCGAACAGTGGTGGGATCGCTTGGCCAAGCGCTTGGCTGGCGAAACGCAGTTACCGGAGCTGCCCCCGGCGGTCGCCGAAGCCTTCAAGGCGGTTTGGGTGAGTGCGACCGAGCACGGCACCGAGCTGGCGCAGGCCGCGGTCGCCCAAGCCAAGGGGGAATTGGCGCAGGAACAGGCCCACCTGGCCGAAGAGCGCACCGAGTGGCAGCGGATCCTGGACACCGCCCAAGCCGCCCGGTCCGCGGCCGAGGCGGCGGTCCGGACGGCCGAGGCCCGCTTGGGTGATCTGCAGCGCCTGGTCGACCAACAGGCCGCCCAACTGGCGGAAATGACGACCCAGCGCGAGGCATTGACCGGGCGTTGCGCCCAATTGGAAGGCGCACTGACGGCGGCACAGACGGCGCTCGCCGAACAGCGCCAACTCGCTGCGCAGGAGCGCGAAACGCTGCAACAGCATGTGCGCAGCACCGAGGATCGTGCCCATGCCGAAGTCGATCGGGCGCGTGAGGAAACCAAGGCGATTCGACGCGAACGCGAAGCCGCCGACCGCGAACACGCCAACGCGCAGCGTAGCTGGCACCAGGACCTGAACACCGCCAACGCCGCGGCCGCCGAAGCCCAGCGAGAGGCCGCCCGTGAGCAGGCGCGCGCCCTGGCCCTGGAACAGCAGTTGGCCAAGCTCGCGGACCTGCCCTCCACGTTGGAGGCGACCTTGTCCCGTACACGGGCGCCACGCGCCCGTCCCGCCAAACCGCGAGCCGCTTCCCGACGCACCGCGTCCAAGGCGAAATCCGACTAGATTCACGCGTCAGGGGCGGTATCCTGTCTCTAAGAATTACTTAGAGAAGACTCATGATCCGGCACAGGGATTGCGGAGGGACGGAGGGCGGTACACGCACGCTTGTGGCGATCGCAGCGCAGATCGCCGGTGGTTTCCTCCATCATCTGGCGCCTTCATTCAGGCCGCCGGCCCGCTTGATCTGCCCCTCGGACGAGGCGGAGCAGGCCGTCGTCGATGCGGTAACGCAAGCAGCTATCCCGCGGGGAATTCCGGTCGATGTCATCGACTTGCGGCCGGCGCCCGCCGAGCGACTGGACGCCGTCACGGCGCGACTCGACGGTTGGCGAAGTCAGTTGCTAGACGGCGACTTCGAAACGATGTCGACGCTGCTGATCCTGCGCGGCTTCGACATCTTCGGCGACGATGCACATGATGGGCCTACATACCCGTTCCGATCCGAATTCCAGTTCGACCGGAAATTCCTGTGGCTCTTCATTGGCCGAGACGCCTCGCGCATGCGATTCCTGTTTGGCAGCTACCGCCGGCCGTTGTATCAGGCAGCGAGCGACATCACGCCTGAAAGCTGGCGGTCAGGCAAACGTCATGATCAGTGAACGAGAACTCGAACGGCGTCTGGAACTGGCGCGCCAGAATTGCGAACTCGAGCCAGCCTTCTTCCGTTATCTGCTCGACGCGAGGGTCTACGCCCACGCGCCGGTGTCCGACGACCATCCGCGGCCGCGGTTGTTCCAGTTCCGACACCCGGACGGGTTTCTTGCCGTTCCGTTCTTTACGTCGCTCGAGAAGGCCCGGCCTCCCGCCGGGATCACCGCCAAGATCGTCCCGCTGTCGGGGCGGCAGTTCCTGGAACTCACGCGCGGCGCCTCCGTGATGCTGAATCCCAACGACGGCGGCTGCGTTCTGTACCCGGAAGAGATTGACGCGCTCCTGAAAGCCGGTACGGTTGCCCGCATCGAGGAAATCCACCTGAAGGACGAGATCTCCTTCATTGTGAGCGACCAAGCCGATCCACCGGTTTGGCTGATGCCCTACCTGATGGGACTCTACGCGCAGTTGTCCTTTGTGCAGGCAGCCTACCTGTTGGAGGTCGCATCCCCGCAAACGCCGGATCAACGAGGGTTGCTGATCGCATTGGGCGTGGGGCCTGAATATGCGGAGCGCGCGGTCCGTGCCACGATTACCGATATACAACCCTTGTGCACCCGTGACGATGTGGCGCTGGACATCACGACGTTTGATCCGGCGAAAGGGCGTCCGGCGTATCTGAAACAACGGGGTGTTGAGCGGTTCTATGGACCGCCATTGGACTGACAGAAGGAGGCTGCGATTCGCCATGCAGCACGCGGATTTCACTATCGGAACCGAGTTTGAAACCTGTACCGGCCAGCGCTGGCGTTGTACCGACATCGGTCGACGCACGATTCTGGCCATCGAATTGCAGCCGGAACTGGACACAGCCTGGTTCAACGGACCGCCGTATTCGGTGGAGGAGATTGTGTTCGACGAACAGGACATCGCCAGGGTGTTTCGTTGTCAGGACGACGCCGTCCGGGATGTCCTGGCTCGGCTCGACCAAGGCGTGCATCCGGGATATCCCCATGAGGCAGTCTCTCGGATGATGCGTGCACGGCACCTTGAAGATTCACGTCGCTACCCGCGTCCGCGGCTGCTGCACGTCGATCGAGTCGATGCCGCCGGTGAGGTCCTGCATCCCTATGCGGCGGAGCCAGCACATGATGGCGGTTGGCGCATCCAGGTCTATGCGCCGTTCACCAAGGGTTTTAGCGCGTTGCCGGAGGCAGATTTCGTTCGGTTGCGGCCGGCGACGTACGGGGATTTCGAGGCCCGGAAGCGTCTGGTCGCCGGCTCGACCGCCACACAATGACGGTAACGAACGCCACCGACGAACTCGATCCTCCGCCCCTGGAACGGCTCATCGGGTTCGACACCCTCAGTCGGCCGTTGGAATCGTGGTATGCGTTCGTCAGCCGATTGATCCGCGCCAACCTCCTCAACGACGTGGACATTCGCAAGCAGCTACCAGCGGACTGGGTGCGTTGCGCCTTCGCACCGCACGAAGTACAGACAAGCGATCTTGCCGTGCCGGCTCCCTATATCGATCGGTTGCCGGATGTGGCGCTCAAGCTTCGGCCCATCACTTGGCAACCGTTTCCGGAATTGTCCAGCGCGCCGCCCGAATGCCTGCGGGGTTGTCCGCGTTGCCTGGAGGCGGGCTATCACAGCTATGCCATGCAAGGGGATGCGATCGCACGGTGCCCCGTGCATGACGAGGAACTCGTGCATCGGTGCCCGCATTGCGATACGCAATTACTGTGGCAGGCTCGCACTCCAGGCCTCAGCGCCTTCCAGTGTCCAGCGGGCTGCCCGTTGCTGGAAGGCGTCCACAGTGGCCTACATGTACCTCACGAAGACCGGATTACCGCAGCACTAGCGGAACATTTGGCCTGGACTCAAGCACTAAGCGAGGCCATCGCCTTTGTCTCCGGCCCGGTGCATATCGCGTACCCGCCGTATTTGGCGGTCGCATCGCTGCGCATGCCGCCGTTGCCCTCAAAAGGCCTCTTGCCGGCATTGCTCCATGCATTGCAGGGAACCGAGTTGACGGTACCGGCTTTTGCGTCCTTCCACGAGCAATCGCACGGGCGTTGGACCTTGAAGGTGCAGCCATGGACTTGGGACGAGGCTGATTCGCGAGACGAAACTCATCTGGAAGCCTACCGCCGCGCATTTCGCCGCGGCGCCTATCGAACCTATGTGCCCTTGGTGGATCGAGTGGCCTTCGAGCAGTGGTTGGCCCGCAGCGAAGCCGCGCATGGCAAATGGCATGACGGTGCCGTGGAGGAAGGTAGTGCCTGTGCTACCTTCGGCTTGGCGTCATACTTGGTCACAAACAACGAGTTGATAGCGCTGCGACGCCTGCTGGCTCGCGGTAGCAATCCCGGCTTGGCCTGCGCTCACTACACGCAGGTCTTGATCGAATTGCTCGAACACGCACGCTTACGGCGTACCGCCTTGGATCAACTGCAAGCACCGTCATCGCATGTCACGGTTGCGGAAGGCTTCGATGTCATCATCCGTACGGCGACCGGTCATTGGCGTGTCTCCGGTGAGACCCGAGGAGATGACGCGTCACGACACACCTGGTTGGACTTCCGCGAACCCGCCGAAATGGCTGGCGGCATCATTCACGTGATGCGTCGCTACGGCCCACGTTGATCAGGCCCGCAAGGCCTATAGCTCTCGACCGTACCGGAGCATTGCTTGTGTGCTCATGCCGGCCATTCGTGCCATCCTCACCAGGCCAGAGTGTTCTCGCCATTCACGCTCGAAGGCCTTGCGAATCGCATTAGGCGAACAGGACGATCGCCCTGTCGCGCCGGCGATACCCATGCGCTGAGCGAGCGCTCGAAAGCGTGAGCATATCCACTTATCGAAGAGCGGACGCGGGCCTTTCTTGCGGACTATGCGTATCAGGAAGGAGTCGGCTTCAATTGCACCATCGGCATTCCGAATATCCCACCATGCCTTGACACGCTCTGCTTCTTCGCCCAACAAGCATAGACTCCGATCAAACGCCTGTACTTCACCCACGGGCTCGCGAATATCGAGTTCCATTGTCGGCACGACCTGGCCATAGACGGTCTTTTCGCCAAACCTCCAATCACCTTGATTCAGTTGGCAGATCTGTCCCACCGTCAGGCGCCGCGCAAGCACAATCAGCGCTGCGTCGCGTACACCGTCCCGATCGTCACCGCATCCACTGAGCAAGACGCTGACGATACTCGCAACCGACATGGGCACGGCCGTAGGCGCCCCGACTGCAGCGCGTTCGGCTTCCCAGATGGCGTTGAGTTCCGCCTCCTTCCTGAAAGCCGCTTTTCGATCGAAGGGCAGGTCTGCAAGTCGATGGGCGTACTTGAGTACTTCAATGCGCCAGAACGTGGTTTTCGGCGACACACAATCAATGTCGCGGTTATATCCGGCTTCACGTAGGCCTTGATCTATCTCGTCGACCATGCGCATGCGTACCCGCCCATCACAACAAATGGGCGTGTGGTCGGCAACAAAGTCATCCATCACGACTGGCGCGACGGCTTGCCGGGTCTCTCCAGAGAGTGGCAGGGGAGTGGCATAGTGGAGCCGATGCCAGGTGTCCCAGTACTTCAATCCAATGTGATATTGGCGGCGTGAGCGCGCCGGCAAGTTCGCCATATCTAGAAGACGTTCAATCCAGTCCGACATGGGAGCCTCGTCAACCGTTGGTAGATGTCGGTCGTGCCCGGGCCATGCGTGTCAATTGTGTGGCGGATCGTGTACTGACTCCGGCTGCGCGAGCCACTTTGACCATGGTGGACTGCTCGCGCCACTCTCGTTCGTACGCCTTGCGTAGCCATTGCGGTGAGACCCGAGTCCGGCCATCGGCATCTGCCAAGCCGGCCTGCTGTGCCAAGGAGCGGATACGTTTTGCGATCCAGGTATGGTCGAGTGGGGCGGAGGCTTCGCTACGCGCTTTTCGTACGAAGAACCAGTCGTCACGCCCTTGGACCACTTCATCCTCACGGATAGCCCCCCACATCTTGATCAGGGTTGCCTCCTCGCCAACGATAAAGACCTTGGGTTGGAACCTCTGTAGTTCGCCGACGGGCTTGCGAATCGTGAGTGCCACCACATCCAATTCCTCTCCATTCTTGATGGTGGTGCCTGGCGTTAGTTCGCTGAACCGCAATTCGGCAACTTGGCTTGGGGTAAGACGACGCAGAAACAAGATGAGCGCCACGTCCATCGTTCCCTCGCGGTCATCACTGCACGCACGGAGCAAGGTGTCGACAGTGCTGGACGCGGACATGGGCACGGTTATCGGAACCCCAAGCGCCGCTCGCTCTGCTTCCCAAACCGCATAGATTTCTGCTTTCCTGCGACGTATCAGTTCGCGATCAACGCGCAGGTTCAGCAGGCGATGGGCTTGCTGCAGCACCTGCAGGCGCCAGTCCGAGGTAGCCGGAGCGACGCAGTCGATTCGGGCGTTGTAGCCAGCTTCCCGCAGGCCATCGAAGAGGGCTTCGGTCATGCGCATCCGCAAACGGCCCTCGACAGCAATGGCGAGATGATCGTCAATAAACGCGGTCACAGTGTCCGAACTCACCGCACAGGGCGGAGTCTCAGCCAAGGGCAGCGGCGCGCCATACCGGAGTTGGTGCCATGTATCGCAGTAGCGCAGGCCGGCGGCGTACTGCGCTATCGTCCTTGGTGCCAGTTTTTGCTCGGCAAGTAGCCGATCGACCCAGTTAGCCATATTGGACCGGCCAGAGTTCTGTAGACACTCAGTCGCCGCTCTGCGCGTAGCGCCTTT
>CADECF010000014.1 GCA_902825775.1 uncultured Lysobacteraceae bacterium
AAGGCGCTACGCGCAGAGCGGCGACTGAGTGTCTACAGAACTCTGGCCGGTCCAGACCGACTATGCCCCAGTACCCCATCCTGTCGACATAACTGACGTTGTCGCTATCAATTATGTAGCTCCAACCAGCATATTGATGGGACCTAATTTCTGCTAAGTCTCCCAAGTGAGGGGTTGAAGTCCACATGACCCCGTCTCGGGGGGTGGGATGGGTGTGAAAATCTCCTTTAACAAGAAGTCCTTTAAATAGACCATTCGAGCCAACCCGGGGCGTGTCTATGGTGTGCTTCTTACCGGACTCCCAACGTCTTACTCCCAATGTTCCATCTCGCTCAACTCCCCAGAAGCCGCCTTCTTCATGTCTATTCTTGGGGTCGCTTGACTTCGTGTCGGACCAGGCATCACGCATTTCAGATAAGACGTCATCATTTCTAAGTTCTGCGGGGTATTTAAACCAACGCAAAATCTGATTGATGATCCCGCCGTCTTTCTGTGGACGTTCTTGCTTTACTGAGTAATTGGAATTGAAGCTCCCAGAATCACAACCGCCGATATCGCATAGATGACCAGTCCAACCACTTGGCTGCCTGCCATCGGGATCAACGAAGCGATACGGATTGTTATTTGCATACCAATACCGATTGAAGTTTCCGCCCAAGCTCGTCGCGGTGACCGGATCCACACTCAAGAACCTACCCAGCGGGTCATAGTAGCGCTGCTGCATATAGGTCAGCCCGGTCGCCGCATCGGCCACGTGCCCGGTGAATGCCGGTCCATCGGTCATCGGCCGGTTCAGCAATTTGCCGTACGGCTCGTACTCGCTGCGCTCGATCACGTTGCGGTTGGCATCGGTCACCGCCACCGGCGTGCCTAACGCGTCGGTGTGCGGGTAGGTCACCGTGCTGGCGCCGCCGCCGTACGGGGTGGCGCGCACCGCCACCAGGCTGCCGCCCAGGTACAGGTAGTTCAGGATCTGCTGGCTGCGGTCGTTGCGCTGGTAGCGCAGCGCACCCCGTCCTGGCCGTACAGCGAGCGGATCTCGCCCAGCGTAGGCGAGGTGGCCAGCACCCGCCGGCCCTGGCCGTCGTAGCGGTAGCTTTCCTTGTTCTCCACCTGATGCAAGCGGTTGCCGTAGTCGAAGGTGTAGTCGGTGCCGTTCTTGTTGGCCAGGTTGCCTTGATCGTCGTAACCCAGCCGATCACGCTGGCGCCGCTGGCGCAGGTGCCGGTCTTGATATTGCTCAGCCGGAAACGCGTCGTAGCAGCGCGGTAGGTTGGGGTGAAACCCCAACGTCGTTTCCTTTCAAACACCGCGATAGTGGAGATGGCGATGTTGGTGTTTCACCCCAACCTACAGCCCTTCATGGGTTATCTGTAGATGAATTTGACCTCTTATTTATCTCTTTCATTTCGGAATCAAAACGTATTCCGCCTTGTTTCAACATCTCTCGACTTTCCTCATACATCTTTTTGTTTAGCTCAGTAGATAAGCGAACTGAAACCGCAGAAAATTTCTTTCCAGCATCTGTTTCGTAAAATCTCAGGACTGCCATCATCTCTTCTTTACTCAATGCGCCTTCGTAGAGCGAAGCAGCGAGATCAACATAACTCTCAATATCCTGAGGAACGCACGTGGAAACGGCATAACGCAGGTAGGCGGCGCGGGCATCAGGCCACCATGAACTTCGAGAATCAATCCCCTGGAACATCGAAGGGCTACCAATAGCGATGCGCTCGATATCACCCACCTGCTCGTTGGCTTTGCAAGTTTCCCACGTATCAATCAGCTGTTCGTCAAGCTTCGTCGCCGAGACTATAGCTCGCGCAGGTTCACCAGCAAAAAACGTTACTAGCGGTGAGCATTGCCACCATCATGATTATTGTAATTGACCTACTCATAGCCAGTTTCTGATTCCGTAGCTCACAAACATTAAGAGCATCGATACTGTCGAGAACCAATACAACACAATATACCAAAATACTGTTGATTTTGATTCCAGCGGTAATCTAGCGCGAGCTCGAAATAATGAGATAGACAAGAGGTCGCCGAACGAGAATACCGAGGTTCTGCGCGTCAACTCAGGAATTATTGGGTCCTCTTTGAACTTGGCAAATACCTGAATGCGAAAACCCCATGACGCGACTAAGGACAGTATGCAGAACACGAATAAAATTCCTTCCTGTCGATTTGGCTCGATACTATTCATGCTTATTCGTTAACGTCTTCCGGCCGCGTGAAGCTTATTATCTTGGGTATGACCTTGAATGAAAAACCTCCTTCAACCGCCCAATTTCCTTTACCGTCGCTACCCCATGAGGCATTGAAAGGTCCAACTGTTAGACTCGCCTTTGGAATATTCGAAATAACTTCTGCGCTTGTTTCATTCGATGTACCGAAGCTTGCACTAGGCCCGCTTGCGGCAGCGCCAACAGTCATGCCAGATGTCGGTTGACCACTCGTGAGATCCGCAGATCCTGCCATAGTGTCATTCTCGCTTATTGCTGTCTTAGAAACATGCAAGTCTTGAGCAAGCCAGGCCCGTTTGCATCGCTATAAATACCCGCCGGGCTTTCACGCCTATTTCGACCCGCCGCTACGCCGGCTGCAAATTGGCATACGCAAGCACCAGCCACTTGCTGCCCGCATCGTCGAAATTGACCTGCACGCGCGCATGCGCGCCGCTGCCTTCGATGTCGGTGACGGTGCCGCTGCCGAACTTCGCGTGTACCACGTTCTGGCCGAGACGGATGCCGGGCGACGCATCGACCACGGCATGACCGTAATCGCGCGGCGGGCGCGGCGCGTACAGCGGACGCGATACCTGCACGCGCGGCCGCACTTCGTGCAGCAGCGACGGCGGGATCTCGCGCAGGAAGCGCGACGGCAGGCCGTACATGTCCTGGCCGTGCAGTCGGCGCGCTTCGGCGTAGCTGAGGATCAGCTTCTGGCGCGCGCGGGTGATGCCGACGTAGGCGAGCCGGCGCTCTTCTTCCAAACGCCCGCTCTCTTCGATCGAACGGTTGTTGGGGAACAGGCCCTCCTCCATGCCGGCCAGGAAAACCAGCGGGAATTCCAGACCTTTGGCGCTGTGCAGCGTCATCAATTGCACGCCGTCTTCGCCGGCCTGGGTCTGGCCTTCGCCGGCTTCGAGCGCGGCGTAGGCGAGGAAGGCGATCAGTTCGGACATGTCCGCGGCTTCCTCGTCGTCGTCGCGGCGCACGAAGCGCGAGGCGACGGAGACGAGCTCGTCCAGGTTGTCGGTGCGCGAATCGAGCTGGCCCTTGGATTCGTTGGCGTAGTGCATGCGCAGGCCCGAGCGCAGCAGCACGTGATCGATCTTGTCCTGCAGGCTGAGGTCGTGCACTTCACTTGATAAGGTGTCGATCAGCGCATGGAAGGTCGCCAGCGCATTGCGCGCGCGCCCTGCGAGCGCGTTTTCGCGCACGACGCGCAGCGCGGCTTCCCACAAAGAGACGCTGTCGGCGCGGGCGCGGCGGCGTACTTCGTCGAGGGTGCGTTCGCCGATGCCTCGCGTCGGCGTGTTGACGGCGCGTTCGAAAGCCGCGTCGTCGGCGCGGTTGGCGATCAGGCGCAGATAGGCCAGCGTGTCCTTGATTTCGGCGCGTTCGAAGAAGCGCACGCCGCCGTAGACGCGGTACGGGATCTGCTCGGCCAACAGATTTTCTTCGAACGCGCGCGATTGCGCGTTGCTGCGGTAGAGGATGGCGCAATCGCCGTAACTGCCGCCGTCGCGGACCCATTGGCCGATGCGTTCGATCACGAAGCGCGCTTCGTCGACTTCGTTGTAGGCCGCGTACAGGTCGACCGGATCGCCTTCGCCGCTGTCGGTCCACAACTGTTTTCCCAACCGCGCCGGGTTGTGCGCGATCACCGCGTTGGCGGCGTTGAGGATGTTGGCGCTGGAGCGGTAGTTCTGCTCCAGGCGGAAAGTCTGCGCGTCGGGATAGTCCTGCAGGAATTTCTGCACGTTCTCCACTTTCGCGCCGCGCCAGCCGTAGATGGCCTGGTCGTCGTCGCCGACCACGAACACGTGGCCTGTGTCGCCGGCGAGCACGCGCACGAAGGCGTACTGGATGCTGTTGGTGTCCTGGAACTCGTCGATCAGCAATTCGCCGAAACGCTGCCGGTAATGCGCGAGCAATGCCGGGTTGTCGCGCAGCAGTTCGTGCGCGCGCAGCAGCAGTTCGGCGAAATCGACCAGGCCGGCGCGGTCGCAGCGTTCCTGGTACAGCGCGTAGCTGCGCAGCATGACGCCGGCCCATTCGTCGCCGCCTTCGGCCTGGATGTGCTGCGGGCGGCGGCCTTCGTCCTTCTGCGCGTTGATCCACCACGCGATCTGGCGCGGCGGGAAGCGCGCTTCGTCCAACTCCAACTGCTGCACGACGCGTTTGACCAGGCGCAGCTGGTCGTCGCTGTCGAGCACCTGAAAACCCTCGGGCAGTTTGGCGTCCTGCCAGTGCAGGCGCAGCAGCCGATGCGCCAGGCCGTGGAAGGTGCCTATCCACAAACCGCGGCTGCCATTGCGCAGCAACGCATCGGCGCGCGCGCGCATTTCGCCGGCCGCCTTGTTGGTGAAGGTGACCGCGAAGATGCCGTGCGCGGGTACCCGGTGCACCTCGTTCAACCAGGCGATGCGGTGGGTCAGTACGCGGGTCTTGCCGGAACCGGCGCCGGCCAGGACCAGATAATGGCCGGGCGGTGCGGTGACGGCCTCGCGTTGGGCGGGGTTGAGGCCGTCCAGCAAATAAGAAACATCCATGCCGGCATTTTACGTGAGCCGGCGTTCACGGAACCTTAGCCCGGGTCCGGCATCCAATCCGGGGATGGATTCGCGGCCTCTCCTGCCCCTGCTGCTGCTCGCCAGCGCCGCCGCGCTCGCGCAGGACGCGGACGAGCGCGTGCTGCGGGCGGGCGATACGGCGCTGAGGGTCGATGTGATCGAGGTCTCCGACCGAAGCCGCGCCGAGTTGCTGCAGCGTTGGATCGCCGAAACCGCAGCCGCGCCGCTGTCGGTCTTCGGCCGTTTCCCGTTGCGGGATGCGCAGGTGCGGATCAAGCAGGTCGACAGCGACGACGACAGCCCGGTGCCCTGGGGTCAGACCCTGCGCCGCGACGGCGTGTCGGTGCTGCTGTTCGTACGCCGGGACGCGACGCTGCAGCAATTGCGCGACGACTGGACCGCGGCGCACGAACTGTCGCATCTGTTCCACCCTTATCTGGGCGACCGCGGCCGCTGGCTGGCCGAGGGTTTGGCCAGCTACTACCAGAACGTGTTGCGCGCACGTATCGGCGCGTTGGAGGGCGAAGAGGCGTGGCGGCGGCTCGACGCTGGTTTCCAACGCGGCCGCAAGGCATTGTCCGGCGTGGCGCTGGACGAGCTGGGCCGGCGTCGCGGCGGAACGATGCGGGTGTACTGGGCCGGTGCGGCGTTCTGGTTGGAAGCGGATCTGGCTTTGCGCAAACAGCCGGGCCGTTCGCTGGACACGGTGCTGTCGGCGTATTCGACGTGCTGCCTGGGCGAAGGCACGGCGTTGGTCGAGCCCGAAGCGTTCATGGCGGAACTGGACCGGATCGCGGGTGGCGATATTTTCGCCAGCCGGTATCGGCGGTATGCGGCTGCGGAGGAATTCCCTTCGCTGGATGCGGCTTATCACGAGTTGGGGATCGATGTGGTTGATCGCCGATTGCGTTTTTCGCAAGGCGATGCCGCGATGCGTTTGCGCCAGGCGATCGTGGGTCGCCGGCAGCCGCACTAAGTTGTAGTCGGCGCGGAGCGGAAGACCCACCCTCCGTCATCCCAGCGAAAGCGGGGACCCAACTTGATCTTGCCTTCCGCTTTTATTTCGAAAGCAACCGCAAAATGGGTCCCAGCTTTCGCTGGGATGACGGGTTACTGATGATTTCGGACGCTACTGCGATCGGACAACCTGCGCACGTCGAATTTCAGTGCGAGTGAGCCTGCTCGCGTTTGCCCGAAGTCGCGGTCATCAGCTTGTCGGTGTAGGCGATGCCGATCGCCGACAGGATGAATACGCAGTGGATGATGGTCTGCCACATCACGCCCACCGCGGTGGCGGTGGTGCAACGCAGGTTGGACGCCGCCGCGCCGGTCGCTTCGCTCATCGCGCGGAAGTCGGCCGAATTGCAGCTGGGCAGGCCGAGCGATCCGGCTTCGATGAAGGTCTTGAGCAGGTGGATGGACGAGATGCCGATGATCGCCATCGCCAGCTTCACCTTCAGCACCGAGGCGTTGACGTGGCTCAGCCATTCCGGCTGGTCGGGATGGCCCTGCAGGCCCAGCCGCGATACGAAAGTCTCGTAGCCGCCGACGATCACCATCACCAGCAGATTGGAGATCATCACCACGTCGATCAGGCCCAGCACGATCAGCATGATGCCCTGCTCGTTGAGGCTGTTGGCGCCGTGGATCAGGTGCCACAGTTCCTTGACGAACAGGAATACGTACACGCCCTGCGCGACGATCAGTCCCAAATACAGCGGCAATTGCAGCCAGCGCGAGCTGAAGATCAGCGCCGGCAGCGGATTCAGGCGGGGCGAACGGACGTCGGTCATGCGGGACGGAACCTTGGGCGAAGTCAGCGCGCAGGGTAACGGCCTGCGATGACGCTGCCAAGCGCAACACACCATTGCGCGCAGCGCTGCGGGGTCCGCGCTACAGTCCCGTCACCCCCCACGCGAAGCCACGGACATGATCGAACTGCATTACTGGCCGACGCCCAACGGCCACAAAATCCCCATTTTTCTCGAAGAAGCGGGTCTGGAATACGCGATCAAGCCGGTCGACATCGGCAAAGGCGACCAGTTCAAATCCGATTACCTGGCGATCTCGCCCAACAACAAGATGCCGGCCATCGTCGACACCGCGCCGGCCGACGGCGGCGCACCGATCAGCGTGTTCGAATCCGGCGCGATCCTGATCTATCTGGCCGACAAGAGCGGGCGCTTCCTGCCGCAGGATCTGCGCGGCCGCAGCGCCGTGTTGGAATGGCTGTTCTGGCAAGTCGGCGGACTGGGCCCGATGAACGGACAGTACGGCCACTTCAGCGTATACGCGCCGGAGAAGATCCCCTACGCGATCGACCGTTACACCCAGGAAGCGCACCGGTTGTTGAGCGTGCTCGACAAGCGGCTTGCGGGGCGCGAATTCGTCGCCGGCGAATACAGCATCGCCGACATGGCCATTCACCCGTGGATCAACGCCTACAAAAAAGCGCCGTTGGATCTGGCCCCGTATGCGGAAGTGCGGCGCTGGCATGCGGCGATCGATGCGCGGCCGGCGGTGCAACGCGCGTATGCGCTGACCGAGAAGGTGAACCCGAATGCGGATGCGCCGTTGAGCGAAGAGGAACGCAAGCACCTGTTCGGCCAAGGCCCGAGGTAGTCCGCTTTGTAGCGCGGGGCTGGCCCCGCTGCTCTTGCTTTATGTGGGCGCGGCTGTCGTGGGCGCGGCTTTTTGTGGGAGCGGCTTTAGCCGCGAGCTCTTAGTGGCTTCATCGCGACTCGAAAAGCTCGCGGCTAAAGCCGCTCCCACGAAAAGCGCCGCTCCATGTTAAAGCAACCGCGACGGCGAGTTCGCGCGCCCTCACCCAACCCCGCTCCGCGCCCGGCCCGCACTTACGTGCGGGCGCTCAGCTGCACGCGCGGCAGTGCCGCGCAAGCATGTGCAGCCTCACCCCGCAAGCGGGAGAAGGCTAAATCCAAAGCTCAGGGCGCCGGCATCTTCAACGCGTATTCCTTCGGCGGCTCGGCGCCGAGCAGGTTGCGCACGAAGTAATCCCAGCGCCGGCGCGTCATGTACAGCGAATCTTCGCCGTAGCCGTGGCGCGCGTTCGGGAACAGGATCAGGTCGAAGTCCTTGTTGGCCTTGATCAAAGCATCGACCACCAGCCAGGTGTTGTAGGGCGGCACGTTGTCGTCCATGTTGCCGTGCGCCAGCAGGAGCTTGCCCTTCAGGTCTTTGGCGTACTTTTGGTTGGCGTGGGCGTCGTAGTTGTCGGTGCCGTCCTTGTTCTTGGTCAGCAGTCCCTGCCACTTCTCGGCCCAGTCGTCTTCGTACACGCGGTTGTCGTGGTTGCCGCTCTCGGCGATGCCCACTTTGAAGAAATCCGGATACTTGAACATCGCCGTCGCGGTGGCGTTGCCGCCGCCGGAATGGCCCCACATGCCCGCGCGCGACAGGTCGATGAAGGGATAGCGCTTGGCCAGCTCCTTCATGCCCGCCACCTGGTCGGGCAGCGTGTTGTCGATGATGTTGGCGAAGTACGCGTCGTGGAACGCCTTGGAGCGGTACGGCGTGCCCATGCCGTCGATGGCGACGACGATGAAACCCAACTCGGCCAGCGCCTGGTGATCGTTGCGCGCGGGCGCGAAGCCGCGGCGGCCGACCGAACCGACCTGCGGACCCGGATAGACGTAATTGACGATCGGATACTTCTTGGACGGATCGAAGTTGGACGGCTTGAACATCAAACCGTACAAATCGGTCTTGCCGTCGCGCGCCTTGACCGTGAAGTCTTCCGGCGGCGTCCAGCCGGTCGCCTTCAAGCGGGCGATGTCGGCGCGGGCGATTTCCTTCACCACTTTGCCGTCGGCGCTGTCGCGCAGCACCGCGACCGGCGGTTCGATGGTGGTGGAATAGACGTCGACGAAATAGCGGCCGTCGTCCGACATCTTGATGCGGTGTTCGCCGTTCTCCGGGGTCAGCAAGGTCAGGCCCTTGCCGTCGATGCCGACTTTATAGAAGTGCTTGAAATAAGGGTCTCGCCCGGCTTCGCGGCCGGTGCCGGTGAACCAGATCGCGCCGGCCTTTTCATCGACGCGCATCACTTCGGCGACGTTCCAATCGCCTTGCGTGATCGCATGCATGAGCTTGCCGCTGGCCAAGTCGTACAGATACAGATGGCCCCAGTTGCTGCGCTGGCTCCACCACAGCACCGCATTGCTGTCTGGCAGGTAGCGCCAGTTGATGGCGTCGATGCCGCTTTCGAACCAGGTCTTCGCCTTCTCGCTGAAGACTTCGCGCACCGCGCCGGTGGAAGCGTCTGCGATGCGCAGCCAGGCCTGCTTGTGGTCGCGCGAGCTCGACGCGAACGCCAGCGTCTTGCCGTCGGGCGCCCATTGCACGTCTTCCCAGCCGCCGAAGCAACTGACGTCGTCGCACTGGGTGGAGCGGTGCTGGTCGGGCGGCATCTTCAAACGCACGACTTTGGCGCCATCGACGTCGACGATCACGCGCTCGATCATCGTGATGTCCTTGTCGCCCACCAGCGGATACTTCCAGGTCTCGACCTTGGGATGGCCGACGCCGGTGCCGACCAGCGTCATCTCGCCGGTCTTGCGCTGATCCTGCTGGAACGTGGCGATCTGCTTGGAATCGGGCGACCAGACCAGGATCGCGCGGTCGCTGTGGGTCCAGCCGGCGTTGTCGGTGGCGTAGCCGTAATCCTTCACGCCGTCGCGGGTGAGTTGGGTTTCCTTGCCGCCGGCGAGGTCGCGCACCCACAGGTTCCAATCGCGGATGAAGGCTTCGCGTTTCTTGTCCGGCGACAGGACGCCGGGGCCGTCGTTCTTGGCGCTGCCGGATTTTTCTTTCGCGTCCTTGGCGACGCAGGTGCCGCGGCCTTTCAGGTCGCACAGGTATTCGCCGCTGCGCAGGGATATCTCGTAACGGCCGTCGGCGGCCATCTCGTAGCCGGTGACCGGCAGTTTTTCGGCTTTTACCGGCTTGCCGGTGGCTTTGCTCAAGGCCTTGGCCAGCTTGGCCTGGTCGAAGGCCGGCGCAGTATTGCCGGTGGCCACGTCCATCTGCAGGAAACGGTCGCCCTTGGCGTCGTGGTCGCGGTACCAGACATGGCCATCGTCGAGCCAGGAAGGATCCACCGAGTGATCGACCAGCGGCGCCGTGTTGTAGGACAGCCGGCGCTCGGCGCGGGCGTAGTCGTCTTTGGTGAGGGCGCCGCCCTGCGCCGCCGCGGCCATGGAAGCCAGCCCGATCGCCAATGCGCCGATCAGGCGCGCCATATGCATTTTCGAAACCATGTCGTCCCCTCGCAGTTCGCGCGCTGCCGCCAAACCGGAGGCGCGCATGAAGCCCGAATGCTAACCCGGGGGAGCGATCCCCTCCCCCTGCCTATGGTCCTGCCCGGACCGGCCGCCTCACGGATCGGCGGCCGGCGCGGCCGCAATCCGGAGCCGGGTGCCCGCGGTGCGGGCGCGGCTGGCTTCGCCGTACATGAGTTCGGCCAGCGCAGGCGCGGCCAGGTAGTCGCCGGCATTGCCGGCACGCACGAAATAATGGATTTCGTGGCGGCCCGCCGGCAGGTATTCGGCATAGAAGCGCGGATTCTTGGGGTCGAGCTTGCGTGTGGAGAACGCCCAGCTGCCCGGGTCCGACAATCGTTCGAGCACCGGGCCGGCCACGCCCTTCAAGGAAAGGTCGGTAGGCCGCAATCCGCCCGGCACGCTGTCGGTGACGGCGACGAAATACCGCGGCGCGCCGCTGTCCACCGTCAGCGTGATGCGGAGCCAGTCGCCTTCACGAACCTGGACGTCGTCGCCCACGAGTCGCCAGCGGCCGTCGCGCAGCACTTCATGGCGGCGCTGCAAGCCGAAGCCGACCGCTTTCGCATCCGCCCGCCGCGCATCTTCGCGATACTGCAACTGGGCGATGAATGCCGTGGGCGTATCGGCCGTCTGGGCCGCCAGATTCAGCGTCTTCTGCTCCGGCAAGGCGATATCCCAATCGGCACGATCCTGTCCGGCCGGCAGCGACAACTGCGTGCGCTGGTCGCCGATTTGCGCCGACAACGATAGCGGCGCCTCCTTGGCCGCATCGGCCCCGCGCAGCGCCATCAGGCAGATCGCGCCGGCCTGCGTATCCGTCGGGCCGGTGCCGCCGGCATAAAGATCGAACAATCCCGCTTGCAGTGCGCGCAATGTTTCCGCGCCGGCGAGTTGCGGGTATTGGCGCAGCAAGCCGATCAGCGCGCATTGTTCGCGCAGGGACGAACTCATCCAGCGCGTCGATGCCCCGCCGGTCCGCAACACCCGGGCCCGGCCTCGCACCTGCGCTTCGCCCAACAGGCGCGCCACGGCTTGCGGGGCCGCCGCGTGGCCGTTGCGCGCGAAGGCTTCCGCGGCGGCGACGCGCGCGCCGAGCGCGAGGCGATTCCACGCGAGCCACAACGCATCCAGTTGCGGGGCCGACGGCTCGACGGCCGCGAGCGCATAAGCCGACTCGTCGATCCGGGCGTCTTTGGATTTTTCGCTCTTGCCGGCGTCCAATTGCTTGCCCAGAAATCCTTCGGCGCTAGGTTCGATGTCGCGATCGACCGGATGGCCGAGCTCGCGCAGCAACCGCAGCGCATGCACGCTGTACGCGGTAAGGGCCACCTGCGCTTGCGGTTCGTCTTCGAAGAATTCGTCGTCGGAGTTTTCGGCCTGGACGAAGTAGCGGAAGCCGCCATTCTCGTCCTGGAACACGGCGGCGTTGTCCACCGCTTCCTGCACGGCAGCGGATGCGTCCGGCCAGGTCTTGTCGCCGCGTTCCAACGCCAAAGCCGCGGCAACGGCGCGGCTCAGGATCTGTTCCCAACAGCGGTGCGGATAATCGCGCAGGTCGTCGGTCCAGCGTTGCACCACGCCGGCGTCGCCGCGCACCAGGCTGAGTTTGAAGCGGGCGTCGCTGGCGCCGGCCGGAAGCGCCGGCAGTTCCAGCGACAAACGGTCGGCGCCGAGCCAACCGACCTGCACGACACGCGCATCGATCGCCGGCGACGCGACCTCGATCGTCGCCGCGACCGCATCGCGGCCGTCCGGCGTTTCGGCGTAGGCGGTCGCGGTCAGCGCGCCGGTGCGTTGCGGCGCGATCTCGGCGCCGAAACTCGACTGCCCGCGCGCGGCCAACGGCAGCGGTTGCTCGTGATCCAGCGCGGCATCGCCTTGTTCGCCGCCTTCCACGCGCAGTCCTGCTTGGGCCTGCACGGCGGCGTCGCCGGTCTGGCGCACATTGGCCGCGATGCGCGAGCGATCGCCCGGGAAAATCCGCACCGGCGCCTGCAGCCGCGCTTCCACCGGCAAGCCCACTGCGAGTGTGGCTTCGGTCTTGTCGAAGCCGTCGTCGGCATCGCTGCTCCAGACCACCGCACGCCAACGGGTGAGATTGTCCGGTAGCCTCAGTTCGATCGTGCGCGATTCCCCCGGCGCGAGCCGAAGGTCCGGCAGCCACAACGCGGTATCGGCGAAACGGGTGCGCACTTGCGCCAGCGTCAACGCACTGCGGCGTTCCTCGCGTTGCAGTTGGGCATCTTCGCGTTTGCGGTTTGCGCCTTGCGGTTCCAAGGGGCCTAACGCGGCGGCGCCCACCACCGTGACCGAATCCAGCGAGGTCGCTCGCGCTTCGGTGACCATCGACGGTGGCGCTGGTGCTGGCTGCGGTGCGCTGAGCGTGCCCGGCGCAAGTAAGGCGACAGAGGTGGAATCTCGTGCCACCGGCAAGCGGCTGATCTGTTCCGCGCTCAGCACGGTCGTGGATTCCACCGACGTGACATCGATCGGATTCACCGCCTCATAACCGAGAACCTCCACCGTGTCGTGCTCGACGATGTCCCCTGCCGCCGCTGCCGCTGCGTCTGCGGCGGCCATAGCCGCATCGGCGGCGCAGTTAGCGGCAGTGGCCGCGTCATCGACGGCATCGCATTCCGGGCGCGGTGTGCGTGGGATGGCGGGCGCGCTCAGCCAGCGGCGCCACGGCATGTCGTTCCAATCCGTGAAGCCAGCGGTGGGCAGATAACTGCCGCCGCCCAAACCGCCCAACCACGCGTCGCCCAGCGGATCGAAGGCTTGCCACTGTTCCTGCGCCAGGGCCAGCATCGCATCGTCCATCACCGCCAGTACGGCGCTGCGCGCAGCTTTGCTGCGATTGCGTACGACGATGCGCACGGTGTCGCCCGGCTTGACCGAAGCGGCGTCGAAAGACAACGCCATCGCCGCCGGCGGTGCGTTGCCCGGCGTCCATTCGACCTGCGTTTCCAGCGACGATACCGCCGCGGGTCGACGCCATGGACCGCCTTCGTCCCCTGCTTTCGGCGTAGTGCGGACATAGGCCAACAATTTGATCTTGGCGGGCCAGTCCGGCTGCGTGTCCAGCGCGAAGGTCTGGGTGGGCGAAGCGAAAGGCATCGCGCGGCGCTGCAGGACGCGGTCGCCCGCTACGAATGCGAACAGCACATCGCCGCGTTCGCCGTTCTGCTTGAGCACTACGCGCAGCGGTTCGCCTGGGTGCGGCGCCGCGCCGACCACATCCAATCCGTTATTCGCGCCGCGATCCGACGCGTCGTCGCCCCGGACCCAGACATAACGCTCGAGCTGTGCCGGTGCCGCTTCGCCGTTGCGCGCGATCAAGCGATAGCGGCCGCTTTTTTCGCGTGGGAAATTGCAGCCGGACGTTTGTCCGGTTTTCAAACGGCAGCGATGGACGACCCGCCCCGGCGCGTCGTCGGAAAACCCGGGTCTGAATTCGACTTCGACTTCAAGCTCCGCGCCGGGCTGTTCGCGGCCGTCCGCATCGATGACCACGCCCTGCAGTTCCACCGGCGTGCGCTCGTCCAACCACGCCGGCTGCATGCGCAGGCCGACGTAGCGCTGGTAACGCGCATAACGCGCGTAGACGGGCGTCGAAACCGTACTCTCCCGATCGCTGGGCTTGACCTCGGCGCTGAACTGGACGCGGCCGAAAGCCGGCGGCCCTTCGCCAGGCTCTTGAGCGAAGGCAACGGCCAGATCGCCGCGCGCCCGGCCCTCGCCGTCGGCCGTGGACGCCAGCTCCGAGGTGCCGTCCAGGGCCAGCGGCTCGTACGCATCGTCGTCGACGAACTCGAATTCGCGGTATTGCGGATAGGCCTTCTGCAACGGATAAGGTACGACGTAGGCGCTGATGGTGGTGATCGGCACGCCGGCCGCAACGCCGCCGGAGTAGTAGCCGGCCTGGATCTCGTAATGCAGCCGGTCGCCGTCGCGCAGCACGCGATCTTCGAGCTTGGCCTCTGCCCAGAGATCCTGCGTCCGGAACGTGCCGACGTAGAAACAAACGCCGTCGGGCGCATAGTCCTTGTCCGGGGATATGCAGTACGTGTCGTCCGGCAAATGGATCGGCAAGGCGACCTCGCCGGAGAGGCTGCCGTCCTCGGCGACCGTCGCCGTCCAGCGCTTCACCGGCGACCGGTATTGGCGCGACAAGCGCAGTTCGCGAGATGTCGTCGCCGCTTGCGGCCTGAGGAGGCGGCCTCCGGTCGAGTCGCGCAGCCACAGGCGATAACGCACGGTCTCGCCCGCGCGATAGAGCGGGCGATCGGCCACACCCCACAGCTTCTGCTTCGCCGGCGCGCCCAGCTTCTCGCCGTACCTGTCCATGGCGTTCATCGGCAGCACCGCGCGCTGCGCGTCCGCGCGGGTCCGGAGGCCGCACGCAGCAACCACATCGGATACTGTCCCGTGTCGCGCTGTTCCGGCAGAACGAACTTGTCGGGCAATGCGATCAACGCCGTGCCGTCGGCGGCGGTCGTGCCCTGCGCGATCACTTCCGGCTGCGCCCGGGCGTTTTGCTGCCATAGCAATTCCACTTCCGCGCCCGCGATCGGCGCGCCCTGCCACGCATTGGCCCAAGCGAGCACTTCGCGGCGTCCGGCGACCGCGAACAGATCGAAATCGGGCGCCGCGAACTGCAACGCGATGCGCGGTTGCGCTTTCGGACCGGACGACGGGAACGACCAGTTCGCCCATCCGCCTTCGGCCAAGGTTTGCGCGGTGGTTTCGGACAGGATCGGCAACGCCTGATTGTCGGCGCGCGATGGCGTGGCCATCGTTTCGCGACGCACCTCAGCGCCGATCCCTTCCACCACCAAGGTGGCCGGCGACGCATGGATCGTTTCGGCCAACGTCGGCAGCGCGACATCGCCGCGCAACAGGCTGCGCTGGTGGCCGGCGCGCAAGGTCGGCCGGTAATCGACGGTGCCGATCCGCACCATCGCGGCGGAGGCCAGCGGTTTGCCTTCACTGCGCAATCCGGCCGGCGGCGGCAGCACCGTTTCGATGCGTGCGGCATCGATCTGCAAATCGACCCATTGCGCCGGCGCGCGCCGCAATTCGGCGGCTTGGTTGTCGCGGTAGTACGAGTACTCGTTGCCCGAACCCAGGAACTTGGCCTGCCCGGGCCAGCTTGCGACCCAGGCCTGTAGCGTTTGCTTGGAAACGGCACGCGAGAAGAACAGCCGTATGGTTTCTCCCGGCATGCAGTCCAGCGTCAGCCGATCCTGCTTCACCGCACCCAACACCGGTTCCAGCGCGCCTGCGCACGCGCCGCCGCGCAAACGGAAGGGCTCGTCCAACGCTACCTCCAGCAGCCGCTTCCGCTGCGTGCCGGTCAGCGGACCCGCTGTGGATTTCAGGCCCGGTACGATGTTCAGCGCGAATGCCGCTTCGCGGGTCGATGGCGGCGGCAGTTCGAGCGCGAAGCGGCGGGTGCGATCCCAGTCGCCGCGGGCAGGCAAGGCTTGCAAGCCCGGAACCACGGGCTTGCCGGCTAAAGTCGCGCGCAACACCGCTGCGGCGGATGCGGCCGTGATCGGAGCTTGGCTCTGCAAAACGATACGCGGCCGGGCATCCGACCAACTTTCCATCGACGCGACGAGTTCGGGCCTGGCGGTGTCGGCGTGCAGCGTCTGCGCCGGCAGCGTGGCGCCGGTCTGCGTCTTCAGCCCGGCAGGGACATGAATGCGATAGCGCGTGGCGGCGGCAGGACCCTCATCCCCGAACCCGCAATAAAGCGTGTCGTCGGACTGCCAGTGGCATACCGCCGGTACCCGCGGCTCCAATCGCACGGCCGTTTCGCGCGTCCCTTGCCAAGTCTGCATAGGTTCGGCGAAGGTCAGTTGCAAGGCGCCGTCTTCGAAGGCAGCCGTTACCGCCGCTTTCGGCGCCGTGGCGGCGGCCGCCGCGAACGCTGCGAACAAACACACGCAGGACCATAGCCCCGCGACCGTCACGTGACGTCGCATACGACACTCCCCCTGTTCGCTGCAGTTTGGCCGCATCGTTCGACAGCGGCAAGCCGCGGCTCAGGTGACCCGCGCCAGCATCCTTCGCGAACCGATCAGGCGCGCCCAACGCGTGCCCAGGTCGGTGCAGCAGACATAGGCCGCTTCGCCGGCGATCCGCCACAACGTGCCCGGCGACCAGCGCAGCCGCGTTTCTGCGGCGCACAGCTCCCAGTCGAAGCCGAGCTGGCGCGCGAACAGCGCGCAGCGGGCCAGGTGATAACGGCTGCTGAGCAGGGTGACGCGGCGGGAAACGTTTTGCGGCACCGCGGCTTGGGCCAGCATCTGGCGAGCGTTGCGCAGGTTCTGCAGCGTGTCGCGCGAGCCGGCTTCCAGCTGGAGCGGCGCATCCACGGCGATGCCGCGCGCCCACAGCGCGGCGCGGGCCACTTCCGCTTCGCTGGCCACGCCCGGCGGACCGCCACCCAACAGCACCAGGGTGTGCGGCGCGCACTCGCGCCACAACCATGCGGCGCGCTCCACGCGCGCGTCGAAATCGCGATCGACCCGACCGCGCGGCGCGTGTTTGCCGAACAGCAGCACGCATTGGCCATGCTCGGGCACGCAAGGCGCATTGCGCGCCACGCGCAGCACAAGCACGAAATAGGCGACGTACACCAAGCCGGCGCTGAATACGCACGCGGCGGCGCTGACCGCCATCGCATGCAATACGTCGGGGTCGCTGAACAAGCTGAAGCGATGGGCGATTCGGCTGGACATGCTGCGGGCAAACTGGACCGAGGAGTTCAGTTTAACGTTGCGATGAGACCGTTGCGCGACGCTCGCTATACTCCGCGGCCACGAGAACGGAGTCGCCAGTGCCGCCGATCCAGCCGTTGGCCATCCGCGCCTACACCGCCACCACTGCGCTCGGCCGTGGCCGCGATGCCCAGGCCGACAGCTTGCGCGAGCGCCGCAGCGGGCTGCGCCGGAACGATTTCGGCAAAACGCCGCTGGAAACCTGGATCGGCCGCGTCGACGGCCTTGAAGACGCCGCACTGCCGCAGACGCTGGCGCTTTGGGAATGCCGCAATAACCGACTGGCCTGGCTGGCGCTGCAGCAGGACGGCGTGACCGATGCCGTCGAAACGCTCAAAAGCCGCTACGGCGCGGACCGCATTGCGGTGGTGCTGGGCACTTCCACCGCCAGCATCGGCGCCACCGAAGAAGCCTACGAGCGGCTCGATGGCGAGGGTCGCTTCCCCGCCGACCTGGACCGGCCGCGCGTGCATACGCCGCATTCGCTCGGCGGTTTCGTGCTGGAGGCGCTGCAGTTGCGCGGACCTTGCGCCACGGTCGCCACCGCCTGCTCTTCCAGCGCGAAAGTATTCGCCCAGGCGTCGCGCCTGATCGATGCCGGTTTGGCCGACGCGGCACTGGTCGGCGGCGTGGATACGTTGTGCGGCAGCGTGCTGTTCGGCTTCAATTCGCTGGAATTGGTTTCGGCGCAGCCGTGCCGTCCGTTCGATGCCGCTCGCAACGGTTTGTCGCTGGGCGAAGCGGGCGGCTTCGCGGTGCTGGAACGCGCGGCGGCCGGGGAATCGGGATTGCAGTTGCTCGGTTATGGCGAATCCAGCGATGCGCACCACATGTCGGCGCCGCATCCGGAAGGCCTGGGCGCGCAGTTGGCGATGCGCGATGCGCTCGCGCGCGCGGGCATCGGCGCGGACGATGTCGGCTATCTGAACCTGCACGGCACCGCCACGCCGGCCAACGACACGATCGAAGCGCGCGCGGTCGCCGGGCTGTTTCCGTCGACATTGCATGCCAGCTCCACCAAGGGTTGGACCGGCCACACGCTGGGCGCCGCCGGCATCGTCGAATCGGTATTCGCGCTGCTGGCGCTGGAGCACGGGATTCTGCCCGGCATACTCAACAGCGAGATGCCGGATGCGGACAACGGTCCGCAGATCCGTTTCGACAACGCGTCGCGCGAAATTAGATACGCAATGAACAATTCGTTCGGCTTCGGCGGCAACAACTGCTCGCTGGTGTTTGGGCGCGCATGAACAGGACGCTCAGGCTCTTCGTGGGAGCGGCTTCAGCCGCGAGCTTTTGCAAGACTATCGCTATCGACAAGAGCTCGCGGCTGAAGCCGCTCCCACAAAAAATATGACCGCGCTTTCCGCCACCATCGAAGGCATCGGCTTCTGGAGCAACGGCGTGCCGTCTTGGCAGGCCGCGCGCGACTATGCGCGCGACGGGACTTTGAGCGAAGGCGCGCCATCGCGGCCATCGCCGCAATTGCTGGCGCCGAACGAGCGCCGCCGCGCGCCGGACACGGTTGCGGTGGCGCTGGACGTCGCGCTCGCCGCCTGCCAAGCCGCGGGCCGCGATCCGAAAACGCTGCCGTCGGTGTTCGCATCCACTCACGGCGACCTGGGCATCACCGACTATATGGCGGCGACCCTGGCCAGCGATCCGCGCGCGATTTCGCCGATCCGGTTCCACAACTCGGTGCACAACGCCGCCGCCGGTTACTGGACCATCGGCGCGGGCTGCATGGCGCCGACCACCGCCATCTCCGCTTTCGACGCCAGTTTCGCGCAGGGTCTGCTGGAAGCCTTGGCGCAGCTGGCCGCGGGTAGCGAAGCCGTGCTGCTGGTCGGTTACGACAGCGCCGCCCCGGGACCGTTGAGTACGGTTTGGAGCAGCGCGGGATTGCTGGGCGGCGCGCTGGTGCTGTCGCCCGCCCGTCCCGGCACGTTGCTGCTGAACGCGAGTCTGGCCGACGGCGAGCCGCCTCCCGCGCCAGGGCCGCTCGCACGGCTGGCCGGCGGCAACGCCATGGCGCCGATGCTGCCTTTGTTCGACGCGCTGGCCATCGACGCTCCGCACACGCGCGATTCAGTGATACTCCACGCAGGACCCGGGCGCGTGCTGCGGGTGGAGCTGGCCGATGCTTGATCGCAACCACGTCGCTGTCGTGATCCCCGCGCTCAACGAGTCGCTGCGGATCCGCGAAGTGGTGCAAGGCGCGCTGGCGCAATGCCCGCACGTGATCGTCGTCGACGACGGCTCCGACGACGGCACCGCCGAGTGCGTTTCCGACCTGCCGGTCACGTTGCTGCGGCACGCGCGACGCATGGGCAAGGGCGCTTCGTTGCGCGATGGTTTCCGCGAAGCGCTGCGCCAGGGCCATGCCGGCGTATTGACCATGGACGGCGATGGCCAGCATTCCGCCGCCGACCTGTCGCGCCTGCTCGACGCCGCCAACCGCCACCCCGGCTGCATTGTGATCGGCGCGCGTTTGCGCAAGCGTTCGCAGCAACCTACGTACCGGCGCTTGGCCAACGAGTTCGGCGACTGGGGTGTGGCCTGGGGCACGGGCTACCAGATCGCCGACAGTCAGAGCGGGCAGCGTTTCTATCCGGCCGCAGTCGCCGCCATGGAGCATGTGCCCGGCGAAGATTTCGTATTCGAAGCGCAGATACTGATCTCGGCCGCGCAGCAGCTAGGCACGCGTTGCGTGTCGGTGCCGATCGAATCGCGCTACAAGAGCGTGCACAGCGGCGAACAGTTCCGCGCCAGCCACTTCAAGCCGGTGCGAGATTTCACCCGCATCACCTCGCACATCGTCCTGCAATGCCTGAAACGCGGCGGCATCCCGGCGATGTACCGCCGCATCCGCGCCAACCCGGCGGTGATCGACGACCCCAGCGGCGAGTTCGGCACCGCCTTCGAACCGGGACTGACCACCGCGAGACGGATATGAGCCGCACGAGCGATGTCGCGATCCTCGGCGGCGGACTGGCCGGGCTGAGCCTGGCGATCCAGCTGAAGCAACGCGATCCATCGCTCGTCGTCACGGTGATAGAGCGGCGCACGCATCCGGTGCGCGAAGCGGCGTTCAAGGTCGGCGAATCCACGGTGGAGATCGGCGCGCATTATTTCGCCCACGTGCTGGGCTTGCGCGAGCACTTGGAAAGCGAGCAGATCCGCAAGTTCGGCTTCCGCTTCTTCTTCTCCGAAGGCCGCAACGACATCGACCGCTGCACCGAACTGGGCGTGAGCCAGTTGCTGCCGACGCCTTCCTGGCAACTCGACCGCGGCCGCTTCGAAAATTTCCTCGGCGAACGGGCGCGCGAACTGGGCGTGGATTTCATCGACGGCGCGACCGTGCGCGGCATCGCCTTCGGCGACGGCGAAGAAGCGCACACGGTGGATTTCGAACGAACGCAGGGCACGGATGCGATCGTCGCGCGCTGGCTGGTCGACGCCAGCGGCCGCGCCGGCCTGATCAAGCGCAAGCTCGATTTGGCGCAGGCCAACGATCACGACGCCAATGCGGTGTGGTGGCGCGTGGACGGCTTCGTGAATCCGAACCAGTGGTCGGCGGACGCCGACTGGTTGCAGCGTTGCGACCCGCCGGACCGCTGGCGTTCGACCAACCACATGTGCGGCCCGGGCTATTGGTTCTGGCTGATCCCGCTGGCGTCCGGCGCGCATTCGCTGGGCATCGTCTGCGACGCCAAGATGCATCCGCTGGAGACGATGAACACCTTCGACAAGGCGATGGCCTGGCTGTACGAGCACCAGCCGCAGGTCGCCGCGTCCGTGGACAAGCCCGAGCACAAGCTGCAGGACTTCCTGTTCTTCCGCCATTTCTCGTACGGCTGCAAGCAGGTGTTCTCCGGCGAGCGTTGGGCGCTGACCGGCGAGGCGGGTTTGTTCCTGGACCCGTTCTATTCGCCCGGCAGCGACTTCATCGCGATCAGCAACACCTATATCTGCGACCTGATCGGCAAGGACCGCGCCGGGGAGGACTTCGCGCCTTACGCGGCGATCTACCAGCAACTGTATTTTTCGTTCTACGAGAACACGCTGTCGCTCTACCAGGACCAGTATCCGTTGTTCGGCGATGCGCAGGTGATGCCGATCAAAGTGATCTGGGACTACACCTTCTACTGGGCGCTGCTGGCGCCGTTGTTCTTCGCCGGCCGGATCGCCGACCTGCGCATGTTGAGCCGCCTGAAAGCGGAATTCGCCCGCGGCCGCGCGCTGAACCGCGCGGTGCAGGCGTTGCTGCGCGAATGGGGCGCGCGCAACGCCGCGCCGCTGGAACCCGACCGCCGCCTGCTGGATCAATACCGCATCGATTGGTTTCATGAGATGAACCGCGCCTTGGCCGATACGCTCGACGATGCCGCTTTCGCCTCGCGCATCGGCGCCAATCTCGCAGTCATGGAGTCGCTGGCCGCCGAAGTGCTGGCGCGGGCGCGCACGCAGCACCCCGGCATGCCCTGCGGCGACATCGTTCCCGACACGGATCGGCCGGGCATGCGAGAGCCGCTGCTCCCGCCGGCTTGGTACATGGAGGTCGCGTAGGTGGCGTTCGAACTGTTCGTCGATGAAGGCGGCGTTCCTTACAGCGACTATGGAATCTACGAAGGCTTGCAGATAGGCCGGCAGCGCAGCGTGCTTTCGGTCGCCGAACGCGGGTTGTGGTACTGGGACAACTTCGGGTTCGGCCGTTCTGCCGATAAAGCGCTGCTCAGCTGCCGGTGGAATCGATTCCCTAAAGACCGATCGCGCAATCCCGCCGACGCCGCAGCCGCGCGGCCGATGCTCGGCCGGTGCGCCGATTGGCTGCTCGACAATCTGCGGCAGCGCCGGACTTCGCTGGTTTGGGAGTACGGCTATCCGATGACCTACGGCACCGCAGCGGGGTGGTGCTCGGCGCATGCGCAGGCGGTTGGCATGCAACTCCTGTGCAGGATGCACGAGCTCACCGGCGACGCGAAATATCTGTCGCCGCTACCCGGCCTGCTGCAGGCCTACCGCGTCCCGATCGTCGAAGGCGGATTGCTGGACGATTCGGATCCAAGCCTGCCTTGGTACGAGAAGTTCGCCGATCCGGGCAACCAGAAACCGAAAGTGTTGAACGGGATGCTGTTTGCCATCATCGGTCTGCAGGACGTCGCCGATAGGGTCGGCAATGCGGAAGCGCGCGCTTTGGCCCGTGAGGGCGCGCATTCTGCGCAGGCGCTGCTCGAACGCTTCGATCTGGGCGATTGGTCGGCTTACGACATTCTCGGCAAGCCGGCTTCGTCGCATTACCACGCGATCCACATCAAGCAGATGGCGCTGGCGCACCAGCTATTCGGCGGCGCCGTTTTCGCCGACTACCTGAATCGTTTCGAGCGGTATCGCGATGCGCGGTCCGCCGCGAACGCTTCCTCCCCGGCCCAGGATTAGCCGCACCGAAGCCGACCGCAACCATCCTCCTTTCCGAAGCAAACCCTCGTCGCGCACAATCGGCCACTTATGACTCATTCGATATTGCTGCTGCAGCTCGTCGTCATCCTCGCGGTAGCCCGCGCCTGCGGCTTGCTGCTGCGTCGCTTCGGCCAGCCGGCGGTGATCGGCGAGATGGCCGCGGGCATCCTGCTCGGGCCGATCGTGTTTGGCGCCCTGTTTCCGGAATTCCATGCGGTGCTGTTCGCTAAAGAATCGCTGCCGGGCCTGTCGTCGCTGTCGATGCTGGGGCTGGTGCTTTTCATGTTCATCGTCGGCGCCGAATTGCGCGCGCCGGACGGCGCGCGCGCGCAGCTGAAGGCGGCCGGCGCGGTCGGCGCGCTCGGCGTGCTGCTGCCGATGGCGCTCGGCATCGGCATTTCGCCCTGGCTGTATCCGACGCTGGCGCCGGACGGTGTGGGTTTCTGGCCGTTCGCGCTGTTCATGGCGGCGGCGATGTCGATCACCGCGTTCCCGGTGATGGCGCGCATCCTCAAGGATCGCGGCATGACTCAAACGCGGCTTGGGCGGCTCGCGCTGAGTTCGGCGGCGATCGCCGATGTGTTCGCCTGGATCATGCTCGCGTTCGTAGTGGCGCTGATCGGGTCTGGCGAGGGCTACCTGGGATTCGCCAAAACCACGCTGGGCTTGCTCGCCCTGTGCGCCTTCGTGTTCGGCGCGCTCAAGCCGCTGTTCTCGCATCTGCTGCGCACGCATGCGCCCGATGGACGGCCTTCGCTGATGTTGCTGGCGGCGATACTGATCGCCCTGCTCGTCTGCGCCGCGCTCACCGAATGGCTGGGCCTGCATGCGGTTTTCGGCGCTTTCCTGTTCGGCGCCTGCCTGCCGCGCGACGACCGCCTGCTGCAATACCTGTCCGAGCGCGTCGAATATCTGGCGATCGTGCTGCTGATGCCGATCTTCTTCGCGCTGGCGGGCTTGAACACGACCGCCGACGCGTTCGCCGGCGCCGGATTGGGCGCATTGGCGCTGATCCTGTTCGCGGCGATCTTCGGCAAGCTCGCCGGCGGCGCAGCGGGCGCAAGGCTGGCCGGTTATGGCTGGCGCGAAAGCCTGGCGACCGGCTCGCTGATGAATGCGCGCGGCCTGATGGAACTGATCGTGATGAAGGTCGGCCTGGATGCGGGATTGATCGGTCCGGAATTGTTCACCATGCTGTTGGTGATGGCGTTGCTGACGACGGTGATGACCGGACCGCTGTTGAACCTATTCGCCGGCCGCATCGATAACGCCGTCGTGCCGCAGGCGCGCCGCAACGGCAACGCGTGATGCGACGTCGGCTTACTTGCTCGGCGGCGCCACCGGCGCGCTGTATTGCGCCGGTGGCGGATTGGCCACGTAGATAGCCAATCCGTACGCGTATTTCTGGCTGGGGCTGATGCTGACGCCGATCCCGCCGCTGCTGAAACCGCTGCCGCCGACGCGGCCGCCGCCCGCACCGACGCCGACGCTGCTGCCGCCGTAGCCGTCTTCGGTACCGGTGAACAGCACGCCGTTGGCGCCGAGTTTCGCGGCTTCCTTGCGCAACTTGGCGATCACCGCATTCATCTTGTTCTGTTCGCCGTAAGTGAAAGCGCCGCTGCCGGTCTGCAGCCGTGCGATCTCTTCGTAAGGCGACGGCGGCGCGGAGAAATAGACGCGCACCTGCGCCGGATCGATCGGCGGGCGCGTACGTCCGGTGACCAGCGCGGAGCTGGCGCAGGCGGCCGCCGACAGCGCGACGACGGCAACGACGAAGGCATGGGACAGGCGCATGGCGGCGGCCTCAGGAGGGTCTGCGGCGATCATCCCGCGCGCAGGCTGAACCGATCGTCACCATGCCGCCGGCATTGCTGAAGCGTTCAAGTCATCGCGCCATCGACGCCGATCACCTGCCCGTTGATATAGCCGGCCGCATCCGAACACAGGAAGGCGACCAGTGCGGCGACCTCTTCGGGTGCGCCGGCACGGCCGGCCGGCACGAGCTGCTTGATCGTTTCAGGCGGGAATGCCGCATCCGCCATGCGTCCCGCGATCACGCCAGGCGCAATCACGTTGGCTGTGATGCCGCGCGAGGCCATTTCCCGCGCCAGCGACTTGGTCGCGCCGTGCAGTGCGGACTTGGCCGCGGCGTAGTTGGCCTGGCCGCGATTGCCGAGCACCGCCGCGACCGACGACACGCTGACGATGCGGCCCCAGCGCGTGCGCGCCATCGGCAGCAGCAGCGGCTGGGTGACGTGGAAGAAGCCGTGCA
This sequence comes from uncultured Lysobacteraceae bacterium, assembly GCA_902825775.1. GTDB lineage: Bacteria > Pseudomonadota > Gammaproteobacteria > Xanthomonadales > Xanthomonadaceae > Luteimonas_C. The sequence continues at coordinate 24,625 of CADECF010000014.1, forward strand.
GCGAAACGTCGATCACCCGCTTCCATTGCGCATCGGACATGCCGGCCAGCGGCGCGTCGTCGTGGATGCCGGCGTTGTTGACCACGATCTGGATCGGGCCATCGGCCAGCAACGTTTCGATGGCGGCGCGCGCGGCTTCGCCGTCGGCCACATCGAACGCGATCGCCTGCGCGCCGCCGCCGTTGGCGACGATATCGGCGACGACCGCTTCGGCGCGTTCGCGGTTGGCATTCGCATGCACGATCACATGCGCGCCGCTGACGGCGAGCCGGCGGCAGATCGCACCGCCGATATCGCCGCTGCCGCCGGTGACGAGCGCACGTTTCATAGTCGTATTCATCCGGCAATCCTAACGGACCTGTAGCCCGGGTGGAGCCGAAGGCAGTACCCGGGACCTCGCGAAAGCCCCGGGTATCGCGTTCGGCTCCACCCGGGCTACGTTTGCAGCATGACCGCGGCGCGGCCTTCGGCCAGCAACAGGCCGGCATGGGAGATGCGGAATGCGTATTGCTGGCTATTCTCGGCGGCGGCCAGCTGTTGCGCTTCGCATTCGAGCGCGCCGGGCAGATCGTCGATGCGCGCGACGTGCAAGGCCACGCCGCGTAGCGCCACCAGCAGCCCCGGTTTGGCGGCACCGCCGGATTCGCGCGCCAACAAACCGCCGTGCACGGCCATCGCCTGCGCCCCGTACTCGCACAGATGCACCGCGCGCAACCGATCGTGCGAACGAAGCGGATGCGACGGATGGCGATGGTTTTGCGCGCGCAGCACGATCCGGGCCGGATCCCATTCGACCACTTCGTCCCACAGGCACATCGCGCCTTGGTGCGGGATCAGCGCCTGGATTTCGTCGCGTCCGATCATCGCTCTTCTCTAGCTTTTCGTGGGAGCGGCTTCAGCCGCGAGCTTCTCCACGACTTCGGAAAAAACAGGTTCAAGGGCTCGCGGCTGAAGCCGCTCCCACAGAAGCCGTTCCCACAGGAGACGAATGCGCCGGCCGGCGCGACACCAGCAGCGCCAGCGCGAAATTGAACACGACCCCGAGCGCGACCGTGCTGCCGATCGCGCGCAGCACCGGTATCGACGACAAGGCCAGCAGCGCGAACACCAGCAGCGTCATCAGGCTGCAAACGATCAACGCGTGCAACGTGCGCAGCTGGTCGGCGTAATCGTCGCCGGCATGGTCGAAGAACAACGCGTAGTCCAGGCCCAGGCCCGCGGCGAGGATCAAAGCGACCAGATGGAACAGGGTCAGCTCCACGCCCAGTCCGCGCAGCACCGCCAGGATCAGCAGCGTCGTCAGCGCCATCGGCAACAGTACGCGCAGCACGCGGCGCGGCGCGCGCAATGCGATCCATACCGTCGCCGCCAGCAGCAGTGCGGCGATGCCGAGCGCGGCCAGCACGCGGCCGCGGTAGGCCGCCACCAGCGATTCGGACGCTTCTTTCATATCCAGCAGTTGCGCGCCGTGCGCCCGAGCGGCGCGCGCGACCGCGGCCGGGTCGGCCAGTCCGCTCAACGACACCAGCGCGGTGGCGTGATCGCCGCCGTCCAACAGCAAACCGGCGACGCTGACGGCCAACGGCGTGCCTTCGAGATCGCGCGGGGTCAATGGCGGCACGCGTCCGGCTGCCTCGACATCGGCGACGAACTCGCCGAAAGCGTCGGCGCGGAACGGGCTGGAGGCGACCGCGCCGGCGAGCGCAGGTTCGAGCGTCGCCGCATCCGGCAGTTTGCGTTGCCGCGCGAGCTGGGTCGCCGCGCTCGGCAGATAACGCGCCGCCAGGTCGTAACCGGCGATGGCCCTGTCGGCGACCAGGCGATCGAGCGCCGGGCGCAATTTTTCCGACGCCCGCAACACGCTTTCGGCATCGCGCCCCTGTACGGTCATCACGTAACGCACGTCGGGCGCACCGAGCGCGTCGCGCAACTGCGCATCGTGCGCCAGCGCATCGGCCGGCACCGGCGTCAGCTTGGCCAGATCGTTTTGCCAGAAAGCGCCCGGCGCCAATGCCGCCGTCGCCAATGCGATCGCGGCCAATGCGAGCAGCGACCAGCGCGGCCGCGGCAATCGCGCCACGGTCGCCCACAGCCGCGCGAGCAGGCGCGAATCGGCGAAGTCGCGCGGCGCCGGATCGATCAGCGCCGGCAACAGGAACCTCGTCGACAACGCTGCGGTGGCGAGCCCGGCGATGGTGAACACCGCCAATTGCTTGAGGCCGTCGACGCCGGAAAACAGGAAAGTGACGTAGGCGATGCAGGTCGAGACCACGCCGGTGGCCAGCGTCGGCCACAGCGAGCGCGCATTGTCGCGCGGCGACAAGCCGGGCCGCTGATGGCTGAACAAATGGATCGGATAATCCTGCACCACGCCGATCAACGTGAATCCGAACGCGACGGTGATGCCGTGCACGCCGTCGAATAGCGCTGCGACCGCACCGAGCCCGGCCAAGCCGGCGCTGGCCAGCGGCAGCACGCCCAACAGCGGCATCTTCCAGCTGCGATACGCGATCCACAGCAGCAGCACCAAGCCGATCGTGTCGATGGTGCCGATCCATTGCGCTTCGCGTTGGGTGCGCCCGCCGATCTCGACCGAGAACGCGCCCGGCCCGCTCAACAATAGTTGCGATTTCGTATCGCCGCGCGCTTTGGCGAATGCGGCATGGATGGCGTCGACCGCGACTTGTTGACCTGTCGGATCGAAGCCGGCGGCATGCGTCTCGGCGACCAGCAGCGCGCGTTTTCCGGCGCGATCGAACCAGACGCCGTGCAGGCGCTGCGGCGCCTGCGCTGGCTGCAATGCTTCGGCGATCTTCAAGGTTTCCAGGGTCGGATCGGCGCCGACCAGCGGTTCGATCAGCGCCGCTGCGGGCGAACCCAGATCCTGCACGCGCGCCTCGAGCTCCTGTTGCAGATAGGCGCGATCGAAGTCCTGCGTGTCCAAGGTCGGCGACAGCAGATAGCGGTAGGGTCGCAGCCGTTCCGGAATCGCATCGAGACCGGCATCGCCGTTGGCGACCACGGCGAACAGCGGCAACGCGGATAGCTCGGCGCGCAACGCGTTGGATTGCGACGCCAACGTCTGCGCATCGGCGCCCGACAGCCCGATCAGCAACAAGCGCGAGCCCGGACCTTCGCCGAGCTCGTCGATCAGCAGTTTCTGCGCCGGCGTCTGCGCGCTGGGCATGAACTTGCGCAAGTCGCCGCTGAGCTGCAGATGTTGCCCGATCGCCCAGCCGGCTACGGCCAGCAACGCCAGCCACAGCAGCGCCAGCATCAGGCGCGCGCTTGCGTTCATCGCGACGTCACTGCGCGCCGCCGCGGCACAAAGCCGCTAGCGCTTCGGCGGTCGCAGCACCGTCTGCGGCGCGCGCAGCGCCGGCCAGCAGCGTGCGCTGCAGTTCGTCGCCCTTGGCGGCCTGCGTTTCGATGCAACGCAATTCGGCGCCGCGGCCGTACAGCACGATCTCGCGTACCTTGGCCGCCAGTTGCGTATCTTTCGGCGACAGCGTCATCGTCCATTGCTGGCGGCTGCCGGCGGCAACGATGCGGTAGAACTTTTCCAGCGTGACGCGATCGCCGGACAGCATCGCGCCGAAGCTGGTTTGCAGGCCGGCCAGTTCCGGCACGCGCGACAGCGAAAAGCGGCGCGGCGATTTGCCGGCGCGGGCGATGGTCGCCTCGCCGGCGCGGATGGTGGTGGTTTCCGCGTACGGCGCGCGCACTTCGCGAACCAGCGTATCCGGGTCGGGACGTGCGTATTCGCCGCTCAGCCGCAGCGGTTGCTTCAGGAGTTTGGAGCCGCGCAGCTCGACGAAATCGGTGCGCGTGGGCGTCGGACGCGCCAGCTTCTGCAGGATCCAGCCGGCGTCGACCGGCGCTTCAGGCGCCTCGCACGGCGCGCTGCTGGCGAAGCCGCCGGCGAGCAGCGTCAGCATCGCCGGCCAGTGGCGCATGCGCCGCGTTTTGTTCCTGCCCGGTGCCTTCATCGTCGCGTTTCCAGAAATCGTAGAAGTTGAACCAGTTGTAGGGCGTGGCGCGGGCATGGTGCTCGAGCCGTTGCGCATAGCGCGCCACGCATTCGGCCAAGGCCTGCGGACGGTTATGCCTTTCGATGACGATCCCGTCGCTGAACGTCTCGAACACCAGATCGTAGCGATTGCCGCCGCGATACAGGCCGAACGCCAGACTGACCGGCACCTGCAGCGCCGCGGCGATCAGCCAGGGCGACGACGGAAACTCGGCCGTTTCGCCCAGGAACGGCGCGCGCAGCACGGTTTCGCCCGGATACACCCGGTCGGCCAGCAGCGTCACCATCGCGCCTTGGTCGGTGGCCTGCTTGATCGCCAGCGTGACCCCCAGGCCGCCTTGCGCGGCATCGATCACGCCCGCGGCCACTTTCGGATTCAGCGCTTCCAGCAACTGCGTCATCGCGGGCGTTTGCGATTTGTCGAGCACCGCGCGCACTTCCAGGTCCGGGCGGCTTTGCGCCAATCCGCGCAGGGCTTCGAAGCTGCCCAGGTGCGAGCCGATCAGCAATACGCCGCGGCCGCGATCGATTTGCGCATGCACTTGTTCGATGCCGCTGACCCGGATATCGAAGCGGCGCATGTCGCCGTCGCCGAGCAGGTAGAGGCGGTCGAGGATGGTCGCGGCGAACGTATGGATGTGGCGGGCGACGTCGAGCAGCGTCGCCGGCCGGCCCAGCACGCGCGCGAGATAGGCGCGCGACGCGCGGCGCTCGGGCCCGCGCTTGATCAGAAAATACAGCGTGATCGGATACAGGCATAGGCGCCCGACGCCGCGGCCGAAATAACGGCCGATGCAACGGATCACCCAGATCGCGAAACGTCCGCCGCCTTCGGGGCGCTGCCGCCATGCCGTACTCACGCCGCTACGACCTCGCCGCTCGCGATCGGTTCGTCGCCGCGCAAGATGCGGAAACGCCAGCGCGCTGCGGCCTGCGGGTCGCTCTCGATTTCGATCCGCGCCGGCTGTTCGGGCAGCAGCGGCTGCATGAATTTCACCTGCGGCAGGCGCAGCGCGCCGAGCGGTGCGAGCGAGGCGCGCTCGATCGCATCGAGCACCCGATCCAGCAAGACCACGCCCGGCACCACCGGCCGGCCCGGAAAATGCCCCGGGAGGCTGGGATGGTCCTCGGGTATGCGGAATTCGAAGCTGGCGTCGGCTAGCGTCATGGGCGCAAGCATGGGCGGCCGTCCTGAACGCCGCAAGAGCGGCCCGCTCAGCGCAGGAAATCCCGCCAGAAAGCCGGGCCCAGACCCCGCAGTTTGCGCAGGAAATCGGCGAAGTTGTGGTAGCGGTCGGGGAAGCGGCGCTTGCGGATCGCGAACTCGATGGCGAAAAAACCGCCAATCAAGCCGTAATTGAAGACATTGGCGAACCACGACCACTGCGTCTGCGTGATCGTCACCGGCGCCCGCACGCCGAACTGCGCCAGCAAACCGTCGGGGACCGCGATCAGCGACAGCACCAGATTGATCGCGGCCAACAGCCCCAGCGCCCATGCCCAGGCCGCGGTCAGATTGCGGGTGTAGCGCAGTAGTTCCGGAGGCGCCGAGCCGCCTTCCAGCGCCATGACGATCTTGCTGATCAAGGGCGTGCGCCCGGCCGCCAGGCTGCGGCCGAACACGAAAGCGACCAACACGATGAACGCGGTCGGCGCCAGCAGCAGCGGCACCTGCGTATAGGGCGAGCGCGCCAGCCAGACCAAGCCGGCCAGGCTGGCGGCCAGGGCCATCCAGGCCCAAAGCCGTCGATGCGCCAACGGCGCGACCAGCACCATCAATACCAGCACCGCCATCGCCGCCACCGCCAACGGCCCGTCGTGGCGCGCGCTGGCCACGTGCGCGATCACCGAGTAGGCCAGCGCCAGCAGGACTTCGAGGATCAGGATCAAGCCGATGCTGCCGAAAGACGCCGTCGAGCCGCCGGAAACCGGTTCAGGCCGGCTGGTGCTGTTGGATATGCGCCGACAATGCGCGCAGCGACGCGAACGCGCGGCGGTTTTCTTCATTGTCGGACTTCAGCTGGAAGCCGTAGCGTTTGCTGATGGCCAGCGCCAGTTCCAGCGCGTCGATCGAGTCCAGGCCCAGCCCGGCGCCGAACAGCGGCGCTTCCGGATCGATGTCGGCAGGCGCGACGCCTTCCAGGTTCAGGCTTTCGATCAGCAGTTCGGCGAGTTCTTGTTCGGCGGGGCTTTGCGTGGACATGTTCGGTTCCGTGTGAAGTGCGCCCGATGGCGGCCGTGGAAGGCCGCGGTATCATTCGCGCCTGGCGAAATGATCGCATGGCCCGGCAGTTACCGCGAATGACCCCCATCCCTGAGGACACGGACGTACTGGTGATCGGCGGCGGTCCGGCCGGCTCCACCGCGGCCACGCTGCTGGCGCGCAAGGGCTGGCGGGTCGTTCAGCTTGAAAAGGCCCAGCATCCGCGCTTTCACATCGGCGAATCGCTGCTGCCGATGAACCTGCCCATCCTCGAGCGCCTGGGCGTGCTGGACCGGGTCCGCGACATGGGCATCTTCAAGCCCGGCGCCGAATTCCCGATCGACGACACCAACTACAACACCTTCCGCTTCGAGCGCGCGCTCGATCCGAAATTCCCCTACGCGTATCAGGTCAAGCGCGAGCAGTTCGACCAGATGCTGTTCGAGCATGCCCGCGCCAACGGCGTCGATTCGCGCGAACAGACCGAGGTGCTGCGGGTCGATTTCGGCGCCGACGGCCGCCCTTCGCTGGCGCATGCGCGCCATGCCGATGGCGAAGAATTCGCCATCCGGGCGCGATACATCGTAGACGCCAGCGGCCGCGATACGTTCTTCGGCAACAAGTTCAAGCTCAAGCAGAAGAGCGCAAAGCACCAGTCCGCGGCGATCTTCAGCCATTTCAGCGGCGTCGAACGGCGCCCGGGCGAAGACGCCGGCAACATCACCGTGCAGCGGTTCGCGCACGGCTGGATGTGGCTGATCCCGCTGCAGAACGACGTGATGAGCGTGGGTGCGGTGTGCTTCCCCGAATATCTCAAGCAGCGCCGCGGCGAGACCGAAAGCTTCCTGATGAAAACGCTCGAATCCGAGCCGCAGGTGTGGGCGCGGATGCAAGGCGCGCGACGCGTGGCGCCGGTGCACGTGACCGGCAACTACTCGTACACCTGCTCGCGCATGGCCGGGCCGGGCTGGGTGATGGTCGGCGACGCCTACGCCTTCGTGGATCCGGTGTTCTCCTCGGGCGTCTACCTGGGCATGAACAGCGCAGAGCAGGCGGCCGAAGTGGTCGACGGCGCATTGCGCGACCCGAGCCGCGAACCGGCGCTGCACAATGCCATGGAGAAGCGCCTGCGGCGCGGCCTGAAGCACTTCACCTGGTTCATTTACCGCTTCACCACGCCGGTGATGCAACGCTTGTTCAACGAGCCGCGCAACTACTGGCAGGTGGAACAGGCCGTGATCTCGATGCTGGCCGGAGACGTGTTCGACAACCGCGCGGTGCTGCGGCGCCTGCGCGTGTTCCGCGCGATCTACGCGCTGACCGCGCTGCGCATGGGGCCGACGGCATTGCGCGGCTGGTTGCGGCGACGCCGCCAGATCGGCGTCGAAGTCAGCGGCGATACGCTGCAGCGCGGGAATCCATGAGCGCACAACCCGACCATCTGCATGCGCCGCGGCTGGACGTGGATTACGTCGACGCCGCATCCCCCGACGCCCTGCTTGCCCATCCCGATACGCTGGCGGTGCTGGGTTTCGGCCGCGACGCGCCGCACAACAACGATCCGCGCTACCTGCGCGTGCCGCTGCAGCCCTACAACGGTGCGGCGCCTTTCGAAGTCTGGCGTACGCAACAGCCGGTGACGCGCGGCCGCGATGGCGAGATCGCGTGGGCCTGCGACGGCCGACTGCAGTTCGGCGTGATCGAAGTCGACGAAAGCGCTTATGAGATCGAAGGCAAAGCCGGCATCGTCCCCGCCGCCGCGCACGCTTACGAACGCCTGACCGCCTTCATCCGCGACAGCGGCTATCCGCATCTGTTGCGGATCTGGAACTATCTGGATGCGATCACGCTCGGCGACGGCGATGCCGAGCGCTACCGCCAGTTCTGCGTGGGCCGCGCGCGCGGGCTGGGCGATTTCGACCCCGCCACGCTGCCGGCGGCGACCGCGATCGGCCGCTGCGACGACGATCGCGTGCTGCAGATCTACTGGCTGGCCGCGCGCACGCCGGGCACGCCGGTGGAGAATCCGCGCCAGGTCAGCGCTTACCGCTATCCGCGCCAACACGGCCCGCAGGCGCCGAGCTTCGCGAGGGCGATGCTGCCGCCGACCTACAGCGGTACGCCGTTGCTGCTGTCGGGCACCGCCAGCGTGGTGGGCCACGCATCGCAGCACGAGGGCGAACTGCTGGCCCAGCTCGACGAGACCTTCGCCAATTTCGACAGCTTGCTGGCCGCCGCGCGGCAGCGCCAGCCCGCTCTGCCCGCCCGCTTCGGCGCCGGCACTCGCCTCAAGGTTTACGTGCGCGATGCGCACGATCTGCCCACCGTCGCCAGCGCCTTGCAAGCGCGCTTCGGCGACAGCGTGCCGCGCGTGCTGCTGCACGCTGCGATCTGCCGCCGCGAGCTGTGCGTGGAGATCGACGGCGTCCACGGCTAGCCCGCCCGCCCTGTAGAGCGGAGCTTGCTCCGCTGCTCTTGCTCTTAAAGCCGTCATCCCAGCGAACACTGGGACCCTTTACCCTTGCTTCAAAGCCGTCATGCCCGCGAAGGCGAGCATCCAGCGACTTCGCTCTGCTCTTTGTAGAGCGGGGCTTGCCCCGCTGCTCTTGCCCTTATTCCGTTATCCGGCGCATGCCGGGACCCAGGCTCGACGTGGCCGGTGAACGGCGCAGCGACTCGCGCCATGGAAAAGGGCTTCCGCGCTGCGCGCGGGTCACTTTCTTTGTTGGCCCAAAGAAAGTAACCAAAGAAAGGGCCCGAAGCTTAAGAGATTCGAAGCCTCTGAAAGGCCGCAGGCGACCCGGCATTCATCGTGGCTGACCTTCTTACGCAGGTATTAGATTTTGATTCGCAGCAAGTGGGTGACGTGGCTTTTGCGGATTGGCGCTAGGGAGGCGTTCTTGTCGATCGCTTCGGATCTAAATGTCGAAGCGACGGAGGAATCCCGAGGGCCGTCGAGCGATGGCCAGGAACACGGGGTTGCCCATCGCCGCCATCTCTTCCAAAGGCCTTTTTTCTTTGGTTACTTTTCTTTTTGGGCCGTACAAAAGAAAGTAACCCGGCCGTGTTTTTAGCGGACGGAACACCGGCCGGAACGGCTGGGAAATCGCGAGAAACCACAAGCAAAAGGCAGCGGAGCAAGCTCCGCTCTACAAAGCCACATCAGTCGCTGGATTCTCGCCTTCGCGGGGATGAAGGCTTTAAGGGCAAAGGTAGCGGAGCAAAAGCAATAGCCTTGAATCGCGCGGGCTTGTCCTCATACTGCAAGTACGGCGATCGCGCCGGTCGGGAGGAATCGCAATGGGTCTGATCAGTCTGCTGTGGGGCATCGTGGCGATGCTGTGGATGGTGTTGGCGCTGATCCCGGTGATCGGCATCACCAACTGGCTGCTGATCCCGTTCGCAGCCGTCGGCGCGCTGATCGCGGCGATCGGCATCGCGCTCACCGCGCGCGAGAAACGCGGCCGCGCCAAGGCCGGGCTGGTGCTCAACGGCATCGTGATCGTGGTAGCGGCGGTGCGCCTGAGCATGTTCGGCGGCCTGCTCTGAATAGCGCGCACTGACCTAGAAAAAAGGGGTCCGGCCTGAGCCGGACCCCCATTCTCGCCGACGATATCCCCGCGTCGGCGAAACCATTACCAGCCGAAGGCCGCGCCTGCGCCTACCGAGCTGTCGTCGCCGTTGAACGCGCCGCCGATCGTGATCACCGCCTTGTCGGACAACGCACGCTGGTAGCCGAGCGCCATCGCGTTTTCGCCCTTGTAGCTGCCCACGCCGACCGCGATGCGGTTCGCCGCGCGCACGCCGGCGGCCGAAGCGGTCATGTTGGCCATCGCCGCGCCCATCGAACCGACCTGGCTGATGCGCTTGTCCTGTTCGTCGAAGCGCCCGTCCACCTCGCTGCGGAAGTTGCTGAAATCCAGCGACATCGAAGCGAACTTCTGGTTGGTGTAGGTGTTGGCCGACTGCAGCGTGGTGGCATCGCCGGCCTGCGACTGGCGCAGGTTGACGGCATCCGTGCCGACCGTCGCATCCGAGACGTTGGATACGCGCGTTCCCGCGGCACCGCCGCCGAGCGTCAGCTGTCCATGGCCCGCATTGTCGTAGACCACGGCGTTCGGATCCGCAGCCGGGCCAGTGGGCCCGGTCGGGCCTTGCGGGCCGGTGGGTCCGGTCGGACCCGTCGGACCGGTAGGACCCGTCGGGCCTTGCGGACCTTGCGGACCGGCCGGGATGTTGGCGACCTGCGTGTACAGATCGGTCAACGATCCATCGATGGCGGTGAGCGCCGAACCGACGTTGTTGTAGCTGCCGCCCTGGATCGTATAGGTCGGGGCCGTGAACACGCCGCCGGCGAAGCTGGCGCCGCCGCCGAACGCGGTTGCGAACGGATGCAATTGGCCGACATTGACCGCATCGGTGTCCATGACGCCCGCGGCCAAACTGACGATCTGCCGCTCCGCACCCGCCGCGCCGACCGAAACGGTGTTGTTGCGGTCCGCGATCGAATGGTCTCCCAGCGCGACGCTGCTGATGCCGGACACCTGCGTCCAGTTGCCGAGCGCCATGCTGTCGGCACCGTTGACGACGTTGCTCGTGCCGACGGCGGTGGTATTGGCCGCGATGAGCACGTTCGCCGTGCCTACCGCGGTCGATCCCGGTTCGTATACGAGGTTCGTGGACCCGAAAGCGTTTCCGCGTTCGGCAGCGACGCTGTTGTTGTCGCCGAACGCATTCCCATCGGCTGCCGTAATGAAGTTCTCGGTACCGACCGCATTGCCTCTCATGCCGGAAACGGAGTTGCCGTCGCCGATCGCGTTGCTGAAGAGTCCCGTGACCGAGTTGCCTCTGCCCATGGCGACGCTGAAGTTCGCGGTCGCGAAGTTGCCGCCGCCGATCGCCATGCTGGCCTCTCCAGCCGCTTCGTTATAACTGCCGATCGCCACGCTGCTCGTATTGCTGGCCGTATTGCCGATGCCGGCTGCGACGCTGGACGTCCCGCTGGCGACCGAATCGTCGCTGCCGTCGTTGGCGCCATTGGCCTTGAAGTAACGGCTCGTTCCCGTTGCCGTCGCCGCCACCGCGTTCAGCTGGTCCAAGTTCACCGCATCGGTGCCCTGCGTACCGGCCGCGACATTGGTGATCTGCCGCTCCGAACCGGCCGAACCGACCGAGATCGTGTTGACGCGATCGGCGATCGAACCGTTGCCCAGCGCGAAGCTGCCATCGGCGCTGGCCACGGCGCCGTTGCCGAACGCGAAGCTTTCGATGCCGCTGGCGGTGCTCATGCTGCCCATCGCAAAACTATTGGCGCCGCTGGCGGTGTTGCCGATGCCGATCGCGGTGGACAGATCGCCGCTGACGTTGTTGCCGGTGCCGAACGCATTGCTGGCGAAACCGGTGCTCTGGTTGCCGAGGCCGACGGCGGCGCTGAAATCGCCGCTGGCGGTGTTGCCCGTACCGATCGCTGTCGAGGCCAGGCCGGTGGCAGTGTTGTAGTTGCCGACCGCCGTGGCGTCTTCGCCATCGACGATGTTTTCGCCGCCGAACGCATTGCCGTTCAAGCCGGTCACCGTATTGCTGCGGCCGAAGGCGTTGCTGCCGTCGGCATCGGCCAGGTTGAAGTAACCCACCGCGCTGCTGCTGTCGCCGTTGGCGTTGTTGACGAAACCGACTGCGGTCGCGCCGATGTTGGTGGCTTCGTTGCCCGCACCCACCGCGGTGCTGTCGTCGCCGGTCGCATGGCTGGCCACGCCGGCGGCCATGCTGCCGATGCCGCTGGCGACGGCGTCGTCGCTGCCGTCGTTGGCGCCGTTGGCCTTGAAGTAGCGCGACGCGTTTGCGGATGCCGCGTTGAGCTGGTCCAGGTTCACCGCATCGGTGCCCTGCGTACCGGCGGCCACGTTGGTGATCTGGCGTTCGCCGCCGACGCTGCCGACCGAGATCGTGTTGGCGCGATCGGCGATGGAGCCGCTGCCGAGCGCGACGCTGTCGGCGACGGTCGCTTGCGCGCCGCTGCCGAGCGCCACTGCATTCGCGGACGAAGCGACCGCACCGGTGCCGATCGCATTGCTGTCGCCGCCGGATGCCGCGGCCTGGTAACCGATCGCCGTGTCGTGCGTGCCGGAGGCATCGGCTTCGTTGCCGACCGCCAACGACTGCGTGCCGCTCGCATTGGCGAAATCGCCGATCGCGGCGGAAGAAACGCCGCCGCTGTTGGCGCCCGAACCCGCGGCCAGCGAGTACAGGCCGCCCGAACGCGCTTGCAGGCCGATCGCCATCGAGCCTTCGCCGCTGGCGATCGCATTGAAGCCGACCGCAGTCGCGCCGAAACCGCTGGCCTCGGTGTAACCGCCGATCGCAAGGCTGTAGCCGCCGGTGGCGCTGGCATCGTTGCCGAGCACCATGTCGTAATCGAGCGACGCGACCGAACGATTGCCGACCACGATCGATTCGGCGCCGTCCGCGGTGCTGCCGTTGCCCAGCGCCATCGCGTTTTCGCCGCCGACGATGTTCTCGCCGCCGAACGCATTGGCATTGACGCCGGTGACCGTGTTGCCGCGGCCGAAGGCGTTGCTGCCGTCGGCATCGGCCAGGTTGAAGTAACCCACCGCGCTGCTGCTGTCGCCGTTGGCGTTGTTGACGAAACCGACTGCGGTCGCGCCGATGTTGGTGGCTTCGTTGCCCGCACCCACCGCGGTGCTGTCGTCGCCGGTCGCATGGCTGGCCACGCCGGCGGCCATGCTGCCGGTGCCGCTGGCGATGGCGTCGTCGCTACCGTCGTTGGCGCCGTTGGCCTTGAAGTAACGCGAGGCGTCGGCGGACACCGCATTGAGCTGAGCCAGGTTCACCGCATCGGTATCGGCCGTACCGGCCGCGACATCGGTGATCTGGCGTTCGCTGCCCGAGCTGCCGATCGACACGCTGTTGGCGCGCGTGGCGACCGAACCTGCACCCAGTGCGACCGCATTCGGAATCAGCGTGCTGACCGTTGCGTTCTGGCCGATGGCCACGCTGCCCGCGCCGAGCGCGCTGGCATTGAAACCGAGCGCGGCGGAACCGTCGCCCTGCGCGCGGCTGTTGCCGCCGACGGCCGTGCCGAGCACGCCCTGCGCATTGGCGCCGCTGCCTAGCGCGACGGACGCATCGCCGGTGGCCTGGCTGAAGCTGCCGATCGCGGTGGCGGCAGCGCCGGTGGCGGCGGAGTTCACGCCGACCGCGACATTGCCGTCGCCGGTCGATTGGCTCAACGCGCCGACCGCGACGCTGCCGAACGCCGTGGCATCCGCTTCGTAACCCGCGGCGAAGCTGGCGATGCCCGTGGCGCTGTTGAACGCGCCGACCGACGTAGCGACCAAACCGGTGGCGGTGCTGCGGTAGCCGATCGCGGTGCGATAGGCGTCCTGCGCGTCGCTGTTCGGGTCGGCGGTGGTGCCGGTATTGCTGTAGCTGCCGATCGCGGTGTCGCCGACGCCGCGCGCCTGTGCGGCGAAACCGACCGCGGAACCGAATTGGCCGGCGATGTTCGAACGAGTCGGATCGCCGAGGTCGCCGCCGCCGATCGCGGTGCCGCCGTACTGGCCCTGCGTGCTGGCGCCGGTGCCGATCGCGATCGCGCTGGCGCCGTTGGCGATGGCGCCGTTGCCCAGCGCGATCGTGTTGGCGTCGTTGGCGCTGCTGTTGGTGCCGCCGGCGAAGCTGTTGTCGCCGATCGCCTGGCTGTTCACGCCGGCGGCCATGCTGCCCAGACCGCTGGCGATGGCGTCGTCGCTGCCGTCGTTCGCGCCATTGGCTTTGAAGTAGCGGCTCGTGCCGGCTGCGGTCGCCGCCACGGCATCGAGCTGATCCAGATTGACCGCATCGGTACCCTGCGTACCGGCGGCCACGTTGGTAACCTGTCGTGCGCCGCCGGCGCGGCCCACCGAGATCGTATTGGCGCGATCGGCGATCGAACCATTGCCCAGCGCGAAGCTGCCGTTGGCGGTGGCCGATGCGTTATTGCCGAACGCGATGCTGCTGGTGCCGCTGGCCGTGCTGTTGCTGCCCATCGCAAAACTATTGGCGCCGCTGGCGGTGTTGCCCGCGCCGATTGCGGTCGACAGATCGCCGGTGACCGTATTGCCGGTGCCGAAAGCGTTGCTGACCGAGCCGCTGCTCGTGTTGGCCAGGCCGACCGCGCTGCTGAAATTGCCGTTTACGGTGTTCGCCACGCCGAGCGCGCTCGAAGACTGTCCCGTAACGGTGTTGTAGTTGCCGACCGCCGTGGCGTCGGTGCCATCGACGGTGTTTTCTCCGCCGAACGCGTTGCCGTTCAAGCCGGTGACCGTGTTGGTGCGGCCGAAGGCGTTGCTGCCGTCGGCGTCGGCGAGATTGAAATTGCCTGCCGCGCTGCTGTTTTCGCCGTTGGCGGTGTTGAGGTATCCGAGCGCGCTGCTGTAATCGCCATTCGCGTTGTTCTGTACGCCGCATGCGACGGCGTCGGTGCCGCTCGCGGTGTCGTTGATGAGAAAGGCGCCGCCGTCGAACTGCAGGCAAACGTTGCCTGCCTTGGCGGGTGCAGTGGCTGCAAGAGAAAGGCCTGCCGCGATCGCTAGCGCGAGCGCGGTGTGGGTATTGCGATTCATTCGGATCCCCCGTGTCGTTGATGGCCGACACCGCGCGCAAAAAACGCAGTCAGGGAGTCCGCACAGCGCTGCCCCCCCAGGCACCGGTCGTGCGCCTACCTTAGGGGGTATTGGCCCGTTTTGGAATGGGGGTCACAAAAACAATTTGAACTGAATCGTTTATCGGACGGCATGCCGTCACAGTTTGTGCGGCCGCAGCAAAACATGTGAAGACGCGCCCTCGGCGCTATACGCAGCAACGACTTACGTCCGATTACCGACAACTTTCATGCGCTTCGTGCACGCGCCCCGCGCACCGCATGCGCGTCGCGATCGGCTTCGAACATCGCGATCGATACGCATCAGTTTCCGATTTTTCTTACTCGCCCGATCGCATGTTCGTCCGTTTCGCGCGCTTTCTTTAATCGTCGATCGCATCGTCGACGACGAATGCATGCGCGACCGAAGGCGCAATGAGGGTCCCTTGTTTTTCACGCAAGACCCATTGCACACTCGGGTCGCGAGGCGCAGCACACTCCAGTTTGCGTTGCTCGCCATTTGGTCCGGAATCGCGTCGCGATGCACCGGCCAAACCATCACAACACTTCTTCGGGGGAGTTCAGATATGAGGATGCGTTCAATCGCAAGCCGGCTATTGCCCGGCTTGATCATCGGCGTGTGCTTTGCGGCCAATGCGGCCGAGACGCCGAGCAAGAACAGCAAGGAAGTGCGGCTGACGCCGTTCGTACTCGGCGCCGCCAGCTCGAAGGTCAAGCGTCATGTGGCTCCGAATACAGAACGCGAAGCGTTGGCGAAAAAGCGCGTCGTGCGCGCCGGCGTGATCGAAATGGAATTGCCCGAGGACCGCATGGTCAACCTGGTCGCGGTACCGGGTCCCGACGGTCGCATGCGGGTGGTGCACGAAGGCCAGGCGCCGCGCAGCGAGGAGATGAAGTGATGAAGAAAACCTTCCTCGCCACGGCGCTCGCACTCGCATTCGTCGGCAGCGCCTATTCCGCCGAAATCGTTCCAGTCAATGCCGATCCGGCTAATCAGGGCCTCAACGACCCGACGCCGATCGCGCCCGCCGGCGGCAACCCCGGCACTACCGTCGGCGAACAGCGCCGCATCGCCTACCAGTACGCGGCCGATCTGTGGGGCGCAGTGCTGGAGAGCCCGGTGCAGATCCGCGTCGAAGCCAGCTTCCAGCCGTTGCGCTGCGACGCTACCGGCACGGTGCTGGGTTCCGCCGGTTCGGTGCCGCTCTACGTCCTCAGCGAACCCGGCCAGCCCGACACGATCTATCACGGCGCGTTGTCCGACGCCTTGATCGGCGAGGATCTGGATGCCGGCACGCCCAACGCGGGCCGCGTCGATATCCGTAGCCGTTTCAATTCTTCGTTCGGCCTGACCAATCCCAACGGCACGCCCTGCTCGCCCGGTTCGGGCTGGTACTACGGCCTGGATGGCAACACGCCCGCCGGGCTGACCAGTTTCCTCGATACGGTAATGCACGAAATCGCCCATGGCCTGGGTTTCGCCGGTTTCGGCGACGTCACCAACGGCGCGCCGCTCGCCGGTTACCAGGACATCTTTTCGCGTTTCGCCTACGACAACGTCACCCAGCGCGGCTGGTATGCGATGGACAACAACGGCCGCAAGGCTGCCGTGATCGGCGGCGATATCGCCTTCCTCGGCCCGAACGTGGTCGCGCAAGCGCCGCTAGTGCTGGACGATAAGGTAGCGATGCAGTTCACCGGTGCGCTGGTAGCGAACTACGAGGTCTACGGCACGGCGTCCTTCGGCGCAGCGGCCACCACGGCCAACTTCACTGCGCCGGTAGCGCTCGCCAACGACAGCGTAGGCCCGGATACGGCCGACGCCTGCGAAGTGCTGCCAGCCGGCAGCCTGACGGGTAAGGTCGCATTCGTGAACCGCGGCGTCTGCGGCTTCGAAGCTAAGGCTTTGAATGCGCAGAACGCAGGCGCTACTGCGGTGATCATCGGCAACGTCGCCAGCTCCGGATCGCCCAACACGGCACCGGGCATGGCCGATGATCCTGCGGTCGCAGCGAGCGTGCCGACCCTGAGCCTGCGCCTCGCCGATGCCAATGCGATGCGCACGGCGCTGGCCGGCGGCGCGGCGAACGTGACGCTCGGTGTCGTGCCCGGCCAGTTCGCCGGTGCCGATGCGCTGGATCGTCCGCGCCTGTACTCGCCCAATCCGGTGGTGGTGGGTTCGTCGTTCTCGCATTACGACACCGGTGCGATGCCGAACCTGCTGATGGAACCGGCGATCAACGACAGCTTGGCCGCCAATGCCAATCTCGACCTGACCCCGGCGCTGTTGGTCGACGAAGGTTGGACGCTCAACGCGGGCAACGGCATGATCGGTACCTGCGATACCGGTATCGATGCGGTGCAGGAAGGCGGCCTCGCGATCGGCGCCAGCATGCAAGCCTATGCGCGCGTCTGCCTCAACAACGCCGGCGGCAGCCGCGCCAACTACCTGCGTTGCGTCACCGACCAGGCGACCAAGCTGAAGAACGCCGGCTTGATCACCAACACGCAGCTGGCCAAAGTGCGTACCTGCGCTTCGAAAGTCACTCCGTAACAGAAGCGATACGTTTTGCGATGACGACCGGCGCCCTCGCGGCGCCGGTTTTTTTTCGTCGCCGTTCCGGCCGCGATCAGTACACTAAGTAGCAAAATGCGTGCCGCCGGGCACGTCCTGACGAAAAACTAACTTCGGTGCGATGCAACATCGCGGCAAGATGTTGCAGGCGCGAAACGCACCCGCGCAGCGCCCGCCCCGCCCTTGCTCGCGGCCCGCTCCCGGTCCGAGAAAAACGCGGAACATCCCTTGTTTTTCACGCGAAACGGGGAGCACACTCGGCCGGCGAACATCGCAACCCCCTGTTTGCGTCACGTCGCCGCCATCGCGCAATGCGGTGCGCGCACCCTCCACATCCACCCCCGGGGAAACAAACATGAGGACTTCCATCGCAGGCTGCGCATTGCCAGGCTTGTTGCTTGGCGTATGTTTCGCAGCGACCGCAGCAACACCGCAGCACTCGGCAGTAGATGCCAAGACCGGAAAACTGCTGCGCGCGCCGACGGCGCAGGAACGCAACAGCATGGCCAAATCCGTCGCCGCACGGCAACGCACGCTGAAACAGCCGCGCACCGAAGCCGAAGCCAAGCCCACGCTGAAGAACACGCCCAACGGCACCGGCGCGACGATGCAGGTTCCGACCAATCTTTGGAGCAGCCTCGCGGCGCAGAAGGATGCGCAAGGCAACGTGCAAGTGCGCGAATACGAAGGCAACGAGCCGGCACCGGTCGTCAACGCGGAGGAAGTGAAATGAAAAAGTCACTCCTACTGCTGAGTACCGCCATCGCGCTCGCACTGTCCGCCTCTGCGCACGCCGCCGAAGTCATTCCGGTGGTTTTCGACGATCCGGGCGAAGGCTATAACGATCCCACGCCGGTCGCCCCCGTCGGCGGCAATCCGGGCACCACGCGCGGACAGCAGCGCCTGATCGTCGCGCAGTTCGCCGCCAAGCTCTGGGGCTCGGTGCTGCAGAGCGACGTGCCGATCTTCGTCGGCGCGCAGTTCAATCCGCTGGGCGCGAACGTGCTCGGCTCGGCCGGCGCGAGCTTCGTGTTCGACGATTTCGCGGGCGGCATCGTGCCTAACACCTGGTACAGCTCGGCGCTGGCCGATGCGATCGCCGGCGTCGACTTGAATCCGGGTTTCACCGACATCGGTTCGCAGTACAGCTCCGACTTCGATTTCTATTACGGCCTCGACGGCCAGACTCCGGCCGGACAGGTCAATTTCCTCGACGTGGCGATGCACGAGTTCGGCCACGGGCTCGGCTTCCAGAACTTCGAGAACGAGGGCAACGGCACGTTCCTCCAAGGCCAGCAGGACATCTATTCGGTCTTCACCTACGACAACACGGCCGCCAAGTTCTGGACCCAGATGACCGTCGCCGAGCGCATCGCTTCCGCGCTCAACTACGGCAAGGTGGTGTTCACCGGCGCCAGCGCCGTCGCAGGCGCAGGCTTGATCCTGGACGATCGCACCGCGTTCCGCGCGACCGCGCCGGCCGGACTGGTCGGCGAGTACGAATACGGCACGGCCGGGTTCGGCGCGCCGGTGTCTCCGGCCAACTTCACCGGCACGGTCATCGTCGCCACCGACGCCGCCGACGCCGCCGGTCCGTCGACCACCGACGGCTGCAGCCCGATCAGCAACGCGGCGGCGGTCGCCGGCAAGATCGCGTTGATGGATCGCGGCACCTGCGGCTTCATCGTCAAGGTGAAGAATGCGCAGAACGCGGGCGCTATCGGCGCGATCATCGCCGACAACGTCGCGGGCACGCCGCCGCCGGGATTGGGCGGCGCCGATCCGACCATCACGATCCCGTCGATCCGGATCACGCTGCCCGACGGCAACGCGTTCAAGGCGGCGTTGCCGGGCGTGCAGGTCACTTTCACCGTCGATCCGACCAAGCTGCAGGGCGCCGACGATCTGGGCCGTCCGCGTCTGTTCATGCCCAACCCGGTGCAGGGCGGTTCGTCCGGTTCGCATTACGACACCGCGACGTCGCCCAATACGCTGATGGAGCCCTCGATCAATGCGACGCTGCTGTCGACCTACAACATCGACATCACGCCGAATCTGCTCAAGGACACGGGCTGGACGCTCAATCCCGGCAACGCCAAGATCGGCGGAACCTGCGATACCGGCGTGGACGTGGTCAACGATGTCGGCATCATCATCGGCGCCAACATCCAGGCGTTCGACGACCTGTGCCGCACCTACGCCAACGGCGGCCGCGCCAAGTACATGCGCTGCATGACCGACCATAACAACGAGATGAAGCAACTCGGCCTGATCGACCGCAACCAGCACGTCGCCGTGCGCGCTTGCGTCGCCCAGACCGCTCCGTAATTCCTTACCGCGCGATTGGCGGCAAGCGACCGGCGCCCTTGTGGCGCCGGTTTTTTAGGGCCGGCGGCGACAGGCGTATCATGCCGCCATGAGCTACCCCTATTCCCGCATGCGGCGGATGCGCCGCGACGATTTCTCCCGCCGCCTGATGCGCGAACATGTGCTGACGGCCGACGATTTGATCTACCCGGTGTTCGTGCACGAGCTGTCCGGGCGCGAGGCCGTGGCATCCATGCCCGGCGTGGCGCGCGTCAGCGTCGACGAACTGCTGCGCGTGGCCGAACAGGCCAGCGAGCTGCGCGTGCCCGCGCTGGCGCTGTTTCCGGTGACCGCGCCGGACGCCAAATCGCTGGACGCCGCCGCGGCCTGGGCCGACGACGGCCTGGTGCAGCGCGCGGTGCGCGCGCTCAAGCAGCGCTTCCCGGATTTGGGCGTGATCACCGACGTCGCCCTGGATCCGTACACCTCGCACGGCCAGGACGGCCTGGTCGACGACGGCGGCTACGTGGTCAACGATGGCACCGTCGAAGCGCTGGTCAAGCAGGCGCTGTCGCACGCCGCCGCCGGCGCCGACATCGTCGCGCCCAGCGACATGATGGACGGCCGCATCGGCGCGATCCGCATCGCGCTGGAAGAAGAAGGCCACGTCAACACCCGCATCCTCGCCTATGCGGCGAAATACGCGAGCGGTTTCTACGGTCCGTTCCGCGACGCGGTCGGCAGCGCCGGCGCGCTCGCCAAGGGCAACAAATATACGTACCAGATGGATCCGGCCAATTCGGACGAGGCGCTGCGCGAAGTCGCGCTCGACCTGGACGAAGGCGCCGACATGGTGATGGTGAAGCCGGGCATGCCCTATCTGGATATCGTGCGCCGGGTGAAAGACGAATTCGGCGTGCCGACCTTCGCCTATCAGGTCAGCGGCGAATACGCGATGTTGAAAGCCGCTTACGCCAACGGCTGGCTGGACGAACGCGGCTGCACGCTCGAAGCGCTGACCGCGTTCAAACGCGCCGGCGCCGACGGCGTGCTGACGTATTTCGCGCTGGATGCGGCGCGTTGGTTGAAAGAAGACAGGTAGCGCGCGGCAAGAAGCCATGTCCTCCGCCATGCCCGCCATTCGCGATGCGACGCCGGAGGATACGGCGGAAATCGCGCGCTTGTCGGCGCAATTGGGCTACCCCGCATCGCTGGAAACCTTCGCCGCACGCCTGCAAAAACTGCTCGAATCGCCACGGCATGCGGTGCTCGTCGCGATCGGCGAAAGCGATCGGCTCAGCGGCTTCGTGGCGACCGAGCAACGCATTTCGTTGGAGCTGGGCGAGCGCGTGGAGATCGTGGCGCTGGTGGTGGATGCGGATGCGCGCCGCGGCGGCGTGGGCAAAGCCCTGGTGCTGGCCGCGGAACAGTGGGCCGTCGATAAGGGGACGCCGCACATCTTCCTGCGTTCGAACATTTTGCGGCAGGAATCGCATCCGTTCTACGAAAGCATCGGCTATACCCGGACCAAGACGCAGCACGCTTACACCAAACCCCTGTAGGGTGGGCCTCGGCCCACCATCGCCATATACCGGATCGCCGCGAAAAGCCGTCGAGGCTGCTCAAGGACACGGAGCGACTCGCAGTGTCGCAACGGTGGGCCAAGGCCCACCCTACGTGCAGCCGTTTTTGCCGGTGGCGATCGGCGCGCGCACGCGGTAAATATCCATGCCGCCGGCTTTCGGCGCCTTGGCCGATCCGCTCACCAGCATTTCGCCGGGTTTGTTGGCATCGAGCACCGGGCCGAGCGTGTAGCCGTCCGCGGTATTGAACGACAGGGCCCACGGCGCGGAGGCGGCATACGCCTTGCCGTCGCAATGCGCCACCCGCAAGCGGATCGGCTGCTTTTCCACATCGATCGATTGCGCGTAAACGATCGTCTTGCCGTCGCTGATCCAGGCCGCATCGAATTCGTCCGCCGCGGTGTTCACGCCGGGCACCGGTTGCGGATCGACGAAGGCCTTGCCGTCCCAATGCGCAACCAGCAGGTCGTGCCGGCCGGCGCCGCCGAAACCATCGCTGGCGAACAGCAGCCGGCGGCCGTCGCGGCTGGGCGTGGGCGCCCATTCGTCGCCTTTGCCGTTGACGCCGCGGCCCAGGTTCTCGACCTCGCCGAAGCTGCCGTCTTCATTCGCCGCGGCGCGATACAGATCGTCGCCGCCGAAACCGCCGTCGCGGTTGGAGAAGAAGTAGAGCCATTCGCCGTCGGCGCTGAACAGCGGATCGAAATCGTTGCTGCGCGAGTTGACCGACAACGGCTGCGGATCGGACCAGCGGCCATCGCGCAGGCGGGCCTGCCACAGGTCCCAACCGCCGGCGCCGCCCTTACGATTGGTACTGCCCCAGACGATGCGCTGACCGTCCGGGCTGATGCTGGCGCGGACTTCACTGTCCTGGGTCGACACTACGCCCATGCCTTCGATGCCGAACTCGGCGAAACCGGCGCTGGCCGTTGCCGAGAGTAAGATGGCCACTGCGGCGAGCGGTAAGCGTTTCATCAATAAACCCTCGCGTTCCAACCGTTCGTTACAAGTCTAGAGCGAGTCTTCACATGTCGATACCCCGCTACGCCGTCCTGGGCCATCCCGTCGCGCACTCGCTGTCGCCGCGCATCCATACCGCGTTCGGCCGGCAAATGTCGGTCGCGTTGGATTACTCGGCTATCGATACCACGGCGGAGGAATTCGACATGGCGCTGGGCGCGTTCGCCGCGTCCGGCGGCGTCGGCGCCAATATCACCCTGCCGCACAAGCAGCGCGCCGCGGCCGCGTGCGACACGCTCAGCGAACGCGCGCGCCGCGCCGGCGCAGCCAATACGATCACCCGCGGCGCCACCGGCTGGCATGGCGACAATACCGACGGCGTCGGCTTGGTGCGCGATCTCACCGGCCGCCACGCGCTGGACCTGCGTTCGCGGCGCACCTTGCTGATCGGCGCCGGCGGCGCCGCGCGCGGCGTGGCGCCGGCGCTGCTCGATGCCGGCATCGGCGACCTGTTCATCGTCAACCGCACCTCCGAACGCACCGATGCGCTGGCCGATGCGCTGGCCCAGCCCGGACGCGTGCACCCCCGTTACCTCGACGATCTGAAGGCGCTGGGCGAATTCGATCTGGTCGTCAACGCCACGTCGGCTGCGCGCGAAGGCGCTATGCCGGTGTTGCCGATGTCGCTGGTCGGCCCGCGCACGGCCGCGATCGATTTGAGCTACGGCGAAGTGGCGATCCCGTTCCTGGCCTGGGCGCGCGCGGCCGGCGCGCGCGATGCCATCGACGGGCTGGGCATGCTGGTGGAACAGGCGGCGGAAAGCTTCGCGCTATGGCATGGCGCGCGTCCAGATACCGATCCGGTGTTCGCCGAGCTGCGCGAACATCGCGCCGCACTAGTCACTGCGGACTGAGCGCTGCGATGGACTGCCGCGATGGCTGCGGTGCGTGCTGCATCGCGCCGTCGATCACTTCGCCGATACCGGGCATGCCGTTCGGCAAGCCGGCGGGGATTCCGTGCGTGCAACTGGACGACGATTATCGCTGCCGATTGTTCGGTCGGCCGGAACGGCCGAAATTCTGCACCTCGCTGCGGCCGCAAATTTCGATGTGCGGCGAAGATCGCGCCGCGGCGTTCGCTGTTCTCGATGCGTTGGAAATCGCCACGCAACCGCTCGCATAGCGCCCTCTTCCAAAGTGTCATCCCGAGCGAAGCGAGGGATCTGCTTGCCGACGAAGCAGATCCCTCGCTTCGCTCGGGATGACAACATAAAGAATGGGCGTTGAAGGCGCACCCATCGAACGGTTACGCGAATGGCTCCGCCAGGTATTGGTCCTTCATCCGCACATAGTGCTGCGCGCTGTAATAAAGCGCTTCGATCTCGGCATCGGTAAGCCGTCGCGCGAACCGGCCCGGATTGCCCAGCCACATCTCGCCTTCGCCCACCGTCTTGCCCGGCGCGATCAACGCGCCTGCGCCGACGAAGCCGTGCTTCTTCACCACCGCGCCGTCGAGCACGATCGCGCCCATGCCGATCAACGCCGCATCCTCGATCCGGCACGCATGGATGATGGCCTTGTGGCCGATGGTGACGTCTTCGCCGATCACGGTGGCGAAGCCGCCGAGCTTGGCGTGCGGGCCGTCGTGGCTCACATGCACCACGGTGCCGTCCTGGATATTGGTGCGCGCGCCGATGCGGATGAAATTGACGTCGCCGCGCACCACGGTGCCGGGCCAGATCGACACGTCGTCGCCGAGCACCGTATCGCCGATCACGGTCGCGGCCGGATCGATGTAGACGCGCTGGCCGAGCTCGGGAAGTTTGCCTAGATAGGGACGCAGGTTCATTGCATGATTGTAAGCCGCCCACTGGCCTTACACTGCCCCGCATGGACTCCGCCGCCGATACGCCCGCCGCCGAACTGCGCCCGACGCTGGCCCGCCTGCGCACCGCCTGGCAGGCCGACAAGCCCGACTACGCCCAGCGCCGCGGCGATCTGGAACGCCTGCGCCAGGCGGTGAAATCGCGCCTGGACGAGATGGCGCGGACCATCTCCGCCGATTTCGGCCACCGCTCGACGCACGAGACGCTGATCTCCGACGGCATGACCGTGCTGGGCGAGATCGACCATCTGCTCGGCAAACTGCGGCGCTGGATGAAGCCGCAGCGCGTCGGCGTGGGCTGGAAATTCTGGCCGGCGCGGGCCGAGGTGCGTGCCGAACCGCTCGGCGTGGTCGGCGTGATCGCGCCTTGGAACTATCCGGTGAACCTGGCGCTGATCCCGCTGGCCACCGCGATCGCCGCCGGCAACCACGTCTATCTGAAACCGTCCGAACACACGCCGCGCTCGGCGCGTTTCCTGCGCGATCTGCTGGCCGACGTGTTTCCCGACGACCGCGTCGCGGTCGCGTTCGGCGGCGCCGACATCGCCGCGGAATTCGCCGCGTTGCCGTTCGACCATCTGGTGTTCACCGGCTCCACCGCGGTCGGCCGCAAAGTGATGATGGCCGCCGCGCAGAACCTCACGCCGGTCACACTGGAACTGGGCGGCAAGTCGCCGGCGATCGTCTGCCCGGATTTCCCGATCGAACTGGCCGCGGCGCGGCTGGCCACCGGCAAATGGTTCAACGGCGGACAGACCTGCATCGCCCCCGATTACGTCTTCATCGACGCGCCGCGTCGCGACGCCTTCGTCGAAGCGTTGCGCGGACAGATCCGCGCGCGCTACGCCGGCGGCGATGCGGGCGATTACACGCGGATCATCAACGACGGCCAGTTCCGGCGCCTGAGCGGCTACCTCGACGATGCGCGCGCCAAGGGCCTGCAAGTCCTCGAACTGTCGTCCGCGAGCGCGGGCGAGCGCTCGCTGCCGCCGACGCTGGTGATCGAGCCCGGCGACGACGCCACGGTGATGCAGGACGAGATCTTCGGCCCGATCCTGCCGATCAAGACCTATCGCGCATTGGACGAGGCCATCGCTTACGTCAATGCGCACGACCGGCCGCTGGCGCTGTATCCCTTCAGCAACGACCGCAACAGCGTCGAGCTGATCCTGCGCAATACGTTGGCCGGCGGCGTCACCGTCAACGACAGCCTGATCCATTTCGCGATCAACGCGCTGCCGTTCGGCGGCGTCGGCGCCAGCGGCATGGGCGCTTACCACGGCAAGGCCGGGTTCGACGCCTTCAGCAAGCTGCTGCCGATCGTGTGGCAATCGCGCTGGGCCGGCAGCGACCTGCTGAAACCGCCGTATTCCAAGGTCGAACGCTTCATCCGCCTGTTGGTGCGCTAGGCGCAGCGGCCGATGTCTCCGCTTTTTTGTAGAGTCGAGCTTGCTCGACTGCTCTTGCTTTCGGGAAAAGCAGTCGAGCAAGCTCGACTCTACAAAGCAATTTCGATACGAGGTCGGCATGAAGATCGCTAGTTGGAACGTCAATTCGCTGAACGTGCGCCTGCCGCACCTGGAGCAATGGCTGCGCGATGCCGCGCCGGACGTCGTGGGTATCCAGGAAACCAAACTGGAAGACAACAAATTCCCGGACGCGGTGCTCGCCGGCCTGGGCTACCGCAGCGTGTTCGCCGGGCAGAAGACCTACAACGGCGTCGCCATCCTGGCGCGCGAGCACGCCATCGAAGACGTCTGCATCGGCATTCCCGGATTCGACGACGCGCAACGGCGCGCGATCGCGGCGACCGTCGACGGCGTGCGCGTGGTCAATCTGTACGTGGTCAACGGCCAGGACGTCGGCACCGAAAAATACGAATACAAACTGCGCTGGCTCGACGCGGTGCACGGCTGGCTCGCCGAAGAATCGCGCGCCAACCCGCGCATGGTGGTGCTGGGCGATTTCAACATCGCGCCCGACGACCGCGACGTGCACGACCCGGCGGTCTGGAACGACGGCCACATCCTCACTTCAAGCGCCGAGCGCCAGGCGCTGAAACGGCTTACCGATTTGGGCTTGCACGACGCCTACCGCCTGCACCACGACGACGCTGGGCAGTTCAGCTGGTGGGATTACCGCCAGGCCGCCTTCCGCCGCAACATGGGGCTGCGCATCGACCTGACCCTGGTATCGGATGCGCTGCGCGGCACCGCAGCGGCGGCCGGCATCGACCGCGAACCGCGCACCTGGGAAAGGCCGAGCGACCATGCGCCGGTGTGGGTGCAGCTGGCGTAGCTCTTTGTAGAGTCGAGCTTGCTCGACTGCTTTTGATTGTCGAAAAAGCAGTCGAGCAAGCTCGACTCTACAGAACGACAGCCCAAAAGCAGAAGGCCCGGCGATGCCGGGCCTTCGCTATCTCGATGAGCGATCGCGGTTCAGCGCACGCGCCCGCGGCGGAACAGGTTGACGATGGCCAGCAGGATGATGGCGCCGACCAGCGACACCACGAAACTCATGATCGAGAACCCGTCGTTGATCGAACCGGCACCGACCAACGGGCCGATCAGCCAACCGCCGATGAAGGCGCCGACGATCCCGACCACGACGTTGAGCAGAATGCCCTGCTGCGCGTCTGTCTTCATGATCATGCTGGCGAGCCAGCCGACGACACCGCCCACGATCAACCAGATGATGATGCCCATGCTCCAGACTCCTTGACAGGTGAAGGGTGGTAGCGCTCCCCTGCGTGGGGGCGAACGCCAGTCTGGCGAGCCGTATGTGACGGGGACGTCAGCGCTGGCGTCGGACCGGAGCGGGGCGTTCCGGCCGAACCTTTCTTAGCCGAAACAGACGCTTATTGCACGCGGCTGCGCAACAGCGCCAGCAGAGTGTCGCGCGGCAGTTTGCCGGTTTCGTTGCGCGGCAAGGCGGCCACGCGCAGCAAGGGGCGCGGCAGGAATACCGCATCCACGCCGCGTTGCAGATGGGCCAGGATGTCCGATTCGCTGATCGAGGGCGCCACCGCCAACGCCGCGATGCGGCGCACGCCGGCGGCGTCGGTTTCGTCGAGCTGGAATACGACGCCGTCTTCCACGCCCGCGATCGACAGCAGCTTGCGGTTCAAATCGCCGAGCGAAGCGCGCTTGCCGGCGATCTCCAGAAGATCGGCATTGCGGCCGCGCAGATGGAAGCCGTGTTCGCCTTCCAGTTCGACCAGGTCGGCCAATACCACCGGCGCGTCCAGATGCACGGCGTGCACCAGCGTGCCGTCGGGCTGCGGCGCCAGGCGCACGCCGGGCAGCAATTGCCAAGCGTCTTCGCGCGCGGTGCGGCGACGCGCGATCACGCAGGTTTCGGTGGAGCCGAAAACTTCGCGCACTTCGCAGCCGAAACGCTGCTCGGCCGCCGCGGCCAGAGCCTGCGGCAACGGTGCGGTGGCCGACACGATGCCCGCCAGCGGCGGCAGTTCGACGCCGGATTCGACCAGCGCGCGCAGATGCACCGGCGTGGTCACCAGCACGCGCGGCGCGGCGGCTTGCTGCAGCGCGCGTACGACATCGCCGGGGAAGAAAGGACGCTCCGCATGCACCGCCGCCTCGCCCAGCAACGGCATCAGCACCGACATTTCCATGCCGTACATATGCTGCGGCGGCACGGTGGCGACGAAACGCGGCACCGCGCCCGCCGGCCACAGGTCGCGCAATGCGGCCAGATTCTGCGCCGTGCTGGTGTGCAAGCTGCCCCACGTCTTGAGATTGGGTTTGGGCGAACCGGTGCTGCCGGAGGTGAATCCGATCGCGATCAGCGCATCGCTGTCGATCATCGGCGGCGGGCCTTCCTGCCGCGGCATCTGCTCGGGCAGGCGCCAGTAATGCGGCGGCGCATCGGCGAAGACCTGCTCGCCCAGGCAATAGCTGTCCGGATATCGCGCGCGCACTTCGTCGATCACCGCCGGCGCGCGCGACGATGGCAAAAGCGTCACCTGGCCGCGCAGCGCGGCCGCGCCGAACGCGACCAGGAATTTGTAGCGGTCCTCGCACAGGTTGATGACATGGCCGGCGGCCGGCAGCATCGCCGCCAGGCCTCGCACCTGCGCGAAATAATCGGCCAGCGCGATCGCGCCGTCGCCATCGAACAACAACGCGCGCGCGCCGTCGCCGCTGGCGAGAACTTGTTGCGTAGCGCCGGAATCCCGGTGCTCGACCACTGCGGACATGCCTGGCTCCTTGCGCGGCCTGAGCCGCCCCCTGTCTTTTAGCTTACGCTGACCATCCCAATTCGCGCCAAAACGCCGTTCATCATCATGTCCGCGAACGACGCCGGCCATGCCTTCGGCCCGATCCGTTGGGCTTGGCAGCCCCATCCACGCACGCAACCGGCCGAAATCCCGGCACGACGTTGGCTGGAACGGCGCCTGGACCTGGCCCAGGACACGCTGCCGTTGGAACGCGAGGCGCGGGGCCGGCCGCGGATCAAGCCGCCGGGCGGACGCCACGACGCCAGCTGGAGCCACAGCGGCGAGGGCCTGCTGATCGCGCTCGGCGAAGACGTCGAGGTGGGCGTGGACATGGAATGGCGCCGTCCGCGGCCGCGCGCGCTGGAATTGGCCGAGCGCTATTTCGCGCCCCCGGAAACGCAATGGCTGTCGACGCTGGCCCAGGCCGCGCGCGAGGATGCCTTCCTGCGCCTGTGGTGCGCCAAAGAAGCCGTACTGAAGGCCGATGGATATGGCCTGGCGTTCGGCCTGCATCGCTTGACGTTCGCCGAATCGGGCCGGGGTCTGTCGTTGACCGTATGCGATGCGGCATTGGGCCAACCACAGGATTGGCATCTGCATGAGATGGCGCCGGCGCCGGGTTATCTCGCTGCGATCGCGTGGCGTTCGCCGCCGTGATTTTGTGAGAGCGGCTTTGTGGAGCTTTGTGGGAGCGGCTTCAGCCGCGAGCTCTTTGGGCCACGGTTCACAAGTCTGAGCAAAAAAGCTCGCGGCTGAAGCCGCTCCCACAAAAGCCGCTCCCACAAAGACCTTCCGCTGGTGGGCGATACTGTCACTCATGAACCAAGACTCTTTGCGCGCCGAACTCGACGCAGGCCTCTCCGCCCTCTCGCTGGATGCGGCGCTGGGCGATCCGCTGATGGCCTACCTGTCGCTGCTCGACCGCTGGAACCGCACCTACAACCTCACCGCGATCCGCGACCCGCACGACATGATCGCCAAGCATCTGCTCGATTCGCTGGCGATGCTGCCGTATGTGCTCGATGTCGCCATGCTAGCGGATCTGGGCACCGGCCCGGGCTTGCCCGGCATCCCGCTGGCCATCGCCCTGCCGTCGCTGCAGGTGACGCTGGTGGAATCCAACGGCAAGAAAGCGCGTTTCCTGCGCGAAGCCGTGCGCGCACTCGGCCTGGGCAATGCGCGCGTGGCCGAATCGCGCGCCGAAGCGCTGGACGAACCCGGCGCCTACGCCGCGATCACGGCGCGGGCCTTGGCCACGCTACCGGAGATTCTCGCCGTCGGCGGGCATCTGCTGGCGCCCGGCGGGCGGCTGCTGGCGATGAAGGGCGTGAGGCCGGACGATGAGATCGCGGCTTTGCCTGCGGGATGGCGGCTGGAGGCCGTTCATGTCCTCAAAGTGCCTGGATTGGCCGCGGAGCGGCATTTGGTGGTGGTGGGACGGGAATCGGGCGGGCTGTAGGCCGGGCTTCAGCGGTTTTTGTGGGAGCGGCTTTAGCCGCGAGCTGTTGGGCACGGTGACGGTTTCCGGCCGCGACTCGGTAAAGCTGTCGTAATCGACCTTCTACAGCGCGCGGCGGCGCGTTGGGACATCGGCGCAAGCCAATAGGCACCTGGCGCGGCATAATCCCCTGTCCGGGCGCGCTCGCCCGGCTCCCGCAACGTATCGAGGCAAACGGACCCCATGGCCCGCATCATCGCCATCGCCAACCAGAAAGGCGGCGTCGGCAAGACCACCACCGCCGTCAACCTGGCCGCTGCGCTGGCGCGCACGCCCAAGCGCGTGCTGCTGGTCGACCTCGACGCGCAAGGCAACGCCACGATGGGCAGCGGCATCGACAAGCGCGAGCTGTCGGCGTCGAGCTGCGATGTGCTGCTCGAAGAGATGCACGCCGACGCGGCGATCGTGAAAACCGCCGAAGGCTTCGACCTGCTGCCCGGCAATACCGACCTGACCGCGGCCGAAATCGAACTGATGGACGAGGAAGGCCGCGAGCAACGCCTCAAGCGCGCGCTCGATCCGTTGCGCGAGCGTTACGACTTCATCATCGTCGACTGCCCGCCGGCGTTGTCGCTGCTTACCTTGAACGCGCTGACCGCGGCCGATTCGGTATTGGTGCCGATGCAATGCGAGTACTACGCGCTGGAAGGCCTGACCGCGCTGCTGCAGACCATCGACGCGCTCAAGGCCAAGCTCAACCCCGGTCTGGAAATCGAAGGCGTGCTGCGCACCATGTTCGACGTGCGCAACAACCTGGCCAATGCGGTATCGGCCGAACTCACCAACCATTTCGGCGACAAGGTGTTCCGCACCATCGTGCCGCGCAACGTGCGTCTGGCCGAGGCGCCGAGCCATGGCCAGAGCATCGTCGGTTACGACAAGGCCTCGCGCGGCTCGATCGCCTACCTGGGCCTGGCAGGAGAAGTGCTGCGTCGCCAGCACGAGCGCAACAAGAACGCTACGGAGAAGGCGGCATGACCGCGACCAAACCCAATCCCGGCAAGAAGCGCGGCCTGGGCCGCGGCCTGGAGGCCCTGCTGGGCCCGAAAGCCGCCGCCGAAGCGCCGGTGCTGGAAGCCACGCCGACCGACAAGCTGCATTCGCTGCCGGTCGACTCGCTGTCGCCGGGCAAGTACCAGCCGCGCCGCAACATGGATCCGGACAAGCTGACCGAGCTGGCCGAATCGATCCGCGCACAAGGCGTGATCCAGCCGATCGTGGTCCGCGACCTGGGCGGCAAACGTTACGAAATCATCGCCGGCGAACGCCGTTGGCGCGCCTCGCAACAGGCCGGGCTGTCGGAAATTCCGGTGGTGGTGCGCGAAGTCGACGACCGCACCGTGGTGGCGATGGCGCTGATCGAAAACATCCAGCGCGAAGACCTCAATCCGCTGGAAGAAGCGCAGGCGCTGCATCGGCTGATCGAAGAATTCGCGCTGACCCATGCGCAGGCCGCCGAAGCGGTCGGCCGCTCGCGCGCTGCGGTCTCCAATCTGCTGCGACTGCTGGAGCTGCCGCCGGCGATCCGCGCGCTGCTGGAATCGCGGCGCCTGGAAATGGGCCATGCGCGCGCATTGCTGACGCTGTCGCCGGAACTCGCCAGCAGGCTCGCTTCGGACGCCGCCGAGCACGGCTGGTCGGTGCGCGAAGTCGAGCATCGCGCGCAGCAATTCGCGCATGGCGCGGTGCCGAGCGTCGGCAAGAAAAAAACGGCGGGCAAATCGCGGCCGAGCGCCGATATCGCATCGCTCGAGAACGAATTGTCCGAAAGCCTGGGCACCAAGGTCAGCATCGCGCATGGGCGCGCGGGCAAGGGCCGTCTGGTGATCCATTACACCGATCTGGATACGCTGGACGGCGTGTTGGAACGTCTGCGCGGCAAGTCCGCCTGACCGCTGCTCTTTGCTCTTCGTAGGAGCGGCTTCAGCCGCGAGCTCTTGATCTTGTTGTCCATGCTGGAAGAGCTCGCGGCTGAAGCCGCTCCTACGAAGAGCTAAAAGCCCCGCTCTACAGAGCAGGGTTTTGAACGATTCGCTCAGGTTCGGGCTGGCAGAATCCGGGGCACTGGATCCCGCCTTCGCGGGAATGACAGCTAAAAAGAGCAGTAACAGCCTATGACCATCCTTGTCACCGGCGCAGCCGGCTTCATCGGCGCTTATGTGTGCCGCCAATTGCAGGAGCTCGGCGTAAGCGCCGTGGGCCTGGACAATTTCAACAGCTACTACGATCCGCAGCTCAAGCGGGACCGTATCGCCGCGTTGTGCCCGGACATCAATATCCGCACGCTCGATTTGACCGACCGCGACGGCCTGGCCGCGCTCTTCGACGAGATCAAGCCGACGCGCGTGATCCATCTCGCCGCCCAGGCCGGCGTGCGATATTCGCTCGAGAATCCGCACGCCTATGTCGACAGCAACGTGGTCGGCTTCGTCAATCTGCTGGAATCGTGCCGCCGTCGCGGCGTGCAGCACCTGGTCTACGCCAGTTCCTCGTCGGTGTACGGCGATTCGGCCAAACCGCCCTTCTCCGAAGACCAGCGCATCGACCAGCCGCGCTCGCTGTACGCGGCGACCAAGGCCGCCAACGAATTGATGGCGCATACCTACGCGCATCTGTACGGCCTGCGCGCGACCGGCTTGCGTTTCTTCACCGTGTACGGCGCGTGGGGCCGACCCGACATGGCGCCCTTGCTGTTTTCGCGCGCCGTATTGGCTGGACGCCCGATCGACGTGTTCAACCACGGCAGGATGCGGCGCGACTTCACCTATATCGACGACATCGTCGCCGGCGTGCTGGGCGCATTGAAGCACCCGCCGCAGGACGACCCGCCGCACCGGGTGTTCAACCTGGGCAACCATACCCCGGTGGAACTGGAACGCTTCATCGCGGTAATCGAACAAGCCGCCGGCAAGACAGTCGAGAAGGTCTACAAGCCGATGCAGCCGGGAGATATGGTCGAGACGATGGCCGATACTGCGCGGGCTAAGGCCGCGTTCGGTTTCGAGCCGTCGACTCCGATCGACATCGGATTGCCGCGCGTAGTGGCGTGGTGCCGCGATTACTTCGGCGATAATGCGTAGTCCTCCGCTTTTCCTTCTCCCCTCGGGAGAAGGTGCCCGGAGGGCGGATGAGGGTACGGCGAAGCTGGAATGCCGCAGAAGGCGCTGCGCATTCCGTACTAGCGTGCCAGGATTGGAATCATCACCGCTTCGCCGTACCCTCACCCCAACCCCTCTCCCGCAGGGAGAGGGGCTCACCCGTCGAGCCTTGTAAATGTCGATAGAGAACCCGCAGCTGTCAGTGGTAGTGCCGGTGTTCAACGAGCAAGACAACGTCGCGCCGTTGATAAACGAAATCACCGCCGCCCTGCGCGGCGTCGCTGATTTCGAAATCGTCTACGTCGACGACCATTCGCGCGACGCCACGCCGGAAGCGCTGAAAAAACTCAAGGCCGAAGTGCCCGAATTGCGCGTGCTGCGCCACGTCGCCCAGAGCGGCCAAAGCACCGCGGTGCGCACCGGCATCAAGGCCGCGCGCGGCGAATGGATCGCAACGCTGGACGGCGACGGCCAGAACGATCCGGCCGACATCCCCAAGCTGCTCGCGGCGCGCGCCGCGGCCGCGCCGGACACCAAGCTGTTCGCCGGCTGGCGCGTCAACCGCCAAGATTCGGGCAGCAAGCGCTGGGCTTCGAAATGGGCCAACGCGATCCGCGCACGCATGCTGCGCGACGACACGCCCGACACCGGCTGCGGCATCAAGCTGTTCGAACGCGAAGCCTTCCTCGACCTGCCCTACTTCGATCACATGCATCGCTACCTGCCCGCGCTGATGCAGCGCGCCGGCTGGAAGACGGTCAGCGTGCCGGTCAATCACCGCCACCGCGCGACCGGCGTATCCAAGTACAACAACCTCAACCGCGCGCTGGTCGGCATCAGCGATCTGCGCGGGGTGGCATGGCTGATCCGGCGCAGCAAGCGTACGGCTGTGGAAGAAATTACGTAGCCTGTTCCCTGGTTCCTGTCATCCCGAACGCAGTGAGGGATCTACTGTGGGCAAAGCAGATCCCTCCCCCGGATCAAGTCCGGGGTCGGGATGACAACATGTATCGCCTGACGAGAGCACCGCCATGACCCCCGATTTCATGAACGCCGCGATCCCCTGGCTGGAATGGACCGGCCTGCACATGTCGCCGTGGAAACTCATCGGCCTGACCGGCGCGCTGATGTTCGGCGGCCGCTGGGTGGTGCAGTTCGTGGCCTCGCGCAAGCACCGCAAGCCGGTGATCCCGCGCCTGTTCTGGTACATGAGCCTGGTCGGCAGCGTGATGACCCTGAGCTACTTCGTGTTCTCGCAGAAGCAGGACTCGGTGGGGGTGATCCAGAACCTGTTTCCGGCGTTCACGGCCGCCTATAGCCTGTGGCTGGATATCCGCCACCGCGGCTGGCGGCGGGACAAGGCCAGCCACTAGTTGCCTGAGTGGCGCGAAGCGATACCGCACCGCCGGGCGCTGCAGAATGTCGGCTATGTGACGTAGCCCGGGTGGAGCGTAGCGATACCCGGGAGCCAGCCGCGACGTGCGTCCCGGGTATCGCTACGCTCCACCCGGCTACCTGTGGATAAGTCCTTGCCTGGGCTCGTTTTCCCGGGCATAATGCGCGGCTCGCTGCGTCTGACCGCCCGATTTTGGGAAGTCCGGACCGGGCCGGAAACGCGATTCCGCCCGCCTCTGCGTAACGATTTACTGCCTGGATTGCGTGGCGACCGACGCTTCAGCGTCGAACCGCCGGGGCCGCCGTCTCCCTGGCTAAGGGCGACAACAACTATTTCGAGGTGCGTTATGTCCCGTGTATGCCAAGTCACCGGCAAGCGCGTGCAGACCGGCAACAACGTCTCGCACGCCAACAACAAAACCCGTCGCCGCTTCCTGCCCAACCTGCACGAGCGCCGCTTTTGGGTGGCCAGCGAAAACCGCTGGATCAAGCTGAAGGTTTCCGCGCAGGCACTGCGCACCATCGACAAGAACGGCATCGACTCCGTTCTGGCCGAACTCCGCGCCCGCGGCGAAAAGGTCTGAGGAGGACATCATGGCAAGCAAGCGCGACAAGATCCGTCTGATCTCCTCGGCCAACACCGGCCACTTCTACACCACCGACAAGAACAAGAAGAACACGCCGAACAAGATGGAGGTCAAGAAGTACGACCCCGTCGTCCGGAAGCACGTGATCTACAAGGAAGGCAAGATTAAATAAGCCCTCCGGCTTGTCGATCCACGAAGAACCCGCCGCAAGGCGGGTTTTTTGTTGCCTTTTTTATTGCCTTTGACTTTGTAGGAGCGGCTTTAGCCGCGAGCTTTTTGGCATCTGACCAAGAGCAAGAGCTCGCGGCTAAAGCCGCTCCTACAAAAGCATTCCTCGGGGTTTTGTATTCGACCGCCCCTCGCCGCAGAATCGGTGCGTACGCACTCCCGCACCGACGGAGCCACGCGATGACGCTATCAGAATCGTACGGACTGTGGGTGCTGATCGCCGACTGGCTGATCCGCATCGCCGCATTGTTCTGGATCCCGTCGCGCAGCCGGCCCGCCGCCGCGCGCAGTTGGCTGCTGCTGGTCGGCTTCGTGCCCCTGCTCGGCCTGCCGATCTACCTAGTGCTGGGCCAGCCTTGGGTGTCGGCGCAGCGGCGCGAGCGCCAGGCCGCGGCCTCGCGCCTGATCGTCGAAAAACAGGCGCCGCTATCGCAACTGCGCTGGAGCGTCCATCACGATCCGGCGATCGTCGGCGACGACATCGCGCGCCTGTCCGAACGTCTCGGCGGCTTCATGCCGATGACAGGCAACGATGTCACGCTGCTCGACGACTACGACGCCTCGCTCGACGCATTGCTGGCCGATATCGAGGCCGCGCAACACGAACTGCACTTGCTCTATTACCTGATGTTCGACGACGCGGTCGGCCAGGCGTTCGCCGATGCGCTGCAACGTGCGGTACGGCGCGGCGTGCGTTGCCGGCTGCTGCTGGATGCGGTCGGCGCCAAGCCTGGCCTGCGCGCCTTCGCCAAGCCGCTGCGCGCGGCCGGCGTCGATGTGCGGCCGATGCTGGCCGGCGGACTGGCTTGGCGGCGCAGCGCACGCATGGATCTGCGCAACCACCGCAAGATCGCGGTGATCGACGGACGCATCGGCTATACCGGCTCGCAGAACCTGGCGAAAGCCGAATTCGTGCCCGGTTTTCCCAATCGCGAAGTGGTGGCGCGCGTGCGCGGCCCGGTCGTCGCGCAACTGGCGGCCTTGTTCGCCAGCGATTGGTACATCGAAACCGGCGAAGTGCTGGAGATCGATACGACCGTATCCGCAAGCGCCGGCAACACGCCCGCGCAAGTGCTGCCGAGCGGCCCGGCGTATCCTTTCGAGAACGCGCGCAACGTAGTGATCGCCATGCTCCAGCGCGCGCAGCGCAAAGTAGTGCTGGCCACGCCTTACTTCGTGCCGGACGACGCCACGCTCAATGCATTGCGCATCGCCGCGTTGTCGCGCATCGATGTGCGGTTGATCCTGTCCAAGGCCAACAACCAGCGACTCAGCGCGTGGACCCAGGCGTCGTATTACGACGAATTGCTGTCGGCCGGCGTGCGCGTCGCGCTGTACCGGCCGCATTTCCTGCACGCCAAGCATCTGAGCGTCGACGACGAGATCGCATTGGTCGGCTCGATCAATCTCGACATCCGCTCGTTCGCGCTCAACGCCGAAGTCGGCCTGTTGTGCTACGACCCGGCGGTGGTGGCGCGATTGCGCGCGATCGAGGACGACTGCCTGGCGCAATCGGACACCGTCGACTTGGCTGACTGGCGCAAGCGTCCGGCCTGGCGGGGCAGCCTGGAAGGCATCGCCCGCCTGTCCGATTCGCTGCTGTAACGCAGGCCACGGCCGCGCGTACACTCGGCGGATCGACATGACGGAATCGCCAATGCTGCCAGGCTGGGTGCTGCTGCTGGTGTCGCTGGGCTATGCCGCGCTGCTGTTCACGGTGGCGTGGTGGGGCGATCGCCGGCCGTTGTATCCGCAGCGGCCCTGGCTGCGCCCGCTGGTCTACAGCCTGGCGCTGGCGGTGTACTGCTCGTCGTGGACGTTCTACGGCGCGGTCGGCAGCGCGGCGCGCACCGGCATCGGCTATTTGCCGATCTATCTCGGTCCATTGCTGCTGCTGCTGTTCGGCTGGCGCATCCTGGAACGGCTGGCGCTGATCGCGCAGACCCAGAACACGGTGTCGATCGCCGACTTCATCGCCGCGCGCTACGGCCGCGCGCAGCGGCTTGCGGCGCTGGTCACGCTGATCGCGCTCACCGCGGCCGTGCCTTACCTGGCGCTGCAGTACAAAGCGGTCGCAATCAGCCTGAGCGTGCTCAGCGGACAGGCGCCGACGACGACGTTGAGCGACCCGGCGTTGTACGTCGCCGCGCTGATGGCGCTGTTCGCGATCCTGTACGGCACGCGCCAGGTCGACGCTACCGAGCACCACCACGGCATGATGCTCGCGATCGCGCTGGAATCGCTGGTCAAGCTGCTGGCGCTGGTGCTGGTCGGCGTGTTCGCGATCGGCTGGTTGGGCGATCACGATCTGCGCGTCGGCGATGCCACGCGCGCCTTGATCACCAATGCGCCGCCGGTCGGTTTCGTCGGCCAGACGCTGCTCGCTTTCGCCGCGATCATCTGCCTGCCGCGTCAATTCCATGTGGCGGTGGTCGAATGCGGCGACGTCGGCGACGTGCGCCGCGCGCGCTGGCTGTTCGGCGCGTATCTGGTGGTGGTGTCGCTGATGGTGCTGCCGATCGCCGGCGCCGGCATCGCCCTGTTCGGCCGCGACGGCGCCGTGTCCGCGGACAGTTTCGTACTGGCGTTGCCGCTGGCCGAATCGCACGAGACGCTGGCGCTGTTCGCCTATGTAGGCGGTTTTTCCGCCGCCACCGGCATGGTGATCGTGGCCAGCGTGGCGTTGGCGACGATGGTCAGCAACGATCTGGTGATGCCGCCGCTGCTGCGCCGCGGCTGGGCCGAACGCCATGGCGGCGATGTCGCCGGCACCGTGCTGTGGATACGTCGCGTGGCCATCGTCTGCTTCGCCGCGCTGGCCTACGGCTATTACCGCGCGAGCGGCAGCGATACCACACTGGCGGCTTACGGCCTGATGGCGTTCGCCGCGGTGGCGCAGTTCGCGCCGGCGCTGATCGGCGGCCTGTACTGGCGCGGCGCCAGCCGGCAGGGCGTCGAAATCGGCATGGCGCTCGGTTTTGCGATGTGGATCTATACCTTGCTGCTGCCCACGCTCACCGAAGCGGGCTGGCTGCAGAACGGATGGTTGACGCAAGGTCTGTTCGGCATCGCTTGGCTGCGGCCGCAACAGCTGTTCGGACTCAGCGGCTGGGATCCGCTGACGCACGGCACGTTCTGGTCGCTATTGGTGAATATCGGCGCGTTGATGCTGGTGTCGGCGCGCTGGCGGCCCGGTTTCGACGAACGCTTGCGCGCCGCGCCGTTCCTCGATCCGTACGCGGAGCGGCAAACCCTGACCGAAGGCGGCTGGCGCGGCAACGTGCACATCGCCGATTTGTTGGCGCTGGCCGGCCGCGTGCTCGGCGAGCGCACCGCGCGCCGCGCTTTCAACGAACAGGCGCAAACGCTGGGCGTGGAATTGCAACCCGCGGCCGGCGCCGACCGCGCCTGGGTGCAGTTCACCGAGCGGCTGTTGGCCGCCGCGATCGGCGCGGCGTCCGCGCGATTGGTGCTGACCAGCGCCTTGAAAGGCTCGGGCATGGAAGTGGCAGAAGTCGTCGCCGTACTCGACGAAGCCGGCCAGGAACTGCGCTTCAACCGCCAAGTGCTGGCGACCACGCTCGACAATATCGACCAGGGCGTCAGCGTGGTCGACCGCGATATGAAGCTGGTCGCCTGGAACCGCCGCTACCAGCAGATGTTCGGCTATCCCGACGGCATGCTGTATGTCGGCCGCCCGGTCGCCGAACTGATCCGCTTCAACGCCGAGCGTGGCGAGCTGGGCGACGGCGACATCGATGCGCAGGTCGACAAGCGCATCGCCTATATGCGCGCCGGCTCGCCCTACGTATTCGAACGCGTGCGCAGCACCGGCCAAGTCACCGAAATGCGCGGACAGCCGCTGCCCGGCGGCGGCTACGTGACCAGCTACAGCGACGTGACCGAATACAAGCGCGTGGAAGGCGCATTGCGCGAGATAAACGAGACGCTGGAGCAACGCGTCGCCGACCGCAGCCGCGAAGCCGAAGCCGCGCAGCAGTCGCGCACCCGCTTCCTGGCGGCGCTCAGCCACGACGTGTTGCAGCCGTTGAATGCAGCGCGGCTGTTCACGTCGGCGTTGCGCGACAGCAATCAAGCCGCGGAACAGCGCCATCTGGCCGAACGCGTCGATACTTCGTTGCGCGCGGCCGAGGAACTGCT
This sequence comes from uncultured Lysobacteraceae bacterium, assembly GCA_902825775.1. Lineage (GTDB taxonomy): Bacteria > Pseudomonadota > Gammaproteobacteria > Xanthomonadales > Xanthomonadaceae > Luteimonas_C. Next base: position 64,037 of record CADECF010000014.1, read on the forward strand.
CGATGGCCTGCTCGATATCTCGCGCCTGGATGCCGGCGCGCTGCAACCGGCGCTGACCGATTTCGATGCGGGCGATCTGCTGCAGCAGTTGGTGGAACAGTATTCGCCGGTAGCCGCGGGACGCGGCATCGATCTGCGCCTGCACGCGCGCTCGCGGCCGGTGCGCAGCGACCGGCGGCTGCTGCGCCGCGTGCTGCAGAACTTCATCGCCAACGCGATGCGCTACACCCGCGAGGGCCGCATCGTGCTGGCCGCGCGGCCGCGCGGCGCCGATATCGAATTGCAGGTCTGGGATACCGGGCCGGGCATTCCGGCTCATCATCTGCAACAGATCTTCGAGGAGTTCCGCCGGTTCGAGCAGCCCACCGACTGGGGCGAACGCGGCCTGGGCCTGGGCCTGTCCATCTGCCAGCGCGTTTCGCATGCGCTCGGCCATCCGCTGTACGTGCGCTCGCGCGTCGGCCGCGGCAGCGTGTTCTCGATCCGCGTGCCGAGCGCAGAACGCGCAGCGCCGATGGCCGCACGCGAACCGCGTATCGGCATCCCGGACTCGCTGGCGGGACTGCGCGTGCTGTGCGTCGACAACGACCACGAAATCCTCGCCGGCATGCGCGCGCTTCTGGGACGTTGGCAGGTGCAGGTGCTGTCGGCGAACACCGTCGACGAGGCGCTGGCGCTCATGGCGCAGCAACCTGACGTATTGCTGATCGACTATCACCTGCACGACCGGCTGGACGGGCTCGACACATTGGATGCCCTGCAGCAACGCGCCGCGCACGCCATTCCCGGCGCGCTGCTCACCGCCGACGGCAGCGACGCCTTGAAACAGGCGGCACGCGCACGCGGCTACCGTGTGCTCACCAAGCCGGTACGGCCGGCGTCGTTGCGCGCTTATCTGGCGGCGCAGCAATCGCATGCGACGCGCAGCGCTTTTGTGGGAGCGGCTTCAGCCGCGAGCTCTTGATTTTAGCTGAGGACCAAAAAGTTCGCGGCTGAAGCCGCTCCCACAAAAAGCGGCGGAGCTACAGATCTTCTTCCGGCGGCGGCACCACCGATGCGGGATCCAGCGCCAAGCGACCGGCGATCAATACCGCCTGCGTCCTGTTCGAAGCGCCGAGTTTTCGCAGTATCGCGGTCATATGCGCTTTGACCGTGGCTTCGGAAACGCCCAATTCATACGCGATCTGCTTGTTCAATAACCCGGTACCGAGCATCTGCAGCACGCGGAACTGTTGCGGCGTGAGCTCGCGCAAACCTTGTGCCGCCGCATGTTCGTCATCGCCAACGGCCGGCGCGGACTGAACTGCGGCCGGAGCCCAGCGTTCGCCTTCCAGCACCCGGCTCAGCGCATCGCCGAGCGTGGCGGCGTCGGCCGATTTTGGAATGAAGCCGACCGCGCCGTGATCCAGCGCACGCCGCATCACCGCCGGATCCTCCTGAGCGGACACGACCACCACCGGCAACTGCGGGTGCTGCGCGCGCAGATGCACGAGCACACTGAAACCATGCGCGCCGGGCATGTTCAGATCGAGCAGCAGCAGGTCCGCGTCGGGTTCGGCTTCGGCCAATGCGTACAAGGCCTGCGCGCTATCGGCTTCGCGCAATTCGTAATCGGGCAACACCCGAGCGACCACGCCGCGCAGGGCTTCGCGGAATAGCGGGTGGTCGTCGGCGATCAGCAAGGTGGGCATAAATCCTTTTAGCCTCCGGTGTCCGAAAGCAAGGCGAACCTTGCAAGCGCCATTCCCCTACCACCGGGCGAGCTGTTCCCCCCTTTGAAAAAGGGGGGCAGGGGGGATTTGCTTCTGCTATGCGTTACTACGCCCCTTATCTCAAGAAATACGCCCGCCGACTGCGCTACGACATGACCGACGCCGAGCGCAGATTCTGGTACTGCGTGCGCCGCAAGCGCTTTAGCGCGGTGCAGCTCTATCGGCAGACGCCGATTGGCCGGTACATCGTGGATTTCTACGCCCCTGCAGCAAGATTGGTCGTCGAGATCGACGGGGGGCAGCATTTCACCGACGAGGGTCGTGCCGCGGACGCGCTGCGGGATGCCGCCCTCATGCAAATGGGATTGCGTGTGCTGCGTTTCGACGATCGAACGGTGCTGATGGAGACCGATTCGGTGTTGGATGAAGTTTGGAAGGCGGTTTGCGCGGCTATCGGAGAGCACGCGTAAATCCCCCCTGCCCCCCTTTTTCAAAGGGGGGGACAGCGGCTGGCGCGGCGTATTGGTCGCAGACGAGGCGCTTTTGACGTTCCCCCCTTTGAAAAAGGGGGGCAGGGGGGATTTGCTTCTGACTTTCATTTGCCCAATCGATTCTTGACCAACGCATCGACCACCGATGGATCGGCCAACGTGCTGGTGTCGCCCAACTGGTCGGGCGCGTTTTCGGCGATCTTGCGCAGGATGCGGCGCATGATCTTGCCCGAACGCGTCTTGGGCAGGCCCGGCGCCCATTGCAGATGGTCGGGCGTGGCCACCGGGCCGATTTCCTTGCGCACCCAGGCGACCAGTTCCTTGCGCAACTGATCGCTGTCCTGTTCGCCCGCGATCAAAGTGACATACGCGTAGATGCCCTGCCCTTTGATGTCGTGCGGATAACCGACCACCGCCGCCTCGGCGACCTTGGGATGCGACACCAGCGCGCTTTCCACTTCCGCGGTACCGATGCGGTGGCCGCTGACGTTGATCACGTCGTCGACGCGACCGGTGATCCAGTAATAACCGTCTTCGTCGCGGCGGCAACCATCGCCGGTGAAGTAGGTCCCGGGATAAGTCTTGAAGTAGGTGTCGATGAAGCGCTGGTGGTCGCCGTACACCGTGCGCATCTGCCCGGGCCACGAATCGAGCAGCACCAGATTGCCTTCGGCCGCGCCCTCCAGGATCTTGCCGTTGGCATCGACGATCGCCGGCTGGATGCCGAAGAAAGGCTTGGTCGCCGAACCGGGCTTGGCGTCGATCGCACCGGCCAGCGGCGTGATCAGGATGCCGCCGGTCTCGGTCTGCCACCAGGTATCGATGATCGGGCAACGGCCCTCGCCGACCACGTCGTAATACCAGCGCCAGGCTTCGGGATTTATCGGCTCGCCGACGGTTCCGAGCAAGCGCAGCGATCGGCGCGAAGTGGATTTCACCGGCGCCTCGCCCTCGCGCATCAGCGCGCGGATCGCGGTCGGCGCGGTGTAGAACAGCGTCACCTGGTGCTTATCGATCACCTGCCAGAAACGCGAACTGTCCGGATAATTCGGCACGCCCTCGAACATCAGCGCGGTGGCGCCGTTGGATAGCGGACCGTAGACGATGTAGCTGTGGCCGGTGACCCAGCCGACGTCGGCAGTGCACCAGTAGATATCGTCCTCGCGCAGATCGAACGCGCATTCGTGCGTGTAGCTGACGTACGCCATGTAGCCGCCGGTGGTGTGCAGCACGCCCTTGGGTTTGCCGGTGGAGCCGGAGGTGTAGAGGATGAAGAGCGGATCCTCGGCGTTCATGCGCTCCGGCGCGCATTCTTCCGGCTGGTCGTCGACGACCGCGTCGTACCAGCGGTCGCGCGGCATCTGCATGCCGACCGCGCCGCCGGTATGGCGCACCACCAGCACGGTTTCGACGGTGTTGGTGCCGGGCATCTTCAACGCGGCATCGACATTGGCCTTGAGCGGGATCTTCTTGCCGCCGCGCACGCCTTCGTCGGCGGTGATGATCAGCTTGGACTGGCAGTCGGAAACGCGGTCTGCGATCGAATTGGGCGAGAAGCCGCCGAACACGACCGAATGGATCGCGCCGATGCGTGCGCAGGCCAGCATCGCCACCGCCGCTTCGACGATCATCGGCAGATAGATGGTGATGCGGTCGCCCTTGCGCACGCCCAGATGACGCAGCGCATTGGCCAGCTTGCACACGCGCCGGTGCAGTTCGCGGTAGGTGACCTCCTGCGCCGGCTGGGCGGGATCGTCGGGTTCGAACAGCAGCGCGGTCTTGTCGCCGCGCTTTTCGAGCTGGCGATCCAGGCAATTGACGCTGGCGTTGAGTTCGCCGTCCTCGTACCAGCGAATGCGGAAATCGTCGAGCCGGAAGCTGACGTCTTTGATCCGGGTCGGCGCGCGCATCCAGTCCAGCCGCCCGGCGATCTCGCCCCAGAAGGCTTCCGGGTCGTCGATCGATGCTTTGTAGAGGCTTTCGTACCGCTTGCGGTCGATCCTGGCCTTGGCCGCGAAATCCGGCGGGACGGGATATAGGGCGGGTGCGTCCGTCATGGCGTTGCCTGCTGATGATGCGATGAGTGAAGTCTGCCGCATCCATTGTTAAGCCGCCCTAGACCTTCGTCTATACCGGCGCCGCTTACGACCAATGGCGAATAGGCGCGGGCCGGGTGCGCGCGCAGGCTCCGGAGAGCCGTGCCTGACGCGGCCGAGCGCTTATCCACGAAGCCACCACATGCATGATCGGGAGAGGGGAATGACTACATCCATCGTTTCGATGGCGCGGCGCCCATTGGCCACCGCCTTGTTGGTCGCCTTGCTGGCGCCGGGCATGGCCTGGGCGGCCACCGCCAAGGAAAAAGAGTTGGAGGCGCGCATCGCGCAGCTTGAGCAGCAGGTGCAGGCGCTGCTGTCGCAGCAACAGCAGACGCAAACCCAGCTGTCGCAGACCCAGACCACCGTCACCGAGGTGCAGGCCGCGCAAAAGCAGGCGCCAGCAGTGCCTGCCGGCAAGCAGCCGATCCAATCCACCACGATCATGACCGCGGCCAATCCCGGCACGGCGTTCTCGTACGGCGGCTTCATCAAGCTGGACGCGATGGTCACCGACACCAGCGACGGCAAGATCGCCGACGGTTCGTCCGGTCGCTTGTTCTATCTGCCGAGCTCGATTCCGGTGGCCGCCAACAACGCGCCCGGCGGCGATCCGTACACCGATTTCCACGCCCAGTTCTCGCGCTTCTGGCTGAGCGCGGACCACACCACCGATGCCGGCGACAAGTTCAAGGCCTATATCGAAGCCGACTTCTTCGGCGGCGGCAGCAACGCGTTGGTCGGCAACGAGACCGCGACCAATACCTACGCGGTCTCGCTGCGCCAGGCTTACGTGAGCTGGAACAACTGGCTGGCCGGCCAGACCTGGTCCAATTTCCAGGACACGGCGGCGTTGCCCGATGCGGTCGACTTCGTCGGCACCACCGACGGCACCATCTTCGTGCGCCAGGCGCAGGTGCGTTACACCCAGGGTCCGTGGTCGTTCTCGGTGGAGAATCCGCAGACGACGGTAACGCCATACCTCAACAACGGTTTGCGCTTCAACACCGGCGACAACATCACGCCCGATCTCACCGCCCGCTGGCTGACCAAAGGCGACTGGGGCCACTTCACCATCGCCGGCATGCTGCGCCAGTTCAAATACGAAAACGTAGCGACCGGTCAGGACGAAACCGAAAGCGGCGGCGCGCTCAGCGTGTCGGGCAAGTTCAATCTGGGCAAGAACGACGACATCCGTTACGCCGTCAATGGCGGTTCGGGCATCGGCCGCTATCTCGCCTTCGGCCTGGGCAGCGACACGGTGCAGGCCGCGGATGGCTCGCTCGAAGCCATCGACGGCTACGGCGGTTTCGTCGCCTGGCGCCATGCCTTCAGCCCGAAGGTGCGCACCAACCTGATGTATTCGACCGCGATGTTCGATAACGACAAAGCCCTCACCGGCTTCGGCGTGACCGAACGCGCGCAGTCCTGGCACGCCAACGTGATCTATTCGCCGTTCCCGAAGCTGGACATCGGCGCCGAACTGATCTGGGGCGAGCGCCAGCTCGAAGACGACCGCGAAGGCGATCTGCGCCGTCTGCAGACGTCCGTCAAGTTCAATTTCTGACACCTAAGGGGAACGGACCATGTCCAGCACCACCGCTGCCGCCGCACCCGTACCGGGACCGCTCACGAAAGGCCATAAGAAGGTCGTCTTCGCTTCCAGCCTGGGCACCGTATTCGAGTGGTACGACTTTTATCTGTACGGCTCGCTCGCGGCGATCATCGCCAAGCAGTTCTTCTCGGCGCTGGACCCGACGAGCGGCTTCATCTTCGCGCTGCTGGCCTTCGCCGCCGGTTTCGCGGTACGACCGTTCGGTGCGCTGGTGTTCGGCCGCATCGGCGACATGATCGGCCGCAAATACACGTTCCTGATCACGATCGTGATCATGGGCTTGTCGACGTTCCTGGTCGGCATCCTGCCCAGCTACACCACGATCGGCGTGGCGGCACCGATCATCCTCATCGGATTGCGTTTGCTGCAAGGTTTGGCGCTCGGCGGCGAATACGGCGGCGCGGCGACGTATGTCGCCGAGCATGCGCCGCAGGGCAAGCGCGGGTTCTACACCAGCTTCATCCAGACCACCGCGACGCTGGGACTGTTCCTGTCGCTTCTGGTGATCCTGGGTTGCCGCTATTTCCTGGGCACCGAAGCGTTCGAGGCTTGGGGCTGGCGCATTCCGTTCCTGGTGTCGGTGGTCCTGCTCGGCATCTCGGTGTGGATCCGCCTGCAGTTGGCCGAATCGCCGATGTTCCAGGAGATGAAAGCGCAAGGAAAGCTGTCGAAGGCGCCGATCACCGAGAGCTTCTTCTCGCGCAACGGCAAGATCGCATTGCTCGCTCTGCTGGGGGCTACCGCCGGTCAGGCCGTGGTCTGGTACGCGGGCCAGTTCTACTCGCTGTTCTTCCTGACCCAGACGCTGAAGATCGACGGCACCACCGCCAACCTGCTGATCGCCGGCGCGTTGATCATCGGCACGCCGTTCTTCATCGTATTCGGCGCGCTGTCGGACAAGATCGGCCGTAAACCCATCATCATGGCCGGTTGCCTGTTGGCGGCGCTGACGTACTTCCCGCTGTTCAAAGCGATCACGCACTACGGCAACCCCGCCATGGAAGCGGCCGTCGCGACCAGTCCGGTCGTCGTCGTCGCGGACCCTGCGACCTGCAACTTCCAGTTCGACCCGGTCGGCAAGAAATTGTTCACCAGCAGCTGCGATATCGCCAAGGCCGCGCTCGCGAAATCCGGCGTGTCGTATTCCAACCAGGATGCGCCGGCCGGCACGGTCGCGCAGATCAAGGTCGGCACTGCCGTGATCGAAGGCTTCGAAGGCGGGGGCATGGATCCGGCCGCGTTCAAGACGCAGCAGGACGCTTTCGCGGCCACGCTCAAGACCGATCTGACCGCGGCCGGTTATCCGGAGAAGGCGGATCCGGCGCGCATCAACAAACCGATGCTGCTGGTCTTGCTGACCATATTGGTGATCTACGTGACCATGGTCTACGGCCCGATCGCGGCATGGCTGGTCGAATTGTTCCCGACCCAGATCCGCTACACCTCGATGTCATTGCCTTACCACATCGGCAACGGCTGGTTCGGCGGCTTCCTGCCGACGATCGCCTTCGCGATGGTGGTGGCGAGCGGCAATATCTATCAAGGATTGTGGTACCCGATCGTGATCGCAGCGATGACCTTGGTGATAGGCACTTTGTTCCTGCCCGAAACCAAGGACGTCGACATCACCAAGTAAGCCCCCGCACGGTGCGTAACGACAACGCCGGCGAATGCCGGCGTTGTTTTTCAAAGCCGTCATTCCCGCGAAGGCGGGAATGACGGCTAAAGAAATTACCGACGCCACTCCAATCCGACATAAAACGAACGCCCATCGCCCGGCAGGAAATTGGCGCCATCGCGATCCCGCGCATCGGCCACCACCCCGGTGCTGGCGATCCATTTTTTGTCGGCCAGATTGCGCGCATCGGCGAACCACGACCACTGCGAGGCGATCGCGCCGCCGATGCGTACGCCGGCGATGGCATAGCCCGGCGCTTTGAACGTATTGGCGTGATCGACGTAATGGTCCTGCGGCGCCCATTCCACGTTCGGCGCGATGTAGAAACTTTCGTCCTTCGACCAGCGCAATTCGCTGCGCAGCTCTTGCGCAGGCACGCCGGCGAGCTTGTTGTCGCCGTACACCGCATCGCCGTCGAAACGGAAATCGTTCCACAGATAATTGGCCGACAGCCGCCACGCAGCGGCGAATCGCCAGCCCAGGCCGAACTCGAGGCCCCGATGCCGCGTACGGTCCGCATTCACCGTGCCGAGCGGATTGCCGGCGCCATCGGTGAGCGCCAGCAACTCGCCATCGATGCGGGCGCGATACAGCGCCGCATCCACCGACAACGCATCGCGCTGCAGGCGCATGCCCAACTCGGCCGTCGTCGCGCGCTGCTCGTCGACTTGGGTAACGCCGGGGCCGCCAGTCAATTCGCCGAAACTGGGCGGTTCCAGGCTGCGGCTGACGTTACCGAAAAACTGCAGACCCTCGGCGACGATGTAACGCAAGCCCAGCTTCGGACTCACACCGGAATAGTCGACGTCGAAACTTTCATCGCGCCCGCCGCTCACGAACAGATCGCGCGAGCGGCGTTGCGACTTCAAAGCCTGCGCGCCGATCGCCAGCGTCCAACGCTCGCTCAACCAGGTCTGATTCTCGAGATACGCCTTGGCATTGCTGGCGCGCTGCTCGAACCGGTTGGTGCGCGCGCCGGAACGGCCGGCGAGGTTCGCGAAACGATCGTCCTGCGTTTCGCCTTGCGCGAATGCGAGGCCCGCGATCAACGCATTGCGGCGGCCGCCGACACGGCCTTCGCCGCGCCAGCGTAGATCGATGCCGGCATCCTGCGTGTCCTGCTGCAACACTTGGAAGATCGGGTGATGCAAGGCCTTGTCGGCGTAATACGCGGACACGACCAGCGAGTTCCCTTCCGAAGGCGACCAGGCCAACTTGCCTGCGACGCGGTCCAACCGAAAATCCCGGCGCTGGTCGAGCGCGGTATTGCCCGCAGCCGCAGCGCGTGGATCCTCCTGAGATTGCGCCAAAGTCAGATTGCCGGGCAGTTGGGAACGCGTGTCGACGCGGGTGACGTACAGCCGCCCATCGAGCGCATCGCCGAAACGGAAACCCGCATTGCCGAACAACCGATAGTTTTCCTGTTGCGCATGGTCGCGGAAGCCGTCCTGGTTCAGGCCGGTGACGCTGAGATAGCCGTCGCCGCGATCGCCATGGCCGGCGATCGATGCCTGGCCGCGGACGTAACCGAAACTGCCGGCCTCCATGCGCACTGCGGCCGGCGCGGTGTCATATCCGGTGGGCGATACGAAATTGATCGCGCCGCCCAAGGTCGCGGCACCGTATTCCAGCGCATTCGCGCCGCGATAGACCTCGATGTAATGCGCCGCCAGCGGCTCGACCGCCTGGAAATCGAAACCGCCGTCGGCAAGATTCAGCGGGCTGCCGTCCTGCAACAGTTCGATGCCGCGGCCGTGGAAGGTACGCTGCAGGCCCGAACCGCGAATCGACAGGCGCGCTTCCTCGGCGCCGAAACGCGGCTGGACGAACACGCCGGGCGCATAGCCGAGCGCATCGGCCAGCGTACTCACACGGCCGTCGCGGTAACGCTCGCCATCGACGACCGCGGCGCCGCCGGCACGTTCATCGAGACGCTGCGCGGCTTGACCGATGCTGTCCACAGCGGACAGATGCGGGCGTTCGCCGCGCACTTCGATGCGATCGAGCGTGATCGGCGTCGCTTGCGGTTCAGACGGATCCGCGGCCAATGCGGAAGAAAAAGGGATGAGCGCCGCGGCCACGGCCACGGCAAGACGCGACGAAGGCATCGTCGCGAAAGACGGAATCGACATGAAAACTCCAAAGCACAAGGCACGGCGATGCCGTGCGGGATCGGGAAATCGTCTTGTGTTTCAGAGCGCGAGCGGCGGGCCGCGCGAACCCAGGCCGCAGGGATGGCATCGATCGAACAACGGCGCGGGCAATTCCGCCACGCGCGAATTCGCGCGCCGCTGCGGCCAGGCCATGGCCAGCCACATCGCGAATACCGCCAACGCCGCGAGCAACGGGCAGTAGGCGCAGTCTTCGCCGTGGATCGGCTTATGCGGTTGCGGCGAAGGGTCTGAGGCCGGCACTTCGACGTATTTCAAACCGGTCATCGTGCACAGCGCCGCCCAGACGGACCCGGCCGATCCATCGCCCGACGACGTGCCCGCCAGCCGGCCCAAGGTCGGAAGGCAAGCGAGCAGCAGCATGGCGCACAGCGCCAGGCGGGCCATCGGGAGGCGGAAAGTGTCGGAACGGATCACGCGGATAGTTTAATGGCTTCCGGCCCGAAAGCTCTCCGACTCTTTTCGCAGGAGCGGCTTTTCGTGGGAGCGGCTTCAGCCGCGAGCTCTTGGTGTTCTCGATGCTCGAAAAGCTCGCGGCTGAAGCCGCTCCCACGAAAAGCCGCTGCTACAAAAGCCGAAGGTAGATGTCCAGGTCCGTTGGCGAGTAGCAGCAGAACACGATCTCTCCCAACGACGCCGCATGCGACGATGCATTCACGGCATCGATCGCCACCTGCGCCGCTGCCCCGACCGGATAACCGTAAATGCCGGTGCTGATGCACGGAAAGGCGATGCTGCGCAGATCCCGCTCCGCCGCGAGTTGCAAAGAACGCCGATAGCACGAAGCCAGCAACGCCGCTTCGCCATGTTCGCCGCCACGCCACACCGGCCCTACGGTATGGATCACGAATCGCGCCGGCAATCCGAACCCGGGCGTGATCTTGGCGTCGCCGACATCGCAGCCGCCGAGAAGACGGCAGGCGCGGACCAGTTCCGGCCCGGCCTTGCGATGGATCGCGCCGTCCACGCCGCCGCCGCCCAGCAGCGACGAATTGGCCGCGTTTACGATCGCATCCACGTTCAGCGTGGCGATGTCGCCCTGCAATGCGCGGACGGTCGGGGGCATGCGCCCATCCTAGCCCGCCGCCCGGAAACGGTGACTTCCGACCGATGCCGCCATCCGAGTCCGGGTCTATGGTGGGCGGCGACCCATCACGAGGTGAACCCATGCGCTCCTTCCGCTGGCTGCTGCTCGCCGCCGCCGTTTCCGCCGCCGTCGCTTGCGACCGCACCCCGAACGCCGCGCAGACGGCCGCGCCGACCGCCGCTGAAGCGCCCGCCGCGACGGCACCCACGTCTGGCATCGATCTTGCCGGCATCGACAAGTCGGTCAAGCCGGGCGACGACTTCAACGCCTATGCCAACGGCACCTGGAATAAGAACACGCCCATTCCGGACGATCGCGCCAGCACCGGCGTGTTCCTGAAAGTGTTCGAACTGGCCGAGCAGCGCAACAAGGATCTGGTGCAATCGCTGGAGAAGGCCGATCCCGCGGCCGGCAGCAACGAGCGCAAGATCGCCGACTTCTACGCCGCGTTCATGGATGAAGCCGGCATCGAGCAGCGCGGACTGACGCCGTTGCAGCCGACGCTGGACAAGGTGGACGCCATCGCCACGCCGGCCGACCTGTCGCGTTACCTCGGCAGCACCGTGCGCGCCGATACCGATCCGCTCAACGCCACCAACTTCGCCACCGAGAACCTGTTCGGTCTGTTCGTCGCGCAAGGGCTGGAGGATCCGACGAAGAACGTCGGCTATCTGATGCAAGGCGGCCTGGGCATGCCCGACCGCGAATATTACCTGGCCACCGACAAGGACATGGCGGCCAATCGGCAGAAGTACGAGGCCTACGTCGCCTCGTTGCTCAAGCTGGCCGGCACCGCCGACGCCGAGGCGAAGGCCAAGTCGATCGTCGCGCTCGAAACCAAGATCGCCAAAGCGCAGGCCAACATCGTCGACAGCCAGGACGTACACAAGGCCAACAATCCCTGGGAAACCGCTGCGTTCCCGAGCAAGGCGCCGGGCATCGACTGGCCCGCGTTCTTCGACGGCGCCGGCCTGTCCGAGCAGAAAACGATCGTCGCCTGGCAGCCGCAGGCGATCACCAAGCTCTCCGCGCTGGTCGCCAGCGAACCGTTGCAGACGTGGAAAGACTATCTGCGCTACCACGCGCTCAATCACAGCGCCGGTCTGCTGCCCAAGGCCTACGCGGACCTGGCTTTCGATTTCTACGCCAAGACGCTGCAAGGCACGCTCAAGCAGCGCGATCGCTGGAAGCGCGGCTTGACCGCCGTCGACAACGCCTTGGGCGATGCCGTCGGCCAGATCTACGTCAAACAATATTTCCCGCCGTCGTCCAAGGCGCAGGTGGAGGAAATGGTCGGCAACATCCTGGCCGCGTTCCGCGACGGCGTGGACAAGCTGGAATGGATGACGCCGGCGACCAAGCAGAAAGCCAAGGCCAAAGCCGAGACCATGCGCGTCAGCGTGGGCTACCCGGATACCTGGCGCGATTACTCCGCGCTCGAGATCCGCCGCGACGATCCGCTCGGCAACCGTTTGCGCGCCGAAGAACGCGAATACCGCCATCAGACCGCCAAGCTCGGCAAGGCGCCCGATCGCGGCGAATGGTGGCTGCTCGCGCAACAGGTCAACGCCGTGCAATTGCCGCTGCAGAATGCGATGAACTTCCCGGCTGCGATCCTGGAGCCGCCGTTCTTCGATCCGAAGGCGGATCCGGCTGCGAATTACGGCGCGATCGGCGCGGTGATCGGCCACGAAGTGAGCCACGGCTTCGACAACACCGGCGCCGAATTCGACGATCAGGGCCGATTGCAGAACTGGTGGACGCCGGAGGACACCGCGCACTTCAAAGCCGCGTCCGACCGTCTGGTAGCGCAATACGACGCTTACGAGCCGTTGCCGGGCTTGCACATCCACGGCAAGCAGACGCTGGGCGAGAACATCGCCGATGTTTCGGGGCTGCAGGCCGCGTATACCGCCTACCAGAAATCGCTCGGCGGCAAGCCCGCACCGGTGATCGACGGCCTGACCGGCGACCAGCGCTTCTTCCTGGCGTATGCGCAGGCCTGGCGCAGCAAGGCCCGCGACGCGGCGCTGCGCGCGCAATTGATCGGCGACGGCCACGCGCCGGGCAGCTATCGCGCGCTAACGGTGCGCAACATCGACGCCTGGTACGACGCGTACCAGGCCAAGGCGGGCGAGAAACTGTATCTGGAGCCGAAGGATCGGGTCAAGATCTGGTGATGCGATGCGCTTGCGATGCGAAAAAGAAGCGGCCTTCGGGCCGCTTCTTTTTTGCGTAGGGCGGGCCTTGGCCCACCATTACCCTCTCCTCCGCGACGAACAATGAGCGAAGCCGCGTAGCCGTTTCGATGGGAATTCGTCGCGTCCGATGCATGGCGATGGTGGGCCAAGGCCCACCCTACGGCTTGAGCAGTTCGCGCGCCTGCGCGGCGAAGTCGCGCTGCATGCGCGGATCGAAATCGTGCGGCACGTCGGGATACGGCGTCATGCTTACGTCGAAAGCCTTCTTCTTCAGTTGCGCGACCGCATCGCGCGTCGGTTCCATCGGCACAGTCGCATCCGCGTCGCCATGCATCGCACGGATCGGCGGGCATGCCGGTTTGCAAGCATTGGCGGCCGGCATCCAAGACGGCAGGAAGCGCGATGCGATCGGGAACGATCCGCTGAAGAGTTGCGGATGCCGGATCGCGAGCAGAAAACTCAAATCGCCGCCGTACGACACGCCCATCACCACCGGTTTGCCGCGGCCCGGATAACGCTCGCCGATGCGTTCGACGAAGGCCGCGAGTTTCTTCTCGGTGGCGTATACCGCCGCGTCCTGTCGCGTCTGGGCGAGGTCGGCGTAATCGTCCGGAAACCAGGAGTAGCCGTCGCGCCGCGGATATTCGCCCTGCGGCAGCACGATCCGCGCCGGGAAATCGATACTGTCGAAGTATTCGACCATCGTTTCCGGCTTGGCGCTGGAGTAATGCAGGCCGACGATCGTCGGCAGCGATTCGTCCGGCTTCGCATGGGCGGTTTCGAAGACTAGATAGCGGAATCCGGCTTCGTTGCTCTCTCGTGGCTCGACAGACTGCGCGGCGAAGGCCGAAGCCGTGGTCAACACCGTCAGTACGACACTCGCCATTGCGTTCAGAACCCGACGCATGCTGCCTCCCAGCCGTAAGCAAGATCAAAAGCAAGCCAACCTTAAGCAAGATCAAAAGCAAATCCCCGATCGGCCTTCGCCGTTCCGCCCTCTTTTCCAAAGGAGCAAAAGCTATTGTGGCGGCGCGGACAGTTCCTTGGCGCTTAGGAAACCGTCGTGGTTCGCATCCTGGCGCCCGAATCGATCCGCCAACCGATCGCGATGTTCGGTCCGCGTGATCGGCGTGCCGCGCCCGCCCGGCTGTTCTTCGGGCGACAGCGTGCCGTCGCGATTCTTATCCATGCCGTCGAACGCATAGCTCAACCAATCCTGGTATTCGACGAGCGAGACGCGACCGTCGCGGTCGGCGTCCATGCGTGATAGATAGTCTGACGTAGCGCTCACCTGCGCGAAGGCGCTCAGCGGCGCGCAAACCGATGCCGCCAAAAACAAAAAGCCCGGCCAAACGCGACCGGGCTTCTTGCGACGAGAACGGAACTCCACGGTAAGCGTCAGGCGCGTACCGACTGCAGCGAATAGCCCTTCAGGCGCGCCGAGAATTCCTGCAGTGCGCGGATGCCGCTGGCCTCGGCTTCGTGGCACCAGGCCTGCAGGTTGTGCAGCGATTCGGCGGCGTTCTGGCTGCGCGCTTCCAGCAGCGCGGCCAGGCGGGCGCGGTGTTCGACGAGGGTGCGGATGCGCGGACGCTGCGACACCCAGGCCTGCAGTTGCTCGCGGGCATCGGGCTTGAGCCAGCGGCCGTCGTCGGCCAGGCCTTTGCGCAGCTTGCGCGGCAACAGCGCGCGCAATTTGGCGCCGGCGGCGCCGGCCTCTTCGCGCAGCGCCGGTCCGATCACGTTGCGCTGGTAGTCGGTCATGGCCTGGAAGCGGTGCGCCAGCAAGGCCTTCATGGTGTCGCCGTCGGGCACATTGATGTTGGGACGCACGTCCAGCGCCGGCGCCACGCGCAGCACCTTGGCCAGGCCCAGCGCCTGGAAGCCCTTGATCGCGGCCCAGCCGATGTCGAATTCCCACTTGCGCAGCGCGAAGCGCGCCGAGCTCGGGAAGGCGTGGTGATTGTTGTGCAACTCTTCGCCGCCGATCCACACGCCCCAGGGCGTCAGGTTGGTGGCGGTGTCGGTGGTCTCGAAGTTGCGATAGCCCCACCAGTGGCCCAAGCCGTTGACGACACCGGCGGCCCAGAACGGGATCCACGCCATCTGGATCGCCCACAGCGCCACGCCGGCGAAGCCGAACAGCGCGAAGCTGACGAACAGCAACAGGGTCGGGCCCATGGTCGCGTGCGGCGTGTAGAGATGACGCTCGATCCAGTCGTTGGGCGCGCCCTTGCCGTACTGCTCGATGTCCTCGCGCTGGCTGCGGGCCTCGCGGTACAACTCGACGCCGCGCCAGAACACGGTCTTGATGCCCTTGTACATCGGGCTGTGCGGGTCGTCCTCGGTTTCGCACTTGGCGTGGTGCTTGCGATGGATCGCGACCCATTCCTTGGTGATCATCGAGGTGGTCAGCCACGTCCAGAAGCGGAAGAAGTGGGCCAGCACAGGATGGAAGTCCACGCCGCGATGCGCCTGGCTGCGATGCAAGTACAGCGTCACCGAGAAAATGGTGAGCTGGGTGGCGATCAGGAAATAGATGGCCAGGGCGCCCCAGCCGAACTGGAGCAGGCCGCCGGCGAGGAAGTCGAGGAGGGAAGCGGGCATCGCGTGGGAACTCGGGGAAAGATACCCGTCCATCATGCGGGCAGGACCGGGTGAATTCCATCCCTGCGCCGCCGTATGTTCATTCAGATTAAGGACTTATGAGACACAACCCCCGTTTTCATCCGCCCGCCGCGGCCGTTTCGCGGTCCACGCTGGCGATCCGCTTGCGCTGCCTGTCCAGGGCGGCTTCGGCATAGCGCCGCAAAGCCGCGCGATCGCGTTTAGGCAGGGTCGGGAACCGACCGCAATGCTCGATCAGCAATCTCAAGTCCTGTGCGACGCCGAGTTGCTCGGCCAGGCACTTGTCGAACAAGGGCGGCGCCGCGACGGCGACGCCCGCCGCTTTCAGGGCGCGCAACTGCTGGGACAGCCGACGCATGCGGCGGCGCCAGCGATGCCAGTCCTCGTCGTCCTGGGCGGCGTGCACGCGGGCGTGCGCCTTGGCGATGCGCGCGGTGCTGTGTGCGATCGCCTCGTGCAGCCCCGGTTCGTTCACCGATGCCCAAGGCAGCGCCTGCAGCCCGGCCCGCAGCACCAGCAGCAGCGAACGGCATTCGGCGACCGTCGGCGCCTGCTCTGCGGCCGCCCTCGCCCGCGCGGTCGCTGCGACACGGCGGGCACGGCGCAACAGGACCTCGATTTCGGGTTGGCGGCCTTTGGCGATCTGGCGATCCAGGACTTCGACCAGCGCCTGCGCGTCTCGCAGGACCGATAGCGCGTCGTTGAGGCGCCTGAGTTCGCGATCCAGCAAAGGCGCGCCCGGTCCCAGCGTTTGCGTGCCCAAGGCCAACGCCGCCCGCACGCGGCGCAGCGCCTTGCGCGAACGATGCACGCCCGCGTGGATGCGTCCGCCGCGCCAGCCGAGGCCGGCGAGGGCCGCGTCCAGTTCGGCCAGCGCATAGTCGCGCAAGGCCAGACCCGGAGAAATCCGAACGGTGCCGTTCATGATGATCGGACAGGGTGCCGCAAACGGCCCGATCCGCCAAACGCGCCCGCTTCACCCGGCCGCGGCCGCCTGTTGCTGGCGCGCCAGCTCGTCGTACAGCAACTGCTTGATCTGGGCGATGATCGATTCCAACGAATCTTCGCCGTAGCCCACATGATGGGCGGCGACTTTGCCTTGCGGATCGATCATCCACAGATTGGGATAGGCTTTGACGCCGTAGCTTTCGGCCACGTCGCCGTTGCGGTCGCGGATCATGGCGAGCTTGTAGCCGCCCATCTGCTTCATCATCGCGCGGTAGTCGGACATCTCGTCCTTGACGTTGACCGCGACGATCCGCAGCAGCTGATCGCCGGACTGTTCCTGCAGGCTGTTCAGGGCAGGCAATTCCTTCAGGCAGTAATGGCACCACGAGGCCCAGAAGGCGACGATCGCCACTTTGCCGCGCAGCGCCGTCAGATCGATCGCGTTGCCTTCGCGATCCTTGCCCAATTGCGCCGGCGGGATATCGCCGATCTCCAATGCCTGCGCCGCCTGCGCGCAGACCAGCAGCGCGGCCGCGAGCAGCCAACGTCGCATCGTCATATTTCGCCTCCCCCTGGTCCCCGCGGCGAGTCTAGCGCGGCCGGCTGCGGCAGAAGCGGCCGCGCTTTGCGACACTGTCGCCATGCCCGAATTGCCCGAAGTCGAAACCACCCGCCGCGGCCTGGCGCCGCATCTGGAGCGGCGGCGCGTGAAATCGGTGCTGTTGCGCCGCCCGGACCTGCGTTGGCCGATTCCGCCGGAGATTTCCGAAGCACTGCCCGGACAACGCATCGATGCCGTGCGCCGCCGCGCCAAGTATCTGCTGCTGGACACCGATGCCGGCAGCGCGCTGCTGCACCTGGGCATGTCGGGCAGCCTGCGGGTATTGCCGGCGAAAACCTTGCCGACCGCGCACGACCACGTCGACATCGCGCTCGACAGCGGCCGCGTGCTGCGCTTCAACGACCCGCGCCGTTTCGGCTCGCTGCTGTGGCAGCCGGCCGGCGAAACGCACGAACTGCTGCAGGGGCTGGGGCCGGAACCGCTGTCGGACGATTTCGACGGGGATTACTTATTCGATCGCAGCCGCGGCCGCAGCGCGCCCGTCAAAACTTTTCTGATGGATCAGCGCATCGTGGTCGGCGTGGGCAACATCTACGCGGCCGAGGCCTTGTTCGCCGCAGGCATTTCGCCGCTGCGGGCCGCCGGGCGCGTATCGCGGGAGCGCTATGCCCTGCTCGCCGCCGCGGTCAAACAGATCCTGGCGTACGCGATCGAGCGCGGCGGCACGACCTTGCGCGACTTCCTGAGCCCGGACGGCGCGCCGGGCTACTTCGAGCAGGAATTGTCGGCCTACGGCCGCGGCGGCGAGCCCTGCCCGCGCTGCGGCAGGCCGCTCAAGGAAGCCTCGCTGGGGCAGCGGGCCACGGTCTGGTGCGGCCACTGCCAACGCTGAAGCATTGGGGAAATAAACGGCCTGCACCGTGCCAGCGCGTTCAGGAAAGACTATATTTGGGGCCGGTCGGGGAGAAACAGCCGGGATGGCCAGTACCACCGAGATCACGCTGCTATTGGATGCCGCGCGCGACGGGGATCGTGTCGCGCTCGATCGCGTGCTGTCCACGCTGTACCAGGAGCTGCACGCGATGGCGCGCCGCCAGCTGGCCGGCCAGCACGGCCATACGCTGGATGCCACGGCCCTGGTGCACGAGGCCTACCTCAAACTGATCGGCCGTCGCGAGGCGCAGTTCGACGACCGCGCGCATTTCTTCGCTTATGCCGCCTCCGCGATGCGCAGCGTGGTGGTCGACTATGCGCGCCAACGTCTGGCGCAAAAGCGCGGCGGCGATCTGCACCGCGTCACCGACTTGCCCGAAGACGTCGAAGGCGGCCTGCGCCTGGACGAAGAGATGCTGGGCCTGGACACCGCGCTGACCCGGTTGGCCGCGGTGGACCAGAAGCTGGCGCAGGTGGTCGAGCTGCGCTATTTCGCCGGCCTGTCGGAGCTGGAGATCGCCGCGCTGCTGAAGCGCTCCGAGCGCAGTATCCGCCGCGATTGGCAGAAGGCGCGGCTGTTCCTGCTCGCATCGCTGAAAGACGACTAGCGCGCAGCGCTGGCGACGGTGCGACGAATGATGCGCACGCACTCCCTATCGTGGCTCGGCGGACTTGAATGGCCGAATGGCGGATCGCACCCGGATCCCACGCACTCTCTCAAACCGTCATCCCAGCGAACGCTGGGACCCATTTTGATCTTGCCCTCAAGTCGTCATCCCCGCGAAGGCGGAGGTCCAGTGACTTCGCTCTGGCTTTGTAGAGCGGGGCTTGCTCCGCTGCTCTTGCTCTTGAAACCGTCATCCCGGCGACCGCCGGGACCCAGGCCGGCGTGGCCGGTGAGTTTCGACGCGACTCGCGCCATGGAAAAAAGCTTTCGGGCTGCGCCCGAGTCACTTTCTTTTGCTGACCCAAAAGAAAAGCCTGCCCTGAGCTTGTCGAAGGGTAACCAAAGAAAAGGGTCTTCCTCGACGGAGCTAACGCGTGAGCTTGCCGCGACGCGGGGATTTTCCGACTCGCCCTCCTGGCTCGGTCGGAAAACGGCGGCCATCCATGGCCGCCGCCCTTCGGGTCTGGGAAACAACGCTGGCGTAAAGCAGGCGCGAAAAAGCTATCCGGTTGTCATTTTCAATGGACGAACGAAGCAAAGTAATGCGTTCTCCAAGGACGGAGGCTGACGCCGCATGGATCTCGAACGCTGGCAACGCCTGTCCCCGCTGCTCGACGCGCTATTCGAACTCGAGCCGGCCGAGCGCGAACGCCATCTGGCCGAATTGCGCGGCACCGATCCCGCGCTCGCCGCCGAATTGGAGGAACTGATCTCGCTGGAACACGGCAGCGAGGATTTCCTGCTCGAACCGGTGGTGTCGATGGCGCCCAGCGCGCGCTCCGGCGCTATGGTCGGGCCTTATCGATTGGAACTGCTGCTCGGCGAAGGCGGCATGGGCCAGGTCTGGCAAGCCGCGCGCGCGGATGGCTTGTATCAGCGCCGCGTCGCCTTGAAATTGCTGCGCCCAGGCTTGGCCGACCCCAATCTGCGGCTGCGCTTCACCCGCGAGCGCCAGATCCTGGCGCGGCTGGAGCATCCGCACATCGCACGCCTGCTCGATGCGGGCATCAGCAACGACAGCCAGCCCTACCTTGCGCTGGAATACGTCGAAGGCGAACCGATCACCGACTATTGCCGCAACCGTTCGGTTCCGCTGGAAACGCGGCTGGCGCTGTTCCACCAAGTGTGCGAAGCGGTCAGCCACGCGCACGCCAACCTGATCGTGCACCGCGACCTGAAGCCGTCCAACATCATGGTGACGCCGGGCGGCGAAGTGCGCCTGCTCGATTTCGGCATCGCCAAGCTGCTCGATACAGAGAACAAGACCATCGAGCGCACGCGCACCGGCGTGCGCGCATTCACCCTGCACTACGCGGCGCCGGAACAAGTGCGCGGCGAGCCGGTCACCACGATGACCGATGTGTATTCGCTGGGCGTGGTGCTGTACGAATTGCTGACCGATGCGAAACCTTATCGGCTGAAACGGCAGACGGATGCGGAGTGGGAAGAGGCGATCCTCGCACACGACCCGCAACGCCCTTCGCAAGCGGTGATGCGCACCACCGAAACCGCGACCGCGCACGACGCCGTCGGCTTGCGCCGCCGCGCGCGCGCGCTGGTCGGCGACCTCGACAACATCACGCTCAAAGCGCTCGGCAAACGGCCGGAACAACGTTATCCGTCGGTCGAGGCCTTGTCGCTGGACCTGCAGCGCCACCAGGCCGGCCGGCCGGTGCAGGCGCGCGCGCAAAGCATGGGTTACCGCGTGCGCAAATACGTGCGCCGCCATCGCTGGGCGCTGGCCACCGGCGTCGCCGTCGCCACCGTGCTGCTGGGCGCGCTGGGCATCGTCGCCTGGCAGGCGCGCGAAGCGGTGCGCGAAGCGGCGCGCGCGCAGGCGATGCAGGATTTCGTGATCGGCCTGTTCGAGGACGCCGGTTTCGCCGCCGATGGCCAGCCGCTGAGCGTGGAAGCCCTGCTCAAGGCCGGCGAAGAACGCGGCGGCCGAGGGCTGGCCCGGCAACCGAGCGCGCGCGCGGAACTGCTCGGCGTGATCGCGCGCATCCATATCAGCCTGGGCAACTACCGGCAGGCGTTGGCGGTATTGCAGCGGCAAGCGACGATGATCGCCGCGCTGCCCGACGCGCCGAGCGGCCTGCGATTGCAGGCGGCCACCCAGACCGGGCGCGCGCAACGGCTGCTGGGCGAATCGCGCAACTGCATCGCCACGATGCAGCCGCTGCTGGACGACGCCCGCCGCGAGCAAGTGCAACTGGCCTCGCAGGTCTCCGACTTCTATTCGCAACTGGGCCGCTGCCGCCGCGCCATCGGCGAAGGACGCACCGCGCGCGCGCTGTTCGAGCGTTCGATGGCCTTGCGGCGCGATCCGCTGGGCGACGACGTCGGCGTGGTCGAGAACATGGTCGACCTGGCTGCGCTGCACTCGGATGTCGGCCAGTCGCGGCAGGCATTGCAGGCCTTCCGCGACGCGCTGGCGCAATTGCGCGCCGCCGGCGGCGAAAAGCATCCGCTGGCCGTGGACATCCTGCGCAGCATCGGCGTGGTGCAGCGCGAACTGGGCGACACCGACGCCGCCGAGAAAACCTTCGCCGAAGCGATCGCGCTGGCCAACCAGCAATTGGGCATGCAGCATCCGTCGACCCTAGCGGTCAGACGCCAATTGGCCGGCGTCTATCTGGATCGGGGCCGATTGGCCGATGCCGAAAACGAATTCCGCGCGGTGCAGCAGCTGTTGGTCGCGCGCCTCGGCGCCGACCATGCCGACGTCGGCGGCACCTGGAGCTCGATCGGCGTCGTGCTATGGGAACGCGACGAACTGCCCGCGGCCCTGGACGCGCTGCGCCACGCGATCCGCATCTGGCGCCTGCCCGGCGGCGCCGGCCTGTTGCCCGGCGGATTGTTCAACTATGCGATGGTGCTGCACGCCGCCGGCCGCGATACCGAGGCGCTGCAAGCGCTGGAAGAAGCGCGCCGGATGCGCGTATCACAATTCGGCGCGCAGCATTCGCTGGTCGGCGATACCGACCGGCTGATCGGCGAATGCCTCGCCGCGCTGGGCCGCGATGTCGAAGCGCGGATGCGTCTGAATCAGGCCGTCAATCTGCTGCACAGCGGCGACGACCCCAATTCGATACGCACGCTGCGCGCCGAACTGGCCTTGGCGCGGCTGCAGGCGCGGATCGGCGAATTGCCCGAAGCGATTCAGCAGTTCGAGCGCGTCGAAGCGCTGACCGATCCCAGCACGGAATACCGCAAGTTGCGCTGGCGCGCGCGCGCCTATGCGGCCGAAGCCAAATGCCGCAACAACGACGCCGCGAGCGGACGCGGCGAATTGGACGCGCTGCTCCAGGAACTCGGCGCCGCCCTGCCCGACGGCGGTGCGCTGCCGCGAGAGACGGCGGCGATCCGCGAGGCTTGTCGCTGACGCGCTACAACGGCAGCTGCGGCTGCTGCGGCACCAATCCATCGACGGTGCTTTCGCCGCGCATCACTTTCTTGAACTCGGCGCGCGATACCGACACGTAACGCTCGTTGCCGCCGATCTCCACCTGCGGCCCGGCCTGCAACGCGCGGCCCCGCTCGTCGACGCGCACCGTCATCGTCGCCTTCTTGCCGGTGTGGCAGATGGTCTTTATTTCGGTCAGCTCGTCGGCCCATGCCAGCAGATACTGGCTGCCCTCGAACAGTTCGCCGCGGAAATCGGTGCGCAGGCCGTAGCACAGCACCGGGATCGCGAGTTCGTCGACCACTTCGCTCAGCTGCCAGACCTGGGCCTTGGTGAGGAACTGCGCCTCGTCGACCAGCACGCAGTCCAGCTTGCCTTGCGCGGCGATATCGGCGCGGATCAACGTGTCCAGATCGTCGCCGCGCTCGAAAGCGACGCCCTGCGCCTGCAGGCCGATGCGCGAAGCCACCGTGCCGCTGCCGGCGCGATGATCGAGCTTGGGGGTGAAGATCGCCACCCGCATGCCGCGCTCGCTGTAGTTATGCGCGCTTTGCAGCAACGTGGTGGTCTTGCCGGCGTTCATCGCCGAATAATAGAAATAAAGCTTGGCCATGATGCGTAGGGTGGGCCTTGGCCCACCACCGCGCAACCTGCTGTTCCTCCCCCTTTGAAAAAGGGGGATTGAGGGGGATTTGCTCTTGATCTTGCTTTTAAACGACAAGGTCAAGAGCAAATCGCTTCGCGATTCCTCGCTGACGCGAGGGCGCTCAGTCAACCGCAAGCCTCCGGCTTGCAAGCGGTTGCCTTCGCCCCACGTCGGCCTCCGGCCGATCCGCCCCCTTTTTCAAAGGGGCAACCGCAGACGCTGTCCGGTAGAATGCGCGTCCGCACCACCGGTTTCCCCATGCACGGCCTCAACCCCCAACAAAACGCCGCGGTCGCGCATTGCGACGGTCCGCTGCTGGTGCTGGCCGGCGCCGGCAGCGGCAAGACGCGGGTGATCGTGGAGAAGATCGCGCAACTGATCTCGTCCGGCCGCTATCCGGCCAAGCGCATTGCGGCCATTACGTTCACCAACAAGGCCGCGCGCGAAATGCGCGAGCGCGTCGGCAAGCGCATCAAAGGCGACGCGGCCGAAGGCCTGACCATCTGCACCTTCCACGCGCTGGGCCTGAAACTGCTGCAGATCGAGCACGCCAAGGCCGGCTTGAAGCGCGGCTTCTCGATCTTCGATGCCGACGACACCGCCGCGCAATTGAAGGACCTGCTGCCCGGCGCCAAACCCGATGCCGTGCAGGCCGCGCAATCGCTGATTTCGCGCGCCAAGAACGGCGGCCTGTCGCCCGAGCAGGCGCTGGACGCCGCACAAACCACGCGCGAACGCGAAGCCGCCGTGCTGTACGCCAAATACCAGCAGCGCCTGACCACTTTCAACGCGGTCGATTTCGACGACCTGATCCGTCTGCCGGTGCAACTGCTCGAGAACGACGCCGACATGGCGATGGCCTGGCGCGAACGCATCGGCTATCTGCTGGTCGACGAATGCCAGGACACCAACGACGCGCAATACCGGTTGCTGAAAGCGCTGGCCGGCCCGAAAGGCAATTTCACCTGCGTGGGCGACGACGACCAGAGCATCTACGCCTGGCGCGGCGCCAATCCGGAAAACCTGTCGCAGCTGGCGCAGGATTATCCGGCGCTGAAAGTGGTCAAGCTGGAACAGAACTACCGCTGCAGCAACCGCGTGCTGCGTTCGGCCAATGCGCTGATCGCCAACAACCCGCACGAACACCCCAAGAAGCTGTGGAGCGCGCAGGCCGACGGCGACCGCCTGCGCGTCTGGGAATGCCGCGACAGCGCGCACGAAGCCGAGCGCGTGGCCGGCGAGATCCACTTCCTGGGCACCACGCGCAAGGCGCCGTGGAGCGATTTCTGCATCCTGTTCCGCGGCAACCACCAGTCGCGCGCGCTCGAGAAAGCGCTCCAGTTGCTGCGCGTGCCCTATCACCTGAGCGGCGGCACGGCGTTCCTCGATCGGGGCGAAGTGAAGGACGCGCTGTCGTGGCTGCGTCTGATCGCCAATCCCGACGACGACGCGGCCTTCCTGCGCGCCGTGCAGTCGCCCAAACGCGAAGTCGGCGCGACCACGCTGGCCAAGCTCGCGGAGATGGCGCAGCACGCGCACCTGCCGCTATCGCGCGCGGCCGAATCGGTCGGGCTGCTGAAACAATTGCCGGCGCGATCGGCCAATGCGTTGAGCGGCTTCGTCGACATCCTGCGCGGTTTGCGCGACCAAGCGTCGCAGTTGCCGCCGGCCGATCTGGTGCGCCAGCTCAACGAACGTTCCGGTCTGCTCGCTGCGTTGCGCGCACAGTGCAAAAGCGACCAGATGTTCGCGATCCGCCGCGGCAACCTGGACGAACTCGCCGAATGGTTCGAAGGCCCCGCGCCCGGCCGCGGCCGCAACGCCGGCCCCGGCGAACTGGCCGCGCAACTGGCGCTGCTCACGCACGCCGACAAGAACGATGCCGGCAACCAGGTGCGGCTGATGAGCATGCACGCGGCCAAGGGTTTGGAATTCCGTTACGTGTTCGTGGTCGGCGTCGAAGACGGCACGCTGCCGCACGAGGCCAGCATCGAAGAAGGCCGGCTCGACGAAGAACGCCGCCTGCTGTATGTGGCCATCACCCGCGCCAAAGAGCAGTTGTGGTTGTCGCATTCGCGCGAAGCGCAGAAATGGGGCAACCGCGTACGGCTGCAGCCGAGCCGTTTCCTGGACGAGTTGCCGGCCGAGGAACTGCAGCGCGATGGGGCCGATCCGGTGGCCGATGCCGAACGCAAGCAGGAGCGCGCCGCGGCCGGATTCGCTGCGATCAAGGCAATGTTGGAAGCCTGACGCTTAGGTTCCTGTGTCGACTATTTTAGGATGTCATCCCGAGCGCAGCGAGGGATCTGCTTTCGGCGGCTGCGTGGAAGCAGATCCCTCGCTGCGCTCGGGATGACAAGCAGGGTGCTCGCGGCTGAAGCCGCTCCACAAGCAAGAATGCCGCTCCTGCAAAGGCGGCGTGCGGTCGGGTACGCTAGGCCCATGAACGCCGGCACCGATCCCGCCCTCACCCGCCGCGGCCGCATTTTCCTGGCTGCATTCGGCGTTTTTTTCGCAGCCGTGGCTTTGTTTCTGTGGTGGGTGCCCTCGCTGCAGACGCGCGAGATCGCGCCGCCCCTCTGCGCCGTCCTGGGCATCGCCCTGCTGCTGATCGCGCGATTCGCCTCCGGCCGCGCGATCGACCGCGTGCAGGCGCTGCTGACGGGCTGGCCATGAACGTTGCGATGGATACGCCCGCGATCCGCGATGCGAACGCGGCCGACCACGCCGCCATCCTGGCGTTGAATCTGGAATCCGAGGCGCTGGTCAGCCCGACGGATGCCGAGCGGCTGCGGCAACTCGACGCGCAGTCGGCTTACCATCGTGTCGTCGAAATCGATGGGCAGGTCGCGGCGTTCCTATTGGCCTTCCGCGAAGGCGCCGAGTACGACAGCCCGAATTACCGCTGGTTCGCCGAACGCTATCCGCAATTCCTCTACATTGATCGCATCATCGTTTCCGAGCGCTACCAGGGCCGGCAACTCGGTCGGGCGCTGTACGAGGACTTGTTCGCGGTGGCGAGAGCCGGCGCCATCGAGACGATCGCCTGCGAGTTCTACGTGGTGCCTTTCAACGAAGGCTCGAGCCGATTCCATGCCAAGTTCGGCTTCCACGAAGTCGGCCAGCAATGGGTCGCTGATGGCAAGAAACAAGTTTCCTTGCAGATAGCGACGCCATAGCCTGTCCCTCTCCCGCTTGCGGGAGAGGGACAGGCCCGAAGGGCCAGGGAGAGGGTCCGGCTTTTCGCGCGATACGACAGCAAGAGCAACAACACGCTTCGCTACGCTCGCGCCCCCCTCTCCTGCCCTCCGGGCATCCTCTCCCCGTTGGGGAGAGGAAACAGCGCTTCGCTCGCGCCTGTATAAACGTCGCCATCTTGTCGCCGCAACGCTCCGCTACACTCCAGCCCTCACTACGAACCACGGATCGCCCATGCGACCCCGCATACTCCTGCCGATCATCGCCTGCGCATTCGCACTAAGCGCCTGCAAACCCGCCTCGCTGACCGCGCCCGCCGCGACGACGCCTTCCGCCAAACCTGTCGCCGCAAAGACGGACACGAAAACGGACGCGACATCGCCCGCCGACGACAACCTCAACGCCGTGTTGTGGGTGCAGACCTCGGCCGAATACCGCGCCGCCTGCGAAACCGTCTATCGCGCGGCCGCCGACAAACTCGGCATCGCATTGCAGGAAAAGAACTGGGACGCGCTGGTCCCCGACGAACGCGACAACGCCGGCAACACCACCGGCCTCAAGCCGGCAGTGATCATGGACGTGGACGAGACCGTGCTCGACAACGCTCCCTACCAGGCGCGGCTGGTGCGCGACGGCAAGGAATTCGACGAGGTCAGCTGGGACCAGTGGGTCGCCGAAAAGAAGGCCAAGCCGGTGCCGGGCGTGGTCGACTTCGCCAAGGCCGCTGCAGCCAAGGGCATCACCATCCTTTATCTGTCCAACCGCGCCGTGCATCTGAAGGACGCGACCCTGGCCAACCTCAAGGCCGTCGGCATGCCGGTCGCCAACGACGACGTATTCCTGGGCCTGGGCACCTTCGTCAAGGATTGCGAACAGAACGGCAGCGAAAAGAACTGCCGCCGCCGCCTGGCCGGCCGTCAGTACCGGGTGTTGATGCAGTTCGGCGACCAGCTCGGCGATTTCGTGCAGGTCCTGGCCAATACGCCGGCCGACCGCGCCAAACTGGCCGACGAATATGGCGACTGGTTCGGCGAACGTTGGTGGATGTTGCCCAACCCGACCTATGGCAGCTGGGAACCGGCCCTGTTCAATAACGCATGGGATCAGCCGCGCGAGGCCCGCCGTCAGGCCAAACAGACGGCGCTCGATCTCGCAAAATGAATAAAATCAATACCTTAACTAATTTTAGTTAAGGTATTGCGTTAAGTTTGGGCCTGCGTTAGCCTGCGCACGCCACAACAAAGTCCTCCGGCTCAGGCCGGATTTCAGGAGACCCCCGGGTCTCCTTTCTTTTTGGGACTTTCGTCCGGCCGACCTAGGGTCGCAACTAGGTATCGCGCCCGACCTCAGGGGGTTAGCGTGCGGTTAGCGTGAGCGCCGTGCGCCCGCGCGACGGGGGGTTGCCTCGCATTCGGAGGAATAGCCATGGGTTTCGAGCTCCCCAGTCCACTGCTGCCCAAACTACTCAATGGCCTGCTCGGCCAGAATGGCCCCGGTCATGGCCATGGGCCAGGCGGCATCAATGGCGCCGAAGGCCCCGATAACGACCCCGACAACAGCGCCCATCACGCTCGCCAGGCGGCGCTGCAGAACGAGCGCGCGGCCGAGGCCGGCAACGATCAGGGCCGCTGGCAGCAATCGGAAGGCGCGAACAACGACGGCGTCCGACGCGGCAATGGCCCGCACGAGGGCCACCATGGTCCGCAGGGACCGGGCAACAGCAGTTCGGTAGGCAACGGCCATCTTCCGACGCCCGGCGGCGTCCTGTCGGACATCGTGGGCAAAGCCGACGCGGCCGCGCGCGGCCTGCTCGGCGACGGCCCGCCGGGCCTGGTCGCCAAGGGCGGCGATCTGGCGGCAAACCTGCTCAATCAGGCCGCGCAGACGGTGCAGCAGGCCACGCAAACCGCACAGACGGCAGCGGGCTTGGCCGCGAAATCGCTGGAAGCCATGCCGTTGGCCAATACCGCCACGGCGGCCAATGCCCTGCTCACCCAGGCCACCGCGCAGGCGCTCAATGCGCCCGGCGCGCAGGCCCTGGCCGCGCGCAA
The DNA here is from genome assembly GCA_902825775.1 of uncultured Lysobacteraceae bacterium. Taxonomy (GTDB): domain Bacteria; phylum Pseudomonadota; class Gammaproteobacteria; order Xanthomonadales; family Xanthomonadaceae; genus Luteimonas_C. The sequence goes on from CADECF010000014.1 coordinate 92,127, forward strand.
TGCGCTGCACGATGCGGCCAGCGCACCGGTGATCCCGGCGCGCGACGCAGCAGCGCCGCTGCAGATGGCCTCCACCAATCCGTTGGCCGGCAGCACGATCGTTCCCGGCGCTTCGCGCGCCGCCGATGCCGCGTTGCTGCAAGGCCGACAGGACCTGCCGATGCCGATGCGTGCGGAACAGGCCGTCGTCGATCGTTCGGCGAGCGTGCTGCCCGGCAGCAACCCGCCGCCGGCCGCGCCGATCGCCGCCGATACCGCGCGCGCGATTCCGGTGATGGCGCCGCCGAGCACGGTGCCGCCATCGCAGACGGCCGCTGCAATGGAAGGCCGCAGCAATCTGATCGGCGGCGGCGGCGACCGCGTCGGTGGCGTGCCCAAGGCCGCGGACATGGCGCAACCTCAACAAACGCCGCCCGGTCACACCGGCGCCGCACCGACACGCATCGGCCGGCGCGACGAGCAAGCCGGCGAGAGCCTGGCGCAACGCATGGCGCGCGCACTGATGGCGCTGCTGGGCCTGGCGCCGGCCGAAGCGGACGCACCGGAACTCGATGAGGAAGCACTCGCGCAGGCCGCGGCGGAAAATCGCTGGCAGCGCCTGCAATGGGTGTTCTGGACGCTCGCCGTCGTGGGTTACGCCTGTCTGGTGTTCGCATTGATCGTGTTCATTCCCGGCGGCAGCGGCTTCCTGGACGAGACGCGCAATCCGTTCGGCACGCCGGCCTTGATCGTCGGCTTGACCAGCTCGCTGGGCGCGTGGTGGTTCGCGCGCAAACTCGCCGCGAATGCCGAGCCTGCGCCGCCGCCGGCATCCGACTAATTCTCAGACGACTACCGGCCCGTCATCCCAGCGAACGCTGGGACCCATCTTGATCTAGCCCTTAAGCGAAGGCGGGCATCCAGCGCCTTCGCTCTGGCTCTGTAGGGCGGAGCTCGCTCCGCTGCCCTTTCTTTTCGTAGGTGCGAATGAATTCGCACCTACCTTTGTAGAGCGGAGCTTGCTCCGCTGCTCTTTGCTTGCGTGTTCTCGCGATCGATGCGATCGCCCGGATCCCTCCTTAGCGCAAATCCGCAAAAGCCACGTCACCCATAGGCAACGAATCAAAATCTAATGCCTGCGTAAGAAGGTCAACCACGACGAAAGTTCGACCGCCTGCAGCCTTTCAGGCGCTTTGAATCACATAAGCTTCGGACCCTTTCTTGGTTACTTTCTTTGGGCCAGCAAAGAAATTGGCCCGCGCGTAGCGCGGAAGCTTTTTCCATGGCGCGAGTCCAGCGCAATTCACCGGTCACGTCGTCCTGGATCGGCGTGCGCCGGGATGACGGCTTTGAGAGCGAGAGCAGCGGGGCAAGCCCCGCTCTACAAAGCGCAGAGCAAAGTCGCTGGATCCCCGCCTTCGCGGGGGGATGACGGCTTAGGGGCAAGGGCAAAATGGGTCCCAGCGTTCGCTGGGATGACGGCAGAAAAGCGAGTTGCGCGTTGCGATGACCCCGATCGTTCTCCGTTGTGTCGTGGAGATGACGACGGCGGGCCAGAGTCCACCCTACGTCAGCGTTTCACCAAGCCGCCGTCGGTCAGCGCCAGGCGTTTGAGGTCCACGCCCGATTCGAGCAAGTCGCCGCGCACGCTGCGTTGCAGATCCGCCAACTGCGCCGGATTGCTGCCGTTCTTCAAGGCCTGATATGCGGACCCGGCGAGCATCGTGAGATACGCCGTTCGCTCGGCTTGCGACTGTTTCTGCGCATCGCTCATCTTGGCGATCGACGGCACCGCGGCCAACGCGCCCGCCAGTTGCCGGCGAACGGCTTTCTGGCCCGCGGGCTGTTCGTTCGAATCCGCGGCGTTGACGATTTCCCAACTGATGACCAGATACGCCGCCAGCACATCGCCCAGGTTCTGCGGCGAATAGCCGTAACGCTGCAGCAAGCGGTCGAAGGATTGCATCAACTTGCCCGAGCGGATCGCCGGCGCCATTTCCGCGGCGCCGGGTTGCTGGGCCAGATGGGCGATGATCGCTTCGCGTTCGCGTGCGGTCACCGCGGCATCGCGCGAGAACGCCAGCTTGCGCACCGCATCCGCGGGCGCCTGCGCAGGCGCCGGCTTGGATAGCGCGGCATCCAACGAAGACCGGAGGTCTTGCGCGGCGGCCGTGCCGGACAGCGCGAGCAGATACAAGATGGCCGCCAGCCAAACGCGGCGGCAACGGTACAGGCGCGCGACGCGGCTCACCACTCCACGCATACCGGCACCTGGGTCATGATCATCGGCGCACCGGACATGCTGGCCACGTTGCGCGTCTGCCAGATGGTGCGTTTGCATTTGCCCTTGCCCTTGCTGGCGGCGCCACTCCCGGACGTGATGCGTTTGCCGGACGGGGCGATGCCCGCTGCCGTAGCGGTGCGCACGCCCGCCGCGCTGCGCTGGAGATCGTAGTGGAACAGGTAAGTGGTGCCCGGAGGCGGGCCGCCCGGTTTGGATGTCAGCACGCGCAACTCGACGTCCAGGCCGAAATGCGCATCGGTCACGTTGCCGTCGAAGCGCAGGCGTTGATTGGTGGAAGTGCCGCCGCCCCGGATCGTGCCGCCGGGCGTCAGATCCAACACGACGTCGTCGTGCCCGGCGCGCCAACCCGAGCGGCTGTCGTTGCCCTCGAGCACGAAACCGGCGGTTTCCTTGTTGATGAGCCCATCGACCACCAGCTGGATACGGCCGTTGGACAGCCGCTTGAAATGCGCGCTGCCGGTGCCGGCATCGGTTCGCTTCAGCGCGCCGTCGGGCGCACGCACGCGCACGCCGACATCGCCCATGTAAGGCGCGCCGGCATAGCGGGCGGCCGTACCGGTTTGCGCGGCGCATGCCAGCGAAGGCAACGCCAGGACCAGGAATGCGATCGTGCGGAACATCGGTTTCATGAGCCTACCTCTCAAAAAGGAACGCCCCCGTGACGGGGGCGCCCTCTTCTCGCTCGCAAGAACGATTACTGCTTGCGCGAGATGTCCTTGTTGCCTTCACCGATGGTCTTCACGATGGTCGCCAGCATCTGCAGCATCTGGCCCAGTTGCTGACCGAGCACCTGCAGCTCGGCGTTCAGCTCGGTCAGGCCTTTGCCGTCGATCGTGGCATCGGGATTGTCCTTCTGCTGGCGCTGCAGCGTGTCGATGTCGCGGGCCATATCGAGCATGCGCTCGCCCATCGCATCGGCGATCTTGCCCAGGGCCAGGGCGATGGCGCGCAGCCAGCCGCCGCCGTTGCCCAGAGCCGACTTGGCTTCGGTGGTGCGCTCGGTTTCGGCGGTGTTGACGTAGGAGTAGTTGAAGACTTCGGTCATGGCGGTTTCTCCAGGGAATGTACGTTGATTGCTTGCTGTTTCGGGGAATGCGCCGTCGCCGACGCTAAACAACGATCAACGGCTGCCCGGAGGGCCGCGCAAACGCCGCGAGCGCGAATTCACCACTTCGCTGCGGATCGGGGAAACGTCGGCCGACGGCAACGGCGAGCGTTCGCTGTCGGCGGCGTTGATGGTCAATGCGGCCGCTTCCTTGCGGAACCAGGCCAGGGCTTTTTCTTCGCCCTCGGTCTGCAGGCGGCGGCTGAATTCGATCGCCAGCTGCGACTCGCGGCGTTGCAGCGGCTGCAGCGCCTGGTTGATCTGGCGGATCAGGTCGTTGGCTTCGCTCTCGCCCATCGCGCCGCTGGATTGGAGCGACTGCACCGCTTCCATCCACACGCTGCGGTCGGCGAACGCCGCGGCCGTCGCACCATGGCTGCCGGCGCCGGCGATGGCGTCTTCGAACTGCTGCATCAGTGCGTCGCGCGCGTCGCGGTCGAGACTGGGATCGTCCTGCAGCGCGGTGTCGAGCTGGCGCAGGAAATCGTCCATGTCCACCTTGCCCGCGCCGCTGCCGTTGGCCTGCGACGTGCCGGTCGCGCGATCCAACATGATCGGCTGTTGCAGCGCAGGCCTCGGATTACCAGGACGTTGTGGGCGACGCAGGGTCATCTGCTGTTCTCGCTTGCGGCCCGGAGAAGAACGCTCAGCGGGCGATGGATCCAGTGTAGGCGCCCGGTAGAGCGCAACAAGCTGGGGGTTACCCTAGCCGGCAGGGGTTCTGCGTAGCGTCAAAACCACGCCTGTAACGAACGAAGAAGCGTTAATTCCATGTGAGCGCGATACGCGCATAAACGACAAAGGCCGGACCGCTTGCGGCGGGCCGGCCCTGACGGCCACTGCACGGGGGAGAGCGCGGCTAACCGGTGACCACTCGCAACTGGTCGGTGATGGCGCGGGTGGCTTCGCCGTGCCTGCGGCCGAGATCGCGGGCGGCGTCCGCCAACCAGGCGTTGGCCTGTTCCTCGCCGTCCTCGTCGCGACGGCGCAGATATTCCGGCTCCAGGCGCGCCTTCTCCTCCTCGACATCGCGCAGCATCTCGTCGTAGTGCTGCAGCAGACGCGATTCTTCTGCGATGTCGAGGATGCCCTGCTCGCGCAGATCGGAGAGCCGGTCGACGAGCTCTTCGCGGGTCTTCGGAGCGGACGTGTCGAGCATGGGTCAACTCGCGCCGTTGAGGCCGAAGTTGAAGCCGCCCGAATAGCTCTGGTTGAACAGCGAGCCGAAGTTGAAGCCGCCGCTGCTGCCGCCACCGCCGCTGGAATCGCCGCCGATCATGCCGCCGAGCCACGAACCGAGCTGCTGACCGATCGCCGCGCCTGCGGGACCGCCGAAGAATGAGCCGACGACTTGGCCGACTAATGATCCAATCTGACTGCCCATGTGGATGTCCTCATGTTTTGAAGGTCTGGTCGGCCCGAGAGAAAGGGACCTTTCGAGCGCAATGCCTAGTTTCCGCATCCGTTCAGCGACGCCAAGCTAGGTCGTACCCGACCTAGGGATAGCCCTATGGCCGCCGTCGATGCCCGCATCACCGCGCTGCGGGATACTGCGGCCATGAGCGAAGATCCGGCCCCCGCGGCGCAGCGCGCCCAGGACTATCCGGGCGCCGAGCTGCTGCGCTCGCGCCGCCTGCGGCTGCGCGGCCTGCGTTACGCCGACATCTTCGATCTTCAACGTTTGGGACGCGATCCGCGCACGACGCAGGCGCTGCTGGATGCGCCCGTCGACAGCGTGGCCGCGGCGTGTGCGCTGATCGACAACGCCAATCGTGTGTACCGCGAGCGTCCCGGCTTGGGCGTGTGGCGTGCGGACGACGAGCGCGGCGCGTTCATCGGTTTCTTTTCGCTGATGGCGGAACTTGATCCGGACGAAGTAGAAATCGGCACGCGCCTGTTGCCCAGCGCCTGGGGTCGCGGTTATGCGCTCGAAGCGGGCGCGGCGTTGTGCGATCACGCATTCGCCACGCTGCGATTGCCGCAGCTGATCGGAATGTGCGATCCGCTCAACCGCTCGGTGCCGTCGTTGCTGATGCGGTTGGGATTCGTTGCCGGTGGCGAGGCCGAGCAGTTCGGCAATCGGGCGTTGCGGTTCGTGCTTCGGCGTGAGGATTGGCACGGCATTAGGCGACGGATACGCGGCCCGCGCGAGCCGGGCTCTTCGTAGGAGCGGCTTTTGTGGGAGCGGCTTCAGCCGCGAGCTCTTGCTCTTGGCTGTCATCCCGAGCGAAGCGAGGGATCTGCTGTCGAGTCGCTGCGTGCAAGCAGATCCCTCGCTTCGCTCGGGATGACAGGCAAAAACCCCGCGGCTGAAGCCGCTTGCACAAAAACTTACGGCGCGGGAACGCGAACTATTTCGCCGTCGCGATAGCGCCAAGTCTCGATCGGCACCTCACCTTCGCCGCGGTTCAAGGGGCCGCCGGGCAGCACGATCGTGAGTTGCTCGCGCGTCGCGGACAACTGCGGCGCCTTGCCGCCGCAGAAATCGATCGGCTTGGAGATCGCATGACCACCGTCGCGGCGCAGGCCCAGGATCCACAGCGGTCCGCCATCGCAGGCATTGCCGCGCATGTCCTGCTGGAACACGATCGTTTCGTCGAACGGCGCGATGCCCCGCTCGTAACGCTGCAGGATTCGCGGCGCCGGAAAATCCGGAAAATCCCCGCCGCCGCCCGTGCGCCGCAGTTCACGGCCGGCGAGCGTGATGCGGAACGCTTCCTGGCCGCCGTCCGCGCGCGGCAGTTCGGCGATCTCCAGGCGCCCGGCGACAGTGTCGATTCCGGTAGCGGAAGCCGGCGTCGGCGCAGGTTCGGACGCAGGCAGCGCATAAACGTCGCCGTCGTAGTGCGCGACTTCCTCGCCATCGCCAAGCTGCAGGCGCAGATCGCGGAAGCCGTTCGTGCTCGTATCTGCCGTGCGCAAGTCGTTCGCGACTGCTGCAGGCAACACCAGGCGCTGGCCGGCCGGTTCGTCGACATAAGCCCACCAGTAGGCGTACTCGTCGTCGCGTAGGCAGTCGTGGCGACCGCGGACGATCCAGTCGATGCGGCCATCGTCGTTGAGATCGGCGCGGCGCGTATCGACCCAGTCGGGCTGGAATCGGCTGACGCCGTCGCGCGTGCCTTGTGCGCAGTCGAGCACGTGCTCATCGGTACCCAATGCACGCGCGATCGACGCGGGCAATTCCGTTGCCGTCGCATTCGCTCGCTCAGGAGAAGCTACCGAGGTTCCCTCTGCCGGCGGCGGCGCCTGCGCGCAGGATGCGGTCGCGCAAGCCACCAACAGCCATGCGCCGAAACGGAGGGGATCAATTACGGAAACGCGGATCATGCCCCGCAGTGTAGCGCCGGCTGCGCATCGGCTGCCTTCACGCATGACGGTCGTGCGCACCGCGTTTCGTAGAGTCGAGCATGCTCGACTCTACGGTGCGGCGCGCCGGCGAATCAGCCGCGGCGTCCGTCGAAACGTCCGTCGAGCAGATCGTTGACCCAGCGGTCGATGACCTGGGACGACGCTTCGATGTGCACGTGCGGGCCGGTGGAATTGCCGGTCGAGCCCTGGTTGCCCAGATCCTGCCCGTACGTCACGCGCTGCCCGGCGCGCACATCGATGCTCGACATGTGGAAGATGTAGACCAACTGGCCTTGTTCGCCGCGCAGCACCACCGCATTGCCGGCATTGCCCATCGGCCCGGCGCTGACCACGGTGCCGGCGATCGGCGCCGGGATCGCCTGCTGCGTCTGCGACTGGCCGTTGTGATGCAGTACCACGTCGCGCACTTCCAGGCGCTGGCCTTCGCGGGTCTGCGTCTGGTAGTCGTGGTGCGCCTGCAGCTGATCCGGATTGGACACCGCGAACGCGGCGCGATCGCCGGTGCTGTAGACGGTATACGGCGAATAGCTGCGCACATCGCCGCTGGGCGGCTGCGGCGCGGGCTGGTCGGTACCGCCATTGTTGGTCGGCGGCGTCGAAGACCCGCCGCCCGGGATGCGTACGACTTGATTCGGATAGATCAGGTCGGGATTGGCGCGGTATTGCGGATTGGCCTGCAGCAAGGCCGGCAACGAAACGCCGTTGCGCTGCGCGATGCCCGACAAGGTATCGCCGCTCTGCACGCGCATGCTGCCGTCGCCGCCCCCGCCGCCCGGCAGATGCACCGTTTGGCCGGCGTAGATCAAATTAGGATTGCGGATCTGCGGATTGGCCGCGATCAGCGCCGACAGCGATACCCCGTTTTCGCGCGCGATGCCCGACAGCGTATCGCCGCGATGCACGGTCACCGAACCGTTGCGCGGCGTGGGCTGCGTGGGCGGCGCGTCGCCGTTGCCCGGCGGCGTGTCGGTCGGCGGCGGCGCCTCGCCGTTGATGCGGCCGCGCACGAAGGACGTCGCTTCGCCCGCAGTGATGCGGCCGTCACGATTGGTGTCCAGCGGCGCATTGGCGCGATACGCGGCGCTGCCCTGGCTGAATAAAGTCGAATTCGGATCCGGGCGCGGACTGCCGTACAGCACCGTGGTGTAGACGCCTTCCAGCGTATTCAGTTGGCCCGGATCGGAACGGTTGTTGAAATAGCGTTCGACATACTGCAGTTGGTCGACCGCGCTCATCCGCGCCAACGCATCGGTGCTGGTGCCCAGTTCGCGCGCCGTATTCGGCATGAACTGGATCAGCCCCGTGGCGCCGCTGCCGGCGTTGTTGCGCTGACCGGGGCTGAAACTGCCGCCGGTCTCGAAACTCATCACGGCGAGGATGTATTCCGGACGCGTACCCAAGCGCCCGGCCATCGCTTCGACTTCGGCGATGAATTCCGGCGTGACGTTGCGGTTGCCCTGCACGCCGTCGATGCGGTTGTAATCGAAGCCGCTGGGGCTGAGGTGATCGCCGGGGCGATTTTCGGATGAACCGACAGGCTGGACCATGGCTTCTCTCCATGCGGCCGAATCGCGCATTTCGCGCGTACTTGTCGATTAAATGCCCTATTTTCCGGGGATGACAGCTAGGAATGACCCTAGTGCGCCGGCTTGATCGTGGCAGCGGCTTTTCGTGGGAGCGGCTTGAGCCGCGAGCTCTTCAAGATCGCGATCCCCATAAAAGCTCGCGGCTGAAGCCGCTCCCACAAAATCAAGGACAAGCCGCTCAGGCGTGGAAATGCGGATCGATACTCAAAGTACCCAGATTGCGCTCGGCGAAACGCCTTGCCAATTCCGGCGCGGCTTCGCGGATCGCATCGAAACTGCTGCGCGAACGCACGTCGGCGCGCAAGGTCCAGCCGTCGCTGGTGCGGCTCAGCAGTAGGTCGGTGCCGGGCAGCGTGGCATCGGCCATGCGCAGCAGCACCTGGCCCTCGCCGTCGCGGCCAGCGGCTTCGCCTACCGCGAGCTGGCGCACGTGACGTTCGATCAGTTCGGCCAAGGCTTGCGGATTCGCCGCCGGCGGCGGCGCCTGCGCGGGAACGGGTTGTTGCGCGCCTTCGCGCATCGCCAGTTGCGCCTGGAACAGCGCCGAGGCGTCGCCCGACTGCAGCGACGAGGCCGAGGTGCCGAGATCCTCGCCGCGGCGCCGCGCGCTTTCCTGCACGCTGTCGGACATCACTTTCGCGCGTGCGGCACCGTCGCTGGCGGCTTGTCCCGCATTTTTCGCTTCGGCGGCGCGCGCCTGCGCATGCGCTTCGGCCTGGAGCCCTTGCCGTCCATACTCGCCGTCCCGCGCCTGATCCATCACGGCGCGGAATTGATCGACGCTTTCCGGATTCGCCGGCAGGCGCTGCTCGCCCGGCAGACGATCGGCCTGTTCGCGGATGCGCGCGGCGTCGATGTGTTCTGAAGACCGGTTGCGTTCGATGCTCATCGGACTCTCCTTGGGTTCGCTCAGGCCGGAGCCTGGTGCCGCGCCTGCAGCAGATCTTCGGTGGCGCGCTCTTCGTGGCGTGCAGCGAGCGCGAATTGCTCGCCGCGCCAAACATCGCGGCGTTTCTCCAGCGCGTCCTGGCGCGCCTTGGCGCGGAAGAACGCGGCGCGCGCTTCGCTCAGCGCGAATTCGGCTTCGCGCAGTTTTTCCTGCGCCTGGAACAGCCGCTGGCGCGCGGCTTCGGCTTGTTCGCCGAGCAGGTCGATATGCGCCTCGCGCTGCGCCAGCGCGCTGGGCCACGGCACGCCCGGCGCGGGCGGCTCGAGCAGGCGCTTGCGCTGCTCGCCGCGCTCGAATTCCAGCGCGATGATCTCGCCCTCGATCAGCAGGCACGCATCGCGGCAGGCCTGCACGGCGCGTTGCCGCTCGAGCACGAACAGGCGCGCCGTCTCGGTGCGGTGTTCGCGCAGTTTGACCAGCGTGTGGAGGGGGTAGCGCTTCATGCGAACAGCTTCCGCAGCGCTTCGGCGGATTGCGCGAACGGCACCAGCTCCTGCGCCGGCTGCTGCAACAGGCTGCGTACCGGGCCGATCTTTTCGATCGCCATGTCGGCGTCGGGGTCGGTGCCGCGCTTGTATTCGCCCAGTTGCAGCAGCAGTTCGATGTCCTGGTATTTGGCCAGCACCTTGCGGATCTTGCCTGCGGCGCGCTGGTGCGCGACGTCGACGACGCGCGGCATGGTGCGGCTGAGGCTGGTCAGCACATCGATGGCCGGATAGTGATAGGCGGCGGCGAGCTTGCGCGACAGGACGATGTGGCCGTCGAGGATCGAGCGCACTTCTTCGACGATCGGATCGCCGCCGTCCTCGTCCTCGGCCAGCACCGTGTAGAAGGCGGTGATCGAGCCGCGCTCGTTGTTGCCGGCGCGTTCGAACAATCGCGGCAGCGCGCTGAACACCGACGGCGGGTAACCGCGCCGCGCCGGCGGTTCGCCGACCGCCAGCCCGACATCGCGCAGCGCGCGCGCGAAACGCGTCACCGAATCGAGCAGCAGCAGCACATTTTTACCGCGGTCGCGGAAATGTTCGGCGATCGCGGTGGCGACCCAGGCCGCGCGGCTGCGCTCCAATGCGGGACGGTCGGATGTAGCGACCACGATCACCGACCGCGCCAGGCCTTCGGCGCCCAGATTGTCGTGGATGAATTCGTTGACTTCGCGACCGCGCTCGCCGACCAGCGCGATCACGTTGACGTCGGCCTCGCCGCCGCGCGCCAGCATGCCCAGCAGCGTGCTCTTGCCGCCGCCGGCAACGGCGAAGATGCCGATGCGTTGGCCGACGCCGGTGGTCATGGTCGCGTCGATCGCGCGCACGCCGGTGGAGAACGGCCGGTCGATGAGCTTGCGCGACAGCGGATTGGGCGAAGCGGCGTAGATCGGCGCATCGACCGTGGCGCCGAGCAGGCCCTTGCCGTCGATCGGTTCGCCATGCGCGTCGAGGATGCGGCCGAGCAGGCCGTCGCCGGCGCGCACGGCGGCCTGGCGGCCGGTGCCGATCACTTCGGTGGTGTGGGAAATGCCGTCGAGCGCGCCGAGCGGCGTCAGCAGCGTGTGCTGGCGCGATACGCCGACCACTTCCGCGGCGAGCGCGAAATCCGGATCGCCGGTGCCGCGCGGGTTGCGCAGTTCGCACAATTCGCCGATCGTCGCCTTGAGTCCGGTCGCTCGGATCAGCGTGCCGTAGGCCTCAGCGACGCGGCCGACGCGTTCGATGCCGTGGATCGCGCCGAGCGCGCCCAGCAGCGGATCGTCGGGCGCCGCTTTCGCGGCATCCAGATCCAAACCGCCGAGCGTCTGCGACATGGTCATGAGGCCTTCGGCACCTGCGTGTTGGCGCCGGCCAGCGCGGCGCGGATCGCTTCGATCTGCTGCGCGATGCCGGCACGCACTTCGCCGGCTTCGGACACCACCACGCAGCTCAAAGCGTCCAGGCTTTCGTCGTCGACCAGCTCGATCACGCCGACCGCGGGATGCGCTTGGCGCACCGCGCCCAGGCCGGCCTGCACTTTGTCGCGGACCGCGGGATGCACGCGGATCAGCAGGAATTGTTCGGCCTGCGCGGCTTCGACCGCGCGCATCACCAGCGGCGGCATCACCTCGCTGGGATCGAATCCCGGCGCGATCCGCGCGACGATCGCGCAAGCCAGCTCGGCGACGCGGCCGCCGGCCTCGCCGAGCACGCGCGCGCGGCGTTCGTTGAGCGCGGCCAGCTGCACCGCCATCTGCTGCTGCGCCTTGGCGAAACCTTCGGCATAACCCGCCGCATGGCCCTGCTCGCGCGCCTGCGCGATGTCCGCCTCGGCGCGCTCGTACAACGCATTGACGCGGGCGAGCAATTGATCGAGCTCTTCCAGGCGCTGCCAATCCTGCGCCGGCACGACCGACGCGGCCAGCGCGCGTTCGAATTGTTTGCGCTCGAATACCGCCACGGCGCCGCCGCGGCTGGCGGCCACGGGCTTTGTTGCGGCGGATTTCTTGGCGGCGGTTTCTGCAGACATCGGGTTATCCGGTGCGTCGCTGCGCTCAATGCGCGTCGCGGCGTGATTTGTGGTGCGTATAGACGCGGAGGAAGGGCTTTTCGGGCAGATGCGCCGACTCGCGCGCGGCGTCGCTGGGCTGCAGCAGCCGCGCCCATTCGCCCAAGGCGCGCTCGTGGCCGCCGGCCCATTGATCCAGCTCGGCGCGGCCTTGGCGATCGAGCGATGCGTACAACGCATCGTCCGTCGCATCGGCGAGCGCTCGCTCGAGTTGCGCGCCCAAACGTTTGGCGACGGCCGGATCCACGCGACCGTTCCAAACGGTGTTGTCCAAGGCCAGCAGATAACTGTTGCCGAGCGCTTGCTTGAGCCGGCGCACCGGTTCGCGCCGCACTTCGGCGCGGATCGCCGGCGCGTACGCCAGCGCGCCCAGATCGCGCGTCAACGCCGCCACGCCGATGCGCGGCCAGCGCACGACGATGTCGTACGGGCCCGCGCCCGGTACCGGCGCCAGCAGCGTGGACGCCGCATCGGCGGCCAGCCAGCGCGCCAGCAATCGGCGGCCTAAGCGGCTGTCCTGCGCGCGCGACAGCAGCGCAGGCTCCAACCCGCCGTACCAGCTCGGATCGACTTCGGCCAGCAGCGCCTGCAAGGCCATCGGTCGCTCAGCCGTTCCAAACGCCGCGCGGTTGCGCCGCGGCCTGCGCCGCGGCGCGGCTGCGCAAGCGGCCGATCAACGCCAACAGCAATGCGATCAGCACGACGACGCCGATCGCGATGCCGATGCCCAGCGGCCCGATCGCGGACAACGCGGGCGTGATGCCGGTCTGGCGCGGTTTGACGTCCAGGCCGGTGGGCGCGGTCATCGGGATGAACTTGACCGTCACTTTGTTGACGTCGTCCAAGCCCTGCACGCCATCCTTGACCGTCACCTTGATCGCGGTTTCGGCATTGCTCAGATCGGCGCCGGGGCGCTCGAAAATCATCACCGAGGCCGAGGACACCTTGCTGTCGCCGCCGAGCGGGTCGCGTTCGGGCAAGGCGATGTGCACGCGCGCATCCACGACGCCGGGGATCCGCGACAAGGTATGCGCGATCTCCTGCTCCAAGCTGCACTGGTAGCGCGCGCGTTCCTCGATCGCGGACGAGGCGAAGCCTTCCTTCTTGAACACTTCGCACATCGAGGCGTAACGCGCCCGCGGCAGGCCGCGGTCGTACAGCACCTGCATGGCTTGCGGGAACTCGTTGCGGCCGACCCGCACTTCCCAACCCTGCTTGCTGGGCGATGGCGCCTTGCTGGCCCCGATCCCGGCCGCCTGCAGCGCGGCGGTCACTTCGTTGGCCTGTTGTTCGTCCAAATCGCTGTACAGCGGCGCGCCGGTGCAACCGGCCAGCAACAAGCAGGCCAGCGCAGCCAGCATTCCCAGACGCAGCGATTTGAAGGCCATCGCCCTGTTCATGCGCATCTCCTGTTACGACTGCTGACGGAACAATTGCTGGATGCCGTCGGAAGTACGGTTGGCCACGTTCGACGTCAGCTCGGCCTGGAACAGGAACTGATGGCAGCGCATGGTCATCTGCATCATTTCGCCGGGCGTCAGGTCGGCGCTGTTGGCGTTCATGGTCTGCGACATCGCATTGATGTTCTCGGCGCCGCCGTTGAGGTGTTCCAGCGCGGCCAGCACGGCCCGCGTACCCTCGGAAGGCGGCGCTGCCACGCTCGGATTCACCTGTTGCGGCGCCGATGCTTGCGGCGCACCGCCGGTGCGTTCCAGCGCCGCGGCGAATTCGCGCACGTCGAACGCAGAGGCCTGCGGCGACTGCGCCGAACTGGCGGGCGAGGTTTGCGCGGCGTCCATCGCGGCGACTTGTATGGCTTCGATCATGTCGATCTCCTTGCGTCTTGTGGCTCGATGCTGCGATTCGTCGTCGCCGGGCGAGGCCCGGCTCGACGATCCGTCAGCCCGCTGTTACTGGCGCTTGCCCAGCGTTTCCAGCGCCTGGCCGACCGCGTTCTGCGAAGTCGCGGCGTTGTTGGACATGAACTGCATGCGCAGGCTTTCCGAAGTCAGCTGGATCATGACCGACGGCTGGTCCTGGCCGCCGCTGACCATGTCGGACAGCTGGGTGATGCGCGAGGCCTGGTTGTCCAGGGTCTGGCCCCAGGCGCGCGACATGGCTTCGTACCAGCTGCTGGCGCTGCCGCCCGACACGCTTCCGCGGCTGCCGCCGGCCACGCCGACGGCGTTGGTGCCGGTGATGTAGGTGTTCAGCAGATGGCCGTTGATGTTGGTGTTGCTCATGGTGTTTCTCCTTTAAGTGAGCGCGGCTGGTCGCCGCCGAACTACCGTGAACCCTTGGATCTTTACAACGCTTGCAAACTTCCGGTATTGCAAAAAATCTTTCCGCTCGGCGCGCGCCGTCACATCCGCTGCGCCGGTGCGGGTTTTGCTTTTGCGACCGTCTGCGGCTGCGGTGCAGCGGTAGGACGGGCGGGTGCCGCCACAGGCGCGGCCGTCGCGGCCGGTGCCGTCTTGGCCGCCGATGCCGTCGCGGCTTGCGGCGCAGGCGCCGTCTTGGCGTCGACACCGACCGCGACCGTCGTCGCCTCGATGCCCGGCGGCGGCGTGGGCGGCGCCAGTTGCACGCGTTGCAGCTTGCCTTCGGTATCGAGCGCGGTCGCGCCTTCGCTGGTGATGCCGATCAGGGTGGAGCCGTCGGGCAATTTATCGCCCATGACGAACTTGCTGCCGTCCGAACCGAGCACGTGCGGCTCCTTGCCGCGTACGATCGACACCAGACCCACGGTTTCCTTGGGCGCGGCGGTCTTCTGTTGCGCGACGAGCTGCGCGTTCGGCTGGAACGGATCGATCGGTTCGTAGTTGCGCGGGATGATGCGCCGCACGCCGACCACTTCGATCATGGCGCGGGATTTCACCGCCCGTTCCAGCGCGCCGCCGTCTTCGAAATTGCCGCTGACTTCGACATCGCCCTTGCCCAGATAGCGGGTGCGGGTGGCGAAGCCCTGCGCGCGCAGGATATCGCGCACATCGTTGGCGATGTCCTCGCCGGTGCGCAGGTCCAGGCTGGCGCTGACGTTCTGGTCGCTCAAGCGCTGGCGGATGCGGTCGCGGGTGGCGGCGTCCTTCACCGTGCCCGACAGCACCGGAATGCCGTTGTTGTCGACGCTGGCGCGGCCATCGACGATGCCGAATTCGGGAATCAGCTGGGACAGCGAGTCGCTGGCCTGCGGCGCGCTGTCGTGCTTGGGCACGACCGCCGCCAGGATCGCCACCGACATCAGCGACAACACCGCGAACGCGGCCACCGCCGGCAAACGTTTCATATACGGCGCCGGCGCGGGCGCGGGACGCGTGCCGTCGAACGCCGGCAATAGCGACGACCACGCCGGATCGTCCACGGCACCGACCGCCAACGCGGCCTGGCCGAGTTCGATGCGCTGCAGCGACACCAATTCCACCGGATCGCCCGGATGCAGCGGCTGTCCGCCGATGCGCAGCGGGGCGTCCAGCGCGCGCACCGAGAACGTGCCGCCGAGCAGGCCGATCAGCGCGTGATGCGGCGCCACGCCATGATCGGACAGGACGATGTCGCAATCCTCGCCGCTGCCGACCAGGATCATTTCTTTCTCCGCCAGCGGACGGCTCGCGCCGATATGCAGGCCGGACAGGATGCGCAGCGCATGGCCGCCGGATTCGGCGCTCGTCCCGGTCGGCGCGGCGGCCACGGCTTCGGCCGCGTCCTGGCGCTTGGATCGCGACGACTTCTTGGCGGAGGATTTGGGGGACTTGTCGGAAGGGCTCTGGGTCATGGGGGGTTACCTCAGGCGTTGATCTGGCCGGCTTGCATGATGCGCAGGTCGGGGGCGAGTTCCTGGTAGGACAGCACCGGCAGATCGAAGAAGTCGATTTCCATCAGCTTGCGCAGATGTCTGCGCACATCGAGTGAACATAACAAGACAGGACGCACCGCCTCGGGCTGGCGCGACAGCTGCGAACGCACTTCGCCGCCGAGCCGCGCGGCCAGTTCCGGCGAGATCGCCAGCTGGCTGGCGCCGCCGGCCACGCGCACCGATTGGCGCAGGCGATCCTCCAATTCAGGATGGATCATCAGCACATGCAGCGTGCGCTCGTCGTCGGCGTACCGGTCGGCGATCTCGCGCTTGAGCGCGACGCGCACGTATTCGGTCAGCAGCACCACATCCTTTTCGCGGCCGCCGACGTCGGTGATCGCTTCGAAGGCATCGCGCAGATTGCGCACCGGCACGCCCTCCTCGGCGAGCCGGCGCAGCACGTCGGCCACGCGCTGCGGGGCGACCACGCGCAGCATTTCCTTGACCAGGTCCGGGTAGTCTCGCTGCATGCGGGTGAACAGATGCGAGGTTTCCTGGATGCCGATGAAGCTGCCCAGGCGGCGTTGCAGCGCGCTGCGGCAGTGTTCGGCCAGGGTGTCGAGCGCACCGCGCGTGTCGGCGGTGGGCTCTTTGACCCATTCGCCCGACAGTGGCGGGAAAAAGCCGGCCGCCTTGGGCGCGTTGCCGTCGCCGACCCGCGCCAGGCGGAAATAGGCATCGTCGCGCACGCGTCCGAACGCGATCCGCGCGCCGAACGCGCTCAAGCGGTATTCGCCGCGTTCGCGCAGTTTGGGTTCGATGCGCAGCGTAGGTACCGGCACGGGCACGCCGTATTCCTCGCGCAGCCGCTGCACGATCTCGCCGATGCGTTCGCGCAGCGGCAAATCGCCGACCATCGCCGCCAGCGACGGCGAGATGTCCAATTGCAGTGGGGCCGGCGGCGCCAAATCGTCTACCTCGACCGTTTTCTCGCCGGTGGGCCGTTCGCCCGCGGGCACGCGGAACGCGCGGCGCAACATCACCGAGCCGTGGCGATAACGCCAGGCCGACAGTCCGACCAGGGCCAGGCCGAGCAGGCCGAACACCATCTTCGGAAAACCGGGCACGAACACCATCGCCAGCGCCAACATGCCGGTGATCAGCATCACCCGCGGCTCGCCGGAGATTTGCCGAGAGATCGCTTCGCCCAGATGGCGGTCGTCCTCTTCGCCGGCCGTCCGCGTCACTACCAGGCCTGCGGAGATCGCGGCCAGGATCGCCGGGATCTGCGAGACCAGGCCGTCGCCGATGGTCAGGATGCTGTAGGTATGGGTCGCATCGGCCAGCGACATATCGCGCTGCAAGACGCCGATCGCCAAACCGCCGAGCAGGTTGATGATGATGATGACGATGCCCGCGATCGCATCGCCCTTCACGAACTTCATCGCGCCGTCCAGGCTGCCGTGCAGCTGGCTTTCCACTTCCAGCAGGCGGCGTTTGCGGCGGGCTTCGTCCTTGTCGATCAGGCCCGAACGCAGGTCCGAATCGATCGACAGCTGCTTGCCGGGCATCGCATCCAAAGTAAAGCGCGCGGCCACTTCGGCCACGCGCTCGGCGCCCTTGGCGACCACGATGAACTGGACCACGGTGATGATCAGGAACACCACCAGGCCGACGACGAGATTGCCGCCCGCGACCAGGTTGCCGAAGGTGTCGATGATGTGGCCGGCTTCGGCCTCGAGCAGGATCGAGCGCGTGATCGCGATCGACAGCGACAGCCGGAACAGCGTGGTCAGCAGCAGCACGCTGGGGAAACTGGAGAACGCCACCGGCGTGGGGATGTAGATGGCCAGCAGCAGCAGGCCGAAGCCGATCGCGATGTTGAATGCGACGAGCGTGTCGATCACCGCCATCGGCAGCGGCAGGATCATCAGCGTGATGATCGTGACCGCCGCGAAAGCGAGCACCACGTCGCTGTATCCGCCACGGCGCCGCGGGGCGCCTGCGGGCGCCGCAGTCACCGCGCCGAACAGGTCGCGCAGGGGCTTGAGTCTTACTTCCATGTCTGACTATCCGCCGGGGGACGGGCGACGCAGTATGCCTTGCGAACCGCAGAACGCAACCCGCAGCGTGCGCTCAGCGGCGCGCTGCGATGGTTGTTGCAGATGGCGGATCCCCCGGATGCGCTGCTGCGCACCGATTCGGAGAACTGTCGCATGGCGCTGACCTCATCCGTTTCGGAGGCCACCATAGCATGCGTTTCGCTGCGGTTTTGCGTATGACGTGCGTTACATTCGCGGCCGTCGATGCGCAACGTTCATCTTTGTATTTGTTTCATATGAAAGCGTTTCGTTCGAATCCGTTATCGATCAATGGTCCCGCTGTAAACGTTGTGTAATGTCCATGCGATCGGGGCCAATTCTTCACGCGCGCATGACGGGCGTTACTGAAATAAACGTTCGCTTGAAGCGGACGGCGCGGCGGATGGGTTCTTCACATCTTCCGCTTGCGGTGCGATATCGTCTGGCTGCAGTTGTGTGATCAGGCTCAAGGATTGGGCGCTGACGCCGACCGCGAACACGCGACCCGCGCGCGTGCGGACCAGTACGATACGTTCACGCGGACCCACCGGCAGCACCTGCACGATCGACAGTGATGCATCGCGGCCGGTGATCCCGTAACGTCGCCGGGCGAGATGCAGGACTACGAACAGGGCCGCGATCACCGCCGCAAGCGGCAGCACGATGGCCAGCAGTTCGCCGACGAAGGAAGGCTTGGCCTGCGCCGCGGCAGGCGCCGCGCCAGCAAGCCCCGACCACGCGAGGCAGGCGATGGCGGGGAGGATTCTGCGGAAGATGAGGGAAGAGGTCATGGCAGACGGATACGACAGGAAGGGATGCAGGATGCAGGCAGGCCGCGAACGTCACGGCGCCGACATGGCGCCCGGCTACCGTAGCAGGGTGTCGATAAAGGGCAACTTCGCGCGACCGGAGCGGCCGCGCATGCGCGGTATCGGCCATGGGTGAACTGCGGCCAGGCGCTGCGGTCGCGGACAAACCCGCCCCAGCGGCCGCAACGCGCGCATCCAAGCGCAAGACGCCCGCGCGGGCCGGCGGCGATGCTGCGCCGCCTTTCGTCGCATGGCTGGACGCGGTGCCCTTCGCCTGCGCCGCCTACGCGCACGATGACGGCGCGCTGGTTGCGGCCAACCGCCGCTTCATGGACGAATTCGGCGAATTGCCCGAACACACGCAGCGCGAACGGCTGCTGCGCGGCCTGCACGGCGACGGCAGCGCCGATCCGCAGCCGATCGAAGTGCACGCCCCGCACAATGGCCGTTGGTACGCGCTGCATTGGGGCGCGCTGCCGTCGGACGACGGCGCGCTGGCTCTGCTGACCGCGGTCGACATCAGCGAGCGCATCGAAACCCTCGACTCTCACAAGACGCAGCAGGAGAAGTTGCTTTTCACCTCGCGCCTGATGTCGGTCGGCGAGATGGCCGCGACGCTGGCGCACGAATTGAACCAGCCGCTGGCCGCGATCGTGAATTATCTCAACGGCAGTCTGCGCCTGGTCGACCAGGCGGGCGGTCCGGTGCAGGTCGAGCGCGCGCTGCACGCCGCGCGCGCGCAGGCCGAACATGCCAGTGCGGTGATCTCTCGGGTGCGCGAGTTCGTGCGCGCGCGCGAACCCCGGCGCGACGCGCACGAGCTGGCCACGATCGCCGGCACCGTGCTGGAACTGCTGCGGCTGGAAGCCGAGCGCCTGCAACTGCGCATCGACCTGGCGCTGGCGCCGGCCTTGCCGGCGGTCTACGCCGACCGGGTGATGGTCGAGCAGGTGCTGCTCAACCTGGTCAAGAACGCGATCGAAGCCATGCGCGAAGTGCCTGCGGCGCAGCGCGAACTGCGCGTCGAAGGCCGCGTCAATCTGGACGGCGAAATCGAAGTGCGCGTCTGCGACCGCGGCCACGGCCTCAGCGCGCAGGACCAGGACCAGCTGTTTTCGCCGTTCTTCACCACCAAGACCGACGGCCTGGGCATCGGCCTGGCCATCTGCCGCTCGATCATCGAATACCACGAGGGCCGTTTGTTCTTCGAGCCGCGCGACGGCGGCGGCAGCGTATTCGGTTTCACCTTGCCGCGCGCCGATGGCCGCGCCTGAGCCGCGACGGAGGGCATGACCGATGCAGGAAGCGCGCGTGTACCTGGTCGACGACAACGACGGCTTCCGCGATTCGACCGCGTGGCTGCTGCAGACCGCCGGCTTCGAGACGCTGGCCTACGCCTCGGGCGCGGAATTCATCGCCGCCTACACCGGCGAACGCCACGGCGAGACCGCCGAATGCCTGATTTCCGATATCCGCATGCCGCAAATGAGCGGGCTGCAGCTGCAGGACGAACTGCAGCGCCGCGGCTGCGCCCTGCCGCTGGTGTTCGTGACCGCGCACGGCGACGTGCCGCTGGCGGTGGAAGCGATGCGCAAAGGCGCTTCGAATTTCATCGAGAAGCCTTTCGGCGACGACACCCTGATCGAAGCGATCCGCACCGCGATCGCCAGCGCGCGCAACGGCGCCGGCGGCGGCGCGCAGGGCGAACGCCTGGCGCTGCTCAGTCCGCGCGAACGGCAGGTGCTCGACCTGGTGGTGGCCAGCAAACCTAACAAAATCATCGCCGACATTCTCGGCATCAGCATCAAAACCGTGGAACTGCATCGCTCGAACATGATGAACAAACTCGGTGTACGCTCGCTGCCCGAACTGATGAAGGTGGCCCTGGGTCATGGTTGAAGCCGCCAGCAAGAAACCGCGCGAAGCCGCGGGCAAAGCCAAAGCCGCACGCGTCGAAGTACCGACCGGCGGATTGCGCGGACGCATCCCCTCGTTGCTGCCGGCGCAAGCCGAAACGCTGCGATATTTCTTCGCCGCGCCCGAACGCTGGGCGCTGCGCGACGGCGGCGTACTGCGTTTCGGATACGGCGATGCCGCCATCGCCGGCGAAACTTTCGAGCTCGAATCCGACGGCGTGAGGCTGGGGCTTCGGCTCGACGCCGCCGATGCGGCGCATGGCGACGACGGTTTGCAATGGAGCGACTACCAGGGCCGTTCGCGCCTGCTGGCGTGGACGCTGGCGCACGAAGCGCAGCTGATCCGCCTCAGCGATGCGCTGGGCGTGCCGCTGCTGCCGGTGGAAGGCGGCGACGCGCCCGATCCGCAAGCGTCGGCGCGCGATCCCGACCTGTGGCTTTCGTTCTCGATCGAGGACGCAGGCCGCGACGCCACCCGCGGCCTGCTGCGCCTGCCCTGCTCGTGGATCGACCGGCTGCTGGATCGCGCCGATCAGGTCTACGCCGACGACCCGCTGCCCGAACTCGCGCAGTGGCAGCAATTGCCCGTACCGATTTCGATCCGCCTCGCAGGCCCGAAATTGCGCAGCGCCGATTGGCGCGCGTTACGCCCGGGCGACGTGATCGTCGTCGGCACGCGCGGCCGCGTACCGTCGCCGCAGGCTTACGCATCCGATCGCCGCTGGCCGCTGGCCGGCGGCGCCGAGGGTTGGCGCATCGATGGGCCGCCCCAACCCGTTTCCGTACCGCAGGAGAGTTCCGCGATGAACGACAACGAAGTCAATGCCGAAATGGCCGATGCCGGATCCGGCGCCGAAGCCGTCGCGCAACCGAGCGCGCACAACCTGCCGGTGAACGTGGAGTTCGATCTGGGCCGCGTGCAGTTGAGCGTGGGCGAGCTGGCGAATCTGCAGCCGGGCTACGTGTTCGCGCTGCCGGCGCATCTGGAAGGCGCCAACGTCACCATCCGCACCAACGGCCGCATCGCCGGCCGCGGCGAAATGGTCGCCGTCGGCGACACGCTCGGCGTGCGCCTGCTGTCCTGGAGCTGAGGCATGGATTTCAGCACCTTTTCTCCGGCGCTGGTCCTCGTCACCGTCGTCAGCCTGGCGCTGGCGCCGTTCGTGGCGGTGATGGTGACCTCGTTCACCAAGATAGTGGTGGTGCTCAGCCTGCTGCGCAATGCGCTGGGCCTGCAGCAGGTGCCGCCGAACGTGGTGATCAACGGCCTGGCGATCGTGTTGTCGATTTACGTGATGTATCCGGTGCTGCTGGACACGCACGCCGCGATCAACGCGCGCATGGAAGGCAAGCCGATGCCGGCCTCGATCCAGGCGCAGATCGATGCGCGCCTGCAGGCGCGGGCGAAGGCGGCCGGCACGGCGACAGCCGCATCGGCCGCGACCACCACGCCGCCGCCGGCAACGCCCGCGGAAGCGAACCAGACCGCGATCGGCGCGCAGCCGGTCAATGCGCCGACCAGCCCGGCCGCGGCCGACGCGTTGCAGGCCGAAGCCGATGCGCGCATCGCGCAGCCTGGCGCGCCGCGCGATCCGTTGTCGGCGGAAGACGCCGCCGCGCCCGCGCCGGTCGAAGCCGCGCCGCGCGAAACCACCGCGTCGTCGCCCGCGCCGCCGCCGCTGCCCAAGGGCGGCAAGATGGACACCGAACGCCTGCTGGCCCTGGTCGAAGCCGGCAAGGAACCGCTGCGTACGTTCCTGATCGAGCACTCCAGCAATGCCGAGCGCAGCTTCTTCCTGAAGAGCGCGCAACGTTTGCTGCCGCCGGCGCGGCGCGGCGATTTGAGCGTGGACGATTTCATCGTGGTGGTGCCGGCATTTACCGTCAGCGAATTGACCGCGGCGTTCCAGATCGGCTTCCTGATCTTCCTGCCGTTCCTGATCATCGATCTGGTGGTGGCCAACATCTTGTTGGCGCTGGGCATGATGATGATGTCGCCGACCACGGTGTCGCTGCCGTTCAAGCTGCTGTTGTTCGTGCTGATCGACGGCTGGGCCAAGCTGGTGCATGGCTTGGTGCTGACTTACGGCTGATTTTGACGTTCTTCCCCCTTTGAAAAAGGGGGATCGAGGGGGATTTGCTTTTGCTTTTAAAGGACAACAACAAGAGCAAGAGCAAATCCCCCGTGGCCCCCTTTTTCAAAGGGGGCAACAGCAACAACAAAGGCATCGCGCGATGAACGAAGTACTCGAACTCACCAAACAGGCCTTGTGGCTGACCCTGATCCTGTCCGGCCCGCCGATCGCCGCAGCCTCGATCGTCGGCCTGGCGGTCGCGTTCCTGCAGGCGGCGACGCAGTTGCAGGAGCAGACCTTCGCCTATACGGTGAAGTTCGTGGTGATCGTGATCACGCTGTTCGTCACCGCCTCGCTCATCGGCGGCACGCTCTACACCTACGCCGACCGCATCTTCGTCGACTTCCCGGGGCTGGTGCACCGCGGATGAACGCATTCGATCCGGTCGGCAACGCGATGCTCGCGCTGGGGCTGACCCTGCCGCGCATCATCGGCGCGTTCGTCATGCTGCCGCTGCTGACTTCGGAAAACATGCCGGCAATGGTGCGCAACAGTTTTCTGGTCAGCCTGGCGATCGTGGCGCTGCCGGTGGCGATGGCCGGCGCGCCGATCGAGATGATGGGCACGTTCCAGTGGGGCCCGATGGTGCTGAAGGAGTTGTTCCTGGGCATCTGCATCGGACTGTGCTTCGGTATCATCTTCTGGGCGCTGGGCGCGGCCGGCAGCGTGATCGACACGCAGGTCGGGCTGGGCATGGCGCAGGTGTTCGATCCGGTGCAAGGCCACCAGACCTCGTTGCACGGGCAGTTCCTGTCGCAGCTGGCGGCATGGCTGTTCATGGCCAGCGGCGCTTTCCTGGTGTTCCTGGATCTGCTGTTGTCGAGCTACACGCTGTGGCCGGTGACCTCGTATTTCCCGAACATGCACATCGGCGGCATGCATCTTTTCATCGGCCAGTTCAGCTTCCTGATGACCGCGTTGCTGGTGCTGGCCGCGCCGGCGATGGTGGTGCTGCTGCTGGTCGATCTCGCGTTCGGCCTGGTCAACCGTTACGCGCCGCAGCTGAACGTGTTCGCGTTGACGTTGCCGATCAAGGCATGGCTCGCCACCGCCATGATCCTGCTGATGCTGGGCGTGTACGTGGAGCTCGTGCTGAAGCGCCTGGCCGACAACAGCGGTCTGCTGGATGCGCTGCGCCGCGCCTTCGGCGGGTAGCGGCTTTTGTGGGAGCGGCTTTTGTGGGAGCGGCTTCAGCCGCGAGCTCTTGATCTGGATTCGGATGCTTGAAAAGCTCGCGGCTGAAGCCGCTCCCACAAAAGCCGCTCCCACAAAAGCCGCACCTACGAAAAGCTATTCGTCGCCGGGCCCGCGCCGCACCGTCTCCGCCCAATGCAGCACCTGCGCCACGGCTTCGAAGAATTCGTTGTGGATGTAGTCGTCCAACTCGACCTTCTCGTTGAGCCCGCGCGCCAATTCGATGTTCTGCAGGATCGGCACGCCCGCTTCCTCGGCGGTTTTCTTGATCAGTTCGGCCAGATGCTCCTCGCCCTTGGCCACGACCACCGGCAGGTCGGTGACGCCCTGTTCGTATTGCAGCGCGATCGCGATGTGGGTGGGATTGGTCACGACGACGTTCGATCCGCGTACGGCATTGAGCATGTTCTGCTGCGACCATTCTTGGTGCAACTGGCGGCGGCGCGATTTGATGTAGGGGTCACCTTCGTTTTCCTTCACTTCCTGGCGGATGTCGCGCCGGCTCATGCGCAACTGCTTGAGGTACGAGAACTTCTGGTACGAGGCGTCCAGCACCGAGACGAAGAAGAACACGAAGATCGTCCAAATGCCGATCTGCATCAAACCCTGCCAGATCGCGGTGCCCATCGCCGCCGGCGGCGCGTACGGCAGCTGCATCAGCTCCGGCAACAGCCCGCGCAGCACCAGGAACCCGATGAACAGCAACGCCGCGCTTTTGCCGATCGACTTGACCAGTTCGACCAGATTGTCCATCGAGAACATCTTTTTGATGCCCTCGGCGGGATTGAGTTTGGACAGGTCGGGTTTGATCTTGGCGAAGGTGGCGATCGGCCCGACCTGCAGGAACTCCACCACCACGCCCAGGAATACCGCCAACGCCAGCAGCGGCAGGGTCAGCCACAGCAACGCATCCAGAGCGGATATCGCGAGCCGCTGCACGGCGTCGTTGAAAGGCAGCTGGATCGCCTCGAGGCTCTGTTCGAACAACGCGGCGATGCGCGCATACATGAATCCCATCAACAGCCAGGCGCCGACCAGCCAGCCGAGCACGAGCACGGTGCTGGTCAGCTCCTTGCTCTTGCTGACGTTGCCTTCCTTGCGCGCGTCCCTGAGCTTTTTGGCGGTGGGCTGCTCGGTCTTGTCGGCGCCCTTGTCCTTGGATGCCATGCCATGGCCTGCCGAACGGGTCGGATCGCAGGCTAGCATGGCGTTGTGGACGATTCGTTCATCTGTGGGAGCGGCTTTTTTTGTGGGAGCGGCTTCAGCCGCGAGCTTTTCCCGACCTTCAGGGACCTGAATGGCGTGGCCAACGAAAGAGCTCGCGGCTGAAGCCGCTCCCACAAAAAAAGCCGCTGCGACCTAGGGCTAGCCCGAGATGGCGGCGGCGGGCCTGCGGCGTTACATTTCCGTCATCTCCGCGATTGCGCCCGCCCGACAGGAACCCTTGGTATTTCAAGCCCGATGAGCAGCATCAACACTCCCGACCCGACCCTCAATCGCGCCAGCCTCGAATCGCTGGGCGGACAGGTGTCGCTGGACGATCTGCGCCATCAGCAAGGCCTGGATACCTCGCAAGCCGGTACCGAAGTCGCCGAGGCGCCTTCCGCGGCACCGCTCGCCGACAACACGACGGCCATCGATGCCGGCGAAGCCGTGCTCAACGCGGCCGCCTGGGACGGCGTTCCCGAAGGCGACCGCACGCTGGCCGGCGACATGGCTTTCGAAAACAACCTCGGTGCGCTCGATCTGGGCGCGGCAGCGGATCAGGGCGTCGACGCCGTCATCGCTGCGTTCGCCTGACTCGTTCCTCTCTGCGCTACGATCGCGCATCGCTCTGACGACGCGCTGAACCCTTGAACGAACCCGTGCCCTCGCCCGAGGCTTTGCGCGCTGCCGCCGACAGGCTGATTTCCGCGCTGGCCGCGCACAGCGATCCCGAGTACCGCCTGACCGTGCTCAAGCGCCTGGTGCGGCGATTGGGCGAAGAACGTTATCCGTTGTTCCTGCGCGTCCTCGGCGTCGTCGCCGAAAGCGACGACGAACGCGCGCAACGATTGTTGGCCGATACCTTCGGCACCGCATTGCGGCGCATGGACATGCCCGGCGGTGCGTTGAGTTCGTGGGGCGCGACGCGCTTGCCGGAAAGCGCCGGCCCGCTCGCCGCGAGCACGCTGTCCGGACAATTCTTCGGCGCCACGCCGCGCCGGTTGTTGGGACCGGTGGAGTACCTCACCGTCTGGCATCTGCAACGCACCCAGCGCGGCACGCTCGGCGCCGCCGCATTCCGCACCGCGTTGGCGCGGATGATCGCCCTGCTCAACCGCAGCGACGATGCGCGCACTTTGTATCCGCAGAAGCTCGCCGCCGATGCGCAGAACGAACTCGAAGGCGCCTATACCCGCGCCACCCGCGACCGCCTGGCCGCGATCGCCGCCGCTTGGAAAGCCGGCCGCACGCCGGAAGAAGTGGCGCAGGCGGCGATGGACGTCAGCGACGCCGAGCATCCGCGCGGCTGGGTGATGCGCGATCTTTAACGCTGCTTTTTTGTGGATCGGCTTGTGGCGGGAGCGGCTTTCGTGGGAGCGGCTTCAGCCGCGAGCTCCTCGGCCTTCGCTGTCATCCCAACAAAAAAAACCGACTGTCATCCCGAGCGCAGCGAGGGATCTGCTCTCAGACAAAGCAGCTCCCTCGCTACGCTCGGGATGACAGGAGCCAAGTCAAAAGCTCGCGGCTGAAGCCGCTCCCACGAAAGCCGCTCCCACGAAAGCCGCTGCCATCAACGCCGCTCCCGCATCAACCACTCGCGACGGCACGGCCGGAGCGACGCGCTTCTCACTAAAGCACGACCGAGCTTGCCGCCAGCCCCGCATCATGCCCAAGATGCGCGCCAGCGCCCTCCGGGAAGCCGCCGCATGCGACACCGCTCGATCCAGTTGTTGCTGTCGGCTGCGCTGACCATTTGCGCCGTAGTCGCCTGCAAGCCCGATTCGTCTTCCGGCAGCGGCACAGCCACCACCGCCGGCGCCACCAAACCCGCCGAAGCCGTGCGCCTGCTCACGCGGCATCTGCACGACAACGATCTGGAAGCTTTCGCCCGCGATGCCGTGCCGCCGGCCATGCTGCCGCAACTCGAACGAGCCTGGCGCGAAGGCCGTACGCGCTGGCCGCTGACCGAATTGCCTTTCGACGAACGCCTGCCGCAATTGCTCGCCGCGCTATCCGCGCCCGGTTCCGAGAAAAAATTGCAGCAGGTGTTCGATCGCCAGTTCTCCGGCGCCCACGCCGAACTGAAAGCCGCAGCGATGTCGCTGGGCCTGTTCGGCGTGCAATACATCCGCAGCGAAGGCGATTACAGCGACGACGAACGCCAGCACTACGCGCAATTCGTCCAGGCGATCAGCCAGTGGGGCCTGAGCGCGCCGCTCGGCGATCCGCAGCGCTCGCGTCGGGTGATTCCGCAATTGACGACCGCAGCGCGGCGCACCGGTCTCGCGTCCGAAGCCGATTTCCGCAAAGCGGGCATGCAAGAAGGCCTGCGTCGACTCGGCCCGTTCATGGCGACGACGAAACGCGCGTTGGCGATCTACGGCTTGCAGCTCGACGACAGCCTGTCCGGCCTGCAGGCCAGCCTGCAGCAACAGACCGGCGATCGGGCCCGCGTCCGGCTGCGCTATACGCTCGGCGAAACCGACATCGACACCGTCGTCGATGTCGAGCGTCACGGCGGACGCTGGTACCTGAGCGATTACCTGCGCCACGCCGAAGCCGCCGTTGTGGGAGGGCCTTCAGGTCCGACAGATGCCGGAGCCCGGGCTGAAGCCCCTCCCGCAAAAGCCGAACCCGCCACCCCCAAAACGGTCCCGAACCCGACTTCGCCATAATGGCGGCGATGCCAGACCAAACGCCCCTGCCTTTCCCCGAACCGGACAGCCCCGGCCCGGCGCCCGAAACCCCCGAAAACCGCGACGCAGAGCGGGTTCGCGCGCCTTACGGCAAAACCGGCAAGCCGACAAGCCGGCCCTGGTGGTCGCGCCTGCTGGGCCGGCTGCTGGACCCGTGGATCGCGCTGAGCCTGGAACCCGAAGCACCCGGCCAGTACGCCGACGGCCGCCCGGTCTGTTACGTGCTTGAGGATTACGGCCTGTCCAACGCCCTGATCCTGGACCGCGCCTGCCGCGAAGCCGGCCTGCCCTCGCCGCTGCAACCGCTGCCCGGCGATCCGCTCGGCCGCAAGCGCGCTTACGTGGCGCTGTCGCGGCGCAATGCCAGCGCCTTGTCGCCGGGCGGGCCGTCGCCGGGCAAAACCCATTCCGGTTCGCTGGCGCGCCTGCTCGAAGCGCATCGCGACTATCCGGAGCTGGACGTGCAACTGGTGCCGGTGTCGATCTTCGTCGGCCGCGCGCCGGACCGTAACAGCGGCTGGTTCTCGGTGCTGTTTTCGGAAAACTGGACGCTGGTCGGCCGCTTCCGCCGCTTGCTGGCGATCCTGCTCAACGGCCGCAACACGCTCGTGCGCTTTTCGCCGCCGGTGTCGCTGCGCGGCATCGTCGAAGAAGGCCTGCCGCCCGAACGCACCGTGCGCAAACTGTCGCGCGTGTTGCGTACGCACTTCCGCCGCATCCGCGCGGCGGTGATCGGGCCGGATTTGTCGACGCGACGCCTGCTGGTCGACAAAGTGCTCGCTTCGGAACCGGTCAAGGAAGCCATCGCCGACCAGGCGCGCCGCGACAACAGCAAACCCGCCGATGCATGGAAGAAGGCGCACGCCTACGCCTGGGAAATCGCCGCCGACTATTCGCACCCGGTGGTGCGTTCGGCGAGTTTTCTATTGACGACCGTCTGGAACCGCATCTACCGCGGCGTGCTGGTGCATCACCTGGAAAGGTTGAAGGAAGTCGCGCCCGGCCATGAAGTGGTCTACACGCCGTCGCACCGCAGCCACATGGATTACCTGCTGCTGTCGTATCTGCTGTACGACCGCGGCATCGTGCCGCCGCACATCGTCGCCGGCATCAACCTCAACTTGCCGGTGATCGGCACCATCCTACGGAAGGGCGGCGCGTTCTTCATCCGCCGCAGCATCCGCGGCAACATGCTGTATTCGGCGGTATTGAGCGAATACGTGGCGCAACTGGTCGCCGGCGGCTATTCGCTGGAATACTTCATCGAAGGCGGGCGTTCGCGCACCGGCCGGCTGCTGCAACCCAAGGGCGGCATGATCTCGATGACGGTGCGCGCCTTCCTGCGCCAGCCCACGCGCCCGGTGCTGTTCCAGCCGGTCTACATCGGCTACGAAAAACTGATGGAAGGCAACAGCTATCTCGACGAACTGACCGGCAAGCCGAAGGAAAAAGAATCGATCTGGGCGCTGTTGTGGGGCATCCCGAAAGTGCTGCGCCAGAACTACGGCCAGGTGGTGGTGAACTACGGCGAGCCGATCCTGCTGAACGATGTGTTGAAACAGCTGGCGCCCGAATGGGACGGACAGCCGGTCGGCGAAGAAGAAAAGCCTGCCTGGCTATCGGACACCGTCGATGCGATCGCGCAGCAGATCCAGGTCAACACCAACCGCGCCGCGGATGTGAATCCGATCAACTTCCTCGCGCTGGCGCTGCTGTCCACGCCCAAGCACGCGATGGGCGAGGCCGATCTGCTCGCGCAGATCACGCTGTCGAAGAAACTGCTGGCCGAAGTGCCTTATTCCGACCGCGTCACCGTCACCCCGCACACGCCGGAGCAGATCGTCGCCCACGGCGAAGAGATCGCGGTGCTGCAACGCACCGCGCACCCGCTCGGCGATGTGCTCAGCGTGGACGACGACACCGCGGTATTGCTGAGCTATTTCCGCAACAACGTACTGCATCTGTTCACCGCGTCGGCCTGGATCGCCTGCTGCTTCCAGCACAACCGCCGCATGAGCCGTTCGCAGTTGCAGCGCTTGGGCCGCAGCCTGTATCCGTTCCTGCAGGAGGAACTGTTCCTGCCGTGGACCGAAGACGGTTTCGCAGAACGCATCGACCGCACCATCGACGTGTTCGTGCGCGAAGGCCTGCTCGAACTGATCAACGACGACGACGGCGGCATCCTCTCGCGCAACGCCGGCCAGTCCGACGAGGTGTTCCGCCTGCGCGCGATCGGCCACGCGCTGCAGCAGGCGTTCGAGCGCTACTACATCGCGATTTCGGTATTGGTGAAGAACGGCGCCGGCACGATGAGCTCGGCCGAACTGGAAAGTCTCTGCCAGCTCGCCGCGCAACGCCTGTCGCTGCTGTACGCGCCGGCCGCGCCGGAGTTCTTCGACAAGAGCCTGTTCCGCGGCTTCATCCAGAAGCTGCGCGAGATGAAACTGGTCTGGCCCGACGCCAACGGCAAGTTGTCCTTCGACGCACGCTTGGCCAGCTGGGCCAAGGACGCGCGCATCCTGCTGGGTCGCGAATTGCGGCATACCATCGAGAAGGTGAGTCCGGAGATGGCCAAGCCGGAACCCGAACCGGAACCCGCGCCTGCCGAATCTTGATGGTTTAGCCCCTCATCCGGATCCGGGCTTTGGGCAAATGGAGAGAAGCTTATGATCGGATTTCTGCTATTCGTAGCTCAAGTTACCGCTGCGGATATTGCCTTCGCGCAGGCCAAGTCGTTCGCCGACCAGTACGAAGCGGCGATCAGTCCCAGGGATAAGGGAGCGCTGGTCGAGACGCAGGGCCAAGCACTCGACGATGCCATCGCGACCTGCGGACCGATCAAGGGCGCGCCTCCGCCATTCGCTATCGTCGCTCATGTCGCCGCGAGCGGGGCCACCGACCGTACGTGGCGCAGCGGCGAGTCGGCGTTGGCCAAGTGCTTCGAACAAAAGCTGAGCTCGGCAACACTGCCGGTCGCCACCGGGAAAGCATTCTATACGTCTTACGAGATCAGCTTTTAGTCTGTTCTCCCGTTCAATCCGCACGAGGCTGCGGGGCTACGCGTGCCGCTCTGCTTGTACCGGCAGCGCTAGGCGTCGGCTTCTCGCAAGTGGCGGCATACGCCGCAATCATTCAAGACCACGCAAGATTGGCCGCGTTTCAAAACTAACTCAGGTCTTGGAAAGAAAGCCGTCGCCCATGCCTACCGACATCGCCACGACGACATTGCGGGGAAGCTGCCACTGCGGCCGGCTGCGCGTCGAATTCGTCGCCGCCTCAGATCCGGCCAGCCTGATCCCGCGCGCCTGCGATTGCGACTTTTGCCGGAAGCACGGGGCGGCTTACGTTTCGGATCCGGCCGGGCGGTTGTCGGTTTCGGCGGATCGTGCGGATACTTTGCGCGATTACCGGCAAGGTTCGAATAACGCGAGATTCCTGATCTGCGGCCATTGCGGAGTGCTGGTAGCGGTCGTTTTCGACAACGGGCCGCGCCTCTACGGCGCGGCGAACGCCAGATGCTTCGACGGACATGCCGGGCTGGCAAGCCCGGTCCCCGCTTCCCCGCAAACGCTGGGCGCGGAAGAGAAGATGGCCCGATGGGTCGCATTGTGGGTGCCCGATGTCGTGCTGACGACATCTCGGGCATAGTCGCGCCGTTTTTTTCGGCATGCCGTCGCAATGCCGGCTGGAGGGAATATGAAAACCGCAGATACGGTGCCCCAGACCATAGACGAATACATCGCGGCCTTTCCGCCGGAAACCCGCGCGATCCTGGACAAGATCAGGGCCACGATCCGGAAAGCGGCGCCGCAGGCGGAGGAAAAGATCAGCTACCGGATGCCGGCGTTCGTCCTGCACGGCGCTCTGGTTTACTTCGCGGCCTTCAAGGAACATATCGGCTTCTTTCCGCCGGTCAGGGATGCCAAGCTCAGGAAAGAAGCATCGGTCTATGCGGGCGAGAAGGGCAATCTGCGGTTTCCGCTGGATCGGCCCATCCCGTATGCGCTGATCGGCAGGATCGTGAAGGCGCGGGTCGAAGAGAATCTGGAAGCCGCGGCGCAAAGGAAGACCGGCGGCGCCAAACGGCGCGGGTGAGCCGCGGTCAACCTTGGCGCTTTCTCCGCGTTGCGTTATATCGACCACCCCACTTCGTATCGGAGCCCCATGAAACCGCTGCTCGCGCTTGCCCTGCTGCTCTCCTTCCCGATGCTCGGCCAAGCGGCCGAGATCGCTGCCGACAACCGCTCCGTGGAAGCCGTGGTCGAAGCCTTCCGCGCTTCGATCGTCGACAAGGACAAGCCGCGCTTCGTCAAACTCTTCCTGCACGAAAGCACCGCCTGGCAGAACGTCGTCGGCGACGCCAATCTGAGCAAGATGCGCGAGAAGCGGCCCGAAGCGGTCAAAGTCAAGGTCGATCCCACCAACAATCCCACGGCCTTCATCGACGAAATCGTCGCCGACAAGGAAAAGCAGGAAGAAAAATTCCGCAACGTGAAAATAGAAACCGACGGCGACATCGCCTCGGTCTTCTTCGACTACAGCTACCACTCCGCCGGCAAAGAAACCAACCACGGCAAGGAAGCCTGGCACCTGGTGCGTACCGACGAGGGTTGGAAGATCGTATCTGTGATCTGGTCGGTCAATTGGACGCCTTAGCGGTACGACGCCCGATCGAGGCTTGACTCTGGACCGAGCTCCAGGGTCGAGACTGGGCGCCTTCGCCAAGGAGCGCCGCGATGACCCACGATTGCTGCAAAACCCCGCCAGCGCAGACCGAACCCATCCCAGCGGTGCACGCTCACGGCCATCACGCCCACGATGGCCATAACGCCTCGCTGAGCCGGCTCACCACTTCCGCCACGCTGCACTGCCTCACCGGCTGCGCCATCGGCGACTTCATCGGGCTCGCGATCGGCATTTCGCTGGGGCTGGGCCCGTGGGCGACGATGGCGCTGGCGGTGACGTTCGGTTTCGCTTCGGGCTTCGCCTTCAGCCTGGTGCCGCTGTTGCGCAGCGGCCTATCGCTAGCGCAGGTCTGGCGCGCGATCTGGTTGGGCGAAACGATTTCGATCGCGATCATGGAGCTGGCGATGAACTTCGCGGACTATCACGTGGGCGGCGTGCAGGTGGCTTCGATGCTGCATGCTCGCTTCTGGCTGGGTTACGGCGCAGCGCTGATGGCCGGGTTTGCAGCGGCGTGGCCGGTGAACCGATGGATGTTGGCGCGGGCGATCAAGAAACCCTGCCATTGAACGTCGACGGCTTGCGCGATGCTCGTGCGAGCGGATTTGTAGGAGCGGCTTCAGCCGCGAGCTTTTCGGGGCGGGAAGATCGATCAGGAACTCGCGGCTGAGGCCGCTCCTGCAAAGACGGCTCTGCAAAAACCCCCCGTTAAGCCGGCTCGTCGGGGATCAGCGCCGATTCGAGCTTGGCGATCGCGTCCTTCAACAGCAGCTTGCGCTTCTTGAGGCGCTTGATCGCCAGTTCGTCGGCTTCGATGTCGGCCTGAAGGCGGGCGATGGCCTCGTCCAGGTCGCGATGCTCGAGCTTGAGCTCGACCACGCGGCGCGATGTTTCGGCAGGGTCGGGAGGCGACTGCATCGTCCCTGAGCTTACACGCCTGGCGGTGCGGACGTCATTGCGCCGACTGCCGCTAAAATAGGCGGCCGATGAGTACCGTCCTGCCCCTGGCGCCGCCCCTGCCCCGCCCGCGCGATCGCGCGGCGCAGGAACGGCACAAGCTGGCCAAGCGCCTGCGCCACCAGGTAGGCCGGGCGATCGCCGATTTCGGCATGATCGAAGACGGCGACAAGGTGATGGTGTGCCTGTCCGGCGGCAAGGACAGCTACACCATGCTCGACATCCTGCTGCAGCTGCAGAAGAAGGCGCCCGTGCGCTTCGAACTGGTGGCGGTCAACCTGGATCAGAAGCAGCCGGATTTTCCCGAGCACGTGCTGCCGGAATACTTGGCCTCGATCGGCGTGGCCTACAAGATCCTGGAACAGGACACGTACTCGGTCGTCAGCCGGGTGGTGCCGGAAGGCAAGACGATGTGTTCGCTGTGTTCGCGCTTGCGTCGCGGCGCGCTCTACACTTACGCCGAGCAGGAAGGCTTCACCAAGATCGCGCTGGGCCACCACCGCGACGACCTGGTGGCGACGTTCTTCCTCAATCTGTTCTTCCACGCCAAGATCAGCGGCATGCCGCCCAAGCTGCTCAGCGACGACGGCAAGCATGTGGTGATCCGGCCGCTG
>CADECF010000015.1 GCA_902825775.1 uncultured Lysobacteraceae bacterium
CAGCAACAGCAACAGCAACAGCAACAGCAACAGCAACAGCAACAGCAACAGCGACGGCACGAGGAAATGACGCGGCGTTTTGCTTCAGTCGATGCGCTGCGCGGGCTGACCGTGGCGGCGATGCTGCTGGTCAACAACCCCGGCGACTGGGACCACGTCTACGCGCCGTTGCTGCATGCGCAATGGCATGGCTGCACCCCGACCGATCTGATCTTCCCGTTCTTCCTGTTCGTGGTCGGCGTGTCGATTTCGCTCGGCATCGCGCCGCGCGTCGAGAGCGGCACCGCGCTCGGTCCGTTGCAGCGTGGCGTACTGCTGCGCGCCGCGCGCATCGCCGGCCTAGGCTTGCTGCTGCACTTGCTGGCCTGGTGGCTTTTGGACAAGGATTATTTCCGTCCCTGGGGCGTATTGCAGCGGATAGGTCTGTGTTTCGCCGTGGCGGGCCTGATCGCGATCCACGCCAAACCGCGCACGCAATGGTTCGTGCTGATCGCAATCCTGATCGGCTATGCCGCCTTGCTGATGTGGGGCGGCACCTATGCGCCACTCGATAACATCGTCAGCCGCGTCGACGCCGCTTTGCTCGGCCCGCACGCCTATGAGTTCGATGCCGACACCGGCCGCGGCCACGATCCGGAAGGCTTGCTGAGCACGTTGCCCGCGATCGCGACGACGCTGCTCGGCCTGCGCGCCGGCGACTGGTTGCGGCGCGACGAAGCGAAACGCTTGTGGGTGGCGGGCCTGATCGCGATCGCGGCGGGCGCGCTGTGGGCGCAGTGGTTGCCGCTCAACAAGAATCTGTGGACGTCGTCCTATGTGTTGTGGACCGGCGGTTGGGCGATGTGGGCGCTGGCCGTCTGCCATAGGTTGATCGACCGGCGCGGCTGGCCCGCGTTCGGCCGCAGTTTCGGTGCGAACGCGATCGCGGCCTACGCCGGATCGGCGTTGATGGTGTACGTGTTCGCCGCACTGGGCTGGTGGGAATCGATCTACCGCTCCGGATTCGCCGATTGGATGACGCCGCGCTTCGGGCCTTATCTGCCGTCGCTCGCGTTCGCGTTGGCATTCGTCGCGGTGTGGTGGCTGGTGGTGCGTTGGATGGATCGGCGCGGCTGGCACCTCAAGATTTAGGTGTGGCCGATCCGTTGGTTGCCCATGCTCTCAAGCCGCCATGCCTGCGAAAGCGGCGATCCAGCGACTTGCTGTTGCTTTGTAGAGCGGGGCTTGCTCCGCTGATCTTTGCTGTTAGCTTCTCGCGACCTGCCTCACTTAGTTCGGGTTTTGGTCCGCTAAAAACGCGGCCCCGGCGCAGCCGGAAGTTTTTTCCATGGTGCGAGTCGCTGCGCCATTCACCGGCCACATCGGCTTGGGCCAAGAGCGAAGAGCCAAGTCACTGGATCCCCGCCTTCGCGGGGATGACGGCCTTAAGGGCAAGAGCAAAATGGGTCCCAGCGTTCGCTGGGATGACGGCTAAAAGCAACAGCAGCGGAGCAAGCCCCGCTCTACAAAGCCATCAAGCAACAGCAGCGGAGCAAGCTCCGCTCTACAGAGGCAGAGCGAAGCCGTCGGCGGATCAGAGCCTGGCGGCGTTGGCGCGCTCGCGGATTTGGGCGAAAGTCCAGTCGTTGACGATCTTTCCGTCTTCCCAGACGGTGACCATGGCGTCGTCGTAGCCGATCGGCTTTTCGACTTCGGCCAGCGAAGCGGCCTCGGCAGCGACCGGCACCGTGCGGAAGTTGCCGTATTCGCGATGCTTGAGCAGAGTCATACGGCCGCGCTTGCTTTGCTTGCCTTTGTCGGTGACCGGATCCTTGTAGACGTCGATCCATTTGCCGCCGACGCGCGCCGCCGAACACTTGAGCG
The DNA here is from genome assembly GCA_902825775.1 of uncultured Lysobacteraceae bacterium. GTDB lineage: Bacteria > Pseudomonadota > Gammaproteobacteria > Xanthomonadales > Xanthomonadaceae > Luteimonas_C. The sequence goes on from CADECF010000015.1 coordinate 1,864, forward strand.
CGAATTTCTGCGTATCGCGGTCCAGCCGTTGCAGCAGCGCGCCGCCCATGCCGAAGGCGACATTGTCGGTGGCGTAACCGTCGCTGGTGATGCGCTCCAGGATAGCGCGGATGCTGGTCGGGTTGATGCCGTCGCCCTGGATCACACGGACATAGTTGAGCACCTTGAAACCCTTGCTATTGACGGTATGGCCGAAGGCTTCGTCCAGCAACTCCAGGCATTGGTGCACCACGGCCACCGGATCGCCCGAGTCCGGACGCACCACTACGGTCGCGCCCGAGGCGATCACTTCTTCCTTGAGCGTCTTGCCCCAGTGCTCGCGGATCGCGTGATAGATGTCGTAGCTGTCCGACACCACCGCAACGATCGCGCCGGGCTTGGCGAATTGCTCGAGCATGTTGCGATAGGCCTGCACTTCGTTCTCGCGGCCCCAACTGGTGATGGTGCTGTGCTCGGCGGCCGGAATGGAAAAGCCGGCCATCGGTTCGCGGTAATGAGCCTTGGCCAGGCACAAACCGGAGACGGTGTCGGTGCCCAGGAAATTCACCAGATGCGCCGCGCCGCCGATCGCCGCCGATTCCACGCTGGAAACGCCGCGCGAACCGAAGTCGTGCAGCTTGAAAGGCAGCTGCCCTTCCGGATCGTCGCTGGTGCGTTCCAGGAATTGGCGCAGGGTCTGCTTGGCATGCCAGCTGATCGTGGCGACCGTCACCGGGTACCAGATGCGCAGCAGCATGGTTTCCAGGTACGACGGCACCCAATACGCCTGCGGATCGGTGGACTCGATCGTCATCAGCGCGTTGTGCGTGGGCACCACGCTGCCCTCGGGCACGGCGCGGATGCGGATCGGCAACAGGCCGCCGTGCGTGTCGACGATATAGCGCCAGCCGGATTCGTTGAACGGTTCGCCGTGAGCGGCGAAAAGATCGCGCGCTTCATCCACGTCGGCATGCGTGATCGGCTTGGCCAGGTATTCCTTGAGGATGGCCTGCAGCCCGAAGAATACGGTGCGGTCGTACGTGCCGCCGCGCGATTCCACGTAGAAGAAGGTGGCGTCGGTGTCGGGCGGGTACTGCAGCCAATGGCTGGCTTTGTAGCTGTCGGTGTTGAGCAGCAGGTTGTTGAGGCATTGCATGACGGAAGCTCCTTCGCGTCGAGTGTGGTCGGCGGTCTATCCGCCGGCGGGAGAGGCCGGATCAACCCCTGCCCAAGAAAAATTCGAGGATGTGCAGATGGTCTTCGTAGAGTTTCGTGCCCATGTCCAGCGCTTCGCTCACCGGTATCCAACGCGCCTTGTCGGCATCGTCGCCGCCACGCACGTCCGGCAGTTCGCCGGCCGGAAAATCGAAATGGAAGGCATGGGTGATGGTGCGTCCGCGCTGGCTGCGATCGGGGTGATCGAACACGTGTTGTCCCTTCAACGAACCCCTGAGCACCGGCACCGGGATCTTGAGCCGCGTTTCTTCGCGCAATTCGCGCAGGCAGGCATCCGCGATGCTCTCGTCCTGACCGATGAAGCCGCCCGGCAACGCCCATAAACCCTTGCCCGGCTCGGCGCGGCGGCGCACCAGCAATACGTGGCCCGAGTGCACCACGACCGCATCGGTGGTGACGAAGGTCGGCGGGTAGGGCGCGTCCTTCCAGGCCGCCTTGTATTGATCGAGAAACTGTTGCTCTGCGACCAATTGCGCGTAAGCCGGCGAGTTCTTGCGGAACGCTTCCAGCATGTCGAATACCGGCGCCGGCACGTTGCCGCGCAGCATCAGCAGGGCACCGTGGAAATCGATCTTGCCGGCTTCGAACAGATAGCGGCGCAGTTCCGTGGCCGACAAGGTTTCGGTGTGCTGGACATCGACCAGCGGCCACTGCGGAAATTCCTTGAGGTAATAGCTGCTGGCATCCTTGTCCATGCCCACCAGTCCCAGCCGCGCTTCCGGCTTGCCATGATCGGCATGGACGGCATCGGCCACCGCGCGTTGCACGCTGGCGATCCATTGGCTCTCGTTGTAGAGATGGTCGCGCAGCGGACGGATGATCACTCTGCCTTCGCCGACATCGCCCAAGGCGGCCTGGATCATGACGGCGCGCTCGGCGACGGTCCAAGGATTGCGCGTGGTGCGTGGAGCGTCGGCGGAACCGACGAGGAAGATCAGTTTCTTGGCCCGGCCCAGTGCGTGGCGGGCGACGGCGGCGTGGCCGTTATGGAAGGGCTCGAAACGCCCTATGAAGACGAGGTAGTCGTATTCCATGAGAATCCCTCACGGTTGTTTTGGCCTTGGGTCTATCCCGAGGCTCGGAACAAATGTTACGCCTGCCGTTGTGCGAGTCAAGCATCGCCGAGCCGGACGCGGACGCTCGCTTGGCCTCATCCGCCGCACGTAAATGGCCCTTCACGCGCTTTCGGATTGCGCGCAATTTGCGGCCACTGTCCCACCGAGCGCATGCCCGTGCCCCTCGCCGCATCCGACCCCGCACGCGATTTCGATTTCTTCATCGGCGCCTGGCAAGTCCGGCACCGCCGCTTGAAGCAACGCTTGGCCGGCAGCGACGAATGGCAGGAATTCGACGGCCATTGCCGGGTATGGCCGCTGCTCGGCGGCGCGGCGAACATCAACGAACGCGTAGTCAATGCGCCGGCCGGCACGTATAGCGGACTGGGCTTGCGCGCTTTCGATCCGGAAACGAAAACCTGGGCCGATTGGAATCTCGGCGCGCGCGATCCGCACAAGATCGATGTGCCTATCATCGGCACGTTCGTCGACGGCGTCGGCGTCTTCCTGTCCGACGACGCTCACGAGGGCACGCCGGTCGTCGTGCGCGGCCGCTTTTCCGAGATCACGGCGAAGTCGCTGCAATGGGATCAGGCGTTTTCGACCGATGGCGGCAAGACCTGGGAAACGAACTGGGTGATGCGCTACACGAGGACGGCCTGATCTATGACGGATGCCTTCTCCACCTCCCGCCGTCGAATGCTCGTCGACATCCTGGCAAGCGCAGGCGCGTTGGCGTTGCTGCCGATCGCCGATGCGCTGGCTTCGGATAACGTTCTCGCGGCGGCAGGCGGCGCCGTCCGGCTCCCGGTCGGCGACGTGCACGATTTCGATATCTTCGTCGGCAGCTGGCGCACGAAACAGCGCCGACTGAAAGAACGCCTGGTCGGCAGCACCGAATGGGTGGAGTTCGACGGCACCCAGGAATTCCGATTGCTGCTCGGCGGCGCGGCCAACATGACCGATAACGTGCTGAACCTGCCGGACGGTCCCTATCGCGGATTCACCCTGCGCACTTTCGATCCGGCGACGAAAAGCTGGGCGATCTGGTGGCTCGACAGCCGCTACCCGCACAAGCTCGATCCGCCGCTGATCGGTCGTTTCGAGAACGGCACCGGCGCGTTCTACGTGGACGACACCTTCAACGGCAAGCCGATCAAGATGCGTTATCTGTGGCTGGACGTCACGCCCACGTCGCGGCGCTGGGAGCAGGCCTTCTCGCCCGATGGCGGCAGGACCTGGGAGACGAACTGGATTTCAGAATTCACCAAGATCGGCTGAATGCTCTGATCAAAGTATGACCACCCTACTGACCGATACCGATCGCCGATGGATCATGCGGTATTCGCGGATTGCGTGAGGCGTGTCGTGCGCGCAACGACGCGAGTCGTGCCCGGCCAGCCAGTATCGACGCCTTCCAGTCATACAGTCATTGTCATCCCGAACGCAGTGAGGGATCTGTTTTCAGTTGCAGCGGCGTAGCGGGTGCGAGCAGATCCCTCATTGCGTTCGGGATGGCAGAAGTTAGGTACGGGATGGCAGAAGTCAGGGTCGGGATCGCATACCCCGGATTCGGGATGGAAAAGAATGGGCAAACGAACTGGATATGCGCCCCCCATCGCGTGAAGGCCTAGGGCTGGTTAATGTCATCCGGTCCGCTTAGGCCCTAACATGGGCGGATGGCGAAACAGACCGGCTCCGTATTTACCGTCGACGTTGCCGGCTTGGAAACCGGGTCGGGCCAACCGACGTACGAACGCATCTGCGAGCGCATCCGCGCCGCGATCGCCAGCGGCGCGCTCGCCCCGAATGCGCGTCTGCCGTCGAGCCGCACGCTGGCGAAGGATCTCGGCGTAGCGCGCAACACCGTCGATTGGGCGCTGGGCCAGTTGGTGGCCGACGGCTACATCGTGCGCAAGCGCGGTGCCGGCAGTTTCGTGGCCGCGCATCTGCCCGAGCGCGACGCGTCGCCGCTGTCCGCCAAGCGCGCAGCCAAGCGCCAAGCGGCCCCGGACGACCGTCGTTTGTCGCAACGCGCGGCCGCGTTGCGCAGCTACCCCGGGCATTACCGGCCTTCGCAAGCGGTGCCGTTCACGCCTTCGCTGCCGCCGATCGATCTGTTCCCGCGCAAAGCATGGAACCGGCTCTTGGCGCGGGAAGCGGGCAAGCCCGGCAGCGAGTATTGGGCGTACGGCGCGAGCAACGGCCTGCCGGCGCTGCGCGAAGCGATCGCAGCGCATGCGTCGGCGATGCGTGCGACGCGTTGCTCGCCCGAACAGGTGATCGTGGTGACGAGCACGCAGCAAGCGGTAGAGCTCGCCGGCCAGGCGCTCGCCGATCCGGGCGACAAGGCCTGGGTAGAAGCGCCCGGTTACCAGCCCGTGCAGCATTGCCTGCGCGCGGCCGGCCTGGAAGTGGTGAACGTACCCGTCGACGAGCACGGTCTCGATGTGGACTCGGGCCGCGCACTGGCGCCGAATGCGCGCCTGGCCTACGTCACGCCCGCGCACCAGTATCCGCTGGGCCATGAGATGTCGCTCGCGCGCAGGCAGGCGTTGCTCGATTGGGCGCAGGCGCAGGACGCTTATGTGATCGAAGACGATTACGACGGCGACTATCGCTACGAAGGCCGTCCGATCGCATCGTTGCAGGGCATGGATGACGGCGGACGCGTCATCTACGTGGGCAGCTTCAACAAGATCCTGTTCCCGGGCCTGCGCATCGCCTACGCCATCGTGCCCGAGCCGCTGGTCGCGGCTTTCGTCGACGCCAAGCACGTCGCCGACGGCCACACGGCGCTGCTGACCCAGGGCGTGCTCGCGGCCTTCATCCAGGAAGGGCATCTGGCGCGGCATTTGCGCAAGACCCGCGCGATCTACGACGAACGGCGGCTGGCTTTTCTCGAAGAAGCCAAGGTGCTTGCCGACGCGTTGGATTTCGGTCCGGCCCACGCCGGCATGCACGTCGCCGGCCTCTTCAACGACCGCCTCGCGCATCTGGACGACCGCGTCGTAGCCGCCGAATGCGCGCGCGCGGGCGTCGAAGTGCATCCGTTGTCGAAATACGGTGCGACCGATCGCGGCGGACTGGTGTTCGGATTCGCCGGCACGACGCGTGCCGGCGCAAGAGCCGGGCTGGACATCGTGCGGCGGGCCATCGTTTCGGTCGGTGTTTCAGCGTCCGGACGGTGATCCCGCCACCGCCTGCCCGTCTTCGGATGCGTGCGGCGAATGCCGGATGCGCAGCCGATCGTAACGGCAGACGTCGACGTCGCGATAAAGCAGCCTGCGCCCGTCGCGAAACGCGAAACGAAGATCGTAGCGGCAGCCTTCGCCGGCGATCCGGACCGTGGTCGATTCGCCGCCGCCCGCCAGCGGCGTGCCGAGCGGCAGCTCGCGGAAGGCGTCGCTGCCGGCATCGGCGATCTCGAGCGATATCACGCTGTCGAGTCCGCGGTTGATCAACTCCAGATATCGGCCCTGTTTTTCGGGTCCGGCATGGGCGACGGCGGCGGGCAGGAGGGCGGCGAGCATGACGGTGCGGATCGGACGCATGGCGGATCTCCGGTGGGATAGCGCCGCCATCAGGCCTGCCCGCCGACATGCGCGAAAGCGATTCGGGACGAATCGTCGCTACGACGCTGCGAATCGTAGCCGCGGGCCGCGGCGCTTTTCAGGGCATTGCGCTGCGCCTACGATGACCCCGTCTCCGCCCCACGGCATGCGATGAACGTCCGCCTCGGCAATACGGAAATAGGCCTGTCCCGCTATCTCGGTTTGTGGACCGCGGTGGTGGTCGCGTTCGCATTGCAGGGCTTCATGCACGATGCGTTCAACGGCGACACGTGGTCGATCTTCGACTATCTGCGCTGGTCGATGATCCAGTGGTATACCTGGGCCGCGCTCGCGCCGCTCGTGTTCCGTCTTGCCGCGCGCTATCCGCTGCAGCCGCCGCTGCGGCTGGGTTCGCTCGGCAAGCAGCTCGTTGCCAGCGCAGGCGTGACGCTGCTGGCGATGCTCATCGGTGCGTTTATCTCACAGGCGTTCGAGCCGGGTTCGTTCTCGAATCAGTTCCAGCAGTTCGTCAGCCAGCACTTCGCCATCGGTCTGCTCACCTATTGGGCCTTGCTGGCGATACAGCAGGCGGTGCATTTCCAGGCCGAGAAGGCGCAGCGAGAAGTCGAAGCGAGCCGGCTGGCCACGGAGCTGGCGCAGTCGCGGCTGCAGGCTTTGAAGACGCAGCTGCAGCCGCATTTCCTGTTCAATACGCTGCACGCGATCGTGACCCTGCTGGATGAGGACACGCTGTCGGCCGAAGACATGCTGCTGCGCCTCAGCGACCTGTTGCGCGCGTTCCTGGAAGATTACGATGGCCAGGAAATCACCCTGCGCCGCGAACTGGCGCTGCTCGACCTGTATCTCGGCATTCAGCGCATGCGCTTCAAGGATCGCCTGACCACGCAGGTGTACGTCGCGCCGGACACGCTGGATTGCGCGGTGCCGAGCCTGGTCTTGCAGCCGATCGTCGAGAATGCGATCCGGCACGGCATCGGCCAACGCGTCGGCACCGATTGCATCGAGATCGAGAGCCGCCGCGAAGACCAAAGCCTCTGCATCGACGTGCGCAACCGCAACAGCACGCTCGAAAACGAGGGCGAAGCGGCGGGCCATGGCATCGGCCTGTCCAATACCCGATTGCGCTTGAAAGAACTTTACGGAGACGCCGCGCAGATACGCCTGGACATGATCTGGCCGCAGGGCGTGGTCTGCCGCATTCGGCTGCCGTTCCGCGAACTCGACGAGCCGGACGAGATGCCGGAGCACGTGCCGGCATGAGCATTTCCGCGCTGGTCGTAGACGACGAACCGATCGCGCGCCATGCGATCGTGCGCCTGCTGCGCGAGGATCCGGATATCGAACTGCTCGGCGAATGCGGCGACGGCGCATCGGCGGTGGTGGCGATCCGCAGCAAGAAGCCCGATCTGGTGTTCCTGGATATCCAAATGCCGGCGATGACCGGCATGGACGTGGCGGCCGAAGTCGGCCCGGAAATCATGCCGGCGACGATCTTCGTCACCGCCTACGAGCAATACGCAGTGCGCGCGTTCGAGGCCAATGCGGTGGACTACTTGGTCAAGCCTTTCAGCCGCGAGCGCTTCGCCAGCACGTTGCGGCGCGCCAAAACCCGCCTGGGGGCTGCAGGCGCAGAAGCGACCGCCACGGCCCGGATTTTGCAGGCCCTGGATGCGTTGCGCCAGCGCGACGACTATCTCGAACGCATTCCCGTGCGTGTCGACGAACACGTCGTATTCCTCGACGTCGACGACATCGTCTCGATCAAGGCCAGCCGCAACACGGTGCAGATCCACCTCGCCGACCGCGTCCACGAACTGCGCGAAACGATGGCGGCGCTCGCCGCGCGCCTGGATCCCCGCCGTTTCGCCCGCGTCCACCGCTCGGCCATCATCAACGTGCGTCGCGTGAAGGCCATCCATCCCTGGTTCAACGGCTATCACGTGGTGACGATGGATACCGGACAGCAACTGCGCATGAGCCGCTACCAGCACGAGGCGTTCCTGCGATTGGCGACGACGCGGCGGGATGCCTGATCCGACAACGCATGGTCCTCGTCGTTCCGGTATCCGCTACCGACGCTCGAATTGTCGCCGGCGCACCGCGGTTTGGGCCATGGCCTCGCCGCAGGTCGCCGCGATATCGTGTCGTTCGACGGCTCCTCATGCAGACAGCGTCAATGCAACCGCATCGGCGCCGGCAGGGAAGCGCAACTGCCCCGACATGTCGTTCGCGGCGCGCCATACCGCTTCGGCCACGTCGGTTTCCGTCGTCACCGCCGCCGGTTGGCCGATGGCCGCGAAGATGCGCTGGGCGAAGGGCGCGTACGCTTCCGGGATCAGGCCGTCCATCCGGTTGCCGGAATTGCTGATGAAGCGCGTGGTCGGCGCATAGCCGGGTTCGACCAGCTTGGCACGCACATCGAACGCCTCGAGCTCGAAAGCGAGCGAAGCGGTGAACCCTTCGATGGCGGTCTTGCTCGCGGTGTATGCCGCCACCAACGGCATCGGCGCCAATGTCGCGCTCGAGGTCACGTTGACCACCGCGCCCGCCCGTCGCGCGCGGAACTGCGGCAGCACGGCCTGCGTCATGGCCATCGTGCCGAACGTATTGGTTTCGAAGACTTCGCGGACCGTGGCCATAGGCGTGGCCTCGAAGGCGCCCATGAGTCCGATGCCCGCGTTGTTGACCAGTACATCGATGCGGCCGATGGTTTCCATCGCTTGGGCGATGCTCTCCGGCTTGCTCACATCGAGCGCGATCACCCGCAGCCGGTCCGAGCGGGGCAATGCGTCTTCGCGCGGGGTGCGCATCGTGGCGACCACGTTCCAGCCCTGGGCGTGGAAATGGCGTGCGGTTTCCAATCCGTAGCCGGACGAGCAGCCTGTGATCAGCACCGTTTTCATATCGTTCTCCGCGGCGTTTTTGGGTAGGATCACGATATACAGCGGAATTAGGACTTACTATAATGAGAAATCCATATTTTATTATCGAGCGTCCAGAATGAGCGATCCGCTGGCGGACGTCATCGCACTGCTCAAGCCGCGTACCGTTTTCTCCAAACGCATCAGCGGCGCCGGACGCTGGGGCGTGCGCTACTCGGACTTCGGTTATCCGAGCTTCTGCGCCGTGCTCGATGGGCGCTGCCGTCTCGAAGTGGACGGCCATCCCGCCGTCGCTATCGAAGCCGGCGATTTCGTACTGCTGCCGACGACGCCCGGCTTTACGATGTCCGGCTTCGAACCCGTCGAACCGGAACGCATCGATCCCAAGCTGACGCCTTCCCCCACAGGCGAGGTTCGCCACGGCAGACGCGGCGGCCGTCCGGACGTGAGATTGCTCGGCGGCTATTTCGTGCTCGACTCGCCCGATCCGGCGCTGCTGTCGTCGCTGTTGCCCGGGCTGGTCCACGTTCGCGATGCCGAAAGGCTTTCGTTGCTGGTTCGCCTTGTCGGCGAGGAATCCAACGACCGCAAGCCGGGCCGCGAGCTCGTGCTGGCGCGCCTCATCGAGGTGCTGCTCATCGAAGCGCTGCGCACGATGCCCGGCGGCGACGCGCCGCCCGGCCTATTGCGCGGGCTGGCCGATGCGCGGCTGGCGCCCGCGCTGCGGCAGATGCACGGCCAGATCGCGCGCGCATGGACGGTGGCGCAGCTCGCCAAATCCGCCGCGCTTTCGCGTTCGGCGTTCTTCGAGCGATTCATCCGCACCGTAGGCATGCCGCCGATGGAGTATCTGCTGGCGTGGCGCATGGCGGTCGCCAAGGACATGCTCCGCCAACAGGACATCGGACTCGCCGAAGTCGCCGAACATATCGGCTACGGTTCGGCGAGCGCTTTCAGCACGGCGTTCAACCGGTACGTCGGTCAGCCTCCGAGCCGGTATGCGCGAACGTATTAGGGCGCTATGCGCCGCGCGCCTGCCGGATCGCTGAGATGCGCGCCTTACGCAGCGCCGCGCCGAGCGCCGGGCCTTCCAAACCTTCGCGCGCGACGTCCGCGCCCCGCACCGCGAGCGCGGCGGCATGCAGGCGCACCAGCTCGCGGCCTTGCGGGTAATCGGCATCGGCCATGCCGCCGCGGCCGCGCTTGTCCGCCTCGCAGACCAGCGCCAGTTGCGCGATGCGTTCGGGTTTGCGGAACGCGTCGCAGCGTGCAAGCAGGTCGTGCACGGTGTCGTCGCGCAGTTCGGCCAGGCGGTGCACGTTGAGATGTTCGCGGCAGGCCATCACGGCCAGGTCGCGATGCGCGGCCGGCACTTTCAAGCGCTCGCACAGCGCCAGCAGCGGCGCCACGCCGCGCTGTTCGTGTTGGATGTGCTGGGGCAGTTCTTCGGCGGGCGTCAGCGCTTTGCCAAGATCGTGGGTGAGCGCGGCGAAGCCGATCGCGTCGTCGCCCGGCGCCAGGCGTGCGGCCATGTCGCAAACCATTTCGATATGAATGCCGGTGTCGACTTCGGGATGATAGTCGGCGCGCTGAGGCACGCCGTACAGCGCTTCGGCTTCCGGCAGCACCGCCTGCAATGCGCCGCTGTCGTGCAGCGTGCGCAAGAAAGCCGACGGCCGTGGCGAAGCCAGCGCACGCGTCAATTCCTGCCAGACGCGTTCGGGCACCAGCGCATCGAGTTCGCCCGACGCGGACATCTTCCGCATCAATGCCATCGTGTCCGGCGCGACTTGGAAACCCAGCGGCGCGAAACGCGCCATGAAACGTGCCGCGCGCAGCACGCGCAAGGGGTCTTCGACGAAGGCCGGGCCGACATGGCGCAGCACGCGCGCTTCGAGATCGCGCAAACCATCGTACGGATCCGCCAATCGCCCGTCTTCGTCTTCGGCCATCGCATTGATGGTGAAATCGCGGCGGCCGAGATCTTCTTCCAGCGTCACCGCCGGATCGCTGTCCACTACGAAGCCGCGATAGCCGCGCCCGGATTTGCGTTCGGTGCGCGCCAGCGCGTACTCCTCGCCGGTGCGCGGATGCAGGAAGACGGGGAAATCGCGGCCGACCGGTTTGAAGCCTGCGGCGAGCATCGCTTCGGGCGTTTCGCCGACTACGACGTGATCGCGGTCGCCGGGCGGCAGCCCGAGCAACCGGTCGCGCACCGCGCCGCCGACGAGATAGGTCTTCATGCCGCGATGATGCCCGATTGCGGCGCGGGCCGGACAGCCGTCAGGCCTTGGGCGGATCGGCCAACGGGCAGACGAAGCGCTTGCGCTTGCCGGAATCGATGCCGCGCATGCGGTCGCTCAACGTCAGCGCATCGCCGTTCAAGCGCCAGTCGTAGATCACGCTGAAGGCCAGCACCCGCGCCACGTATTCGCGGGTTTCCTTGTAGCTGATCGTTTCGATCCAGACATCGGGATCGAAACCCGGGCGTTGCGCCTGCCAGCGCGCGGTCGGCGTCGGCCCGGCGTTGTAGGCGGCGATGGCGACATAGGTCTGGCCGTACTTGTCTTCCATCTGCCGCATGTAGGCGGTGCCCAATGCGATATTGGTTTCCGAGTCGTACAGATCGTCGGCGCCGCTGTAGGGCAGGCCGATGCGGCGCGCGGTCGCTGCGCCGGTGGCGGGCACGATCTGCATCAGGCCCATCGCATTGGCGGCCGAACGGGCCTTGGGATTGAAAACGCTCTCGGCGCGGATTTCGGCCGCGACCCAGGCGGGGTCGAGACTGTGCTTGGCCGATTCGCGGCGGATCGCGGCGTCGTGGTGCAGCGGGAAACGCAATTGGTACAGGCGCAATTCGTCCGGCCGGCTTTTGCCGCCGTAATTGCCGAGCGCGAATACGGCGCGGTCGAACCAGCCGTTGTCCTGCGCGACCGCGACCGCGGCGCGGCGTTGCGTATCGTCGAAACGGGCCAGCGCGCTGTCCCATTCGCGTTGCGCCCAGCCGGTGCGGTCGATGCGGTACAACGCCATCGCGCGAAGGATGGCCGGGTCGCGCGCGACGACCGCTTTCGCCGGCGTGTCGTTGGGTTCCCACGGGCACAAGGCATAGGGCTCGCCGAGACGGTCCGCGGCCAGGAAGCCGTGGAATTCCGGCTTGCGTGCGGCCTTGCGGTACAGCGCCGGCGCGGCGCCCTTATTGCCGGTGAGTTCGGACAGGCGCGCTTCGAAATACGTCCAACGCGATTCGTCGCGCTGTTTGACGCCCATTTTCTTGATCGCCGCCAGCGCCGCCGGCCAGTCGCCGCGCGACAGCGCTTCGCGCGCGCGCCACTCGTGCAGGCGCTCGTCGTACGCGGACTCCGGCACCGCGTTCAAGCGGCGCGCGGAATCGGGTTCGTACGAGGCCACCGTCCACAGCGCGGCCTGGTACAGCACGCGGGCGCGTTCGGCCTCGCTGAAACCGAGCGCATCGGAATATTTCTGCAGCTGCATTTCGGCGGCGATCGGGGTCGATTTCGCCAACCGCGCCAGGCCCTGCGAAGCGACCATGCGGCTGCGCGCCGTTTTCGGCCAGTTGAGCGCGCGTTCGTGCACCGCTTCCATGAAAGCGGCGTAATCGTTGGCCAATGCGGCTTCGTCGGCGGGCAATCCGCGGGCGGCGGCGCGCATCACCGACGGTTGCCATTCGGCCGCGGCCAGATCCAGGCGTTCCCAACGCAGCGCGGGCGGCAGCCCGCCTTTCGCGGCGAGCACCGAGAACACGGTTTCGCATTCGCCGGGCAGTACCTTGCCGGTGCGCCATACCGCTTGCGCGTCTTTCGTCCATTGCGCATCGGCGGCGCCGGTGGCCTGGCGCGCATTCAATTCGGCGCAGCGCAGCGTGCTGTCTTTGATCGACGGCGACCACGCGGCGCGGAACGCGGCCCAGTCCTGCCGGCGCGATGCGGCGGGCAGCCAGATCTCGCGGAAGGCCTCGGCCACGGGTTGGCCCTGGTAGCGCGCCAGGAAAGCCTGCGCCTGCGTCGCGGGTAGCGTGTCGATATCGCGGCGCAGTGCGGCGTATTCGATCCAGCCGTACAGCGGGTCGCGGCTCAGCGATGCGTATTGGGCGGCGTCGAATTGGCCGCGCTCGGCGGCTTCGATCGCGGCGCGCACTTGCGCATCGGACGATTGCGCCTGCGCTGCCGCGGTGAAGGCCAACAGTGCGGTTGCGAGTAGCATGCGGGGGTTGGGTAGGCGCATCGGCGGACTATAGCCGATGGTTCGTGAACCGGAATTTCGCCGGAATCCGCGGCGCGCGGCGGTCGACGAGGGCATTCGAAACGATGGAAGGCATCTGGATGTTTCCGCTGCTGGGCGCGATCGCCGGCGTGCTCGCGGGCTTGCTCGGGATCGGCGGCGGTCTGGTGCTCGTGGCGGCATTGGTGTGGCTGCTGCCGTTGCACGGCGTACCCAAGGAGGCGGCGATGCATGCCGCGCTGGCCAGTTCGATGGCCAGCATCATCATGACCGCGGCCTCTTCGGCCTATGCCCATCACCGCCGCGGCAGCGTGCTGTGGCCGACGGTGGCGTGGATGGTGCCGGGATTGCTGCTCGGCGGCTGGCTCGGCAGTTTGCTGGCGGTGCATCTGGACGGTGGCGTGTTGCGTTGGTGCGTAGCGGGCTATTGCTATCTCGCGGCGGCGCAGCTGACCTGGGGCGGCGTGAAAGTCGGCGGACACGACGACCTGCGTCCGCGGGGCTTGCCGATGAGCGCGGCCGGTGTCGGCATCGGCGCCGTGTCGGCGGTGGTCGGCATCGGCGGCGGCAGCATGACCGTGCCGCTGCTGGTATGGCGCGGCGTGGCGCCGGTGCGTGCGGTCGGCACGTCGTCCGCCTGCGGTATCGCCATCGGCATCGGCAGCGCGCTGGGTTACGCCTTGAACGCGCCCGCGGGCGCGTTGCCGTCGCACGCGGTCGGCTATGTCTATCTGCCGGCGGCGATCGGCGTCGCGGTCGCGTCGGTGCTGGCCGCGCCGTACGGCACGCGGCTGGCGCATGCGATCAGCGGCACGGCTTTGAAGCGGGTGTTTGCGATCTTTCTCGTCGTGATGGGCAGCAGTCTGCTGTTTGGGGGTTGATATCGATCCGGCGCGATCGATCCGGACGTCGCCTTAGCGAAAATCCGCAAAAAAGCCACGTCACCCAACTGCTGCGAATCAAAATCTAATACCTGCGTAAGAAGGTCAACCACGACGAGAGCAAGCCCGCCCGCGGGTTTGTCAGGTGCTTCGAATCACTTGAGCTTCGGGCCCTTTCTTTGGTTACTTTCTTTGGGCCAACAAAGAAAGTGACCCGGCGCAGCCGGAAGCTTTTTTCCATGGCGCGAGTCGCTGCGTCAGTCACCGGCCACGTCGAGCTGGGCCAAGAGCGAAGGGCCAAGTCACTGGATCCCCGCCTTCGCGGGGATGACGGCTTTAGGGGCAAGAGCAACATGGGTCCCAGCTTTGGCTGGGATGACGGCATGAAAGCAAGAGCAGCGGAGCAAGCTCTGCTCTACGACGCAGAGCAAATGCAGCGGGGCAAGTCCCGCTCTGCAAATGCGGAACGCGGTGGTTAGCGCAGGGCTTTTTCCGGGACGTCCAGTTCTACCGACAATGCGAGATGGTCGGAAAACGCGGCTGGGAACGCGCGCGCGCCGGCGAGCGTCAGCGTATCCGTGACCAGGATGTGGTCGATCGCGCGCTGCGGGCGCCAACTGGGAAAGGTGGGCACGCAAATCGCCGGCGGTTGCAGCCGCGTGTGCTTGTACAACGTCTGCATTTCGGGGCGATCCGGCATGCAGTTGAAATCGCCCATCAGCACGGCGTGCTTGTGGTCGGAAAGCAGCTCGGCGATATACGCCAGCTGCGCGCGCCGCGATTGCGCGCCCAGCGACAGATGCGCGACGGCCACGGTCAGCCCCTGGTCGCCGTCGCCGAAACGCGCCATCAGCACGCCGCGGCCGGAAATGCGGCCGGGCAGCGCGTGGTCGGTGACTTCTACCGGTTCGAGCTTGCTGAGCAATCCGTTCGCGCTGGAGGCGAGATTGCCCACGCGGCGATTGGGCTGGTGGCTCCAGTAATCGAAACCGCCGCGCTCGGCCAGGTAATGCGTCTGGTTGGTGAAGCCCGAACGCCAGCTGCCCGGATCGCTTTCCTGCAAGCCGACGATGTCATGCTCGCCCGCCAACTGGGCGATGGTGTCCAGCGATCCGCGCTTGTTGCCCGCGGGCAGCACGTGCGACCAGCTGCGCGTGGCGTAGTCGCTGTAGCGGCGGGTGCTGGAGCCGGCCTGGATGTTGGCGCTGAGCAGGCGCAGCCGGCGTTGGTCTTGGCCCGAATCAGGCATGGCCTCGTCGCGCGCGATCAACGGCGCGCCTTACGCTCCTTGGCGATCAATTGGTCGGCGATGCGCAGCATATCCGTGTAACTGACGCCCAATACGCGGTACTTGCCGTTCACGATCAGGCTCGGCGTGCCCTGCAGGTCGACCGCGACGGCGAAATCCCGCGCGCGCTGCAGCTTGGCGTCCAGGGCCGGCGCCTGCATGGCGGCGGCGAACGCGGGCGCGGTGACGCCGTAAGCCGAATAGAACGCGGCCAGCTCGTCGATCGACGCGTTGCGCGGCAAGGTGATATCGGTGTTGACGGCGTTGAACACCGCGTCGTGGGTGCGCGCGAACAGGCCCGGCTTGTTTTGCGATGCGTAGAACGCGCGCGCGAACGGGTCGTCCAGGCTGTAGGTGGCCGGCACGTAGGTGAAACGCACGTCCGCGGGCAGCTTCTGCTTCCAGCGATCGACGAGCGGTTGGAACTGGGCGCAGTAGTGGCAGCTGTAGGCGAAGATCTCGACCACTTCCACTTTGCCGTTCAGAGGCTCGAACGGTTGCGCTTGCGGGAGTTCCACGTAGTCGGTGCCGGGAATCAGCGCTTGCGCGGATGCCAGAGTCGGTAGCGCGAGCGCTGCGAGCAGCGACCACGTCGCGAGGCGTTTGAACATGGAACGAGGCTCCGGAGCGGCTTCTTGAAAGAGGGTTAACGAACCTTATTGCGCAGCTGCTGCGCTTTCCTGCGCGATCAACTGGTCGGCGATGCGCAGCATGTCGGCGAACGTCTTGCCGAGCACGCGGTACTTGCCGTTGACGATGATCGTGGGCGTGCCTTCCAGCCCGGAGCGGATCGCCCATTGCTTGGCTTTGTTGAGCTTGGCGTTGACCGCGAAGCTTTCCAGCGTGCTGGCGAACTGCTTGGGATCCACGCCGTACTTGCCGTAGAACGCGGCGACGTCGGCCACCGAGTCCTGGCCGCGCTCGCCCTTCAGCGTCTGGTCGATGTGGATGGCCTTGAACAGGTCGTCGTGGGTGCGCTCGACCAGACCCATGGTCTCGGCCGCGTAATAGGCCTTGCCATAGGTGATCCAGGGGCCGCCGAAAGCGGCGGGCACATAGGTGAAGCGCACGTTGGCCGGCAGCTTCTTCTTCCAGCCGTTGACCAGCGGCTGGAACTGCGCGCAGGCCGGGCAGACGTAGCCGAACACTTCCACCACTTCGACCTTGCCGTTCAAAGGCAGGTAGGGCTGGCCGTTGGCGATCTCGACATAGTCGACGCCGGCGACCGGCGCGCCTGGTGCCGGCGCGGCTGCGGCGGCTTCTGCGGGGGGCGCCACGTCCGTCGTCGCCGCTTCGGGCGCCGGGGGCGTCGCAGCAGCGTCGGCAGCGGGCGCCGGCGTTGCGGTGTCGGTGGCGGCCGGCTCATCGGCCGGAACGGCTTCGTCGGCCGTTGCAGGTGCGGTGGCGGTGGCGGCGGGCGCGGCGGTCTGCGGTTCCTGCGGTTTGCAGGCCATCAGCGGCAGCAGGGCGAGCAGCAGCAGGGCAAGGCGCTTGGTCATCGCAGCAAACTCCAAGGTGGTTCGATGATGATGGTTCCGTGCCGCGCATGCGCGATCGGCGGAAGGGAGTTATCGGTGCGGCGCGCGCATATTGCAACCCGCCGCATGGAAGAGGTTCAACCGCCCGAAGCGCTTTCTTGCGCGATCAGCTTGCTGGCGGTATCCAACATTTTCTCGTAGCCGCCTTCGCCGGCGTCGATGCGGTATTTGCCGTTGACGATCAACATCGGCGTACCGATATCGGCCGTGCCCGGCACCTCGGTACGCGCCAGGAACTGGCGGGCCTGGTCGAGCTTGGCGTCGATCGCCGGGCTGCGCATGGCGGCGGCGAAGGCCGCGGCGTCGGCGCCGTGCTGGGCGTAGAAAGCGGAAATCTGTTCGATCGACGCGTTCGGCGGCAGCGTGCGCTGGCCGTGGATCGCATCGAACATCGCTTCATGGGTTTTTTCGACCAGCCCGCCGGCCTCGGCCGCGTAGTAGCCGCGCGCGAAGCTGTCCCAGGGGCCGCCGAACGGGGCCGGCACCGCCTCGAAACGCGCGTTCGCCGGCAGCGTCGCCTTCCAGGCTTTGATGAGCGGCTCGAAGTGCGCGCAATGCGGGCAGGCGTAGCCGAAGGCTTCGGCCACTTCCACCTTGCCGTCGCCGGCGGCGTACGGCTGGCCGCCGGGGATGACGATGTAGTCGACGCCGGCCACCGGGCTACCCGTGGGCGCAGCCTTATCGGCAGCGGCTTCGACGGCGGGTGCGGTGTCGGGGGTGGGTTGTTTGCAGGCGGCCAGTGGGAGCAGCGCGAGCAGCAACAGGGCAAGGCGCAGGGTCATCGCAAGCACTCCGGACAGGTCTGGACAAAGAAACGCCGGCCTCAAGGGTGGGCCGGCGGTCTGAACAAGGACTGTGAAAGCTTGGACAGGGGTGAGCCTGCGAAGTTCACAGAACTACGATTATGAGGACTTGGCAGGCGCTTGCGGGGCGGCCGGAGCGGGTTCGGTGGCGGCCGGGGCAGGCGTAGCGGCGGGTGCGGCCTTGGCGGCGGCCACCTCGCTGTCGCTGGCCTCGTCGGCGCGTTCGTGCAGGCCCTGCAGATAGCTGCCCAGTGATTGGATTTCCTCATCCGTCAATGACTTAGCCACCATCGACATGATGTTGAAGTCCTTCGGATCGCTCAACGTGGTGACGCCGGACCGATATTCCTCAAGACGGCGGGCTACGTACCAGGCCTGCTGGCCGCCGACATGCGGATAGGCCGGGCCGGGGTTACCGGCGCCCGCCGGACCATGGCAGGCCATGCAAGCCGGAATGCCGCGCGCCGCGTCGCCGCTGCGGAACAGCTTCTCGCCGACCTGATAGAACTTCATGCCGGCGTTGGGGCCCTGGGCGATGGCGCTGTCGTCGGCGATGCCGGCGCCGCTCTTCTGGGTGGCGTAATAAGCGCCCAGGTCGCGCATGTCCTGCGCGCTCAGCGGCATTGCATAAGGCTGCATCAGGGCGTTGATGCGCTGGCCGCTCTTGAACAACGCCAGTTGCTTGGCGATGTAACGCTCGCTTTGGCCGGCGATGCGCGGGTAGATCTTGGGGTCGGCGGTGGCGTTGCCGTCCAGGCCATGGCAAGCGGCGCAGGCGCCGGCTTTGGCGGCACCGGCTTTGGCGTCGCCCCACTTGGCCTTGGCCAGGTCGGACACGGCATTCGCGTCGATCGGCGTGGCCTGCACCGGCTCTTTGTCCGGCAGGGGCGTGACCGTGGTCTGGGCGAAAGCGACCGCTGCCACGCCCACAAGGGCCAGGGCGGCGATACCGTAGATGCGAGCTTGGCGCATGCAGCTGGGCTCCGAAACGCGGGATGGGCCGTTGGAAAGCGGCCATAGAGACGCGGAATTATCGTCGCGGGTCGCGGGACGGTCAACGAAAGGTGTGCTTTGAGCTTCAGAACAGCGCTGTAGCGAGCTTTTTGTACTTTGTGGGAACGGCTTCAGCCGCGAGCTCTTCCGATAACGGCGCCTGTATCGTTAAAAGCTCGCGGCTGAAGCCGCTCCCACGAAGAGCCGGGGGTCCGGGCCGGCGCATGCGAAGCTATACCCATGGCCAATCCCTTCGTCCGCGCCCAATACCTGCTCGCCGCACACAACCACCGCCAGCTGCCGCCCGACGGCGGCTACGAAGTCGCTTTCGCCGGCCGCTCCAATGCCGGCAAGTCCAGCGCGCTGAATGCGCTGTGCCAGCAGAACGCGCTGGCGCGCGTGTCCAAGACGCCAGGGCGCACCCAGCAGCTGGTGTATTTCGCGCTGCCGCCACTCGAAGACCGCTACCTGGTCGATCTGCCCGGTTACGGCTTCGCCAAAGTGCCCAAGGACCTGCAGGCGCACTGGCAGGCCTTCCTCGACGGCTATTTCGGCAGCCGCGATGCGCTCAAAGGTTTGGTCGTGGTAATGGACATCCGCCACCCGCTCAAGGATTACGACCGGCAGATGATCGGCTACGCGGTCAACCGCGGCCTGCCCGCGCACGCGCTGCTGACCAAGGCCGATAAGCTCAGCCGCGGCGCGGCGGCGAATGCGTTGCAGGCGGTGCGCAAGGAATTGTCCGGCGCGTACGGCGATACCGTCAGCGTGCAGACGTTCTCGGGCGAATCGAAGCTGGGTGTGGAAGAGGCGCGCGATGTCGTCGCGCGTTGGCTGGAAATCTGAGTAGCCCGGGTGGAGTGAAGCGATACCCGGGATGCTTGTCTGCACACGATCCGAAAAGCCCCGGGTATCGCTTCGCTCCACCCGAGCTACGTGTGCATGATTTCGTCGTCGCTGCGCTGAAGTTGCGCGGTATCGACTAGATCGAATCGCGAGGTGTTGTCACGCGCACCGGCGGAACACAGACCCGCCATGCCGGAAACGCTGGCCGTAGCGCCGGAGGGCTATAGTGCCCAGCTTGCGATCCGGGACGGCGCCCGCATATCGCCTACCTCTTTCTTGAGCGGCCCGCATGTCCAGCCCCAGCAACGTCAGCGACAGCCCTATCACCGGCAAGGCGCAACTGGTCGAGTACATCGCTTCGGGCGGCCGGCCCAAAGCGGACTGGCGCATCGGTACCGAGCACGAGAAATTCGGTTTCCGCCTGGACGATCTGCGCCCGCCTACATTCGAAGGCGAACGCGGCATCGAAGCGCTGCTCAAAGGCCTGACGCGTTTCGGCTGGCAGGCGGTGGAAGAGCACGGCAAGACGATCGCACTGCTCAAGGACGGCGCATCGGTGACGCTGGAACCGGCCGGCCAGCTGGAATTGTCCGGCGCCATGCTCGAATGCATCCACGACACCTGCAGCGAAGTCGGCGGACATCTGAAAGAGGTCAAGGCGGTCGCCGACGAAATCGGCCTGGGTTTCCTGGGTATGGGCTTCCAGCCCAAATGGCGCCGCGAAGACATGCCGTGGATGCCCAAAGGCCGCTACAAGATCATGCGCGATTATATGCCCAAGGTCGGCCAACTCGGCTTGGACATGATGACGCGCACGTGCACCGTGCAGGTCAATCTCGATTTTTCCGACGAAGCGGACATGGTGAAGAAATTCCGCGTGTCGCTGGCGCTGCAGCCGATCGCCACCGCGCTGTTCGCGGACTCGCCGTTCACCGAGGGCAAGCCGAACGGGTATCTCTCGTACCGCTCGCATATCTGGACCGATACCGATGCCGATCGAACCGGCATGCTCGATTTCGTGTTCGAGGACGGCTTCGGCTACGAGCGTTACGTCGACTACCTGCTCGACGTGCCGATGTACTTCAGCTATCGCAACGGCGAGTACATCGATCTATCCGGCCAGTCGTTCCGCAAGTTCATGGACGGCAAGCTCGCTGCGCTGCCCGGCGCGACGCCGACCTTGCGCGACTGGTCCGATCACATGACCACCGCCTTCCCCGAAGTGCGGTTGAAGAAATACCTGGAGATGCGCGGCGCCGACGGCGGCCCGTGGAGCCGCTTGTGCGCGCTGCCCGCGTTCTGGACCGGACTGCTGTACGACGATGCCGCGCTCGACGCCGCTTGGGATCTGGTCAAGGATTTCACCCTGGCCGAACGCAACGCGCTGCGCGACGGCGTGCCCGAGCGCGCGCTCAAGCTGCCGTTCCGCAACGGCACGCTGCGCGATCTGGCGCTGGAAGCGCTGAAGATCTCCGCCGCCGGCCTGCAGCGCCGCGCGCGCCGCAACCGCAGCGGCGCCGACGAGAGCATCTTCCTGGCGCCACTGATCGAATTCGCCGAAGCCAACGAGACGCCGGCCGAGCGCAAGCTGGCGCTGTTCCATGGCGAGTGGGGCGGCAGCGTGGATCCGGTGTTTCGCGAGTTCGCGTATTGATGCTTTTTCCTCTCCCCTTGCGGGAGAGGATGCCCGGAGGGCAGGAGAGGGGAGCGCGAGCGGAGCGATGCGTGCTTTTGCTCTGCTGTCAGATGACGCGAAAAGCCGAACCCTCTCCCTGGCCTTCGGCCTGTCCCTCTCCCGCAAGCGGGAGAGGGGAAAAGTCGCCGCAGTGACCAGTGTTGCGTTGCTTGTGTAGTCTTGACGTATGAACGGACCTGTTTCCGGCGACAACGCCGCCCCGCTGCGCGAAATCGAATTCTCCGAAACCGACGCGCTGCTGCGCGACGACGTGCGCCGCCTCGGCGCCATGGTCGGCGACATGCTCGCCGAACAGGTGTCGCCGGCGCTGTTGGAGCAGGTCGAATCGGTGCGGCGCATGGCCATCGCCCGCCGAGAAAACGGCGAGCCGGTCGATGAGTTGGGCGAACGCCTGTCGCAAGTGCCCTTGCAGGATGCCGACGCGCTCGTGCGGGCCTTCGCCGCGTACTTCGGCGCGACCAATATCGCCGAGCGCGTGCACCGTATCCGTCGCCGCCGCGATCATCAGCGCGCCGGCCACGCGCCCCAGCCGGGCGGTTTGGAAGCGGTGCTGCGCGAATTGCGCGATGCCGGCGTCTCGTTCGACGAACTCGCCGCCTTCCTGCCGCGGCTGTGGGTGCAGCCGGTCTTCACCGCGCATCCGACCGAAGTCGTACGTCGCGCCTTGCTCGAAAAAGAACATTCGATCGTCGAACGCCTGGTCGCCGACATCGACCGGGAACGCACGCCGCCCGAGCGCCGCGCCGACCAGGCGCGCATCCGCCTGGCGCTGACTTCGGCCTGGCAGACCTCCGAAGCGCCGCCGGAAAAACCGACCGTGATCGATGAGGTCGAACACGTCGGCTTTTATCTGGCGCACGTGCTGTTCCGCGCGCTGCCGGTGTTCTACGAAGCCTTCGCCGACGCCGTCGAAACGGTGTACGGGCAACGCGTCGCGTTGCCGCAGGTGCTGCGCTTCGGCACCTGGGTCGGCGGCGATATGGACGGCAATCCCAACGTCGGCGCCGATACCGTGCGCGCCGCGCTGGATGCGCAGCGCTTGCAGGCGCTGGCGCAATACCGCGCCGACCTGCGCGCGCTGGCCAGCATTCTCACCCAGTCGTTGAGCCGCGTCGCCGTGGACGATGCGATATTCGCCCGCATCGACGAATACGGCCGTGAACTGCCCAAAGCCGTCGCTGGTTTCAAGCCGCGCCTTGCCGACATGCCCTACCGGCATCTGCTCGACCTGATGGGCGCCAAACTATCGGCGACCGGCGCGCAGCAGGCGCAGGGTTATGCCGATGCCGACGCCTTCATCGCCGATCTGGGACTGATCGACGCCAGCCTGGCGCGCCATCGCGGCGAAAACGCGGGACGCTTCGCTCTGCAGCGCGTGCTGTGGCGCGCACGCACGTTCGGTTTCCATCTGGCGACGCTGGATCTGCGCCAGGATTCGGCCGTGCATGAAGAAGCGTTGGCGATGCTCACCGGCGCCGCGGAATGGGCTTCGCTCCCGTTGCCCGAGCGGATCGATCGCCTGCATGCCTTAATCGCCGACGCGCCGACGGCACCGGCAGCGCGCACGGAGGGCGTTGCCGCGTCCACGCTGGATGTGTTCCGTGCCGTGCAGGACATCCGCCGCACGCACGGCGAGCATGCGATCGGCCTGTACATCATCAGCATGAGCCGCAGCGCGGCCGATGCGCTGGCGGTGCTGGCGTTGGCGCGCATCGCCGGTTGCGTGGAGGGCGATGCGGTGCCGCTCGACGTGGCGCCTTTGTTCGAAACCGTGGCGGATCTGGAGGCGGCGCCGGAAGTCATGCGTGCGCTGTTCCAGGATCCGGCGTACCGCCGCCATCTCGCCGCGCGCGATAACAAGCAGACGGTGATGCTCGGTTATTCCGACAGCGCCAAGGACGGCGGTCTGCTGGCCTCGCGCTGGGCGTTGCAGCGCGCGCAGGTCGAATTGCATGCGCTGGCGCAGCAGGCCGGCGTGCGCATCGTGTTCTTCCATGGCCGCGGCGGCTCGGTCAGCCGAGGCGGCGGCAAGACCGAGCGCGCCATCAACGCCGCGCCGCGCGGCACGGTGGCTGGCCATCTGCGCGCCACCGAACAGGGCGAGGTGATCCACCGCAAGTACGGCATCCGCGCGTTGGCGCTGCGCAACCTGGAACAGGCCACCGGTGCGGTGCTGCGCGCGAGCCTGCGCCCGCGCAAACCCGATACGCGCGAGCACGCGTGGCGCGAGGCCGCGGCGCGGCTCGCTGCCGTGTCGCGCGAGCACTACCGCGCGCTGGTGCACGAGCGCGAGGATTTCAGCGATTACTTCCGCGCAGCGACGCCGATCGACGTGATCGAGCGCATGCACATCGGCTCGCGGCCGTCGCGGCGGCGCGATGGCGGCATCCGCAACTTGCGGGCGATTCCCTGGGTGTTCGCGTGGTCGCAGAACCGTTCGGGCCTGACCGCGTGGTACGGCGTCGGCCGGGCGCTGGCGCAGGGCATCGAGCGTTACGGCCAGGCGGCGATGGCGGAAATGGCGCGCGACTGGCCGTTCTTCCAGACCATGCTCGACGATGTGGAGATGACCCTGGCCAAATCGGACTTGGGCATCTTCGAACGCTATTCGCAGTTGTCGCCGGCGCATGCGTCGTTCTATCCGGGCATCGCCGAAGAGTTCGCGTGCACGCGCGATGCGGTGTTGGCGATTCGGGGCGAGCAGGACCTGCTCAGCCACGATCCGCGGCTGCGTTTGTCGATCCGGCTGCGCAACCCTTATGTCGATCCGATCAGCGTGCTGCAGGTGGAATTGCTGCGTCGCTGGCGCGCGTCCGATCGCAGCGACGAAGATACGTTGCGCGCATTGCTAGTGACGGTGAACGGCATCGCTGCCGGTATCCAGAACACCGGTTAAGTCGTCATCTTCACGAGCTCGGGATTGAGTGCTTTTCGCTTATAAGCCGTCATCCCCGCGAAGGCGGGGATCCAGCGACTTCGTTTTTCTCTTTGTAGAGCGGAGCTTGCTCCGCTGCTCTTGTTCTTGAAGCTGTCATCCCGGCGACCGCCGGGAACCAGGCCGACACGGCCAGTGAATTTCGATGCGACTCGCGCCATGGAAAAAAGCTTTCGGGCTGCGCCCGAGTCACTTTCTTTTGCTGACCCAAAAGAAAGTAACCAAAGAAAAGGGTCTTCCGCAACAGAGCTAACGCGTGAGCTTGGAGCGGCGCGGGGATTTTCCGACTCGCCATCCATGGCTCGGTCGGAAAACAGCGCACATCCTGTGCGCTGCCCTACGGGTCTTCTTGCTGACGCGGGCTGGCTAGCCTCGATCCAAGATCAAGATCAAAGGCGTTTCACAGCCGCGACGCCGTCAACGGCGTATCCGCCCACTGCCAAGCATCCTTGTAACGGCGCTCGTTCTGCTTAGCGGATTTGACGTCGCCGAGCTTGCGCTGCGCTTTCGCCAAGCCATACAGCGACCAGCCGTTCTTCGGATACGTGACGAGATCTTGCTGATAGGCCGTTCTGGCTTCGCCGGCGCGGCCGGCATCCAACAACGCTGCGCCCAGATAGGGCCGCACGGGCAACGGCCAGTCGGCCGGTTCGTTGTAGGCCAGGGCGTCTTCGGCCTTCGCCGCATCGCGCAGACGCGCGATGCCGGTCTTGCGCTGGCCCTTGAGCATGGCCAGCTCGCCCTGCAGTAACGGTGCGGCGACGGCCAGCACCGCGTCGGCATGGTTGTTCGCGCCGAGCAGCACCTCTTTCATCGCCGGGTCCGCCGCGATCTTCTGCAAGGCATCCAACTCTTCCTGCGCCTGCTGCTTTTCGCCGCCGCGCACATAGGCCATGCCGCGGGCGAAATGCCAGATGCCGCGCGGATAGGGCAATTCGGCGGGCGGCGAGGCTTGCGCCAGGATTTCCTTCCACTCACCGAAACGCACCTGGGTAAGCAGCGGCGTCACCAGGAACTGCTGCATGAAGCTGAGCGCTTCCAGCTGCTTCATGTCCGCGCGCTGCGCCGTCTGCGCCGCCGCGTTCAGCGCAAGCTCGCGCGAGCCGTGCAACGACGCGGTCATCGTCGCGAAATGCCAGTTGTGCGGCACGTAACCGAGCGGATACATGCCATTGGTGCCGCCGCAGACCGCCAGGAACGCGGCATCGGCAGTGGTCGCGGAGAAATTGGTCAGCGTGGCGTCGTGATAACGGCCGGTGCGGATGTAGATGTGCGCCGGCATGTGCACCAAATGGCCGGAACCCGGCGCCAGCTCCGCCAGCGCATCGGCATAGGGTTCGGCGCGTTGCGGCGTGCGCGAGGCTTCGACCGCGTGGATGTAGTAGTGCATCGCGCCGATGTGCTTCGGATTGCGCTTTAGCACCCGCTCGAGCGCGGCCACGAGCGTCTTGGTCTGTCCGATCGGCTTGCCGGCGGCGTCCCAGTACACCCACGGCGACAGATCCATCAACGCTTCGGCGTACAGCGTGGTGGCATCGTCGTCGTTCGGAAAACGGCGCACCACGTCGGCCATCGCATCGGCATAGTCCTTGTCCAGCGTCTTGCGGTCCGCCTGTGGCGAATCTGAATAGCGTTTGGCGAGCGCTTCGATCAGTGCGCGGTCGGCGGGATTGCGTGCGGCATCGGCCAGCAGATGCGCTTCGGCGGCCAGGCGCGCAGCGGGCTGCGCGGCTTCGGGCGGCATCGGCATGTTGATGTTGGGGCCCAGCACCAGCGCTTGGCCCCACAGGCACATCGCGCAATCGGGATCCAGTCGCGCCGCTTCTGCGAACGCGCGCCCGGCCGCTTCGTGATTGAAGCCGTAGGCCAGGCGCAGGCCCTGGTCGAAGTAACGTTGCGCTTCCGGCACCTTGCTGCCGATGTCGCGATGCAGGTCGCCGAAATTATCGAACAGCGGCGGCGGCGCCGCGGCGGCGGTTTTGCGCGATTCGGGGGCCTTGCAGGTCGCTAGCGCAAGGACGATGAAGAGGGCAAGCAAAACACGGGCCATGTCGATCTCTGCCTTCTGTGTGTCCCCCCTGTTGGAACAACGACGTTTATGGCGTCTGCAGGACAGCGATTGCGCCTGGTATCAACGGGTGCACATTCCGCTAACAAAAGCCGGAGGTATACTATCCCCCAGTATATGGGTTCTTGTAGGAGCGGCTTCAGCCGCGAGCTCTTTCCACACGATGCGTCGATCTGATCGAAAGAGCTCGCGGCTGAAGCCGCTCCTACAAGAAGCCGCAAGAAAGAAGATCGACGCCTGGAGCTGAAATGCCGCACACCCCGCAGGAGAAAAAACGCGCGCT
Source organism: uncultured Lysobacteraceae bacterium (assembly GCA_902825775.1). Taxonomy (GTDB): domain Bacteria; phylum Pseudomonadota; class Gammaproteobacteria; order Xanthomonadales; family Xanthomonadaceae; genus Luteimonas_C. Next base: position 28,164 of record CADECF010000015.1, read on the forward strand.
GACCCGCGTGCGGCGCATCCGCGGCCAGGCCGAAGCGCTCGAACGCGCGCTCGAACAGGGCGCCGACTGCGGGCCGGTATTGCAACAGCTGGCCGCGATCCGCGGCGCGGTCAACGGTCTGATGTCGGAGGTGCTGGAAAGCCATCTGCGCGAGGAATTCGGGCACGCCAAGCCCAACGGCGCGCGCGCCGGCGCCAGCATCGATCAGGCGATCTCGCTGGTCCGGTCCTATCTGAAATGAATACGTCTCACACGAATCCCGTCAGGAGCCTTCCATGAAATCACGCGCCGCCGTCGCCTTCGAAGCCGGCAAGCCATTGCAGATCGTCGAAATCGACGTCGCGCCGCCGAAAGCGGGCGAAGTGCTCATCAGGATCCATGCCACAGGCGTTTGCCACACCGATGCGTTCACCCTCAGCGGCGACGATCCCGAAGGCATCTTTCCCGCCGTGCTCGGCCACGAAGGCGGCGGCGTGGTGGTCGAAGTCGGCGAAGGCGTCACCAGCGTCGAGCCGGGCGACCACGTGATCCCGCTGTACACGGCCGAATGCCGCAAATGCAAATTCTGCCTGTCCGGCAAAACCAACCTGTGCCAGGCGGTGCGCGCGACGCAGGGCAAAGGCTTGATGCCCGACGGCACCACGCGTTTCTCTTACAACGGCCAGCCGATTTATCACTACATGGGCTGCAGTACTTTCAGCGAGTACACGGTTGTCGCCGAAGTGTCGGTGGCCAAGATCGACGCGGCCGCGCCGCTGGAAAAAGTCTGCCTGCTCGGTTGCGGCGTCACCACCGGCATCGGCGCGACGCGCAACGCGGCGCGCGTGCAGGCGGGCGACAGCGTGGCCGTGTTCGGCCTGGGCGGCATCGGCCTGGCGGTGATCCAGGGCGCGAAGCAGGCCAAGGCCGGACGGATCATGGCGATCGATACCAACCCGGGCAAGTTCGATCTCGCCGAATCGATGGGCGCGACCGATTGCGTCAATCCCAAGGATCACGCCAAGCCGATCCAGGAAGTGATCGTCGACATGACCGACGGCGGCGTGGATTGGAGTTTCGAATGCATCGGCAACGTCAACGTGATGCGCGCCGCGCTGGAGTGCTGCCACAAAGGCTGGGGCGAGAGCGTCATCATCGGCGTGGCCGGCGCGGGCCAGGAAATCGGCACGCGGCCGTTCCAACTGGTCACCGGCCGCGTTTGGCGCGGCACCGCTTTCGGCGGCGTCAAAGGCCGTACCCAATTGCCGGGCATGGTGGAGCAGGCGATGGCGGGCGAGATCGATCTGGATCCCTTCATCACCCACAACCTGCCGCTGGAAAGCATCAACGAAGCCTTCGACCTGATGCACGAGGGCAAATCGATCCGCACCGTCATCCATTTCTGAAAGTCGCCGTTCCGACAGGGAGTTTTTCGAGTAGGGACCGGCGCGCGGCCGATCCGCGCATGCGAACGATCCAACGGAGGGCACGATGAGCGCAGTGTCGATTCATCCATCGGTGGACAAGGGCATCAAACCCGGCACCGACAATTTCGCCGGCGGCACCCTGCAGTGCCATTGCGCGGCGGACAAGGTCGAGGTGAAGGTGGGCGCGCAAACCGCGCATAACCACGCCTGCGGCTGCAGCAAATGCTGGAAGCCGGAGGGCGCGATCTTCTCGGTCGTGGCGGTGGTGCCGCGCGACAAGGTCAGCGTGACAGCGCACGAAGAGAAGCTGAAGATCGTCGACGACAAAGCTGCGATACAGCGCCACGCCTGCCAGGGTTGCGGCGTGCACATGTACGGCCGCATCGAGAACAAAGACCATCCTTTCTACGGGCTGGACTTCATCCATACCGAACTTTCGCCGCAGACCGGCTGGTCGGCGCCGGGCTTCGCGGCGTTCGTCTCTTCGATCATCGAAACCGGCACGCCGCCGGCGAAGATGGACGGCATCCGCGTGCGCCTGCGCGAGATCGGGCTGGAGCCTTACGACTGCCTGTCGCCGGCGCTGATGGATGCGATCTCCACGCACGTCGCCAAAGCCAAGGGTACGTTGGCCGGTTGAAGGGCTTTTTTTAGACACGGATAGGATCGGATAAAGGCGGATGAAACAATAAAAATAGGGAAGAAATTATTTCTCGGCTTCTTGAATACAAGTTTTGCTTCAATCCGCTTTTTCCGCTCTGATCCGAGTCAAAAAAGCTCCATCAAGGAATATCAATGGAACGCGTCGAACAACACGCCTGCTTCGGCGGCATGCAGGAAGTATGGAAGCATCGCTCCGAGGTCCTCGGTTGCGAGATGAAGTTCGCGGTCTACCTGCCGCCGCAGACCGGGCGCGGGCGACTGCCGGTGCTGTACTGGCTGTCCGGCCTGACCTGCAGCGAGCAGAACTTCATCGTCAAAGCCGGTGCGCAGCGTTATGCGGCCGAGCACGGCGTGATCCTGGTCGCGCCGGACACCAGCCCGCGTGGCGAAGAAGCCGCCGACGATCCGTCCTGGGATCTGGGCCAGGGTGCCGGCTTCTACGTCAACGCCACGCAGGCGCCGTGGTCGCGGCATTACCGGATGTACGACTACGTGGCCGACGAGTTGCCGCAACTGATCGAGACGCATTTTCCTGCGGGCGACCGGCGTGCGATCAGCGGCCATTCGATGGGCGGGCATGGCGCGTTGATCGTGGCGCTGAAGAATCCGGGCCGCTATCGCAGCGTGTCGGCGTTCTCGCCGATCGTAGCGCCGTCGCAGGTGCCTTGGGGGAAAAAAGCGTTCGCGGCGTACCTCGGCGAGGACCGTCAGGCCTGGCGCCAATGGGACGCGACCGCGTTGATCGCGCATGCTCCGGAACGGCTTCCGCTGCTGATCGAGCAAGGCGAGGCGGACGAATTCATGATGCAACAGTTGTGGCCGGAGCTGTTGCGCACGGCCTGCGAGGCGGTCGGTCATCCGATCGATCTGCGCATGCAGCCGGGTTACGACCACAGCTACTACTTCATCGCCAGTTTCATCGGCGAGCATGTCGCCTATCATGCGGCCGCGATGCGCGAGTGACGTTGTTTTGTAGGGCGGGGCCTGCCCCGCTGCTCTTGCCCTAAAGCCGTCATCCCCGCGAAGGCGGGACTGCGCAGGCAGGATGCCGGAGCGAACATTTGCGCAGCAAATGGCCCGAAGGGCATGCCGCAGGAGCGGCATGTCATCCAGCAACTTTGCTCTGGCTCTGTAGAGCGGAGCTTGCTCCGCTGCTCTTTGCTGTAGCCGGAAGCCCTTTTCCAAGACGCGAGTTGCAGCGCCACTGGCAAGAACGTCGGCCTGGGTCTCTGCGTTCGCCGGGATGACGGCTTAAGGGCAAGAGCCACATGGGTCCCAGCGTTCGCTGGGATGACGACTTAGGAGCAAGAGCAGCGGAGCAAGCCTCGCTCCACAAAGCCATAAAAGCAAAAGCAGCGAAGCAAGCTCCGCTCTACAGAGTCGGGGCGAAGTCGCTGGATCTCCGCTTTTGCGGGGTAGAACAGGCGGTTCAGGTGGCTGCCAGCGATTTCTGCAAGCGCTGCAGACGGCCAATCCATTCCTTGTTGATCGTCCGCGCGTACGCCGGCAGCCGCTTGGATTCGCGCAGCGAGCGCTCGCACAGCTCGCGGGCGCGATCGCGTTCGCCACGGCCGGCGAGAATTTCGGCATAACGCGCACGCGGTTCGTAACCGGCGTAATAGCCGATGAGCGTTTCGAACTCTTCGTCGGTCTGCTTGTGGTCGCCCAGCGCGGCGACGGCGCGCGCGTAGATCAGATGGCCTTCCGGCGAACGGAAATCGGGCCGCTTCTTGATCAGTACGTCGAGCAATTCGCGCGCCTGCGCGGCATGGCCGGCTTCCAAGTAAGCCTTGGCCAAGCCGACCTGGATGTCGGGATCGTCCTTGTGCACGCTGCGCAAGGCGGCCTGGTAATGCGGTATCGCTTCCGAAGCGCGGCCGGCGGCCACGAAGGCCTCGGCCAGGCGCATGCGGTTCTGCGAATTGGCCGAGGTTTCCACGGCATCGAGGGCTTCGCGCAATTCGCGGCTCGGATCGAGCGCGCGTTGCACGCCGCCGACCAGTTGCCGGCCATGGCGGCTATAACGCATTTCCGGCAGCCAGATGCTGACGGCGTAGACCAGGCTGCCGATGCCGGGGAAGGCGAACAGCACGAACAACCAATAGCGTTCCTGGCCGCTGCGCACGGCGTGTACGGCGAAAAACGCCGCGATGATCACATGCAGGCCTATCCCCGCGATCGGCATATGCGTAGCCCCCTGGTTGCGCGGCGATAGTGTGCCGCGTCCTCGCGGGGGCCGCTACCTCGTGCGGGCGGCTGGCAGGAGAGCCTGAAGTGGATGGAGCGTCGTAGCCCGGGTAAGGCCGCAGGCCGCACCCGGGATCACGTCGCTATCTGGTCCCCGGGTGCGCTTCGCTTACCCGGGCTACGGCGGTGCGGTTCGGCGAGCAGGAAATCGGTGAAGGCGAAGCGGCCGTCGCGCAGCGTCGTCTCGCCGCGCTCGACGGAGATCGGATGCGAGAACATCGGTCCGGCTTGGACGCAGGTATGGAACTCGCCGTTCTCTCCGCAGGGATCGCAGCCCGGCGGGAGATCGCCAAGCAAGCCCTCGTCGAAATCGCGGCCGGCGAAGTCCGCATCGAGCTGTTGCGTGTCGACGCAGCACAGCGAGGCGCGCAAGCCGCCGGCGATCATGTCGCGCGCCAGAAGCGACGTATCGGCGCCGAACAGCGGCGTGATCGCCTGCCAGCCGACGGCGGCGCAGCGCTGCTCGCGATAGGCGCGGATGTCTTCGAGGAACAAGTCGCCGAACGCGGCCGTACGCAGATCGGGCCAGCGCGCGTTGGCCAGCGCGAGCGCTTGCGACATCGCCGCTTCGTAGCGGGCGTTGTCGCAAGCCAGCGGGATTTCCGCTTCGATCAACGGCAGACCGGTCGCAGCCGCCTGCGCGTGCAACACATCGCGACGGATGCCTTGCATCGACACGCGCTGGTATTCGGCGGTGAGCGTGGTCAGCAGCGCGACCACTTCGATGTCGTCGCGCTGGCGCAGCGCATGCAGCGTCCATGCGGCGTCCTTGCCGCCGCTCCAGGACAGCAGTACGGGAGTGCGTTGCGTCATCGATGCGGCGGTTTGGTCGCGGCTGCGTAGCGCGGGAATCGCATTCTACGCGGCGTCCACGCGGCGCCAGGGCGCACGCTTAAGCGGCCGACACGTCCCTCAATTCCCAGGCGCTGCCAGCGAGCAGGCGCAAGCGGTGCTTGAACACGCTGCCGGGGATCGAGGTCGTCGCGATCAGATCGATGTGCAGATCGTCCTGTTGCCCTGCCACTTTCGCGGCGGGGTCGGTGGCGCCCAGCGCAGGGTCGACGGCATCGGGATCGTCCTGTTGCGCGCGCCAGCGCTCGAACAGGCCGTCGCTGCGCAGCGCGTCCTGCAACTCCTGGGCGAAGCCTTCGGCGCTGTTGGAAACGAACGAAAACGGGTTGCCGCCGCGCGCTTTCTGCGGATCGGGAAGGCTGATGTAGTAACGGGTGGCCATGCGGCGCCTCGCGGTGGGGATGGCGCCAATCTAACGATGCCGCGTTAGCGCGGCGTTATCGTCGCTCAATCCTCGAAGCGGTGCGGCTCGGCGGCGAAACCCACGACCACCGCGCCCTTGCCGACGTTGACCATGCCGGTCAGGCTCATCACGCTCTCGAACACTTCGACGTTCTGGTCCGCGCAGATTTCGCGCAGTTGCGTATAGCCCGGCAGCGCGCGCATTTCGTCCAGTTCGCCGCCGTAGCACAACGTCAAGGTCGGCGTCATCAATCCGGCGCGCACGCGGCGGCCGGCGAATTCGAACATCTTTTCCGCGGCGGGCTCGAAGCCCTTGATCTTGGCGACCGGGCCGGTGTCGCCGCGGTAGCCGTGCAGTACCGGCTTGATGTCCAGCGCGGTGCCCAACGCGGCGCTGAACAGGCTCACGCTGCGGTCGCCCTTCATTCGCGCGCGGGTACGGATGTAATAGAGATCGCGCGGAATCAGATAGCCGTGCGTGTGCATCGCCAAGTGCTCCAGGCGCGCGCGGATCTTGGCCGCGCCTTCGCCGGCGGCGCGCAGGCGCACCGCTTCCACCGGCAGGATGCCCTGCGCGCTGAACAGGTTCTGGGTGTCGATGACGCGCAGCGCGAACGGCGTGGCGTTGCCGGCCGCGGCGCGGATCGCGCGGTATTCGTTGAGGATGGCGAAACTGGCCTGCTGCGCGTTGTCGTAGATCGGGCTGCGAGTGCGGGTGATGGTCATGCAGAACACGTAGTCGTAATCGATGATCAGCTTCTGCAGGAACAGATCGCGGATCTGTTCGACGGTGAACGGCACCGTCTCCGCATTGGCGCCGCGTTCGGCGACGTGCGAATTGAGGAAATCCAACGTGGCGCGCTGGTCGCGGTAATCGATCTGCTCGGCGTCGTCGATCCTTACCGTGATCGGCAGGATGGCGACGTCGTTGCTGTCGAGAAAATCTTTCGGCAGATCGCAGGCCGAGTCGACGACGAGTCCGATGCGCATACAGGGTTCCCCGGGAAGTGTGACCAAGCTAGCAGAAATCGCCGCGTCGCCGGTGTTGCGGCGCGGCGGAACCCCGGATCAGATCCGGCGTACGCCCACCGGCAGATGGTCGACCCGGCGCATCTCCGGGTCGTCGAGCAGGGCCGGGTCGGCGATCGCTTCCAGCGCGAATTCGTGGACGTCGTTGCCCCAGAACAGGGCGTCGCCGACGGCCAATGTCGGCACGCCGAATACGCCCGCGGCCAAGGCCGCATCGGTATTGGCGCGAAGGGTCTGTTTGACCTTATCGCTGCCCAGGGCTTCGGGCGTCACTCCTAGTCGTTGCAGAACCGGCTGCAGGGCTTCGGCGCTGTCGCCGGCGCGACCCTGCGCCCAGATCCATTGGTAGATCGCATCGATGGCTTCGGGCGCGCTGCCCGCGGCGATGCACAGCCGCAGCGCCGGAATCGGGTTGAACGGATGCGCCGGCGGCGCGCGCAGCGGGATGCCTTCGCGGCGGGCCTGCCACAGCACGTGGCGGTAGGTGAATTCGCGCTTGCCGGGGATTTCTGCCGGTCCTTTCTGGCCGTGCGCATTCAGGATCGCCGCGAACAATACCGGCACCGGTTCGATCGCGAGTTCGGCGATCAGCGGCCGCACTTTCTGCCAATGCAGGTACGCGAAGGGCGAGATGAAATCGAAATACCAGGCGACGCGCATGCGAATCCTAATGCCCCATCAATGCCACAGGCCCAGGACCAGCCCGTACAGCGTGAACTGCAGCGTGTGGTAACCGCCGTCGATCAGCCACAGCTTCAACGAACGGCCCGCGAACAGGTAATTGATGCCGAAGCTGGCCGCGACCCAGCACAAGCCGGCCGCCGCCCCCGCGCCCACCGCATGGCCCAGGGCCGGTTTCGGCCCGAGGAACAGCGCGAACACCGCCGCCGCGATCAGGCTGAGCACGAAGGCGCCGCCGAAGACCTGCGCCGGGTGCCCATTCGGCTTGTCCGGATCGACGCCGGCTTCCCGGCACCAAACATTCTTGAACAAGGGGCCGTACCACAGCCCGCCCAGCACGAACGCCGACGCGGCCGCCGCCAGTACCGCCCAAAGATTGACGCTCGCCATCGCTAGTCTCCCGAAGTCCCCGTTCCCGGCGAGAGTCTACGGCCTGCGCCGCGTGCCGCGTTGGAAAAAAGTCACCTGCGCATTAGCGCACGACAGCCGGGTAGGCCTTGGGCAGACCTCCCGATTCGGCCGGCGCGTCGGCGCGCAGATAGCGGTCGCGCAATTCGGTCTGGCGGCTGCGCATCGGGATCGCGCTACCGCCCAGCCAAACCTGCTGCGCGGTGCTGCTGACTTCCAGCGGGTCGCCGCTCCACAACACCAGATCGGCGAACTTGCCCGGTGCGATGCTGCCGATGCGGTCGCCGACGCCGAGCGTTTCCGCCGGTACGCGGGTCAGCCCGGCCAAGCCGTCCTCCCACGGCAGGCCGTTGGCGACGGCATTGCCGGCCAGCTGACGCTGCTTGCGCGCCAGATGCGAGTCGCCGAGGCTGAAACCGACGGCGACGCCGGCCGCGCGCAATCGGGCTGCGTTCTCAAGCGTGGCGTTGATCTGGTCGAAATCCGACGGCAGGTTGCTCAATGGATTGACGAACACGGGCACCTGCGCCGATGCCAGTTCGGAAGCCATTTTCCAGGCTTCGGCGCCGCCGGAAATAGCGATGCGCACGTTGTGGCGTTTGGACCAGCGCAGCAATTGGCGGATGTCCGCGGCACGCTTGACGCTGACGACCACGCGCCCACCGCCGCCGAGGTAACGCGACAGCGTGCTGCGCCCCGCGGGCGTCAGCAGCGCCATGTGCGCGCCGACCGGGATGCGGCCGCGCACTTCATCGATCAATTGGTCGAGCAGCATCCATTGCGCCGCGCGCGAACTGCCGGTGAGGCCGGCGCCGTCGCTGCCCAATTGCACGAACAGCACGCGCGGGCCGAGCGGATCGGCGCTGCCGTCCAGCCGCATCACCGCGCCTTGGCCGCCGACGATCGAACCGCCGGCCGTGCTGCCGGCGCCGAGCAGGGTGAAGCCGACGCCGTCCACGCGCGCGACCGGCAGCAGCACCGAATCGGGGTTGTAGGCCAGGGTCACGTCGAATTCGGGCCGCACCACCATGTCCTTGGCGTTCTCGCCGAGCGAGAGCGAGCTGTCGGTGGTGGCGTCTTCGCCGGACACTTCGTCGATGCCGATTTCCGAGATGCCGCCGAACAGCGCCGGCGTCAACGGTTTGCCCTGCGCATCGATCACCTGTGCATTGCCTGCGGCCAGGTTGTTGCCGACCGCGGCGATCTTGCCGCTGCGGACCAGTACGTCGGCATTCTGCAGCGTGCCGCGGGTGGTGGCGGTATGGACCGTCGCGTTGCGGATCAGCAGGTCTTGGGCGAAAGATGATGCGCTGAGCATCATCAAGCTCGCGAAGAGCACTCCTTTACCCGTCATCCCAGCGAAAGCTGGGACCCATCTTGATCTTGCGGTTGATGTTTTTTCGAGCGTGGAAAGCAACGTCAAAATGGGTCCCAGCTTTCGCTGGGATGACGGGGTGGCGAGATCGCGCAACAAACAGATCACAGCGCACCTCCGATCGCATCGTCCTGCCCCAACATGAAATCCGACTTCGGTTGCCGCGACGGGTCCGCACGGTCGTACACGCGCGCGCCGTCCACGTATACCTGCTCGGCATGCGCGTACACGCTGAAGGGATTGCCGTTCCACAGCACCACATCGCCCATCTTGCCGGGCTCCAAAGTGCCGGTCTTGTCGAGGATGCCCATCGCCTTGGCCGGATTCGCTGTCAGCCACAGGATCGCGTGTTCGGGCGCGATATCGATACCGGCGCGTTTGGCGTTGGCCATCGCCTTGCCGGCCTCCTGGTTCAAGCGCTGGATGCCTTCCTCCGAATCCGAATGCACGATCGCGCAGCCGTTTTTGGGCCTGTCGACCAGCGCGATGTTTTCCTGGATGCCGTCGAAGGCTTCCATCTTGAAGCCCCACCAGTCCGCCCACAGCGCGCCGCAGATGTTTTCGGCGGCCAGTTTGTCGGCGATCTTGTAAGCCTCCACGCCGTGGTGGAAGGCGGAGATCTTGAAGCCGAATTCCTTGGCCAAATCGATCATCGTCGCCATCTCGTCGGCGCGGTAGCAGTGGATGTGCACCTTGATGTCGCCGTTGATCGCACCGGCCAGCGTGTCGAGCTTCAGGTCGCGCTTGCCGCCTTCGTCCTTGTCGCTGTCGGATTTGGCTTCGCCGTTGGATTTGTTCTTCTTCAAATATTCGGCGGCGTCGATGAACGCGGCGCGGTAGCCGGCGACGTTGGCCATGCGCGTGGCCGGGCCGCCTTTCTGGCCGTAGACGCGTTTGGGATTCTCGCCGCAGGCCATCTTCAGGCCCCACGGCGCGCCGGGGAATTTCATGCCTTGATACGTCGTCGCCGGCACGTTCTTCAACGTCACGCCGCGGCCGCCGATCAGGTTGGCCGAACCGGGCAACACCTGCAGCGTGGTGATGCCGCCGGCCATCGCGGTGAGGAAGCCGGGGTCCTGCGGCCAGACCGAATGCTCGGCCCATACGTTCGGCGTGACCGGACCGGTCATTTCGTTGCCGTCGCTGTGCGCGCTCATGCCCGGGCTGGGATACACGCCCAGGTGCGAGTGGATGTCGATCAGGCCCGGCGTCACCCACTTGCCGTGGCCGTCCACGCGAGTCGCGTCGGCGGGTACGGACAGACCGCTGCCGATCGCCTCGATCTTGCCGTCCCGCAGCAGCACATCCGCGCCTTCCAGCCGCTCGCCGGTGCCGGTCAGCACTGTGGCGCCGGAAATCAGCACCGGCGGCGATGCGATCGGCCGATAGGTGCTGGCGTAAGGGTCGTCGGTGAAGCGCGGCTTGGCCGCGGCATCGGATTTCTGGTGGGATGCGGAATGCGCGCAGCCGACCAGCAGGACGGCGCCAAGCGCGGCGATCAGCGGTTTGAGCATATCGTTCCCCCGGGAGCGAACCCCCACCGTAGCCCGGGTCGGCGCTCCCTGCCAAGCGTGTCGATGGTCATGCCGAGGCGTGACAAAATGGCGCGGAACGGAGACGCGCATGAAAGAGAAAGAACAGATCGTCGACAACTGGCTGCCGCGCTATACCGGCGTGCCGCTGGACGGCTTCGGCGAACACATCCTGCTGACCAATTTCGGCGGCTATCTGGGCCATTTCGCCCGTCTGACCGGCGCCGAAGTCGTCGGCATCGACCGGCCCATGCCCAGCGCCACCGCCGATGGCATCACCATGATCAATTTCGGCATGGGCAGCCCGAACGCGGCGACGATGATGGATCTGCTGTCGGCCATTTCGCCCAAGGCCGTATTGTTCCTCGGCAAGTGCGGCGGATTGAAGAAGAAGAACGCGCTGGGCGATCTGGTGCTGCCGATCGCAGCGATCCGCGGCGAAGGCACCAGCAACGACTACCTGCCGCCGGAAGTGCCGGCGCTGCCCGCGTTCGCGCTGCAGCGTGCGGTGTCGACCATGATCCGCGACCTGGGCCACGACTACTGGACCGGCACCGTCTACACCACCAACCGCCGCGTCTGGGAACACGACGAGACGTTCAAGGAATACCTGCGCCGGCTGCGCTGCATGGCCATCGACATGGAGACCGCCACCGTATTCGCCGCCGGTTTCGCCAACCGCATTCCGTGCGGCGCGTTGTTGCTGGTGTCGGACCAACCGATGATTCCCGATGGCGTCAAGACCGAAGCTTCGGACGCGAAAGTCAGCGCGGAGTTCGTCGAAAGGCACATCCAGATCGGCATCGAGGCGCTGCGGCTGATCCGGCGGCACGGCAAATCCGTGCGCCATTTGCGTTTCGACGAGTAAGCAACGATGGCCGGCGCATCGGAAACCATCGGGATCCGCCGTTGCGGCGCTGAGGACGCCGAGCGATTGGCGCTTGTGGCTTCGGCGACGTTCCTGGAAACCTACGCCGGCGCGATCGAATGCGACGACATCCTCGCCCATTGCGCGTACCAGAATGCGCCGCAGCGCTACGCGGCATGGCTGGCCGATGAGCGCTACGTTTTCTGGTTGGCCGAGGTGCGATCCGGCCGCGCGCCTGTCGGGTTTTCGATGCTGTCGCCCCCGGACCTGTCGAGCGTGGCCACGCTCGACGGCGACCTGGAACTCAAGCGCATCTATCTGCTGCACCGCTTCCACGGCGGCGGCCACGGCGCGGCCTTGATGCAGGCGGCCATCGACGAGGCCCGCGCGAGAGGCGCAGGCCGGCTGTTGCTGGGCGTTTACGCCGAGAACGCGCGTGCGCTGGCGTTCTACGCGCGCAACGGCTTCGTGCCGATCGGCGAAAGGCGATTCCGCGTCGGCGATACCGAGTACTACGACCACGTCCTGGCGCTGGATCTCATCGACTCGTAGCCCGGGTGGAGCCGCAGGCGATACCCGGGGCTTTTGATCGCTCGTATGGAAGAGCCCCGGGTATCGCCTGCGGCTCCACCCGGGCTACGGTTATGCTTTGCATCCCGTCGACAAGCGAGTCCCAGACATGGCGATCGAGACTTATACCGGCAGCTGCCATTGCGGCAACGTGCGTTTCGAAGTCGATCTCGACCTGGCCGAGGGCGGCGGCAAATGCAACTGTTCGATGTGCAGCAAAGTCCGCAATTGGAGCGCCAGCGTCAAGCCGGATGCGTTCCGCCTGTTGAGCGGCGCCGATGCCGTGACCGACTACCAGTTCGGCACCAACAGTATGCATTGGCCGTTTTGCAAGACCTGCGGCGTGCGTTCCTACGGCCATGGCGATATTCCCGAAGTGGGCGGCGCGTTCTATGCCGTGCAGCTGGCGTCGCTGGACGGCGTGCCGGCGGAAGCGTTGGCCGCGGCGCCGATGCGCTACGCCAACGGCCGCGACAACGATTGGTGGCATGAGCCTAGCGAGCACGAGAAGCGTTATCTGTAGCTTTTTTAAGCCGTCATTCCCGCTTTTTAGCCCTCTCCCGCTTGCGGGAGAGGGTTGGGTGAGGGCGCGCGGAATGACAGATCGCGCCGTCACTTTCTGGAGAGCCGAAGTCACTGGATTACGCGCCGCTCCCGCGGCGCGCCCTCTGGGGCATTTGCTTCGCAAATGTTCGCCCCGGCATCCTGCCTTCTCAGTCCCGCCTTCGCGGGAACGACGGCTTAAAAGCCCAAGACGGAGCAGCTTATGGAAGTCACCCCCGCAGACATCGTCGGTTTCTGGCGCGACGCCGGCTACCAGAAATGGTTCGCACGCAACGACGATTTCGACACCGAGTTACGGCGCCGTTTCGAAACCGCGCATTACGCCGCCGCGCGTCGCGAACTCGAAAGCTGGATGGAAGAGGCCGAAGGCGCGCTGGCGCTGATGGTCCTGCTGGACCAGTACCCGCGCAATTGCTTCCGCCGCAGCGGCCATTCCTATGCGACCGATCCGCTCGCGCGGCACTACGCGGCACGCGCCGTCGACGCCGGTTTCGATGCGCAAATCGATCCGGCGCTGCGGGTGTTCTTCTACCTGCCGTTCGAGCATTCGGAAAACATGGCCGATCAGGAACGCTCGGTCGAACTGACGCGCGCGCTGGACGGGGAGTTCATGAAATACGCGCTGGCGCATCGCGACGCGATCGCGCGCTTCGGGCGTTTCCCGCATCGCAACCGCGAGTTGGGGCGGACCAACACGCCCGAGGAACAGGCTTATCTCGATGCCGGCGGCGGTTTCGCCGGCTAGCCTGCTTTTCGTAAGAGCGGCTTTCTTGTGGGAGCGGCTTCAGCCGCGAGCTTTTCACGGCGGGCCGAAAATCGAGAGCTCGCGGCTAAAGCCGCTCCCACGAAAGCCACTTCCGCAAAGGGCGTGGCTCAGTAGCGCGGCAGCGCCGGATCCACGTCGTTGGCCCAAGCATCGATACCGCCCTCGACGTTGTAGACCTCGCTGAAACCCAAACCGCGGAAGTGCTCGGCCGCCTGCGCGCTGCGGCCGCCGTGGTGGCATAGGAATGCGAGCGCATGGCTCTTCGGCAAGTCGCGCAGCCGCTCCAACCCATCGCCGTCGAGCGTTTCGAAAGCGACCGCGAGCGCGGCCTGCGCCCGTTCGTCCGGCGGACGCACATCGACCAGAATCAGCGTGCCCGCGGCGACGCGCGCGTTCGCTTCGGCGGGAGAGAGGCCGCGCACGGGCGTCGGGGCGTTCGGATTGTCGATCACCAAACCGCGACCGCGCGCGTCGTCGGCCCAGTCGATGGTCAGGCCTTCGGCGCGGCGCGCGGCGGCAAGATCGAACTGCACGCGCACGCCGTCGGCGTGTGCGGTGACCGCGGTCGGATCGTCCTGCGCCAACTGCAGGCGGGTGCGGAAATTCTTGTCGATGTCCAACCGCACCACGACTTCGCCGCCGGCATCGTCGATCGCATCGCGCAGCATCTTGGCCGCGGCAGGCGTGATATGGATGGTGGGCGGCGTGCGGTCCGGCGGCGGCAGGCCGAGCGCGCCGTGCAACTCGCCGCTATTGGCCATCTGCTCGATGATGTCGCTGCCGCCGACCAGTTGGCCGTCGATATAGAGTTGAGGAATGGTCGGCCATTCGCCGTAGAGCTTGATGCCTTCGCGGATTTCGCCGTCGGCCAGCACGTCGCTGTGCGCGTAGTCGACGCCGAGCGCGTCCAACGCAGCCACGGCTTTGGCCGAGAAGCCGCATTGCGGCGCGGCCGGCGAGCCTTTCATGAACAGGACCACGCGGCTGGATTGCAGCAGCGTTTCGATGCGTTGGCGCAGGGCGGGTTCGAGGGCCATCGTGGCGATCCTGCTTGGGGGAATGCGTATTTTACGCCTCTGCCGGCACTCGCGCCGATTCGCGATTGCTGTAGCCCGGGTGGAGCGTAGCGATACCCGGGGCTTTCCCGATGCGCGGATCGAACGCCCCCGGGTATCGCCTGCGGCTCCACCCGGGCTACGGTGGGTTGGCGCCTGCGTGGCATCATCGCTTCATGAATATTCACCGCCCACCACGCTATCCGCATGTCTGGCGGCTGCTGCTCGTCGCCTCGCAACTGATCGTGATCGCGATCTGGTGGCGTTACGGCTGGAAAATCGGCTTGCCGGCGATGCTGGCCTCGCACCTGCCGTTCGTGTGGGGCACGTTGCGGCCGCAATCGCGCTTGTTCGGGCCGGCGTTGACGCGGCTGCCGACCGACGAACGGCAGGTATGGCTGACCATCGACGACGGTCCGTCCGGAGACACGCTCGCCTTGCTGAACCTGCTCGATGGGCATGCCGCCAAGGCGACCTTCTTCCTGGTCGGCGAACGCGCTGCGACGCAGCCGGATCTGGTGCGCGAAATCGCGCGGCGCGGGCATGGCATCGGCAACCACAGCGCCACCCATCCGTCGGCCTGGTTCTGGGCGCTGGGCCCGCGGCGGATGCGCGAAGAAATCGCGGGGTGCCAGACGATCCTGCAAGGCATCACCGGCACCGCGCCGCGCTGGTTCCGCGCCGTGGTCGGCATGGCCAATCCGTTCGTGTCGGCGCCGTTGCGCGATCTTGGCCTGGCGCGCGCTGCCTGGAATGCGCGCGGGTTCGATGGCGTCAGGCACGATGTCGACGGCGTGGTGGCGCGGATCGAGCGCGATCTGGCGCCGGGGGCGATCGTATTGCTGCACGAAGGCGCGCGGCATGGGCGCAATGTGGAGATGGTGGCGCGGCTGTTGAAGCGGATGGATGAGTTGGGTTACCGGGCCGTGCTGCCCGAAGAATCGCAGTTCGCGCCAGGGCTGGAAAAAGCTCGCGGCTGAAGCCGCTCCCACGAAAGCGCCGCGCCATGCCTTTTTGTGGGAGCGGCTTCAGCCGCGAGCTCTTCAAGCTTGCGGCCGATCGTGCTTCCAGGGGCTTTTGCATTTGGGAGTGCGAATTCGTTCGCGCGCTTTATCCACAACGGCAGAGCGTGCGAACGGATTCGCGCCTACGAAGAGCGGCGTCTAAGCGCGCGTGGCGACGATGAGCCAATGATTGAACGGCGTCTTGCCGTAGAGCGGCGCGAAATCGACCGTAAGCCCGGCGTTCTCCAGCGTATCGCGCAATTCGCGTTCGTTGGGGTAGTGCACCGGCATCGATTGCATCCACCCGATCATGTGCGCGAAACGGTCCGTCAATCGCGTGGTGTTGTCGCGACGGCTGCCGTCGTCCAGCGCGGCGCGGATGACCAGCCGCGCGCCGGGGACGAGCATGGCGACGCTGGCGTCCAGCAGCTTCTGTTGCGCGGCTTGCGGCAAGTACTGCAGCACGTCCAGGATCGCGACGCTGCCGCGATGCGAAGGCATCTCGCGCGCCAGGTCGACCACTTCGAAACGCGTGTCGGCGAACCCGCGGCGCTGCGCGACCTGCGTGCCGCGCGCGATCTTGTCCGCGTCGTTGTCGACGCCGTAGTAAGGCTGCGCCTGGCCATCCTGCCGCAAGGCGTGCGCCAGCAGGCCCAGGCCGCAACCCAGATCCAGCACCGCCGCGTCGCTGCCGCGCAGCGCCTGCAGTACGCCCGGATACAGCGGATCGCTGGCGAGCTTTTCGCGGGTGTAGTAGTAGTCGTAACGATTGCCCCACCAGCGCGCCGGCAGGAAGGCGCGCGCGATGCCGTCGGCATGCCGGCGCGAGAACGGCGTCGCGGCGGTCATCGCGACAGCATCCGGCGTGCGGCCGGCAGCGCGAGCCGTGTCCATTCCGCGTACATCGCGGCCGAGGGATGCAGGCCGTCGTCGGCCAGCATCGCCTGTTCGGCGCCGCGTTCGCGACTGATCTGCGTGATGTCGACGAAAGCCGCGCTGCGCTGCGCGCAAACCTCGCGGGCCGCGGCGTTGTAGGCATCGAGTTCGCGCGCGATCCGCGCTACGTCGCGGCCGGATTCGCGGCCGAAACGGGTGGCGCCCCAGTCCGGAATCGACAGCACGATCACCCGATCCGCGCGGCCGCCGGCGAAACCGACCGCACGTTCCAGCAGGGCCGCGAACTGTTCGCGGTATTGGTCGATACCGCGGCCGCGGTATTGGTTGTTGACGCCGATCAGCAGGCTGACGAAACCGTATTCGCCGAGCGGTTCGGCAGCGTCGATCGCGGCATCGAGTTCGTCCGTGGTCCAGCCGGTGGCGGCGATGATGCGCGGCGGCGCCAGCGCGATGCCTTCGGCGCGCAACGCCGCGGCCAGTTGCACTGGCCAGCGCTCGGCCTCGTCGACGCTCTCGCCGATGGTGTAGCTATCGCCGAGCGCGAGGTAGCGGATCGCGGGTGGTTGATGGGTCATGGGGGATTCAAGTCGAAGGCTTTGGACGCGGATCAGAGCAAGAAAATCGGATAAAAGCTTCAATTATTTAAATGCTTTATCCGATTTTCTTGCTCTGATCCGTGTCTAGAAATCTTTTAGGGGGCTTTCAAGCCACCGCCGCATGCGGCTCGGCGGCCGTCGCCGCGCGGCGCGCCAGCACGCGGTCGATGCGTGCGAATACTTCGCGCAGCTGCGCCGGTTCCGGCAGCAAGGTGACGCGGAAGTGGTTGCGGTAAGGTACGTTGAAGCTGGAACCCGGCACGATCAGCACGTCTTCGCTTTCCAGCATTTCCAGCGCGAACGCGTGGTCGTCGAAACCCTGCGCAGCCGGGCCGACCACCGAAGGGAAACCATACAGCGCGCCCTGCGGTGCGACCAACTGCAGATGTTCGCTGGCCGCGCAGCATTCGATCAGCGCGCGGCGCGCTTCGTATAGGCGGCCGTCGGGCTGGCACAGCGGCGTGATCGTGTCCTGGCCGTGCAGCGCGGCTTCGATCGCGAACTGTCCGGGCACGTTGGCGCACAGGCGCAGCGCGCCGAGCAAATCCATCGCGTGGTGGTAGTCGCCGCTGGCCAGCGGATCGCCGGACAGCACCGCCCAGCCCACGCGCCAGCCGCAGGCGCGGTGCACTTTCGATAGTCCGCCGAACGACAGGCAGGGCAAATCGCCGGCGATCGGCGCGATCGGTTCGAAGGTGTGGCCGTCGTACAGGATCCCGTCGTAGATCTCGTCGGCCATCAGCAGCAGCTTGTGTTTCTGCGCGATCGCGACGATGCGCTCCAGCAATGCGCGCGGGTACGCGGCGCCGGTGGGATTGTTCGGATTGATCAGCACGATCGCGCGCGTGCGCGACGAGACCAGCGCTTCCATCTGGTCCGGATCGGGCAGGAAGCCGTTCTCCGGATCGCAGCGGTAATACACCGGGCGACCGTCGTTGAGGATGGTGGCCGCGCTCCACAGCGGATAGTCGGGCGAGGGGAGCAGCACTTCGTCGCCGGGGTTGAGCAGGGCGCGCAACGAGATGTCGATCAACTCGCTGACGCCGTTGCCCACGAATACGCGTTCGGGCGACGCATTGGGCGTGCCGCGGGCCTTGTGGAAGGCGGCGATGGCCTCGCGCGCCTGCGGCAGGCCCTGCTGGTGGGTATAGGGATCGGTGCCGGCGATATGGTCGGCGATGGCGCGCTGCAGGTGTTCGGGCGCACGGAAGCCGAAAGCGCCTGGGTTGCCGATGTTGAGCTTGATCAGAGTGCGGCCCTGGGCCTCCAGTTCGCGGGCGCGCCGGGCCAGCTCGCCGCGGATCTCGTAGCGGACTTCGGACAGGCGTTGGCGCGTAGGCAGGGTGGAGGACATCGGCGGGGGGAAGTGCTGAATGGCCTGTCAGCCTAGCCGAAACCGCAGCGGTGTTCGACTCGCATAGAATCGGTATATGCGGACCCCTTCCAAGACATGACCCCTTTACGCGCGATCGGCTGGCCTTACGACGGCTTGTCCGACGAAAGCCCGCCGGACGAGCCCGCCTGGCGCGAGGCGATGGCGGCGCATCCGCAGGCGCGGCCGGCGCGAGTGATCGAGCAGCACCGCTCCGGTTATGTGGTGGCCGAGGGGCCCGACGAAGGCGTCCGGGTCGAATCGCCGCCGGATTGGCAGCGGCCCCGTTTCCCGCCGCAGGACCGCGCCGCGGTCGGCGATTGGGTGCTCATCGCGGGCGGGACCATCGTTGCGCTGTTGCCGCGCCGCAGCGGGATCAAGCGCGGCGCCGCCGGCGAGCATTACAAGCAGCAGGTGATCGCCGCCAACATCGACACCGTGTTCGTGGTCTGCGGTCTGGACGCCGACTTCAATCCGCGCCGGATCGAGCGCTACCTGCTGCTGGTGCGCAGCGGCGGCAGCGAGCCGGTGGTGGTGCTGACCAAAGCCGACAAGGCCATCGCCGAGGATGCGCAGGCGGTCGACGCCGCGATGGCCGCACTGATCGATCTGGCCGCGCAGGATGTCGCCGTGCGCGCGGTCAACGCCAAGGACCGCGACAGCGTGGCCGTGCTCGATCCCTGGCTGCAGCTGGGCCGCACCGTGGTGCTGGTCGGTTCTTCCGGCGCGGGCAAATCCACGCTCACCAATACGCTGCTCGGCAGCGAGCGGATGAAGACCAGCGACGTGCGCGTCTCCGATTCGCGGGGTCGCCACACCACCACGCACCGCGCGCTGATCCCGCTGCCGTCGGGCGCGTGCCTGATCGACACGCCGGGCATGCGCGAACTCAAACCCACCGGCGAGGAAGACCTCGCCGACGGCGGCTTCGCCGATATCGAAGCGCTGGCCGAGCAATGCAAGTTCCGCGACTGCCGCCACGAACGCGAACCGGGCTGCGCGGTGCGCGCAGCGCTGGAAGCGGGCAAGCTGGATCCGGACCGCTACGCCAACTACGTGAAGCTGCGCGATGAAGTCGCCGGCGCTGCGGACAAGCTAGCAACGAGATTGGCGCAGAAGTCGAATGCGAAAGTGCAGGGGAAAGCGCTGAACAAGCGGTTGGACGAGAAATATGGCAAGCATTGACGGCTTTTTTGCGGGAGCGGCTTTTGCGGGAGCGGCTTCAGCCGCGAGCTCTTCGGTAAAACCGTCCTTCCCCCACAAGAGCTCGCGGCTGAAGCCGCTCCCACAAAAGCCGCTCCCACAAAAGCCGCTCCGACAAAGGAACGCATGACCGACATCGCGCCCGACATCGCCCATCACGCCGCGCTCGACGCGCGCATGGTCGCGGCGGTGCGCGAATTGAAATTGCTGGCGCTGGTCAGCTGGCCCGCGGCCCTGCAGCCGCCGTTCCTGGAGTCGTTCGCGCGCGGGCGGCCGGTCATGCCGCGCGTGGACTATCCCAAACTCGATTTCTCCGACGCGCGCCGCGAACTCGCCGCGATCATCCGCGCCGCCGATACCGAGCACCCGCTCGGCCGTTATCTGGCCGAATCGGCGCAGAGCTGGTCGACCGCCGCGGAATTGCTCGAGTCGCTGGGCACGACCACGGTCACCACGCATTCGATGACCTTGTACGGCGGCCCGGAAGAACCGCTGCCCGGCAACGGACCCACCACGCGCGAGGCGGCGCGGCACTTCATCGCCATCGCCAGCGAACTGGACCGCGAACTGCTGGCGCCGTCCGAACAGGTCGCGATCTCGGCCACCGCCTTGAAACTGCAACTGCAGTCCGATCTCGACGGTTTCTTCGACCAGCGCGTGATCGAAGTGGTGCTCGATCCAGAACTGATCGCAAAAGCAGCCGCCGGCGCCACCCGCATCCGGCTGCGCGCCGGCGCCTCGTTCAGCGATTACGACCGCCATCAGCTGCTGCAGCACGAGGCCTTCGTGCATTCGCTGACCGCGCTCAACGGCCGCGGCCAGCCGCATTTCCCGAGCCTGGCGCTGTCCTCGCCGCGCACCACCGCCACCCAGGAAGGCCTGGCGACTTTCGCCGAGCAGATCACCGGCAGCATCGACATCGAACGCATGAAACGGGTCAGCCTGCGCATCGAGGCGGTGGCGATGGCGCTGGACGGCGCGGATTTCGTCGAAGTGTTCCGCTATTTTCTCGACGCCGGCCAGAACGAGGTGGAGAGCTTCGCGTCGGCCCAGCGCGTGTTCCGCGGCGTGCCGCTGACCGGCGGCGCGGCGTTCACGAAGGACGCGGTGTACCTGCGCGGCCTGATCGGCGTACATACCTTCTTCCGCTGGGCGCTGCGGCAACGCAAGCTGCGCCTGTGCCGGTTGCTGTTCGCCGGCAAGATGACGCTGGCCGACGTGCAGCGCTTCGAGCCCTTGTTCGATGCCGGCGTGATCCATCCGCCGCGCTGGCTGCCGCAATGGGTATCGCGCGCGAACGGCCTGGCCGGCATGCTGGCGTTTTCGCTGTTCGCCAATCGCATCCGGCTCGATCAGATCGATACCGGCGCGTCGATGCTGTAGGGCGGGTCCCGACCCGCGCTTTTTTCACCGGAAACCGATCATTCCACTCGCGTAAAAACGCGGGTCGGGACCCGCCCTACCGCAACGGCGTAAGGCGACCATCGGGCTCGATGACGTAATCGACCGCTTCGCCTTCCCGCACTAGAACCGCACGTTCGCCGATGGGCACGCCGCGATAACTCGGAATGTCGTGGGTCAGCCGGTCGAACAGCCAGCGTTGCGACGGATCCGCGCTGCGCAGGCGGATCGTATCGTCGCCATTCTCTCTGACGACCTCGGCCAGCGCCGGCGAGAACACCGCCTGTACTTCGCCCGCCGCATGCATGCGGCGCACGATGTTGGCGCCGTGCCACAGCGATAAAACGGCCAGCACCACGATCACGGCCTTGCCGAAACGCCCCATCCGCGGCCAGGCCGCAGCGCAGATCGCCGCGGTGACGGCCGCGAATCCATAACCGTATTGATTGGCCGATTCGGCCAGGATCAACACCGGCCCCAACGACGCCGCACCGGCCAACAGGAAGCCCAGCAGCCAGCGTGGACCGACACGCCACAGCGCCCAGGCCAGCGCCAGCCACAGCGCGATCGCCGCCAGCACGCGGCCATCGCCCAGGCCGCGCGCCAGGGTGCCGGCGACTTCCATCTTGGTCGGGTTCGGCGCGAACAGCTGGTATTCCAGCCAACGCTGCGGAATGAAGGCCAGATCCCAGCCGTAGTTGGCCGCTTGGCGCGGAGAAAACAGCAATACGCCCAGCCGCAGCGCCAGATAAATCGCTACCGGCACCGCTGCCGCCAGCGCTGCGCGCCCCCAGCCCGGGCGACGCCCGAGAAACCACCAGGCCAACGCCAGCAAGGCGGGGATCACGACCGCCGCTTCCTTGGCCAGCAGCGCAAGCACGGTCAGTGCAGCGCTTGCCGCAACGGTGGCCGACCGATGGCGATCGCGCTGCGCGATCAGTGCGATCGCCAATGCGCAGCCGACCCAGATCAGGTCGGCCAGCGTCCCCACCCAACCATGCGTATGCGCCGCGTAGGCGCCTAGCGCGAACGCCAAGGCGCCGGCGGCCGCAGCGGCGGCGCTGGCGCCGAAACGACGCAGCAACAGCGCCAGCAGCGCCGCGTTGAGGCCGCCCAACCCGACCATGACGGCATGGAAGGCATAGGGATAATCGAACAAATGCCGCGACAACCACAGCCACAGCGAGAACGTGAGCGGCCGGTATTGGAACGACTGCACGCCCGACCACAGATGGCCGTGCGCCATCCAGTCGGGCGTTTGCGCCGCGAAAGCCGCCCATTGCAGCTCGTCGTGGCTGAAATAGCCGGGATTGAGCACCAGCGGCCATTGCGCCAGCAGCACGGCGACGAATACGCCGACGGGCAGCTGCCATGCCATGTTTTTACGCGTCGGTTCCGATGCCATTGCGCCTCCGGCCCCGCATTGTGCGAGATCGTCCGCCTGCAACGCCATCGCGGCGACATTGGCGGTACAGCGAAACCCGCTAGAATCGGTAGCCCGCAAGCGGCAAGATCCCAGCGATGTCCGACACTCCAGCGTCCAGCACCCCGCCGCCCGACGCGTTCAAGCAGTCCGCGCTCGATTACCACCGCGCGTCGCCGCCGGGCAAGATCAAGGTGGTGCCGACCAAGCCGATGGTCACCCAGCGCGACCTGGCGCTGGCCTATTCGCCGGGCGTGGCCTACGCCTGCGAGGCGATCGTCGCCGATCCCAAGGCCGCCAGCGAGCTGACCGCGCGCGGCAATCTGGTGGCGGTGATCACCAACGGCACCGCCGTGCTGGGCCTGGGCGACATCGGCCCGCTGGCCGGCAAGCCGGTGATGGAAGGCAAGGGCATCCTGTTCCAGAAGTTCGCCGGCATCGACGTGTTCGATATCGAGATCGACGAACGCGATCCGGACAAGCTGGTCGAGATCATCGCCAGCCTGGAGCCGACTTTCGGCGGCATCAACCTGGAAGACATCAAGGCGCCGGAGTGCTTCATCGTCGAACGCAAACTGCGCGAGCGGATGAACATCCCGGTGTTCCACGACGACCAGCACGGCACCGCGATCATCGTCGGCGCCGCGGTCATCAATGCGTTGGAAGTGGCCGGCAAGAAGATCGAAGACGTGAAGCTCGCGACTTCGGGCGCCGGCGCCGCCGGCATCGCCTGCCTGGATATGTTGGTCGCCCTGGGCATGAAGCCGGAAAACATCCTCGCGGTCGATCGCGACGGCGTGCTCTACACCGGCCGCGCGCACATGGATCCGGACAAGCAGCGCTACGCCCGCGACACCGACAAGCGCACCCTGGCCGACATCTGCCATGGCGCCGACATCTTCCTGGGCCTGTCCGCCGGCGGCGTGCTGAAGCCCGAGATGGTGGCGACGATGGCGCCGCAGCCGATCATCCTGGCGCTGGCCAATCCCTATCCGGAAATCCTGCCGGAAGACGCCAAAGCGGTGCGGCCGGACTGCATCATCGCCACCGGCCGTTCCGACTACCCGAACCAGGTCAACAACGCGCTCTGCTTCCCGTACATCTTCCGCGGCGCGCTCGATGCCGGCGCCACCGAAATCAACGAAGCGATGAAGCTGGCCTGCGTGCGCGCGATCGCCAAGCTGGCGCGGATGGAATCCTCCGACCTGGGCAGCGCTTACGGCGGCGACGTGCCGACTTTCGGGCCCGAGTACATCATTCCGCGTCCGTTCGACCCGCGCCTGCTGATGATGCTGGCGCCGTGCGTGGCGCAGGCGGCGATGGATTCGGGCATCGCCCTGCGTCCGATCGAGGACATGCCGGCCTACAAGGAAAAGCTGGGCCAGTTCATCTACCGCACCGGCCTGCTGATGAAGCCGGTGTACGACCGCGCCCGCGCCGACCGGCAGCGCGTGGTCTACGCCGAGGGCGAGGAAGAGAACGTGCTGCGCGCGGTGCAGACCGTGATCGACGAACAATTGGCCTATCCGATCCTGATCGGCCGCCCGGACGTGATCGAAACCCGCATCGAAAGGCTCGGCCTGCGCATGCGCGCGGGCGTGGATTTCGAGCTGACCAACATCAACGACGATCCGCGCTTCAACGACTACTGGCAGTACTACCACTCGCTCACCGAACGCCGCGGCGTGACTCCGGCGGCGGCCAAGAACCTGTTGCGCTCGCGGCCGACCCTGATCGCCGCGATCATGGTCCAGCGCGGCGAAGCCGACGCGCTGATCAGCGGCATCATCGGCCGTTATCACAAGAAACTGGGCTATCTGCGCAGCGTGATCCCGCTGGATCCGGGCGTGCAGAGCACCTCGGCGATGACCGGCGTGATCAACCAGCAAGGCGCCTGGTTCTTCCTCGATACGCATGTGCAGCTGGACCCGACCGCCGAACAAATCGCAGAAGCCACTTTGCAGGCCAGCTACCGGCTGAAACTGTTCGGCATCGAACCGAAAGTCGCGCTGCTGTCGCATTCCAACTTCGGCAGCCACGACAACCCCAGCGCGGCCAAGATGCGGCGCGTGCGCGAAATCCTGAAATCGCGCATGCCCAAGCTCGAAGTCGACGGCGAGATGCAGGGCGACACCGCCTGGGACGAACCGCTGCGCCAGCGCATGTTCCCCAACACCACGCTGTCCGGCCGCGCCAACCTGTTCGTGCTGCCCAACCTCGATGCCGCCAACATCACCTACAACATGGTGCGGGTGATGACCGACGGCGTGGCGATCGGCCCGATCCTGATGGGCGTTTCGCGGCCCGCGCACATCCTGACGCCGGCTTCGACCGCGCGCCGCATCGTCAACATGACCGCGATCGCCGCGGTCGAAGCGCAGATCCGCGAGCTGCAGCGCGAAGCCGGCGAAGCCAGCGGACGATTGATGCGCGACGAGCCCGGCTGAGCCTGAGTTCCGAGCCCGCGACCGCATGAACATCCCCCGCCATGCGATACCTTCGGATCCGCCCGGCGACGGCGGCGCGGCGCCTGCGCGTGCGCTCAGCGTCACGATTCTGGTCATCGCCTACCGCATGCCGCATACCGTCGCCGACGCCGTGCGCTCGGCGCTGGCGCAGACGCTGCCTTGCGAGATCATCGTGTCCGACGACAGCTCCGGCGACGGCACCCTCGCCGCGGCCCGGGAAGCCGTGCGCGGCTACGAGGGGCCGCACCGGGTCAGCGTGCGCAGCACCTCCCACAACCTGGGGTTGTGCGCGCATCTGGATGATCTGGCCAAGATCGCCAGCGGCGACATCCTGGTATTCCAATCCGGCGACGACATCGCCTATCCGCATCGTGCGGAGACTTTGCTCGCCAGTTTCGTCGCGCATCAGTCGCTGCAGGCGGCCGGTTCGGCGGTGGACGACATCGACGCCAACGGCAACGTGATCGAAAAAGACGTGCGCGGCCTGCCCGAACGTCTCGACCAGCGTTGGTTCCTGCGCAGGGGCAAGTTGCAGACCATACTCGGCGCATCGATGGCGGTGCGCCGCGACCTGTTGACCGGATTGCCGCCGCTGCAGGGCGTGGTCGAAGACAATATGCTCAGCCTGCGCGCCGCGCTGATCGGCGAATGCCGCTGCCTGCCGCAGGCCTTGCTCGGCTACCGCCGCCACGGCAGCAACCTCAACGATTGGATGTTCGACCGCAGCGGCAACGGCTTCGAGATCTACGAACGCCGCAACCGGCGCGTACTGTCGATGTACCGCGACGTCGCCGCCGACCAGGAACGCTGCGCCGCCGCGCGCGCCGACCTGCCCGAAGAACGCCGCCGCCTGGCTTTGAGCATCGCCGACATGTACCGCCTCGAAGCCGATATGCGCGAAGCGCTGATCGAGAAACCGCGCGCGCAATGGCTGGGTCCGTTATGGCGCGGATTCCAGCATCCGGGGTTGCGGCGCAAGAGTTTCGAGCGCGCCTTCAAATTGCTGTTGCCGCGAAGCTGGTTCGGTCGCGCCTGAGCGCAGCCGACGATCGATCTCATGACGACCGAAGCCGACTCGCCCGGATGGAAGCGCAGGCTGCGCGATTGGGATGCCGCGCGCCGGCGCCGGCGCCGCGGCGAGCTGACTTATCCGGAATGGGCCGAACGCCACGACACGCTCGGCGAGGCCGCTCTCGCAGCGTTGCGCGAGCGCTTGCGGCGGCTCGAGCGCAAACCGCTGATCTCCGTATTGATGCCGGTATACAACCCGCGTCCGCAATGGCTCCGCGAAGCGCTGGACTCGGTGCGCGGCCAGCTCTACCCGCACTGGCAGCTGTGCATCGCCGACGATCTGTCCACCGACCCGGAAGTGCGCCGCGTGCTGGCCGAGTACGCCGCGATCGACGAACGCATCCGCGTCGAATACCGCGAAAGCAACGGCCACATCTCGGCCGCCTCGAATTCCGCGCTGGCATTGGCCGACGGCGAATACGTCGCGCTGCTCGACCACGACGACCTGCTGCCGCAACACGCGCTGCTGTGCGTCGCCGAAACCATAGACCGCTATCCCGGCGCCGCGCTGATCTATTCCGACGAAGACAAGATCGACGACAGCGGGCAGCGCTGCGGCGCGTACTTCAAGTGCGACTGGAATCCGGAACTGTTCCGCTGCTACAACATGATTTCGCACCTGGGCGTCTACCGCACCGGGCTGATGCGCGCGGTCGGCGGCTTCCGCGTGGGCTACGAGGGCGCGCAGGACTACGACCTGGCCCTGCGCTGCATCGAAAGCATCCAACCCGAACAAATCGTGCACATCCCGCAGGCGCTCTACCACTGGCGCATCCACGAGGCCAGCACGGCCGGCGGCAACGCCACCAAGCCGTACGCGCTCGACGCCGGCCGCCGCGCGCTGCAGGAGCACTTGGCGCGCAACGGCCTGGACGCCGAAATCATCGCGCACGGCGCCGGCTGGTATCAGGTCGATTACGTCCTGCCGCATCCGACGCCCGCGGCGACCGTGATCGTGATCGACGATGGCGACGCCGACGCGCTGCAGCGTTGCGTCGACAGCCTGCTCGCGCACGACGATTACGGTTTGTGCGAATGGATCGTCGCCTCCGGCAACGACAAGCGCGCATTACCGGCGCAGTGGTCGCAAGCCGGCGTACGGAGCATTGCCTCGCCCGATGCGGCTTCGCTCGCGGCGCTGCGCAATGCGGCGGCGCGGGCGGCCAGCGGCGAAATCCTGGTGTTCGTGGACAGCCGCTGCGAGATCGTCGATGCCGGCTGGCTCGGCAAGCTGGTGTCGTTCGCCGCGCGTCCCGGCACCGGCGCGGTGTCGCCGAAACTGGTTTCGGAGGAAGGCCGCATCGCCGGCGGCGGCGCGCTGCTGGGCATGCACGGCGGTCTGGGCTCGCTCGGCCGCGGCGCCAGAGCGGACGAGATCGGCTACTACGGACGCACGCTCCTGTCGCAGAACCTCAGCGCGCTCGACGACGGCTGCATCGCGATCGCACGCAGCGCCTTCGAACGCGTCGGCGGTTATCCGCAGGACTACCGCAGCGCGCAGGCCATGACCGTCGCGTTATGCCTGAGCCTGGCCGATGCCGGTCTGCGCAACGTCTGGGTGCCCTCGCTGCAGGTGCGCAGCCATCCGGCATCGCGATGGGCGGCATGGCTGCAACGGCGGCGCGTGCATGGCGATCTGGCGCGCCTGCGTTCGGCCTGGCCCGAAGCGATGACGTGCGATCCCGCCTACAACCCCAACCTGACCGCGACACGCGACAACTTCACGCTGGCCAACCCCCCGCGCATCGATATCCAAAAACCCTGGTACGTAGCCCGGGTGGAGCCGCAGGCGATACCCGGGAATTGAGCCGAGGCAGATTCGGGATCGCGCGATCCCGGGTATCGCCTGCGGCTCCACCCGGGCTACAGGCGGAATCTCGGCCCGGAAATCGGCGGCTCTTTGCGCGCACGCCGCAGTTTGCGGATGAAGCGGCTCTGCAGACGCAGCGCGTTGATCGCCATCGCGCCGCGCCACGGCGGCGCCGCGGCGCGCGCTTCCCAAACGCAGCGCAGCAGCGGTCCGATACCGCGTCCCGCTTCGGCTCGCTCCAGCGCCTGCAGCATCGCCGCCGCGCGGCCGTCGCGGTCGAAAGCGCTGCCGGCCAGCGCACGCAGCAACGCGCGGCGTTCTTCGATCCATACCCGGTTGCGGCTCGGCGGCGCTTGAGTGCCGTCCTTGCCGAGCGGCGAGAACGCGGCATCGTGGCGGCGGAACTGCACAAGCGGTTCGTCGAGATACACCACGCCGCCGCGCGCCGCCGCGCACATGGCCAGCCACCAATCGTGGAACAGCCCCGGCGGAAACGGCCGCGCCGCTTCGAACAGCGCGCGCCTGACGATGAGCGCATGTCCGGATACGGAATTCGAGAACACGAACTGCATCGGCTCGTGTCCCGACATCATAGTGAGGTCCGATGAGATGCCGCGGCCGCTGGCCTGACCGGCGCCGTCGATGTATTCCGAATCGCAGTAAGCCAGATCGGCATCGCCGATGGCATCCAGCAGCTTGGACAGTTTTTCGGGATGCCAGCGGTCGTCCTGGTCGCAGGGCGCGACGAATTCGCCGCTGCCCAACGCCATGGCCTTTTCGAAGCTGCGCAGCGGGCCGAGATTTTCCGGATTGACGTGCACTTGCACGCGCGGATCGCGCGCGGCGATTTCGCGCAGCAGCGTCACGCTGCCGTCGCTCGAACCGTCGTCGACCGCGATCACCTCCAAGCCCACGCCGCGTTGCGCCAGCACCGTGTCCAACTGCTCGCGCAGATGGCGTTCGCCGTTGTAGACGCACAGCGCGACGGATACGCGCGGGGGTTGCAGTGGATTCGTGCTCATCGCGGGCCGGGCGGTGCGGGTGCGCACATCGTAACGAAAGCCGGGGCATCCGGCCGACGACTGCCGTCAATCCTCGTCCTCGCCGCGCAGCACCTTCTGCTGCATCGCGTCCAGATAGGCATCGGCTTCGGCGACCGAAGTGAACACTTCGTTCATCGGCACCGCTTTGACGATGTCGAAGACTTTAGCGATCTGCGGCTGCGGATTGGCCACCAGCACCTTGCCGCCGCGCGCCGACAACGCCTTGCGCGCCTTGAACACCGAACGCACGCCGGCCGAACTGATGTACTCCAGCCCGCTCAGGTCCAGCACCAGCGAACGGATGCTGGAGGCCAGCAGCGGCGCCAGCTGCCGGTCCAGTTCGTCGTAGCTGTGCGTGTCCAGGCGTCCGGCCAGCGCCACGCGCTGGCTGTCGCCGCGCGGCGGGTCGATGCGGATCTGCAGGTCCATGGCGATCTCCGGTGATTCAGCGCCCGTGGGCGGGGTCGCGCAGCGTCACGCGCAGCACGTTGTAGGGTTCTTCGCGCGAATAGCTCAGGCTGTGCGCCAGCTCGCGCACCAGATGCAGGCCCAGGCCGCCGATCGGACGTTCGTCGATATCGGCATCCAAGGCCGGTGCGGGTGCGGCCAGCGGATCGAAGGGGCGGCCGTCGTCGCGGAATTCCAGCGCCAACGCACCCGGGCGGCGATCGATTTCCACTACCACTTCGCCCTGGCCTCCGTCGTCGTAGCCGTGGCCGACGCTGTTGCAGGCCACTTCCTCGGCGATCAGGCGCACGTCGTCGCGCAGCATGCGATCGACGCCGTGCGCGAGCAGC
Organism: uncultured Lysobacteraceae bacterium; assembly: GCA_902825775.1. Lineage (GTDB taxonomy): Bacteria > Pseudomonadota > Gammaproteobacteria > Xanthomonadales > Xanthomonadaceae > Luteimonas_C. The sequence goes on from CADECF010000015.1 coordinate 57,667, forward strand.
GCCGCGTCGATGGTGTCGGCGAGTTCGCGCAAGCGTTCGCGCCGGTTCGGGATCGCGATCCGCAGGTGCATGCTCAAGCGGCCTCCGCTGTCGTCGCCGCCAAGCTTAGCGCCAGCACGGTCAGGTCGTCCGATTGCGGCGCGCCGCCGGCGAAAGCATGCGCGGCGGCTGTCACGCAGGCGCACATGCGCGACGGATCCGCGCACTCGCGCACGGTCTGCCGCAACCGCTCGCTGCCGAACGCCTGCAACTGCGCGTCGAAGGCTTCGGTGATGCCGTCGGTATAGGCGACCAGCGCATCGCCCGGCTGCAGCATTCCGTGCCAGACCTCGTAGACAGCGTCGGTTTCGATGCCCAGCGGCGGCCCCGAGGCCAGCGCGACGAATTCCGCGCTGCCGTCGGCGCGGCGCAGCAGCGGCGGTTCGTGGCCGGCGCTGGCCAGCGACAGCGCGCCGCTGTCGAGGTCGATCACGCCGCACAACACGGTCGCGAACATGCAGGCATCGTTGTTCTGCGCCAGCCGCGTCGCGGAATCGCGCAGCGCCTGCGCCGGCGTGGCGGCGCGGCCGGCGGCGATCTCCAGCACGGTGATGCTGCGCGCCATGAACAGCGCCGCCGGCACGCCCTTATCGGACACGTCGCCGATCGCGAACCACAGCGCATGGCCGTCTCGCTCGAAAAAGCAGTAGAAATCGCCGCCGACCGCCTTGGCCGGCTCCAGCATCGCCTGCGCGCACAGACTGCGGTGGCGGCGCGCGAGGGTGCGGTCGTGCGGCAGCATGGCGAGCTGGATCTCTCGCGCGATCGACAATTCGCTGTCCAGCTTCTGCCGCGCCGCCGCCATTTGCTCGATTTCGTTCATCTGCGACTTGATCGAACCTCGCGCATGGTCGAAGGCGCGCGCCATCAGCCCGACTTCGTCGCGGCGCGCGGTGTGCGGCAGCGGCCGATCGAATTCTCCGGCGTCGAAATGCCGTGCCGAGTCGGTGAGCGAAGCCAGCGGCCCGGTGATGCGACGCGCGACCAGTTGCAGCAACAGCAGCATCAGCGCGATCGCGATCAGGCCGCCGATCAGTACGCGTTGCGTGATCCGTTGCAAGCCGGCCAGCACGTAGTTTTCCGATACCGACAGGCCCAGCGTCCAGCCGCTGTCGCCGACCGGACGCACCAGCGCCATGCGCCGGCCGTTCTCGCGCGGGTCGAAGTAATCCAATTCGCCGGCGCGATGCGCGCGTGCGGCCTCGAGCAGCGGTTGCAGCAGGCGATACGCCGGCTGCTGCGCCTGATCGTCCAAACGCACGCTCATTTCCAGCGCGGTCCGCGGGTGCAGCACGTAACGCCGTTCGGGGCTTAGCAGCATGCGCTGGATGGCGTCGTCCGTGGCCGATGCGCCGACCAAATCGCGCAATCGTTGCACCGGCACATCCAGGCTGACCATGCCCATCGGCGCGCCGGCGGGATCGCGCCGTAGCGGCAGGTTGTAGGTGACGAAATACTCGCCGCCGGTCGCATCGTTGCGATACGGTTCGGACCACCAGGCCTTGCCGCCGCCGATAGTGCGCGGCCACCAAGGCTGCGCGTGGTAGTCGTAGCCCTCGTAGCGCATCGGCTGCACGTAATAGCCCTTGCCGTCGCGGCGCACGTACCAGCTGTGTTCGGGGTCGCCGTCGGCGAGGGCACCGGGTTCGAGGATCAGCATGGCGCCGGCGATATCCGGATCGCCTTCGACGGCGGCGCGCAGCACCGCGTCGAGTTGGCGCGGCGCATAACCGATGCCGCGCACGCTGGCCGCGAGCGTCTGCGCGCTGACCGTCACCGAACCCAATGTGGCTTGCAACGTGCGCGCGCCTTGTTCGGCCAAGCTGCGGATTTCGTGCCGCGATTGCGCGACCAGCAATTCGCGCGCGTTGGCATAGATCAGCCAAGTACCGATCAGCAGCAGCGCCGCGGCGCCGAGGCTCGTCCACAGCAGCAACCGGGTCCGCAGGCTGCGATGCCAGCGCACGCCGTCGTCGGCCATGGCATGCGCCACGCGCGTCGTTGCGACGGTAGCCGGCAGATCGCTGTGCTGCGCCATCGGATTCCCCATGCGCCAGCCCCCGGTCGCAGCATCCGGCTGCGGGCTTGCCAGCGCAATGGCTTTTCGTAGAGCTTTTCGTGGGAGCGGCTTCAGCCGCGAGCTCTTGGGCCTGCGATCACCCTCAAAAAGCTCGCGGCTGAAGCCGCTCCCACGAAGAGCGGCTTTCGCTATGAAATGAGCATTAGAAAGACCCGGATAAAAATATTTATA
>CADECF010000016.1:0-24399 GCA_902825775.1 uncultured Lysobacteraceae bacterium
CTGTTGCTGTTGCTGTTGCTGTTGCTGTTGCTGTTGCTGTTGCTGTTGCTGTTGCCCCCTTTGAAAAAGGGGGCTACGGGGGATTTGCTCCTGCTTTTGATTCCGGCTTCAAAAGCAACAACTAGATCAAAATCAAGTCCCCCATCCGCCTTCGGCGGATTCGCCCCCTTTTTCATAGGGGACAACGGCGACAGCGCCGGCAGTGACGCGATCACTCGGAACTGCCGCCGATCCAAGTCGCGACGACGTCCAAACCAGCATCCAGCGCCACCAGATCGGCGCGATAGCCCGCAGCGATGCGCCCATGCGTCCGCCCCAAACCCAGGAACGCAGCCGGATACGTCGACGCCATGCGCGCGGCCTCCTCCAACGAAATGCCCAGCATGCTCATCGCATTGCGCACCGCGGTGATCATGTCCAACGCGGAGCCGGCCAGCGCGCCGGCGGCATTGCGCACTACGCCATCGCGGGCGGTGATGATCTCGCCGTACAAGGCGTAGCTCGGATCGTCCGCGCCGACCGGCGGCATCGCATCGGTGACCAGGAAGACTTTTCCGCGCGGCTTGGCGGCCAACGCCACGCGCAGGCTGGCCGGATGCACGTGCACGCCGTCGACGATGATGCCGCACCAGCTGTCGCGGTCTTCGAGCGCGGCCCCGACCGCGCCGGGCTCGCGCCCTTGCAGCGCCGACATCGCGTTGTACAGATGGGTGAATCCACGCACGCCGGCATCCAGGCCCGCGCGGATCTGTTCGTAAGTGCCGGCGGTATGTCCCGCGGCGACGATCGCGCCACGCGCGACCAGGGCGCGGATGTCGGTTGCCGGCACTTGTTCCGGCGCCAGCGTGATCAGCGTGCAGCCGTTGTCGAGCGATGTGGCCAGCTCGATTTCCTGCGCATCCGTCGTGCGGAACTTGCCCGCATCGTGCGTGCCTTTGCGCGCCGGCGCGAGATAAGGCCCTTCCAGATGGATGCCGAGCACGCCCGGCATGCGCTGCTCGATGGCTTCGCGTACGGCGGCGATGGCCCGCCGCATCACCGCGGCATCGTCGCTGATCAATGTGGGCAGATAACCGGTGGTGCCGAAACGCCGATGCGCCTGTCCGATGCGACGCAGCGCTTCGATATCGGGATCGTTGTTGAATAGCACGCCGCCGCCGCCGTTGACCTGGCAATCGATGAAGCCCGGCAGCAGATACGCGCCGGCCAGATCGTGACGGTTGCGCGCGTCGATGCGTTTGTCGTCGCGCGAGATCAAGTCGGCGATGGTGTGGCCTTCGACCAGCACGGCCAGATCGTCGCGGAAACCCTGGTCCGTCAGCACACGGCCGTTGACGAAAGCGGTGGCCATCAGACCGTCTCGGTGACCTTGTTCAGATGCGGCGGCACGTCGGGATTATGGCCGCGGCGCAGGGCCAGCATATTGATCGCGCGATAGAAACTCTGGATGGTCAGCAACGGCGCGCATGCAGGATGCGGGGCGGCAGCGAGCGGCAGAACCTGCCCCGGCCCCGATCCGGAGTCGCCTTGCGCGGAAGCCACCCATACCTGCGCGCCGCGCGCGCGGAATTCTTCGGCGGCCGCCAACGTACCGGCGCCGGTTTCGTCGGGCTGCGCGAATGCGAGCACCGGGAATCCCGGTCCGACCAACGCCATCGGCCCATGCTTCACTTCGGCCGAGCTATAAGCCTCAGCGTGCAGGCCGCAGGTTTCCTTGAACTTGAGCGCGGCTTCCTGCGCCGCGGCGAGCCCGAGGCCACGGCCGAGCACGAACAGATTGTGCGCATCGACCAGGCCATCGCTGAGCGGCGACCAGTCCGCCTGCCACGCCGCGCGCAGCGCGTCGGGCAACCGCGGCAACGCATCGAGCAGCGGCGTTTCGTTCTTCCATTGCGCCGCGAAATGCAGCACCGCGGCCAGCGAGGCGAGATAACTCTTGGTCGCCGCGACGCTGCGCTCGGGACCGGCATGCAGCGGCAACACCGTGTCGGCCAGCGCCGCCAGCGGCGAATCTTCCGCGTTAACCAATGCCACGACGCGCGCGCCGGCCGCACGCGCGGCTTCGGCGTTGCGCAATAGATCGGGACTTTTGCCCGATTGCGAGATCACCAGATAAAGCGCACCGCGCAAACGCTGCTTGGTTTCGTAGACCGAACCGACCGAGGGCGATACCGAGGCGGTGATGAATCCGATCTGGGTCTCGAACACGTATTTGGCGTAAGTGGCCGCATGGTCCGAGCTGCCGCGCGCGCAGGTGGCGATAAACGGCGGCGGATCGCGGCGCAGATCTTCGGCCAGGCGTGCGACGGTGTCGGCGTTGCGCGCGAACTGGCGTTCGACGACGTCCGCGGTCTGCGCCGCTTCCTGGAACATCAATGTTTCGGTCGCGGCGGGCAATACGGTCTGCGGCTTCGGCGGCATGCTCAATTCTCGGCGCCCGGCGCGCGCGGGCGCATCGGCGCGGTGGATCCGCGCACCACCAGTTGCGGCACGAAACCCTGGTTGTGCATGACGATCGGATTGTCTTCGTAAGCGTCCTGGCGCAGGCCGCTGATCAGCAGCCGCGCCGCGTGCCGCGCGATGTCTTCGGTCGCTTGCTTGGCGGTGGTCAGCGCCGGCCACGACTGCTTGGAGAACGGGCTGTCTTCGAAACCGGCGATCGACAAGTCATAAGGCACGTTCATGCCCGCCGATTTGGCCGCGGCGAGCACGCCGGCGGCGATTTCGTCGTTGGAACCGAAGATCGCGGTCGGCGGGTCGCGCAACGCCAGCAAGCGCCGCGCGCCGCGGAAACCGTCGTCGAAGGTGTAGTCGCCGTTCACCACCAGATGCTTGTCCAGGGTGATGCCGTAATCCTTCAGCGCCTTTTCGTAGCCCTGATAGCGTTCGGTGCTGGACCGGTGCGCCAATCCGCCCCACAGGAAGCCGATGCGCTGGTGGCCGAGCTGGATCAGGTGTTCGGTGATTTCGTAAGCCGCGTCGTGGTCGTCGACGTAGACGCAGGGATGGCCGTCGCGCGGATCTTCGGTCGCGGCGATGATCCGCACCAGTTTCACGCCGCGTGCGGCGAGCGCGTTGACCAACTCGGGCGATTCGGACATCGGCGCGGTCAGCACCAACCCGGCCAGGCGCGAACGGCGCGCCCATTCGCCCAGTTCGTCGGCCAGCAGCGGCGAGCTGGAATCGCAGGGATGGATCTGCAGGTCGAAGCCGGTTTCGCGGCACGCGGCGAGCACGCCGTTCTGCACGCCGATGATGTGGTACGGGTTGGGGTTGTCGTAGACCAGGCCGATCACGAACGGCGTCGCGCTGCGCAGGTTGCGCGCGGACGGATCGGGTTCGTAATCGAGCTCGGCGATCGCATGCAGCACGCGCGCGCGCGTGCCCTGCATCACCGAGGGCTCGTTGTTGATCACCCGCGACACCGTCTTGAGCGACACTTTGGCGCGCTCGGCGACGTCCTTGATGGTGGGTCTGCGCACGTCAGCGTCCGCCTTCACGAAGAATATCGTCTGTCATTGGCTGATCATTCCGCCGACATGCCTGCGCGGTGACCGCGCAGCGCGTAGTAGAGGATATACAGGTAGCACGGCACCACGATCAGCGCGAATACGGCCTGGAAGTCGTAGCGCTGCTTCAGCAGCACGAAAAGTTGCGGCAATAGCGCGCCGCCGGCGATACCCATGACGAGTATCGCCGATCCGGTCTCCGTGAAGCGGCCCAGTCCTCGAATAGCCATCGGGAAGATCGCCGGCCACATCATCGCATTGGCGAACCCCAGCGCAGCGATGAAACCCACCGACACGTACCCGTGAGTGAAGTAGGCCCCTAATGCGAACACCATGCCCAGCACCGCAGAAACGCTTAGATACCTTTCCTGCGATATCACGCGGGGTATGACGATCAGCCCAACGACATAACCCGCCAGCATCGCCCGCAACGTGTAGGAGGTGAACAGCTTGGTTTCGTCCAACGGCAATCCAAAGCCGTTTCCATAGGTTCCGATCGCATCGCCCGCCAGCACTTCTACGCCCACATAGACGAACAGGCACAACACGCCCAGCCACAGGTGGGGGAACTGGAACACGCTCCGCTTGCCGCCCGATGCGTTATGCGCGGCGTGCTCGACGTTGGCTTCGGAGGATTTCAGTTCAGGCAACGGCGAGAAAAGCACAGCGATCGAGGCCACGACCAGGATGCCTGCCATCGCCAAATACGGACCATGTATCTTCGCTGCGAATTCGGTCAGCAGTCGTTCCTTGGTAACCGCATCCGCTGCCGCCACCTGCGTCGCCAAGTCGCCGATGCCGTGCAACACCAGCGTACCGAGGACGATCGGCGCGAGCATGCCAGCGACTTTATTGCATATGCCCATCAGCGCGATGCGGCGCGCCGCAGTGTTGATCGGGCCGAGAATGCTGATGTACGGATTGACCGCTGTCTGCAATAACGCGAGTCCGCCGCCGATCACGAACAGTCCGGACAGCGCGCCCGGATACCAGCGTTGAGTCGAAAACTGGCCGAACATCGCCGCGCCTATCGCCATCACGAACAAGCTCAATGCCAGGCCTTTCTTCATTCCGGTGAGTTTCAGCAGCCATGCCGCCGGGAGTGCCAGGAAGAAGTACGACAGATAGAACACCATCAGGACCAGGAACGCGTTGACGTCGTCCAAGTCGAAAGCAAGTTTGACGAAAGTGATCAGCGGCCCGTTGATCCAAGTCAAGAATCCGATGATGAAAAACAGCGCGCCGATGATGGCGATCGACGTCGCCTGGCTCGCAGGCCTGGACGCGGTTGCAGTGGCGGACATGGAAGAGAGCTCCTGCAGTAAAGGACCCGGATAGCGGACAAGGCGCGGACTTAAGCCAAGCGGCACGGTACCCGACTGGGAATAACGTTGTCACATTTTTCGTTTTGCGGCCATTCCGGCCGATACTCTCGATGATGAATACGGAGACCGCGGCTGCTGCATTGCAGCACGCCGCGGCGGCCGTCCGCCCGCCAGAAATCGATGTAAACGCTTTAATACAAACATTTTTGCGAACAATGGCCTGCCGCGAGTTTGCTATGACACAAATATGTCACTGCTCATGGACGGCATGCCATACGGCCATGACGCGCTGTTGACATCGTTGTCAAAGCACTTCCACACTCCGCCGCGAAAGCTCGCCCACGGCACGTCGCCGCCGGCGCGGTCGGATGGGAGAACCCGTGGTCGCAATCGCCAGCCCCCTGCCGGTGGACGCCGCAAGCCCGAGCGCGCCGTTCATCGCTGCCGATGTCGGCGGCACCCACGTCCGCATCGGGTTGGTGCGCGCGAGCGGCGACCCGGCCCACCCGATCAACGTGCTCAGTTATCGCAAGTACGTCTGCGCCGAACACGCCGGGCTGGCCGAGATTCTCGAGGACTTCATCGCCGGGCTGGAAGGCGTAGCGGTCGGAGAAGGCGCGATAGCCAGTGCCGGCTATCCGCTGGAAGACGGCTCGCTGATCACCGCCAACCTGCCCTGGCGCGTTTCCTTGAGCGAGATCCGCGAACGCCTGGGTTTCCGCGAATTCCGCCTGGTCAACGATTTCGAAGCGGTCGCGCACGCCGCCGCCTACGTCGATGCCAGCGAAGTGCTGCGCCTCACCGGACCGGATACCGCACCGCTGGGCCCGACCCTGGTCGTCGGCCCCGGCACCGGTCTCGGCGCCGCGGTGTGGATCCCCACCGGCAAGCGCGCCGTCGTGTTGGCCACCGAGGCCGGGCAGGCGGCGCTGACCACCGGCAACGAACTGGAAATGGCGCTACTCAAGCACATGCTGCAGCAACGCAGCCATGTGCCTACCGAACACGCGCTGTCCGGACCGGGCCTGAAGAATTTGTACACGGCGTTGTGCGCATTGCGCGGCGCCAAACCTGTCCACGCCACGCCCGGCGAGATCACCGCCGCCGCGCTGGTGGGACGCGACCCGCATGCGCGCGAGAGCCTGGACGTGTTCTGCGGCCTGCTCGGCAGCGTGGTCGGCGACATGGCGCTGCTGTACGGCGTGCAGGGCGGCATCTATCTGGCCGGCGGCATCCTGCCGCAGATCCGCGAATTCCTGATGCAGAGCCGCTTCGTCGAACGCTTCCTCAACAAGGGGCCGATGCGCGAAGCGCTGGAACGCATTCCCGTGAAGCTGGTCGAGCACGGGCAACTGGGCGTGATCGGCGCGGCCAGCTGGTACCTGCAGCAACGGGAGGGCACATGAGTACCCGTGCTCGGCAACTCACAAGGATGACTACGGCGCGCATCGCGGGCATCGCGGCGCGCGCCGAGGCGAAAAGGCACAACAGGCACGGCCACGGGCAGCGCTTCACGCCCGCGGCCGAAACTCAATCAGTGATGGGAGAGACATCATGAAGTACCGCAAATCCGTGCTATCGGCGGCGATAGTCACCTGCTTGGGTTTCGTCACGCACGCCCACGCGCAGGAGGCCGCGGCGCAAGAGCCGCAAGCCACCACGCAAGAGGAAGTGAAAGAACTGGATACGATCACCGTCGTCGGCATCCGCGCCAGCCTGCAGCAGGCGCTGCAGACCAAGCGCGACGCCAATGCGGTGGTCGAAGCGCTCAGCGCCGAAGACCTGGGCGAGTTCCCCAACACCAACGTCGCCGAAGCGATGACGCAGATTCCCGGCGTCACCATCGACCGCCGCTTCGGCCAGGGCGAGCGCGTCAGCATCGACGGCACCGATCCCAGCCTCAATCTGACCTTCCTGGACGGCCATCCTGTCGCGCAGTCGATCTGGCTGTTCGGCGAGCAGCCCAACCGCGGCTTCGACCAGACCCAGATCGCGTCGGAAATCATCGGCCAGCTGGAAGTCTACAAATCGCCGGAAGCGCGCCTGCCCGAAGGCAGCCTCGGCGGTACCGTGATGATGCATACGCGCAAGCCGCTGGACCTGGACGCCAATAGCGTCGCCGCCACTTTCGGCTTCAACTACAACGCGCAGGCCGGCGAAACCAAGCCGAGCATCTCCGGGCTGTACAGCTGGAAGAATGCGGACGAAACCTGGGGCATCGCGCTCGCCGCTCAGCACTACGAAGAGCAGGTGGACCGCCAGGGCCTGGAAATCTTCGGTTACGTGCCGGCATCGACCTTCGCCAACGCGCCCGGCGTGGATCCCAATGCGCAGGTGCCGAATTTCATCAACGCCGCCTGGTTCCAGCAGACCCGCAAGCGCGACAGCATCACCGCGAATCTGCAGTTCAAGCCCAGCGACGAGATGGAATTCAACCTGAGCGCGCTCTACATCAAGGAAGATTTCGCCAACTACAACCAGTCGATGTACAACTTCCTGTCGCTGCGTCCGGATGAAGTGGACTCGCTGACCGGCGGCGGCAACGGCATCATCACCGGCGGCCATTCCGGCGCCAACAGCGTGGTGTTCTACGACAACAACGTGCGCGCTTCCGAGCCGACCACCAAGGGCCTGGACCTGACCGGCGCCTATTACGGCGACGGCTGGAAGCTGTCGGGCCAGATCGGCCAAAGCAAGTCCGATAACGAGCTCAAGCAGTGGTTCATCGAACCGGCCTACACCGGCGGCTTCAGCTGGGATATCAATCGCGGCATCACTTTCGACGATCCGGCGGCCGCGCGCGACCCGGCCAACTGGCGCGCCGAAGGCTTCTTCGGCAACCACGGCATCGTCAAGACCGAAACCGAGGACAACTACGGCCAGGTCGACTTCAGCAAGAGTTTCGACGGCGTCTTCAACGAACTGCTGGTCGGCGTGCGCCGTCACGAACACACCGAGGACTTGGTCAGCAACGTCTACGGCATTCCGCCGGTGGGCGACTTGTCGCAGGTGGGCACGATCGGTTTGACCGACATCAACGGTTTCGCGCCGGACCACGGCCAGCATCTTTATGTCGGCCGGCAGAACGTCATCGACTGGGTGAACGGCGCGCCGCCGAACTTCGCCAATCCGGATGCGGCGACCTTCCTCAACGGCACCAGCTCGATCGAGCAGACCAACTCCTCGGCTTACGTGCAGGCGAACTTCGGCGCGGACCGTTGGCGCGGCAATATCGGCGTGCGCTACGTCAAATCCGAAATCGAGACCACGGGCTTCAACCTGGGCAGCGATCCGGCGTCGCTGCCGGTGCAGCCGCAATGGCTGGTCACGCGCAAGAACGACGACAACTATCTGCTGCCATCGCTCAACGTGGCGTTCGACGTGACCGACGACTTCCTGCTGCGCTTCGCCGCCGCCAAGGTCATCGCCTGGGCGCCGTACAACCAGATGTCGCCGAGCACCTTCGTCAACGACACGACCCTGACGGCTTCCGGCGGCAACACCTCGCTGGGCGCTTACGAGTCGACCAACTACAACGTGTCGGCCGAGTGGTATTTCGCTCCGGAATCGGTGCTGGCCGCGTCGCTGTTCTACAAGGATATCGAGAACTTCATCGAAACGGACGTGGGCGTCGAACGGCTGTTCAACTCGCTCAGCGACGACGCCGATCCGGGTGCGTTCGAAGACTTCGTAACGCAGGGACTGTGCACCGCGGACGGCTTCTGCAACTACAGCGTGCAGCGCCCGCGCAACGCCGGCAAGGGCGAGATCAAGGGCTTCAACCTGAGCTACCAGCAGCCGTTCGGCGAGACCGGCTTCGGCATCGTCGCCAACTACACCTTCGCCGACGGCGAAACGGCTGCCGGCAACGACCTGCCCTACCAGTCGGAAAACCAGTACAACGTGAGCCCGTACTACGAGAAGGGCCCGTTCAGCGCGCGCCTGACCTACGGCTGGCGCAGCGAATATCTGGCCGGCGGCTTCGTGGCGGGCGCACCGCCGGTGAGCGTGGATTCGTACACCGACGTCGGCGCGAGCCTGGGTTGGAAGTTCAACGATACCGTGCAGCTGAATTTCGATGCGCAGAACCTGCTCGACGAGGAATACTTCCAATACTTCGAAGAGAAATTCCAACCGGCCAACCGCTACAAGACCGGCCGTCGTTATCAGGTTTCGCTGCAGCTGAAATTCTAAGCGGGCGCTATCATCGGTAACTTGCGCGGGCCTGGTCGTACCGGGCCCGCGTCATTTCAGGGAGTCGTCGCCGTGAACGTTGCATGCAAGTCTCTTTCCCGTTTCCGCCTGGGCGTATTGATCGCCGGCTTCGCGGCCGCATGCCTGGGGCTCGCCGCGTGCGAGCGGCCGGCGACGAAGACCGAAGTCGCGCAGGCGCCGGCGCTGATACCCGCCCCGGCCAAACTGGTCTCTCACGACGGCGGCTACACGCTGACATCGGCTAGCGGGATAACGGCGAGCGACGAGGCTTCGGCACGCGTCGCGCGTTATTTCTCCGGCCTGGTCGAACGCACGCACAAGCTGGCGTTGAAACCGTCTCCGGGCGCCGACGGAGCGATCGTGTTCGTCATCGACAAGGCCGCACCGGAAGGTTCCGAAAGCTACACGCTGCGTGTCACCGATCGCGGCGTGCGCGTCGCCGCACGCGACGAGCGCGGCTTGTTCTACGGCGCTGTCACGCTGTGGCAGCTGCTCGGCGCCGATGGCCGGCTGCCCGCGGTGGAGATCGAGGACGCGCCGCGTTTCGCCTGGCGCGGGCTGATGCTGGATTCGGCGCGCCACTTCCAATCCGTGGACGAGATCAAGCGCGTGCTCGACGCTTTGGCGCTGCACAAACTCAACACCTTCCACTGGCATCTGACCGACGATCAGGGCTGGCGGATCGAGATCAAGAAATATCCCAAGCTCACCGAGATCGGCGGCTGCCGCATCCCGGCTGGCGACGGCGGCATCGATCCGGCCACGCGCAAGCCGCGGCCGTATTGCGGGTTCTACACGCAGGACCAGATCCGCGACATGGTGCGCTACGCGGCCGAGCGGCATATCGCGATCGTCCCCGAAATCAACGTGCCCGGCCATGCGCAGGCGGCGATCGCGGCGTACCCCGAGCTGGGCGTGCTGGGCACGCGGCCGGCGGTATCGAACGAATGGGGCGTCAACACGTACCTGATCAATACCGAGGAGAGTACGTACCGGTTCCTGGAAGATGTGCTCGATGAAGTGGTCGCGCTGTTTCCCGGCCCGTACGTGCATATCGGCGGCGACGAAGCGGTCAAGGATCAATGGGAAGCGTCGCCGCGCGTGCAGCAACGCATGCGCGAGCTCGGCGCGAAAGACGAGATGCAGATGCAGGGCGTGCTGGTCGCGCGCCTGGAAAAGCACCTGGTGGCCAAAGGCAAGCGCCTGATCGGTTGGGACGAGATCCTCGAAGGCGGATTGCCGGCCGAGGCCACCGTGATGTCCTGGCGCGGCACGCAGGGTGGCATCGACGCGGCCAAGCAAGGGCATGACGTGGTCATGTCGCCTTCTTCCGATCTTTACTTGGACTATCTGCAGACCGATTCGTCCGACGAACCGCCGGGACGTCCGGTCACGATCACGCTGCAAGAAGTGTATGCGTACGAGCCGGTGCCGGCCGCGCTCGACGACAACGAGAAGAAGCATGTCCTGGGCGTGCAGGCCAACGTCTGGACCGAACACATGCGCACCTTCGCGCGCGTGCAGCACGCCATTTTTCCGCGCATCGCGGCGCTGTCGGAAACGGCGTGGTCGCCGGCATCGCGCAAGGATTATCAGGATTTCCTGACGCGTCTGCCCGCCCAGCTGCAACGCTATCGCGCGCTCGGCATCGATTACGCGCAGACGCCGTTCCGGGTGGACATCGCCGCGGATGCGGGCAAGCGTGGGGGCGAGGCGCAGGTGACGCTCGCGAATCCGCTCGGCTACGGCATCCGCTATACCATCGACGGCAGCGAGCCGACGGCGACGTCCAGCGAATACAGCGCGCCGTTCGCGCTGCCGATACCGGGCAAGGTGCGCGCGGCGGCGTTCTTCGCCGACGCACCTCTGGCCTCCGCCAGCGGACGCGTTGTCGATGCCGCATCGCTGCTGGTCCGCAGCGACGAACAGCTGAAGATGTGCACGAACAGCCTGATGCTGCGCCTGGAGGACGATGGCCCGGCCGATGGCGGCCGCGCCATCTTCAATGTCGACATCTTCAACCCGTGCTGGCAATGGAACGGCGCCGACCTCGACGGCATCGCCGCGATCGAAGTCCGCGCCGGCCGTATTCCGTACTTCTTCCAACTGGCCCACGACGAGCCGAATCGCAAATTCAAGCCGGCCAAGAGCGCGCACGGCGAACTGGAAATCCGCGCCGGGTGCGACGGCGATCTGCTCGCGAGCGTGCCGCTGCCGGCGCAGCCCGATGCCGATGGTTTCGTGAGCTTGAATGCGAAGCTAACCGGCAATGCAGGCAAGCAAAACCTCTGCATCTACTTCACCGGAGATACGCGGCCGACGATGTGGGCGCTGGACCACGTGCGCTTAGTCCGGCGGTGATATTTCTTGTGGGAGCGGCTTCAGCCGCGAGATCTTCGGCTAACCATGCGGCAGCATGAAGAGCTCGCGGCTGAAGCCGCTCCCACAGAAGCCGTCAACGCGGATCGAACCGCAGTAGCGCGTCGCGCCACCGCGTCATCCGCGTTCCCAATCCCGCGATCACGCCCAGCGTGTTCGCCAGCGCATCCCATCGGTCCATCAACCGCGTATCGGTCAGCGCGCCTTGCGCGTATTCCAGGCCGATACCCATCAGCACGAGGCCCAACCCCGCGCCGAGCAGCGACGGCCAGCGCGCGAACAACTGCACCGCGGCGGCGGCCAAAGCGAAATAGGCCAGGAAATGCTCCCACTTGTCGCTGCCCGGCGGCAGCTGCGGCAACTCCGGCGCCGGTATCAGCGATACCACCACCACGATCGCGATCGCCAGGCTCCACAGCGCCGACCACAACCGCGCATGCCGCAGCGGTTTGAGCGAACGGCCTGCGATCACAACCGGAAACTCAGATCGCCGCCCAGGAAAGCCGCGCCGAATTCGACATCGCGCGCGAAACCCATCGCCTGGAAACGCTCTCCCATCGCATCGGGCAAAGTGAGTTTCTTGACCTGCTGGCGCAACGCATAACGGCCAGCTTCGTCGGCGGCGCGCGATTCGTGATCGGCCAGACGCCGCTCCAGCCCGTTGCCGATCAGGAAACTGGCTTGCGAGCAGTAACCGACGAAATCGAAGCCGGCATGCGTGCCGGCCTCGGCCAGAGCGGTGAAATCGACCGAGGCGGTGAGATCCTGCAGCCCGACGCGCGCATACGGATCGTCCGCCAGCCGATGGCGATGGAAAGCACGCAAGGTGCCGTCGCTGCGGACGGGCGAATAATATTCGCCGCGCGGATGGCCGTAATCGACGAACAGCATCGCGCCGGCATCGAGTCCGCCGGCGACCGCCTGCAGCCAGTACGGCAATTGCGGCAGCAGTTCGGAACGATAGCCGTCGGCGAAAGGCGCCGGCAACTGGCGTTCGACATGCCGTACCGCCGCCGTCAGCAGCGCATCGGCCGGGCGCTCGGTGCGTACGAAACGCCCTTGTTCGTCCAGCGCGACGTGCTCTTCGTACACTTCGCCGCCGATCGTCGCGAACCGCGGCGTCGGCAGCGCATCGATCACTTCGTTGGCGAACAGCACGCCGTTCCAGTGCTCGTTGATCGGGCCGTCGAGCCAGACGACACGGTCGAACACGGGCGGCGTCAGCTTGTTGCGCAGCCGCTCGCGCTGGCGTTCGCGCAGATCGGCGCTGGGTTCGAGAATGGCGTAACGCGCCGGCATCGCATCGCTCGCCATCAGATGCTTAATGGCCGCTTCGGCGAATGCGCCGCTGCCGCCGCCGATCTCGACGAAAACCGCATCCTCGCCCAATTGCCGGACGACCGGCGCCGCCGCTTCGATCGCGCACTCGGCGAACAGCGAGCCCAGTTCCGGCGCGGTGACGAAATCGCCGGCCGCGCCGAATTTGGTCGCGCCGGCGCTGTAATAGCCCAGTCCCGGCGCGTACAACGCCAATTCCATGAAACGCGAGAAAGGAATGGCGCCGCCGGCGTGGGCGATTTGGGCGCGGATCAGGTCGCGCAGGCGCTCGCTGTGGGCGAGCGCATCGGCATCGATAGTGTCGGGCGGGGTCATCGGCACAGGATAAGCGAATGTGGCCGACAGCCGATGGGCCGTCCGCTCGTCGTTCACAAGCTCATCCTCCCCATCTGTCATCCCGAGCGCAGCGAGGGATCTGCTTTCCGACGCGTCGTTGCCGCGATGAAGCCGATCCCTCGCTGCGCTCGGGATGACAGTTGAAGATGGAAGGCGCCACCACGAGCAGGATCGGCTCGCGATGCGCTATCTTGCCGCCATGAACGCCCAGCGACCCATAGCCCTGGTCACCGGCGCCGCCCGGCGCATCGGTGCGGCGATCGCGCGGCACCTGCATGCAGCGGGTTTCGACCTGGCCCTGCACTACCGCAACTCCGCAGCCGATCTGCAAGCGCTGACCGAAGAACTGGAAGCGGCGCGCAGCGGCAGCACGTTCGCGCTGCAGGCCGATCTGGCGCAATTCGATCGCCTGCCCGAGCTCGTCGCGCAAACCATCGGCCGCTACGGCCGTCTCGATGCGCTGGTCAACAACGCATCCTCCTTCCGTCCCACGCCGATCGGCACGGCGACGCCCGCCGATTGGGACGAGCTGTTCGCCGCCAATGTCCGTGCGCCTTTCTTTCTGGCGCAAGCGGCCGCGCCGCATTTGAAAGCCGCGCGCGGCGCCATCGTCAATCTGGTCGACATCTACGCCGAAAGGCCGCTGCGCGATCACGCGGTGTACTGCATGGCCAAGGCCGCTTTGGCGATGGCGACCAAATCGCTCGCGCTGGAACTGGCGCCGGAAGTGCGCGTCAACGCGATCGCGCCCGGTGCCATCCTCTGGGCCGAGAACGAAACCGCCGACGCCAAGAAGCGGGCCATGCTCGCGCGCACGCCGTTGGCGCGCACCGGCACGCCGGAGGAAATCGCCGAAGCGGTGCGCTGGCTGCTGCAGGACGCCAGCTATAGCACCGGCCAGATCCTGCGTGTCGACGGCGGACGCCTGCTCGAAGGCTGAGCCCGTTTTTCGTGGGAGCGGCTTTGTGGGCGGCTTTTTTGTAGGAGCGGCTTTAGCCGCGAGCTCTTTCCATAAGACGCCGCGATCTGCTGGGAAGAGCTCGCGGCTAAAGCCGCTCCTACAAAAGCCGCTCCTACAAAAGCCGCTCCTACAAAAACGCGACGCTCAGGCCTTGGGTGCGAACGCTTGCTCGAGCTGCACGCCCTGGAACGCCGGCGGCGTCTCGTGCGAAACGGCGTAGCGGTACAGCGCGGCGGAATAGATGCCGCTCAACGCGGCCTGGTAGACGCCCAACAGCAACACGCCGATCACGGACAGTCCGGCGACGGCTATCGCCAACCCCGCCGACACCTGGCTGGCGACGATCGTCAGCCCGATAGCGATCAGGATCGCCACGAACGTGATCAGACCGAACGCAGCGCCGATGCCGACGTTGCCGATCGCATTCTCGCCCCAGGTCTTCTTGAGCAGCGACACGCTCTGCTTGAGCGCGTCGATGGGGCCGACGTTGCGGCTGACGAGCACCGGCACGACCAGGAACGTCGCCAACGTCCACGCCGCGCCCAATCCGCTGCCCAGCAAGCGCACCAGGAAGTTGTTGTCGCGGCTCTTCAACGCCTGCAGCAGCACGCCGACGGTGGCGGCGATGGCCGCGTAGCCGAGGATCGAAGGAATGCGCGATTTCGCGGCGTTGAAACCATCCGCCAACGTCGGATCGCCGCCGTCCATCCGGATCATCGCCGCGCCGACCAACGCGCAATTGAAGAAGATGATCACGCTGTATTGGCAGAAGTAGAACAGGAAGCCGAACACCGCGCCGCCCGCGCCCATGCCGTTTTCGAAGATGCGCAACGCGAACATCGGGATCAGGAAAGTCGCCAGCACCACCAACGTGGCCACGCCGGAGATCAGCGGGAACAGCATCAGTTCCTTGTCCGAACGCAGTACGGCCGCACTGGCTTTGACCAACTGCCAGCTGCGCGAAAATTTCTCGAACATCGTGACGCTCCCCCCATGGACGATGCGCGCATCCTGCGATGGAAACGCGGCGACGGCAAGCGCCGGCCGTAGCCGGCTCAGAGGAGGGCGACAGCCGTCATCACGGCGCCGCGTTCGGGCGAGGCGGCCCAGAGTTCGGCCAGCGTCTTGCCGCTGAGCGGATCGGCAAACCCCGGGGCGATGTCGGCCAGCGGTTTGAGCACGAACGCATGCTTGAGCTCCGGACGCGGAATCCGCAGATGGCCCGGTCCGTCCAGGACCAGATCGCCGTAGAACACGATGTCGATGTCCAGCGGGCGGTCGCCGAATCGCGGGCCGCTGCGGTCGCGGCCGTGCGCGTCCTCCAGCGCATGCAGCCAGGCGTTGAGCGCCTGCGGGTCCAGATCGGTTTCGACGATGGCGGCGGCATTGAGGAAATCGGGGCCGTCGAAACCGACCGCGGCGGTGCGGTAGATCGGCGACAGCGTCACGCTCGCGAAATGCTCGCGCAGGGAGGCTACCGCAGATCGCAGATTGCGCTCGGGATCGACGTTGCTTCCGAGGCTGAGATAGGCCTTGAGCATCCTTATTTCCCTGTCATCCCGAAATTTTTTCCCGAAAGAATGCGACCTCTTCCGATCATCCGCGACCGCGCTCCACGATCACCCCCACCGCCTTCGCGCCGCGCACCGCGCCCGGCTTGCTCAGCTTCAGCCGCACATGGGCCACGCCGAACTCCTCCAGCACGATCTGCGCGCAGCGCTCGGCCAGCGTTTCCACCAACTGGTATTCCGAATGCGACACGAAATCGATCAGCCGCTTGCTGACGTCCTTGTAATTGAGCGTATCGGCGATATCGTCGCTCGCCGCGGGCTTTCGATTGTCGAACGCCATCTCGACATCGAACACCAGCGGCTGGCGGATGCGCCGCTCCCAGTCGTAAATGCCGATCAGGGCTTCGATTTCGAGGCCTTCGATGAAAACTTTATCCATTTCATTCCCTAAATCTTTGTGGGAGCGGCTTCAGCCGCGAGCTCTTCAGCGCCTGCGTCGGCGAAAGAGCTCGCGGCTGAAGCCGCTCCTACAAAGGCGGTGCGACGGTGGATAACGATGCCATATCCCAACGCGGCACCACATGCACCTGCGCATCGTCTCGCTGCCCGGCCTGCAGCCGCAGCGCGCCGGCGAAGGCGATCATCGCGCCGTTGTCGGTGCATAGCGCCGGGCGCGGGAAGCAGACGCGGCCGCCGCGTTTGGCGGCGCTTTCGGCCAGCTTGGCGCGCAGCCGTTTGTTGGCGCCTACGCCGCCGGCCACGACCAGGACGTTGCAGCCGGCCGCGTCGAGCGCGCGTTCGCATTTGATCGCCAGCGTATCGACCACCGCGTCTTCGAAACCGCGGGCGATGTCGGCACGGGTCGTGTCGCTGTGATCGCTGCCGCGCCAGGCCAGCAGCACCTGGGTTTTCAAGCCGCTGAAGCTGAAATCCAAGCCGGGGCGATCGGTCATCGGCCGCGAGAACTTGTAGGCGCCCGGCTTTCCGGTTTCCGCCAGCGCCGCGAGCTGGGGGCCGCCGGGGTAAGGCAGGCCCATCATCTTGGCGGTCTTGTCGAAGGCCTCGCCGGCGGCATCGTCCAGGGTTTCGCCCAGCAGCCGGTAACGGCCGATGGCATCCACGGCAACCAGCTGGGTGTGGCCGCCGGAGACCAGCAGGGCCACGAACGGCGGGTCGGGCGGGTCGTCTTCCATCAGCGGAGCCAAGAGGTGGCCTTCCATGTGGTGGACGCCGATCGCCGGCTTGTCCAGCGCCCAGGCCAGCGAACGGGCCACGCCGGCCCCCACCAGCAGGGCGCCGACCAGGCCCGGGCCGGCGGTATAGGCCACGCCGTCGATGTCGTTCACGCCCAGGCCGGCCTCGGCCAAGGTCTGGCGGACCAGGGGCAACAGTTTGCGGACGTGGTCCCGGCTGGCCAGTTCGGGCACCACCCCGCCGTATTCCGCGTGGAGGGCGATCTGGCTGTAGACCGCATGGGCGCGCAGGCCCGCGGAACCGGGGTGGGCCGTGTCGTACACGGCCACGCCGGTCTCGTCGCAGGAGGTTTCGATACCCAGGACTCGCATGGGGGTTAGATGGGCGCGAGTTGCGCCTTGGCAAGGCCAGCGGCTATCATACGCGGCTCGCCGGGCGGAACCTGGCGGATGCGAGTCCCTTCGCAAAGCCCTGCCCCGGTGGCGGGACTTCCCAAATTTCAGAGATTCCTATGCCCAGCGTCAAAGTCCGCGAAAACGAGCCGTTCGAGTTTGCGCTCCGCCGCTTCAAGCGCACCTGCGAGAAGGCCGGCGTGCTCGCCGAAACCCGCAAGCGCGAGTTCTACGAGAAGCCGACCCAGGAGCGTAAGCGCAAGGCCGCCGCCGCCGTGAAGCGTCAGGCCCGCCGCAGCTCGCGCGACGTCACCAAGCGCCAGCGGCTGTATTGATTCGCGGCGGGCGCGAGCCCGTCCGACCAGGCATCCGAAGCCGGCCGCGCGCAAGCGCTGCCGGCTTTTTGTTTTTCCGCTTCCGCTCTTTGTAAGAGCGGCTTCTGTGGGAGCGGCTTCAGCCGCGAGCTCTTCGGTTCGCCAGGGCCTTCAAAAGCTCGCGGCTGAAGCCGCTCCCACAGAAGCCGCTCCCATAAGAGCCGAACATCCGATGGAGACCACGATGAGCCTCAAGCAACGCCTCACCGACGACATGAAGGCCGCGATGAAGTCCGGCGACAAGGATTCGCTGGGCGTGATCCGCCTGATCAACGCCGCGATCAAGCAGCGCGAGGTGGACGAGCGCATCGTGCTGGACGATACCGCCGTGATCGGCGTGCTCGACAAGATGGTCAAGCAGCGCAAGGATTCGGTGACCCAGTACGAGGCCGCCAACCGCGAAGACCTGGCCGCGGTGGAACGCGCCGAGATCGTGGTGATCGAACGCTACCTGCCGGCCAAGTTGGGCGAAGCCGAGATCGCGACTGCCATCGATGCAGCCATCTCCGAAACCGGCGCCGCCGGCCCTGCCGACATGGGCAAGCTGATGGCCGCGCTCAAGCCCAAGCTCGCCGGGCAGGCCGATATGGGACTGGTGTCCGCGTTGGTGAAGAAGAAACTCGCCGGCTGAGCACTGCGCTACCGTTTCGTCTTTGTAGAGCGGGGCTTGCTCCGCTGCTTTTGATCTTCGTGGGAGCGGCTTCAGCCGCGAGCTTTTGAGAGGATTCGCCGCCGCACGAAGAGCTCGCGGCTGAAGCCGCTCCCACAAGAAAAGCCTAAGCAAGAGCAGCGGAGCAAGCCCCGCTCTACAAAGCGGTGGCGCCATCACTTTTCTTTTCGCGCGCATCGGCGATCATCCCTTGCATGCGCCGGCCGTCGACCGAACAGATCAGGCACCACGTGCAACGCCTGCAGGAAAGCCTGCCGGCGGCATTGGCGCGGCGTTTCGTCGAAACCGACCTGATGACGCAGGCCGCGTCGCTGTCCTTCTACGCTTTATTGTCGCTGGCGCCGCTGCTGGTGCTGCTGCTGTGGCTGACCGCATCGCTGTATCCGAGCGCGCAGGAATCCCTGATCCAACAGGTCGGCGCGCTGGCGGGCCAGGGCGCCGAACAAGTCGCCGACACCGTGATCGACAACGCCAAGAGCCGCCCGGACGTCGGTTCGCTGGCCGGGATCTGGAGCACGCTGCTGCTGTTCGTCGGCGCGACCGCTGTGTTCGCGCGGTTGCAGGCCGCGCTCAATCTGATCTTCCATACCGACGCCAAGCGCCTGCCCGGCGCGTTCGCCTGGATGCGCAAGCGCGTGTTCTCGTTCGGCGTGGTGTTCGCGCTCGGCTTCCTGCTGCTGGTGTCGATGACGCTGACCACGGCACTGGAGATCTTCTTCTCCAATGTACCCTCGCTGTTGCCGGCGCTGGGCAATGCGGCCGGGCTTGCGATCTATGCGTTCGCGTTCGCCCTGCTCTATCACTACCTGCCCGACCGCCGCGTGCAATGGCGGCAGGCGTTGGTCGGCGGCCTGATCACCGCGTTGCTGTTCGTGGCGGGCCGCTATCTGATCGGCCTATACATCGGGCGCGCGGCGCCGGGCAGCGCCTACGGGTCGATGGGCACGCTGGTGATCCTGCTGGTGTGGATGTATTACGCCGCCGTGGTGTTTTTCGTCGGCGCGCTGATTACCGCGGTGATCGACGAGCGGGCGCGGGAGACGGCGGATCCGCCGATCGCGGTGCCCTAAGCTTTTCCTTCTCCCTTCGGGAGAAGGTGCCCGAAGGGCGGATGAGGGTTCGGCGAAGCGACGCAGGCTGGAACAATGTCGCTTCGCCGAACCCTCACCCCAACCCCTCTCCCGATGGGAGAGGGGCTTAGCCCAGCGGCTCGCGCGGGCTGGCTTCGGTGATCGGACCCTTGTCGGCCGAAGGCCCGGTCGGTCCGGTGGTGTCGCCGATGCCGACTTCGCTACCGCTGCCGCGCTCGCCCCACAGCACGTGGCCGCCGTACCAATCCTGGCTGAGTACGTCGACGGCGGGCTGGTCGGCCAGATCGAAGCGGATGCCTCCGCTGGCGGCGACGTCGGTCGTGACCCAGCTTGGCGCCTGCGTTTCCCAATGGCCCGTTTCAGGGAAGTTCGCGTGCGACCCTTGGCCGACGAAGGACACCGGGCGCCCGTTTTCTTTCGGCGCATCGGCCCACGAACGGCTGATGTCCAGACCGCTGTGCGCGCTGTAACGCACTTCGACGGGTTGGAAGTCGCTGTCCAGCTGCACGGTGATTTTTTCCCAGTCGCCTTCGTGGTTCTGCGCGTCGCCGAGACCGGGCGGACCGTCGTTATACGAATAGAACAGGTGATAGGTGATGGTGTTGGTCGCCGAATCGTATTGATACAGATTCTTGCTATTGGCCAGATCGCCGGCGCGGATGCCATCGCCCAGCTGCTCGTTCTGGTGATCGAGGAACAGCTGTCCGTCGGCGTCTTCGTTGTCCTTGCCGATGCCCGCCAGTTCTTCCGGCGGCACTTCGCCCAGGCCGTGCACTTCCTTGTCGCCCCAGAAATCGCGCTCCTGGCGCAGCGTGGATTGCTGGATATAGGTGTTAGGGTCCTGCAGGAAATTCTGTTCGTCGGGATGGAAGTAGAGGATCGGCGCGTAACGTTCGGCTAGGGCCTGCTGCTGCACAGGCGTCAGGCAGTAAGGCGCCGCCGTGGAGGGCTCGGTCGCGGCACTGGGCGGCACCACCGGCGGGCGGACTTCGGCGGGATACATGGCGGCTTCCTTCAGACGGCCTGGAATGCGCTCATCCTAGACCGGCCGACGAAGGCACCCAGCTCGGGCCGACCCTAGGTCAACGTGCCGGAACGCCGCCTGCGCCGCGTTCAGGCTCGGCGGGGGCTTGCCGCGGATGCGATCATGGGCGCATGGCCCGCATCCCCGACGCCTTCATCGACGACCTACTCGCCCGGACCGATATCGTCGAGGTGATCGGCACGCGCGTGCCGCTGAAAAAGCAGGGCAAGGAATACTCGGCCCGCTGCCCCTTCCACGACGAGCGTTCGCCCTCGTTCACCGTATCCCCGACCAAGCAGTTCTACCACTGCTTCGGCTGCGGCGCGCACGGCACGGCGATCAGTTTCCTGATGAATTACGACCGCCTCGAATTCCTCGATGCGGTCGACGAACTGGCCAAGCGCGCCGGCATGGAAGTGCCGCGCGATACCCAGCAGCGCAACGAGAACAACGACACGCGCGACGTCTACGCCGCACTCGAAGCCGCCGCCAAGTTCTTCCACAAGCAGCTGGCCGGCAGCGACAAGGCGCGCAACTATCTCGACGGCCGTGCAGTCGATGCCGAGACGCGCGAGCGTTTCATGATCGGCTATGCGCCGGACGGCTACAGCGCGCTGAAGGACGCGCTGGGCACCGACGAGCGGCGCATGAAACTGCTCGATCGCGCCGGGCTGTTTTCGAAAAGCGACAACGGCCGCGTTTACGACAAATTCCGCGACCGCGTGATGTTCCCGATCCACGACCGCCGCGGCCGCGTGATCGCGTTCGGCGGCCGCGTGCTGGATCCGGAGGATTCGCCCAAATATCTCAACTCACCCGAAACCGCGCTGTTCCATAAGGGCCGCGAACTGTACGGTTTATGGCAGGTGCGCCAGGCCAACAGCAAGATCGAGCGGCTGATCGTGGTCGAAGGCTATATGGACGTGGTCGCGCTGTTCCAGCACGGCGTGATGCAGGCCGTGGCCACGCTCGGCACCGCGACCACGCCGGACCATGCCGAACTGCTGTTCCGCAACGCGCCGGACGTGTATTTCTGCTTCGACGGCGACGCCGCCGGCCGCCGCGCCGCGACCCGCGCGATGGAATCGGTACTGCCGCGCATGAAGGACGGCCGTCAGGCCTTCTTCCTTTTCCTGCCCGACGGCGAAGATCCCGACACGCTGGTGCGGCACGAAGGCGCTTCGGGTTTCGACGCGCGCTTGCGGCAGGCGATGCCGCTGAGCGAATTCTTCTTCGCCGAATTGTCCGCCGACGTGAACCTGGCCACGCTCGACGGCAAGGCGAGACTGGCCGAACGCGCCAAACCGATGCTGGCGCAGATTCCCGATGGCGCTTTCGGCGACCTGATGCAGCAGCGCCTCACCGAACTGACCGGCGTCGGCGCGCGCGGCAGCGCGCCGCAGACGCACGTGCCGGTGCAGCGCGTTCAGCGCGGCAATACCGCAGCCACGCCCAAGCGCAGCCTGGTGCGCAGTGCCATCGCGTTCCTCCTGCAGAAACCGTCGTTGGCGCTGGCGCTGCAGCCGCCCTATCGATTCGCAGCACTGCAGCAACCCGGCATCGATCTTCTGGCCGAAATCGTATCGCTGGTGCGCGCGAGGCCCGACATCAGCACCGGCATGCTGCTGGAGCATTTCGCCGAACACGAGCAGTTGGCCGCACTGCAGAAACTCGCCAGCCACAGCTTCCCCGGCGAAGAAAACACGCTGCAAACCGAATTCCTCGACGCCGTCGCACAGTTGGAACGGCAGACGGTGCAGCAGCGCATCGACGAGTTGCAGCAATTGCAGCGCGAAGCGGGCCTGTCTGCGGAAGAGAAGGACGAGATGCGGAGTCTGTTGCAGGCGCGGTTGGCTTCGTAGCCCGGGTGGAGCGCAGCGATACCCGGGGAATGGGTCGCGACGTGTTTTCCCGGGTATCGCTGCGCTCCACCCGGGCTACGTTCTCTTTTTTGATTGAGCCTGACGTTTGACGCGATCTGCAATATCGCGCGCCCTCACCCAACCCTCTCCCGCAAGCGGGAGAGGGCTTTGATAAGCTCCGGCTTCCAGTTCTGGGGAGGACACGCATGACCCGTTCCATGCTGCTGGCCGCGCTCGCTGTCGCCTGCGCCCTGCCGGCCGTCGCGCAGGCCCAAGCGGTGAAGCGCGAAGAAACCGGCAATCGCATCACCGAAAACGTACCCGCGATTCCGGCCGAACTGATCGAACGCCTCAACCGCTACCAAAATACCCGCGGCGCCAGCGTCGCCGGTTGGACCCAGGACGGCTGCCTGCTGATCAGCACCCGCTTCGCCGAAACCAGCCAGGCGCACCGCGTCTGCCAGCCGTTGGGCATGCGCGAACAGATCACCTTCTACAACGAACCGGTGAGCGGCCTGACCGTTACGCCGGCCCAGTCCGGCCGCGACGGATTCGTGTTCGGCAAGGACGTCGGCGGCAACGAGTTCTCGCAGCTGCACTGGTACGACCTGGCCACGCGCGACGTGGTCATGCTCACCGACGGCAAGCGCAGCCAGAACCGCGGCGCGCTGTTCTCGCGCGACGGCAAGCTACTGGCCTACAGCAGCACGTCGCGCAACGGCACCGACACCGATATCTGGGTGATGGACGCCGCGACGCGCAAAGCCAAACCGGTGGTCGTCGAAGGCGGCAACTGGGCCGCGATGGATTTCTCGCCCGACGGCAGCCGCTTGCTGGTGACGAAATACGTCTCGGCCAACGAAGCCTATCCCGGCGAAGTGGACCTGGCGTCCGGCAAGCTGACCCTGTTCCCGGTCGATGGCGGCAAGGCCGCATTCGGCGGATTCGAGTTCGCTGCCGATGGCAAGGCGGTGTATTTCGTTTCCGACGAACCGATCGACGGCAAGCCGAGCGAATTCCAGACGCTGCGTTACCACGATCCCGCCAGCGGCGAGTTCAAGGTGCTGACCGCGGACACGCCGTGGGACGTCGATGGTTTCGACATCGCCGACGACGGCAAGCACCTGGCCTATATCACCAACGAAGACGGCATCTACAAGTTGACCGTGCTGTCGCTGCCCACGCACAAGCCGGTCAAACTGCCGGCGTTGCCGATCGGCCTGGTCGGCGGCATGAGTTTCTCGCCCGACGGCAAGCGCCTGGCCGTGACTTTGAACACCGCCACGTCGCCGAACGATGTCTATGTGATCGACCTGGCCGACGCCAAGCTGACGCGCTGGACGCGCAGCGAAGTGGGCGGCCTGGATACTTCGACTTTCGTGGCGCCAACGCTGGTGCGCTTCCCGACCTTCGACCAAGTCGATGGCAAGCCGCGAACGATTCCTGCGTTCTACTACAAACCGAACAAACCGGCCCCGGGCGGCAAGTATCCTGTAGTGATCGACATCCACGGCGGGCCCGAAGGCCAATCGGTGCCGTTCTTCGATCCGAATACGCAATTCCTGATCAAGGAGCTGGGCGTTGCGGTGCTGGTACCGAACGTGCGCGGCTCGGCCGGCTACGGCAAGAGCTATCTCAAGCTGGACAATGCCGAAAAACGCGAAGACTCGGTCAAGGACATCGGCGCGCTGCTCGACTGGATCGCGCAGCAGCCCGAGCTCGACGCCTCGCGCGTGGGCGTGACCGGCGGCAGCTACGGCGGCTATATGGTGCTGGCCTCGCTGATGCATTACAGCGACCGTATCCGCGCCGGCGTCGATGTGGTCGGCATCTCCGACTTCACCACCTTCTTGAACAACACAGAAAGCTATCGCCGCGACCTGCGCCGCGCCGAATACGGCGACGAGCGCGTGCCGGAAATGAAGGCCGTGTTCGACCGCATCTCGCCGTTGAAGAACGCCGGCAAGATCCGCTCGCCGCTATTCGTGGCGCAAGGCAAGAACGACCCGCGCGTGCCGTACACCGAGGCCGAACAGATCGTAAAAGCGGTGCGCGGCAACGGCCAGCCGGTATGGTTCCTGATGTACGACGACGAAGGCCACGGCTTCCGCAAGAAAGCCAACAACGATTATTTCGACGCGGCGGCCATCGAGTTCTGGCAGCAGCACCTGCTCGGCAACGCTCGATAGGTTCCGATCGCCTTTGTAGAGCGGAGCTT
>CADECF010000016.1:24499-52905 GCA_902825775.1 uncultured Lysobacteraceae bacterium
CGGAGCTTCAACCGACCGGAACGAACTGCACGGACGGCGCCGGCTGCATCCACGGCAACAGCCAGTGGTCGAACAGCAGGAAAGCGAATAGCGCCATCAGGTAGACGATGGAATAGTTGAACACTTTCATCGCATACAGCTCGTCCGGCGGATCGAGCAGCTTCCACGCGTACCAGAGGAACACCGCGCCCAGCACCAGCGCGCCGCCCAAGTAGAAATTGCCGGCCATGTCGACCAGCCGCGGAAGCACGGTGGTGATCACCAGCAGCACCGTATACAGCAGGATCTGCAGGCGCGTGTAGGTCACTCCGTGCGTGACCGGCAGCATCGGGACCATTGCCTTGGCGTAATCCTCGCGGCGGAAGATCGCCAGCGCCCAGAAATGCGGCGGGGTCCATACGAAGATGATCAGCACGAGCAGTAGCGCGTTCTGCCAGTCCTTCGGATCGGCCATGCCGGTGACCGCCGCCCAACCCAACAGCGGCGGCGCTGCGCCGGCGATGCCGCCGATCACGATGTTCTGCGGCGTGGCGCGCTTCAGGAAACCGGTGTAGACGAAGGCGTAACCGATCAACGATACGAACGTCAGCGCCGCGGTGATCGGATTCACCAAGACGACCAGTACCGCCATCGAAGCGATTCCGAGCACGGCAGCGAAAGCGACTGCCTGGCGCGTGCGCAGGCCGCCGGTCGGCAACGGCCGGTCGTAGGTGCGCGCCATCACCGCATCGATCCGTTGGTCCAGCACATGGTTGATCGCGGCCGCCGAAGCCGCCGCCAGCCAGATGCCGAGCAGGCCGAACAACGTCTGCCGCAGCGGCGGCAAACCCGGCACGGCCAGGAACATGCCGACCAGTGCGGTGAACACGATCAATGCGACTACGCGCGGCTTGGTCAACGCCCAGTATTCGCGTGCTTTGTTCGCCGCCATGCCGTCAAGCGTCCGGGCTGCGCAGGCGCGCCAACAGCGACACCATCGCGAACAGCAGCAACGCGGCGCCGGCGTTGTGCAGCACCGCCACCGGCAGCGGCAGCGCGAGCTTGACGTTGGCGATGCCGAGCATCACCTGCGTCACGGTCAAGGCACCGAGCAGCAGCGTCCAGCCGCGCATGCCCGGCGTTTGCAGCAGGCGCGCGCAGAAGCAGGCCAGGTACAGGAACAATACGATCGCCATCATGCGGTGCGCGAGCTGGATGGCGATGCGCGATTCGCCGTCGAGGATGCCGCCTTCGTAATCCACGCCGATGCCGCGCCAAAGCACGAAACCTTCGCGGAAATCGTGCGCCGGCCACCACTGGCCCACGCATTTCGGGAAATCGGTGCCGCAGGACAAGGCCGCGTAGTTGGCGCTGGTCCAGCCGCCGAGCGCGATCTGCACGCCCAGCAGGACGATGCCGACGATCGCCCATTTCCGCAGGCCATCGGCTTCGGCCAGCAGGATCGGGCGGTCGATCGCGCGCCACGCCATCCAGATCAGCAACGAGAAGGTGAGCAGGCCGCCGAGCAGATGGCCCATCACCACGATCGGTTTCAGCAGCCAGGTCACCGTCCACATGCCGAGCAGGGCCTGGAACACGATCACCATCAGCGTCAACGCGGCCGCGCGCGCGAGATCGGTATTGGACCAGCGCAATGCGGCGACCAGCAGCAAAGCCTCGCCCGCCGCGGCGAGCACGCTCGCGGCAGCGTGTTGCCCGCGCATGTACAAAGGTATCGACACCGCCACCAATGCCGCTGCGCCCAACACCTGCAGAACGCCGTAACGCCGCTTGCGCGCGGCCACCAACGCGAGCGTCAACACCAGCACGCCGAGCGCGCCCGCCAGCATGCGATGCAGTTGTTCGCGCCAAGCCTTGTGCGGTTCGACCGGGCGGATCGCCGTGGCGACGTGATCGACCGCTTCGTGCGCGGCGCTCGGCCATGCGGCGCGGCCATAGCAGGTGGGCCAGTCGGGGCAGCTCAAGCCCGCATTGGACAGGCGCACGAATGCGCCGAATACGATCACGCCGAAGGCCAACGCCACCGCCAGCCAAGCGATGCGATGGAAATTCCGGTTCAAGGCCGGATGCTGGAGCACGGGGCGGAAGGATGGATTCATGTCATCGCAGTTTCAGCAGGCGCGCCACGTCGGTGCGCAGGTCGCCGGGATCGAAGCCGGGAGCGTAGCGCAATATGACGAAGCCGTTCGGGTCGACGACGTATACCGGCACGCCGGGCCGGCCGGCGGTACCGGCATCGTCCACGCGCGGCAGCGCGGCGCGCAACGCGGGGGCGGAGCGGAGTTGCTGCAGACGGACCGTCGTTTTGACGCCGGCAGGCGGCGCACCCATCCACAGCACATGCACATGGTCGGCGTCGCGGCCGAACAATTGCCAAACCAGATCGATCTCCTGCGCGAGCTTGACGCAAGCCTGCGCGCAATCGGCCGGCGGCGCGACCACGATCCGCCAGGTGCGTTCGACCGGATTCCAGCGATAGAGGCTGCCGTCGGCCAGCACCGGTTCCATCTTGCGCAAGTCGGCCGGCGGTTGAAGCAGTTCGCCGTGATTCTTCAAGCCGCTGGGACGCCAGCCGGAAAAGCGCAGCGCGCCCGCGACGACGAAGCTGCCCAGGAAGATCGCGAAGATCGCGATCAGCATCGTCCGGTTGCGATTGCGCTGCTGGTCGGTCTGCGGCGTGGTCATGGGCGTGGTTTTTTTCTGCGGAAGGTGAGGACCGAGGCCGTGATCAGCACGGCCAGCGCCAACGCGAACCATTGCACGGCATAGCCGAGGTGCCGTTCGGGCGGCAGCGTGTTGGGCAGGATATCGAGATCGCGCGCATAGCCGATGCTGTCCGCCGGATCGGGCCGCAAGACCCGTGCGGCGATCGGCGGCGTCTGCAGTGCCTTCTGCAATTCCCGCATATCCAACGAAACCGCCAGCAGGCTGCCGTCGGCCTGCCTCTGCAACTGCGACGACGCGATGCCGGCGGACGGCGGCGGCAACAGCAAACCTTCCAGACGCAGCGAACCCCGCGGTGCCGCTATGGACGGCATGCGGCGATCGCCCGATAGCGGCAACCAACCCAGTTCGACCAGCACCGGCGCGGCGCCCGACGCCGGCAGGAACAGGCGATAGGCACGTACTCCAGGGCGGCCATCGCGCTGCTGGTTGTCGAGCAGGATCGCCGGTGCGGCGTCGAAGCGGCCATCGCCCGCGGCCCAGTCGTAATCCTGCCGGCGCGCGGCATCGCCGGCGCTAGCCAGCGGGCGCGCCTGGCGCTGCGCCAGCACCGCCTGCGCCGCGTCCAGCATCGCCTGTTTTTCGTGCATGCGACCCAGCTGCCAACGGCCGGCAATGGCGAACAATCCCGCCGCCGCCAACGCCAGCACCCAGCCCAGCAACAGCCTGTTGCGGCGATCGCTCACGCTTGGCTACCGGCCTGCTGCGATAATGCGCTGCTCGCGCAGCAACGCCGCGACTTGGACATCGCCATGAACGACTCGCTCAAGACCCTGCTGATCGTCGCCTTCCTGATACTCATCCTGTGGAACCTGGGGGCGGGCCTCTATTACATGCTGGTCGACAAAGGCCAGACCAAGCGGACGGTGAACGCGCTGACCAAGCGCATCGCGTTGTCGGTGGCGCTGATCCTGCTGGTGATCTTGGCCATTTACATGGGCTGGATCACGCCGCACGGCATCGGCCGCGCGCCTTAAGTTTTTTCCTTCTCCCTCCGGGAGAAGGTGCCCGAAGGGCGGATGAGGGTTCGGCGAAAAGGTTGCGCTCCAATATCGCGGCATACAAGCCGCGCGCATGAAGCATGGATAGGTTCTGCGATCGGCCACTTCCACCGCTCCGCCGAACCCTCATCCCAACCCTTCTCCCAGAGGGAGAAGGGCTTAAGCGTTACAGCACGTAGACGAACAGGAACAGGCCCAGCCAGACCACGTCGACGAAGTGCCAGTACCAGGCCACCGCTTCGAAAGCGAAGTGGTCGTCCTTGCTGAAATGGCCTTTCAGGCAGCGCAGCCAGATGATCGCCAGCATGATCGTGCCCAGCGTCACGTGCGCGCCGTGGAAGCCGGTGAGCATGAAGAAGGTCGAACCGTAGATGCCCGAACCCAGCGTCAGGTTCAGCTCGGTGTAGGCGTGGATGTACTCCTCCGCCTGGAAGAACAGGAACAGCGCGCCGAGCAGTACGGTCAGGCCCAGGAACACCAGCAATTGCTTGCGGTGGCCGGCCTTGAGCGCGTGATGGGCGATGGTGACAGTGACGCCTGACGACAACAGGATCAGCGTATTGAGCAGCGGCAGGCCCCAGGCCGGAATGGTCTGGTAGGCGCCGCCGATCGCGCCCGGTCCGTTGCTCGGCCAAGCGGCGCTGAAGCCGTCCCACAGCAGGCTGTTGGTCATCACGCCGTCGCCTTCGCCGCCGAGCCACGGCATCGCGAAGTTGCGCGCGTAGAACAGCGCGCCGAAGAACGCGGCGAAGAACATCACTTCGGAAAAAATGAACCACACCATGCCCATGCGGAACGAGGTGTCGACCTGCTTGTTGTAGTAGCCGCGGATCGATTCGGTGATCACGTCGGCGAACCACTTGAAGAGGATCAGCGCGAGGAAGACCAGGCCGACGAAGAACACCGCACGGCCCCAGCTGGCCTCGTTGAGCCAACTCGCGAAACCGAACATGGCGGTGAACAGCGCGACCGACGCGATGACCGGCCAGCGGCTGCCGTGCGGCACGTAGTAGACGTTGTGATCGTGCTGGTCGTGGGTATGGGCCTGGGCCATGGTGTTCGTCCGTTGCTTATCTTGGCTATCGGGTCAGGGCGCCGCGAGGGCGTCGTGCGAAGACGGCGCGTTCAAGCGCGTCGTCAGGGCATCGTTCTTGTAGAAGGTGTACGACAACGTGATGGTATTCACTTCCGGCGGCAAAGCCGGATCGACGATGAAACGCACCGGCATGTCGCGCGATTCGCCGGGATTCAAGGTTTGCGCGGTGAAGCAGAAACATTCGGTCTTGCTGAAGTAGCCCGAAGCCTTGGCCGGCGCCACCGACGGCACGGCGTTGCCGACGATCGCGCGGTCGCCGTTGTTGCGGGCGAAATACGTGGTCTCGTACTGCTGGCCGGGCTGCACCTTCATCGTCAGCTGGTTGGGATGGAAACCCCACGGCAGTTTGGAATTGACGCCGCCGTCGAACTGCACGGTCACCCAGCGCGCGTTGGGATCGGCTTTCTTGGCCTGGCTGCCGTCGACCGCATTCTTTTCCAACCGGATGCCGAACACTTTCTCGCAGGCGATCCGGTACAGCGGCACCAACGCGAACGTGAAGGCGAACGCGGCCAAGGCCACGGCGACCATCTTGCCGATGCCGAAACCTTTGCCCGCGTTCTCGCCGGCGTTCACTTGCCCATCGCTCCGGACAGGATGAAGCCGCCGTAGATCGCTATCGCGATGACGACCAGCACCAGCACGGTACGGCGCACGCCGCGGCGTGCGGCGTCGCTGCCGGCTTTATCGCTGCGGTGGTCAGGATTCGCGGGCATTCTGGTGGGCGGCGGTATCGGCGCCGGTGGTCGCGGAGTCGTAATCCAAGTGCTCGAAATCGCCATGCGCCAAGTCGCCCGGCTTGATCACCGGCGGCGTGGTGAAGGTGTGGTGCGGCGCCGGCGACGGCACCGTCCACTCCAGGCCGCGCGCGCCTTCCCAAGCGCGCGCCGGCGCCTTGGCGCCGCTCTTGAGCGAGGCGTAAAGGATGGCGAACATCATGAACGGCGTCAGGAACATGCCGAAGGCGCCGATCGAGCTGACCAGGTTCCAGTCGGCGAACACGACGTTGTAATCGGGGATGCGGCGCGGCATGCCGGCCAGACCCAGGAAGTGCTGCGGGAAGAACAGCAGGTTGACGAACACTACCGTCCACCAGAAGTGGAACTTGCCCCAGAACTCGTTGTACATGCGCCCGGTCCACTTCGGCCACCAGTAGTACGTGGCCGCGATGATCGAGAACAGCGCGCCGGTGACCAGCACGTAATGGAAGTGCGCGACCACGAAATACGTGTCGTGGTATTGGAAGTCCGCGGGCACGATCGCCAGCATCAGGCCGGAGAAGCCGCCGATGGTGAACAGGATCACGAAGGCCACGGCCCACAGCATCGGCGTTTCGAAGCTCAGCGAGCCCTTCCACATCGTGCTGACCCAGTTGAACACCTTCACGCCGGTCGGCACCGCGATCAGCATGGTCGCGAACATGAAGTAGATTTCGCCGCCCAGCGGCATGCCCACCGTGAACATGTGGTGCGCCCACACGATGAAGCTCAGGAACGCGATCGAAGCGATCGCGTACACCATCGCCTGGTAGCCGAACAGCGGCTTGCGCGAGAACGTCGGCAGTATCTCCGAGACCACGCCGAACGCCGGCAGGATCATGATGTAGACCTCGGGATGGCCGAAGAACCAGAAGATGTGCTGGAACATCACCGGGTCGCCGCCGCCGGCGGCGTTGAAGAAGCTGGTGCCGAAGAACTTGTCGGTGAGCAGCATCGTCACCGCGCCGGCCAGCACCGGCATCACCGCGATCAGCAGGAACGCGGTGATCAGCCAGGACCAGGCGAAGATCGGCATTTTCAACAGATCCACGCCCGGAGCGCGCATGTTGAGGATGGTGGCGATCACGTTGATCGCGCCCATGATCGAACTGATGCCCATCATGTGGATCGCGAAGATCGCGAACGCGACGTTGCTGCCGCCCTGCAGCGACAGCGGCGGATACAGCGTCCAGCCGCCGGCCGGCGCGCCGCCCGGCAGGAACAGGGTCAGCAGCAGCATGGTGAAGGCGAACGGCAGGATCCAGAACGACCAGTTGTTCATGCGCGGCAGCGCCATGTCCGGCGCGCCGATCTGCAGCGGCACCATCCAGTTGGCCAGGCCCACGAACGCCGGCATCACGCCGCCGAAGATCATGACCAGCGCGTGCACGGTGGTCATCTGATTGAAGAACTCGGGTTTGACGAACTGCAGGCCCGGTTCGGCCAGTTCGGCGCGGATGATTACCGACATCGCCGCGCCGACGATGAACATGATGAAGCTGAAGATCAGGTACAGCGTGCCGATGTCTTTGTGGTTGGTCGAAAAGAACCAACGCTCGACGAAGGTCTGCTTATGACCGTGGTCGTCATGATGATCTGCGGCAGCGGAATACGTGGACATGGCCTACCTCAAGTGTTCTTTATCAGCCGGCCGCAGGCACGGCGGCGGCGGAATTATTCGTAGCGGCGGTCGCGGGCGCGGCGGCGGGTGCCGGCGCTGCCTCGGCGGGCGCTGCGGGTTCGGGGGCGGGCGCCGGAGCGGGCGCGCGCTTGGCCTTTTCGGCCGCCAGCCAGGTCTGGAATTCCTGTTGGGTGACCGCCTTGACCACGATCGGCATGAAGCCGTGGTCCTTGCCGCACAGCTCCGCGCACTGGCCGCGGTAGATGCCCGGCTCGCGGATGTCCGACCAAGCTTCGTTGACGATGCCCGGGATCGCGTCCTGCTTCCAGCCCAGCGCCGGCACCCACCAGGCGTGGATCACGTCGTCGGCGGTGACCACGAAGCGCACCTTGGTGTCGATCGGCAGCACCAGCGCGTTGTCGACGTCCAGCAGGTAATGCGGATTCTTGACCATGTCCGGCGTTTCGCCGCTCTGGCGGATGCGGTCGCTCTCGCGATCCAGGCGGCTGGTGAAGCTGACGCCCTCGCCCAGGTATTCGTACTTCCACATCCATTGGTAGCCGGTGATCTTCACCGTCATCGCCGAATCGCGGGTGTCGTACATCTTGATCAGGTTGGCCGTGGCCGGCCACGCCAGCGCGATCAGGATCACCACCGGCACCACCGTCCAGATGATCTCGGCCGTGGTGTTGTGGCTGAACTGCGCGGCGACCGCGCCCTTGGATTTGCGGAACTTGAACATGGCGTAGAACATCGCGCCGAACACCAGCACGCCGATCACCACGCAGATCCACAGCACGATCATGTGGGATTCCCACGCGATCTGGGCGGTATGGGTCACGCCCTTCCGCATGTTCAACTGCCAACGGTGCGGATCGTGCGGCTGCGCCCACGCCAGGCAGGGCATCAAAGCCGCCATCATTCCCCATCGCATCGCACGCGCTAGATTCATCTTTGCCTAGACCCCGATTTACAGGACTGTCGTCGTCGGTATGGAACGTCCGCAGCCGACGGCCGCCGCAACCGGCGCGCAGGGCGGCCGGATCGGGCGGTGAACGGGCTTGCGACCGCGGAAAACTGCGAAATGGTAGCCCCCGGGGGCCTTCGCGGGCAAGCCAGACGGTGCCGTACGCGACGGCGCGACTGCCGCGAAACCCGCGCAAACGCTAGAATTGACGGTCTTGCGTCCGCCGATGCCACCGTGACCGAAATCCTCTCGCCAGAACTCCCCGCCGAGCCTTCTGCGCTGCGTGCGGCCATCACCGCGGCCTGGAGCCGCGACGAAACCGCGCATGTGAACGAGCTGCTGGCGCAAGCCAGGCAACCCGACGCCGACCGCACCGCAATCCAGGCCACGGCCGCGGACCTCGTGCGCCGCGTCCGCGCCCGTGCGCAGGATCAGGGCGCGATCGAAGCCTTCATGCGCCAGTACGACCTGGGCAGCGAGGAAGGCGTGCTGCTGATGTGCGTGGCCGAGGCGCTGTTGCGCATCCCGGACCAGGGCACGGCCGACCGCCTGATCCGCGACAAGCTGGGCGAAGCCGACTGGCGCAAGCACATGGGCCAGTCCGACTCGGTGCTGGTCAACGCCTCCACCTGGGGCCTGATGCTGACCGGCCACCTGGTCGACCTGGCCGACGACACCAAGCGCGACGTGCACAACGCCTTCAAGCGCCTGGTCGGCCGCGTCGGCGAGCCCGTGATCCGGCTGGCCGTGCGTCAAGCGATGCGGATCATGGGCCACCAGTTCGTGATGGGCCGCACGATCGACGAGGCGCTGGTCCGTTCGCGCAAAGGCGGCAACGCGAATTATCGCTATTCGTTCGACATGCTCGGCGAGGGCGCGCTGACCCACAAGGATGCGCTGCGCTATCTCGATGCTTACCGGCTCGCGATCCATGCTATCGGCAAGAGCGGTCCGTTCGACGACGTTTTCGCCGCGCCCAGCATCTCGGTGAAGCTCTCCGCGCTGCATCCGCGCTACGAACACGCCAAGCGTCAACGCGTGCTGGCCGAATTGACGCCGCGCGTGCTGGAACTGGCGCAGATCGCCAAGTCCTACGGCATCGGTTTCACCATCGACGCCGAGGAATCCGATCGCCTCGAATTGTCACTGGACGTGATCGCCGCGGCCTACGCCGACAAATCGCTCGACGGCTGGCAAGGCTACGGCCTGGCCGTGCAGGCCTACCAGAAGCGCGCGCCTTTCGTGATCGATTTTCTGGCCGACCTGGCGCGCAAAACCGGCCGCCGCATTCCGGTGCGATTGGTGAAGGGCGCGTATTGGGATTCGGAAGTGAAGCGTGCGCAAGTGGATGGACAGCTCGACTATCCGGTGTTCACGCGCAAGCCGAATACGGACGTGTCGTATCTCGCCTGCGCCAAGCGGATGATGAAGGCGAGCGATGCGATCTATCCGATGTTCGCAACGCATAATGCGCACACGATCGCGGCGATCCACAAATTCGCGTCGTCCCTTCTCCCTTCGGGAGAAGAGCCTGCCCCGGACTTGATCCGGGGTGCCCGAAGGGCGGATGAGGGTGCGGCGGAGCGACGCGAGCTGGAACGCTCGTCGTACTCCGAACCCTCACCCCAACCCCTCTCCCAACGGGAGAGGGGCTCAACATCGCCGCCTTTCGAATTCCAGAAACTGCACGGCATGGGCGACGATCTATACGCGGAAGTGATTCCGCAGGACCGCTTGAATGTGCCCTGCCGCGTCTACGCGCCGGTGGGTTCGCACGAAGACCTGCTGCCCTACCTGGTGCGGCGCCTGCTGGAAAACGGTGCCAATTCCAGTTTCGTCAACCGCATCACCGACGAAGACGTCGCCATCGACGATCTGATCCGCGATCCGGTCGAAACCGTCGCCGCGTTCGAATCCATTCCGCATCCGCGCATTCCGCTACCTGTCGATCTGTATCGCAGCCAGGGCTTCGAAAGGGACAATTCCATGGGCATCAATCTCGCCAACGACGACCAGCTGCGCGCACTGGCGCAGCAGGTCAATGCCGCCGCCGCGAACTGGCGCGCCGAACCGCTGGTACCGGGCGCGAAAGGCGCCGGCCCGGATATCGCCGTGACCAATCCCGCCGACCGCCGCCAGACCGTCGGCCAATGGCAGGCGTCGGACGCGGCCACCGTCGAAAAAGCGCTGCAGAACGCGGTCGCCGCGCAACCGGCCTGGGACCGCATGCCCGCCGCATCGCGCGCGACGATCCTGGAGCATGCCGCCGACCTGCTCGAACAGCGCATGCCGCAATACATCGCGCTGTGCACCAAGGAAGCCGGCAAGACCATCGCCGACGGCGTGGCCGAAGTGCGCGAAGCGGTCGATTTCCTGCGCTACTACGCCGCACAGGCGCGCAAGATCTTCGCCGCCGAAGCGCTGCCCGGTCCGACCGGCGAATCCAATACGCTGCAGCTGCAAGGCCGCGGCGTATTCGTCTGCATCAGCCCATGGAATTTCCCGCTGGCCATCTTCACCGGCCAGATCGCGGCCGCGCTCGCCGCCGGCAATGCGGTGCTGGCCAAGCCGGCCGAACAGACCAACCTGATCGGCTATGCGGCGGTGAAGCTGCTGCACGAAGCCGGCGTGCCCCAAGCCGTGCTGCAATTCCTGCCCGGCGACGGCGCCACCGTCGGCGCGGCGCTGACCCGCGATCCGCGCGTGGCCGGCGTCGCTTTCACCGGTTCCACCGACACCGCGCGCGCCATCAACCGCGCGCTGGCCGCACGCGATGCCGCGATCGGCGTGCTGATCGCCGAAACCGGCGGCCAGAACGCGCTGATCGCCGATTCGTCCGCGCTGCCGGAACAACTGGTCAAGGATGCGCTGTCGTCCGCGTTCACTTCCGCCGGCCAGCGCTGCTCGGCTGCGCGCGTGCTGTACGTGCAGGAAGACATCGCCGACAAGGTGATCGGCATGCTGGCCGGCGCGATGGCCGAACTCAGCGTCGGCGATCCGGGATTGCTGTCGACCGATGTCGGCCCGGTGATCGATTCGGATGCGTTGAAGCTGCTCGAAGACCACGCCGCGAAGATGGCCAAGATCGCCAAGCCGATCGCCACCGCCACGACCGACGAATCCGTCGCCCACGGCACCTTCTTCGCGCCGCGCGCCTGGGAGCTGCAATCGCTGTCGCAACTGACCCGCGAAAACTTCGGCCCGGCGCTGCATGTATTGCGCTGGAAGGCCGATGAGCTGGATCGGGTGATCGATGCGATCAACGCCACTGGCTACGGCCTCACGCTCGGCGTCCATTCGCGCATCGACGACACCATCGACCGCATCGCCGCGCGCGCCAACGTCGGCAACATCTACGTCAACCGCAACCAGATCGGCGCGGTGGTCGGCGTGCAGCCGTTCGGCGGCCAGAATCTGTCCGGCACCGGCCCCAAGGCCGGCGGCCCGCACTACCTGCCGCGCTTCGCCACCGAGAAGACGGTGACGGTCAATACCACCGCGGCGGGCGGCAACGCTTCTCTGCTGACCCTGGGCGAGTGAGTTTCGCTGTTTCCCCCTTTGAAAAAGGGGGACTAAGGGGGATTTGCTTTTTGATGCTGCCCGCACGCCCTTAACGGAAAATCCCCCTCGATCCCCCTTTTTCAAAGGGGGAGGAACAGCAAATACCGGCCGGCGTGAAGGTCGACGAGCCCACGCTTGCTAAAGTGATGCCATCGCAAGATCGGACGGGGGGCCGACCTGGCGCATGGATACCGACGTCTACCACGTGCTGCTCAGCGACTGCCTGCTCGCGGTCGTGCTGTTCGGCCTGTTCTGGTACGTGGCCAATCTTTCGCGCAGTTTGCGCGGCATCGTCACTTGGGGCAGCGCGCACCTGATCTACACGCTGGGCGCGACGATGCTGGACGCTTTCGCGCCCGCGCTGGCGCAAAGCGGGCGCACCGCCGCCGCCTGGTATGCCGTCAACGTGGGCACCCTGCTGGCCTGCGCCGGCATGATGGGGCTGGCCTGGTCGATCATCCAATTCGCGCATCAGCGCGCCTTGTCGCGAATCGAACTCGCGCTGATGCCGTTCGCGATCGCGCTGTCGCTGCTGGCTTGGGCGTTGCGCGGCACTACCGATGCGCAAGGCATCGCCTTGAGCACGGTCGAAGTGACCGCGTTGTGCCTGATGATCTGGCATCTGCGCGCCGTGCGCGAAAGCCCCGGCCGCCTGCCCGCGCGGTTGATGATGGCCGGTTGCGCGGCGCTGGTGCTGCTGTACGGCAGCGTCGCGCCCGGCTGGATCGGCGGTGAATTCGGCATCGATCCGATCTGGGTCAGCGCGGACCTGTCGATCTGGTTCATGCTGAATTTCTGCATGCTGATGCTGACCAGCCTGCGTGCGGCCGAATCGCTGCGGCATGGCGCCATGCACGATGTGCTGACCGGCCTGCTCAACCGCCGCGGCCTGGACACCGAACTGCAGAATCGCATCGACCGCATGCCCACCGATGCCGCGTTGGCCGTGATCGCGATGGACCTGGACCGGTTCAAATCCATCAACGATCGCCACGGCCACGCCACCGGCGACGCCGTGCTGCAAAGTTTCGCGACGGCCGTGCAGAGCTGCCTGCAAGGCCAGGGCCTGTTCGCCCGGCTCGGCGGCGAAGAGTTCGTCGTCCTGTTGATCGGGCCCGATGCGTCGATGGCGCCGCTGCTGGCCGAGCGCATCCGCGAACGCGTCGCCGGCGCCTCCTTCCCGATGCCGGAGGCGTACGGCGTCAGCGTCAGCATCGGCGTGTGCCAGGGCGGCTCGCTGCGCGATCCGTTCGCCGATCTGCTGCGCACCGCCGACCAGGCGCTCTACGACGCCAAACGCGGCGGCCGCGACCGCGTCGCGCTGAGGCAGTGGCAGTACGCAGGTTGAAAGCGCGGCTGGCTGAAAGCATGCGGGTGCGGCATAAAAAAAGCCCCGCCGAAGCGGGGCTTTTCGGTCTTGCGTCGCGCAGCGATCAGAACTTGTACTGAGCCGAAACGCCGAAGATGTTCACGTCCGCATCGAACGAACCGGTCAGCGTGCTGCTGCTGCTCGAGTGGATGTTTTCCAGCTTCGGATCGTCGACGAAGATGCGGGTATAGGCCGCATCGACCTCGAACGCATCGCTGACCTTCCAGGTCAGGCCGACCGATGCCCACTGGCGGTCCGCGTCGGGCAGGCGCGGGGTGCGGGTTTCGATCTTGGTCGGCGACTGGTCTTCGGCGTAGCCGCCGCGCAGGGTGAGGGTTTCGCTCAGATCCCATTCGGCGCCCAGCGACCAGAAACCGGTGTCCTTCCAGTCGAAATCTTCGACCGAATCGGCCTGGTTGGAGCCGAACTGGATGGTGACGTTCTTCATCGAGCTCCACTGGGTGCGCGAGAAGTCGGCCATCAGCGTGAAGTTGTCGGTCAGGCCGTAGGACACGCTGATCGTGTCGACCGCAGGCGTGGTCAACGCCGCCAGAGCGCCGGTATCGACAAACTGGCCCGGTGCCGCGAACGCCAGGATGGTGGCCGCGTTGGACGGCACGGTGAAGTCGGCGTTGCCTTCCAGATCGTGATCGATCTCGGAACGGTGGGTGAAGCCGATCGAGGTGCGCTCGTTCGGGTGGATGTGCATGCCCATGGTCCAGCCGATGCCGGTGTCGTCGCCCTTCACTTCGGCGAAGCCATCGGCGTTCTGCGGCGCGAAGCCGGGCACGCCTTGCGCGGCCAGCAGGGTGCCGAAGTCGACGGCGTTGGACAACGTCGCTTCGGCGCGCTGATAGATCAGGCCCACGCCGAACGAGACTTCGGAACCGAAGTCGAACGAAGCGGCCACGGTCACGTCGATGGTCTTCACATCGGATTCGACGGCGTTATAGCGGCCGACCCAGTTGCGGTCGTATTCGGTCTTCAGGCCGAACGGTGCGTTGACCTGGGCGCCCAGCGTCATGCC
The DNA here is from genome assembly GCA_902825775.1 of uncultured Lysobacteraceae bacterium. Classification (GTDB taxonomy): domain Bacteria; phylum Pseudomonadota; class Gammaproteobacteria; order Xanthomonadales; family Xanthomonadaceae; genus Luteimonas_C. The sequence goes on from CADECF010000016.1 coordinate 38,624, forward strand.
GGTGTCGCCGACCGGGAAGATCGCCGAGATCGACGGCACCGCAGTGGCATCGCCCGGATCGCCGCCGTTGCCGCCGCTGATCGGCGTGCCGAACGCGGTGCGGCCGCTGCCGGTGAAGTCGGCGGACAGATCGATCACCGCGACGTCGGCCTGCACGACGCTCTGCTTGAAGGTGGACATGGCGGCGGGGTTGTTGGAGACCACCGAAGCGTCGCCGCTGGCGGCGCCCGAACCGGCGAATGCGCGGCCCAGCGCCTTAGTGCTGTTTTCCTTGATCTGGAAGCCCGAAGCCTGGGCTTGACCGAACGCCAGCACGCCGGCGATGCCGAGTGCGAGCGCGGTGACGCGCGCGAAATTCTGGTTTTGCATGTACGTTCTCTCCGGGGCAAATAAAAAAAGGCTGCCTGCGCCATGCAGGTCAGGAAGCGGATGCCTCCCTGCTTCGCCGCGCCGGTTCCCCTCCCGACGTACGTAGCCGTATGCAATATACCTCGTCTTTTAACCTTATGCTAACAATACGTTTGGCCAACGCTCCGTACGGAATAGATCGGCGTCACGGCGATGTCGTCCAGCCACAAACACAAGTCCGGCCATAATCCCCGCGCCCATGTTCGTCACCATTCCCTCCCGCCAGAGAAACGCGCTCCGCTGGGCGACGCCGTTGTTGTTGGTATCGCTGTGGGCGGCTTTCCTGTGGGTGATCGCGCGACCGGACGCGGCGCACCGTACGTTGTTGATCGACTGGGGCGTGCTGTCCGGCGGCCTTAATGCCCCGGGCGGCTGGCGCGGCGCCTTCGATCATGAGCGCGGCCTGCGTCTGCTGACGGCGCTATTCCTGCATGCGGATTGGGCCCATCTGCTCGGCAATCTGGTGTTCCTGCTGATCTTCGGGCTGCCGGCCGAGCGGGCGATGGGCTCGTGGCGGTTCCTGGCGCTGTTCCTGCTGGGCGGCGCGGCGGCTAATTTCGCGGCGATGTTCACGATCAGCGCGCCGGACCGGGTGATCATCGGCGCCAGCGGCGCGGTGTCGGCGGTGATCGGCGCTTATTTGGCGTTGTTTCCGCGCGCGAAGTTGGGCGTGGTGTTGCCGCTGGGGCTGTTCCTGGAATTCGTGCGCGCGCCTGCGTCGCTGCTGATCGGCATCTGGGTGGTGCTGCAGATCGTGTTCACCTACATCGGCCCGGCTTACGGTGCGGTGGCGTGGACCGCGCACTTGGCCGGCTTCGCGTTCGGCGGCGTATTCGCGCTGGTGATGCGCGCTTCGATCGCGCGGCGGATGCGGCAGCGCCAAGGCTACTGACGGCATCCGCGCCTATAATCGCGACATGGCCAAACCGCTCTACAAAGTCACGTTCCACAACCACGGCAAGGTGTACGAGCTGTACGCGCGCAAGGTCGCCAGCGGCGCGTTGTGGGGCTTCACCGAAATCGCCGATCTCGTTTTCGACGTGCACGAAGGTTTGGTGGTGGATCCCACCGAAGAACGCCTGCGCGACGAGTTCGGCGGCACGCGCGTGTTGCATCTGCCGATGCAAAGCATCATCCGCATCGAAGAAGTCGAGAAGAAAGGGCAGGCGGTGATTCGCGACGCGGAGACCGGCGAGAAAGTCGTTACGCCGTTTCCGTTGCCGGCCAAGCCGCGATAGATCATGTGTCATTTCGTCACTGCCGTTCTTCGGAGCAAAGCCTCCCCTGCCGAGCTCGATGCCATCGCGCGCAAGCACGGCAGGAAGCTGGAACCTTTATCCAACCCCAGCATCCAGCGCCAACTCCAACCGGATCAGCAGTATTTTCTTACGACAGTCGAGCACTGCGATTGTGGGACTGCATTGGGCTTTGACCGACGCAGCGAAAACAGCGCGCCGAATTGGGCGAATGAAGAGCAGCGCCTCCTGAAGAAGGGATGGAGCAAAGCCAAAATCGAACGGGCTCTGGCGCAAAAACGCGAGAGAGCCGCAGTTCCGAAAGAAGGCCGCGCGGATAGGCTGTCCGCCGAAACCGCCTCCTGGTTGCAACTCATCGCCGAGGTTCTTGGCTCGGGCAAGACGAGCGAGTTCGGCCTATTGCTCCACTACTATCGCGGCCGCCTCGATGAGGACATCCAGCTTCAAAGAACGGAAAGCGTGCGGGCGGAAGACGCAGCCGCCGACCTGTTACGACGAATGCACGAGGATGTGCTCCTGACGTTCGAACGCTGAATTCCAGACACCTCGCTTTCAAGCGAAGAGCCCCGGGTATCGCTTCGCTCCACCCGGGCTACGGATGCTGATGCCGATCTTGAAGCGTCGCCTGGAGGACTCCCTCTCCCGCTTGCGGGAGAGGGGCGGGGGTGAGGGCGCGCGAATTTTCAGATCGCGTCAAACGCTAGAAGGACGTCGAAAAAAACGGCCGGAAATGCAGCGTTCACTGTTATCTGCGATGGCGCGCGCCCTCACCCGACCCTCTCCTGCAAGCGGGAGAGGGCTATGTCCCGTGCGCTGAACAGGTCTGCGAGGGCATCGAAGATCTGACCACTGCCGTCCGTCGGACGGGCTAGACAATGCGTGCGTCTTTTCACCGATCTGAAACGCCGCGCGACTTAGCGTTCCGTCGCCGGTTTCGCTTTCCGGCCCACCGCCTTCCCCCGAGGCAGATGCCATGAAACGTTCCCGTATCTGGTCGCGTGCCCTGCTGGGCGCGGCGCTGTGCGCCGTGCCCGTTTTGGCTTGCGCCGAAGTCGTCGTCATCCCGCTGCGCGGTTTCGAAGAAGTGCCGTCGGTATCCTCGACGGCGCAAGGCCGGTTCCGCGCCTTCATCAACGATCGCGCCGGCACCATCGCCTATGAATTGTCGTACGACGGATTGCAGGGCGAGGTACGCCAGGCGCATATCCATTTCGGCCAACGCGGCGTCAACGGCGGCGTCAGCGTTTTTCTATGCCAGACCGCCGCCAACCCCGATCCGACCGGCCTGGCGCCGATCTGCCCGCAGTCGGGCCAGGTCAGCGGACTGCTGCAATCGGCCAACGTCGTCGGACCGGGCGGACAAGGCATCGCCGCCGGCGAATTCGCCGAATTGATCAAGGCGATGCGCGCAGGCGTGGCTTACGTCAACGTGCATTCCACCACCTTCCCGGGCGGCGAAGTTCGTGGGCAGACGCGCGGCGGCGGATCGCACGACGGGCATTAGCGTTGCGAATGCGCCGCGCTGGTTTCAGCGGTGGCGGCGCATTTCGGCCAGACGCAACACCCGGTCGATAACGCCCGGCTTGCGTTCGATCGTCACCGTATCGGCGACGGCGTCGATCCGGTAGGTGAGGTAATAGATCAACTGCGGATCCGACAGCGGCTCCGGCTTGAACGCCGCCAAGCAGCTGCCGTCCGGCCAGCGCGCGGCCGGGTACAGCAGGCCTTGCAGCCCCTGCCCCGCCGCATGCTTGGCGATGCCCTGCGTGGCGCCGTAATCCTCGTCGAGCAATTCCGGATGCTCGCCTTGCTTGCCGCGCAGTTCCAAAAAAAGCCCGCGCGCGCGGACGCGGTACATCGCGCGGTAGCGCACGACCGGGCGGTCGACGCCTTCGATCGCGCGCAACTGCTGCAACTGGTGCCAGCAGGTTTCGGCGACCGACGTGTCTTCTTCCATCGCGCCGTACCACACGCGCAAACTGCCGTCGCCGTAGCGGCTGGCGACCGTGTTGTCGCTGGCGAACGGATAGGCGATGGCTTGCGAATATTCGAAGCCGCGATCGATGACGCCCGGCGCGCCGGGTTTCATCCGCATCTCCGCCGCGATCGCCGCATTCTGTCCAGCCGCGTCCGCGATCAGATCGTCGAACAGATGTTCGGTGCTGCGCAGCGAGACGATGTTGCGATAAACGCTGCCGTCGAAATCGGTCAGCGTGTCGTATAGCGCCATCCTTTATTGGCCGCGCTGGAAGTCGCCGAAGCGGGCGATGCGGGCCAGTCCGACCAGGCCTTCGTCCAGCATCACCTGCAACGGTTCCTTGCCGTCCAGCATGCGGTTGCGGCGGCGCACCCAGCTGTAGCGTAGGGCTTCGTCTTCCGGGAACAGCAGGCGCAAGGCCTTGTGGATGCCGAGCAGATAGCCGGCACGATCGAGCGTGTCGCGCGTGTTCGGCAGCGCGCGCTCGCCGCGGCGGAACTGCGGCAGCACCTTGCGGCTTTCCGGGCTCATGCCCAGCAATGCGAGCTGAGCCTCGGTGGGCAGCGCCCACTTTTCGAGCAGGGCGGCGACGACCCGGGCCAGGTCGTGGCGCACGGCTTCGTCGCCCAAATCGGGCAGGGTATCGGGAAGTTGCCTGGCGCTGAGACCCATGGGACTCACTTTTTGAGGTTATGTCGCCGTATTATGGTGATATATCCCCAAATGTCAAGTCGCTAGCCTCCGCATCAACCCTTCCCGGCCGGCTTCGACGTGGCGGTCGCAACCGGCTTTTTGAGTTCCGCGAGCGCCGACGCGATCGGCGCATCGCCGTCGAGCACGTCGCCAGCAGCGAAGCCTTCCTTGCCTTCGTCGTCGCCGCGCAGGTGACCGGGCAAGGTGGCTTCGGTGTAGCCGAGATCGGTGTCGGTGTCGGTTTTGTCGCCGGGTTTCTTCTCCGGCTTCAGCACCACTTCGGGCGCGATGCCCACGCCTTGGATCGATTTGCCGCTGGGCGTGTAGTAGCGCGCGGTGGTGAGCTTGACCGAATCGCCGTTGTCCAGCGGCAGCACGGTCTGCACCGAACCCTTGCCGAAGGTGCGGCTGCCGACCACGCGCGCGCGATTGTTGTCGCGCAACGCGCCGGCCAGTACTTCCGAGGCGCTGGCCGAACCGGCATCGACCAGCACGACGGCGGGCGCACCTTTCAGACGATCGCCGGGCGTGGCGGAAAATTCCGCATCGCTGATCGCGATGCGGCCGCGGGTGCTGACGATCTTGCCGCTGTCGAGCAACTCGTCGGCGATCTGCACCGCCGCGGTCAGCAATCCGCCGGGATTGCTGCGCAGGTCCAGCACCAGCCCGCGCAATTTGCCGCCGGCTTCGGCGTTGAGCTTGTCGAGCTGGCGCACGAAATCGGCCGCGGTATCGGCCTGGAACGTGCTCACGCGCACGTAGCCGTAACCGGGCTCGAGCATGCGCGAGCGCACGCTGGCGACGCGGATCTTTTCGCGCGTCACGGTCACGTCGAAAGGTTTGGCGACGCCGGCGCGCACGATCTTCAATTTGACCGGCGTGCCCGGCTTGCCGCGCAGCGGCGTGGAGCCGCCGTCGTCGTCGATCGGCTTGCCGTCGATGGCGACGATCAGATCGCCGGATTTGAGTCCGGCGCGCGCGGCGGGCGTGTCGTCGATCGGCGACACGACGCGATAAGTGTGGTCCGGCAATTGCTGCAGCTCGACGCCGATGCCGTCGTAGGCGCCGCTGGTGGCTTCGTCGAATTCCTTGGCGTCGTCCTTGTCGAAATAGACGCTGTGCGGATCCAGATCGCTGAGCAGGCCGCGCACCGCCGAGTGCATCAGTTTGCTGTCGTCAACCGGATCCACATAAGCCTGCTTGACGGCGTTGTAGACCGCGACGTAACGGCGGATCTCATCGAGCGGCACTTTGGATGTCGCGTTTTCGACGGCATCGGGGTCGTCGCTGGCCGCGATTTCCAAGGTTTGCTGCGCGGGTTGATCCGGCGCCTGCTCTTGTTCTTGCTCTTGCGCATGCAGGACGAGGGCCGGCCACAGCAGCAAGCCCAGCGCGGCGGCGGATAGGGGACGAGAACGCATGCGACGGCTCCAGATTCGGCGGCGATTCGGAGGTTGGACCGCGCCGGAAGACGCGGGTTCTTGCCGATTATGCGGCTTACGATGTTGGTTCAGCGTTTCTGCAGCCAGACGTTGGGATTGACCGGTTGGCCGTTGCGCCGCAGCTCGAAATATAGCGCCGGCCGGCCTTGGCCGCCGGAGTTGCCGACGCTGCCGAGCGCATCGCCGCGCTTGACCGCGTCGCCGGCGTCCTTGAGCAGCGCGTCGTTGTGCGCGTACAGGCTCATATAGCCGTTGCCGTGGTCGACGATCAGCAACAGGCCGTAGCCGGTCATCCATTCGGAATAGACCACGGTGCCGTCGGCGACCGCGCGCACCGGACTGCCGACCGGCGCGCCGATCAGCACGCCTTCGCTGCTGCGGCCGTCGGGCATGGTGCCGCCGTAACCGGCCAATAACGCGCCGGACACGGGCCAGCCCAGGCCGCCGACGCTGATCGGCGCGGTCGTCGCCACCCGCACCGGTGCGCGCTTGCTCGTGCCCGGCGTCGTGCGATTGGCGCGCGCGGCGGCGGCTTCGCGCTCCTTGGCCGCGCGCGCGGCCGCGGCGCGCAGTTGCGCGAGCAGGCGTTCGAGCGCTTTCACGTCGCGGCCGAGGGCTTTTTCCTTGGCGTTGCGGTCCTTGTAGCGCTGGTCGAGCTGGGCGATCAGCGCGGCGCGTTGGCGCCGTTGTTTTTCCAGCGCGACCAGTTCCTTGCGCTTGTCTTCGCGGGCGGCGTCGAGCTGTTCGCGCTTGTCCACGATGTCGCGTTCCAGTTCGTCCAATTCGCGCAGATCGGCGGTGAGCGCGGATATCCGCTGCGCGCGGTCGCGCTGCAGATAACGGTGATAGGTCAGGTCGCGGCTGGCATCGGCGACGCGGTCCTGCGCCAACAGCACTTTCAGCGGCGCGTCGTCGCCGAGTTTGTAGGCGGCGCGCAGCAGGCGGGTCAGTTCCTCGCGCTGGGTGTTGAGCTTTCCATACAGCAGGTCGCGGCGTTGCTGCAGCTCGGCCAATGCCGCGCCTTGCCGCGCCAACGCGGACTCCGTCTCGCGCAAGGTTCGGCTGGAGTTGCCCACCTGCTCGTCGGCCTGGCGCAGTTCGCGCGAAGCCGCGCCGCGCTGGCCTTCCAACTTGCGCCGTTCCGAGGCGATGCTCTTGAGTTCGCTGCGCGCGCGTTCGAGCTTGCGTTCGGTCTCGCGGCTGTTCTGCGCCGGCGCGGCGCCTGCCGCCAGCAGCGCGGCGAGCAACAGCAGGCGCGCGCGCATCGGCTTCATCCGGCGAACAGGCTGCGCCCGGTCATCTCGGCCGGCGCAGGCAGCCCGAGCAAGTCGAGCACGGTCGGCGCCACGTCGCGCAAGGCGCCGCCGTCGCGCAGGTGCGCATCGCGGTCGCCCACGTACACGAACGGAACCGGCCCGACGGTGTGTGCGGTATGCGGCTGGCCGGTGACCGGATCGCGCATCATTTCCAGATTGCCGTGGTCGGCGGTGATCAGCAGCGCGCCGTGCGCGGTACGCACTGCGGCATCGATAGCGCCGAGCGCGACGTCCACTGCTTGCGCCGCCTGGATCGCCGCCTGCAGATCGCCGCTGTGGCCGACCATGTCGGGATTGGCGATGTTGCAGACGATCACATCGAATTTGCCCGACCCGATCGCATCGACCAGCTTCGCGGTCAGTTCCGGACAGCTCATTTCCGGCTGCAGATCGTAAGTGGCGACCTTCGGGCTGGGCACCAGGATGCGTTCCTCGCCCGGATACATGTCTTCGCGTCCGCCGCTGAAGAAGAAGGTGACGTGCGCGTATTTCTCGGTCTCGGCGATGCGCAATTGCTTGAGGCCCCGCTCGGAAACGATCTGGCCGAGCGTATGCGCCAGGTCGTCCGGCGCGAACGCCGCCGGCGCCGGCAGCTTGGCGTCGTATTCAGTCAGGCAGACGAAGCGCGACAGCTTCGGGCGGCGCGCTTCGAAGCCGGGAAAACCCGGATCGACGAAGGCGGCGGTCAGCTGGCGCGCGCGATCGGCGCGGAAATTCATGAACACCGCCGCGTCGCCGTCGCGCATCGGCTGCGCGCCTTCGATCACGGTAGGCGATACGAATTCGTCGTTCTCGCCTCGCGCATACGCCGCCTGCAATGCGGACAGCGCGTCGGCGGCGCGATGCTCGGCCTGCGCTTCGACGATCGCGTCCCAGGCTTTACGCAATCGGTCCCAGCGCTTGTCGCGATCCATCGCGTAATAGCGGCCGCCGACGGTGGCGATGCGCGCATTGCCGAACTTGTCGCATTGCGCCTGCAGCGCGCGCAGGCTGGCTTCGGCCGAGCGCGGCGGCGTGTCGCGGCCGTCGAGGAAGGCGTGCACCGCGACCTGCGGCACGCCTTCGCGCTTGGCCAGGTCGAGCATCGCGAAAATGTGGGTTTCGTGGCTATGCACGCCGCCGGGCGAGAGCAGGCCCATCACGTGCAGCGTGCCGCCGGACGATTTGGCGCCCGCGCACGCCGCGCGCAATTCCGCATTGGCGAAAAAACTGCCGTCTTCGATCGCAGCATCGATGCGGGTCAGGTCCTGGTAGACGATGCGGCCGGCGCCGAGGTTCATGTGCCCGACCTCGGAATTGCCCATCTGCCCGTCCGGCAGGCCGACATGGCGGCCTTCGGTGTGGATCAGCGTATGCGGCGAGCCGGACCATAAGCGTCGCCAGTTCGGCAGTTCGGCCTGGGCCAGGGCATTGTCGGCCGGATCGTCGCGGTGGCCCCATCCGTCCAGGATCAGCAGGACGACGGGTTTGGGCGGCGCGGCATTTGGTTTAAACGGTGGCTGCGACAAGACGACAGTCCCAGTGACTAACGACAGTCGAGGATTGTAGCGAAGCGGCCTAAGCTTCCGGACAACGAATCGCACGGCCGGTCCGCCGGCCTTTTCTGGAGATCACATGCCGCGTCTTCCTCTCTCTTTAGCGCTCGCCGCCGCCCTGGGCGTGGCCGGGATCGGCTCCGCGGCCGCCCAGCAGCACATCGACAAGGTGAACGGCAGCATCACCGCCGAAGCCGGTCAGACCTATGGCGACCTGGAAACGGTCAACGGCGGCATCCGCATCGAAGCCGGCGCCCGCACACAGAACGCGCAGACCGTCAACGGCGGCATCAAGGTCGCCGAACGTGCCCAGACCGGCGATTTGGGCACCGTCAACGGCGGCATCCGGGCCGAGCGCAGCGTGCAGATCGATGGCGGCGTGGAGACCGTGAACGGCGAAGTATTCGTCGACCGCGGCGGCCGCATCAAAGACGGCATCAATACCGTCAACGGTGCGATCGGACTGGTCGATACCGATGTGGGCAAGGGCATCGAAACGGTCAACGGCGACATCACCGTCGGCGTCCGCTCGCACGTTCACGGCGGCATCAAGGTGGAGAAGCCGACCAGCAACTGGATGCCGATCAGCATCGGCAAGCGCCGCCCGCCGCGCATCATCGTCGGCCCGGACGCCATCGTCGACGGCCCGCTCGTGTTCGAACGCGAGGTGAAACTTTACGTGCACAAGACGGCGAAGATCGGCCCGGTGACCGGGGCTACGGCGGTGCCGTACGAAGGCGAGCGCGCGCCGCTGGAATAAGGTTCGGCTGTTTCGCAGGCGCGGCTTCAGCCGCGAGCTCTTGATCTTGTAGGAGCGGCTTTAGCCGCGAGCTTTTTTGCTGGATCGCAGCGCCTGGAAAAGCTCGCGGCTAAAGCCGCTCCCACAAAGCCGCTCCCACTAGGGCACAAGGTCACCAATGGTACCTTCCGCCGCCCGCATCCCGACGTAGAATCGGCCTTCCATTCCCACAAGGATTCCCGATGCTGCGCCCTTTGCTGTTGAGCGCGATCGCGCTCGCGACGCTGGCGGCCTGCCAGCGCGAAGCCGCTCCACCGGCCGAACCGGCCGCTCCGCAGACGGCCGTCGCGCCGGCCGCGTCGACTCATGCCTTCGACCCCGCAATCCGCGCCGAAGATTTCGCAGATCTGGTCAAGACCCTGTCCTCGGACGAGTTCGAAGGCCGCGGCCCCGGTAGCCCGGGGGAGGACAAGACCGTCGACTACATCAAGGCGCAGTTCGAGCGCATCGGCCTGAAGCCGGGCAACGGCGACAGCTATTTCCAGACGGTGCCGATGACCGAGACCACCGCGGACGAATCGACCTCGCTCAAGATCGACGCCAACGGCAAGCCCTACGACCTGAAATTCGGCACCGACATGGTGATGGGCACGCGCACCGGCAAGAGCGAAGTGAAGATCGACGGCAGCGACCTGGTCTTCGTCGGCTACGGCGTCAACGCACCCGAGCAGAAGTGGAACGACTACGCCGGCCTCGACGTGAAAGGCAAGACGGTGGTCATGTTCGTCAACGATCCCGGCTTCCACAGCAAGGACGAGTCCTTGTTCGAAGGCAAGCGCATGACCTATTACGGACGCTGGACCTACAAATTCGAAGAAGCCGCGCGACAGGGCGCTGCTGCCGCGATCATCGTCCACGATACCGAAGGCGCGTCTTACGGCTGGGACGTGGTGCGCGGTTCGTGGTCCGGCGCGCAGTTCGACTTGCGCGCAGCGGACGACCCCACGCCGCGCCTGCCGGCGCAAGGCTGGATCACGGCAGACGTGGCCAAGAGACTGTTCGCAGACGCGGGCCTGGATCTGGCCGCCGAATACAAAGCTGCCAATAAGCGCGGTTTCAAGGCCAAACCGCTCAACGCGAAGCTGTCGCTGGACCTGAAGAGCAAGGTCACCGAGAAACAGTCGCGCAATGTGATCGGCGTGATGCCGGGCAGCGCGCGTCCGGACGAAGCGATCGTCTACATGGCGCATTGGGATCACCTGGGCAAGCATCCGGAAGAAGCCGGCGACAACATCTATAACGGCGCGATCGACAACGCGACCGGCGTGGCCGGCATCATCGAAGTCGCCGGCGCTTTCGCCGCGCAGCAGCCCAAGCCGCAGCGTTCGGTGGTGTTCCTGGCCGTGACGCTGGAGGAATCGGGTTTGTTGGGTTCCAAGTATTACGTCGCCCATCCCACGATCCCGCTCGACAAAACGGTGGCCGTGGTCAACATCGATGCGATGTCGGTGGCCGGCAAGACGCACGACATGACCGTGGTCGGTTTCGGCAGTTCCGAACTTGAAGACGTGCTCAAACCCATCGCCGACAAGCAGGGCCGCAAGCTGCACGCCGAAACGCATCCCGAAGCCGGCGGCTTCTTCCGCTCGGATCATTTCAACTTCGCCAAGGCCGGCGTGCCGGCGCTTTATGTCGACGGCGGCAACGACCTGGTCGAAGGCGGCGTCGCCGCAGGCGAGGCCGCGGGCAAGGATTACGGCGACAACCGTTATCACAAACCGGCCGACGAATACGACGCGGCGACGTGGAAGCTCGACGGCACGATGGACGATCTGACCGCCGTGTACGAGGTGGGCCGCGAATTGTCCGGCTCGGACAAGTGGCCCAACTGGTATGCCGGCAACGCCTTCAAGGCCGCGCGCGACAAGATGATGCAGGGCAAGTAACGAATTTTGCGCTTCCGATAAGCCCGCGGCCCGAGCCGCGGGCTTTTGCTTTCCCCCCTTTGAAAAAGGGGGACACAGGGGGATTTGCTCTTGTTCTTGCTGTTGCTTCATGGGACATGGCCAACCACAGGCAAAAGCAAATCGCTTCGCGATTCCCGGCCTTCGCTGCGCGAAGGTGCTCAGTCAACCGCAAGCTTTAGCTTGCGAGCGGCTGCCTTCGCCCTCCTCGATCCCTCTTTTTCAAAGGGAGAAGAACAGCAGCGCTCAGCGACCGCCGTCTGCGCTACGCTAGCGACGGATCCGATCGGAGTCGCGCCATGGCCATCCCCTACCTGTGCATCCTGATTGCAGCCCTGCTTCCATATCTGTGGGTGGCGATTTCAAAAGCCAGCGGCCAGCGCTACGACAACCGCGATCCACGCGGCTGGTTAGCCAAGCAAGAGAATCCTCGTGCGCATCGGGCGAATTCGGCCCAGTTGAATGCCTTTGAAGCATTCGCACCGTTCGCGACATCGGTGCTGATGGCGCAATTCGCTGGCGTCGGCGCGCATCTCATCACTTACCTGTCCGTTGCTTTCGTGATCGCCCGGCTCTTTCATGGCGTGTTCTACGTCAGCAACCGCTTCATGCTGAGAAGCCTGGTGTGGGCAGCGGGTTTCGCCTGCGTGTTCGCGCTCATGGCGATGTCCGTTTACCGCATCGCTGCGTAATTCGTTGCGCTCGCTAGCAACGACCCGTCGCAGCGCGCGCCCGCAGCGTTAACGTTTCTCGGGCGCGTTGGCATCGAAAAGCTTTTGCCCGCCCCGCAATACGTAGCGCACTCGAGTCCACGCTTCCGGATCCTGCGCGGGATCGCCATCGACGACTACCAGGTCGGCCATCATGCCTGCCTCGACACGACCGCGTTTGCCGCCGCCCGGCAGCCGGCTTGCAGGCGAGGTAGTCAGCGCCGCGAGGATTTGATCGAACGATAATCCGGCGCGCCGCAACAATTCGAATTCGACCGTTGGATCGTAATCTTCGAGGTAGCCGACGTCGGTGCCGAACCAGATGCTGCCGCCCAGCCGCTGGTAATCGCCGACCTCGCGCAGGATGGCGTCCAGTTTCGAGTCGGGGATGCCGCTGAACAGCTTGAGCGTAGGCACCATCGCCATGTTGCGCGCCCGCATCCGATCCAGATGTGAATGATCGAAGCCGTCCAGATCTTCGACCGAATGCGCAAGCACGTCGACACCCGATTCCAGCGCCACTTCCAGGCCGGCCACGTCCGACGGATGGGTGAACACGAGCGCGTCATGCCGATGCGCTTCATCGACGGCCGCCCGCGCAACGGCGACCGGCATCGGTTTGACGCGCCCAGGCTCAACCCAGGACCCGGTGAACAACTTCACTACTTCACCCCCGCCATCGAGATTCGCACGCACGATGGCAGCGGCCGCTTCGGCCGTCGCCGGCTGCGACAATTGCGCCAAAAACTCGGGCGGCAGCGCCTTGCGAACGTAGAAGGGCACGCCATCCGGCGGAAACAGCGGCGACATGGCCATGATGATGCGTGGTCCTGCGATTTCGCCGGACTCGATCCGCGCCCGCAATGGGCCGGTGTCGCGTGGATCCGAGCCGGTGTCCACGACAGTGGTGAAACCATACCGGACCAGCATCTCGCGCAACTGCGATTGCAGGCGCGGTGCCGGCAGTTTCGCCGCACCCGCCCATTTGGGTTCGGTGAAATGCACGTGGCTGTTCCAGAAGCCGGCCAGCACGGTGCCGCCGGCGGCGTCGATCACCATGGCGTTCTTGTCGGCATCGACATCCTTTGCCGGCCCCACGGACACGATCCGGTCGTCGCGGATCAGCACCGCGGCGTTCTCGATCGGCGCAGCTCCCGGCGCCGGGTAGATCTTGGCGCCCGTGATCACCAAGTCGGCGGCGATGGCGGTCGGCAGCACGCACAGGACGGCGAGGGCCGCACCTAGTCGGAACGCATATCGCATGATGGATTCTCCGGTTCGGGATCGCACATTCTTATGTCCGATCTGAAAAGGGTCATGTCCTGACGACGAGCCAGGCGCAACAGACTCGATCGCGGGATGGAATGTAGATACGGCCATTGCGCAGGTGGATGCACGCCCGGGCGCTGCCGATGCGAGCGTTGTCGTTCGGTTTGGAACGAAAAAAAAGCCCGTCCTTGCGGACGGGCTTTGGGATAGAACCTGGCGATGACCTACTCTCGCATGCTAAATGCACACTACCATCGGCGCAGCTGCGTTTCACTTCCGAGTTCGGGATGGGATCGGGTGGTGCCACAGCGCTAAAGTCGCCAGGAAGACGGTGAAGCGTCGCGGTCTCCAAAAAAACGGAGTCGCGCCGTCTTGCATAGGGTTCGTGACGTAGCGGGCTGGTCGAGCGAGAGACACCAACGTGTCGTCTTCGGCTCAAGGCCACTTGAGGTTATATGGTCAAGCCACACGGATCATTAGTACTGGTTAGCTCAAACGGTTGCCCGTCTTACACACCCAGCCTATCAACCACCTAGTCTTGATGGTTCCTTTAGGGGACTTATGTCCCGGGAGATCTCATCTTGAGGCGCGCTTCCCGCTTAGATGCTTTCAGCGGTTATCGCTTCCGAACATAGCTACCCGGCAATGCCACTGGCGTGACAACCGGAACACCAGAGGTTCGTCCACTCCGGTCCTCTCGTACTAGGAGCAGCCCCTCTCAAATCTCCAACGCCCATGGCAGATAGGGACCGAACTGTCTCACGACGTTCTGAACCCAGCTCGCGTACCACTTTAAATGGCGAACAGCCATACCCTTGGGACCGACTACAGCCCCAGGATGTGATGAGCCGACATCGAGGTGCCAAACACCGCCGTCGCTATGGACGCTTGGGCGGTATCAGCCTGTTATCCCCGGAGTACCTTTTATCCGTTGAGCGATGGCCCTTCCATTCAGAACCACCGGATCACTAA
>CADECF010000017.1 GCA_902825775.1 uncultured Lysobacteraceae bacterium
AAGGCCAGCAGCAGGCGCAGAAGCAGCCCAAGCCGCAGCAACAGGCCCAGCAGCAGGCGCAGAAGCAGCCCAAGCCGCAGGATCAGAACCGCGAACCGCGTCCGCCCAAGCAAGAGCGTGCTGAAGCGTCCGTGCAGCAGCAGGCCGCGCCCGCCGAACAGGCCAAGCCGAAACAAACGCCGGTGACGGAAGCCGCAGCCACCGCTGCAGCGATGGCGCCCAACATCGCGCACTTCGACATCGGCCCTGCGCCGGCCGCGCAAACCGATAGCCCCGCTTCGCCTGCCGACGAAGCTGCAGACGCCGCGGCGCAAGCGACCGAAGGCGGCGACAACGCACGCCGCCGCCGCGGCCGCCGTGGTGGCCGTCGTCGTCGCCGTGGCGGCGCCGAAGGCGTAGCCGGCAACGAATCCGCCGTCGAAACCCAGCACGACGAAGACGAGGCCAACGCCGTCGCCGCGCAACGTTCGCAACCGGAATTCGATTTCGACGATGCGCCGCAACCGTCGCGACCGGCTGTGCCCGCTGCGCCGGTCATCGAACCGTCGAAGAACGAGTACGCCGCCGAAGTCTCGCCTGCGTTGCGCGCGCCGCAATATGCGGCTGCGGTAGAACCCGCGTTCGTGTCCGAAGCGGCGCAGGCCGAGCCTGCTGCGATCGAATCGGCGCCGTCGCCTGCTCAGGCTGCTGCGGTCGAACCTGCTCGTGTCGAGTCGGCACCTGTTGAGGCGTCTCCCGCCGAAGTCGCCGCCGTCGAAGCCGCCGCGGCCACACCGGAACCCGCACCGGCATCCGCTGTTCAAACCGCACAGGCCGCGGCCTCCCCGACGAACGACGCGCAAACCGACAAACCCAAAGAAACGACGAAGGAAGCCGTAACGCCGGCGCGTCCGCCGCGCGCGGCGGCGCAGCAGAGCGAGTCGATCCATGCCCTGCCCTTGTCTGCGGCTATTGCGGTTTCGCTGGCCGAAAGCGCCTATCGCCCGGCCATCAAGCCGGCACCGGAAAAACCCGCGGCAGAACCGACGCCCGTTGCGGCAGCACCGGAAGCGCCGCTACAGGAGGAAGCGCAAGCTCCCGAAGCGATCGCGGCTACGGGCTTCGTCGAGCCCGGCACGCCGCAGACGCCCGGCCTGTTCGATGAAGCGCCTGCCGCACCGGCGGAAGAAGCCGCCGCGCAAGTCGCCGCCAGGCAGCCGACGCAGGATCCGAACGAAGCGCCGCGCGACGCCTAAGCGGCCAGCCCGCGCACGCTTACACGGCGTGCGCGGGGTTGCCTACGCCGTATTGGCTGGCCAGCCGCGCCAGCGCGATACTGTCGCTCACCCCGAGTTTCTCGAACAGACGCGTCTTATGCGTGTTGACGGTCTTGGCGCTCAAGCTGAGGCGTTTGGCGATGTCTTCCTGGCGCAGGCCCTGGGTCAGCAGCAGGGCGATTTCCATCTCGCGCGGCGACAAGGTATCGAACGGCGAAGCGCCGCCCTGTATGCCCGACAAAGCCAGGTTCTGGGCCACGCTGCTGGCGAGATAACGCTTGCCGCGCGCCACGTCGCGCACCGCGCGCAACAACTCGGCGCTGTCGCCGCCTTTGCCCACGTAACCGGACGCGCCTGCCTCGAGCAAGCGCTTGGGCATCGGCCCGTCTTCTAGCACCGACACCACGATCACGCGCGTGCCGTGATCGCCTTTGACCACACGTTCGGTGACTTCAAGCCCGCTGACGCCGGGCAAGTGCAAATCGCACAGCACCACGTCGGGCTTGAGCTTGCGTATCTGCGGCAAAGCGTCTTCGCCGCTCTGGGCTTCGCCGACGACTTCGATGTCGACTTCGCCGCCCAGGATCATCTTCATCCCGGCGCGGACCAAAGCATGGTCGTCGACCAGGAATACACGGATAGTCATCCCTGCAACTCCCCTCTCCCACCGCCAGCGTAGGTGCCGGGTCCGGAGATGGCAAGCATGGCGGGGCGCAAAACGGTTCGCATCGGCATCGGAACGATCTCAGGCGCTCAGCCGAGCGCCGTATCCAGCAACATCATCACCACGAAACCCAGGATAAGCCCGCCGGTGGCGAAGGCCTCATGCCCCTTGCGGTGCGATTCGGGGATGATTTCGTGGCTGATCACGAACAGCATCGCGCCCGCCGCGAACGCCAGGCCCCAGGGCAGCAGTGCTGCCGACAGGCCGACCACGACCGCGCCGATCACTGCGCCCACCGGCTCGACCAAGCCCGACGCCATCCCGATCAATACCGCCAGCCCACGCTTGTAGCCGGCCGAGACCAGCGCCACCGCCACGACCAGGCCCTCGGGCACGTCCTGGATCGAGATGCCCATGGCGAGCGCGCTCGCACGCACCGGATCGTTGCCGGCGTAGCCCACGCCTATCGCCAGGCCTTCGGGCAGGTTGTGCAGCACGATCGCGAAAACGAACAGCCAAGTGCGCCGCAACGCGCGCGCGGCATGCCCTTCCACACCCTTGATGAAATGTTCGTGCGGCAGATAGCGCTCCATCAACAGCAGCAGCGCCGCGCCCAGGATGATGCCCCCGCCGACGATCAGGCCCGATTCCCAATTGCCGGAACCGCGCGCTTCGGCCGCGCCGATCGCAGGCACGATCAGCGAGAACGAACACGCCGCCAACATCACGCCCGCGCCGAAGCCGAACAGGCTGTCCTGCACGCGGTCCGACAGGCGTTGCGAGAACCACACCGGCAACGCGCCCAATGCGGTCGCGATGGCGGCCATCGTGCCGCCGAGGAAGGCGTTGAACACAGGCGCGGGATAGTCCGAGCGCAGGTGCTGCCACAAGCCCTGCAGCATCGCGAAGAGCCCGAGCACGACGATCCCCATGCCCAGCCAACGGCGGAATACGGCGGCGGGCGGCAGCGAGGGACTGTGCATAGCCCAATCTGACCACATTGCCCGCGCAGTGGGTAGCCGTTCGTGCCGCCGTGGGCCGGTAGACGGGCGGATCGGGCAAACTACGGCTTTCATCACAGGGGGTTCCGATGCGTTCTTTCATCCCATACCGCGGCCTGGCACTGGCCGGCGCATTGTTTTTGACCGCATGCGCATCTTCCGCGCCGGTCGCCACGCCGCCGGAAGCGGCGACGGTTTCCGCCCAACCCAGCCCGGCGCAAGCCTGGATGAACGATGTGTCGGCGATCGCCGCAGCGCAGGACAACGCAGGCCGCCGCGCCGCGATCGAAAGCGCGCTCGCCGCATCGGGAATACAGGCGCGCCAGGCGCCGTTCGCGTTCGAGAAGCACAAAGGCACCAACTTGCTGGCCGATATCGGCGGCCCGGCGGATGCGCCATTGCTGCTGATCGGCGCCCACTCGGACAAAGTGAAGGAAGGCGACGGCGCCACCGACAACGCTTCCGGCAGCGCGGTCGCGCTCGCGCTCGCGCAACGCCTCAAGCAGCGTCCGTTGCAGCACCATCGCGTCACGGTCGCGTTCTGGGATCTCGAAGAGCTGGGCCTGATCGGTGCGCGCGCCTACATCGCCGACGGCGGCGCCAAACCGGCGATGTACGTGAACTTCGACGTCTTCGGCTGGGGCGATGCGTTGTGGATGATGACGCAGGACGAATCGCACGCGCTGGTCTCGGCGAGCCGCGACGCGACGCAGGCCGCCGGCATCGCGCTTTCCGCGGGCGACAAATATCCGCCGACCGATCATCTCGCGTTCCAAAAAGCCGGCTGGCCGGCCGTCTCTTATTCGCTCGTCGGCAAGAACGAAATTCCGAGCATTTTGAAGGCGTTTTCGCACCAGAAAGCCGAGCCGCCGGCGAAAGTGATGCAGGTCATCCACAGCGACGACGACACCCTGGCGCAGATCGATGCCGACGAAGCCGCGCGCGGCGTGGCCGCAGTGGAAGACGCGTTGCGGCGCTGGGATGCAGTGTCGCGGTAGTTTGTCCGAAAACGGCGAGCCGGAAGCTCGCCGTTGCGGCAAAATCGCGACACG
This sequence comes from uncultured Lysobacteraceae bacterium, assembly GCA_902825775.1. Classification (GTDB taxonomy): domain Bacteria; phylum Pseudomonadota; class Gammaproteobacteria; order Xanthomonadales; family Xanthomonadaceae; genus Luteimonas_C. Next base: position 3,974 of record CADECF010000017.1, read on the forward strand.
CGAAACAGATAAAGGAATTCCTCGATGTCCGGTAACGATGCCGCCGCAGCGCTGCGCCAACTCCATCAAGAAGGCTTGTTGCTGCTCGCGAACGTGTGGGACGCCGGCACGGCGCGATTGGTCCAGAGCCTCGGCGCGAAAGCGATAGCCACCACTAGCGCCGGCGTCGCCTGGTCGCTGGGCTATCCGGACGGCGATGCGTTGCCGGTCGCGAAGCTGGCCGATGCCGTCTCCGGCATCTCGCGCGTGCTGCGGGTGCCGCTGACGGTGGATAGCGAGTCCGGATATTCGGACGACCCGGCGACCGTCGCCGACAACATCGCGCGATTGATCGATGCCGGCGCCGCCGGCATCAATCTCGAGGATGGCGACCGCGATCCCGCCCTGCTCTGCGCCAAGATCGAACACATCAAGAGCGCTTGCTCGCGCCGCGGCGTGGACGTGTTCGTCAATGCCCGTACCGATGTCTATCTCGCCGGCCTCGCGCCGGAAAGCAAACGCGTGGAAGAGACGCTGGCGCGGGCGAAGCGCTACCGCGAATCGGGCGCCGACGGATTGTTCGTGCCGGGCGTCGTGGACAACGATCAGATCCGTGCGATCGCAACCGGTGCCGGCCTGCCGCTAAACGTGCTGGCGCGGCCGAATCTGGCGCCGGCCGCTGAATTGGAACGGCTCGGCGTGCGCCGTCTGAGCGCCGGCTCGGGCACTGCGCAATCGGCCTACGGCAGGATCGCCGAACTTTCCCGCGATTTTCTCCGCGACGGCGCGTCCACGCCGCTGGCAGCGGGCGCGATGGGCTATTCCGACATCAACGCCCTGTTCGCAGATCTTTGAGAGGTTTTTGTAGGCGCGGCTTTAGCCGCGGGCCTTTGCCAGCCGATGAACAAAGAGCTCGCGTCTAAAGCCGCTCTTACAGAAAGCCTTGCAGCGCAGCTTTTGTTTGCCGGTACGGGCATGAGAGGATGGGTTTCGAGCCCCATTCAACGCATTCCATGCGCGACGACCTGCGGATAATGTGGCAGCAAGCCCGCAACCTCGAGGTCGCTGGCGATCACGCCGGTGCGCTCGCGGCCTATGCGGCGATCGTGCGCGAAGAACCCGGACATCTGCCTGCGCATCTGCGCGTGTCGGCGTTGGAACAAGCCTTAGGTCATTACCGCCGCTCGCGCGCGCATGCGCTCATGGCCGCAGATGCGGTGCGCAAAGGATACTGGAGCGACATAGGCGCGGCGACGCGCCTGTTGCTTGCCTTCGACGAGGGCCAGGCGCTGCGCGATCTCATCTACGAGAGCGATTGGAAAAGCGTCGACGTCATCCGCAACTCGCCGTTGCTGGCCCAGCAGCTATACCTGACCGGCCATGTGGACGATGCGCTTGAGCTGATCGATGCCGTCATGGCCCGCGCGGCCACCAGCGAGCACCTCAGCTACGCCCGGGCCAATGCGCTGCGCTATAGCGGACGCATGGACGAAGCCACCGAAGAATACGAACGCTGCCTGCGCCTGCAACCGAACTACCCTTACGCGCATTGGGCGTTGGCTTATCACCAGAAGTCGGATCCGCCGTTGTCGCGCATCGGACGGATCGAAAAAACACGCGCTACATTGCCCGCCGACGGGTTGGAACAGGCGTACTTGAGTTACGCCTTTTTCAAGGAATACGACGATGCGGGCGAAACGGAGCTGGCTTGGCAGAACCTAGCCGCCGGCGCGTTGATCAAGCGCCGGACGCTTCGTTACGATCCGGATGCGGAGCGCAAGGGTTTCGATGCGCTACGCCAGGCGATCGATGCCGATTTCGTCGGTCGCGGCAGCCCGCCCCGAATCGATTCGGACCAACGCCCCATCTTCATCGTCGGCATGCCGCGCACCGGCACCACCTTGCTGGAACGCATCCTAGGCAATCACAGCCAGGTCGCCACCGGCGGCGAATTGCGCGACTTCAATACCTCGTTGTGCCGGGAGACGGATAGCTTCGTCTCCTCCTCGGCTACGGCTGCGTTGGTCGAACGCCTGCGCGGCGTCGATTGGGCGCACGTGGGCGAAGAGTATCTGCAACGCACCGCGTCGCTGTACGCGGGCGGCCGTTATCTGGTCGACAAGAACCCGATGAATTTCATCTATGCCGGGTACATCGCCAGAGCGCTGCCGCAAGCGAAGATCCTGTGCCTGCGCCGCTCGCCGATGGACGCCTGTTTTTCCAATTTGAAGGAACTCTTCACCAACGTCGCTTACGGCCACAGCTACGACCAGGCCGAACTCGCGGATCACTACGCCCGCTTCGTAACGCTGAGCGACCACTGGCTGCAGATCATGCCGGAGCGCTTCGAAATCGTGAATTACGAAGACCTGGTTTCCGACCCCCTGCCCGCTTCGGAACGCATCATGCGGTTCTGCGGTCTCGCCTTCGAGCCGCACAGCATCGACATCACCCGGAATACGGCCGCTGTGGCCACCGCCAGCAGCTCCCAGGTTCGGCAGCCGATCCATACCCGAAGCGTGGCCGGTTGGCGAAAATATGCTGCGCATCTGCAGCCGCTGCGGGAACGTCTCGAGAGCATGCTTTCGAACGTCGCTTAGCGCCTCGAACAAAAAAAACGGCGGCATTCGCATGCCGCCGCTACTACGCAAAACGTTCGTTATTCAGAACGCGCCGGGTTCGACCGGAGCCGGACACTCTTCGAAGACGCCCGGCGCGGACGAGACCGGCTGCGCGGAAAAGGTGGACGAAACGGCGAACAGCGAGAAGAACAGAAAAGACATGTGTGAAAAATCCTCGGGGGAAGGAGCAGGGATAGCGTCCGCATCGTGCATACAGACGCGAACCAGGGGACGGGCAGGTGCATCGCGCACGTCGCATGCGGCACTGGCCGCGATGCCGGCATAGCTTCGGCGCAATGGATTCCCGTCGCCAGAACCCATAGACAGGCGCTGCGCCTGCTATCGGACAGGGCTGCCGGGTGGCATCAGACAGGGGCGCGTCGGGCAGCACGGCTTGAACTCGCGATAATCGCTTATCCCAAGCAGACGACCCGGTCGGCGACCTTCAACCAGCAGCGTTACGACGCGGACAAGTTCGGCGCCACGGTTCCGCTTGCAACAACTGGCTGCAATGCGCCGCGATATCTGCCACATGCGTTCCGGGTACCAACGGCTTCGGTTTAGCGGGCGTCGCCTGCCCTGCGCCGAGCCGCGCTCACTCTTCGATGGCCTCGATACCCTGCTGCTTGAGCTTCTCAAGATGATCGTGCATTTCTTTGAGCCGTTCAGGGGAGTGGCCTTGCCAATCCATAACCTCGCCGACGATGCGGAATGGATCGCGGGAACGGTAAGACTTCGTAGGATTTCCGGGAAATCTCTTATTGGTCAGGTTCGGATCGTCTTCGATGGATCCTGTCGGCTCGACGATGTAGATCCTGCCTCGTCCATCGCCGATGGCCAGCTCGGCGCCCCAGATGGCCGCTTCCAGTGTTGCCGCCAGATAGACGAAGTTTCCGTATTTCCTGCTGCCGTAGTTGGAGGCATAGCCCGGCTCGATGAGGTCGCCCACTTTCAGGTCGGCTTTGGTGCCGTGGTAGTAAATTTCCGAATCGGTCATCGCGTCGCTCCGGTTTGCTGCCAATTCGACAGGCTGGCGATGCTGCATCACGCACTGGGTCTTGCCGCAAGCCCCCCTGTGTTGTATAAATTCATTGTGGGGAGGCGCGCGGCGCCTCCTTTTTTCTTGGGCGTTCAGTAGATATACGGACTCCGCCTCGGCAGTTTTTCGCTGGTGACGGATGCGTGATTTCCGAAGAATGAGGCACCCGACCACCCGGATGCCGTCATGCCCGCCGTACAGACGAGTGGCTCCTACGAAAGCCGGGCCTTCACGCCCGCGCACCCGAATCTCAAGAACGCCGCAGGTGTTCCGGCCACGCTCGCGAACGCACGCTACGTGGAGGCGTTGGCGCGCATGGTCTATTACTGGGGTTATCCCGCGGTGGATACGTGGGGACGCACGAGCGCATGGGAGGTCATGAAAATCTCCGGGCCCGGCGCCACGATGGGCCTTTTCCCCGGCGGGCCGAAGAACCGGCTGGGTTATCTCGACGACTACATGCCGCCCTCGCAGCGCAAGGTGGTGACGCCGAACAACGACACCATTTACGGAGCCGGGTTCGCCGACCTCGGCGAAGACAGCGTAGTCGTCCAGACGCCGATCGATGCGCCTGCCGGTCATTACTGGACCGTCCAGATCGTCGATCTGTTCACGACCGTGACGCATCAACTCGGCTCCGCATCGAGTACGCCGGGCGGCAAGTTCCTGCTCGTCGGCCCTCAATGGCAGGGGGGAAAACCGGAAGGTTTTATCGACATCCTGCGCTCGCCGACAAATCTGGCAGGCGTCTTCGGCCGTAGCTTCACTGCGCATTCGCCGGATTCGAAACGGCAGGCGCGAGCCGTGCTCGATCAGATCGGCATCTATCCGTTGCGGGAAGACACGGCGGCGCGGCGCGACTTCGATTGCCAAGCCAGCGCTCGCAACAAGGTCTTTCCCCCGGGCGTCACCGCCGAAATGGTGACCGCCGATCCGAACATGCTGCGCGTACGGCCCGTCGATCCGGCGAAATTCTGGGATGTGCTGCGCGACGCGCTCGATGCGAATCCGGTGGTGTCTACGGTCGATACGCCGATGGCGGAACAGGCGCGCACCCTTCTCGTCCTGCGCGACAGCGGACCGCAATGGCGCGCGCTGCTCGACCGTGTCGCACTGGAAAGCGATGCCGACCTCCAGCAATCCGCGCGTTACGCGCAGGTCGGCATCGACGCCGGCAACGGGTGGCAGCGTCAGGACAACGGCGGGGCATGGGGGACGGACTGGTTCGGCCGCGCGCAGGCGGCGGTGGTGTACATCTACGTCAACGATTTCCATGAAGCGATCTATTCCATCCGGGAAACCGATGCGCAGGGCGAACTGCTCTTCGGGCGTTACCGTTACACGATGACGTTCCCAAAGGACGGCCTGCCGCCGGTAGACCGCTCGAAAGGCGGATTCTGGTCGCTCTCGATGTACGACAAGGATTACTTCATGCTGGCGACGAGTCCGAACGGCCGGCCGAACATCGGTACGGTCAATCTCGACGCGAACGAACTGAAATTTTCGCCGGACGGCTCGCTGACCCTGCACCTGTCGCACGCGCCGCCCGCGAGCAAGGACGCGCAGGCCAATTGGCTACCAGCGCCGGACGGGCAATTCGCACTGATCGTGCGCACGTACGTGCCGGAACAGCCCATGCTGGACAAGCGTTACACGTTGCCGGACGTGCAGCGTCTGCATGCCTGAAGAACCGGTGGAAACACAATGGCGACGCAGTTCAAGCACCGCCGTGCTCGACAGCAACTGCGCCGAGGCCTATTGGCCGGATGCCACGATCCTCGATGGATCCTGGGCCAACGAAATTCGAGCCGGCGCAATGAAGGACTAAGACCATGAACCGCATCGCATTGATATCGTGCTTCGCCGCATTGGCATGCGTGCCGATCGCCTGCAATCGCTCGACTCCGGAGGTTACGCCGTCCTCGGCGTCGACGGCAGCTTCTGCGCCCGCGCAAGCGAAGTCCGCATACTCCGACCAGGACATCAGCGACGCCTGGATCTACCTGCTCGGCCGTATGCTCGTGTTGCGCCAGCAGAAGACCGATCTCGCGGAAGGCTTCAAATGGAACGAGATGACCCACCGCAAACCCGGCGCGGTGGAGTGGCCGAATCCGAACCTCGACGTCGCCTACTCCGAAGCCTGGGTCGCCGTCGACGAAAACAGCTGCACGATCGTCGCCGTACCCAAAGTCTCCGGACGCTACTACACCGTGCAGTTCCTCAACGGCTGGGGCGAAACGGTCGCCAATATCAACGAGCGTACGCAGGCGGCGAAGCCCGCGGGCGATTTCGCCGTGTGCCTGCAGGACGCGAACGTCAAATTGCCGGAGAACGTCACGCGCATCGACGTACCGGTGAAGTACATGCGCGTGCTGGCGCGCGTCGAACTCGGCGACAATTGGGACCAGGCCGTAGCCCTGCAGCACAAATTCGCGATGCGCGCGACGGGAACGCCGGCGCCGCCGACGATTCCGGACACTCCGGACTTCGATGTGCAGCATCTGCCAGGCGTGGAAGCGTTCGAGAACGCTCCCGCCATCCTCGACAGCGAAAAAGACATCAATCCGGGCATGGAAGGCGTGGCGGCGAAGGCGCGCGCCATCGCCGAAGGCATCCGCGATGCGGCCGAACGCGCGCGCGTCGACAAGGTGATTCGGGAAAAGGCGATGGCCGATCTGGGCAAGGCCTCGCCCACGATCGGACATGGCAAGCGTAAGGACGGCTGGGTTCGCCCGGCCGTGATCGGTACTTACGGAGACGACTGGCTCGGCCGCACGCTCGTCAATATGGGCGGAATTTGGGCGAATCGGATGGACGAAGTCGTCTACTACAAGAGCAGCGACGACGGCACCGGCACGCAACTCAACGGAACCCATATCTACACGATGACGTTCCCGAAAGACGACCTGCCGCCCAAGTACGCGAACTATTTCTGGTCGGTAATCGCGGTCGATCCGGTGTTCGCGCGTGTGCTGCCCAATCCTAAGAATCGCTTCCTGCTCAATCGCGAGTCGGGGCTCAAGTACAACGCCGACGGCTCGCTCACGTTGTACTTCGCACCCGAGAAGCCCGCCGATGCTCCCGATCCGAACTGGCTACCCACGCCGGCAGGCAAGGACTATCGCCTGACGTTCCGTTTCTACGGACCGAAAGGTGGCGTTGCCGATGGCAGCTACTACCCGCCGCCGCTGGTCAAGAAATCATGAGGAAACATGCCTTGCTGTTTTCGTCCTGCGTGTGCGCCGCGACTTTGGCCGCGTGCGCCGGCGGCGCCGTCGAAAAAAATCTTGCGCCGCCAACCACTGTCGCCAAGGTGCCCGAACTCAAGCCGGGCGTTCCCGCCGGATACCTGGGCCGCGCGCTGCCCGACAGCCTGGCCTTGGTGCCATCGCCGCCGGCCGCGGGTTCGCCCGCGTTCGCGCAGGACGAAGCGATCCACACCGCAGCGCAGGCTTTGCGAAACGGTCCGCGCGGCACGCTGGCGACAGCGGATGCCGATCTGCATTTTCCGCATGCGCCCAGCGCCTTCGCCTGCGCGCTGGACAAGTCGATCACGCAGTCGGACACGCCGCGCCTCTATCTGCTCATGCAGCGCACGATGGTCGACGCCGGCATGGCGACGTATCGCGCGAAGGACCATTACAAGCGCGAGCGTCCGTTCGTCCATTACAAGGAATCGACGTGCATGCCCAGCGATGAGGCGGCGTTGCGCAACGACGGATCTTACCCGTCGGGACACACGTCGATCGGATGGACCTGGGGCCTAATCCTCGTGGAGCTGGCGCCCGAGCGCGCCGATGCGTTGCTGGCGAGGGCGCGATCGTTCGGCGAAAGCCGTCTGGTGTGCAACGCGCATTGGCAGAGCGACATCGTCGCCGGACGCACGGTCGCCGCCGGCGCGGTCGCGCGCCTGCATGCGGATGAAACTTTTCTCGCCGACCTCGCTGCGGCCCGAACGGAGATTCAACGCGCCAGCGCTTCGGACGCTGCGAAGTGCGCCGCCGAGGCCGCCTTGGTCGCGCCGATTGCGGGCGCCCTCTGACTATAGGCTTTGGCGGAGAAAGTGGGATTCGAGCCCACGGAGGGTTTGACCCATCGCCGGCTTTCAAGCACGGAACCTCAGCAATCGTCGATCTAACTTAGGAGTAAATCATGCGCTCGAGAGCTACCCCGTTCGCAATTGCCTTGCTGATCCTTGCCATCGCCGGTTGTTCGCGCGAACAGTCGCCCGCGAATACAGCAACCCATGGCCAGGCCAAGCCGAACGCCACGAGCATCGCAGCTCCATCAGCGGATATGTCCGAGCAAGAGGCGTACGCAATCGCCAAGGACGCATATGTCTACGCCTACCCGATGATGCTGACGTACACGACCCTGCGAAAGCTGAGCAATTTCGCCGAGCCCATCCCGGGCGATACTTTCGGCCCGCCCAACCAGTTCCATCACGCGCTCGCCTACCCCAATGCCGACGACAAGATCGTCGTCCGCACCAATGTGGATACGCTGTATTCAGCGGCAACGCTCGACCTGAAGTCCGAGCCGCAAGTGTTGTCGGTGCCGGCGACCGACCGTTACTTCATGCTGCCGATGCTGAGTTTGTGGTCGGACGTATTCGCCGTGCCCGGTACGCGCACTACCGGTAGGAGCACGGCGCGCGATTTCCTGGTGGTCGGACCGCAGTGGCGTGGCGACGCGCCGGCCGGGCTCGAACTGATCCGTAGCCCCACCCGCTACGTGTGGATCATCGGCCGCACCCAAACCAACGGTCCTTCCGACTACGACAACGTCCACAAGATCCAGGCCGGCTACAAGCTGCGACCGCTGTCGGCCTGGGGCAAGGGCGATTACACGCCGCCCAAAGGCACGGTCGACCCCAGCATCGACATGAAAGCCGATCCGCCGAAGGCAGTGGAGCAGATGGATGCGGCGACCTACTACGGCCAGTTCGCCGAACTGCTGAAGGACAACCCGCCCAACCAGGTCGACTACCCGATCGTGCATCGCCTCGAGCGCACCGGCTTCACGGTCGGCGAAAGTTTCGACCTGGGCAAGCTTCCGGAGAGGATTCGCGCGGCGTTCGAGCGCGGCCATGCCGACGGCAAGGCATCGGTAGTGGCCGAAGGGAATAAGGCCGCCGGCAAAGGCGGCAAGGGTTGGGTTTACAGCCTGAGTGGCGGCACCTACGGCACGGACTATCTGTACCGCGCGGCCGTCGCCAATTTTGGCCTGGGCCTGAATTTGCCGCAGGACGCCGTCTATCCCTCACTCTCCAACGACAACGAAGACCGCCCCCTCGATGGCAATCACGATTACGTGCTGCACTTCGACAAGGACAAGTGGCCGCCGGTAGACGCGTTCTGGTCAGTCACGGCTTACGACGCCGACGGTTACTTCATCCCAAACGCGATCAAACGCCAAGCCATCGGCGACCGCGATAAGCTCGTCGCCAATGCCGACGGCTCGCTCGACCTATACATCCAAACCGATTCGCCGGGCGCGGACAAGGAAAACAACTGGCTGCCTGTCGCCAAGGCGCCATTCACGCTATTGCTGCGCATGTACGCGCCGCGCGAAGAATTCCTAGAAGGAGGATGGGAACCCCCTCCGGTCGTACGGAAGTGACTTGCTGGCAGCACGCTGCCGCACGGGAACAGAAATGGCGGAGAGGGTGGGATTCGAACCCACGGATGGTTTGACCCATCGCCGGTTTTCAAGACCGGTGCCTTAAACCGCTCGGCCACCTCTCCGGTTGCTTCACTTAGCGCACCGGCCGCATTGCGCGGCCGGTTTTGATTTTATAGCGGAAACGAAACCCTGCCCCGCTCAGGCGATTGTCGCATGCGCCGCTTCGTCGGCGCTGCGCTTGCCGGGTTTGCCGCCCTTCTCCGCCGGTTTGCCCTTCTGGCAGTTCTGGCAATCCAGGCGCGAGGATTCGATCAGCGGCGGCAGTTTTTCGGCCAGGAAGTCGATGAAGACGCGCACCGCCGGCAGCAGGCCGCGGCGCGAGGCGAAGACGGCGTGGGCGATGCCCTGCGGCAAGCGCCATTCCGGCAACACCACTTCCAGCTCGCCCTTGCGCACCGCTTCGGCGCACAGGGTTTCGGGCAGCATGGTGATGCCCAGGCCGCCCTTGGCCAGCGCCATCAGCATCGGGAAATCGAAGCCGGAGACGCGCGGCTTGAGGTCGATCTTGCGAACCTCGCCATCGCGGCCCTGCAGCTCCCAGCGCTGGCGCGCCTCGTCCTCGTTCATGGTCAGAGTGACGTGGTCGTGCAGCTCTTCGGGCGTGTTCGGGCGGCCGGCGCGATCCAAATATTTCGGACTGGCGACCAGCAATTCCTGGATCTGGCCGAAACTGCGCATCACCAGGCTGCCGTCGTCGTCCAACTTGGAACGCACGCGCACGGCGACGTCGAAGCCTTCGTTGATCACATCCACGCGCCGGTTGCTCACGTGCAACTGCACGCGCACCTGCGGAAATTTGGCCAGGAATTCCGGCAGCAGTGCCGGCATCTGCTGCTGCGCCAAACCGACCGGCACGCTGACGCGAACCACGCCGCGCGGCTCGGCGCTGAGCCGGTCGACGACTTCGCGCGCGGCTTGGGCTTCGGCCAGCATCGATTGCGCGTGGCGATGCACGCTCTGGCCGACATCGGTCACCGCGAAACGGCGCGTCGAACGCTGCAACAAGCGCACGCCCAGATCGTTTTCGAGCTGGCTGATGCGCCGGCTCAGGCGCGACTTGGGAATGCCCAGCGCACGTTCGGCGGCGGCGAAACCGCCGTGGTCGACGACGGCGGAAAAGTAGTAAAGGTCGTTGAGATCCTGCATGGCGATAATTCCATCCTCAGAACGCTACGGGATATTTGACCACCTTTATCCTACTAAAGCAACAACCCATAGTTTGTCCCAGACCGCGGCGCCCTGCCGCCACCGGAGACCCGCTATGAAGCTGCTGCACCTCGATTCCAGCGCCCTGGGCGCCGATTCCGTCACCCGCGAGCTCAGCGCCGCCATCGTCGCCCGCTGGCAGGAGACCGTGCCCGGGCTGACCGTCGAATACATGGATCTGGACGCCAATCCCATCCCCCACCTGACCGGCCGCACCCTGGCCCGCACCGACGCCATCTGCAACGAGAAGGAAGACGCGATGGTGCAGCAGTTCCTGGACGCCGATACGGTGGTGATCGGCGCGCCGATGTACAACTTCGCGATTCCGTCGACGCTCAAGGCCTGGATCGACCGCATCACCGTGCGCGGCAAGACCTTCCGCTACACCGAAAAGGGCGCCGAAGGCCTGGCCGGCGGCAAGCGCGTGATCATCGCCACCGGACGCGGCAGCGCGCATGGCGACAATGCGCCGAGCGATTTCCAGGAGCCGTATCTGCGCTACCTGTTCGGTTTCATCGGCATCAAGGACGTGGAATTCGTTCGCGCCGAAGGCGTCGGCCTGTCGCCGCAGCATCGCGCGGATGCACTGGCGGCTGCGCATGCGGCGATTCCGGTGCCGTTATCCAAAGCTGCTTGATTGTTTGCAGCCGTTCTTCTTTGAGCCGTCATTCCCGCCTTCGCGGAAATGACGGCTTTGGAGCGCCGGCCAACCCGGTCAGGCGACCCGTTCCGCTCCGCCCATGTACGGGCGAAGGGCTTCGGGAATATCGATCGACCCATCCGCGTTCTGATAGTTCTCCATCACCGCGATCAAAGCGCGGCCGACGGCGACGCCGGATCCGTTGAGCGTATGCACCAGCTCCGGCTTGCCGGTGGCGCTGTTGCGCCAGCGCGCCTGCATGCGCCGCGCTTGGAAATCGCCGCAGTTGGAGCACGAGGAAATCTCGCGGTAGGTCTCCTGCGACGGCAGCCAGACTTCAAGGTCGTAGGTCTTGCGGGCGGCGAAGCCCATGTCGCCGCTGCACAGCAGCACGCGGCGGTACGGCAATCCCAATCTTTCGAGCACGACCTCGGCGCAGCGCGTCATGCGCTCGTGCTCGGCGTCGCTTTCGTCGGGTTTGGCGATCGACACCAGTTCGACCTTCTCGAACTGATGCTGTCGGATCATGCCGCGCGTATCGCGGCCGTGGCTGCCGGCTTCGGCGCGGAAGCACATCGAATGCGCGGTCATGCGCAGCGGCAATGCGGTCTCGTCGAGGATCTCGTCGCGGACTATATTGGTAAGAGGGACTTCTGAAGTAGGAATTAGATACTTATCTTTCTGATCCTTTTCGATGATCTCATGCAGCGCGCCATACGCCCCCATCAATGCCAGTCCGTCTTTCCCGCTGGGATCGTTGACGACGCTCATCGGGTCGTCGACTTGTTTGCACGCCCAAATAAGGGCTTCGATCCTATCCTTATCCGCAAGAATACGACCGCCGAATTCGTCGTATGGCTTCATGGTGAAGAACAGATCTTCTTCGAACTTCGGCAACTGCCCGGTACCACGCATCGACTCAGCGTTGACCAGCAGCGGCACATTGGTTTCCAGGTAATCGTGTTCGCCGGCATGCAGATCCAGCATGAACTGCGCCAGTGCACGATGCAGGCGCGCCAACTGCCCGCGCAGCACGGTGAAGCGCGCGCCGCTCAGCTTGGCCGCGGTGTCGCCGTCGAGCCAACCGTTGCGCGCACCGAGTTCTACGTGGTCCTTCACCGCGAAATCGAAACTGCGCGGCTTGCCCCAGCGATGCTGTTCGACATTGTCGTTTTCGTCGTAGCCCGCCGGAACGCTGGCGTCGGGCAGATTCGGCAGACCCAGCGCGATCGCCTCGATCTCGTCGCGGATCGATTCCAGCCGCACCTCGCTGGCCTTGAGCTCGTCGCCGAAACCAGCGACTTCGACCTTGAACGCCTCGGCTTGCCGCATAAAGAAATCCGCTTGGTCAAGCTCTCCTTCAGCATTGAAACGCGCCACGCGGCCCATTAGCTGGCCAATCTCCTTAGACTTCGTATTGCGCAAGTTCTGCAGCTCCTGGGTGCGGACCTGAATCCGCTTACGTTCGCTTTCCAAGTGCTCAAGATCGGTGGGGTCCAGCTCGAAACCGCGGGTTTCGCGCAGGCGCGTGGCCAGTTCGGCGGGCTGATGGCGTAGCAGTTGGGGATCGAGCATCGGATGGCGCAACGGAGTCGTGGAACCGCAGATTATCGCGTGTTGCGCCGTTCCATGAACAACCGGGCCTGCGGCGGTGTGCAAAAATGCCGTCACCCCCGCCCGTTAGTCCGCATCGATGAGCACATCTACACCGCCGCCGGCGACTCCAGGAAAGGGCGCGCAGACGCCGTTCTGGCGGCTTTCGCTTCGTACCTGGCTGTTGATCGGCGCCGCATTCGCGGCCGGCCTGCTGCTGTTCTTGCTGTTGTGGTCGGGCAAGCGCCAACATGATTTCTTCCGCGCTGCGCCCATCGCCAGCCCCGGCGGCAGCGAGGAGTACGAGCCGTTGCCCGCGCCATTGCCGGCCGATCAGGGCGGCAGCCGCCCTGCACCCGCCGCCGCTGCGGACACTGCGCCGTCGGAAACGCCGAGAATCGTGGAACGGGCGCCCACCCCGCCTCCGTCGGCACCCGCACCGCCGCCGGTGCCCCGCACCGGCGCGATGGCTTCGGGCCCCTCGCCCGTGCCGATCGAAATGCCCACGCCCCGCTACCCGGCCCAGGCCGCGCGCCGGGGCTTGGGCGGTATCGTCCGCGTCCGCGCAGACGTGGGCGCAGACGGCGTGCCGACGGCCGTGGCCGTGGTCGAAGGCAGCGGCACGCGCGAATTGGATCGCGCCGCACTGGATGCCGTACGCCGTTGGCGATTCCGGCCCGGACAAGTCGACGGTCAGCCCGTGCCGGGCAGTGTCGTGGTGCCGATCGAATTCTCGATGCGGCGCTGACGGCGTCTTCGCTGCGTGAAAAAAGCGGCATGAACAGGCCGCTTCGATCCGGTCCATGTGAAAGAACCGTTATCGGTCGCTCACGGGGCATCTACAAAGCCGCATGCAAGACTCGCCCCGTCGTATGACGGCGAGGGAGCATGAGCGATGAACGAGATTCCGAAGAATCCCGACGATCCGGGCCGCAATCGCAACGATAACAACGACGCCATACCCCGCAAACGCAACAACGCGATGCTGTGGCTATTGCTGGTGGTCGCCTTACTGCTGCTGGGCTGGTGGTGGTTCGGCCAGCGCGGCGTGCAGGAAGTCCCGGAACCCGCGCCCGGCGCGGTCGCCGAAGAACCGGCCACAGCCGCCGCGGAGGCCGAGAAAGCCGCTGCCGAAGCGCGCAAAAAGGAAGCCGCCGAAACAGCCAAACCGCGTAAACCCGCCAAGCCGGTCGCCCCGCGCACTATCGAGCCTAAGCCGATAGCCGGCGCGAACCCCCAACCGGACTACCCGCGCGATGCGCAGCGCCGCGGTCAGAGCGGTCGCGTGCTGCTGCGGGTGGACGTGGCCGCAGACGGTAGCGCCACCAATGTCGACTTCGTGCAGCGCAGCGGCACGCCCGAATTGGATCGCGCGGCGATGAATGCCGTACGCAAATGGCGCTTCTCGCCGGCCCGCCGCGACGGCAGGGCCGTACCCAGCAGCGTCAACGTGCCGATCGATTTCGTGTTGCCGAAAAACTGAGCGTCAACCCAGGCGATGCCGACCGAGGATGCCGCCCGTTTCAACGGGCGGCATCCGCTTGCCTCCGCCTGATCAGGCCGTACGCCACGCAGCAACCGAACACGATCTCCAGCGGGGCCCGCGAATAGTCGTAGCGCCAGAGCAGAGAGTCGAAGCCGTTTGCGATCAGCACGATGCCGATGCAGCCGGCCACCATCAAGAAGCCCGCGTTCGACACGACGCCGTACCGCCACGCGCCCACCAGTTCGCCAGCCAGCAACACCACGAACAAGCCCAGCAGGCAGACGCCGATCGCCCCCATGCCCACCAGAGCATCGATGTAGGCGCTGTGCAGGTGGGCATGGCGTTGGCCGTCCAGGCGCAATCCGGACCCGGCGATCAGCGCAGACGTGCTACGTAAACCCCAACCGAGCAGCGGCCGCTCCCGCCAGCGCTCCAGCCCGAATTCGTACAGCGACATCCGCACGCTGATGGCGTGGTTGTTCACCTTGGCCGAGTGGACGTTCTTGGACGTTTGCGGGCCAGCGTTGGGGCCGTGCTTCGCATTCTTGTGTGTCGGCCCGGAACGTTCGCCCAAGGACGCCTCGGACTCGCCTCGTTGCGGCGCATCCGATACTTGCGGCAGCAATTGCTCCGCACCCGCGAATCGCTGCGCGACGATATCGCGCGCGCCCAGCACCAACAGCAGCGAAACCGCAGCCACGCCGATCAAAGGCGGCCAAGGCACAGCGCCGCCGTCCTCGCGCTTGCTCGTGTACCAGACGCTCAGCGCGACCACCGGCAAAGTGGCGACGAAAGCCAGCCACGCGCCGCGCGATTGCGAAAACAGCAGCGCGCAGAAGCTGCCGACATAGGCCAGCAGGCACATCGCCATCAACCCGCGTCGCCGGTGGAAACGTCCATGCGCGTTCCACGATTTCAGCAACAGGCATAGGGCCAGCCATCCGCCCAGCGCAGCGAGCTGCCCTGCCAGGTTTTCGGGCATGCCCAATTTCGGGCGCAGTTGGCCGTCCCATATCTGCGGCATGTTCGCCCACGGCATATAGGCCAGTACCGCCGTCAGCAAGCCGGCGATCATCAGACCGAACAGCACCGGGATTGCGCGCGGCATGAGCGACAGCCACCATCCGATCACGCAACTGAATACGCCCAACCGGACCAATTCGGAAGCCGCGCTCAGCTGCTTGGAATAGCTGATCGAAGGAAAAACGGCCGTCGCATAGCCGGCATGCCCGATCACGAAAAAGACGAAGAAGCCCAGCAGCCACGCGACCGGCAGCCGTGCCAACTCGCGCCACGCGGAAAGGCCGGCGAACAGCATCAGCAGCGTCGCCATGAACGCCCCGTACTCGGGCTTCCACTGGCCGCCGAAATCGGTCATCGCAAAGAAGGCGTGGAAAGAAAGCGCCACCAGCGCCGCGGATTTGAGCCGGAAATGAACCGAGTCGTCCGATAGGGGAATAGAGATGGAGGTCATCGCGACGCCGCTCAATCGAGGCCGCGCAGTGCGGCGACCACCGCCACGCGGAACGATTTGTCGTTGTCCTCGAACCAGACGCGCGCGCTGCGGCCCATCGCGACCAGTTGCGAGATATCCATGCCGCGCAGGGCTTCGATCGTCGACTCCATCGCGGCATCGTCGAAATCGAAAGTGACCGCAAGGTTCTGCCTGCCAGAAGGCATGGCCCGCACCAGCATGCCGCGCTCGGGCTGCACCAGTTCGTTCATCGGTTCGGCATCCAGCGTGACGGTCACCGCACCCGCACTCATCGCCTCGGCGATGTAGTGCCCGAAACCCTCCGTCTCGGAAGGGCACAGGTGGAACATGTGAGCGTTCTGCAGGTCCGCCAGTTCGTCGTCCGTGAGGTAATCCACGCGATGGTCGATATTGTCGACCTTCTCCTGCAACTGCGCTTCGGACGGATGCTGCAGAATGGTCAGAGGCGGCCAGTCCGGATGGCGTCGCCATAGTTCGATCAGCCTGCGCGTGCCTTTGCGCGCGCTGCGGCCGGCGAGATGGAAGAACGCCATCTCTTTCTGCACGCCTTCGCGGCGCCGGTCGACGCTGGTGAAACCTACGTAGCGGGTCGGCACGCCCAGCGCCGTGAAGGCGCGCGTGCCGTGCCGGGTCTTGGTCAGCGCCAAATCGATGGCGTCGACGTGGCGCGCATCGCGCGCATCGAACCATTCCGGATTCGGCACCAACAGGTTGCGCCGCGCGAACGGCAAGAATTCCGGACGCACGTGTTCGAGCATCAGGTTGATGTCGTAGCGACGCTCATCGAAGCGGCCGCTCAGGCGGTACCACTGCAAACGCAGGCGCACTAACTGCGGGCCGAACCATTTGCGCAGCTTGCCGCGCCGCAGCGAAGTCAAAGTGACCGCGAAGCCGGCGTCGCTCAATACGTCGGCCAGCAGGCGCATGTCACGTGCTAAGCCGACTCCATTGTCCCAGCCGATCACATTTACACGTACCACTTACCTGTCCTTGACTGCAGCGAGCGCTCATGTCCGCCAGCGGCGCCCGAACGGCGGAGCATAGGGACCCGGCATTGCGCCCCCCTTAGCGCAACGCGTTCTTGTCGATTCGAAGCCGTTAACGAAAGGCCGAGTATAAACAACGCAGCGTATTGCTCAAGTTAGGTCGCTCGGCCTACCTGCAGCCCCACCGCGTTCGCGCATGCGTCGAAATCGGGAAAGGATGTCGCCACATTGCCGACATCGGCAATGCGTATGCGCCCCCGACTCATTTGCGCTGCGACCGCGAACGCCATCGCGATGCGATGGTCGCCATGACTTTCGACACTCCCGCCACGCAGGGTCCCGCCGTAGATGTCGGCGCCGTCTGCGGTTTCGTCCACGCGTATGCCAAGCTCGGCCAGGCCCGCCGCCATCGTCGCCAGCCGATCGGATTCCTTCACCCGCAGCTCGGCCGCACCGCGGACCCGGGTTATGCCTTGCGCGCAAGCCGCCGCCACGAACAGCGCCGGGAATTCGTCGATCATGTCCGCGACGTGCTCCAGCGGCACATCGATGCCGCGCAATCGCGCATGACGCACTCGCAGATCGGCTACCGGCTCTCCGCCGCGCTCGTTGCGGCGCTCTTCCGCGATGTCGGCGCCCATCGCGCGCAGCACATGCAGCAGTCCGGTGCGGCGCGGGTTGAGTCCGATGTTCTTCAGCACCAGCTCCGAACCCGGCACTAGCGTCGCGGCGACGATGAAGAAGGCCGCAGACGAAAAATCGGCCGGCACCGCGATGTCCGAAGCCCGCAGGCGATGGCCGCCGCTCAGCCTGGCAATGCCGGGCGAAAATTCGATCGGCCAGCCGAACGCCGCAAGCATACGTTCGCTGTAATCGCGGGTAGGTTGCGCCTCTCGCACGACGGTCTCGCCGTGCGCGCGCAAACCGGCCAACAGCACGGCGGATTTGACCTGCGCGCTGGCGACTTCGGTCGTGTAGTCGATGCCTCGCAAAGCGCGGCCGCCACGGATGCGCAAGGGCGGCAAACCGCCGTTCGCGGCCTCGACCTGCGCGCCCATGCGCATCAGCGGATCCATGACGCGCCGCATCGGCCGTTTGGAAAGCGAGGCGTCTCCGATCAATTCGCAATCGAAATCCTGTCCGCACAGCAAACCGGCCAGCAGGCGCATAGCGGTGCCGGCATTGCCGCAATCCAGCGGCGCGCTCGGCTCGCGCAGGCCGTCGAGGCCGACGCCGTGGACGATGCGTACGCCGTCCGAGGGCGCCTCGATGCGCACGCCCATCTGCCCGAAAACAGCGGCCGTGGCGCGCGTGTCTTCGCCCTCCAGGAATCCGTCGATGCGCGAAACGCCATCGGCGACCGCGGCAAACATGATCGCGCGGTGCGATATCGACTTATCGCCCGAAATATCCATCTCGCCGTGCAATGCGGCGCCGGATCCGGCGATCCAGTCAATGCTCATGCCGCACCTCGTCGATCGCCTGCAGCAGCCGTGCGTTCTCCGCGGCGTCGCCGACGGTGATGCGCAGGCATTCCGGCAGCCCGTAACCCACCATCGGCCTGAGCACCACGCCACGCGCCACCAGTCCGCTTTCGAGCGCGACGCTCCGCGGGCCGAACTCGGTCAGCAGAAAATTGGTCTGCGACGGATACACGGCATAGCCCCGCTCGCGTAAATCGCGGGCGAGAGCTTCGCGTCGCTCAAGATTGCCTGCGCAACCCAAGCGCAGATGTTCTTCATCGGCCAATGCCGCTTCCGCCGCCGCGAGCCCGAGCGCGTTGACGTTGAAGCTCTCGCGCACCCGTTCCATCACCGCGATCAGCGCCGGATGCGCGACGGCATACCCGATCCGCAGCGCAGCCAGCGCGTAGGCCTTGCTGAAGGTGCGCGTCACGACGAGATTCGGATAGCGCGCGAGCAGCGAGATCGCCGAAGCGTAATCGGGCGCATCGGCGAGTTCGGCATAGGCTTCATCGACGACCACAAGCACGTCGCCGGGCACTTTCGCCATGAAGGCCGCCAATGCCGGCGCACCGAACCAGGTGCCGGTCGGATTGTTCGGGTTGGCCAGATAGACCAGCCGCGTCGCAGGTTCGATCGCCGTGGCGATGGCATCCAGATCGTGTCCGTGCGGCATCGCGTGCCCGCGCGGGAAAGCCGGCGCCGCGACGAAACGGGCGCCCGACGCCTGCGCGGCGAGCGCGTACACCGCGAAGCCGTATTGCGAAGCGACTATCGACGAATCCAGCCCGGCGAACACCTGCGCGAACTGCATCAGCAGTTCGTGCGAACCGTTGCCCAGCAGCAATTGCGGCAGCGTCACGCCGTGTTTCGCGGCCAGCGCGCGCTTGAGTCCGCTGCCGAGCGGGTCGGGATAGCGGTGGATGTCCGCGAGCGCGGCGAGAACCGCTTCGCGCACGCGCGGGCTGGGGCCGTACGGGTTTTCGTTGGACCCCAATTCCACCAGCCGATCGGCGCCGAAGCGTTGCCGCAGCGCGATCAGATCGTGGCCCGGATCGTAAGCGCGCAAGCGGCGGATGCCGTCGCTGGTCAGCCGTTCGAAATCGATACCGCCTGGGTTCACAGCACGGCGACCGGATACGAGCCCAGCACGCGCACGTCGCCCGCGCTCTCGCCCACTTCGGCCAGCGCGTCGCGCAGCGGCGATTCGTCGACGTGCCCGGCGACATCGATGAAGAACGCGTACTGCCACAAACCGCCGTGCGCCGGCCGCGATTCGATCCGGTTCATGCTGATGCCGCGCCGCGCCAACGGTTCGAGCACGCCGTACAGCGCACCGGGCCGATCGCGGATGAATACCAGCAGCGATGTGCGGTCGTGCCCCGACGGCGGGAAAGATTCGCGTCCGAGCACGAGGAAGCGCGTGGTGTTGTCGGAGCGGTCCTCGATCGGACCGGCGATGGTCTTCAAACCGTAGACGTGCGCTGCGGTCTCGCCGGCGATCGCGGCGGCGTCGTCGGCGTTGCGCGCGCGGCGTGCGGCTTCGGCATTGCTCGATACCGGGATCTTTTCCGCGCCGGGCAGGTTCTGGCGCAGCCAGCCGCTGCATTGCGCCAGCGACATCGGATGCGAGTAGACGCGTTCGACGTCCTCCAGGCGGCCGGTCCGCGACAGCAGGTGCTGATGCACGCGCAACTCGACTTCGCCGCAGATCCGCAGCGGCGAAGTGAGGAACATGTCCAGCGTCGACTGGATCGTGCCTTGCCCCGAATTCTCCACCGGCACCACGCCGAAGTCGGCGTGCTTGGCGGCCACTTCCTGGAACACTTCTTCGATGCTCGCCAACGGCAGGCCTTTGGCGGAATGGCCGAAATGCTTGTGCACCGCCTGCTGCGAGAAGGTGCCTTCCGGGCCCAGATAACCGACTTTCAACGGCTCCTGTTGGGCGAGGCATGCCGACATGATTTCGCGGAACAGGCGCACCAGCGTTTCGTCGCCGAGCGGACCCTCGTTGCGGTCGACCACGCGACGCAACACCTGCGCTTCGCGCTCGGGCCGGTAGTAATCCACCGCCGCCGCCAGTTTGCCCTTGGCCTTGCCGACTTGATGCGCCCATTGCGCGCGCTCGGCGATCAGCTGTTGGATCTGGCGGTCGAGGCCGTCGATCTGCGCGCGGACCTGCAGCAGGTCCGGCTTTTCCGGTGCCGCCGGTTCCGGCGCGCGCTTGCCCGCCGCCGGCTTCTTGATGACGGTCTTCTTGGCCGGCGGCTTGGCCTTACCGGCGTTGGGTGTTTTGCGCTTAGCCATGACGTTTCTGGAAGTCCTTCATGAAATCCGCGAGCGCCTGCACACCCTCTTCCGGCATCGCGTTGTAGATGGAAGCGCGCATGCCGCCGAGCGCGCGATGGCCCTTCAACGAAATGAGCCCGGCGTCCGAAGCTTCTTTCAGGAACGGTTTTTCCAGCGCTTCGTCGCGCAGGAAGAACGGAACGTTCATGCGCGAGCGCACGGCCGGATCAACTTCGTTGCGGTAGAAGCCGCCGGAGCCGTCGATGGTCGAATACAGCAAGGCCGATTTGCGCGCATTGCGTCGAGCGAATTCCTGCGCGCCGCCTTCGGCGAGCATCCACTTGAACACCAGCCCGGCCAGATACCAATTCCAGGTCGGCGGCGTGTTGAGCATCGACTCGCCTTTGAGGTGCGAGCGGTAATCGAAGATATCGGCGCGCGGCTGGCCGGCGCGTTCCAGCAGGTCGCGGCGCAGGATCACCACACTGATGCCCACCGGGCCGAGGTTCTTCTGCGCGCCGGCATAGATCAGGCCGTATTTGGACACATCGACCGGCTCGGAAGCGATGCTGGAACTGAAATCGGCGAACAGCGGCACCGCACCGACGTCGGGCGTGTCGCGGAATTCGACGCCGTGGATGGTCTCGTTGGCCGTGATGTGCACGTAAGCGGCGTCGGCGGACAACTGCCAGGTCGCCGTATCGGGAATCGTGCGGAAACCGTCTGCTTCGCTGCTGGCGGCGATCCGCGCATCCACGTAAGGCTTGACCTGTTTAATCGCTGTCTTGCCCCAATGGCCGCTGATCACGTAATCGGCGGCTTGGCCCGGGGCGGCGAAGTTGAGCGCGATCAGCGCCTGTTGCGTGGTCGCCCCGCCCTGCGTGAACAGCACCGCATAATCGTCCGGTATGCCCACGAGTTTGCGCAGGTCGGCTTCGGCTTCGGCCGCGACGCTCATGAACTCGGGCCCGCGATGGCTCAACTCGACGATCGAGGCGCCGACGCCGTGCCAGTCGAGCATTTCATCCTGGGCTTGGCGTAGCACCGGTTCGGGCAGCGTGGCGGGACCGGCACTGAAATTGAAGGCACGTGGCATTGCGGGGTTCCGTGGGAGGACACCCTAGTATGCCGCAGTGCAGCACGCGCGCCGACGGTTTCGGCTGGAACTATTTCCAGCCCGGGAGCCTTGCCTGGCTTTGTAGAGCGGAGCGTGCTCCGCTGCTTCGGCTAGTGATCCCGCAGGTGCGAATTCATTCGCACGCTTTTGATTTTCCGATGGAAAGCGTGCGAATGAATTCGCACCTATAAAGCAGCGGAGCACGCTCCGCTCTACAGAGCCGGCCCGGGGACTACTTCGCGCCGAACCAGAACAGCGCGGCCAACGCCGCGGCCAAGAAGGCCGCGGCCAGCAACAGCCAAGGCAGGCGCCATGGCGAACCGGCCGGAATGCGGCGCGCTTCGCCGGGCGCGTCCGCATCGAGCAGCCGCTCCTGGGCCGCTGCCGCCTGCGCGGCGGCCGTGGTGCGCGCCGGCGCTTCGACTACGAAGCGATGATGGGCGTCGAACACGATCTGGTCGCCTGGCGACAGCACCGCGTCGCGAATCCGCTCGCCGTTGACCACGCTACCCTCGTACGAGCCCAGATCGCGCAGAACCACCTGCTCGCCGTGCAACTCGATCCGCGCATGGCGATCGGCGAAAGCCGGATCGTCGATGCGTATATCGGATTGTTCCAGCCGCCCAACCACCCGCGGCCGCTCCAGCGTGAAGCAGCGGCCGTGGTACTGGCCGCCGACGCCGCGCAGCACGGTACGCAGGTTGCCGTTGCCGTCGGCAGGCGCATTGGCCAGTTCGCGCGGCAGGCCTTCGGTCACGCCCGTGCCGGCCAGCACCATTTCGATGCCTTCGACATGCACGCTGTCGCCCAGGCGCAGCATGGTCATGCGCAATACCGGGCGGCCGTTCACGTGGACGCCGCGGATGCCATCGGCCACCGCCAACCACACGCCGCGGCGATCGACGCAGAATTGGACCAACGCATCCTGCGCCGAATCGACGACGTCGATGGCGCGATCGTGGTAGGGATCGCGGCCTATGCCATGCACGCCCATGCCGATCGGGATGTCGGGGTGGTCGTGGCTCGGGAATCGCAGTTTCAGGTCGTTCACGCCGGGCAATCTTACATGGCCGCGCGCTTGGATCGCGCAGAAGCAGGCCCCACAATGCCGGCAAAGCCTGTCCGGAGCCGCTGTATGCCCAGTATCGATATCCGCCATCCGCACTCGTTGCCGCTGCCCAAGGCGCGCAAGGCGGTCGAGGAAGTCGCCAAGAAACTGGCCGAACGCTTCGGCATCGATTACGAGTGGGACGACGACACGCTCAACTTCAACCGCTCCGGTGTCGACGGCAAAATCGCGCTGCAGCCCAAGCAATTGCGGGTCAGCGCCGAGCTCGGCTTCCTACTGTCGGCGTTGAAGGGGCCGATCGAGGCCGAGATCCGCCGGGTGCTGGAAGAACGCTTCAAGTAACCCCGGCTTTTTTGTAGGAGCGGCTTTGTAGGAGCGGTTTTGTGGGAGCGGCTTCAGCCGCGAGCTCTTTTCCGCAACCCGCCGCGCTTGTGCCTAAAGAGCTCGCGGCTGAAGCCGCTCCCACAAAAAGTCGTCGGGCTACGCCGCGCCGAAGGGCCGCTCATGGCCCGCGAAAAGCCGTCGCGCCACCTCACGCTCGTTGCGGCCGATCCGCGCCAGGAAGGCGTCGGCGTCGCCGAGCGCCGCGAAAGCCTCGAAACCGCGCTCCAGGAAGCCCTGCAGTTGGCCTAGCCCGGCCGCTTTGGCGGGCCCCCGGGACAGCTTGAGCAGGGTCGCCACGCCGGGCATCCGCAACGCACCCGCCAATCCCTGACCCACCTGCACGATCAGGCCGATCTGCCGCTCGCGCAGCCGCGGCAAACCCACTTCGCGGTAGGCGCGAGCGTACAAAGTCTCGTCCAGCCGTTTGCGCGTCGGCGCCAGTCGTTCCAGCGCTTCGGCCAGGCGTAGATCGAAGGCGTGGGTCAGGGCGCCGAGTTCGATGCCGTCGGCGACCGTGCGCAGCAGCGCTTCGGGCAGCAGGCGCTGCATCATCGGCAGGACTTTCGCGATATCGGCGTCGCGGCGGCTGAAATCGTGGTCGCCATACACGTCGGTCAGGAAGAAACGCGCAGCCGGCGCGCTGCGCGGATCGTCCAGGAATTCGGCGAAGCTGGCCTCCAGCCGCCGCGCCTGCCAGCGTTGCAACTCCGGCAGCCAGCGCGAACGGTTGCGCGGTTCGCGGCGCGGATCGTAAAGCGCTTGGTGGCAGGCCAGTCGGCGCTGCAGGCGCGGGACGATGGAGCGTGGCCGGGGCATGGGCGCAACTTTAGCGGATGCGCGCGGCGGCTTGCGGGCGATGCGCGTACACGAGCAATGCCCGGTTCTGTCATCCCGAGCGCAGCGAGGGATCTCCGGCATGGCCGGCCCCGCACGAGAGTGAAAGCGGATCCCTCACTGCGTTCGGGATGACAGAACTGGAGTGACGCGCGGGCGCTTCAAAGTGCAGAGCCGCCGCCCACCGTCCACCGATAGCGATCGGCTACACTCGCCGCACTTCCGCCGCGCGACCGTCGATGCTGCTACTCCACCAGGCCCGCAACCGGCCCCAGACTTCCGCCAAGGCGCGATCGGGCTCGCAACCGCCGAAAATCGGCCTGGCGATCGCCGGCGGCGGCCCGATCGGCGGCATGTACGAACTCGGCGCCCTGCGTGCGCTCGACGAAGCGCTCGACGGCCTCGATCTGACGCGACTGGATTGCTACGTCGGCGTCAGCTCCGGCGCCTTCCTCGCCGCCGGCCTGGCCAACCGCATGAGCACGGCGGAGATGTGCCGGATATTCATCACCGGCACCAGCGACGATGTGGAATTCCGGCCGGAAACCTTCCTGCGCCCGGCGATCCTGGAATACGTGCGCCGCGCTTCCAACCTGCCCCGGCTGGTGGCCGAATGGTGGCGCGAGCTGTTGTTTTCGCCGGGCGAAGCGCGCTGGGCCGACCTGATCACCCGCTTCGGCGGATTGGTGCCTACCGGCTTGTTCGACAATCGCGAGGTCGAGCGCTTCCTGCGCGAAGTCTTCGAACGCCGCGGCCGCAGCAACGATTTCCGCGAACTGGGCCGCCCGCTGTACGTAGTGGCCGTGGACCTGGACAGCGGCGAGGCCGTGCGTTTCGGCGGACCCGGCTGGGACGACGTGCCGATCTCGCGCGCCATCCAGGCCAGCGCCGCCCTGCCCGGCCTGTATCCGCCGGTGCAGGTGCGCAACCGTCATTTCGTCGATGGCGCCTTGCGCCGCACGATGCATGCGTCTGTCGTGCTGGAACGCGGCGTCGATCTGCTGCTGGGCATCAATCCGCTGGTGCCGTTCGACAACAGCGCGACGCCTCAGCGCGGTGCCGAACGCGACCCCCTGGGTCTGGCCGGCGGCGGTCTGCCTGCCGTGCTGTCGCAAACCTTCCGCACCATGCTGCAGTCGCGGATGGAAATCGGGCTGGCCAAATACGCGCAACAGTATCCGAACGTCGATCAGTTGGTGTTCGAGCCCAATGCCGACGACGGCGAGCTGTTCTTCACCAATCTTTTCAGTTTCTCCTCGCGCCACCGTGTCTGCCAGCTCGCCTATCGCAACACGCTTGCCGACCTGCGCAAGCGCGCCGACACGCTGCGCCCGCTGCTGGCCGCGCACGGCATCCGCCTGCGCGACGAGATCCTCGACGACCCGCGCCGCTCGATCCTCGACGGCCTGGACGTGCCGCCGCGCATGACCGAAACCACCGCCAGGCTGCGCCGGGCGCTGGACGACGTCGACCAAGTGGTCGCTGCGCAACGGGCCAAACGCCGCGCGCGCTAGTCTGCTCTTTTGCAGACGCGGCTTTTTTGTAGGAGCGGCTTTGTAGGAGCGGCTTTGTGGGAGCGGCTTTAGCCGCGAGCTCTTCCAGTATGGCTTGCGCTTGCCGAAAAGCTCGCGGCTGAAACCGCTCCTACAAAGGCGCGTGACGGCTTGGTGTGAATGCTCTAGACACCGCGACCAGACTGGATCGCACTACCCACTGCGCGCGAGAGAGCCATGGCCAAGTTCAAGAAAGCCTCCAAGAAGAAGTCCACTGGCAATGCCGGCGCGCAGGCCCACGCCGAGCAACTGCCGGGCAAGCTCAGCGAATCGGCGCAGCAGATCTGGCTGGCCGGCGTCGGCGCTTTCGGCCGCGCCCAAGCCGAAGGCACCAAGCTGTTCGAAGCGCTGGTGAAGGAAGGCCTGTCGTTCGAGCAGACCGCACGCAAGTTCGCCGGCGGCCGCGCCGATGCCGTGCGCGACGCCGTCGAGAACCGCGTCGGCGTGGCGCGCGAACGCGCCGCCGACACTTGGGACAAGCTGGAAAAAGTATTCGAGGACCGCGTACAGCGCGCCCTGACCAAGCTCGGCGTACCGGGCCGCGACGACCTCAATGCCTTGATCGATCGCGTCGACGCCCTCAACGCGGAACTGCGCAAAGTCAACGGCTCCCCGGCGCCGCGCAATCGCAGCGCGGCCAAATCCGCTTCGAGCAAGGCCGCTCCAAGCAAAGCTGCCCCGCGCAAGGCCGCCCGCAAGGCGCCTGCCCGCAAACAGGCGCAGTAAACAGCTACGAGTCGCGGCTGCGGCCGCGCCGGTTCAGCCCGCCAGTCCAATACGAAGTTCGTAGGCTCCCCTCCCCCTCACGGCTTCGGACTGGCGGGCTTCTCTTTATGCGCGGCCGGCCGACATCCGCCGCCATCGCGCTATAGTGCGGGCCAGCGAATCAGGGGTCGCCGGATGTCGTCACTTATGCTCGGATTGCTTTGCGCGCTGATCGTGGGCGCGGCCGCCACGTTCTATTTCTGGGTCGTGCGCCGTCGCCAGGACGAATCCATCGAAGGCATCCACAGCCTCAGCGCCATGCGTTGGCGCGAATTCGCCGGCCTGGTGCTGGAAATGCTGTTCCGGCGCGGATACGTCGCAGCCGAGTTGCATCCGCTGGGCAGCGGCGACCAATCCGACATCCTCCTCAAACGCGAAGACGGCCTGTGCGTGCTGTCCTGCAAGCACGGCTCGGCCTATCGCCTCGGCGGCAGCGCGGTCGAAGAACTCGCCAACAGCGTGCGCATGAACGACGCCGCCGGCGGCATCATGGTCACGCCCGGCAGTTTTGCGCCCGACGCCTACGCGCATGCCAGGCATCAGCGGATCGAACTGATCGACGGCAAGGCGCTATGGCCTGAGATCGAGCCTTTGCTGCCCGAGCCGCTGCGCAAGCAGGTGCAGGCTTACGCGGCCGGGCGCGCCAAACGCGGCCTCAGCATCGGTTGGACGGCAGCGCTGGTGGCGGGCCTGGCGGTCGCGTTGTTGCTGCCGCGTTCGGATAGCGACACGTCCCAGGCGCCTGCGGCCGTTACGGCGCCCGCTCCGAACGCTGCCGCAACCGCGAAGCCCGTCGCCGCCGCACCGCAGGCGGCCGCCGCGCAGACCGAATCGCAGCAGGAACAGCGCCGCAAGGACGCCGCCAGCGCGATCGCAGCCTTGCCGGGCGTCGAGCGCGCGCTGTGGTCGACTCAGTCCACGCTATCGCTGGACGTCAGCAACGACCGCCCGGAGTTGTGGACCGGCATCTGCGGCATCATCGACCGCTACGAAGAATTGCGTGCGACCCGCGTGCAACTCAATCCGCCGCCGGGCAGCGGGTTGCCGGTGCGGTTCAAGCAGTGCCACGCCTACTAATCTTTTGTGGGACCGGCTTTTTGTGGGAGCGGCTTTAGCCGCGAGCTTTTGCAAAAAATCGCAGACACTCTGAAAAGCTCGCGGCTAAAGCCGCTCCCCCAACAAAACCGCTGCAAGCAAGCGTTGAACCTGCGTTGTTTCACCAATGCACGCCGCGCATCAGCGCAGCGAACGCGATCTGCTCGCCGCTGGGCTGGGTCTCGCCCTTCAGCGCCTTCTTGTCTCCCTTGGCCGCGGCCGAATCCGGGAACAGTTCGAACGCGGTGTTCATCACCACTTCGTAAGCCTTCGGCGCCACCGCGTTGATCAACGCGGCGAAGATGCCCAGACGGGTCGCTATGCGGCTCGGCTTTTCGATGATCGCCTTCACCAGCAGATCCGCGGCCTCGTCCGGGCTCAGCGTCGGCACGCTGTCGTACATCTTGGTCGGCGCGATCATCGGCGTCTTCACCAGCGGCATGTTGATCGTGGTGAACGAGATGCCCTTGCCAGACAGCTCGCCCTGCGCGCAGCGGCTGAATGCGTCCAGCGCCGCCTTCGATGCGACGTAGGCCGAAAAACGCGGCGAATTGGCCAGCACGCCGATCGAACTGATGTTGATGATGTGCCCCTTGCGCCGGTGCGTCATGGTCGGCATGAAGCCCATGATCAGGCGCAGGCTGCCGAAATAGTTCAGCTGCATGGTGCGTTCGAAATCGTGGAAGCGGTCGTAGCTGAGTTCGATCGAACGGCGGATCGAACGGCCCGCATTGTTGATCAGGATGTCGACGTGGCCGTGTTCCTTCAGCACCTTCTCGACCAGTTTGTCGCAGTCGGCCATGTCGGCCAGGTCCGCGGTATAAGCGAAGACCTTGCCGCCGGCCTTCTTCATTTCGTCGCGGGCCTTGAACAACTCCTCCTCGCCGCGCGCCACGATGATCGTCACCGCGCCCGCCTCGGCCACGCGTTGCGCGGTCGACAGGCCGATGCCGGACGAACCGCCGGTGATCACCACCACTTTGTTGCGCACCTTGCCCTTCAGCGTGCGGTCGACGAAGAGGTCGGGATCCAGATGGCGTTCCCAGTAGTCCCACAGACGCCAGGCATAGTCGTCCAGCCGCGGCACCGCGATGCCGCTGCCGCGCAGCGCGCGCTCGGTTTCGCGGTTGTCGAAGCGGGTCGGATAGGTGATGAATTTCAGCGTCTGTTTGGGGATGCGGAAATCCTTAAGCAGCATGCCGACGAAACGCCGCACCGGTGGCAGGTTGCCGACCGCGCCGCGGATGCTGCTGGGCACGAACGCGAACATGCGCGCGTCGATGCGCATCGTCATCTCCGGCGCATGGCCGGCGCGCGCGAACGCGTTGAGCACCTCGCCCACGCGCATCGGCTCGGGATCGGTCAGGTGGAAGGTGTGGCCGTCGAGCTTGGGTTTGTGCGCGATGTGGTCCATCGCGTCGACCACGTAGTCCACCGGCACGATATTGATGCGCCCGCCTTCGATGCCCAGCGTCGGCATCCACTGCGGCAGCATCTCGCGCAGCTTCTTGATGAAGGTGAAGAAGTAGTACGGGCCGTCGATCTTGTCCATCTCGCCGGTCTGCGAATGGCCCACCACCATGCCGGGGCGGTAGATGCGCCACGGGATGCGCTTCTCTTCGCGCACCAGGCCTTCGGAGTCGTGCTTGGTGCGCAGGTAGGGATCGTCCAGGCCTTCGGCCTCGTCGAACATGTCCTCGCGGAAGACGCCCGGGTACAGGCCCGCAGCGGCGATGGAACTCGTATGGTGGAAACAACCCGCGCCGATCGCGGCGGCCAGGTCCAATGCGTACTGCGTGCCATCCACATTCGCGGCGCGCTGGCTTTCGGCATTCGCCGACAGGTCGTAGATGGCCGCCAGGTGAAAGAAATGCTTCACCTTGCCGGACAAAGCGCGGATCTGCGCCGCCGACAGACCGCATTTGGCCGCGGTCATGTCGCCGTGGACCACCACGATGCGTTTCATGTCCCAGCCCATCTTCTTGGCGATGGCCTCGAGCTTCTTCTGCGAGTCCTTGCGCACCAGCACATGGATGCTGCCCTTGCGCTTGAGCAGGTTGCCGACCAGGTAGCGGCCGAGGAAACCGGTGGCGCCGGTGACGAAATAGCTCATGACCTCTCCCGAACCGAACCAGGACCGCAAGGCGGCCGTCGCGCCTACGTTGCCAGAGCACGGCGTCCGCGACAATTCCCCTGCGTATTGACCACCCCGCCGGTGCGTGCTGTCATGCCGCTCTCGCCGGGAGGTTGACCATGTCTGATCTGCAGAAGCGTTTCGAACAAGCCACCAAAGACATCCAGGCCCTGCCCGAAAGACCCGACAACGACACCCTGCTGCGCCTGTACGCCCTCTACAAACAGGGTTCGGAAGGCGACGTCAGCGGCGACAAGCCCGGTTTCTTCGATTTCGTCGGCACCGCCAAGTACGAGGCCTGGGCCAAGCTCAAGGGCACTTCGCAGGAAGATGCCATGAAGAAATACGTCGATCTCGTCAAGAAGCTGACGGCTTGACTCCCTCCCCTTCAAGGGGAGGGTTGGGGTGGGGATGGGTTTCGTCGCGCCTGATAGGAAAACCATCCCCATCCCAGCCTTCCCCTTGAAGGGGAAGGAGCGAAAAGAATGGCCCGCGAAACCCGCCAACGCATCCTCGACTGCTCGCTTGCGATGTTCAATACGCAGGGCGAGCCCAACGTCACCACCAACCATATCGCCGACGAGCTGGAGATCAGCCCGGGCAATCTGTATTACCACTTCCGCAACAAGGACGACATCATCGAGCAACTGTTCGGCGGTTACGAACAGCGCATCGATACCGCGCTGGCGCCGCCGTCGGGACGCCTGCCCGAACTCGAGGACATCTGGCTGCAACTGCACCTGGTGTTCGAGTGCATCTGGGATTACCGGTTCCTATACCGCGACCTGGTCGACATCCTCAGCCGCAACCGTCGCCTGCGCATCCGTTTCGCCCGCATCCTCAAACGCGCCGACGACAGCGCGCATCAGGTGATGCGCGGGCTGACCCAGTCCGGTGTGATGCGCGCTTCGGCCGCCGAACTCGACGCCGCGGCGACCAATATCCTGGTGATCGCTACGTTCTGGCTGAACTATGCGTCGGTGCGCGGCGAAAAGGACGAACAGGCCGCGATCCGTGCCGGCATCGTGCAGGTGATGATGCTGCTGGCGCCGTTCCTGCGCGATGCGGAGCGGATGCATCTGAACACGCTCACGCAAGCCTATCTCGACTGAAGCTTTGTAGAGCGGAGCTTGCTCCGCTGCATTTCTTGCGATCTTCTGCAAGTCGGAATTTAGCCGCACACTTTTTCGCGGATCACAAGCATGCGATAAATTCCCACGCGCTCTGCCTTCTCGCTCAAGCAGGTGCGGCAGCCCGCGCCATCGCTCAAAAACAGACGCCAGTTAATGCATGGCGTCTGTTTTTCGGTGAATAGGAGCCGTTATGGGATCGGGATGGGATGCGTTTTCCAACCGACGATCTCGCACACGCTTATCTCATTCTCGCGATCCGTAAAACAGCTGTAGATGGGGCAGGTCATCGAATACCCCTTGGTAAAGCACCGCGGGTCAAACTCGCCGCCCTGCTCTGACGCAACCATTTCATCGGTTCCTTCTTGATCGCCCGACTCTTCCGCCAGCGCATGACCTGCTCCGATCGTCAACGCTAAGCAGACGGCCAACCCCTCCCATACAGAGGACTTCATCGGTGTTCTCCAAGTTATACGCCGAACATCGGCACATGTAAGACGTAAAAAACCTGTCGAAGCGGCTCCTGAAAAGCGAACGCCCCGCATAGCGGGGCGTCGGATAAGCCGGCAACGCGGATTAGCGCCGCACGCCGCGAGCCCGCTTCACTGGGGTACGGACGACACGCCGGGACTTCGCGGCAGGCCGCCGTGCTTTGCGGACGGGACGGCGCGACTTCGGCGTCAAGCCCAACTTGGCCAGTATGGGCGCCAATCGGTTTTCGATATCGCCGCCCGCCTGCCGGAGCTTCGGCTCGATCCGCTCGGCGACCGTCAGCAAACCGCCGCGGGCGACGGTGACCGCATCGGCCGCAAAATACCCGGCACGTCCGCGCAGCTTGCCGGCTTCTTCCACGGCGATTTCGAACGCGGTACGCGCTTCGCGGCGGGCGACTACGGCCGCGCCGATCGCGGCGAGCCATACATGGCGCAGCGTGGTTTCTTTGCTGGCGCGGGGATTCTTCTTGGCAACCATCTTCAGGCTCCGGTGCACCGGCGCGATGCCGGTTTCTCGATGCCTAGCCTGCGCGAGGCCGCTGGAGCAATCACACTACCCTTGCCAGCCGCCGTTCATCGCGTGATGCTTGCGGCCTCGCGCATACGAAGGATCGAACATGGCCGCCAAGTCCGCCTGGGCTCCGTTTCCGCACGACGCCAAGGCTTATGCCTACGCCGGCGACGCGCTCAAGAAAGCCTGGTCCCGGCTGCATGCCGGCGACGCCGAAGCCTTCCCCGATGCCAAGCGTGCACAGGCGCTGATCGATGCCGTCGGCAAAGCCGCCAAGATGGCCAAAGCCGAGACGCTGGCGACCGAGCTGCAAGACGCCTGGCGCGCCTTCCATCGCGGCGATTTCAAGGCGGCGTTCGATGCCGGCTCCGCGTTGGGCCCGCTCGGCGCCTCGGTCGCGGTCAAGGCGATCGGCATCCATGCCACGTATCTGGTGGACGACGATGCGGAAAAGCTCAAACGTTTTGAACAGGCCGCCAAGCTGGCCGAGGCTGCGATCAAGGCCTTGCCCGACGACGCCAACAGCCATTACCGCCACGCCTTCGCGCTGGGCCGCTACAGCCAGGGGCTGAGCATCGCCAAGGCGCTGAAACAAGGCATCGCCGGCAAAGTCCGCGAATCACTGGACGCCGCACTGGAGCTGGCGCCCAAGCACGCCGAAGCGCACACCGCGCTGGCGCTGTACCACGCCGAGATCATCGGCAAGATCGGCGCGATGATCGGCGGCCTGACCTACGGCGCCAAAGCGGCCGAAGCCGAATCGCATATCAAAACCGCGCTCAAACTGACCCCGGACTCGCCGATCGCCCACATCGAACACGGCAACATCCTGATGCTGCTGTACGGCGACAAGAAAGAGGACGCCGCCGCCGCGGCCTACGAAAAAGCCGCCAAATTGAAGCCGCAGGACGCAATGGAAGCCCTGGATGCGGGCTATGCCAAAGAACAGCTGGAATAACACCCGAGCCCTCTCCCGCTCGCGACTCTAGCCCTCTCCTGCCGCTGCTTTAGCCCTCTCCCGCTTGCGGGGCTCAGCCGCACTGCTTGCGCGGCATGCCGCGCGTGCAGCTGAGCGCCCGCGCAAAGCGCGGGCCGGGGCGCGGAGCGGGGTTGGGAGAGGACGCGCGCCACCACAATGAACTTCGACCCGACCTGGAGGACCAGACTTGTCCCCCACCCACCCCACCCCCTAAAATGCCCGGCTCGGGCGGTTAGCTCAGCGGTAGAGCATTGCCTTCACACGGCAAGGGTCACAGGTTCGAACCCTGTACCGCCCACCATAAAAACAATGGTTTTTTGAAGAGCCGGCCTAGTGCCGGCTTTTTCGTAACAGCGAAGTAACAGAATTATTCGGGCGCTGAGGCCCAGTTCTCCATGGAACAAAGTCTTCCTCGCCTCTGTCTGGGCGGCCGATCGAGTGTAAATAGGCTGAAGCGGCTGTCACTCTTACTCAGAGCCGCCCTCGCGTACGACCAGCCCTAAGCCCTTTACCAACTCTTCCCCAATAGTCGCTCTCACGCGAAGTACGCAAGGCTCCGAGAGCAGAAGTGGGGAAAAAACAAAGTTCCCATAGAGCATCTCTACGGAGTCGGGGCTGCCATCAGATGATTCTTCCGGATCACGCTCAAACCGAGGCTCAGTTGCAACGAGCTCTTCGTCGCCTTTGAGCACAAATATGCGAATGGCTCCGTCGAAGCGCTCGCGAGTGGGAGTCATGAGTCGAACGAATACACAAAGCTTCGGTAGAACAGCAGGAAATCTTGGCACGATCAGATCTGGGCCGTAGCAGCCGATCAGTGAAAACTTCCCACCAATTTCAGCGCGAATATCGTCGCAAAATACGCCACTTAGTGTCCGCTGCGACATTGTTAAGCCTCTTTAGAGACGCAAAACGCCTGACCAATCCGATTCAAGTCCACGGAAAAAACTTGTGCTAGGCGGCGACAAGTATCTAGAGTCGGCTGCGATGTTCCGGCCTCAAGCCGCGCAACATGCGCTTGGCTTGTGCCTAGCAACTTTGCCAAATGAGTTTGCGACAGACCAGCATCTAGTCGCAGAGATCTAATGCTTTCACTGCTCCCATCCGGCATCTTCGAACGAAGCCGCCGACGAGCTCGTTGTAGCATTTCAGTTCGGCCTTTCTGATCCCAAGAGGCCGCTACATCGCTAACGCTGCGAGTACGCGCAGGCGCACTCTCGATCAGCTGGAAGCTAGCAAACTGGAATATTTCGCAAGGAGTGCCAGTGGTTGTCGCGTTAGTCGCTTCCCCCTCAAAGGGCCTCGTAAGCTCGCAAAAGTCTGTGTGTAAATTGCTCGTGCGCGCCATAGTTAAATTCTCCCCGATTAAATATGCCAAGTACTACGTATGCGCTTCGCTTTGGTATAAAAGCGTAAACGACTCTGTACTTGAAGCCATCATCTTCCAACTCCCAGGATTTGAGTCGCCACAAATTGACATTACTGTTCCACTGTTCAATCCATCTCTGAACATCAAGATTGGCGACCCAATCGTCGCTGGCCCTTATGCTGAAACCATGTTGGCTGAGTCGATCCAAAAGAGTTTGGTCGGCCGAAATTTCCTCAAGCCAAGTCAAGATAAATGCCGCGCTATCGGGATCCTTCGAGAAGATCCGCTCCAAATCATCTTCCGCATCTTCATGAATGGTCAGGCTGTACACTATACCTTCCTAGGTATAGAAATTCTATCCATAGATTAGCAGCTATTCATTTGCCGCGTTGTTTATAAAGGTCTTTATATTCAATTGCTTATACGATATGGTGCCAATCTATACTCGTAATATGGTCGTTCCCGCGTCTACGGCCACTGGCTCACTTCACAAGGGTCGAACCGCGATCGTAAATCTTAATGTGCGCGGCTGATGCCGAGATGGTGAATGGGCCAGGCGTTAGAGTTGCAGTCGAATCTTCTATAGTGCAAGTCGCCATTTACCTATCCGCCGATCCGTTGACGAAGCGCTGATTGTCCGGATATGGGTAGGCCGAAACGGTCGCTGATGAACCCCAAATAGCGCCGACGACCAGAAGTGGGATGCTCAGATGCTCCTCGACCTGATCTACGTCGCTCTGTTCGCGGTCGCCTTCCCGCTATGGGACTACCTCGTCTATTGGCCGGCATTCCAACGGCAGTTGCAGGTCGATCCGGCCGGGGCTCGGAAGCGGCTTTGGACAGCGGCCAGCATTTGGCCGTGGGTGCTGGTCGCCATCGGGGCGGCGCTGTGGATGGCGAACGGTCGGAGCTGGGCGTCGTTCGGATTTTCCGTGCCCCACGGCTGGCGGTTATGGACCTCCCTCGCCTTGTTGCTGCTGGTCGTGGCCTACTACGTTTATGCGACGGCGGCCGTCGCCCGCAGCGCCGATGCGCGGGCGAGCGTCCTGCGGAACGAAACGCTCACCATCGTCATGCCGCACACGCGGGCGGAATTGCATCGATGGAATGGCGTGGCGCTGACTGCGGGATTCTGCGAGGAATTCCTGTATCGCGGTTACTTCATCTGGGTGTTCGCGCCGTGGCTAGGCTGGTGGGGCGCCGCGGCCCTGTCCGTTGCCTTCTTCGCAACTGGGCATGCTTACCAAGGATGGAAGGGCGTCCTGCACACGGGCATCGTCGGCGCGCTCTTCGCGCTGGTCGTGGCGACGTTCGACTCGCTCTGGCCGGCGATCGCGCTGCACGCCGCCGTGGATCTCGGCTCGGGCGCGATCGCGTGGCTGGCGCTGCGCGAAGAACAAGCGGCTCAGGTGGAGGCCGCGCCGTAGGTTGGGGTGAAACCCCAACATCGCGAGCCCACGAATACGACGAAACATCAAACGCGCGTCGCTATCTGAGATGACGCGCGCCCTCACTCCAGCCCCGCTCCGCGCCCCGGCCCGCGCTTCGCGCGTGCGCTCAGCCGCACGCGCGGCGATGCCGCGCAAGCTTGTGCGGCTTCACCCCGCAAGCAGGAGAGGGAGCGATCGGCGCGGCCTGCTATGTATGCGGAATACCCGCGACTATCGCGAATGCCGAGCTCATCCGTTATTGGCGACGGACCCAGGCCCCACAAGCTGTTCCAGACTTTCCAACAATTGCCCGATCCGATAAGGCTTCGGCAAAAAATGCACTCCCTTAGGAATCGGCGGCAATTGCCCTTTCGCGAAACCGGAGGCCAGCAGCACGCGTATGCCGGGACGGATCTCGGCGGCGCGTTCGGCCAACTCCACGCCGGACATGCCGTTGGGCATGCTGACGTCGCTGAAGACCACGTCGATACGCATCGGCCCCGTCAACAACGCGATCGCGCCCGGACCGTCGGAGGCGACCAGTACTTCGTAGCCGTTGTCCTGCAGCGCTTCGACGACCACGTCGCGCAGCATCACTTCGTCGTCCACGAACAATATCGAATGGCCGTTGCTCATTGCGGCGGCTCGTCGCTGACGGGAAGGCAGATCGAAACGCTGGTGCCCGTCCCTGGCTGGCTGACGATGTCGGCGAATCCGCCCGACTGCGTAGCGAATCCATATACCTGACTCAGACCCAGCCCGCTGCCCTTGCCCACTTCCTTGGTCGTGTAGAACGGCTCGATGGCGCGCTCCTGCACGTCCGCGCTCATGCCCGAACCGTTGTCGGTGACGGTCACGCATATGTAGCGCGCCTCCGCCGCGTCGGGCTTGTCCGACGGGGACGCGTAACGCAGACGGGTGCTGATGCGGATGGCGCCGCCGCTGGGCATCGCGTCGCGGCTGTTGATGACCAGGTTGAGTACGGCCGCTTCGAATTGGGCGGCGTCGACGAAGACCAGCGGCAACTCCTCGCCGGGCTCGAATCGCACATCGATCGCGGTGTCGCAAGCGCGGCGGTAAAGCGATTCCGATCTGGCCAGGAGATCGTTGATGTCGTGCCATTCCGGTACGAGGTTCTGGCCGCGCGCGAAAGCCAGCAACTGCCGGGTCAGCAGTGCGCCGCGGTCGGCGGCGCGCGACGCGCCTTCGGCCAACCGCTCCACGCGCTCGCCGTCGCCAGGATGCGTCTGTATCAGATCCAGGCTATTGATGATCACGGTGAGCAGGTTGTTGAAATCGTGCGCCAGTCCGAAGGTCAGCTTGCCCACGGCTTCGATCTTCTGCGATTGCGCCAACGCCTGCTGGGCCAGTTCGAGCCGCTTCTGGGTTTCGTAACGCTCGGTGATGTCGCGCGTAATCTTGGCGTAGCCGACCAGTTTGCCGTCCTGCCATATCGGATCGATCACGATACTGGCCCAGAACCGCGAGCCGTTCTTGCGCAGGCGCCAGCCTTCCTTCTCGTGCCGGCCGCGTTCGCGCGCCATCAGCAATCCGTGTTCGGGTTCGCCGGCCAGACGGTCTTCATCGGTGTAGAACTTGGAAAAGTGCTGACCCACGATCTCCTCGCGGGTATAACCCTTGATACGTTGCCCGCCTGGATTCCAGTTGCTGATGATGCCGTTCGGATCCAGCATGTAGATCGCGTAGTCCGTGATGCTCTGTACCAACAGCCGGAATTGCTGCTCGTCGTCGGTAAGCGGAATGGACTCTGTTGCCGTAGTTTTCAGCACACGCGTAGCACACATCCGGACACCCCCTGGTCCGCGAAGGCTGAATGGCGGCGCGTGAAGACTGCGTTTAAGGTGTCGCGATTAACGCTTCAGGATCTGCCCGATGGCGGATTCAGAGCGATTTGCCGATGCGCAACGCGCTCACGCGCTCCGGCGCGGCGAAACTGTCGCTGCGTGCGACCGCCCAGAAATGGCGGAAAACCGCGTGGTCGGGGATGCCGGCGATCAGTTCGCCCGGCCGCAGGAAGTTGTAGAGCGTGCCGAGCGACTGGATTTCCACGGCCGAAACGCGTCGCAGGATATGTTCCGGCCCCAGCTGCGAAGGGTGCTCCAGCCCCGCCGCGCAGAGCAGATCGCGGAAAGCCTTCAACGTGTTCTGGTGGTACTGGAAAACACGGGTGGCTTTGTCCGGCACGTCCAGCCGCTTCCAGCGCTTCGGATCCTGCGTGGCCACGCCGGTCGGGCAACGGTCGGTGTGGCAGCTCTGCGACTGGATGCAGCCGAGCGCGAACATGAAACCGCGCGCGGCGTTGCACCAGTCCGCGCCCAGCGCGAGGATGCGCGCGATTTCGAAGGCGCTGGTGATTTTGCCTGCGGCGCCGATCCTGATCTTGTCGCGCAGGTCCAGGCCGACCAGCGTGTTATGGACCAGCACCAGCGCTTCGCGCATCGGCACGCCGACGTGTTCGATGAATTCGGCCGGCGCCGCACCGGTGCCGCCTTCGGCGCCGTCGACGACGATGAAGTCCGGCAGCACGCCGGTTTCGGCCATCGCTTTGGCGATGCCGAACCATTCCCAGGGATGGCCGATGGCCAGCTTGAAGCCCGTCGGCTTGCCGCCCGACAGCTCGCGCAGGCGCGCGACGAATTGCAACAGCCCCGCCGGCGTCGAGAACGCGCTGTGTTGCGCAGGCGAGACGCATTCCACGCCTTCCGGAACGCCACGCGTTACGGCGATCTCCGCGCTGACCTTGGCCGCGGGTAGCACGCCGCCGTGACCGGGTTTGGCGCCCTGCGACAGTTTGATCTCGATCATTTTCACTTGCGGGTCGTGCGCATTCTTGGCGAAACGCGCTTCGTCGAAGCGCCCCGCCTCGTCGCGGCAGCCGAAATAGCCCGAACCGATCTCCCAGACCAGATCGCCGCCGTTCTCGCGGTGGTACGGCGAGATCGAACCTTCGCCGGTATCGTGATAGAAACCGCCGCGTTTGGCGCCGCCGTTCAAGGCGCGGATCGCATTGGCCGACAACGAGCCGAAGCTCATCGCCGAAATGTTGAACACGCTGGCGTCGTAGGGTTGCGCGCAGTTCTCGCCGATGCGGACGCGGAAATCGTGCGAGGCGATCTTCGTCGGCACCATCGAATGGTTGATCCATTCATAATCGACGCTGTACACGTCGCGTTCGGTGCCGAACGGCACCACGTCCAGCGCCTGCTTGGCGCGCTGGTAGACCAGCGCCCGCTGTTCGCGCGAGAACGGCGACTCCTGCAGGTCGCTTTCGATGAAGTACTGGCGGATCTCCGGCCCTATCGACTCCAGGCCATAGCGGAAATGCGCCAGGATCGGATAATTGCGCCGCAGCGTGCTGCGCTTCTGCAGCAGGTCCCAGGTGCCGATGGCGGACAGCGCGCCGAACACGGCCACGCCCCACAGCCAGTCGCGGTAGGCGATCGCCAGCGCAAGCGACACGGCGAACAGCAGCAGGCTGGCGGCATAGGCGGCGTAGCGCATCGTCGTTACAGCCTATCGTCCACGGCTTCGCGGGGCCAGACCGATTTGACGTCGTATACCACCGCGCCCGGTTTGCCCAGCGCACGGATCTCTTCGACGCTCATCTGCGCGAACTGGCGATGGGCCACCGCCAGCACCACCGCGTCGTAACGGCCGCGCTCGGGTTCGTCCACCGGGCGGATGCCGAACTCGCGCTCGGCTTCGCCGGCATCGGCCCAGGGATCGCAGGCATCGACGGAGGCGCCGGCCGCGCGCAAGGCCTCGATCACATTCATCACCCGGCTGTTGCGCAGGTCCGGCGTGTTTTCTTTGAACGTCAGGCCGAGGATCAGCACCCTCGCCTGCCCGGCATCCACGCTGCGCTCGCGCAGCAAGGCCAGGATGCGATCGGCCACATGCCGCTCGACCTTGTTGTTGACCGCGCGCGCGGTCTCGATCAGATCCGGGTGATAGCCCGCCGCCTCGGATTTGTGCATCAGGTAATACGGATCCACGCCTATGCAGTGGCCGCCGACCAGGCCCGGGCGGAACGGCAGGAAATTCCATTTGGTGCCCGCCGCTTCGAGCACGTCGAGCGTATCGATCCCGAGCCGGTCGAAGATCAGCGACAGTTCGTTGACCAATGCGATGTTGACATCGCGCTGCACGTTCTCGATCACCTTCGCCGCTTCCGCGACGCGGATCGACGGCGCGCGGTGAGTGCCGGCGGCGATGATGTCCGCATACAGCGCATCGACGAAATCGGCGATTTCGGGCGTGGAACCGGACGTGACCTTCACGATCGAAGGCAGAGGCCGTTTACGATCGCCGGGATTGATCCGCTCCGGACTGTAACCGCAGAAGAAACCTGCATTGAAAGCCAGGCCCGAGCCCCGTTCTAGCAACGGCACGCAGACCTCTTCAGTCGTGCCCGGATACACCGTGGATTCGTAGATCACCACGTCGCCTTGTTTGAGTACGGTCGCCAGCATCGCGCTGGCGCGCTGCAGCGGGCCCAGGTCCGGGCGCTGCTGCGCATCGATCGGCGTCGGCACGGTGACGATATAGACGTCGCAAGCGCGCAGGTCTTCCACGCTGTCGGTATAACGCACCCGCGAAGCTGCGCGCAGTTCGGCGCTATCGGCTTCCAACGTGCGGTCGTGGCCCGCGCGCAACTCGGCGACCCGCTGCGCATCGATGTCGAAGCCGGCCACGTCGCGCCGCCTGCCGAACTCGATCGCCAACGGCAATCCGACATAGCCGAGGCCGATGATGGCGATGCGGGCTTCGGCGATGTCGCGCATGCAACTCCCGTCTAATTTAAGGGTGATCCCGCATCAGCATTACATAACCAATTGATTTAATTGATTATATTATAATGCGAAGACGGTTTTCGGCGGATCGGGTCGATCGGTTCGCGATTACTTTAGACGCCTGGACGGCTTTGCCAAAGCCTTGCTCGCGATCGCGTCAAAAACGGCCGCCGCGCAGGCGCCATCGTATGACGTCCTCCGGCAGCAGCGGCGCCAGGTCGATGTCCAGCGCTGCGTACGCATCCAGCACGTCGAGCAAGGTCTGGCGCAGGCGAGCCCACTGCGGAAACGGATCGGCGTCGCCGGGATGGAGGGACAACTCGGCTAAGGCCTTGTCGGCCCAGGAATACAGCTCCGCACTCTGCTGCTGCAGCCGATGCCGCAACCACGGCCGCAACGAAGCGTGATGCACGAACCCTTGTTCCGACAGCGACCGCGCGCGCTCGTCGAGAATTCCGTACGCACCGCGGAACCATTCCGTATGGCCGCCGGCCTGCTCGCGCACCACCAGCGGCGCCGGCGCGTTATGGAGGGCGAGTTCCTTGTGCAGCATCGTTTCCAGTCCTCGCGCTTCGCGCACCGTGTCGGTTTCGATCAGAAAGCCCGCATCCAGATCGAAGAACTCGTAGAACCTGCGGTGCAGCGTGTGCAAGCGGGCCAAGGGATCGCGCGCGATGCCCACTTTCAGGATGTCTTCGTAAACGCAGGGCGCCACGTACAGCAGGCACGGTCCCCGGCTCGGCGTCCGGTTAGTCTCGTCGCGGGATTCGAGCGGAATCATGCGGGTTCTACCGCCTCTACTTTCGCTTGGGCCTGGCAGTAACGCTGCCCAGATCCACCCAGGTCGGCGCATGATCGCTGGCCTTGGACAATCCGCGCACCCAACGGTCGACGCCGGCGCGTTTCAGCCGCGGAGCGAGCTCCGCGTTGAGCAGGATGTGGTCGATGCGCAAGCCGGCATCACGCTGCCAATGCTGGCGGAAATAATCCCAAAACGTGTAGATGCGCTCTTCCGGATGCAGTTCGCGCAGCGAATCGACCCAGCCCTGCTCGAGCAATTTCCGATAACGCTCCCGGCTTTCCGGCTGCAGCAGCGCATCCTTCAACCAAGAGCGCGGGTTGTAGATGTCGAAATCGGTCGGCACGACATTGAAATCGCCGGCCAGCGCCACCGGATGGCCGCAGTCGTACAACGATCTCGCATGCCGGATCAGGCGGTCGAACCATTTCAGCTTGTAGTCGAACTTCGGACCCGGTTGCGGATTGCCGTTGGGCAGGTAAAGACAGCCGACGACGATGCCGTGCGCGGCGGCTTCGAGGTAACGGCTCTGATCGTCTCCGCCGTCGCCCGGCAGCACCCGCGTGCTTTCCACCGGATAGGCGCCTTTGGCCAGGATCGCCACGCCGTTCCACGAACGTTGCCCTTTCCACAAGGCGCCGTAACCGGCCTTGCGGATGTCGTCGGCCGGAAAACCTTCGTCGATCGCTTTCAACTCCTGCAGGCAGGCGATATCCGGCGCTTCCTTCTCCAGCCACGCGAGCAGATGCGGCAGCCGCGACTTGATGCCATTGACGTTATACGTGGCCAGCTTGAGCGTTTTGCGCGCCATGCCTCTCGGGTTCCTGCATCCGGATATTCGCGCCAAGCGATGTTGACGCGGCGATCAATCCCGCCCCGTTATGCTGTCGGGTACGTAAAAAAGGCGTGCAGGCCATGACCAAACTAGATAAGGCGCTTCGCCGGGAAGTCGATATCGGCGACATGCCGCATACGCTCACCATCGATCCCGACGGCTTGAAGCTCGTCGAGAAAGGCAAGCGCAAGGGCATCGAACTCAAATGGACCGATCTGGTCAACGGCGACGCCGCGCTGGCGGCTGCGCTGCAGGCTTCGGTCGCGGCGAATCGCTAACGCACCGGCGGCCGAACGCATCACCCGCGCTTCTGGTTGTCTTCGGCCTGCTTGTTGCGCTCTTCCTGCGTGCGCTGGTCGCGTTTCTCGTCGCGCTCCTGATCGGAGAGGCGCTTGTTGCCGTTCGGGTTTTTCTTGTCTTCTTCCAACAGATCGTACTCCTACGAGCTAGCGGCCTCCGACTCTATGCCGGAGGCCGTGAACCCGCCGTGGAGTCGATCGGCTCGGCTATTTGGGCGGAATGCGGGGCTGCGCGCCGTTCTTTTCGATCGCGTCGTCTTTGATCTGCAGCCAGTGCAGCAGCAACTCGCGCAACGCCTTCGGCTTGTTGGTGGCTGCGGGCTTGCCCGCCTGATTCTTGGTGTTCTCGCCGTGGCACCCGGCGCAGGTGCGTATCTCGCCCGGCTGCATGGAGATCCAAACCCGCTCGCGCACGATAGGTTCGCCGGCGCCGTCGGTCGTTTGCCAGGTCACCGAGCGGTGCGCCGGCACGAACGCCGCCGTCGAACCGTCGTTGGCAATCCTGACGCTTCCAGGCGGCCCGCCCGGATTGGCAGGATTGCCCTGCACGCTCATCGGCTGTGCGATCGGCCGCAAGCCGCCCTCGGCGCCGTTGAAATTATCGTAGCCGCGTATCAGGTTCGCCTGCAGGATCTGATAGTGCACGATGTCGTAAAGGAACTTGTCGTTGCCGATCGTCTTGATGCCGCCGGGCACCTGGAGATTGTAAGGTTGCGAGCGATCGTTGCGGTCGCGGCTGGTCTGGTTGCGGGTGACGATCAGCGCGAGATTCCGGGACTTGAGCCAGTCGCGCAGTTCCGTCTCGTTCACCTGCAGCTCGGTCAGCACCGACTTTTCGATCGGATCGATGGCGAGCGTTTTCGCGGGCGGCGGCGTCCTGGCGACGACTTCGACCGGATCGATCTCCCACAGCAGTCCGTTGTAACTGTCCTGCACGTCCGGCGTCCACCAGGTCAGGTTTTTCGTCGTGCCCGTACCGGTCAGCACAGTGCCGGCGACGAATTTGCCGTTGCTGTCGGTGCCGAGCTGCTGCAGGCGCATTTGGCCGGTGCTCGACGAGTACGCGCTGGCGACCATCTGTCCGGTGCTCATCGGCAACGGCGAGCGGAAGCGGCCGTTGGAGACGCCGGTGATTTTCATCTGCTCGGCATTGAGGGTCGGCGCGCCGGTGATGCGCACGATCTCGTCCGCGACAAGGCGGCCGAATTCATCGGTGTAGACGCCATAGAAGATGCCGGGTTGCGTGGGATCTTCGCGGATGTTGAGGATGCCGTTGTCCTGGCGGATCAGCTTCCTGTTCAAGAAGAAGGCGTTGTTGGATCCTGCCTGGAGTGCCGGGTCGTTGAGGAAAGATTCGGGCAGATTGCCGGGAGAATCAAAGAACAATTCATGCCGGCCGATGTGATTGAGCGAAAGCTCGTCGGTGCCGTCCTGGTTCATCTGCCAAGGAGTGAAAAGGTTATAGGTGTGGGCCGAAACCGTGCCGTAAGGCGTACCCGAAGTATTCGCGCCGCGCTTTTCAGGGAATGTCTCCACGGCCGCTTGTTTCTTTGCGTTGGGAGCTTCGCTGGCGCG
Organism: uncultured Lysobacteraceae bacterium; assembly: GCA_902825775.1. Classification (GTDB taxonomy): domain Bacteria; phylum Pseudomonadota; class Gammaproteobacteria; order Xanthomonadales; family Xanthomonadaceae; genus Luteimonas_C. Next base: position 47,642 of record CADECF010000017.1, read on the forward strand.
GTTGTAGGGCTGCAAAGCGGTGCCTTCTGCCTGCTGGTCGCGCTGCAAGTGGTCCCAACGGGTGAAAATCACGCGCCCGAAGCTATCGATGATGGGCGAAAACGCACCGCTGACCGTATGGTTGAGCAACGACACCTGGCCCGTGGCCTGATCGAGGCGGTAGATGCCTGTGATCGTAGGCGTACTCTCGTACTCGTCCACTTGCGGGTGAAGATGCGCTTTGCCGTTGTGCGGCCGATCGGACGTGAAAAGGATGCGGCCCTCGCTGTCGTAGAGCGGCGAAACGTTGTTGTAGGGATAGCCCGGTTGCTTGGCCACTTTGGTGATGACTGGCGTCTGTCCCTTGGCCAAACCAGTGATCTCGTATAGCTGCCAACTCGTTTCGGGGCGGTGGTGCTTTTCAGGCGCAGCGCCGATCAGCATGCTGAAAATCGCTTTCTGCCCATTCCAATGCACCGCAGGTTCGCGCACGGCGATCGCCTTGTCGGTTTGCAAACCCTTCTGTCCGTAGCCGGCCAGCTCGGTGAGATTGCGCACTGCACCGTCCGGATAGCGGATCATCAGGTCGCCGCCGCGCACCACCGAGTCGAGATCGGCCATGTGGTTGGCGAAGACGTTCATGCGACCGGGGAATTGGTCGGCGGGCATCGGCACCTGGGTGACGTACAGAATCGGATTGGCGATGGCCGCCGCTGCGGCCGGGGCGGCGCTGGCGGCGGGCCGTATCGACGCGAACGACGTGCTTGCGGGCTTCGCGTTCGGTTTCTGCTCGGATGCGCTCGACGAAACCTGCGCGCCGTCGCAGGCCGAGATCAACGCGCACAGCGCCATGAGCGCGATAGCCGGGACCCGGCCCATCGCGAAACGATACGAATTCTTCATTCAGCCCCCCGCTGAGAAAATTGTCCGGCGATGCCGGTGGCGTCTGCTCGCATTGCGGACATATGGCGACGCGCGCGCAAACGAAAGCGCCTGAATTGTCGCGACCTGCGCGAGGCGGCGTAAGCCCGCATCGTCCGTGGACGAGACCTGTCTTTAGTTAGCGGGTGTTCCCTCGCTAACCGCTCATCAAGCGCCGTGCTTGCTTGTGTATCGTCCTGAACGCGGCAGCTGAAGTATTGAATGCGTCCGAAAACGGCCAGCAATGGGTTCCTGTCGCAGGTATCACTTGGCGCGCTTAGTTGCGCATATCCGCAAGAACAAGCGTCCTCAGCCGACAGGCTCATCAAAAAATGGAAAACCCATGATCCAGACCGTTCGACTCAAATATCTACAGATCGCACTGGCAGCCGTTGGCGCCACTTTCGCCGCGCAAGCCGCCGCGGCCCCTGCCGCCGGGGCGCCTGCGTCGCCCCACTGCAGTGCCGTCGAATACCATCAGTTGGACTTCTGGATCGGCGATTGGGACACTTTCGAGAGCGATGCGCCGGACGGCGAATCGCTGGCTCGCGCCCGCGTCTATCCCATCGCCGGAGGCTGCGCCATCCATGAGCTCTACGAGCAGAACGACGGACTCATCGGCGACAGCATCCTGAGCTACGACCCGGTGCAAAAACACTGGCAACAGACCTGGGTCACCAATCGCGGTTCGATCATGGTGATCGTGGGGAACTTCAAGGACGGCGCGCTCGTTCTCGAAGGCGAAGCGCATTTGAAAGACGGAACATCGGTGATGCAGCGCATTTCCTGGGAACGCAAGGACGATGGCGTGCGCGAGTGGGCCGTGATGTCGAAAGACGGCGGCAAAACCTGGACGCCGGCGTTCGACGTGCTGTTCCGGAAACGCAAAGCGCCGTAAGTTGGGGTGACCCCAACGTCGCGATTTTCCAAGATTAGCGATGCGCGGGCCGCGATTCGATCCGCTGTATCGGCAAGCAGATCCCTCGCTGCGCTCGGGATGACAGGACTCTGGAGATGACGGAACCATGGTGCCCGGGGCGGGGGTCGAACCCGCATGGCCTTGCGGCCGAGGGATTTTAAGTCCCTTGCGTATACCAGTTTCGCCACCCGGGCTTGGACGGCATCGGCAGGTTTGGACCTACCGTTTGAACGCATGGTAAGCGCGCAACAAAAAACCCGCACGCGGCGGGTCGTTTGCGGAGCGCGTCCGCCATTGCGGAGCGGCTCTGGAGTCGGGAATCCGCTCTGGGTTTGGAGGCCTGGGTCGGAATTGAACCGGCGTACGCGGATTTGCAGTCCGCTGCATAACCACTCTGCCACCAGGCCGGTGACGTTTCGTCGAAAAACAGCTTATTGCGTCCGGGCGACGAATGCACGGACGCCTTCCAGAACCCTATTAAAACGAAACCCCGGCGAGCCGGGGTTGCTGGATCTGGAGCGGGAAACGAGACTCGAACTCGCGACCTCAACCTTGGCAAGGTTGCGCTCTACCAACTGAGCTATTCCCGC
>CADECF010000018.1 GCA_902825775.1 uncultured Lysobacteraceae bacterium
AAAGGGGGGAACAGCACGGAGTTTTCGGAAAGTACGCCGTTCAAAACAGGCTGCTCGGCGCGGACGCGGCCTCGCGCGCATCGGCGAGCTCGCGTATGCGTGCGTTATGCGTGACCAGATCGTGGCGCTCGGCCACGAACACACCCATCTGCCCCACTTTGAATTCCACCCAGGCCAGCGGCAGTTCCGGCAACAGTTTCGTCAACGCGCGCTCGGCCTCGCCCACTTCGCAGATCAGCAGGCCTTCGTCGGTCAGGTGCAGCGGCGCATCGCGCAGGATCTTCAACGCCAGGTCTAGGCCGTCGTCCCCGGCGCGCAGGCCCATGTCGGGTTCGTGCGAATACTCTTTCGGCAGCGCGTCGGTTTCGTCGTTGGTGACGTAAGGCGGATTGGTGACGATCAGGTCGTAATGCTCGCCCTGCAGGCCGGAGAACAGGTCGGATTTGAGCAGGCGCAGGTTTTCCACTAGCAGCCGTTTTTCGTTCTCGCGCGCCAGCGACAGCGCCTCGTCGCTCAGATCGATGCCGTCGACGTGCCAATCGGGGTTGTAGTGCGCCATCGCGATCGCGATGCAGCCCGAGCCGGTGCACAGGTCCAGCGCGCGGCGCACTTCGCGGCCGCCGAGCCAAGGTTCGAAGCCGGCTTCGATGAGTTCTGCGATCGGCGAACGCGGCACCAGCGCACGCGGGTCGGACTTGAACGAAAGCCCCGCGAACCAAGCCTCGCCGGTCAGATAGGCGGCCGGGATGCGCTCCTCGATGCGGCGCAGGAACAGCGCCAGCACTTCTTCTTTCTCGGCCTCGGTCACCCGCGCCTGGCCGTAGACGGGCGACAGGTCGTGCGGCATGTGCAGCGCATGCAAGGTCAGCTGGGTGGCCTCGTCCAGCGCATTGTCGTAGCTATGGCCATAGGTCAGCCCCGACGCGTTGAAGCGGCTGGCGCCGTAGCGGATCAGGTCGATGATGGTCTGCAGTTCGATGGCCACGAGGTTCCGCAAGGCGCGCAGGGTCAGGAATTATAGCGGCCGCGGCCGGTATCATGGCCCGGTCACGACTGCCGACCGCGCCCGCATGTTCAACCGCACCACACTGATCGTCCTCGTCGCCGCGCTCGCCGCCGGCCTCGGCCTATGGGCCGCGCGCGGCTATTTCGGCTCCGGCGCCGCCGCCGGACCCGAACTGCAGACCGTGCGCCTGTTCGATCATCCGCGCGAACTGCCCACGTTCGCGCTGCGCCAGTCGGACGGCACCCAACTGATCCCGGGCGAGCTGAAGGGCCACTGGACCCTGGTTTTCCTGGGTTTCACCCACTGCCCCGACGTCTGCCCGACCACGCTCGCCGAGCTGGCGCAGTCGCAGAAGCGCTGGGAACCCCTGCCCGAAGCGCGCCGTCCGCGCGTGCTGTTCGTGTCGGTGGATCCCGAGCGCGATACGCCGATGAAGATCGGCGGCTATGCGCACGCCTTCCATCGCGACACGCTGGCGGCCACGGCCGACCTGCCGGCGCTGGAATCCTTCGCCAAATCGCTGTCGCTGGTGTTCATGAAACAGCCGGCAGCGGAAGGCGCGCCCGCGGACCAATACAGCGTGGACCATTCGGCGGCGATCGCCCTGCTCGACCCGCAGGGCCGCATGGCGGGCGTGATCCAGCCGCCGCTGCAGCCGAAGGCGATCGCGGAGGATCTCATCGCACTGACGCAGGCGTCCGCTAAATGATCGTGCCCGCTTCGACCGCCTCACCTGCTTTTTGTAGGAGCGGCTTTAGCCGCGAGCTTTTGCGGTTGACGGCAGCTTGGCTGAAGAGCTCGCGGCTAAAGCCGCTCCTACAAAAAGCGGGGGCCGGTGCATGGATCTGATCACCGCCCTCACCTACGTCCTGCCGCATCGCGCGCTGTCTTCGCTGGCGCGGTCGCTCGCCTATTCGAAACACGGCGCCGTCAGCCGCTGGCTGATCGACACGGTCACCCGCAAATTCGGCGTCGACCTGTCCGAAGCGGCCGATTCGGATCCGCGTTCCTACGAAACCTTCAACGCATTCTTCACCCGCGCGCTGAAACCCGGCGCACGCATCCCCGATCCGGATCCGAACGCGCTGCTGATGCCTGCGGACGGGCGTATCAGCCAGTGCGGCGCCATCGACAACGGGCGTATCTTCCAGGCCAAGGGCCAGTCCTTCACCGCAGCCGAACTGCTGGGCGATGCGGACGCCGCCGAAGCCTTCGCCAACGGCCTGTTCGCCACGGTCTATCTGTCGCCCAAGGACTACCACCGCGTGCACATGCCCTGGACGGGCACGCTGCGCGAAACCGTACACGTGCCGGGCCGGCTCTTCAGCGTCGGTCCCGCCGCGGTGCGTCATGTGCCGCGGCTGTTCGCTCGCAACGAGCGCCTAGCCTGCCTGTTCGACACCGATTTCGGGCCGATGGCGATGGTGATGGTCGGCGCATTGCTGGTGTCCGGCGTCGAAACCGTATGGGGCGGCGTCGAAATACCGCGTTATGGCGACCGCATCGCCAAAAAGGATTACCGCGGCCGCGGCATCGTCCTCGAACGCTTCGCCGAAATGGCGCGGTTCAATTACGGCTCGACGGTCATCGTGTTGCTGCCGCCCACGGTTGCCGAGTTGAACCCGCAGCTGCAGTCCGAATCGCCGGTGCGGCTCGGTCAAAGCCTCGCGCGGCTCGTCGAAAATCGCGGAGCCCGGCAACTTCTTGAGTTGTGACTCGACGCACACTCCTCGAAATACCGGACCCTGTAGTTTTTGCTGGCCGCATACCGTGGCGAACAGGGAGTTCATGAAATGAGGATTGGAAGATATAGCGCATGGGCCGCCGTACTTTCGCTCAGTCTTATTTCTTTCTCGGCAAGCAGCATCAGGCACTATGCGACCGACACCTACTATTACGACGCACCAGGCGGCAACCTCGTCGGGAACTCCGTCATACCCTGCCAGGGTCCGGAGATATTCGAAGGCATTCGCACCCAGTACGCGGTAACGACTCAATGGAGCTGTTGGCCCTACGATCCGCCCCCGGGCGGCGGCGGCGATCCGTAAGCGGACGCCACCGAAACTAAGAAGGGCGGCCAAAAGCCGCCCTTCTTATTGGCGATCCGCGCCTCGGATTATTTGAACAAGCGCGCGAGACGCTGTTTCAACCCCTTCTTGGGCGCGACAGGCGCCGGCGGATGGTATTGGGGCACCTGCGGCGTACCGGTCATCAGATGGTCCGGCGCCACCATCGGCCGTTTCTCGATCACCAGGATGCTGTCGTAATAGTGCAGCGAATGCGCATGCCGGGTGAATTCCGAGACCGATAGCCGATCCTTCTCCATCGAATGCCAGGCATTGATGTAGTCGATGAAATCCTTGCTGTACTCGACGAAGCTATCCGGCTTCTTATAGCCGCCGCCGAACTCCGGCCAGTACGAGGTATGCATGTCCTCGCACAGGTAGACGCCGCGCTCGTCGACGCAGTGGAAGAGTTCCTCGAACGTGTTGATCTGCTGCGCCATCGTATGGCCGCCGTCGTCGATCAGGATATCGATCCTCGGCAACTGCGCAGCGAGCGATTTCAGGAACTCGCGGTTTTCCTGATCGCCGATGAAGATCTGGACGCGATCTTCCTCCAGCTGCTTGCAATGCGGGTTGATGTCGACGCCGTAGATCCTGCACTTGGGCCCGAAATAATCCTTCCACATCTGCAACGAGCCGCCGTGGGACACGCCGAACTCGACGATATTCACTTCGGTATCCCGGAAACGCGAGAAATGACGATCGTAGATTTCGAAGTAATGACGCCACTTGTGGATCAATTTTCCGGTGTTCTGTTCGAAATACTTCTGCAAATCGTTCAAGCCGGCATCCTCGTCGTATTGGCCGTCGGTCTCACTCGCGGCAGCCCCGCAGCTTCAGCGTCTGCCCGGCCTTCAAAGCATAGCGCGGCGCTTTCAAGCCATTGGCCTTGGCCAGCGATTTGGTGTCGCATTCGTACTTTTGCGCGATCGAGACCAGCGTTTCGTTCCTGGCGACGCGGTGCGTGGCCGGCTTCTTCGCTTTGGGTTTGGCCAAGGCCGGCGCCGCCGGGCCCGTCAGCGGCGCAGGCGCGATGCCAGACGAAGGCGCCATCGTCTCTACCGGACCGGTGCGCACGATCGCCGAATTCGGATCGCTCAATACCAATTGCTTGGCCAGCTCGGCGCGCGGGCCTTGCACGCAATGGCGGTTGTACAGGCCGACCATCTGCGCGGTGGCGTTCAAACTCGCGCCGGCCGGCAGATAGCTGTCGGGCTGGTAGCGCGGGTTGAGGTTGCGCAGCGCGCGCATGAAACCGTCGCGAGTGCCGCCGCTGCCGAGGCATATGGTGAGTTCGTAGATCGAAGTCGGCTTGGCCAACCGCAGCGGCGCGTATTTGCTTTCCACCCTCGGGAAGCTGATGCCGTATTTCTTCGGATGCAGGAACAGCCACGCTGCGGCGATCACCATCGGCACGTAATCGCGCGTTTCCGCCGGGAACTGGTTGTAGACGTCCGCGTCCCAGAAGCCTCGGCCTTCGCTGGCGTTGTAGACGCGCAACGCGCGGCCTTCGCCGCCGTTGTACGCGGCCAGCGCCATTTCGATGCTGCGGTTGAGTTCGCCCATGCGTTCGTTTAGATACGCCGCGCTGGCGTCGGCCACCGCATGCGGATCGTAGCGCGTGTCGAAACCCGTGCCGTCCTGGCCCAGCCCGAAGCGCAGGCCGGTGGCGTACATGAACTGCATCGGGCCGGCTGCGCCGGCGCGCGAAGTGACGTGCACCTTGCCGTTGGATTCCTTGGCCATGATGCCGAACAACAACGCTTCGGGCAGGCCCGCGCGCTCGAACGAGGGCGACATCAGCTGGCGCATGTACTGGTAGTTTTCGTAGCTGTCCATCAATGCCGGACGCATGTCGGTCAGCCAGCGGCGGATGCCGGCCTGCACGGCCGGGTTGTACTGCACCATCTGGTCGAAGCGATGGCGCTTGTCGTCGAGCAGGCTGGCGGCTTTCGCGGCTTCGGGCACATCGCTGGCGAGGGCGATGTCGCCGGCGTGGTCCGGATCGAGGTCGGAAGGGTCGTCCGCTTCATCCGGAATCTGGCCCTGCGCATCCGCGTTGAGCTTCAGCAGGCGCTTGTAGACCGCGATCATGTTGGTGACTTCGCAGCCCTTCTGTTGGCTGCAAGCATCGACCACGTCTTCCATGTCCTCCACCGCGGCATTGCTTTCGCTGATACCGGCCGGGTCGTTGTTGCCGATCTTCACCAGCGCATCGCGATAGCGTTTTTCGGCTGCCGTCATGCGCGCGTTGAGCGCGGCGACCGCCTGATCGCGCTTGGAGGCCGCAGCGGCATCGGGAGAAACCAGGACCAGCGCCAAGGCGGCGGCAAGCGGAGCGAATCGGAAAGCCAGGGCAAAGGAAGGCATGGACTGCAAATGGGACAAGGGACAGGAAGGTTAGCCGCCTTATGAGAAGAGGAGCAACCTCGAATATGAAGGCTGGAGCTCGATCGGCTCTTGTGGGAGCGGCTTCAGCCGCGAGCTTTTGACGGCCAGCCACCACTCCGCAAAAAGCTCGCGGCTGAAGCCGCTCCCACAAAGGCTGGCGCATTAGAATCATGGTTCAACCCGCCAGGAACCCCCATGGACCCCATCCTAGTAGGCAAGGCCGTCACCACCCCCACCAGCGGCCAGGTGTTCCTGCTGCCCAAATACGGCAACCGCCACGGCCTGGTGGCCGGCGCCACCGGTACCGGCAAGACCGTCACGTTGATGACCCTGGCCGAAGGTTTTTCGCGGCTGGGCGTACCGGTCTTCTTGGCCGACGTGAAAGGCGATGTCGCCGGCCTGGCCGTTCCGGGCGAGCTCAACGACAAGTTGCAGTCGCGTCTGGGCGAGATCGGCATGGCCGGGTACGCGCCCGAAGGCAGCCCGACCGTGTTCTGGGATCTCTTCGGCAAACTCGGCCACCCGGTACGCACGACGGTCAGCGAAATGGGACCGACCCTGCTCGCGCGCATCCTCGAGTTGAACGACACCCAGAGCGGCGTGCTCGACATCGTGTTCAAGCTGGCCGACGACCGCGGCCTGCTGCTGCTCGACCTCACCGACCTGCGCGCCCTGCTCGGCCTGGTCGCCGACGAGCGCAAGGACATCTCCACCTCTTACGGCTTGGTCAGCACGCAGTCGGTCGGCGCGATCCAGCGCGCGCTGCTGCGCCTGGAGCAGGAAGGCGGCGACCTGTTCTTCGGCGAGCCGGCGCTGGAATTGGCCGACCTGATGCGCACCACCACCGACGGCCGCGGCATGATCAATATCCTCGCCGCGGACCAGCTGATCATGAAGCCTCGGCTGTATTCGAGCTTTCTGTTATGGCTGATGTCGGAATTGTTCGAGAACCTGCCCGAAGTCGGCGATCTGGACAAACCCAAGCTCGTCTTCGTGTTCGACGAAGCCCATCTGCTGTTCGACGACGCGCCGCCCGCGCTGCAGCAGCGCGTCGAACAGGTGGTGCGCCTGATCCGCTCGAAGGGCGTCGGCGTGTATTTCTGCTCGCAGTTCCCGGACGACGTGCCCGACAACATCCTCGGCCAGCTCGGCAACCGCGTGCAGCATGCGCTGCGCGCGTTCACGCCGCGCGACCAGAAAGCGGTGCGCACCGCGGCCGAAACCTTCGTGCCCAATCCGAATCTCGACGTGGCCGAGGCGATCTCCAAACTCGGCACCGGCGAAGCGCTGGTCTCCACTTTGCAGGACAAGGGCGTGCCGATGCCGGTGGAGCGCACGCTGATCGCGCCGCCGCGCTGCCGCATGGGCGCGATCACCGAGGCCGAGCGCGCACAGGTGCGCGCCGGCAGCGCGGTCGGCCACAAATACGACAACCGCGTCGATCGCGAGTCGGCGGCGGAGATGCTGGCGAAAAAAGTCGACAGCGCCGCGGAACAAGCGAAAGCGCCGCCGGCGCGCACGCGCGAGCAGGACGAAGCCGAGTCCGGCGGCTTCGGCCAATCGGTGAAGGATGCGGTATTCGGCACCAAACGGCGCCAGGGCATGGTCGAAACGATGGCCAAGCAGACCGCGCGCACCGTAGGCAGCCAGATCGGACGGCAGATTTTGCGCGGCGTGCTCGGCGGCATCTTCGGCGGCCGGCGCTGACAGTCGTTCTTTACGTTCTTCCCCCAGGAGCTACGGCATGAAGCACACATGGATCATCGCAGGCATCGTCCTGACCGCACTTACTCTTTCCGGCTGCAAGAAAGAAGCCCCGCCTGAAGCCGCAGCCGCGGCCGACGCGGCCGCGCAACCGGCGGCGCCCGACCCCGCGCTCGAAGCCGCCGCGAATCCGGTATTGGATTTCGACATGCGCACTTTTGCGGGCACCTTCTCCGGCACCCTGCCCTGCGCCGATTGCGCCGGTACCGATACGCGGATTACGTTGACCGGCGACGGCACTTATACGATCGACGAGAGCTACCAAGGCAAAGCCACCGCGCCCGCCCGCGGCGACGGCAACTGGACCGCGGAAGACAACGGCGTCCGTCTGCGCCTGGATCCGAACAGCAAGAGCGACGCGGACCGTCTGTTCGAAATCGTCGGCAAGGACGAGATCCGGCTGATGGACAAGGACGGCAACGCCATGCAGGGCACGCGGAACTTCAGCCTGAAACGCGTCGCCGCGCAATAACCATGGGCCGCTGGCGGCCACCCGCCGAAAAAAGCACCGCGCTGATCACGCGCGAAGGGCATGCTCGGCTCAAGGCCGAGCTGGACGAGTTGTGGCGCGTGAAACGCCCGGAAGTGGTCAAAGCCCTCGCCGCCGCCGCGGCCGAGGGCGACCGTTCCGAGAATGCGGAATACACCTACCGCAAAAAGCAGCTCGGCGAAATCGACCGCCGCGTCCGCTACCTGTCCAAACGGCTGGAAGTTTTGCGCGTGGTCGATGCCGCGCCCTCCGACCCGGAAGCGGTGTTCTTCGGCGCCTGGGTAGAGTTGGAGAACGTGGCCGATGGCGAAACGGTGCGCTACCGCATCGTCGGCCCCGACGAGACCGATGCCAAGCTGGGTTTCATCAGCATCGATTCGCCGCTGGCGCGGGCGATGCTGAAGAAGCGCGGCGACGACGAATTCGATGCCGCGCTGCCGGGCGGCAATGTGCGGTACGCGATCATCCAAGTGAGCTACCGCGACGGCGGCGCCTGATCCCAGTCGACCCGGCCCCTATCGACCCGACCCTGATCAATGTTCGGCGTGCCGCTGTCGTCCTCGTCCTCCGGCGGGCATTCGCGCGCGCGCTGCGCCAGCGCTTCGTAGCGGTCCTGGAACGCCTGCAGATCCTTTTCCTCCAGCTCCTCCAGATCCAGCAACGCGTTGTGCGCGCCGCGGGTGGAACGGATCAGTTCGTCCAGCTTGATCTGCAGCGCCTGGGTATCGCGGTTCTGGGTGTTCTGGATCAGGAACACCATCAGGAACGTGACGATGGTGGTGCCGGTGTTGATCACCAGCTGCCAGGTATCGCTGAAACCGAAGATCGGTCCGCTGATCACCCAGGCCAGCACCACGCCCAAAGCGAGCATGAAACACAGCGGCCGACCGGTGAAGCGCGACGCCGCTTTGGCCATACGGGTGAACCAGCCGGGTTTGTTGCCTGCCATCGCGGTGCCCTCGTTGCGGTTGCGGGCATTGTGCGGGTGGCGTGCGAACGCGGCGTCACGACCGCTCTTCTGCGGGAGCGGCTTTTGTGGGAGGGGCTTTGTGGGAGCGGCTTCAGCCGCGAGCTTTTCGGTCTGCGATAGATCAAAAGCTCGCGGCTGAAGCCGCTCCCACAAGATCAAGAGCTCGCGACTGAAGCCGCTCCCACAAAAGCCGCTCCTACAAAAGCTGTCGCTGCAAGAAAGGTTAGATGCCGCCGTACCAGTCGTAATCGCGGTCTTCCCAAAACCCGCCCTTGCCGCCCTGCAGATGCGCGTAGCTATCGACCACTTCGATCATGCGCAGGTATTTGGGCTGCTTGTAGCCGAGCTTGCGTTCGATGCGCATCCGCAGCGGCGCACCGTTGGCGACCGGTACCGGCGCGTCGTTCAAGGTGTGCGCGACCAGCGTCTGCGGATGATAGGCGTCGAGCAGGTCGATGCTTTCGTAATAACGGCTGCCGTCCTTGCCGTAATCGTCGAAACAGTGGAACACCACGTAACGCGCGCCTGGCTTCACCCGCGCTTGGTCCAACAACGCGCCCAGCGGCACCCCCGCCCACTTGCCGATCACGCTCCAGCCTTCGACGCAGTCGTGGCGGGTGATCTGGGTGCGCGATGGCATGGCGCGAATCGCCTCCAGCGAAAACTCCAGCGGCTTCTCGACCATCCCGCGCAAGAGCAGCCGATAATCGCCGAATCCGTTCGCTTTCAGCGCCAGGTATTCCGGCGTCTGCGGGTCGATAGAACCATTGGGGCGGAATACCGGCGAGATCATCGACGCCGGAAACTCGCGCGCCAGCCTGTCGCCGGTGAGGAAACGCTGCAGACGCATGTTCAGCGGCTCCGCCATTTCGAGCGTATCGACGAAGCCCCGTTTGCCCGATAACGCATCGCAGCCGGCAAGCAGACCCACGCCGGCACCGGCAACGGCGCCGCGCAATAGGCGTCTACGCGAAGGGCGGAAGGATTCATTCATGGCTGGGCTCCTTCGTTTCCTGCGAAGCCGGATAGCGCACCCGGAACCGGCCGGTGATCATCGAACGCATCTCGTTGATCGGTCCCGCGTAGAACACCATCAGCACGTGCACCAGCGCGAACAACACGAATAGCGACATGGCGACGAAGTGGATCGTGCGCGCGGCCTGCCTGCCTCCGATGAAGTCGACGAAGCCGCCCAGCAGCGTGTCCATCTGCGGCGACATCGACAGGCCGGTGAGTATCGCCACCGGCGCCAGCACGAAAATCACGCCCAGATACGCCAGTTTCTGCAACGGGTTGTAGCGTGCGGCCTCTTCGCCCGCCGGGTGGCGGAAGCGCAGATGATCGGCGATCGAATGCGGGATCTCGCGCCAGTCGCGTTTGCGCATCGCCAGATCGCGGCTCAAATGGCGGCTGGCCAACGACCATGCCAGATAACAGGCGCCATTGATTACCCATAACCAGGCGAAGAAGAAATGCCAGCGGCGGCCGAGCGCGAGATTGCGCGAGCCGGGAATGGTGCTCCAGTCCGGAAAGCCTTTCGCCGACAGTTTGCCACGTTGGTTCTCCGATACGCCCAGCACGCCGGTGGTCTCGAAACGCGCCGCGCCGACGCGGGTCACGCCATACAACTCGCCGTTCGAACGCTGCATGGCCTGCGCGGCGAACAGCGGTGCGGCGAACTGCGACCCCTCGCCCCAGTACAACGCCGGGTGCGCATTGAAAATCTGCAGGCCGCTGCCGACCAAAGCCAGCATGCAGAACAGGTTGATCCAGTGCATCCAGCGCAGCGGCCAGCGGTGGCGCAGTACGGTGCGCCAGGCGCCGGCGGTAGACGATTGCGGCATTGTTTCGGACGACATCGGGGCGGGTCTCCGGGGGTCCCAGCTTACTCTTACGGAGGCAGGCACCTTTTGGAGGCAGGCAACGGCGCAAAAGTTGCGCGGAGCGGCGATGCGCGAGTCAGCTGGTGGGGCGCCGTTCCAGAGGAACGTGGTTTTGGCAGGTATGGCCGCGCAGCCCTTACTCCGTCATCCCGAGCCAAGCGAGGGATCTGCTGTGTCGCCCTGCGCGGGAAAGCAGATCCCTCGTTTCGCTCGGGATGACGCCCGTTGGGAGGCGGAAGACGTGCCGCCTAATCCCGATCCTCGCCTTCTGCCGCGATCAGCTCGTCGATCAGCGTGTCCGGATCCGGACTATTTTCCATCCAGACGGGGGAAGACGTATGCACACCCTGTTCGGGCTCGGAGTAAATCAAAGCCTCGTCGCCCCGGCCGCTGGTATTGGGCTCGCCGCGCTCGACGATCTGCTTGCCATCGAGCAGGTTCCAGCTGAGTTTGACCGTGCCATGGCTGTTGGTGCGGCTGTAGCGCTGCGCGTCGATGCCGATCAGGCGCATTTTCCGCTGTTTGGCGTCGTAGCGATAACGGCGCGTGGATTGGGTCGCGGTCGTGCCGCCGGTCAGGTCCTCGAAGATCAGCACGCCTTTGCGGATCGACAGCGTGCCGGATCCCTGCGGGAAAGGGTCGAGCGTCGCTTCGCCGATCGGGTCGTGGCCCAGATCGGTTTCCTCGCGATAGGCCATCAGGACTTTCATTCCGCGCGTTTCGTCGATGCCCTCTGCGCTGCGCCAGACGAATGCGGTATCGATCTCGCCATCGCCATTCAGATCGCCATCGACCCGGCTTTCCATCTCGGCGCCGTCGGGCATCTGGCCTTGCGCTTCTTCGGCGCTGACGACCGGCACCGGTATGTGCTGCGCAATGGCCGGCGCGGCCGCCAACGCCATGACGGCCGCAAAAAGGAATCGTCCCACGACACCCTCCCCCATGCAGCGATCAGGTGACCTCACCATAGAGGTCGTGCTCGTCGCTGCCCATGATTTGCACAGACGCGAAATCGCCCGGCTTCAGGCCAGCTTCGCGGCCGTTCTGTATCTGCACCAGACCGTCGATCTCCGGCGCATCGGCTTTGGAGCGCGCGATCGCCAGATCGCCGTCGATGGCGTCGACCAGGCATTGCTGCACGGTGCCGACCTTGGCTTCGAGCTTGGCGGTGGAAATATCGGCCTGGCGTTCCATGAAGCGGGCCAGGCGTTCTTGCTTGACCTCTTCGGGAAGAGGATCGGGCAGATCGTTGGCCTTGGCGCCGTCGACCGGCGAATAGGCGAAGGCGCCGACGCGGTCGAGTTGCGCTTCGTCCAGGAAATCGAGCAGTTCTTCGAACTCGGCCTCGGTTTCGCCGGGAAAACCGACGATGAAGGTGCTGCGGATGGCGATGTCCGGACAGATGCCGCGCCAGCGATGGATGCGTTCGAGCGTCTTATCGACCGCGCCCGGGCGCTTCATCAATTTCAGCACGCGCGGACTGGCGTGCTGGAACGGAATGTCGAGATACGGCAGCAACTTGCCGTCCGCCATCAGCGGAATGATCTCGTCGACATGCGGATACGGGTAGACGTAATGCAGCCGCGTCCATACGCCCAGTTCGGACAAGCCTTCGCACAAGGCCTTCATGCGCGTTTGGTAGACGTTGCCGCGCCATTCGCGCTCGGCGTACTTCACGTCCACGCCGTAAGCGGACGTGTCCTGCGAAATCACCAGCAGTTCCTGCACGCCGCCGCGCACCAGCTTTTCGGCTTCGCGCAGCACGTCGTCGACCGGGCGCGAGACCAAGTCGCCGCGCATCGACGGGATGATGCAGAAGCTGCAGCGGTGATTGCAGCCTTCGGAAATCTTCAGATAGGCGTAGTGCTTCGGCGTCAGTTTGATGCCCGTATCGGGCACTAGGTGGATGAAGGGATCGTGCTTGGGCGGCAGCGCCTTGTGCACGGCTTCCATCACCGTGCCGTAATCCTGCGGGCCGCTGATCGACAGTACGTCCGGATGCGCTTCGCGGATCTGTTCCGGGCGCTTGCCCAGGCAGCCGGTGACGATGACCTTGCCGTTCTCGGCGAGCGCTTCGCCGATCGCATCGAGCGATTCGGTGACGGCCGAATCGATGAAGCCGCAGGTGTTGACGACCACCACGTCGGCATCGTCGTAGGTCTGCACGATGTCGTAACCCTCGACCCGCAGTTGGGTGAGGATGCGCTCGGAATCGACCAGCGCCTTGGGGCAGCCGAGGCTGACGAAACCGACCTTGGGATTGGTTAAAGACATGACTATCCAGGGAATGCTGGGGATCCGCAAAATCGCCAGCAGGCCGGCCGAAATCCGCGTAACGCCGCGATTATACCTTCGAGGCTAGAATCGGCCTCCCGCCGACAGAACCGACGCCATGGGCCAGCACATCGCCTTCGACACCGCGCAAGGCAGCGTTGGCGGCTGGCGTGCCGATCCCGAGGGCGCGCCGCGCGGCGCGCTGGTGGTCATCCAGGAGATTTTCGGCGCGAATGCGCACATCCGCAGCGTCGCCGACCGTTTCGCGCAGGCCGGCTATATCGCGTTGGCGCCCGCCTTCTTCGATCCGGTCGAAAGCGACGTCGAACTGGGCTACGACCAGGATGGCTTCGCCAAGGGCCGCGAGCTGGTCACCGCGCTAGGCCTGGACCGCGCGGTCGACATCGTGGCGGCCGCGGCCGATCTGCTCAAACGCGACGGCGTCGAAGTCGGCGCGGTCGGCTATTGCTGGGGCGGCACGATCGCCTATCTCGCCAACACCCGGCTCGGCCTGCCTGCGGTGAGTTATTACGGAGCGCGCACCGCCGCATTGCTCGACGAGACGCTGCGCGCGCCGATGATGTTCCACTTCGGCGAGAAGGACGGCTCGATCACCGCCGAAGACGTCGCCAAGCATCGTGAGAAACAGCCGCAGGCGGAGCTGTACGTCTACCCGGCGGGGCACGCGTTCAACCGCGATGTCGACACCCATGCCTATCGCGCCGAAAGCGCGGCGCTCGCGCTCGAGCGCACCCTCGCCTTCTTCGCCCGGAACCTGTCGTGAAAGAACGCTGGCACCTGCACCCGCAACTGGCGGACGATACCCATCCGCTGGCCCAGTTCGCGCTCTGCGAGCTGCGCTTGATGGACGATGCCAACTATCCCTGGCTGGTATTGGTGCCGCGCGTGGCCGATGCGGTCGAACTGATCGACCTGGATGCGGCGCAGCGGCATGCGCTCACCGATGAAATCGATCGCGCCAGCCGTGCGCTGAGCGAGCTGTTCCGCCCGCACAAGCTCAACGTAGCCGCGCTGGGCAACCTGGTGCCGCAATTGCACGTGCATGTGATCGCGCGCTACGAGCACGATCACGCATGGCCGAGGCCGGTCTGGGGGATGGCCGCGGCGTTGCCTTACACGGAAGAAGCTTTGATCCAACGCATCGGGCAACTGCAGGACGCGCTGAAAAACGTCTGAAAGCATACCGGCATGCCTTTCGTGGGAGCGGCTTTAGCCGCGAACTTTTGCCGGATCGCTGCAATCGGGAAGCTCGCGGCTGAAGCCGCTCCTACGAAGAGCTAAAGCCGAAGTCACTGGACCCCCGCCTTCGCGGGGATGACGGCTAAGAGCCAGGGCCTATCGCCGGACCTGGCTTCATTTGCAGGGCGTGATTTTGATTTCCTCGAACTTGCCTTTCTCGCCCCAGCCGACGACCCAGCCGCTGCAATCGTAGATCTTGTTGCCGACAACGTTGCCCACCGCGTCGTAGTAGATGTACTCCACCCGGTTGATGATTGGGCCGTTGCTTATCTTGACCGGTGGGGACGCGGCGGCGGCTCCGTCGAGACCAAAGACGACGATAATGATGGCGACGACATAAAAAACTGCGAATTTCATTCTTGCTCCTGCGGTGGATGGCGAGACCGGCGTGCACCCGGCCTTGATCATTCGATCGCGCTGGAAGACGGAGAAAACTTCGATCGATGGCCATGCGTCGGCATCCGCCGCGGCGCTTCAGCATCTGGGGCGGTCGCTACGGTTATCCTCGACGCTTCCATTAAGGGAGGAAGACCCATGCGCCGCCTGCTGCTAACCGTCCTGCTCGCTGTTTCCCTTCCCGCATCCGCGGGCCTGTTCGACAAATCGCCGGACAAGGCCGCCGAAGAAGCCGCGCGCACCGGCTTGTTGGCGGCGACGGTCTGGGTCGACGCCAGCTGGGGATTCCGCAACCAGGGCGCGGCCAACTCCTTGAGCAAGGCGCATCAGGCCTTCGCCACGCGCGGCTACAAGGTGGTCAGCGTGGAGCCGTACATCGAGAACGGCGATCTGCAGGGTTTTTTCGTCACTTACCAGAAGCCCTAAGCCAGCTCAGCCATCATCCCGAGTGAAGCAAGGGATCTGCATTGTCGTCGATGCGCGGGAAAGCATATCCCTCGGGATGAGGGCATCGAGCGGGAAGAGCTCGCGGCTGACGCCGCTCCCACAAAAATACGCTTCTGTCTGAAACGGATCAGGTACGCCGCAAGCAACGCCGGCCTGGCCCTGATATTTTCCGCCGCGATCCTTGGTACGACGTTTCGCAAGCTTGATAGGACTGGAAGAACGGCATCTGCGCCACATTCATTGGCTTTGCATTTGTTTCTGCAGGGCTTACGGTTTAGCGAAAGCCCTGCAGATCAAGCAACTACCCGCTACTTGCAAACAGTTATGAAGTACTCGGCTACCTGCGACGTCTTGGCACCCCATTGCGTAACCGAGCCGTCGCAGTGGTAGGTTTTGGCCCCTACTTGGTCGTTACCCGCATAGTAGCGGTACTCGATCAAATAGTGCTGCGGCGGAATACCCCATTTCCCCATCGCGAACGAACTTCCCGACATAAGCACGAGAAAGACCAGCAAAACGCGCACGCATTTCAAGTTCATCAAAACTTCTCCTGATTGGACCGCCGGCGGCGGCCTGGGAGAAGGACGGAAAACATCGGCCTCGGTGGCCATCTTGGGGCGCACCTGCCACGCTTGATGGATCAGGTGCGGGGAAGGGTCACCCCGGTCTGCCCCTGATATTTGCCGCCGCGATCCTTGTACGACGTCTCGCAGACTTCGTCCGACTGGAAGAACAGCATCTGCGCCACGCCTTCGTTGGCATAGATGCGCGCCGGCAGCGGCGTGGTGTTGCTGAATTCCAGGGTGACGTGCCCTTCCCACTCCGGCTCCAGCGGCGTTACGTTGACGATGATGCCGCAGCGCGCGTACGTGCTCTTGCCCAGACACACCACCAGCGTGTCGCGCGGAATGCGGAAATACTCGACCGTGCGCGCCAATGCGAAAGAGTTCGGCGGGATGATGCAGACGTCGTTCTCGATATCGACGAAGCTGCCCGGATCGAAATGCTTGGGGTCGACGATCGTCGAGTTGATATTGGTGAACACTTTGAACTCGCGCGAGCAGCGCACGTCGTAGCCGTAGCTGGAGGTGCCGTAGCTGACGATGCGGTGGCCGTCGGCGGCATGTTTGACCTGACCGGGCTCGAACGGCTCGATCATCTGCTGCTGTTCCACCATCCGCCGTATCCAGCGGTCGCTCTTGATGCTCATGCGGGGTTCCTGGAGGCCATCGGCCGATGCGTCATTGTAGGGTGGGCCTTGGCCCACCGTCGCGATCTGGCGGCCGGTACCGCATGCCTGGCCAAGGAAATAGTGCCTTCCAGCACCATTTCGCCGGATGCGCGGCGCCGATTGCGCATGGCGATGGTGGGCCGAGGCCCACCCTACAGCAGCGACGCGGCGATGCCCATCGTCGCCCGCGGCCGCGCCGCAAGCACTTCGGCCAGGCGCCGCGCCGTTTGGCGATAGGCCTGGGCGGCGACGCTATCCGGCGCCGACACCACGATCGGCCGGCCGGCATCGCCCTGTTCGCGGATAGCGATTTCCAGCGGCAGCGAACCCAGCAGCGGCACCCCGTACTGCGCCGCCATCTTCTCGCCGCCGCCCGAACCGAAGATGTGCTCGGCATGGCCGCAGTTCGAACACACGTGCACCGCCATGTTCTCGATCAGGCCCAACACCGGCACCTCGACCTTCTCGAACATCTTCAACGCCTTCTTCGCGTCCAACGTGGCGATGTCCTGCGGCGTGGTCACGATCACCGCGCCTGCCACCGGAATTTTCTGCGACAGGGTCAGCTGGATGTCGCCGGTGCCCGGCGGCAGATCGACGATCAGATAGTCCAGATCGCCCCACAGCGTCTCGCCGAACAGCTGGGTCAGCGCCGACGTGGCCATCGGACCGCGCCAGATCATCGGCGTGTCCTGGTCGACCAGCACGCCGATCGACATAGCCTCGATGCCGTAGGCGCGCATCGGTTCTATCGACTTGCCGTCGGGACTGTCGGGCCGACCCGACAGGCCGAGCATGGCCGGCACGCTGGGGCCATAGATGTCCGCATCGAGAATGCCGACCCGGGCGCCTTCCAGTTGCAGGGCCAGGGCCAGATTCACCGCGGTGGTCGATTTGCCGACGCCGCCCTTGCCCGAGGCCACCGCAATCACGTTGCGTATGCGTGGGGACAGGGAAACGTTCGGCTGCACCGCATGCGCATGGATGCGGGGTTTCTGAGGATTTTGCTGCATGTGCACAGTTTACGCCCTTTGCTGTTCTCCCCCCTTGAAAAAGGGGGATCGAGGGGGCCCAGGCAGCCGCTTGCAAGCCGAAGGCTTGCGGCTGTCTGGCGCCCTCGCGGAGCGAGGGCCGGGAATCGCGCAGCGATTTGCTGTCGCTCCAATCTGCAATGCCGCGTAAATCCCCCTGCCCCCTTTTGCAAAGGGGGGGGGGGAACAGCAGCTTCCATACGCTGCCGAATCGGGTATAAATCCGGCATCCGGGCGGCGCCCTGCCTACCGGGCATTTCAGCATCCCTCGGAGGGGAACCATGCGTATCAAACTGCTCGCTTTGGTGTTGGCGATGTTGCCGGTCGCGGCTTTCGCACAGAACACGCCCGTCGGCCGCTGGAAGACCATCGACGACGAAACCGGCAAGGTGAAGTCCATCGTCGAAATCACCCAAGCCAGCAACGGCACGCTGTCCGGCAAAGTAGTGGAAGTGTTGTCGTCCGACCGCGGACCGAATCCGACCTGCGACAAGTGCAGCGGCGCCAACAAGGACAAGCCTGTGAAGGGCATGACCATCCTGTGGGGCCTGAAGAAGGATGGCGAAGGTTGGGCCGGCGGCACCGTGCTCGACCCGGCCAAGGGCAAGACCTACAAATCCAAGCTCAAGATGATCGACGGCGGCGCCAAGCTCGGCATGTCCGGCTGCATCGCCTTCATCTGCCGCGAGCAGGTGTGGGTTCGCGAGTAACGCAGTGCTTCTAGCCCCTCTCCCATCGGGAGAGGGGTTGGGGTGAGGGTTCGGCGAAGCGACCAAGCTTCGATCAACCAGCGCACCCTCCCCGCAAGCGTTCTAAACCGTCGCTTCGCCGTACCCTCATCCGCCCTTCGGGCACCTTCTCCCGAGGGGAGAAGGAAAAGCGGCCTGGATACGCGTGCGATAATCGCAGGCCGTCCCCACCGCGCCCGCCATGCCCCGCAATATCGCCGTTTCCTGCGCCCTGCCCTACGCCAACGGGCAGCTCCATCTCGGCCATCTGGTCGGCTACATCCAGGGCGACATCTGGACCCGCGCCCGGCGCATGGCCGGCGATACGGTCCGCTTCGTCTGCGCGGACGACACCCACGGCACTCCGATCATGCTCGCGGCGGAAAAAGCCGGCACCACGCCGGAAGCCTTCATCGCCGGCATCCAGGCCGATCACGAGCGCGATTTCGCAGCGTTCGGCGTGGCCTTCGACCACTACGACTCTACCCACTCGGTACACAACCGCGCGCTGACCGAAGGCATCTACGCCAAGCTCGACAACAACGGCCACATCGCGCATCGCTCGGTGGCGCAGTTCTACGATCCGGCCAAAGGCATGTTCCTGCCCGACCGCTACATCAAGGGCATCTGCCCGAACTGCGGCACGCCCGACCAGTACGGCGACAACTGCGAGAACTGCGGCGCGACGTACGCGCCGACCGACCTGAAGGATCCGCGTTCGGTGCTGAGCGGCCTGACGCCGGAATTGCGCGAGTCGGAGCATTTCTTCTTCGAAGTAGGCCGCTTCGACGCGTTCCTGCGCGAATGGCTGGCCGGCGACGTGGCCGTACCTGGCGTCAAAGCGAAACTGCAGGAATGGCTCGACGGCGAAGGCGGCCTGCGCGCCTGGGACATCTCGCGCGACGCGCCCTATTTCGGTTTCGAAATTCCCGGCCATCCGGGCAAGTATTTCTACGTGTGGCTGGATGCGCCGATCGGCTATCTGGCCGCGTTGCAGGCGCTGAGCGAGCGCGAAGGCTTCAATTTCTTCGACTATCTCGCCCACGACAGCGAAGCCGAGCTGCATCACTTCATCGGCAAGGACATCGTCAATTTCCACGGCCTGTTCTGGCCGGCCGTGCTGCACGGCTCGGGCATGCGGGCACCGACGCGGTTGCATGTCAACGGTTACCTGACCATCAACGGCACCAAGATGTCGAAGGGCCGCGGCACTTTCATCATGGCCAGCACGTATCTCAATGTCGGCCTCGAACCCGAAGCGTTGCGCTACTACCTGGCTGCGAAGAGCAATGGCCAGGTGGAAGATGTCGACCTCAGCCTGTCCGATTTCATCGCACGCGTGAACGCCGATCTGGTCGGCAAGTTCGTCAACCTGGCCAGCCGCTGCGCCGGCTTCATCGACAAGCGTTTCGACGGACGCCTGGCCGCGGCGTTGCCGGATGCGGACATGTATGCGCGCTTCGTGGCCGCGCTGGCGCCGATCCGCGACGCCTACGAGCGCAACGACCCGGCCAGCGTGCTGCGCCAGGCGATGGCGCTGGCCGACGAGGCCAACCGCTACATCGACGAACGCAAGCCGTGGGTGATCGCCAAGCAGGACGGCGCCGAAGCCGAACTGCAGGCCGTCTGCACGCAAGGCTTGAACCTGTTCCGCGTACTCGCCGCGGCGCTGAAACCGGTGCTGCCGCACACGGTCGGACAGGTGGAAGTGTTCCTCGATGCGCCCATCGACACGTGGAGCGATCTGGATGCGCCGTTGCTCGCGCGCGAGATCAAGACCTATGTTCCGTTGTTCACCCGTATCGACCCCAAGCAGATCGACGCCATGATCGAAGCCAGCAAGGACACGCTCGCGCCTGCGCCCGTCGCTCCGACCGCCAAAAGCGGCAGCGGGGAAAAGCTCGCGGCCGAAGCCGCTCCCACGAAAGGCGCTCCCGTACAGGCATCCGCCGCTGCCGAGCCGTCTGCGACGATCGGCATCGACGATTTCACCAAGCTCGACTTGCGCATCGGCAAGGTGCTGGTTTGCGAGTTCGTCGAAGGCTCCGACAAGCTGCTGCGCTTCGAATTGGATGCGGGCGAGCTCGGCAAGCGCCAGATCTTCTCCGGCATCCGCGGCAGCTACGGCGAGCCGGAAAAGCTGATCGGCCGCAACGTGGTGTTCATCGCCAACCTGGCGCCGCGCAAGATGCGCTTCGGCGTGAGCGAGGGCATGATCCTGTCGGCAGGGTTCGACGGCGGCGGACTGTCGCTGCTGGATGCGGACGACGGTGCGTTGCCGGGTATGCCGGTGAAGTGAACCGTGCTGGGGGCGGCTTTTGTGGGAGCGGCTTTTGTGGGAGTGGCTTCAGCCGCGAGCTCTTGAGCTTGTGGCTTTACCTCAGAATGAAAAGCTCGCGGCTGAAGCCGCTCCCACAAAAGCCACGCGCCTATAAAACCTCAGGGCGATACTGTCTCAACCATGCCCACCGACCTGACCGAACGCCTCGACCGTCTGCTTCCGCAAACCCAATGCGGCCAGTGCGGTTACGACGGCTGCCGGCCGTATGCGGACGCGATGGCGCACGGCGAAGCGGACATCGACCGCTGCCCGCCCGGCGGCGATGCGGGCGCCAGAGCGTTGGCGAAACTCTTAGGCGTGCCGGCCAAGCCTTACGACCGCAGTCGCGGTGCGCATAAGGCGGCACAGGTCGCGGTCGTCGTGGAAGCGGATTGCATCGGCTGCACCAAATGCATCCAGGCCTGTCCGGTCGACGCGATCGTCGGCGCATCCAAACGCATGCATGCCGTCATCGAACCGCTGTGCACCGGCTGCGAGCTGTGCGTGCCGGCCTGCCCGGTCGACTGCATCGTGATGGTCGCGGCCTGACACTTTTGTAGGAGCGGCTTTCGTGGGAGCGGCTTCAGCCGCGAGCTCTCGATCTTGTCGCTTCGCCGCAACATGAAAAGCTCGCGGCTAAAGCCGCTCCCACGAAAGCCGCTCCCACAAGAGCCGAGAGCCGATCCGACAAAAGCGGCGGTTATTTGCAGGCCGAGCAGATACGCTCGACCGTGTAACCCTTGGCGCGCAACTTGTCGACCACGCCGTCGCTTCCGAGCAGATGCATCGCGCCGACGACCACCAGCGTATTGTCCTGGCCCGGCTCGGCCAGCCGCTGCTCTATTTTCGGCACCCACGCGTCGTTGCGCTGGACATTGACCAGTTGGTACGACATCGGCGATTTCTCTTTCATTTCAAGGCGCATCTTGCCGTCCAGGCTTTTGATGTCGCCGCGCTTCCACCAGTCGTGCATTTCGACCAGATCGCTCAGCGTCTCCTGCGGCTTGGCCAGCAATTCGTCCAGGCCCGATACCTGCTCGTTCATCGGCATCGAATCGAGCGCGTTGATCTGGTCGTCGACGGTTTCCAATCCGGCCACGGCCTTCTGCGCATCGGCCGCGCGCTTCATCAGCGTCGCATCCAGACCCTGATCCTGCCGGAACCCCATCGCCTGGGTCATGCCCAGCACCAGCGACAAGGTCACCGCCCAAGGTTCGACCCCGTCCATCTGTTCCACGGATCCGCCGCTGACCGACAGCATCTTCTGCAGGCGGTCGCGCGCGGCCTTGGGCAACACCTGGCTCAAAGTGCGGCCGTCGGCATAACCCGCGGCCTGCCTGAATTTCTCGGCGGTGTCCGGCGCGGTCAATGCGGCGGGTTCCACTTCGAATACGACGGTGCGGGCATCGTCGAACGCAGCATCGATGTCCTTCGACAAGGGGTAGTCGTCGGATTTGAGCAGGTGAAACGAGCCGAGCAGATAAACCGCGTTGTCGGCGTCCGACACCTTCCACAGCAACGGAATCTGTTCCACCGCGGCCGTCGCGCCTTGCGTTTTCGCCTTGCTGTCGGCAAAAGCCAAGCCGATGCAGGCGGCGACGGCGCAGGACAGCACGACAGGCTTGAGAAAACGCATACGGCGGCATTCCTTCAGTGGGCGGTTTTAGCGTAGGCCTTCTCGCCGGACAGCACTTCCAGATCCAGCCGGTTCGCCTGCGGCGGCAAAGGACAGGTGGCGAACGGCGTGAACGCGCACGGCGGATTGTAGCTTTGGTTGAAATCCAGCACGACGCGGCCCTGCGCGTCCGGTTTCGGCACGTACAGGAAACGCCCTGCGCCGTAGCTGCCGTGTCCATTGGTGCGGTCGGCGAATACCAGGAACAGTTCTTCGCTGCCTTCGTCGAGCGCTTCGATCCGGTAGCTGCGGCCGTCGCGCTGGAATTCGATCGCACCCGGGTTCGGAATCTTGTTCAACGTGCCGATGATGTCGGCGATCTCGATGGTCTTGCCGGCCGGATGCGGTACGAACTTGCCCTGTATTTTCCACGACGGGTCCGCAGGCCAATAGTTCAAGCCCGCAAAACCGGTGCGCGTCGGCGCATCGGCATGCTTGACCCGCAACGCATAGCGTCCGCCGCGCTTGATCACGGTGGCCAGGCCCTTGCCTTCGTCGAAGCCCAGCCGGCTCGGCCCCGCTTCGGCGTCGTCGGCATCGGTGACCAGGGTCACGGCGCCCTTCAACGGCTGCTCGTCCAGCGTCAGTTGCGCGGTGCGATCGGGCTGCAGTCGCACGGTGCCGTTCTTGCGCAGGTCGATCATGCCGAAGTGGGCCGGCCCCATCGCCAGGCGGATGCCGTTGTCGGCGGCGCTGCCGAAATAGTGCGGGCCGGGTTCGACCCAGTGCAAACCGATCAGGCTGGTCCAACCGTCGGGTTTGAGCAGGTTTTCGCGGCGCTGGTCGCGCCAGGCCTGCTGCGCCTGCGCGAAGGCCGCATCGACCGGGGCTGTCGCGGCCGCGGGCGTCGCTGCCGGCGCACTGGCGGCGCCCGAGGCATCGCCCCGCTGGCAAGCCTGCAGGGCGAGGACCGACAAGGACAGTACGATGATGCGGGTGGCGATCTGACTCATTTCAACGTCCTCGCAGGAACCAGCGGTCGATCTCGGCCAGCGAGAAGCGCGCCCAGGTAGGCCGGCCATGGTTGCATTGGCCGGATCGCTCGGTAGCTTCCATCTCGCGCAGCAAAGCGTTCATTTCCGGAATGCTCAGGCGCCGGTGCGCCCGCACCGCCCCATGACAGGCCATGGTAGACAACAATTCGTCGCGCGCAGCGGAAATACGTCTAGTTTCGCCATGTTCGCGCAGATCGGCGAGCACGTCGCGCAGCAAAGCCTCGGTATCGCCGTGGGCCAGCAGGGCCGGAACGCTGCGCAGGGTCAACGCCTGCGGGCCGCTGCGCGTGACCTCGAAGCCCAGTTCGGCCAGCGTCGCGGCTTCGCGTTCGGCCACGTCGGCCTCGCGCTCGGACACCGCGACCGACTGCGGCACCAGCAGCGGCTGGGTGCGCAGGCCGGTGCCGTCGTGGGCTGTTTTCAATTTTTCGTAGCCGATGCGCTCGTGCGCGGCGTGCATGTCGACCACGATCAGGCCGTCGGCCGCCTCGCTGAGGATGAAGATGCCGTGCAGTTGCGCGATCGCATAACCCAGCGGCGGCACCTCGCCGTCGTTGGCTTGCGGCAAGGCCGGGAATTCTGCGACAGGCGCCGCCGCTCGACCGTACAACGCCGCGTAGCCTGCGCGCGCTTCGTCGATGCGCAAGCCCAGCGGCGATTGCTGTTGCGGGTGCTGCCATGCCTGCGCGGCATAGCCGGCGTTCGCAGCGGCGGATGCCGTCAGCTGCGACGGCAGCGCCGCGGGCGCCTCGCCCGCACGCGTCTGCGCCAGCGCATCGTGCAGCGTTCGGTAGACGAAATCGTGGATCAGCCGCGCGTCGCGGAAACGCACTTCGTGTTTGGCCGGATGCACGTTCACGTCGACCCGGCGCGGATCCAGTTCCAGGAACAAGACGTACGCCGGCTGCCGGCCATGGAACAGCACGTCGGCGTACGCCTGCTTCACCGCATGCGCGATGCTGCGGTCGCGCACCGAGCGGCCGTTGACGTACAGGTACTGCTGATCGGCGCTGGCCCGCGAATAGGTGGGCTGGGCGATCCAGCCATGCAGCGACAATCCCGCGGCGGCATGTTCGATGCGCAGCGTGCTTTTCGAAAACTCCTCGCCTAGCGTTTCGACGATGCGTTCGGCCGTGGCCATGCCGCCGTCGCCGCGATAGCGCCGCGAGGCCTTGCCGTTATGCGACAGACGCAACTCCACATCGGGCCGCGCCAGCGCCAGCGTGCGCAGCCATTCTTCGATGTGACTGAGTTCGGTGCGCTCGGCGCGCAGGAATTTGCGCCGCGCCGGCACGTTGTAGAACAGATCGCGCACCTCGACCGTGGTGCCTTGCGGATGCGATTTTGGCGAAACGCTGCCGAGCTTGCCGCCGTCCACCGGCAACGATGCGCCGTGTTCTTCGCCGGTGCGGCGCGAAGTGAGCGCGAAGCGGCTGACGGACGCGATCGAAGGCAAAGCCTCCCCGCGGAAGCCGAGCGTGGCGACGGCTTCGAGATCGTCGAGCGAGGAGATCTTGCTGGTGGCATGCCTGGCCACCGCCAGCGGTAGTTCGTCGGGCGCGATACCGCCGCCGTCGTCGCGGATCCGGATCAGCCGTACGCCGCCTTCCTCCAGATCGATGTCGATGCGGGTGGCGCCGGCGTCGAGCGCGTTTTCCACCAGCTCCTTCACTACGGACGCGGGGCGTTCGACCACCTCGCCGGCGGCGATCTGGTTGATGAGGGTGTCGGGCAGCGGGCGGATCGTCACAGCGGCTGATTTGGCGATCGCCGTGGGCGGCGACGTGGCGAGGGTCAGCGGTGATGATAACTGGCCCTGCTCTTGTGGGAGCGGCTTCAGCCGCGAGCTTTGGTCTGGGAGCGAAATCGAGAGCTCGCGGCTAAAGCCGCTCCCACAAAAGCCGCTGCCACAAAAGCCCACTCACAAGCGCCAAGGCGCTTGGATTCAGGGGCTGCCGCCGCCCACCGCGCCGCCGCCGGACGAGGCCGCAGCCCGCGCCGCGTACAGCGTGCCGGGCGGCGGTTGCCGGGTGAAATACTGGTTGATGCCGTCCAGCACCGCGGCGGCCACCTTGCGCTGATGCGCCGGGTCGGTGAGCAAGCGCTCTTCCTGCGGATTGGAGATGTAGGCCGTTTCGACCAGCATCGCCGGCATGTCCGACGTGCGCAGCACGGCGAAGTTGGCGCGCTCGACGCGACGCGCGCTGCCGACCCGACCGAGGCTGTCGAGTACGTGTCCGGCCGCGTCTTCGGATGCCTTCATATGCCCGCTCTGGGTCAGGTCCAACAGCACGTTCGCCAGCACGTTGCCCTTGCTCAGGCTGACGCCGCCGATCAGATCGGATGCGTTTTCCTTGTCCGCGAGCCAGCGCGCGCGCTGCGACGATGCGCCTTTCAGCGACAGCACATACACCGACGCGCCGGCCGCGCTGCGATTTTCTGCAGCATCGGCGTGGATCGACACGAAGATGTCGGCCTTGTTGGTACGCGCCAATTGCGCGCGGCGATTCAACGGAATGAAGACGTCGCTGTCGCGCGTCATATACGCCTTCAGGCCGGGCGTGGCGTTGATCTGGCGCGCGAGTTCGCGGCCGATCGCGAGCGTCACGTCCTTCTCGCGCTTGCCGTTCATGCCGATCGCGCCGGGATCCTGGCCACCATGGCCGGGGTCGATCGCCACGACCAGCGGCCGCATGCCGCGTCCGCGCATCACCTGCTGGAAGGTCTTCGCTGGCGGCTGCGTCGACGACGCGGATTCGGCATCGCCGGTTTGCGCCGCATTCGGCATCGCCGCCGGCACGCCGGTGGCGATGCGGGTCGGGACGCCCGTCGCAACGGTGGTACCGGCCGGAACGCTTGCCGACGGCAGATTCTGGGAGGCGCTCGTCGCCTGCTGCGCGGGTGCCTGCGACCCGGACATGTTGGCGATCAGGCGCGCCGTCGCAGCGGCCGAGGCCCCGGAAGGATCCACCTCCGGTACCGCCGCCGCAGGCGCAGGCGGCGCCGCTTGCGCCTGCAACGCCTTGTCCAGCTCGGATGATGCCGCCACGGAAGGCGGTTCGTCGGCGTTGTCGCCGGGCCACTCCAGCACCAGCCGGGCGCCGCTGCCGGACGGCTCCAGCCGCGGCTTCAGCGCGACGACGGGTGCGGCCAGGTCGAATACGATGCGGGTAATGCCCGGCTGCGGATGACCGGTGCGGATGGCTTTGACGATGCCGACGGCCGCCGGCGCACGGAAACCGCGGGCCAGATCGGCATCCGACAAGTCCAGCACCAGCCGGTCGGGACCGGAAAGAGAGATCACCGTGTATTCGACTTGGCCCGCCAGCCCGATCTCGGCACGCGTGCCGGTAGCGCCGGTATTCAACTGTAAGTCTTTGATTTCGCTAGCATGAGCCAAGTTCCAGCATAACGCGGCGAGTAACGCCGCGCCGAGAAGGACCTGTTGCAAGGTGATTCCCCTGACTCGCATAGCCAGGATTCAAGCATCAAGCGCGCTGGAATGCAATAGGTTTTCCCTTATTAATCCGACACCTGGCTTAACTTCCTGTCAGCTTGCGGCAAGTATGGGCCGCAACTCGGGAATACGGGCCAGGGCCGCCAGCCAGGCCTCGCCGCCCTCGGTTTGGGCGACCAGACGCGCACCCCGCCCGCTCGATTCGATCGCCAAATCGACATGCAGATCGGCGCTGGGCAGGCCGGAGCCACCCCTTTCCGGCCATTCCACCAACCATAGCGCGGCCTCGGTACCCGCCAGCCCCAGGAATTCCAATTCCCCGGCATCGGCGATGCGGTACAGATCCAGATGCAGCGCTTCGCCGCCGTCGGCGAGGGGATAGCGTTCGACCAGTGTGTAGGTCGGACTGCGGATCGCACCGGTCACGCCGAGCGCGCGCAGCATCGCGCGCGCCAGCGTCGATTTGCCGGCGCCCAGATCGCCATGCAGATGCACGACCGCACTCGCCGGCCGCGTTGCCGACATCGCGCGGCCCAACTGTTCGGTCGCTTCGGTATCGGCCAGGAAGAGTTTCATGCGGTGCGCGCGCTTACGGGTTGGCCAGCTTACGCAAAGCGGGCAGCAGATCGGAAGCCAGCAAGCCGCGTTCGCCTTCGCGCGCCGCATCGTCGCCGGCGCAGGCGTGCAACAAGGCGCCGCAAACCGTCGCGTCGAAAGCGGACAGGCCTTGCGCGAGCAGAGCGGCGATCGTACCGGTGAGCACATCGCCCATGCCGCCGGAGGCCATGCCCGGATTGCCCGCGCCGATCACGCACGGCGTTTCGCCCGGCGCCGCGACGAGGCTCCCCGCGCCTTTGAGCACCACCGGACATGCGTATTTTTGCGCAAGTTCGCGCGCCGCCCCATAACGATCGCGTTGCACCGCGGCCGTGTCGCTCGCCAGCAGACGCGCCGCTTCGCCGGGATGCGGCGTAAGTATGGCGTGCGGCAACGGGCGCGGCGCCATCGCCAGCAGATTGAGCGCGTCGGCGTCGACCACGCAGGGTTTTGCGCTGACGAGCGCTGCGTCGAACAGGCTGCGGCCCCAGGCCTGCGTGCCCAATCCCGGCCCCAATGCGATCGCGTCGGCGCGTTCGAGCATCGGCTTCAGCGCATCCGCCGCAACTACCGCACGCGCCATGATTTCAGGCCTGCGCGCGAGCAGATGGCCTGCGTGCGACGGCTGAGTTGCGGCGCTGACCAAGCCTGCGCCGCAGCGCAGCGCCGCTTCCGCGCATAACTCGATCGCGCCGCCCATGCCCTCGTCGCCGCCGACGCACAGCACATGGCCGTTGCGGCCTTTGTGGCTGTTGCGTGGCCGCGGTTGCAGCCATCGCGCCA
Source organism: uncultured Lysobacteraceae bacterium (assembly GCA_902825775.1). Taxonomy (GTDB): domain Bacteria; phylum Pseudomonadota; class Gammaproteobacteria; order Xanthomonadales; family Xanthomonadaceae; genus Luteimonas_C. The sequence continues at coordinate 27,765 of CADECF010000018.1, forward strand.
GGTCGGATCGCGAAACGAGCCGGGCCGCCGCGGCTTCATCCGCGAATGCGGATGCGTCCGCGCCCAGATCGTTGGCATCGGCGACGCCGACATGGTCGAGCGCATCCCCCGTGTACAGGCCTGCGTGCGGCGCGAGGAATTGCAGCGTGCGTGCCGCGGATATCGCCGCGCCCGATGCGGTGCCGCGATCGGCGTCGATCCCGCTGGGTACGTCGAGAGAAAACACCGGCACGGATGTGCGGCCGATCGCTCCGATCACGCCGGTTGTTTCCGCATCCGGCCCGCGTGCGAAACCGATCCCGAAGACCGCATCGACGATCAGGTCCGCTGCGCCGATCGCGCCATCGAAAGTTTCGACCGATCCGCCGGCGGCGGCGAACTCCGCGCTCGCACGCAGGCACAACGCGCTGCGCGGCGCGTGCCCGGCCGCATGCATCGCGCGGACCGCGCGCCCTGCCGCCAGCGCGTAGCGGGCGAGCACGTAGCCATCGCCGCCATTGTTGCCCGGCCCGCAAACCACCGCGATCCGCTGCGCCTGCGGCCAATGCTGCAGCAGGTAACCCCAGGCCGCCTCGCCGGCGCGCCGCATCAAGGCGAAATCGTCGCCGCCGAGCGCAGCGGTGACCCGCGCTTCGATGTTGCGCACGCTTTTCGTGTCGTAAAGCGCCAAGCCGGTATTCATGGCCGGATTCTATACTTGGCGCGTGGAAACCCATGCCGCCAACCCCGACTACCGCGAACTCGCGCAGCGCATCAAACGGCTGTCGCGCGAGCTCGGCTTCCAGCGCTGCGGCATCAGCGACATCGACCTGGGCGCGGACGAGGCCTATCTTCGCGAATGGCTCGCGCAGGGCCTGTACGGCTCGATGGACTGGATGGCGCGGCACGGCGACAAGCGATCGCGGCCGGACGAGCTGATCCCCGGTACGCTGCGCGTGGTGTCGGTGGGGCTGGATTACGGCCGCGGCGACGACGAAGCGGCCTGGACCAACATCGCCGACGGCGAGCGCGCTTACGTGGCGCGTTACGCGCTGGGTCGCGACTATCACAAGCTGATGCGGCAGCGGTTGCAGCAGCTCGCCGATCGCATCGCGGACGAGGTGGGGCCGTTCGGCCATCGCGTGTTCGTCGACTCCGCGCCGGTCTTGGAACGCGCATTGGCGCGCAACGCGGGCCTGGGCTGGATCGGCAAGCACACCTGCCTGATCGACAAGGACGGCGGCTCGTGGTTTTTCCTCGGCGAGATCTACGTCGATCTGCCGCTGCCGACCGACCAGCCGGCCAGCGCGCATTGCGGCAGCTGCGTGCGCTGCATCGATGTGTGCCCGACCCAGGCGATCGTGGCGCCGCACAAGCTCGACGCGCGGCGTTGCATCGCCTATCTCACCATCGAGCATGAAGGCGCGATTCCCGAGGAGCTGCGCCCGCTGATCGGCAACCGCATCTTCGGCTGCGACGACTGCCAGCTGGTCTGCCCGTGGAACAAGTTCGCCAAGCGCACCGACGAACCGGATTTCCGCGCGCGCAACGATTTGGACCGGGCGAGCCTGTCGCAGTTGTTCGCATGGGACGAGGAAGAATTCCTGAGCCGCACCGAAGGCTCGGCGATCCGCCGCAGCGGACATGAGCGTTGGTTGCGCAATATCGCGGTCGCGCTGGGGAATGCGCCGACGACGCCGGAGGTGATCGCCGCGCTGAAATCGCGCGAGAACGACGGCGATGCCGTCGTGCGGGAACACGTCGGCTGGGCGCTTAACCGACACCGACGCCCCTTGTAGAACCGGGCTTGCTCGACTGCTTTTCGTGGGAGCGGCTTCAGCCGCGAGCTCTTGATTCCAGCCGCCGGCCGAAAAGCTCGCGGCTGAAGCCGCTCCCACAAAAACGCTTCAGCGCAATTGGGCGAGGAACTCGCGGGTGACGGGATCCTCCGCCTCGGCCTCGCCGTTCAACGCCGGCAGCAAGCGGCTGGCGACCTGTTTGCCGAGTTCGACGCCGAACTGGTCGAAGGCATTGATGCCCCACAGCACCGCCTGCAGGTAGACGCTGTGCTCGTACATCGCGATCAGCATGCCCAGCGACTGCGGCGTGAGCGCATCGAGCAGGATCAGCGTGCTCGGGCGGTTGCCTGCATAGGCGCGGTGCGGATCGTCGCTGGCCAGGCCGTTCGCCAGCGCTTCGGTTTGCGCCAGCAGATTGGCCAGCAAGGCCTTGCGGTTGTCGCCGTAAGGATCGTCGCCCCGCACCACGCCGACGAAGTCGGCAGGAACGACCTGCGTGCCCTGGTGCAGCGCCTGGAAGAAGCTGTGCTGGGTGTCGGTACCCGCCCCGCCCCACCACACCGCCACGGTCTGTTCCCGCAAGGCCGCGCCGTCGAGACGCGCGCTCTTGCCGAGGCTTTCCATCACCAGCTGCTGCAGATAGTTCGGCAGCAATTTGAGGCGTTCATCGTAAGGCAGCACCGCCTGCGTCGCCGCGCCGAGCGCGTTGCGGTTCCAGACCGCAGTCAGCGCGTGCCAGACCGGCAGGTTCTGTTCCAACGCGGCCGACGAGGCGTGCTGGTCCATCGCGGCGGCGCCTGCGAGCAGATTTTCGAACGCGTCCATGCCGATCGCCAAGGCGATCGGGAAACCCACCGCCGACCACAACGAATAACGGCCGCCGACCCAATCCCACATCGGCAGGATCCGCTCCGGCGCGATGCCGAAATCCCCGGCGCGCTGCACGTTGGCGCTGACCGCGTAGACGCGCTGGTCGTCGCCCAGCCACTCGCGGACGATGCGGCCGTTGAGCAGCGTTTCCTGCGTGCCGAAAGTCTTGGAAATCAGGATGGCCGCGGTGCGCTTCGGATCCAGGCCGGCCAGCGTGCGTTGCGCCGCGCTACCGTCTACGTTGGATAGGAAATGCACGCGGAAGCGACCCGGCGCAGGGCCCGACAGCGCGTCGGCCACCAGACGCGGGCCAAGATCGGAGCCGCCGATGCCGACGCTGACGATGTCGGTGACGTCGGAAGTTTCGAGCGCTTCGATCAACTCGCGCATCCGCGCGCGCACCTTCATCGCCTCGGCATGCGCCTCGCGGGCGACGGCCTGCTGCGACAGATCGCCGCGCAAAGCCGTATGCAAAGCGGCGCGGCCTTCGGTGGCGTTGACCGGCACGCCATCGAACAGTTTCCTCAGCGCGCCGCGCAGGTCGGCCGCCTGCGCGAGCGCGAACAGCTCGGCCAGCGCATCGCGGTCGTAACGCTGGCGGGCGAAGTTGGCGTACAGCGGCCCGGTGCGCAGCGCGAAATCTCGCGCGCGGGCCGGATCGGTTTCGATCAGCTGGCGCAGCGGCGCGTTTTGCAGCCGCGCCGCATGCGCGCGCAGACCGTCGAACGCGCCGCCGGCCACGCCTCAGGCCGCCTGGGCGGGAATGGAGTTATTGGTATGCGTCAACCGGTTGTCGCGATCGACGTAGACCAGGGTCGGCTTGAACTTGGCCGCCTCGGCCTCATCGCAGGCGCCGTACGCGCAGATGATCACCAGATCGCCCGGACGCGCCTTGTGCGCGGCGGCGCCGTTGACCGAGATCATCCCGCTGCCTTCTTCGCCGCGGATCGCATAAGTCGCGAAACGCTCGCCGTTGTTGATGTTGTAGATCTCCACGCGCTCGTACTCGCGGATGCCGGCGATGTCGAGCAGACGGCCGTCGATCGCGCACGAACCTTCGTAATGCAGTTCGGCATGGGTGACGGTGGCGCGGTGGATTTTGGCTTTCAGCAGGGTCAGTTGCATGGCGTGGCTCGGCCGGGAAACGGAGGGCGTCAGCCCGATGCGCGGAGTATAGGGTCGATTTTCCGCACTGCAACAAAGCGTTGGCGGCTGTTCAGTGGAAACCGCGATAAGCAAGGGGGCTGGCGCAGATTTCTCCCCTCTCCCGCCTGCGGGAGAGGGACAGGCCCGAAGGGCCAGGGAGAGGGACCGGCTCTTCGCGCCATCTGACAGCAAGAGCAAAAGCACGCTTCGCTCCGCTAGCGCGCCCCTCTCCTGCCCCTGCTGTTTCCTCCCCCGCGAGGGGGGAGGAAACAGCAGGCTTACGCTCGTTGCGCGGTCCCCGCCTCAAACTCAAGATTGTCGATAAGCCGCGTCTTGCCAAGCCTGGCTGCAATCAAAGCTACCCGCGGACCAATCGGCGACGCTCCTTCCGGCTCGACCAACTCCGGCGTACGCACCACCGCATAATCGACATCGAACCCGGCATCCCGCAAATGCGACGCAGCGTTCCGCTCGACCGCCGCGCGCGATTCGCCGGAAACGATGCCATCGCGCATCGCCAGCAGCGTGCGATGGATCTGCGCAGCGACCGGACGCTCTTCCGCCGATAAATATTGATTTCGCGAACTCATCGCCAGCCCGTCGGCTTCGCGCTTGGTTTCGGCGGCGACGATTTCGAGCGGGAATGCAAGGTCGCGCACCATGTAGCGGATCACCGCCAACTGTTGGTAATCCTTGCGGCCGAAGACGGCCACATCCGGTTGCACTTGGTTGAACAGCCGCGCTACCACCGTGGTCACGCCGTCGAAATGGCCGGGGCGATGCGCGCCCTCCAGCGTATCGGTGACGCCGGGCACGCGCAGATGCACCGCCTGCGCGGCGCCGTACGGATACATCGTGTCGACCGAAGGCAGCCACAGCACATCGCAGCCGCTGGCTTCCAACCCGGCCGCGTCGGCCTCGGGCGTGCGCGGATAGCGTGCGAAGTCTTCGTCCGGCCCGAACTGGGTCGGATTGACGAACACGCTGGCGACGATGCAATCGGCATGTTCGCGCGCCAGTTTCACCAGCGAATGGTGCCCGGCATGCAGATTGCCCATGGTCGGCACGAAGCCGATGCGCAGGCCGGCGCGTTTCCATTCGCCGACGCGCGCGCGCAATGCGTCCAAATTGGTCACGGTTTCGATCATGGGGGTCTTTGGAGCATTTTTCGACACGGATGAAATCTGATAAAGGCGGATTCAGAACATAAATTTTTTATCTGCTCTTATCGGATTTCATCCGTGTCGAAAAAAGCCTTCGCCATCAGGCGTAGGAGTGTTCGGCATCGGGAAAACTGCCGTCTCGCACCGCGGCGACATATGCCTTCACCGCGCCGGCGACCGAACCGCCTTCGGCCAGGAAATCTTTGACGAAACGCGGCCGGCGATGGCCGCTGTCCAAGCCGATGAAATCGTGCAGCACCAGCACCTGGCCGTCGCACTCGGGGCCGGCGCCGATGCCGATCGTCGGGATCGGAACCGCCTTCGTGATCGCAGCCGCCAGCGGCGACGGCACGCATTCCAGCACCAGCAATTGCGCGCCCGCCCCGGCTACCGCAAGCGCGTCCTCGCGCAGCTTCTTCGCAGCGGCTTCCTCGCGGCCCTGCACCTTGTAGCCGCCGAAGCGCAGCACCGATTGCGGCGTCAGGCCCAGATGCGCGCTGACCGGGATTTCGCGTTCCACCAGGAAGCGGATCACGTCGAGCTTGTGGCCCGCACCTTCCAGTTTGATCATCTGCGCACCAGCCTGCAGCAGGCGCGTGGCGGCGTCGAGCGCACGCTCGGGCGTCGCGTCGGCCTGGAACGGAAGATCGGCGACCAGCAACGCGCGCGACAGGCCGCGCGCGACGTTGGCGGTGTGGTAAACGACGTCGTCCACGGTCACCGGCAAGGTGGAACCGTGACCTTGCATCACCATGCCCAGCGAGTCGCCGACCAGCACCAGATCGATGCCGTTGGCGTCGAGCGCACGCGCGAAGCTCGCGTCATAGGCGGTGAGCATCGCCAATTTGGCGCCGTTCCGCTTGGCCGCGGCCAGGTCGGGAATAGTCCAGGGTTTGTCGTCGGCGATGGCCATGTCGTGTCCCGAATCGATGAGTCGACGGAAGGATAGCGCCTTTAGACGGGCCGCTCACCGCGAAAGCCGGAATGATCGATCCCATCGCCTGCCTTTTGCGGGAGCGGCTTCAGCCGCGAGCTCTTGATCTTGTCGGAGCGGCTTCAGCCGCGAGCTTTTGCCTTAAAGCGACGTGGCGATTCCAAACAGCTCGCGGCTAAAGCCGCTCCTACAAAAAAAGCCCAGCGTTAGGGTCCAAGACCGAGATGCCTTCGTCCGACAGCTGAGCCAACGCCGTATCCGCACGGCCTATCCCGGGAATGGTTATGTCCGGCGCGACCTCGAGCAACGGCCGCAGTGCGAACGCGCGCAAATGCAATCGCGGATGCGGCACGTGGAAACCGGGCTCGTCGATGATCGCCTCGCCGTATAGCAACAAGTCCAGATCAATCGTGCGCGGACCCCAGCGCTGATCCGCACCTCGCGAACGGCCGTGGATGCGCTCGATCGCCAACAGATGCTCGAGCAATGCGTGCGGCGCCAGTTGCGTCTCCAGCATCGCCACGGCGTTGACGAAATCGGGCTGATCTTCGTTGCCCCAGGCAGGCGTGCGGTACAGGCGCGATACGCGCAACAACCGCGTGTCCGACAAGGCGTCCAGATCGTCGATCGCGGCGCGCAACGTGGCGGCGGCGTCGCCGATATTGCCGCCGAGGCCGACGAAGGCGATGGCGGGCGCGTTCACTAGCCGGCGGAAGGGCTGCGGCGGCGGCGCCGGCGGCGCTTGCGCGGCGCGCCATCGCCGTCGACGGCGAACTCGTCCTCGGCGATGGGCTCGACCGCGCCGACCTGGGCATCGCGCCAGAATGCGACGTCTTCGCCATGCTCTTCCGAAGCGCTCAGGCGCAATACCAGAAAATCGTAGGCCGCCCGGAACTGCGGGTGGCTCAACAAACGCGGCACGCGTTTGCGCTGCGAGAAGCGCGACTGCAGTAGCCAGATTTCCTGCATCGGCAGCGAGAAGCGGCGCGGCAGCGCGATCGTCGACGCCTGGTGCAGAGTCACGCGATCGGCCGCGCGGCGTTGCGCTTCGGCGGCGTGCACGCCCTGCGACTGCAGCGCGATCAACGCGCGGCAATAGGCCGGCCACAACAGCACGGCGAACAGGAACGCCGGCGACACCGGTTCGTCGTTGGCCACGCGCTGATCGGTCGCGCGCAGGCCCTGCAGCAACATCCGCCGCAATGCGCCGCTGCGGTTGGCGGCCAGCGCTGCGGCGCTTTCGGGGAACAGCGCCGGCAGAAGGCCGTGGCGCTCCAAACCTTCGAAGCCGGCCGCGGCATGGCCGGACAGGAATAATTTGAGGCATTCCTCGAACAAGCGCGCCGGCGCGGCCTGGGCCAGCAGCGGCGCCAACAGCGGAATCGGCGCGGCGGTGGCCGCGTCGATGCTGAAGTCGAGCTTCGCCGCCAGACGGATCGCGCGCAGCATGCGCACAGGATCCTCGCGATAACGCTCTTCCGGATCGCCGATCAGCTTGAGCACGCGCGCCTGCACGTCGTCGTAGCCGCCGACGTAATCGCGCACCGAGAAATCTTCGATCGCGTAGTACAGCGCGTTGGCGGTGAAATCCCGCCGCACCGCGTCGTCCTCGATCGTGCCGAACACATTATCGCGCAGCAGCCGGCCGCCTTCGTGCAGCTCGCGGTCGCCGCTGCCGTCGTCGCTATTGGCGCGGAAGGTGGCCACTTCGATGATCTCGCGGCCGAACACCACGTGCGCCAGGCGGAAGCGGCGGCCGATCAGGCGGCAGTTGCGGAACTGCTGCTTGACCTGTTCGGGCGTAGCGTCGGTAGCGACGTCGAAATCCTTGGGATGGCCGCCGACCAGCAGGTCGCGCACCGCGCCGCCGACCAGATAGGCCTGGAAGCCGGCATCGCGCAGCCTATACAGCACGCGCAACGCGTTGGGACTGATGTCCTTGCGCGAAATGGAGTGCTGATCGCGGGGAATCGTCCGCAAAGAGGTGGGGATGGCTTCGGCTGGGGTCGGCATCAGGCAGTTTCAGGACTCGATCCTGCGGACCGCCCTGGTCGGCATCCGCTCGCTTGCTATACTAGCAAGCTGCGCTGCCGAACCGGGGCGCGGCCGGCCGTCCAGCCGGCGGCTCGGCGATATCGGGCCACATCGCTCCCTTCGTCTAGAGGCCTAGGACGTGGCCCTCTCAAGGCTAAAACACGGGTTCGAATCCCGTAGGGAGCGCCATATCCGAAGCCCGCGCAACGATGCGCGGGCTTTTTCTTTGTCCGCGCTAAACTAGTCGCCCGGCTAGCCGACCGATCACCGCCATGCCCTTCGTCGTCACCGAAAACTGCATCAAATGCAAGTACACCGATTGCGTCGAGGTGTGCCCGGTCGACTGTTTCCACGAAGGGCCGAACTTCCTGGTGATCGATCCGGACGAGTGCATCGACTGCACGTTGTGCGAGCCGGAGTGCCCGATCAACGCGATCTACCCCGAAGACGACGTGCCGGCCGGTCAGGAACAGTTCGTCGCCCTGAACGCGGAACTGTCCAAGGCTTGGCCCGTGATCACGACGCGCAAAGAGGGAATGCCCGACGCCAAGGATTGGGAAGGCAAGCCGGACAAGCTGCCGCTATTGGAAAAATAGGCGGCTCGGTGGCTGTCGAACTATCAGGAAAAAGGGCGGCCGATGTTGTTGCTCGATTACGTGATTCTGGGTTCCGTAAGCGCACTGGCGGTGGGGTCGCTCGTTTTCCCTTCGAAGCGTCGTTTGCGCGTTGTCTCGATCTTCGCCATGGCGCTGCTTGCGACCTTCTATACCGTACTCCGTCCGGGTGCTCGCGCGGCGCTGGCCTACCATCAGAGCAAGGGCGGCGTTTGGTCCGAAGAATGGCTCGCAGGCGTTGAGTCCTACTTGGCGGTCACCCGCCACGATTCGGCGGCCACATTGCTGCTCATGCTGCTGCTGACCATCATGGCGTTGCGATCGAAATAGCCCATCCACGCATGCAAAACATCACTTTTTCGGCCGAGCCGACTTAGTCTTCTTTTTCGCCTTGGCAGATTTCTTCAGCTTCACCGGCGTCCGGTATTGCTCGATCTCCAGCGGCAGGCGCCGTTCGAGTTCGCTCAGCAATTCGTGCGCAGCCGGAGCCGCATTCGGCTTGCCGTCCGGCAACAGCGCGAAGACGCGGGTGCGTACGCCGTCGGAAGGCTTCTCCAACACCATCGCCTGGGTGCGGACCAGCATGGTTTCGCCGCGATAGCGCACCGTGTAGAGGCCCATGATCTGGGCCCGGCTTTCGTAGTCCACGCCGGGCAGGCGCACCAGAATCTGGCCGACCGTATTCCAGGTGTCGTTGGCGTTGTCGGCGAAAACGAACTCGGCCGGCGCGGGCGGCGGCACGATGACCGGCGGTTCTTCTTTGCGCGGACCGTGGCATGCGGCCAGCAAAGCCGCGGCAACGAGCGCCGTTACTGCAATCCGAACAGGATCGAACGCGCCCCGGCTCGCGCAGACTTCGCGCTTACCCGGGGCGCCGCTCATGCGGGCATGCCGATGCGTGCCGACCCGGTCAGTTGCCCAGGCCGGCCTTCAACGCCGCCATCAGCTTGACCGGGGCTTCGCCGCTGGCCGGCAGGCCGCGGGGATCGACCGCGGACACGTAGGTGCCGCCGCTGATCTGGGTGATGCGGATCAGGAACTTGCTGCCTTCGTAGTCGACGTCGTAGGTGCCCAGGATCTGCGCCTTGCTGGCGACCGTGGCGCCGCTGGTCGCGGCCAGGACTTCGCCGACCTTGTTGAACACATCGTCGCGCGAACCCGAGACGCTGAAGCCGACCGGCGAGGCGGCCGTGTTGTTGCCGCGCTGCGCTGCGACCTGCGAGGCGGTCACGCTGGCCGGCAGGTTCATCGCCGCGTCGGTGCTGGGGCGGTCCAGATCCGGCGGGATCTCCAGCGGACGTTCTTCGGCGCTGAGCTTGTAGACCTCGTTGTCCTTGCGGAACCATTTGCAGCCGGAAGCGCCGACGACCGCCACCGCCAACAAGGCGACAGCGATATAACGGAACGGGGTGGACGTGTGACGCATCGGGTTTCTCCTGCAGGGTCAGGCCGCGAGCGAATCGCGGCAGGCGTTTTCTAGTTCGAGTATGGCCGAGAGTTGCCCTTCGGCCGCGCCGGCATGCGCTGTCGACAGCGGCAGCAAAGGCAGGCGCAGGCCGTGGCCCAGGCCCAAGCGCTGCAAAAGCGCTTTGAGCGGGATCGGGTTGGGTTCCACGCCGAGGAAATCGTAGATCGCATGCATCCGCGCATCCCAGTCCTGCGCGGCGGCATCGCCGGCGCGGGCCAGGTCGCAGAGGCGGCGGAACGATCGCGGCAGCACGTTCGAAGCCACCGAGATCACGCCGTCGGCGCCGGCGAGCATAGCGCGGCAGGCGGTCGGATCGTCGCCGCTCAGCACCGCGAAGCCATCGCTGCGCAGCGCCAGCCAGGCGTTCATGCGCTCGGCTTCGTTGCGCGCTTCCTTGATGCCGACGATGCGTTCGTGCGCGACCAGGCCCGCCACGCTTTCCGGCAACAGGTCGCAGCCGGTGCGGCCGGGAACGTTGTACATGACCACCGGCAGGGCGCCGTCGTCGGCGATCGCGCGGTAATGGGCTTCGAGGCCGGCCTGGGTGGGGCGCACGTAGGGTGGCGCGACCACCAGCGCCGCATCGGCGCCGGAAGTAGCCGCACGCCGGGTTTGCTCGATGGTTTTGGCGGTGTTGGAGTGACCGGTGCCGGCGAGTACGGGAATGCGTCCAGCGACCTGATCGACCGCACTGCGCAGCAGCGCATCGTATTCGGCGTCGTACAGCGCGGCCGCCTCGCCGGTGGATCCGGCGACCACGATGGCCTGGATGCCGCCGTCGAGCTGCGCCTGCAACAGGCGCCGCCAGGCGTCGAGGTCGATTTCGCCGGACGCCGTGAACGGCGTCGCAAGCGCTGTGATGCTGCCCGAAAGTCGCAAGCGAGAGTGCTCTTCGTGGGTGGGCCGCGCAGGCCGCGCGGATGCTGTGATCCAGGTCGATCACATGTTACTTGCGGCTTCAAAGCAGGGGCAAGTATGCTGGCGATGGCTTCCGGCCCGATACCGGGCTGCCGTTCATATCACTCGCTGCCGCGGATGCCGCCTTGACCGATTCCGATACCGCTCCACGGCCCTCGCCGAACGAGAATTACCTGCTGATCAACGCCTATACGACGCACCCGCAGTCTCCTCTGTTGGGAGTGACCCGGCGCATCGCCGACAGCGGCTGCAACCTCGTCGACACCCGTTTGAGCACCGTCGGCCGGGACGTGTCGGTCACCGCACTGGCCGTGGGTTCCTGGGACGCGGTGGCCAAGCTCGAGGCCATGCTGACCCGGCTCGAGCGCGAGGAAGGCCTCAAATTGGTCTGGTATCGCACCGGGCCCAAGCCGGTGCAATCCAATCTGCTGCCTTATGTGGTCGAAGTGGTGGCCTCGGACAAACCCGGCATCCTGTTCCAGTTGGCGGATTTCTTCGACCGCCAGGGCATCACCATCGAAAGCCTGCACTGTTCGCGCTACCGCGCCATGCAGACCGGCGCCGACATGTTCTCGGCGCAACTGACCATCGGCGTGCCCGCCGACATGCACATCGCCGCGCTGCGCGACGATTTCCTCGAGTTCTGCGACCATCTGAACCTGGACGCGATCATGGATCCGATGAAGTTCTGATGCTCGATACCGGCGACAAAGTCCCCAAGCTGCCGCTGGCCCTGTCCAGCGGAATCACCGCGAATACGGCCGACCACGCAGGCCACTGGCTGGTGCTGTACTTCTACCCCAAGGATTCGACGCCCGGCTGCACCACCGAGGGCCTGGAGTTCAATGCGCTGCTGGCGAAATTCGCCAAGCTCGACGCGACCGTGCTGGGCGTGTCGCGCGATTCGATCAAGTCGCACCAGAACTTCTGCGACAAGCAGGGCTTCGGTTTCGATCTGGTCAGCGACACCGACGAAAAGCTCTGCAACGCGTTCGGCGTGATCAAGGAAAAGAAACTTTACGGCCGCGAATATATCGGCATCGAGCGCAGCACCTTCCTGATCGATCCCAAAAGCCGCATCGCCCAGAGTTGGCGCGGCGTGCGCGTGGCCGGCCACGCCTATGAAGTACTGCAAGCCCTGAAGGCGGCCCAGACCAAGTGATGCAATCTTTGCGCCCTACGCTTCACTGCCCCGCCCCGCGGGCCGCGGTGGCCCGCCGCTGTCCGTTCGTTGATACACCACTCGCCAGGAGCACTCGATGACCAAAGGTAAGCGGATCTACGTGCTCGACACCAATGTGCTGATGCACGATCCGACCGCGCTGTTCAAGTTCGAGGAGCACGACGTGTTCCTGCCGATGCAGGTCATCGAAGAACTGGACAACGGCAAGAAGGGCACTTCGGAAGCCAGCCGCAATGCGCGCCAGGTCAGCCGTTTCATCAACGAGCTGATCGAGACCCAGGGCACCGACAAGATCTCTTCCGGCTTGACCCTCACCCGGCCCAACGGCCTGCAACTGCGCGCCGCGGACAGCATCGGCCGCCTGCAGTTCCAGACCGGCGCGCTGGAAACTCGCAAAAAACGCAGCGACGACAAGCACGGCACCGACTACATCCCGGACAACGACATCCTCAGCGCGATCGTCGCGCTCAAGCACGCCGATCCGGGCGTGCCGGTGGTGTTCGTGTCCAAGGACATCAACCTGCGGATCAAGGCCGCGATCGCCGGCATCGCTTCGGAAGATTACGAGAACGACCGCGCGCTCGACGATTTCAGCCTGCTCTATACCGGCGCCACCGCATTGCCGGAGGATTTCTGGCAGCGCCACGGCAAGGACCTGAGGTCCTGGACCGAGAAAGGCCGCACCTACTACGAGCTGACGCCCGACAAGGACGACGACTGGTATCCCAACCAGTTCCTGTATCTGCCCGGCGACGAAGAAGCCGAGATGCGGGTGGTGAAGGCGGACGAGAACAAAGTCACGCTGCAGATCGTCGACGATTACCGCGGCAACCAGCACGCGGTGTGGGGCATCACCGCGCGCAACCGCGAGCAGAACTTCGCGCTGAACGCGCTGATGGATCCGGAAGTCGATTTCGTCACCCTGCTCGGCACCGCCGGCACCGGCAAGACGTTGCTCGCGCTCGCCGCCGGCCTGGCGCAAACGATGGACCAGCAGCGCTATCGCGAAATCATCATGACCCGCGCCACGGTCAGCGTCGGCGAAGACATCGGCTTCCTACCCGGCACGGAAGAAGAAAAGATGACGCCGTGGATGGGCGCGCTGACCGACAACCTGGAAGTGCTCACCCACAACCAGGAAGGCGGCAGTTGGGGCCGTGCGGCGACCAACGATCTGCTCGCTTCCCGCATCAAGATCCGCTCGCTGAACTTCATGCGCGGCCGCACCTTCCTCAATCGCTGGCTGATCCTGGACGAAGCGCAGAACCTGACGCCGAAGCAGATGAAGACGCTGATCACCCGCGCCGGCCCGGGCACCAAGATCGTGTGCCTGGGCAACGTCGAGCAGATCGATACGCCCTATCTCACCGAGACCACGTCCGGCCTGACTTATGCCGTCGACCGCTTCAAGGGCTGGGCGCACAGCGCGCACGTTACCTTGCGCCGCGGCGAGCGTTCGCGGTTGGCGGATTACGCCTCCGAAGTGCTGTAGCTTTCGAAATGCTCTAGCTCTTGTGGGAGCGGCTTCAGCAGCGAGTTATCGATCCTGAATCGACAGGAACAAAGCTCGCGGCTGAAGCCGCTCCCACAATCAAAATATGCCCGACATGATGTTTCATACATCACGATGCACGCATGGTAATTGCATAAGCACTTTTCCCATGCTCGAATAGTCATTCTGCTCCTGCACGGGGACCAGGATGATCACGGCCGTACAACTGCGCGCCGCCCGCGCCTTACTCGGTATCGACCAACGCACGCTGGCCGAGATGGCCGGCGTCTCCCTGCCCACTATCCAACGCATGGAAGCCAGCAAGGGCAATGTGCGCGGCGTGGTGGAAACGCTGACCAAGATCGTGGAAGCGCTCGACGCCGCCGGCGTCGAATTGATCGGCAACGAGCAGCCCAGCCAGGGCCGCGGCCGCGGCGTGCGGCTCAAGGAACCGTCGTGATTTCCGAGCAGGCATCGCATTACGCACGCATGTTCGTGCCCAAGCTCTATACCGTGCTGCGCCAGGGTTACGGTTGGAACGACTTGCACGCCGATGCGATTGCCGGGTTGACCGTCGCCATCGTCGCGCTACCGCTGGCCATGGCGTTGGCGATCGCCAGCGGCACCACGCCGGAGAAAGGGCTGTATACGGCGATCGTCGCCGGTTTCCTGATTTCGGCGTTCGGCGGCTCGCGCGTGCAGATCGGCGGGCCCACGGCCGCCTTCATTCCGGTCGTGTTCGTCGTGATCCAGAAGTTCGGCTTCGGCGGTCTGATCCTTTGCACCCTGCTCGCCGGACTGATGCTGATCGGCGCCGGCTTGCTGCGCCTGGGCACGCTGATGAAATACATGCCGCAACCGGTGATCACCGGATTCACCGCGGGCATCGCAGTCAGCATCTTCTCCAGCCAGGTCAAGGACCTGCTCGGCCTGCAAATGGAAACCGTGCCGGCGGAATTTTTCCCGCGATGGGCGGCGTACGCTCAACACATCGCCAGCTCGCGGCCTGCAGCCGTGGCGCTGGCGGTGCTCGGCCTGGCCGTCATCGTCGGGCTGCGCCGCTGGAAGCCGAATTGGCCCGGGTTCCTGATCGCCCTGGTGATCTGCACCATCGTAGGCGTCGGTTTCGCGATGCCGGCCGAAACCATCGGCAGCCGCTTCGGCAATCTGCCCTCGTCGCTTCCGATCTTCGAATTTCCGCATATCCCGTTCGAACGTACTTTCGAATTGCTGCCGAGCTCTTTCACCATCGCCTTCCTGGCCGGCGTCGAATCGTTGCTGTCGGCGGTCGTGGCCGACGGCATGATCGGCGGACGCCACCGCTCCAACGGCGAACTGGTGGCGCAAGGCGTGGCCAACGTCGGCTCGGCGCTGTTCGGCGGCCTGCCGGCGACCGGTGCCATCGCGCGCACCGCGACCAACGTGCGCGCCGGCGCGCGCTCGCCGGTGGCAGGCATGCTCCACGCAGCGTTTCTGCTGCTCTTCATGCTGCTCCTGGCGCCGCTGATGCATTACGTGCCGCTGGCGGCCCTCGCGGCGGTGCTGGTGGTGGTGGCCTGGAACATGAGCGAATACCAGCATTTCCGCCACACGCTGTCGGCGCCTAAAGGCGACCGGCTGGTATTGCTGCTGACGTTCTTTCTTACGGTGTTCTTCGATCTGACCGTGGCGATCGAAGCGGGCATCGTGGTCGCCGCCTTCGTCTTCATGTTCCGTATGGCCGAAGCGGTCGAAGTGAGTTCCGGCGTGCGCCTGCTCGACGAGAACGGCAGCGAAGAAAATCCGGCCAGCGGCGCCGATGCCGATCAGCGCGCGTTGCTGCCCAAAGGCGTCGAAGTCTTCCAGATCAATGGTCCACTCTTCTTCGGCGCATCCAATCGCCTGGACAACCTGCTCGACCAATTCTTCTCGCCGCCCAAAGTGTTCATCCTGCGCATGCGGCTGGTGCCGATCGTCGATGCCAGCGGCGTGCACGCCCTGAAGACCCTGGCCGACCGCTGCCACCGGCGCGGCATCGTCCTGATCGTCTCCGGCCTGCAGCCGCAGCCGAAACGAGTGATCGCGGACATGCATCTGGACGAACGCGACGGCCAACTGCATTTCGCCCCGGACTATCCCGGCGCGTTGCGGCTGGCTGCGTCCATCGTCGACCAGTCCCCGCCGCCTTAACGCACAATAGCGGACATGGCCGACCGCTCCCGCACCGTTTCCGCCCTGACCATCGCCGGCTCCGATTCCGGCGGCGGCGCCGGCATCCAAGCCGACTTGAAGACGTTCGCCGCGCACGGCGTGCATGGTTTGAGCGCGATCGCGGCGCTGACCGCGCAGCACACGCGAGGCGTGGCGGCCGTGCATGTGCCGCCGGCGGGCTTTCTGCGCGCGCAGATCGATGCCTGCTTCGACGATTTCCAGATCGGCGCGGTGAAACTGGGCATGCTGGCCAATGCCGAAGTCATCGCCGCGGTCGCCGGCGCATTGCGTACGCATCGGCCGGCTTTCGTGGTGCTCGACCCCGTGATGGTGGCGACGTCCGGCGCGCGCCTGCTCGAACCCGAAGCCCTGCAAGCGCTGCGCGAACGGCTGCTGCCGTTGGCCAGTATCGTCACCCCCAATCTGCCCGAAGCCGAGCTGCTGCTCGGCCGCCCAATCGCCGACCTCGAGGGGATGCGCGCAGCAGCGGCGGAATTGCTCGGCATGGGCGCGCAGACGGTGCTGTTGAAGGGCGGGCATCTGATCGACGACGGCGACGTGATCGACGTATTCGCCGACGCGGACGGCTTGCGCGAGATCGCGCACCCGCGTCTGCGCATCGAAGCGCACGGCACCGGCTGCACGCTGGCTTCGGCGATCGCCGCCGATTTGTGTCTGGGCCTCACCGTCGCCGAAGCCTGCGACGCGGCGACCGATTACGTGCACCGTGCCCTACGCCAAGGTTATCGGCCCGGCCTGGGCGATATAGTCGTGCTCGACCATTTCGGTTCGGCAAGGACGCAATGACGATACAAGCCCGAGACCTTGCCGTCGTCGCCGACGACGGACACGCCTGGACATTGCTCGCACGCATCCCGGAACACGCGCGGGCATCGCTGCTATGGCTGCCGGCGCTCGGCGTCGCGGCCAAGCACTACTTGCCTTTCGCCGACGCATTGGCCGCGCGCGGCATAGCGGTGTTCCTGCACGAAATGCGCGGCAACGGTTCGAGCACGCTGCGTCCCGACCGGCAACACGATTGGGGCTATCGCGAATTGCTGCTGCAGGACCTGCCAGCCAGCGAAGCCGCAGTGGCGCGAACGATGGCCGACACGCCGCGCCTCATCGGCGGCCACAGCCTGGGCGGACAATTGGCCTGCTGCCGTCTCGGCCTCGCGCCCGAGACCGCGCAAGGCCTGTGGCTGGTGGCGAGCGGTTCGCCGTATTGGCGTGCGTTCCCGGCGCGCAACCGGCTGTGGCTGCCGCTGGCTTATCGCTTCCTGCCCTGGCTGGCGCGATTGCGCGGCACGCTGCCGGGCCGGCTGATCGGTTTCGGCGGCAACGAGGCGCGCGGCGTGATCCGCGATTGGGCGCGCACGGGTTTGTCGGGGCGATATGCGGGCAAGGGCATCGATACCGATCTGGAAGCGGCCATGTCGCGCGTGCGAGTTCCCATCCACGGGCTAACGCTCACCGACGATTGGCTGGGCCCGGCATCCTCGTTGCGTTTCTTGCTGTCCAAGCTGCCGCTGTCGCGTGCGCGGATCGACCTGCTCGGCGTGGGCGAGTTGAATACCGGCGCCGATCACTTTTCGTGGATGAAACGGCCCGAGGCTGTCGCTGCCGCGCTCGCTGAAGGCAACCTGTAGTCGGTAGCGCTGCTCTTGTGGGAGCGGCTTCAGCCGCGAGCTTTCCGACCCGCCGAAAGGGATCAAGAGCTCGCGGCTGAAGCCGCTCCCACAAGAGCACGGCCGCAACCGCGCGGCGCCAACACGTATCCCTCTCATGAAGCTTTCAAGCCATGAAAGGAGACTCCGCATGATCGCTTGCATACGCACAATCATTGTCACGGCGCTGCTGGCAACGGCATCGACCGGCGCGATCGCGGCCGACAACACCGACGGCCTGCGCCAAGCGGCTCGCATCATCGGCGACGCGCAGAAGATAGTCGGCGAAGACGGTATCGAAACCACCGAGCAGATAATGCTGGGCGGCATACCGCAGACGATCAATATCCGCGGCCGCCATCGCGACAATCCCATCCTGCTGGTGCTGCACGGCGGCCCCGGGCTGACCATGATGCCGGTGTCGCATCTGTATCTGCGGCCGTGGGAAGAATTCTTCACCGTCGTGCAATGGGACCAGCGCGGCGCGGGCAGGACTTATGCCGCGAACGATCCGGAAAAGATCTCGCCGACGATGACCGTGGAGCGGATGCTCGGCGATGCGGAAGAACTGGCCGCATACCTGCGCAAGCATTATGCGAGGGACAAGATCGTGTTGCTCGGCCATTCCTGGGGCACGGTGCTCGGCACGCGGCTCGCGCAGAAGCATCCGGAATGGTTCTACGCCTACGTGGGCGTAAGCCAGCTGGTCGATTTTCACGAGAACGAGAAGCTGGGTTACGCAGCAGTGCTGCACTGGGCGCGGTCGCAAGGCAATGCCGAAGCCATCCGCGAATTGGAAAGCATCGCGCCCTACCCGCCCGATCCGGCGAAGGCATCGGTGGCCGAACAGCGGAAAATCCTCGATCTGCAGCGCAAATGGTTGACCCAGGCCGGCGGCTACCTGTGGGAACGCACCAGCGATCGCTACGGCGATGTCGCGAGCTTGAATCCCGACTATTCGCCCAGCGATCTGGAGGCTTGGGGCAAAGGCCTGGATTTCAGTTTGAGCGCGCTCTGGCCGCAGATCACGCCGGTCAATTTCATGCAGTCCACGAAATTCGACTGCCCGGTCGTGCTGATGCATGGCCGGCACGATTTGAATACGTCGGCGCAACTGGCGGGGCGCTGGTTCGAAAAAATCCAGGCGCCGTCGAAGACGATGGTGTGGTTCGACTATTCGGGCCACATGATCTTCGAGGAAGAGCCCGGCCGCTTTCTGTTGAGTTTGGTGCGTGATGTTCTGCCGTTGACGAGGTCCAGCGCGCAACCGGCGCACTAGCTTCGCGTTTGTAGGAGCGGCTTCAGCCGCGAGCTCTTCGGCTTGCTGCAAAAAATACCCGAGACGTGGAAGAGCTCGCGGCTGAAGCCGCTCCCACAAATGCTTGCCACAAAGAAAAAAGGCCGGCGATCGCTCGCTGGCCTTGTTTCTTTGGATGGCGCGCCCGGAGAGATTCGAACTCCCGACCCCCAAGTTCGTAGCCTGGTGCTCTATCCAGCTGAGCTACGGGCGCAGAAGTGGAATTGTGCCGAATTGGACCGGCATCGGTCAATTCTTTTGGCACGCATTGCCAGCATTACTGGCGTGCAGAACTGGCGGAGACTGAGGGGTGAGGTTGGGGCGCTTGCGAGCCCCGGCTCGCGCCCCTGCCGAACGCCTTAGCGCAAGCTAAGGCAGGAAATCCCTGAGTCGACACTTTAAACGTGGCGGAGACTGAGGGATTCGAACCCTCGATGGAGCTTTTGACCCCATACTCCCTTAGCAGGGGAGCCCCTTCGGCCTCTCGGGCAAGTCTCCGGGTTTCACCGCGAGCCGGCGAAGGCTCGCGAAGGCCGCAAGGATACCGGTTCAGCCGGCCTGCGGTAAACCTTGCAGGGGCTGAGGCTCGGCATCGGGCTCGGGTTTGACGTGGTCGTCGCCGCGCTGGATGCGCTGATAGATCTCTTCGCGATGCACTGCGACGTCCTTGGGCGCGGTAATGCCGATGCGCACCTGATTCCCCTTCACGCCGAGGACGGTCACGGTGACCGAATCTCCGATCATGAGGGTTTCGCCAACACGGCGGGTCAAAATCAACATAAGAGGAAATCTCCGTAAGCCTGCAGCCAATCCGCAGGCGAGACGTTTTCGCTTTTTATTCGAACTAATAGAAAACGCTTACAACTGTTCAAAAACGTTAAGCATCATACAAACCGGCCTTCACGCCCGACAAGGACTAAAGTCATGCCCGATTCAGCGCAGGCGCTCGGCGACCCAGTCGCGGACCCCGGCTAGGGCTGTCGCCAGGGCGGGTACATCGTCTCCGCCGCCCTGCGCCAGGTCGGGGCGGCCGCCGCCTTTGCCGCCGATCTGACCGGCGACATGCGATAGGAGTTCCCCCGCCTTGACCTTGCCGGCGGCGCTGCCGCTGACGCCGGCGACCAGCGCTGCCTTGCCGTCGTTGGCGCCGGCCAGGACGATCACCGCATCGCCCAGCTGCTGCTTGAGGCGGTCGACCGCGTCGCGCAGCGCCTTAGCGTCGATGCCTTCCAGACGCGTGGCCAGCACGCGCACGCCGCCGACCTCCACGGCCGCGCCGGCCAGGTCCAACGTGGCGCCGGAAGCGGCCTTGGCCTTGAGGGTTTCGAGCTCGCGCTCGAGCTTCTTCTGCCGCTCGGTGATCTGGCGGATCTTGTCGACCACGTCCTGGGCGCTGCCGCCCAGCAACTGCGCGGCTTCGTCCAGGCGGCGCTCTTCCTCGTCGATGTAGTCCAGCGCGCCCTGCCCGGTAACGGCTTCGATGCGTCGCACGCCCGCCGAGACGCCGCCTTCGGAAACGATTTTGAACAGGCCGATGTCGCCGGTGCGGCCGACATGGGTGCCGCCGCACAATTCGGTCGAGGTGTCGCCCATGCGCAACACGCGCACGCGCTCGCCGTATTTTTCGCCGAACAGCGCCATGGCGCCGAAGTCCAGCGCTTCCTGCATGCCCATGTGCTGCACTTCGGCCGCATGGTTGCGGCGGATCTCGGCGTTTACCCGGCGTTCGATTTCGGCCAGTTCCTGCGCGGTGAGCGGCTGGAAATGGGAGAAGTCGAAACGCAGGCGATCCGGCGCCACCAACGAACCTTTCTGTGCGACATGCGTGCCCAGCACGCCGCGCAGGGCCGCATGCAGCAGATGCGTGGCCGAATGGTTGAGCACGGTGGCCGCGCGGCGTGCGGCGTCGACCGAGGCCACCACATGGTCGCCGCGGCGCAGCGTGCCGGCCTGCAGGCGCCCGACGTGGCCGTGGAACTGGCCGGCGAGTTTGAGCGTATCGCCCACGACGAAGCGCACGCCCTTTTCGTCCAGCTCGCCAGTGTCGCCGACCTGGCCGCCGCTTTCGGCGTAGAACGGCGTGCGGTCGAGGATGACGATGGCTTCGTCGCCGGCTTCGATGGCTTCGACGCCGCGGCCCTCCTTCAGCAACGCCACGACTTCCAGACCGCCCGCGGTAAGCGAGTCGTAACCCAGGAATTGCGTCGGCTTGAGTTGCGCGACCAGCTCGGCCGGCAGCGTCACGCCGCCGGCGAATTTGCCCGAGGCGCGCGCAGTTTCGCGTTGCTGCGCCATCGCCGCGTCGAAGCCGGCCATGTCCACGCTGAGCCCGCGCTCGCGCGCGATGTCGGCGGTCAGGTCGACCGGGAACCCGTACGTGTCGTACAGGCGGAACGCGTCCGCGCCGGGGATCACATCCTGGCTGCGCATCGCGACGTCTTCGAAGATGCGCATACCCGAATCGAGCGTTTCGGCGAATCGCTCCTCTTCGGCTTTCAATGCGCGTTCGACGAGTTCGCGTTTGGCAGTCAGCTCGGGGTACGCCTCTCCCATCGTCTGGTCTAGCGTGCCGACCAGCTTGTGGAAGAACGGTTCGCGCACGCCCAGCATCCAGCCGTGGCGCAAGGCGCGGCGGATGATCCGGCGCAGCACGTAGCCGCGGCCTTCGTT
>CADECF010000019.1 GCA_902825775.1 uncultured Lysobacteraceae bacterium
CATGCCGCCCAAGCTGCTCAGCGACGACGGCAAGCATGTGGTGATCCGGCCGCTGGCCTACGCGAGCGAGGCCGATATCGCCGAGTATGCCGACGCGAAGGCGTTCCCGATCATTCCCTGCAACCTGTGCGGCTCGCAGGAGAATCTGCAACGCAAGCAGGTCAAGCGGATGCTGGAAGCTTGGGAGATGGAAACCCCGGGGCGGATCGATCAGATCGCGCGGGCGCTGGGCGACATACGTCCGTCGCAGTTGAGCGATCCGAAGTTGTTCGATTTCCTGGCGCTGGGGCGGGATGGCGTCGCGGCCCTGCCGGATGCGCATGCGTGGCTGGCGGGTGAGCCGCATAGCGGCGCCGATAACGACGAAGCCTGATGATTGCTTTAGTAGCCGTCATTCCCGCGAAGGCGGGAACCCAGTGACTTTTACGTTCCACCAGATCGCTTCGAAGCCATCTGTAGTATCGCGCGCCCTCACCCAACCCTCTCCCGCAAGCGGGAGAGGGCTAGAAAGCAACGTCGCTGGATCCCGGCTTTCGCCGGGATGACGGCCTACAACATTCACTCATAACGGACCTTCGATGTTCTTCAGAAACCTGACCCTGTTCCGCTTCCCTACTTCGCTCGACCTTTCCGAACTCGACACGCACCTGGCCGACGTGCAGCTGAAACCGGTCGGCCCCATGGACCTGTCCTCGCGCGGCTTCGTGTCGCCGTTCGGCCGCGACGCGGAGGCGCTGTCGCACCGCATCGACGACGCCATCTGGCTGACCGTGGGCGGCGAGGACAAGCTGCTGCCGGCGGCGGTGGTCAACGATCTGCTCGGCAAGAAGTTGGCCGACATCGAGGAGAAGGAAGGCCGCAAACTCGGCGGGCGCGCGCGCAAGCGGCTGAAGGAAGACCTGGTCGCGGAACTGCTTCCGCGCGCCTTCGTCCGGCCTACGCGCACCGATGCGATGCTGGACCTCGAGCATGGCCTGTGCATCGTCGATACGTCTTCGCGCAAGAACGCCGAGACGGTGGTGTCGGAGATCCGCCACGCGCTGGGCAGCTTTCCGGCATTGCCGCTGAACGCGGAAGTAGCGCCGCGCAGCGTGCTGACCGGCTGGATCGCCGGCGAAAGGTTGCCGGATGGGCTGTCGCTGGGCGACGAGTGCGAACTGAAAGACGCCGCCGAGCACGGCGCGATCGTCAAATGCCAGCATCAGGAACTGCAGGGCGACGAGATCGCCAAGCATCTGGAGGCCGGCAAGCAGGTCACGCGCCTCGCGCTGACGCTGGACGATCATGTGTCGTTCGTGCTCGGCGAGGATCTGGTGATCCGCAAGCTGAAATTCCTGGACGGCGCGGTCGACCAGCTCGAAAGCACCGAACGCGAGGACATCCGCGCCGAGCTCGATGCGCGTTTCGCGCTGATGGCAGGCGAACTGAAGCGGCTGTTCGCAGTACTGGAGCCGGCGTTGAAGCTGAGCCGCGCCGAAAACTGAATGCGCTACCGCCTTGTAGAGCGGGGCTTGCTCCGCTGCTTTTTTCGGCTTGTGGGAGCGGCTTTTGTGGGAGCGGCTTCAGCCGCGAGCTTTTTTAGTGTGATCGCGTCGATATCGAAAAGCTCGCGGCTGAAGCCGCTCCCACAAAAAGCCACTCCCATAAAGCCGCTGCGACGAAAGCCCTCCTACAAAGAAAGCCGGTGCTTCGTTCATCGGCTGCGGTTACGATATCCACATGCCTTCCCTGTTCCGCCTGATCGCGCCCAAGCCCCGGCCCACGCGCGACACGCTGTCGGTGCTACTGCCCGACGGCCGCAATGTCGACATCACGCGCGTGCGCGATCCGCGCGCGCGCCGGCTGCGCCTGTCGGTAGACGAGCGCGGGGCGCGGCTAAGCCTGCCGCTGCGCGCGAGCCTGGTCTCGGGCGACCGCTTCGTCGCCGAACACGGCGACTGGCTGGCGCGGCAGATCGACCATTTCGCGATGGATGCCGTACCGCGCCTGGCACGCGGCGAAACGGCGGCGCTGCCGCTGCGCGGCGCGCAGATCCCGCTGCGCTGGACCGAAGGCCGTTACGCGCGCCTGAGCGAAGACGAACACGGCCTGCTGTTCGCCCTGCCCGCGCGCGGCGGCGACACGGCGATGCGGCGCACGCTGCGCGATTTCTACGAGGCGCAGGGCCGGGCCGATCTGGGCCGGTGGCTACCCCAATACGTGCCGGGCTTGCCGCGCGCGCCGTCGCGCGTCACGTTCAAGGTGATGTCTTCGCAGTGGGGTTCGCTGAGTCCGGACGGCGTGATGGTGCTGGATCTGGCCTTGGTGCTGGGCCAGCCATCGGCCTTCGAATACGTGCTGGTGCACGAGCTTTGCCATTTGATCCACGCCGATCATTCGCGCGCGTTCTGGCGCGAGGTGGAGCGCCGCTTCCCGGCATGGCGCGAGCAACGCGGCTACTTCCATGACGAAGGCCGCCGCCTGAAGGCCGGCTTGCGCGGGCTGCTGTCCGCTTGAGCGCGTTGCCCGCGTTGTCCTGAAATCTGCGGTCGATACGATAGGGATTGCATGCGGATCACGATGCGGTCATCCACGACGATGAAGCGCAGTCTGCTGGGCGGTTGCCTGGGCGTTGCGCTGTTGGCGGCGCTGGGGTTCGGCCTGCTGATCGCGGCGATCGTCTATTACACGAGCACCAAGGTGGAGCAGACCGTGCCGCCGCCGGGCGATCCGCGCCGCTTCGATCCGGTGGCCAGTTATCCGGCCGTAGCCGCCTTCGCCGGTACCGACGTGCGCCTGTCCAAGATCACCGCCCGTTTCGTGCGCAGCGACGGCACCTTGGACCTGGAAGCCGATTATCGGCCTTCGCCGAACGCGCAATACCGCTTCGTGCGCGAGGTGCCCGCGCCCGCCGACGCGCCGCCGATCGGCGCGGGCAGCAGCGCGGACGGACGCTGGTACGAGCAAGTGCAAGTGGAAGTGTCGCGGCCCTGGGAATTCCGCTCGGTGCGCAGGATCGGCGGCGGGGGCGGCGCGTCGTACCAATATTTCAATCGCGGCATGCAGCGCAAGGCGGAAGCGCCGACCGGCCGCGCGCCGACCGCCGCCGCGCCGGCGCCGGCTTGCGCGTTCCAACGTTTGTGGGCCGATGCGATCGCGCGCGGCGCGCCTGCGGCGGCAGTGGCGGTGATCGAATACGACGTCGACGGTTACGAATTCCGGATCGACGCGCTTAGGTTCGTGATGCGCTTCGATCCGGACTGCAATCCCGCATCTGTGCGCTGATCCGCTTTTTTTGTAGGAGCGGCTTTTGTGGGAGCGGCTTCAGCCGCGAGCTCTTTCCATCCATCGCTGCAACTGCATGAAAAGCTCGCGGCTGAAGCCGCTCCCACAAGCGCAGCATCAGGCTTGGAAGAAATCGCCGATCGCCGCCGCCACGTCCTGCGGCTGCTCCATATGCAGATGGTGCCCGCCGCGCAACACCACCAGTTCGCCGCGCGGCATCAACGCCACGCGCTCGCGGCGCAGGGCGTCCGGCAGATAGGGTTGCGCCGGGTCGGCGAAAATCGCCCGCGCCGGACATTCGATGCCCTGTACCAGATCGCGGATCTGCGGTTCGGTCATGCGCGTCATCGTCGGCAGGGTCAGCCGTGGATCGCTCGACCAGACATAACCGCCTTCGACGGCGACCACGCCGCGTTCCACCAATAGCCGCGCCACCGGCTCGCTGAGTTCGTTGGCTTGCATGCGCGCGCGGATCGCCGGTTCCACATCGGGAAAGATGCGCAGGCGTTTGCCGGGCAATGCGCGCGTGGCCGTCACCGCTTCGCGCATGCGCACGACGGTGCGCTCGGGCACTTCGGCCAGCGCGCCCAGCGCTTCGATGAAAACGCCGCGTTCGATCCGCTGCGGACAGCCGGCCGCGACCAGGCTACCGATGCCGGCGCCCATCGAATGGCCGAGCAAAGCGAAACGATCCCAGCCTAACGCATCGGCGGCATCGAGCACCGAATGCAGCGCGTAGGCGAACGAATAATCGGCGCCTTGCGCCAGGTGCGCGGAGCGGCCATGGCCGGGCAGATCGATCGCGACCAGGTCCACATCGTCCAGATACGGCGCCAGCGGCACGAAACTGGCCGCATTGTCGAGCCAGCCATGCAGGGCCAGCACGCGCGGCGCGCCTTCGCGGCCGTTGCGCAGGCCGGCGAGCGTGCCCGCCGGCGTCTGCAGCGTGAAGTCATGCATTGCCGGCACTCCCATGACGCAGCGCCAATGCAACGAGCGCATCGACATGCAATGGCGCATCGTTGAGGCAGGGGATGTATTGCAGGCGGCCGCCGCGCTCGGCGAAACGCTCGGCGAGCATGATCGCGACTTCTTCCAGCGTCTCCAGGCAATCGACCGCGAAACCGGGGCAGACCACGTCGACCGTATCGACGCCACGCGCCGCCAAGTCGTCCAGCGCATCGCGGGTGGCGGGCTGCAGCCAGCGTTCGCGGCCGAAGCGGGATTGGTAGCTCAAGCTCCATTCGTCCGCAGTCAGGTCCAGCGCCGCGGCGATGGCCTGCGCGCTGGCTTCGCATCGCTGCGGATACGGATCGCCCTGGTCGGCCAGGCGTTGCGGCAGGCCGTGGAACGAAAACAGCAGATGCTTGCCGAAGCCGTGCGCGGTGCGGTGCGCGCGGATCGATTCGGCGACGGCGGCGACCCAGGCCGGATCGGTGGCGTAGTCGTCGATTATGTTCAGCTGCAGCCCGGCTCCGGACTTGGCCAGCGCATCGGCGACCGATGCGGTGGTCGTGGTGGAGTATTGCGGGTACAGCGGCAATACCACGACGCGCTGCATGCCTTCGCGCCGGAACGCCTCCAGCGCAGCGGCGATCGACGGCTGCCCGTAACGCATCGCATGCGCCACGCGCCATTGCGGCAGCCGCTGTTGCACGGCCACGGCCAGGCGTTGCGTGTGCACGGCCAGCGGAGAGCCGCCCTGCATCCAGATCTGCGCGTATTTGCGCGCCACTTTCGGCCCGCGCAACGGCAGGATCGCGAAATGCAGCAGCGGGCACCACAGCCATCGCGTCATCTGTACCACGCGGCGGTCGTGCAGGAACTCGGCCAGATAGCGGCGCACGGCGCGCGCCGTCGGCGCATCGGGCGTGCCGAGGTTGACCAACAGCAGGGCGGTGGAGGAAGAGGCTGGCATGCGGACGCTGGCTTCGGGGCGCGCGCACCTTAGCATGCGGGCTGTTTGGGCTCTTGTGGGAGCGGCTTTAGCCGCGAGCTTTTCCGCACGCGCTTGAAAAGTTCGCGGCTAAAGCCGCTCCCACAAATACGCGCCGGGCTCACTCGCGATTCATACCCACGCGACTAGGCTGAACTTCACCTGTATTTTGTTGTCCTTGAGACGACCGCCCGATCGCCGGAGTTCGATATGACCCGCTTGTCCCGCCTGCTTCTGCTGATCGCCGCCTGCTTGGCGCCCGCACTCGCCTTCGCCGGCAACGCCGAGGAAGAACGCGCCCGCAACGCCTTGCGCGTGCTCACCGACATCCAGGCGATCCCCGAATCGGCCATTCCCGACAAACTTCTCGACGAGGCGCGCGCGATCGCCGTCATCCCGGACACGATCAAGGCCGGCTTGGTGATCGGCGGCCGTCGCGGCCACGGCGTGCTGGCGGTGAAGAATCCCGACGGGACCTGGTCCAACCCGACCTTCATCACGCTCACCGGCGGCAGCATCGGCTTCCAGGCCGGCGTGCAGTCGGCCGACATCGTGCTGGTGTTCCGCAGCGACCGCGGCTTGGAATCGATCGTCAACGGCAAGTTCACCCTCGGCGCCGATGCCGGCGTCGCCGCCGGCCCGCTGGGCCGCAACGCCTCCACCGCCACCGATGGCGAACTGAAGGCCGAGATATGGTCCTGGTCGCGCGCGCGCGGCCTGTTCGCCGGCGTGGCCCTGGATGGCGCCGTGCTATCGATGGACGATGCCGCCAATCAGGCGGTGTACGGCAACGGCACCACCCCTCGCATGATTTTCGAAGGCCGCGCCAACAATCCGACGGCGGCGAACGCCATCGTCGACTTCCGCGACGGCTTGGAAGAAGCCACCGCCACCGCCCGCGCACGCCGCGGCACGCAGGGCACGCAAACCGCCTCCGCTGCGGCCACGGCCGCACCCGCCGTCGCACCGGCTACCGATACCGCGCCGACGGCCCCGGCCGCCGGAGACCCGCAACCCACGCCGTTCGAGCCCGCGCAGGCCGGCGAAGTGCGTACCGAGGCCCTGCCAGAATCTACGCCGCCGCCGGCGAAGCCGTAACGGTGAACGGCCGCGGCCGTAACACGAGTGCTGGTATCCTGATCGCCCGTAATCTTTTGGCGAGTTTCCGATGGGTGGTTTAAGCATCTGGCACTGGGTGATCGTGCTCGTGATCGTGGTGCTGGTGTTCGGCACCAAGCGCCTGAAGAACGTCGGTAAGGATGTGGGCGAAGCCGTCAAAGGCTTCAAACAAGGCATGAGCGACGACGACAAGACGCCCGGCCAACTCGGCGACGAATCCAAGCGCAACGAGCAGGCCTCCGAGTCGCAACGCAACGACGACAACGCACCGCGCTGATCCGCGGCGCTCCGGCACACGTCTCCTACCATGTTCGACATCGGTTTCAGCGAGCTGCTGATCATCGCCGTGGTCGCGCTGATCGTGCTCGGCCCCGAACGCTTGCCCAAAGCCGCGCGCTTCGCCGGCCTGTGGGTGCGCCGCGCGCGCGCGCAATGGCATTCGGTGAAGGACGAACTGGAACGCGACCTGGCCGCCGAAGAACTCAAGCGCAACCTGCAGGATACGCAGTCGCTGATGCGCAAGGCCGACCAGGACCTGCGTACCGAAAGCGAACGGCTGCGGCGCGATTTCGAACGTATGCCGGACGCCGCCGCCGATCGCAGCGACGACGCCGCACCTCCCTCCCCGACCCGCGACGACGATGCAATCCGCTGACGACGACGTACAAGGCCGCCTGCTCGATCACCTGATCGAACTGCGCGCGCGGCTGCTGCGCGCGGTGGTCGGCCTGCTGCTGGTGTTCGTCGCGCTGCTGCCGTTCGCCAACCGCCTGTACGGCTGGCTGGCGCAGCCGCTGCTGGAAAAACTGCCCAAAGGCGGCCAGCTGATCGCCATCGAAGTGGCCTCGCCGTTCTTCGCGCCCTTGAAGCTGGCGTTCTTCGTGGCCGTGGTCGGTGCGATGCCGTGGCTGCTGTACCAGGTATGGGCTTTCGTCGCCCCGGGCCTGTACCGGCGCGAGAAGAAACTGGCCATGCCGCTATTGGCCTCGGCGCTGGTGCTGTTCTACGCCGGTTGCGCGTTCGCCTATTTCATCGTGCTGCCGGCGGTATTCACCTTCCTCAACAAGGTGACGCCCAGCGGCGTGGCGATGATGACCGACATCAACGCCTATCTGGATTTCGTGCTGGTGATCTTCCTGGCGTTCGGCGCGAGTTTCGAGTTGCCGGTGGCGCTGGTGATCCTGGTGCTGCTGGGCTGGGTGACGCCGGCGCAGCTGCGCGAGTGGCGCGGCTACGCGATCGTCGGCATCTTCGTGATCGCGGCGATCATCACCCCGCCGGATGTGGTATCGCAGCTGCTGCTGGCGATCCCGATGATGCTGCTGTACGAAGCCGGCATCCTCGCCTCGCGCCTGGTCGGGCCGCGCGAAGGCACCGATCCGGCCGATGCGGGCGATGGCTGAGGCCGCGCGGCCGGCGGGCTTCTGGCGGCGCTACGCGGCTTGGTCGCTGGACGCGGCGCTCGTCGCGGTGCCGACCTATCTGGCGAGTGCGGGCGCGTTTCCGGCGCGTCTGCTGGCATTGCGGTCGGCGGTCTCGCCGCTGGTGAACCTGATCGCGCAACGCCTGACCGATGCGCTGATGCAAGGCGGCGATCCGTTGCGGCTGGCGCAGCAGTTGGCGCAGGAGCCACGGCTGCGGTTTGCGATCGACGATGTGATCGCGCGCGTCCATGCACTGCTTCTGCCGCCACTACTCTGGTTCGTGGTGTTCGCCGCGATCTACTGGATCGCTTTCGAAGCATCGCCGTGGCATGCGACGCCGGGCAAACGCGCGTTGCGCATCCGGGTCGCCGATCGCGACGGCGCGGCGCCAGGCTGGATTCGCACTGTGTCGCGCCACGCCGCAGGCGCGCTGTCGTGGCTCACCCTCAATCTCGGCCATGCGCTGGCGGCATGGACGCCGCAGAAGCGCGCGTTGCACGATTTCCTGGCCGGCACGCGCGTGCTGGCCAACGACGGCGCGGACACTGCGCTGCCGGCATGGGCGAAAGCCTGGATCGCGCTGCAGATCGCGGCGACGCTGTTATGCGCCGCCTGGCTTTACCTGCACCTGCTCGGCACGCTGCAGACCGCAGTCGACAGCGCGCTGTATTGAGCGACGTAGGGTGGGCCTCGGCCCACCGTCGCCATGCTGCAAGAAAGGAAAGGCTCCGGCGAAGCGCTTATTTCGCCATCGTTCGTCGCGCATGAGCGATGGCGATGGTGGGCCAAGGCCCACCCTACGTCAGGCCGCAACGACGTTGTTGTTGCCGCCGTCGCCGCGTGCGGACTCGCCGCCTGCGACATCGCGCCACACGTGATACATGACGCCGAAAATGACCACGTACAGGATCAGGATGAAGGCCAGGTAGACCGGCGCGGCCAGAATCACCGCCATGGCCGGATGGATCAGCGCGCCGATGACGCCCAACAGCGCCACCAGCAGGCCCACCACCAGCACCAGCACCAGCGCGAACACCAGCCAGATCACCAGCAGCACCAGCAACGGCAGCAGATTCTTGAGCGCGCCGACCAGACCATCCGACAACGCACCGCCGACGCCGCGATCGGTCAACGCGATCTGGCCGAAGGCGACCGCATACGCGCCTTGCACGAACAGGCCGAACAGGATCGATAAACCCACCACCGTGCCGAACCCGGACGGCAATTCCGGCAGCGACGCCGGCGTCGCGCCGCCCGCCGCCTGCGCGGTCAGCACCTGCATGTACCAGGACACGATGCCGGGCCCGAACACGGCGAAGATCGCGCCGAACACCGCGATCGCGATCACCGTCAACAGGATCGCCAACGCGATCATGCGCGGCGCGCCCTGGCCGGCTTTGAACGTATCGAAGATCGCCGTCGCCTGGGTATCGCGGCCGTTCTCGCTGGCATCGATCACGCGCAGGAAACCGCCGAGCACCGGCGGCATCACCAGCAGCGAGAACAGCAGGCTGAAGCCGGCCAGGCCGAGCATCGCGGTCACGCTGGTCATCTTCAATCCCACCTGCGCGATCAACTGCACCACCGTGGGGATCAACGCCACCACCAACAGCAAAGCCGCACCGCCGAAGATCGCCTTCGGATTGTTACGCCCCAGATTGATGCCCTGCATCATCCAGCGCCAGCCGGCTCCAGGCCCCATCGCACGCATCTGCATGTCCAACCCCTTGGTTTGATCGATGGCCTTCCCAGGCCGTTCGGCGCCATCCTAACCGATCGTTTCAGCGCCCGCGCAGGCCGCTGCGCGCGTGTTTCACGAACCGGCGCAACACGCGCCGCGCCTGCGGCGCCGCGGTCACCGACGCCGACACTTCGCGCCAGTCGCGGCCCTCGTGAGCCAAGGCTTCGCGGCGCGCGTGCACATACCCGCGCATGTGCGCCGCGCTGAATTCGGGATGGAATTGCACGCCCCAGGCGTTGTCGCCCCAGCGGAACGCATGGCAGGCGTCGTGCACCGATTTGGCCAACACGGTCGCACCGTCGGGCGCGCGCAACACGGTCTGCAGATGCGTGGCCTGCGCCGGGAATTGCGCGGGCAAGCCCGCGAACAGCGGGTCGTCGCCGGCATGCGGGTGCAATTCCAGGCCGATCGTGCCCATCTCCCGCCCTTGCGGATGGTCGCCGACCTCGCCGCCGAGCGCGTGCGCGAGCAGCTGATGGCCGTAGCAGATGCCGAACAACGGCACGCCGGCATGCGCCGCTTCGCGCAGCCATTGCGCGCTGCGTTCGCTCCAGTCGCGGCGCTCGGTGACCATGGCGCCCGAGCCGGTGACGATGACGCCGGCGAAACCGTCGCGGCGCGGCAGCGCGTCGCCGCTTTCGACCCGGGCTACCACCGCCTCGTCGGCGCGCAGGCCGGCGGCGACGCGGATCCAGTGGGGAAAGCCGCCGTGGCGGCGCATCGAAGCCACCGGCTGGCCGGTTTCCACGATCAGGAAGGGCGAGTCGAAGGTGTCTTGCACGAGGCTGAAATCCTGTCGAAGCCGGCCCGCAGCGGGCCTCCCCGTATACTAACCGGCCCTCATTGCCTGCCGGTCGCGACCCCGCTCCGCACCAAGGATTCCGATGCAAGGACCTACCTTCCAGCAGATGATCCAGCGCCTCAATACGTATTGGGCGGATCAGGGTTGCGTGCTGATCCAGCCGCTGGACCTGGAAGTCGGCGCCGGCACTTTCCACCCGGCCACGTTCCTGCGCGCGCTCGGCCCGGAACCGTGGAACGCAGCGTATGTGCAGCCCTGCCGGCGCCCCACCGACGGCCGTTACGGCGACAACCCGAACCGGCTGCAGCGCTACTACCAGTACCAGGTGGCGATGAAGCCCAACCCGGACAACATCCAGGAACTCTATCTGGGCTCGCTGGTCGCGCTGGGCATCGACCCGCTGGTGCACGATTTGCGCTTCGTCGAGGACAACTGGGAATCGCCCACGCTCGGCGCCTGGGGCCTGGGCTGGGAAGTATGGTTGAACGGCATGGAAGTCACCCAGTTCACTTATTTCCAGCAGGCCGGCGGCCTGGAATGCCGGCCGGTGCTGGGCGAGATCACTTACGGTCTCGAGCGTTTGTGCATGTATCTGCAGAACGTCGACAACGTGTTCGACATCGTCTGGACGCAGGGCCCGCAAGGCACGGTGTACTACCGCGACGTCTATCACCAGAACGAAGTCGAACAGTCCGCGTACAACTTCGAGCATGCCGACGTACCCGAGCTGTTCCACCGTTTCGACGCCTGCGAAAAAGAAGCGCTGAAACTGGTCGAACTGGGCCTGCCGCTGCCGGCCTACGATCAGGTCTGCAAGGCCTCGCACAGCTTCAACCTGCTCGACGCGCGCCGCGCGATCGGCGTCACCGAACGCCAGCGCTACATCCTGCGCGTGCGCAAGCTGTCGCAGGCGGTGGCCGAGGCGTATTACGCGCAGCGCGAGAAACTGGGTTTCCCTGGATTGAAAGCCCCTCTCCCCTCGGGAGAGGGGTTGGGGTGAGGGTTCGGCGAAGCGACGTCGTTCAATCTCGCGTCGTACTCCGAACCCTCATCCGCCCTTCGGGCACCTTCTCCCGGTGGGAGAAGGAAGAGCTGAAAATAATAGAGCCGCACCATGACCGACATGAAACCGCTGTTGATCGAACTGGGCACAGAAGAGCTGCCGGTCAAGGCATTGCCCGGCCTGGCGCAGGCCTTTTTCGACGGCGTCATCGACGGTTTGAACAAACGCGGCATCGCTTTCGACCGCGGCGAAGCCAAGCCGCTGTATACGCCGCGCCGTCTGGCGGTCTGTCTGCCGGGCGTGGCCGTCGAACAACCCGAACAAGCTTCGGAAGTGCTCGGTCCGTATCTCAACATCGCGCTCGACGCCAACGGCGAGCCGACCAAGGCCCTGCAGGGCTTCGCCCAGAAAGCGGGCGTGGACTGGACCGCGCTCGAGAAAACCAGCGACGCCAAAGGCGAGCGTTTCGTGCACCGCGCGGTGAAGCCGGGCGCGCGCACGCGCGATCTGCTGCCGGAAATCGTGCGCGAAGCCATCGCCGCCATGCCGATCCCCAAGCCGATGCGCTGGGGAGATCATGACTACGCCTTCGCGCGGCCGGTGCACTGGCTGGTGCTGCTGATGGGCAAGGACGTGATCGACGGCGAAGTGCTCGGCGTCAAGGCCGACCGCATGAGCCGCGGCCACCGTTTCCTGCACGACAAACCGGTGTGGGTGAACGATCCGATCGAATATCTCGAAGCGATGCGCGGCGCCAAGGTGCTCGCCGATCCCGACGAACGCCGCGAACGCATCGTGCGCGAAGTCGAACAGGCCGCCGCCAAAGCCGGCGGCGAGGCGCGCATCGACGACGACAACCTCGAGCAGGTGAACTGCCTGGTCGAATGGCCCAAAGCGATCCTGTGCTCGTTCGAGGAAGAATTCCTGGCCGTACCGCAGGAAGCGCTGATCGCGACGATGGAATCCAATCAGAAGTTCTTTCCGGTGTTGGGCGCGGACGGCAAACTCACCGAGAATTTCATCGGCATCGCCAACATCGATTCCAAAGACGAGTCCGAGATCCGCAAGGGCTACGAACGCGTGATCCGCCCGCGTTTCGCCGATGCCAAGTTCTTCTTCGTCGAAGACATGAAGCAGGGCCTGGCATCGATGAACGAAGGGCTGAAGACCGTCACTTACCAAGCCAAGCTCGGCACCGTCGCCGACAAAGTCGCGCGCGTGGCCGCGCTGGCCGAGACGATCGCCGGCGAAGCCGGCGTCGATCCGAAACTCGCGCGCCGCGCAGCGGAATTGTCCAAAGCCGATCTGCAGTCGCGGTTGGTGAACGAATTCCCGGAACTGCAGGGCATCGCCGGCCGTTACTACGCCGCGGTCGAACGCGAACCGCTGGAAGTCGCCAATGCGATCGACGAGGCTTATATGCCGCGGTTCGCTGGCGATGCGATCGCGCCGTCGCCGTTGGGCAAGGTCGTCGCGATCGCGGAACGGCTGGACACGTTGGCGGGCGGCTTTCAAGCGGGCCTGAAGCCGACCGGCAACAAGGATCCGTTCGCGCTGCGGCGCAACGCGCTGGGGCTGGCGCGCACGCTGATCGAGGGCGGCTTGGACATCGATCTGGCCGCGCGTGCCGGCGATGAGATCTACGATTTCACGCTCGAGCGCTTGCGTGGCTACTACGCCGATCAAAGCGTCCCGCCGCAGCAATTCGAGTCGGTCGCCGCCTTGCGCAAGGGCTCGCTTCCCGACTTCGACAAGCGCCTGAAGGCCATCGGTGAATTCGCAAAGCTGCCGGAAGCCGAAGCGCTGGCTGCGGCGAACAAGCGCATTCGCAATATCTTGAGGAAAGCCGAAGGCGAGATTCCTGACGCCGTAAACCCTGCGCTGTTGACGGAAACCGGCGAACGCGACCTGCACGGAGCCGTGGAACAAGCCATCGCCGATACCGACGAAGCTTTGAAGAAACGCGATTACGTCGCCGTGCTCGGCCGCCTGGCACGGTTACGTCCGCAAGTGGATGCGTTCTTCGACGGCGTGATGGTCAACGTCGACGACGCAGCCGTGCGCAGCAACCGCCTCGCCCTGCTGCAACGGCTGGCCGATCGTTTGGGCAGCGTCGCGGCGATCGAACATCTGTCGGCCTAGCGCGAAGTCTTCCCGGCAGCGGCTATGAACCGAGGGACGCCGCGAATCTTCGCGTGCCGCGCTTTCGGCTATGGCAGCTCGAAGTGTTGCCGGTGCCTGTAAATTTCGCACAGCCTCTGCTCGCAGAACGTGAGGCGCAGCGTGTTCCAGAATGTGGGCCCGACGTAGAAGTCCCACTGGTCCTGGGAGGCGAATGACGCGTAACCGATAGGTTCCAGCGGGGTTTCGATAAAAACCCCTGCCTGGACTCGCCGCAAGGATCCTGCCGCTGCACTCGTCGGCCTCCACGTATATGTATATCCGCTCGGCGCTTGGAGTCATCAGCCGAAAAGCATTAGGTATCTTTTCGTAGGCCTCACGCTTGGTATCTCCGATCGACAGTCCGTACAGTTGCCCCGCGGTCACCACGGCGCTCTCGTAGGTCACCCACATATAGAAAATGTAGGCTCCGCACACGGCGAACGGCAGACAGAGTGCGTATATCAGTAATTTGCGCATGTCGTACTTCCGTGCTGTTGGAGGATGGATCGTTGTGCATCCTTACGCCAACCACCGCGCCTGCACGCTAGCCGGCACCATCGGGCACCACGTTTCCGGCTTCGGCGACAAGACACGACGGATGCGGCCGACGCCGCCGTAAGCGGCATCGCGCAACGGCCGCGGCACGACGATCAGCGCGGCGCCGATCGCCGTCCAAAGTCCGCCCAATCTGAGCAGGATTTCGATCGCCGCGTCCGACCGCATGGCGACGCCGCCGTCCACGGCCAACAGGACGATGCTGTCGCCGGCGCCGCCGGCCGGCAGCGCCAGCGATTTCCCGGCGGCATCGCGTCCTTGCAGCGGCGCGAAACGGATCCGTCCGCGCGCATCCTCCAATGCGGCCAGCCGCACCAGCCTGTGGCAGAAACCGCATTCGCCGTCGTAATACAACGTCGCTTGCGTGGCGCTGCCGCGCACCCAGCGCGGATCGAAGGCCAGCAGATGGATCAGCAACATCGGGAAGGTCAGGTCGGCGAAGCGCAGGAACGTCAGGAAACCGAACTGCGCGCCGAGCATTCCCAGCCATAGCCACGGCCGCAGCCGCGACGACAATGCGAGCGGCGCGAACGCCAGTTCCAAATACAGCACGCCCCAGGTGAGCGCGCGCAACAGGCCTTCCTGATCGGCCAGCCACGCGCGCAGGACGTGATCGCGCGCGAGCGGGTTCTGCAGCACATAAGCGATCGCATCGCCGGACATCCAACTCGGACTCAGCAGCTTGGTATAGCCGCTGTAGGTATAGGCCACCGCCAGTAACACCCACGAGGCGACTGCCATCGGTTGCGGGACGCGCCAGGCGGCGCGTTCCTCCAACGTGCGCGGTCGCGGCAGGCAGGCATGGAACAGCAGCATCCAGCCGACCACCGGCAGGCTGGGATTGGCGATCAACGGATTGCGCGCGTACAGCCAGGCGAGCACGCAGGCGAGAAGCACGGCGGCGATGCGGCTGGCCCGCCCCACGATCAACGCGATCGCGCCGACGACGCCCGCCGACAGCAATAGCGTCACCATCCACGGCGCATCGCTCAGCGCCAATGGATTCGGCAATACGCCCATCAGCGGACTCAACCGCGCCTGCGCGATCGCGCCGCCGCGTGCGAACACTTCCGCGCCCCAGGGCAACAGATGCAGGAAATGCACGAGCAGATAGGCGCCCAGCAGGATCCTGACGATCCGGTACTGTCCGTAGGTACGCAGGGAATCATTCACAGGCCACGCTCCAGGAAAGCTCGTAGTCTTTGCGCGCCGGTTCGCGGCGCGGTACGAGTTCGATTTCGACGGCGCTCGGCTGCGCGTCGGTCAGCCGCATTTCGCGCAACAGGCCGCCCGGCTTGCAGAAGGCGTAGGCCGCAACGCTGCCGGCCATCGGCCGCGTCATCGGCGAGCTGCGCAGCACCGGGCCATAGGACAAGGCCGCGCCGTACACGTTGCGGCGGTTGTAGGGACCGCGCATGCGGCCGTAGAGCTGCGGCGTCAGTTCGATCCGTTGCGCGCGTCCGTCCGGCTCGCGCCAGGAGATGAAGTAGCGCGCCGCATAAGTCTCGAAGCCCTGTTGCGCGGTGAACACCTTCATCGCCGGCGCCGCCTGGGTCGCGGCGAGCACGGCCTTGAGTTCGGGCATTGCCGCGATGTCGGCAATGGGTTGCGCGACGGCAAGCAGGGCCAATGCGGCGGCGGCGATCCTGATCCGGAGCGGGCTCGTGTTCATCGCGGCGTCCTCCCGAGCAGCATCCGCACCAGCTGGCGTTCGCGATCGCCCGAAAAACCGCAGAGCTCAGGACTCTGCCGCGGATTGTGGAAGGTGCCGAACAGCATGTCCCACAGCGGCAAGTCGGAAAAGTTCATCCGATGACGGCCGCGCTGGTGATGCACGCGATGGCTTTCCGGCCGCTGGATCACGAAGCCGAGCCAGTACGGCGTACGTACGTTCCAGTGATAGAAGAGTTCGGCCAGGCCGGTCATCGTCACCGCCAGCGCGGCCGCGGCCGGATCCAGCCCCAGCACGACATACAGCAGCGTGCTGGACAAGACGCCGTTGATCGCGATCTCCAGCGGATGCTTGTAGAAGCTGGTGGCCACCTCCAGCCGCGACGCGCTGTGGTGCACCTGATGCAGCCAGCGCCACAGCAACGGCACTTCGTGGCGCGCGCGATGCCACCAGTAGTACACGAATGTGATCAGCACGTAGCCGAGCAGCGCGGCCGGCACGGTGGGCAGCGACAGCTGCCATAAGCCGATGCCCGGCAGCCACTTGTCCCAGCTGACGGTCGCCAGCCACGCGATGGCCGCCTGGGTCAGGTTCAACGCCGCGGCCCGGGCATAGAACCCGGTCGCCTTCGGCAGGCGACTGCCGGGCCGGCGATATTCGATGGCGATCATCGCTATCGCGACTAACAACACCAACACGATCGTGGACACGTTCCACCCCCTTGGTGGGAGCGAATGTGGAGTCAGGTAGCCTGCACGGCAACTTTTTTCGACGTTATGGGCGTCATCGGCCACTTTGGTATCGAATAGTGATACTTTTCGGCCATGAGCCAGGCCAAATCGCTGCATACCGCACTCAAACGCGCGCTGCGCGAACGGGGCTTCACCTACGCCGATGCGGCACGCGTGCTGGGCATCAGCGAAGCCAGCGTCAAACGTCTGTTCTCGCGCGCGACGCTCAGCCTCGCGCGGATCGAACGCCTCTGCGATTGGCTGGGCATGGATCTGGCCGACCTGGTGTCGATGAGCGCGCAGAACCAGCCGCTGCTGACGCAGTTGAGCCAACCGCAGGAACGCGCGCTGCTCGCCGAGCCGGCGTTGTTGCTGCTCGCCTACCTCGTGCTCAATCGCTGGAGCCAGGCCGAGGTCATCGAAGTGTTCCGCTTCGATAAACCCGAGCTGTTCCGGCATCTGGTCAAGCTCGAAAAGCTCGGCCTGCTGGAATTGCATCCGTTCGACCGGATCAGGATCCGCGCCGCGCGCAATTTCGGTTGGCGCAAGGACGGCCCCATCCAACGCTTCTTCAGCGAACGCGTGCTGCGCGAGTTCCTGGATACGCGTTTCGATGCGCCGGGCGAAAGGATGCTCTTCGTCGGCGGCATGCTGTCGCGGCCGTCGCTGTTGCGGCTGCACGGGTTGATGGACCAACTTGCGAAGGATTTCGATCGCCTGGTCGCCGACGACCTGCATTTGCCGGCAGGCGAGCGTTACGGCGTGAGCCTGTTCGCCGGCGCCCGGCCCTGGGAGTTCAGCGAGTTCACCCGTTTGCGCCGGAGCAAGACCCGCAAAGTTTTTCTGTAACGGGTTGCGCATTCCGCACGCACGGCTTTTCGTGGGAGCGGCTTCAGCCGCGAGCTCTTGCCTCGGATCGCTGCGACGGGATGGACGAGCTCGCGGCTGAAGCCGCTCCCACAACGAGCACGCCTTCATCGCGACATGCAATCCCGGTATCCTGCCCTCATGAGATCGTCCCCCGCCCTTCTCGCCGCCCTGCTGTTGCTCGTCGCCACGCAGGCGCAGGCCCGGGGCACCATCGACAAAGTCCAGATCCTCGGCCTGGACAAGAAGGCCGATGCGGCGATGATCGAGAACATCGAGGTCAAGCTTTCGCTGTACGAGACCATCGGCAAGCCGCAAGGCGAGTCGCGGCTGGAATATCTGCTCGAGCAGGCCGAGAAGCAGACCCGGCAGGCGCTGGAGCCGTTCGGCTACTACTCGCCCACCGTCACCGTGGATGCACCGCGCAACGGCGACCGGCTCACCGTCAACATCAATGTCGCCAAGGGCGAGCCGGTGCGCGTGCGCCGCTCCAACATCGCGATCAGCGGCGAAGGCGGCGACGATCGTTATCTGAAAGAAGACCTGGCGGCGTTCAAGCCGCGGCCGGAAGAAGTGTTCGATCACACCATTTACGAAGCCAGCAAAATCGCGATCACCCGGCGCCTGTCGGACCGCGGCTATTTCGATGCCGATTTCGAGCAGCGCCAGGTCTCGATCACGCGCGCCGAGCATGCCGCCGATATCGACCTGACTTGGAACAGCGGCATCCGCTACGACATCGGCCACGTCACCTTCCACGACGATTACTTCAAGCCCGGCTTGTTCGAACCGCTGGTGTACTGGAAGGAAGGCAGCTACTGGCACCAGGGCAAGCTGGACCGGCTGCGCGAATCGCTGACCAAGCTCGATTACTTCAGCTCGATCGACATCGAGCCGCATCCGGACCAGGCGGTGGACGGCAAGGTGCCGGTCGACGTCACCCTCAAACGCGCCAAGCGCAACATCTACACGGTCGGCCTGAGCTACGGCAGCGAAAGCGGCGCCGGTGTGCGCGGCGGGCTGGAGCGGCGCTACGTGAATTCGCGCGGCCACAAATTCAACACCCAGTTGGATTTCGCCGAGAACCGCAAGACTTTCACCACGCTGTACCGCATCCCGGCGTTCAAATGGCTGGACGGCTGGTACACCGCGTCGTTCACCGCGTACGACGAACAGACCGACTACATCGACCTGCGCAACATCAAACTCACCGCCAGCCGCAGCGGCGAGATCAACGAGAACCTGACCGCGATCGCATCGATCAACGCGCTGCGCGAGCGATGGAATTACGGCGATACCGACGCGGAAGGCAAGCGCATCTACCAGTATTCGACGCTGTTCTATCCGGAGCTGCGCGCCGATTACGTGGATGTCGACGACAAACTGTTCCCGCGCCGCGGCTTCAGCGCCAGCGCGTCGTTGCGCGGCGGCCTGAAGAGCGTCGGCTCCGACGCGAACTTCGGCCAGCTGTACGGCAGCCTGCGCTGGTTCCTGGGCCTGGACCAGAACAGCCGCCTGCTGCTGCGCGGCGAGTTCGGCACCACGATGACCGACGACCTGGTCGCGATGCCGCCGAGCTTGCGCTTTTTCGCCGGCGGCGACCGCAGCATCCGCGGCTACGCCTATCGCGAGGTCGGGCCGCGCACGCCGCCGCCGGATAATTTCGCGCTCGGCGCCAAGCACATGTTCACCGGCACGGTGGAATACGAACGCTATCTCGACGGCAGCCCGTGGGGCGGCGCCGTGTTCGTCGATACCGGCAGCGCGTTCGACGACACGCCCGACCTGCATACCGGCGTCGGCATCGGCCTGCGTTGGCGCTCGCCGGTGGGGCCGGTGCGGATCGACATCGCACGCGGCTTGAACGATCCGGATTCTTCGTTCCAGGTCTATCTCAACATCGGAGCGGACTTGTGAGCGCGCCGATGCCCGCTTCGGTTCCGCGCAAACGCTTTTATCGGCGCAAAAAATTCTGGGCGTGGTCGGGCCTGTCTGTCGCCGCGCTCGTAATCGGCGCGGTGGTGCTGCTGTACTGGCTGCTGCAAACCGTGGCCGGCCGCGATGTGCTGCTCGCGCAGATCATCGCGCGGCTGCCGGCGGGTTCATCGCTGACGTGGTCGAAAGTGGAAGGGCCGTTGGCCGGGCCGCTGGTGCTGCACGATCTGGATCTGCGCTACGACAAGATCCGGTTCACCGCCAAGCGCGCGTATCTGGATCCCGATATCCGGCCGTTGCTGGGCCGTCGCCTGCGTCTGGACGCGATGCAGTTGAATGATGCCACGCTGGATGTTCCCAAGAGCGACGAACCGTTCAAGTTGCCCAGCTGGCCCGAGTCGCTGCCGAACATCGAGATGCCGCTGGCGATCCAGGCCGATACGCTGGTGATCGACGGTTTCGACATCAGCCAATCGGGCGAGCACATCATCGACATCCGCAAGCTGCGCGGCGGCGTCGACGTGGCGACCGGGTTGGTGCACCTCGAGAAGCTGACCATCGAAAGCGACCGCGGCGATTTCTCGCTCAGCGGCGACTACATGCCGCAGCGCGACTACCGCACCAACATGATCGGCACCGCGACCTTCCCTGCGCCGCGCGGCCGCACGCCGGCCAAGCTCTCGCTCAATGCGCAGGGCGACCTTTCCAAGATGGACGTGCTCATTTCCGGCAACGCGCCGGCGCCGCTGCGCGCGATGCTGACCTTCACCGGCAAGCAAGATCCGGTCTGGCATTTTTCGGCGAAGACCGAAGCGCTCGACCTGGCTTTGTTGTTGCCGCCGGAAGAAGGCGCTGCGGCCACCGAACCGCAACCGCTGTCCTTCGATTTGACCGCCGATGGCAAAGGCGGCTCGGCGCAGTTGCGCGGGACCGTCGCGCAAGGCGACATGGCCGTCACCCTGCAACCGTCGAACGTGAAGTTGGACGATCAGGTGCTGACCGTCGCGCCGCTGGTCGTCGACGCTTACGACGGCCGTGCGACACTGCGCGGCACCGCCGACTTCACCGTGCCCGAAGAAGGCAAGTTCCGTTTTGCGGTGAACGCGCGCGGCCTGAAGTTCGGTGCGGCGCCGGATCCTGCGCAACCCAAGGGCGCGGCGTCGCCGGCGCCGATCGGCGTCGATGCCGACCTGGGCATCGCCGGCAAGATCGAGGACTGGGCCGCGGTCGGCAACGCCCGCATCGCGCGCGGCGAACAGAAAGCCACGCTCGACCTCGACGTACGCGGCAACACCGAACGCGCGACGCTGAAAACATTGCGCGCCAAGATGCCGACCGGAACGCTGGACGCCACCGGCGCCGTCGGCTGGACGCCGGCGCTGGACTGGGACGTGAAGGCCAAGCTCGCCGGTTTCGATCCCGGCTATTTCGCGCCGGGCTGGAACGGCAATTTGTCCGGCCAGCTCGCCAGCAAGGGCAAACAGCGGCCCGCCACTGCCGATGGCGAAGCGGACGGCTTCGATGCCACGCTCGACGTGCCCGCGCTGAATGGCCAGTTGCGCGGCCGGCCGTTGAAGGGCCGCGGCAAGTTCGCGCTGCACGGCGAAGCAGGCGATGGCGAACTCGCGCTGTCGTTGGGCAACAGCCGCGTCGACGCCAAAGGCAAGATCGGCGAGCGCATGGATATCGCCGCCAATCTGCAGCCGCTGCAACTGGACGATCTGTTCCCGAAAGCGGCCGGCAGTCTGCGCGGCAGACTGCTGCTCAAGGGCAGCCGCAATACGCCCGACATCTCCGCGGACCTGGTCGGCACCGGTTTGAAGTGGGACGACTACGCCGCGGAGAGCCTGAGCGCGAAAGGCCGCCTGCCCTGGCGCGGCACCGGCGGCGAGCTCGCGTTGCGCGGCAGCGGCATCAACGCCGGCATGGCTTTGGAATCGCTGCGCGTGGACGCGCGTGGCGCGGTCGAGAATCTGCAAGTGGACGGCGACGCGCGCAACGCGATGGGCGCCGTCGCGCTATCGGGCAATGCGCGCAGGAACGGCGCGCGCTGGCAAGGCACGCTGGCCACGCTGCAATTGACGCCGGCCAAAGGCGCGGCCTGGCGTTTGCGGCAACCGGCGCCGTTCATCGTCAATGCGCCGGCTTTCAGCCTCAGCGATGCCTGCCTCGGTGCGGAGGGCGGCGGCGAGCTTTGCATCGATGCGATCTGGCCGCAGCAGGGCGTGACAGTGAAGGCCGCGGCATTGCCGCTGACCCTGATCCAACCCTGGCTGCCGGACAACGAAGGCCGCGCCTTGCTGCTGCGCGGCGAACTGAGCATCGACGGCCACATCCGCCCGCGCGGCAATGCCTGGGAAGGCAAGCTGCATGTCGCATCGCTGGACGGCGGACTGCGCATCGGCGACCGCACGCGGCGCGAAATCGTGCGCTACGACAATTTCACTTTCGATGCGGACTTCGATCCGCTGCGCATCCAGGCCCGGCTCGGCACCGGCTTCAAGGGCGACGGCTTCATCGACGCGCGCGTCAGCACCGGCTGGGACGATTACGCGCCGTTGAACGGCGACATCTATCTCAACATGTCGCGGCTGTTCTGGATGGAATTGTTCTCGCCCGATCTGGTGCGTCCGGAAGGCTTGATCGAAGGCCATGTGAGCCTGAGCGGCACGCGCGCGAAACCGGCGCTCGGCGGCGAGGCCGATCTGACCAACTTCAAAGGCGAATTGCCGGCGCTGGGTTTGAACCTGAGCGAAGGCCGCATGCGCCTGGACGCTTTGCCCGATGGTTCGGCGCGTATCTCCGGCTCGATCAAGTCCGGCCAGGGCGCGCTGACCGTGGACGGCGGCCTGTCGTGGTACGGCCAGGCCACGCCGCTGCAGCTCAACATCCGCGGCGACAACGTGCTGATCGCCGATACCACCCAGCTGCGCGCAGTGGCCAATCCCAATCTGCAATTCAGCATCGTCGACAAGACGATGCAATTGCGCGGCGAGGTGGTGGTGCCGTCGGCCAACATCGATCTTGAAAAACTCGACCGCGGCGTTTCGGTTTCCGAGGACGTGGTCGTGCTGGACCCTGTGGATCCGGAAGAGCCCGCGAGTTCGCCGCTCGATATGGACCTCGCGATCGAACTGGGCAACGACGTGCACCTGAAAGGCTTCGGCCTGGAAGGCAAGCTGAGCGGCCGCATGCAGGTGCGCGCGCGCCCCGGTCGCGAGATGGTCGCCAGCGGCGGACTCA
Source organism: uncultured Lysobacteraceae bacterium (assembly GCA_902825775.1). Taxonomy (GTDB): domain Bacteria; phylum Pseudomonadota; class Gammaproteobacteria; order Xanthomonadales; family Xanthomonadaceae; genus Luteimonas_C. The sequence goes on from CADECF010000019.1 coordinate 22,456, forward strand.
ACGTCGACGGTAATTACAAGGCTTACGGCCAGAAACTGGACATCACCCGCGGCGAACTGTCCTGGAACAACAGCATCGTTTCCGATCCGATCATCAATATCCGCGCCGAGCGCAACGTCGGCGACGTCACCGCGGGCATCGACGTCACCGGTCGCGCCGAAGCGCCGCGTGCGCAGGTGTGGTCGGATCCGGCGATGCAGCGCTCGGAGGCGATGTCGTACCTGGTGCTGGGCCGCAGCCTGGAGGGCGTGTCCGGCGGCGAAGCGCAGCAGGTCGATGCGGCTTCGGCCGCGCTCGCGGCCGGCAGCGGCGTGCTCGCCTCGCAGCTCGGCGCCAAACTCGGTTTCGACGATGCCGGCGTGACCCAGTCGCGCGCGCTCGGCGGCTCGGTGGTCGGCGTCGGCAAATACCTGTCGCCGCGCCTGTACGTGGGCTATGGCGTGTCGCTGGTCGGCTCCGGTCAGGTGCTTACGCTGAAATATCTATTGCGCAAGGGCTTCGACGTGCAAGTAGAGTCGAGCACGGTGGAGAACCGCGCTTCGATCAACTGGCGCAAAGAGAAATAGCCGCGCCGAACGCGGCGCCGAGGCTGCCATGACCCATCACGCCCGCATCATCGCCTCCCGTTTGCAGCAGCAACGCATCGCGGGCTCCGCTTTGCGGACGCCGGCCGAGGTGGTGTCGTGGCTGCTCGCGGTGCAGGCTCAGGATTATCCGGGATCGCTGTGGGCGGTCGGCTTGCGCATGCAGGATGCCAACGAAGCGACGATCGAACGCGCGATCGCCCGAGGCGAGCTGGTCCGCACCTGGCCGATGCGCGGCACCTTGCATCTGTTGGCCGCGGCCGATGTGCGTTGGATGCTCGAACTGCTGGCGACGCGCACGACGGCGCTCAATGCCGCCCGTCTCGAACGCGACCATGCGCTGGATGCGGCCGCACTGAAACGTTGCCGCAAGATCGTCGAAAAGCATTTGCGCGACGGCCCGCAACGGCGTTCGTCCGTGTACGAAGCGCTGGAAGCCGCCGGCATCGCCACCGGGAACCAGCGCGGCACCAATCTGCTCGGCCGTTTGTCGCAGGAAGGCCTGATCTGCGGCGGCCCACGCGACGCCAAGCAACCCACCTTTGCCCTGCTCGACGCTTGGGTGCCGCAAACGACCGCGAAGCTCACGCGCGAAGAAGCCCTGGCCGAACTCGCCCGGCGTTATTTCGCCAGCCGCGGCCATGCCACCGTGCAGGATCTGGCCTGGTGGTCGGGATTGACCCAGAAAGACGTGCGCATCGCCGTCGAGTTGGCGAGGCCGCACCTGACCGAGGAGGCGATCGACAGCGCGCGTTACTGGCGCGCGCCGAAAGCGGTCGCCGCCGACGGCCCGGGGTACAAAGCGTATCTGTTGCCGCCGTTCGACGAATACATGGTCTCTTATCGCGACCGCAGCGTGCCGCTGGATCCGGCATACGGAAAACGGGTGATCGGCATCAACGGCTTGTTCAATCCGGCGATCGTGATCGACGGCCGGGTGGTCGGCACTTGGAAACGCACGTTGAAGAAGGATGGCGTGAGCATCGTTCTCGACCCATTCGAGCCGCTCGGCAAAACGAAACTGTCTGCGGTGCGCGCGGCGGCCAAGCGCTACGGCGCATTTCTAGGCCTGACGGCCGCTGTCGCCTGAACGCGACCCGTCTCGCGTTGTGACGAGCTTCGCACTTCGCGATTTCCGCGGCCGGGGCCGCGTTTTCGGTGGCCATGAACGACCGCCTTATCCGTCTTGAGCAGTGGAGATGCGAACTCGAAGGAGGCATATGGCCAAGGAAGCTGACGAATACGGCCTGCGGATTCACATCGAACTGGACGGAGCCGAACGTGCGCTACTGATCCGTGGATTGCGCACGATGTGGAGCTTGCACGTGGACTCGCAAATCGCGGCGGCTTCGCACATGTCCGACGACAGCGATGCGGTGCAGCGCGCGTCCTTGGATGCCGCGGACGAGCTGCTGCTGCAGATTCGGGCGCTGGCCGGCAAATTGGGCACGTCCGTTTTCGGCGGCTGATTCTTGTCACGCCGCAACTCCGAGCCTTCTGCCGCTTTTCATACACTGCCATCTGTGCGTTTATGAGACGTCGGGGGCATTGACGACGATGCGGCCCGTCGATTAGCAGCGTTCGCTTGCGCGGATCAATCGGCTTAGCGGCAAGACCGTTCGTTCGCTTAGGCTAGGTCGCGACGGAAAATGCGCCGATATCGGAAAGATCGCAGTAGTAGCGGCCCGACTCGACCCGCTGCCCCAGCAATATCCGTCGCGTCGCATCACAAACGATGGCGCCGCCGAGCGTGACGTCGGAAGCCAGTTGCGGCCAGGTTTTAATGCTCTTCCCTATCTCCATCATCGACGTACGCAGCCGCTCCGAGGAAGTGGGCAGGCCGATGATATCCAGCACGATCGGTATTTTTTCCTCGGTACTCAAACCGGCCAAGGCTTCGGGACGCAGGTCTTTCACGCGCCCGTGGAATAGCGGACGGTCGGCATCCAGATCGAAGCGCTCGATATCGGTCATGCCGCGATCGGAGGTGTTCATCAGCACGGGGATGCCGCGCGCGCGCGCGGCTTCGCGCAGGCGCAGTTTCACGTCCAGGCTGTCGCATTCGTCCACGACCGCGTCGAGGCCGTCGAGGAACGCGGCGCTATCGGCCTCGCCGTAACCTTGGTGGAAGCAGACCACCTTCAGAAAGGGATCCAGCTCGGCGATCTCGCGCGCCGCCACGACCGTCTTGGGCAGGCCGATGTTGTGGATCCCGCAGCGCAGCCGGTTGAGGTTGGACAGATCGATCGCGTCGAAATCGGCCAGCCGCAACTCGCCGCAGCTGCGTTCCAGCGCCAGGGTCAGCGCGACCGATTGGCCGACCGACAAGCCGACGATCCCGACCTTCTTGCCGCCGAGTCGCGCCTGTTCCTGCGCCGTAATCTTGTGTTGGTTGCGGTCTGTGCGCAGGGCGACGAATTCGGCTTCCTCCACGATCCGTACCAGGCGCCGCGACCAGGGGTAATGCGCCCAGGCGCCGTAGTGCGGTCCGCGTTCGTCGAGGAAGGCCGATACGGCTTCGCGGACCTGCGCCGGATCCATCTTGCGTTGTGGTTGCCGCGTCTGCACCAGATCGGACAGCTGACTGTGCAAGGTGTCGATCGATTCGTGTCCCTGATCCGTCAGCCAGCGCAGCCGTGCGAGGTCGTTTTCGCAGCGGGCACGCAGGATTTCTGCGGAAAAAGCGTGGTCGATAGGTCGGTTCATGGTCGGTCGCGGCGCGAGGTGACGGCGGTCACTCCAGCGCGAAGCGCTCCTTGAAACTGCGCCACAGGATCGGTTCGCGGCCGGCGATGGCTCTGGCGAAACCGAGCACGGTGGGTCGCTTGTCGATCGGCACCGTCAGGAATCCATGCGGATCGGCCCACAGCACCGTCGATACGTAGCTGGGGTCGGGATAACGGAAACGCCCCAACCGCAGGTCCGGCAACAGGCCGACGGTTTCGTAGAAGTCCACCAGATGCTGATGCCCGAACGCGACGATCTTGTCGACCTTCAACACATGGCAAGCGGCGATGGCGGCGTGCAGGAGTTGCTCGCTGAGCCCGGTCTTGCGCCAGATGTCTTCTGCCCATAGACCGCTCATTTCGGCGACGCGGCGGCTGCGCCAAGTCGCGATCTCCTCGCGCATGGCGGGCTCATCGCCGATGGCGCGTTCGATCGGCAGGCGCATGCCGCCGTTGCGCCGGTAGATACTGACGCTGCCGACGATCGTGCCCGAATCGCAATCGGTCGCGGTCACCAGATGCAGGTCTTCTTCTTCGATCCGCTCGGAAAGCGGCACCGATGCCGCTGCTGCGCCGAATCTCGCGTAGCAGGCCAGCTTTTGCCGATAGCAGGCGGCGACGGTATCGGGTTCGCGCTGCGCCTGGACCAAATCCAGGCGCAGCGCCGGACCGCTCAATACGACGCTCGCCTGCCGCGCCGAGTACGGCTCGCGGTTCTCCGCTACCGGTATGGCGGCAAGCGCTGGCTTGATTCTCTCTTCGGTGGTCATGTCGTCTCTCCCGTTCGATCCACGGCCGGGCTGCAAGAAATGCGGCCCGACCCGATGGCGGGTTTAACGACGAAAGAAGTCTAAGAAAGGGGACATCGCTTTGCGAAAAATTTAGCGGCCGACGCCAAAAGTCGCTAAGTACGGGCCTGGCGGCCCGGATTGGGACGCAACTATCTCAGCATGCGCGCACCGCGCAGGCGCGGCTGTCCGTCGACCGATTCGGTCCAGACCATATAAGCGCCGTCTGCGCGCAGGGCCAGTTTCGGGAAACCCGTCGCCGCGCCGCGGCCCTGCAGTACGGCGATCTGCGTTCTGCGCACTTCGCGTTTCAGGTCCGCCGAATAACGCGCCAGCCACAACGATTGCGCACCGGCTTCTTCGCGCAGCCACAGCACCCAGGCGCCGTCGCTGTCGTAGGCGGCATCGACGCGGCCCAACACGGCGGCGCCGCGATCGACCCGCACCGGCGCGCCGAAGCTGGCGCCGCCATCGCGGCTCAATGCGAGTTGCAGCGCCGGCTCGCCGCCCGCTGCGGTGCGCCACGCGACGAGCACGTCGTCGCCCTTCGCCGCAGCGGCCGGTCCGTTGACGGGACAGGCCGTCATCTTCCAACCGTCGGCATGCACGCGAACCGGTGCGCTCCAGGCCTTGCCGTCGTAGCGCACGGCGGCGATGTCGCGGATGTCGTCGGCGTCGCGATCGCGATACACCAGCACCGGTCCGCGCGCGGCCATCGCCGCATCGGTCTGGCAGCATTCGCAGGTCATGCCGTCGAGCGTCTGTTCGCCGATGCGCTGCAACGCGCCGTCGAAGCTCGCTGCGCGCAGCGACATGCCGCCGTGGTTTTCGTGCGGCGCATCGCCGCTCTTATCGGCCGGATTCAACCAAGCGACGCCCAGCGTAGCCTGCGATGCGGGCCACAACGATGCGAATCCATGCTCGCCACCCCCGCTATCGCTATTGACCACGACCGGCGCGCTCCAGTTGAAGCCGCGATTGCCCGAATGGCTGAGCGCCAGGTCGTATTCGCCCGGCGATGCGCTCGTCTTCTGCAGCCAATGCACCCACAGCGCGCCGTCGGGCGTGGCGGCGATGTGGGGCGTGTCGGCCCAATTGGACAGTAAAGCTTCGCCGACCGCGATCGTCTTGGGCGTGCTCTGCCAGCGGCCTTGATTGTCGTAGGCGGCGAACATCAGCGCGTTGTCGCGGCCGCGCCGCACGCTGATCCAGCTCAGCAGCAAGCGGCCGTCGGCGGTGACCGCCAGATCGGGCTGCGCTGCGCCTTGTTCGGCCAGCAGCGGCCAGACCTGCAACTGGCCGGACGCGGCGCCCTGTCCGACCGCCGGTTCGGGCTGGCGCTGGCAGGCGCCGAGCAGCGTGAGGGATGCGAGAACCAGAGACATGGCGGCTTTCATGGGCTAAGCGTACTCTGACCTTGCCAAACAGGCATCGAACCGATGTTCACCACCGTCGCCCACTACCACGATCCGATCGAGGCGCATATCGCCCGCGGCCTGCTGGCCTCGCAGGGCATCGATGCGCATCTGGGCGACGAGCACTTGATGATGGCCAACTGGGAATGGCGGCTAGCGGTGGGTGGTGTGAAGCTGCGGGTGCCCGCGGAGCAGGCGCAGCATGCGCGCAACATTCTGCACGCGGCCGAAGCGGGGGAGTACGTGCTCGAGGAAGAGGAAGCGCCGGCCGATGCGCGCGAGTTGATGCCGCCGGACCGCGAATCGTGGTCGAGCCGCATGGCGTGGGTCGCGTTGATGTTGTTCAGCATCCCGCTGCCCTGGCGGCGAAAGCCGGTATCGGATACGCAAGCGGTACGCGAACTCTGACCTTCGAACTTGTAGAGCGGAGCTTGCTCCGCTGCTCTTGCCTTTAAACCGTCATTCCAGCGAATGCTGGGCCCCATGTTGCTCTTGCCCTAAGCCGTCATCCCGGCGAAGGCCGGGATCCAGGCCGACATGGCAGTGAGGAAGCGGCGACTCCGAACGCAGCGAGGCGAGTCGCCGGACACCCACAAGCAAGAGCAGCGGAGCAAGCTCCGCTCTACAAAGAGCAGAGCAAAGTCGCTGGATTACTCGCTTCGCTCGCCCTCCGGGCCATCTGCTGACGCAGATGTTCGCTCCGGCCTACGGCCTATGCAGTCCCGCCTTCGCGGGGATGACGGCATAAGGGCAAGAGCAGCGGAGCAAGCCCCGCTCTACAAAAGAGCAGGCAAAGCCGCTGGGAGCATTCATGCAACCCGCGCGCGGCGCTGGCGGGTCAGATGCACCAGCAGCAGCGAAATCGCTGCAGGCGTCATGCCGGGTATGCGTTGGGCCTGGCCGATGCTCTGCGGGCGGACGCGTTCGAGCTTCTGCTGCACTTCGGCGGACAGGCCGCGCACGGCGGCGTAGTCGAAGCCGTCGGGAATCGCGGTGTCTTCGTTGCGGCGCTGGCGTTCGATTTCGTCGCGCTGGCGATCCAGATAACCGGCGTACTTCACGCCGATCTCGACCTGTTCGGCGACCTTGGCGTCGGCGACCGCCGGACCGAGCGACGGCACCGACAGCAGCTTGGCGTAATCCATTTCCGGACGCTTGAGCAGATCCAATGCATTGGTTTCGCGGCTCACGCCGATGCCGGTGGCCTGCTCGAGCTCGCGGCCGAGCGCGTTGCCGGGCGTCGCCCACAGCGCGCGCAGGCGCTCGGTCTCGCGCGCGATCGCATCGCGTTTGGTGGTGAAGGCGTCCCAGCGCGCATCGTCGACGATGCCCAACCCGCGGCCGGTTTCGGTCAGGCGCAAATCGGCATTGTCTTCGCGCAGCTGCAGGCGGTATTCGGCGCGCGAGGTGAACATGCGATACGGCTCGAGCGTGCCGTGCGTGATCAGATCGTCGATCAGCACGCCGATGTAGGCCTGATCGCGGCGCGGCGACCAGGCTTCCAGCTGCCGCACCGAACGCGCGGCGTTCAGGCCCGCGATCAGGCCTTGCGCCGCGGCTTCTTCGTAACCGGTGGTGCCGTTGATCTGGCCGGCGAAGAACAGGCCGCTCACCGCCTTGGTTTCCAGCGAGGTCTTCAGGCCGCGCGGATCGAAGAAGTCGTATTCGATCGCATACCCCGGCCGGGTGATGTGCGCGTTCTCGAAGCCGCGGATGCTGCGCACCAGCGCCAGCTGCACATCGAAAGGCAGCGAGGTGGAGATGCCGTTCGGATAGATTTCGGCGACATCGAGGCCTTCGGGCTCGACGAAGATCTGGTGGCTCGCCTTTTCCGCGAAGCGCACCACCTTGTCTTCGATCGACGGGCAGTAGCGCGGGCCGATGCCTTCGATGGCGCCGGTGAACAACGGCGAACGGTCCAGCGCGCCGCGGATGATCTCGTGGGTGCGCTCGGACGTGTGCGTGATCCAGCACGAGACCTGGCGCGGATGCTCGGCCGCGCCGCCGATGTAGGAGAACACCGGCAGCGGCGTATCGCCCGGTTGTTCTTCCATGACCGAATAGTCGAGCGTGCGGCCGTCGATGCGCGGCGGCGTGCCGGTCTTGAGGCGGTCGACCGCGAACGGGCCTTCGCGCAGCCGATGCGCCAACGCCGTCGCCGGCGGATCGCCGGCGCGGCCGGCCGCGTACTGGGTCTGGCCGACGTGGATTTTGCCGGCGAGGAAGGTGCCGGCGGTCAGCACCACCGCGGCCGCGTCGAAACGCAAACCGGTCTGGGTGACGGCGCCGCGCACCGTTTCGTTTTCGATGACGAGATCGTCGACCGCAGCCTGGAACACCGTCAGGTTCGGCTGCGACTCGACGATGCGCCGGATCGCGCTGCGATACAGCGAGCGATCGGCCTGGCAACGCGTCGCGCGCACCGCAGGGCCTTTCGACGCGTTGAGCGTGCGCCATTGGATGCCGGCCAGATCCGCGGCATGCGCCATCGCGCCGCCGAGCGCATCGATCTCTTTGACCAGATGGCCTTTGCCGATGCCGCCGATCGCCGGATTGCAGCTCATCGCGCCGACCGTTTCGATGTTGTGGGTCAACAGCAAGGTGCGCGCGCCGGCGCGCGCCGACGCGAGCGCTGCCTCGGTGCCGGCGTGGCCGCCGCCGATCACGATGACGTCGTAGCGATGGAAGGAAGCGGTCATGGCGATCTGGCGATAAGCGACGGATGCCCTCTCCCGGCGGGAGAAGGTGGCCCGAAGGGGCGAATGAGGATTCGTAGTACCACGTCAGCGGAACGGCTTAGCTTCGCCGAACCCTCACCCCAACCCCTCTCCCGAGGGGAGAGGGGCTAACGGGCCGGCATTATCGCCGACCCCGTGCCGGGCAGGTTGGCACGCTTCCTGCTTTATCCCTACTTGCACCCAGCGTGGCAAGACGCGGGGGCGTTGGCCGGGCAGGAACAGGGACGGCCATGCGCACACTGGGGTAGCGAGGGGCCGGATGTCGGGGGACGTCCGGCCCCGTTTTTTTATGGCGCCGACGCCCGGCGGAGGCGGAACAGGGGGGATCCGTGATTCCCCACCGGGCGTCGACAGAGGTGGACCACTACACACAACGTCGTAAAACGACGCGTTCGGTCATTAGTGGCTAGAGTGCGACCGCTGCGCGGTCAGTGCAAGCGATTTGCTTGCATCAGTTCGGGACAGCGGTCCCGTTTTTGCCATTGGCCCCGCCAGTCGCGGGGCATCCCATAAAGGGTTCAGCGCGTGCCCGACTTCATTTCCGCACGCGCGCGGCGGGCCTCTTCACGCCGTCCGTTGCCGCCGACCGGGACCGACGTCCTGGGCGCCGCCGGCGCGCGCGGCGCCACGATAGGGGCGGGGCGGGAAGCCGGCGCGCGCGGCGTCACCGAAGGCGCGGGACGATAGCTCGGTACGCGCGGGTTCGCCGATGGCGCCGGACGGTAGGCCGGCGTACGCGGCGCATTGCCTGAAACGGGATTCCGGCTGCGGGACGGGGGCAGCATCGGTTGCGCGCCCTCGGCCTGGCGCACCCGGTCCAGATCCCGCCACGGCGGCTTGCCGCTGTTGGGCGGGCGATGGTGTCCGCTGCCGCCGTGGCCGCGGTACGGCGGCCGGTAATAGTGATGGCGCGGATAGCTGTAATACGGATAGCCGTAGCGGTAACCGTAGGGATAGCCGTAGTCGTAATAGCTGCCGCCGTAATAGCCGCTGCCGTAATAACCGTCGTAGTAGCCATAGGGATAGCCGCCGTAACGGCGGTACACCACCTGCGGCTGGGTGCGGTAATAGCCGGCGCCATAACCGTAGTCGTCATAGGTGACGCAGCCCGCCAGCGCGAACGCGGCGGCCAGGATCGGAATCAGCAGACGGATTTTCATTACGGACCCCCAATAGGCAGAACCAGCATCGGCCGCAGGCTTTGAATCGCCGCTTAATTTTCCAGGCATATCCCGCGCGCGCCTGAACGCCTCAGCTCGGCGCCGGCCGCATCCGCTAAGCTGAACGGATGAAGACTCCCGCCGACTTGCCCGATTCCCAGGACATCCTGGCCGCTGCCGCGCGCATCGCGCCTTATGCGCACGTTACGCCGGTGCTGCGCTCGCGCGGCATCGATGCGCTCGCCGGTTGCGAACTGCACTTCAAAGCCGAACACCTGCAACGCGCCGGAGCGTTCAAATTCCGCGGCGCCTGCAATGCGGTCATCAGCCTGGACGAGGCCCAGGCGTCGGCAGGCGTGGTCACCCATTCGTCCGGCAACCATGGTGCGGCGCTCGCACTGGCCGCACGGCTGCGCGGCATTCCCTGCCACGTGATCGTGCCCGAAGGCGCGGTGCGCTCCAAGGTAGCGGCGATCGAAGCGTACGGCGCAACGCTGCACAGCTGCGCACCGAACATAGCGGCGCGCGAAGCCGCATGCGCGCAAGTGCAGCGCGACACCGGTGCGGAGCTCGTGCATCCCTATACCGATCCGCGGGTGATCGCCGGACAAGGGACCGCCGCGATGGAATTGCTCAACGCCGTGCAGGATCTGGATCTGCTGGTGGCGCCGGTCGGCGGCGGCGGCCTGTCGTCGGGCACCGCTTTGGCCGCAGCCGCGTTCGCACCGCAGTGCCGGGTGATCGGCGCCGAACCCAGCGGCGCATCCGACACCTACGATTCGCTGCAGCGTGGCGAACGCATCGCGCGGTTCGTGCCCGACACGATCTGCGATGGCTTGCGGACCCTGGTCGGAGAACCGAATTTCGCATTGCTGCGCCGCTTGCGCGTGCAAGTGGTGACGGCCGACGACGACGCCACCGTGGCGGCCATGCGCCTGTTCTGGCAACGCGCCAAGCAACTGATCGAACCGTCCTCGGCGGTGGCTTTGGCGGCGGTGCTGGCCCATCGCGAGATCTTCGCCGGACGCCGGGTCGGCGTGATCCTGTCCGGCGGCAACGTCGATCTCGATGCTTTGCCGGCGCTCTTCGCGCGCTGAGCTTTACGCGCGTCCGCGTCGCAGAATTTATCGGCCGCTACAGCCTGTTTAGTTTTGTGATGGCGTGTACGTTTTTTTGTACAGCGCGCTGGCAGGCTGAGTGAGGGCAGCGTCCGCCTTACGTTCGTAACGGCGGTGCCGGGTGAAGGGACCCGGCCCCTGCTTCATTCAACGATTTGACCATTCATTGATTTCGACCATGCATGCCGAGGGGGTGCGGATGGCGGATGTCGAATTTCGCGTGGTCTCGGGCCAGCGCGACGGTCTGCTGCTGGCCCTGGGCCAGACCGTCATCGCCGCCGGGTTCACGCTGCTGCGCCAGCGCATGGTCAACAGCGACGAAGGCGTCGTGCTGACCATGATCGTGCGCGGCCCCGATAGCGGCCTGCTGATGCTCGAGGAGCGCTTGGGCACGCACCATCTGGTCAACAGTTTCGAAGCTTCTTCGCTAGACGGCGCGGCATCCAATGGCGCTTCGGCGTCGATCGCCAAGCCCGCGGCCGCGGCGAAGCCCGCCACGCAAGCCGACGCCGCCACGGCGGTGGACATGCGCCGGGTGGAAAGCTTGCTGCCGCAATTGGCGCGCAACTATCCGAACATCTTCATCCAACTGATGGCGCTGGAACACGACCTGCCGCCGCCGCAACGCGAGGCGACCTTGCGCTACATCGGCCAGCGCGTCGGCGCCTGGGTCTACAAGCGCGACTACGCGCTCGGCGGGCATCTGCCTTTGCCGGATGCCGTACGGCACATCGCGCTGCCGGCCTTGCGCCAATTGCTGCAGGCCGACATGCACGACGACGCGTTGCGGGTCAAGAACAGCCCCTTCTGCCATCGCGGCGAGCACGGCGCCTGCTGCCATTTCCTGCGCGGCATGCTCGGCGGCCTGCTGGCCGGACCGCAGGGCACCGACAGCGTGCGCATCGTCGAAAACCAATGCCGCAACACCGGCGCCGAAGCCTGCAGTTTCGAGTTCAGCGCCTGACCGCCATTCCAACGCGAAGGGGAGTTCGCATGCCGCACGATCACGCCATCCAATGCATCCACGACCCGCTGCTGGTCGTCCTTTCCTACCTCGTTTCGGTGCTCGGTTCGTTCACCGCCCTGCAGCTGGCGATCGCGATTCCGGCCGCGCAAGGCGCAGCGCAACGCTGGCGCGCGGTCGTCGCCGCCGGCGCGGCGATGGGCGGCGGCGCGATCTGGGCGATGCATTTCATCGCCATGCTCGCTTGCAAGATGGATATCGCGGTGTCCTACGACCTGACGCTGACGGCGCTGTCCGCGGTGATCGGCATCGTCTCGTGCATGGCCGGATTGGCGATCGCCGGCAGCGGCGTGTTCGGCTGGGGCAAGCTGATCGCGGCCGGCGTGTTCATGGGCCTGGGCGTGACCGGCATGCACTACACCGGCATGGCCGCGATGCTGATGCCGGCCGATACGCATTACGACACGACGCTGGTGGCCGCATCGGCGGCGATCGCGATCGTCGCTTCGATCGTGGCGCTATGGCTGGCCTTCAACCTGCGCGGCTGGCTGCAGATGCTGGGCAGCGCCTTGGTGATGGGCGTGGCGGTATGCGGCATGCACTACACCGGCATGCTTGCGGCCAGCTTCGTGCCCAACGGCGCCGGCGAGGCCGCACTGGCCGGCGGACTCAGCGGCGCCAATCTCGGCACGGGCATCTTCGCCGTCACCACCCTGCTGCTGGCGGGGATGCTGTCGCTGAGCCTGCTGCGCCAGCGCCAGCGCGCGATGGTGCAGATCTGAGAGCAGGAACGAGGAGCAAGAAACGAGGAACGAGTACGCGCTTACCCGTTCCTCTTTCCTGTCGGTTCGTTCCTGCTTCTCCATCTCCTCTCCGACGCAGTATCATCGCCCGCGGCCACGACGGCCGACCGAGGACGACGATGAAGATCGATGGCACGCGCCGCAACGACCGCGCGACCGAGCTGGTGCTGGCCTACTACTCGGCCTTCAACCGCGGCGACTGGAACGCGATGCTCGAATGCCTGGACGATCACGTGGTGCACGACCTCAACCAAGGCCCGCGCGAAACCGGCCGCGCGCAGTTCGCGGCATTCCTGCAGCGGATGGCGGCCAGCTACCGCGAGAAGCTCAGCGACATCGTGGTGATGAGTTCGCCGGACGGCACGCGCGCCGCCGCCGAATACGTGGTCGACGGCGAGTACCTGGCCGACGACGCCGGCCTGCCCAAGGCGCGCGGCCAGAAGTACCAGCTGCCCGGCGGCGCGTTCTTCGAGGTCCGCAACGGCCGCATCGCCCGCGTCAGCAACTACTACAACCTGCAGGAATGGTTGGCGCAGGTTTCTTAGCCAAGGCTTGGATACGGATCGAATCCGAAAAAAGCGGATAGCGGATCCTTAATCGGGGCTGCATCCGCCGCCGCCGCATAACGAAATTCTGAGGGCGCACCGACTAAGCTGCGCCGCCTCCACCCCGACCGCGACGATGCGCGCACTGTTCCGATCCCCCGCGTTCTGCGTCGCGCTGCTCGCCGTGGTGCTGGCGCTGGGTTTTTTGGGCGTACGCGGCATCTGGGATCCGGACGAAGGCCGCTACACCAACGTCGCCCTCAACATGCTGCACAGCGGCGACTGGCTCAATCCGCACCGCAACGACGAGGTCGGCCACTGGACCAAACCGCCGCTGACGTATTGGGCGATCGCATCGAGCGTGGCCGTGTTCGGCATCAATCCGTGGGCGGCGCGCCTGCCCGCGGCCTTGTCCTATCTGCTGTGCGTCTGGCTGGTCTGGCGCATCGGCAAGCGGCTCGCGCCGGGTTCTCAATCGATGGCCGCCGCCATCTACGCGACGATGCTGTTCACCGTGGGCGCGTCGCAACTGATCACCACCGACTATCTGCTCGCGGCGTTCGAAACGCTGGCGCTTTCCGCTTTCGTCGAGACGCGTTTCGGCGAACGCGACCGGCCGCGACGCTGGATCGCATTGATGTGGATCGCGTTCGCGCTGGCGTTCCTGACCAAGGGCCCGCCGGGCCTGTTGCCGCTGCTGGTCGTGCTGGTGTTCGATGCGCTGATGCCGGGCATGCGCCGGCACCTCGTGCTGCAATGGTCTGGGATCGTGCTGTTCGCGTTGTTGGCCTTGCCTTGGTATATCGCCGTTATCCACGGCAATCCCGGCCTGTTCGAGTATTTCATCGGCGACGAAGTGGTGAACCGCATCACCACCAACGAATTCGGCCGCCATGGCGAGTGGTACGGATGGATCACCATCTATGTACCCACATTGCTGTTGGGCACTTTGCCGTGGACGCCCGCGTTGCTGCGTTGGGCGCGCGGCCTGCCCGGCGCGGCGCGGCGCTGGCGGCGCGACCCGGCCGCACGCGAAGCCGACGCGCGCTGGTTGCTGCCGACGCTCTGGGTACTCCTGCCTTTGCTGGTGTTCTGCGTTTCCAAATCGCGGATGCCGTTGTACGTACTTCCCTTGTTCGCGCCGCTGGCGCTGCTGGTGGCGTTGCAGCGGCGCAGCGAAAACCGCGGTCTGCCGAAGTGGCGCTGGCTGGCGCTATGGGCCCTCGTCCTGCTGGCGATCGAACTGGGTTCCGCCTACTGGCCTTCGCACAAGAACGCCGCGCAGTGGGCCGCCGCGATCCGCGAGCGCGCCCCGGGCCCGGTGCACGAGATCATTTTCGTCGAGGATATGGCGCGTTACGGCCTGCACCTGCACATGGGCGTCGGCACCGAGATCGAGAAGCTGTCGCAGGACGACATCCCCGAATCCCGTTTCGATCCGCAGTTCGACGAGCCGCTCGGCAGGGAGCTGGCCGACTTCGAGCCGAATATGGTCTGGGTTTGCAAACAGGACTATTGGGCGGAATTGCAGAAACGCATCGCCGAGAAAGGCTTCCGCGCGATCGCGCTCGGCACGCCTTACCAGCAGCGCGTCATCTTCCGCGTCGAACCGCTCAGCGCGACTGCGCCAGCAAAGTGAGCCCTTCGTTGAGCAGCAGCCGCGTCGCCGATGCGCGCTGCGCCAGCGGCACGTCCTGCAGCGCGTCCAGCATCCAGCGCATCGAACGGCAACGCGCGTCGCGGCTGGCGCGGTCGCTGCCGGCGCTGTTCAAGCCGAGCAGAAAGCCGTCGTGCAGCAGCATCGCGGTCACGCCGGCGGATTTGAGCACCTGCCGCGCGGCGACCTCGTCGTAAGGTTGCGGCGGATTCTGCAAGCCGGTGGTCGCGATTTCGGCCACCGCGGCGGTGAAGCGCTGGCGACTGTCGGGCCCGAGCCGCTGCGCGGCGCGGCCGATCGCTTCCAGGCTGCGATCGGCATCGGGTTCGAGCAGGCCGCACATGGTGTCGGCTTCCCGGGGCACCTGCGACGAGGCGTGCACGGCCTGGAACAGTCCGTCGATCGCGCTGTCCGGCGCACGCATCAGCACCCCGCCCGCTTCGCCGATCAACGCGTCGATATCGATGCCGGACAAAGCCTGCTGGATATCGGCGGCGCTGTAGCGTTGCGTAGCCGCCGCCGGCGCTGTGCCGAGGACGATCAACGTCAACGATGCGATCAGGGCGCTGAACTTGGACATCGAGGCCTTCCTCGTGCGGCGTGCGCGATCGGTGGAGACTAAACGGGGAATCGTGAACCGTCGGTCATACGAACTTTTTACTCGTCTCCATTCTTACGCCTTTCATCCCGAACGATACCTTTGTCGTCCCGAACGCCATCTTTTGTCATCCCGAACGCAGTGAGGGATCTGCTTCATGCGGAGCAGATCCCTCACTGCGTTCGGGATGACAAGCGCAAATGGTCGGGGGTGACGGCAGGACGCGAGTGCGAAAGCATTCTTAACGCCGCCGTATCGGAATCCGGTCGATCGGCACTGCCGTCACGTCATAACCATCGCTGTCGCGAATCGGCGCGCCCGGCGGCGGCGCCCAGGCCTGCGCATAGATCACTTCCCAGGTCGCCGGCAGCGAACCGTCGGCGCGGCGCTCGGTTTCGTAGGCGGCTGCGGCCGCGGCGAAACGCGCGCGGCCGGTCAGCGTGTGGCGGCGCGAGCGCAGCGCGTTGGTCGCGCCTAGCGTGCGCAGTTCGCGCATCAGCGCGGCCAGGTCCGGGTAACCGGGGACGAACAGATCGCGGTCGAGCACAGGATCCTTGAAACCGGCCCGCAGCATCGCATCGCCCAACTGGCCGATCGACGCGAACGGGCTCACGTGCGGCACCGCATCGGCGCGGGCGAAGGCATCGCGCAATTCGATCAGCGTTTCCGGCCCGAACGTCGACACCAACAGGCGCGCGCCGGGCTTGAGCACGCGGCGCAATTCGGCGAACAGCGCCGGCAGATCGTCGATCCACTGCACGCACAGGTTGGAGAACAGCACATCGACGCTGGCATCGGCCAGCGGCAACGCGCGCGCATCGGCGCAGATGCGGTCGAACGGCCGCCACCACCCGGCCTGCTTGCGCGCTTGGCGCAGCATCGGCAATGCGATGTCCAACGCCAGCGTGCGTGCGCGCGGCCAGCGCTTGCGCATGGCCGCGGCGGCGCGGCCGGGGCCGGAGCCGAGGTCGACCACGACTTGCGGTTGGTTGTCTTCGAGATATTCCAGCGATTCGAGCAGGCGCGCTTCGACTTCGCGCTGCAATGCGGCGGCGGCTTCGTAATGGCCGGCGGAGCGCGAGAAGGCGCGGCGGACTTGGCGGGTGTCGAAAACTTCGTTCATTGCTTTTTGTTTTTCAGCCGTCATTCCCGCGAAGGCGGGAATCCAGTGACTTGCGCTCTTCCTTCTACGCCTGGGCCTGGATTCAAAGTCGCTGGATTCCCGCCTTCGCGGGAATGACGGCTTAAAGGCGAAGCGAAATCGTCGAGCGCCTGCGCGACTTGATCCGCATGCCCCAAAAACGGCGCATGCCCGCCACCGGCGATGTCGAGATACGCGCTGCCCGCCGCCATCGCCGCCGCGTCGCGCATGCCCGATGGCGGCACCAGCCGATCGCGCCGTCCGGAAATCCATAGGCTCGGCACGCGCAGTTGCGGCAATTCGTCGCGCAAGTCGCTGCTCTCCAGCAACGCCAATCCTTGCTGCAGGATCCGCGGCGCCGGTTCGCAGCGCGCGAATAACTGCTGCCGCAACGTGCGCAATTCTTCGCGGCCGTGCTCGGCGCCGATCGTGTCGAGCACCAGGAATCGATCGAGCGTGCTGCGGTAGTCGGTCTCCAGATCGCGCGCGAATTGCGCGAACACGTCCGGCGACACCGCATGCGGCCAGGGCCGGCCATCGGCGCCGTCGTCGACGACGAACCTCGGCGTCGCGCAGATCATCGCCAAGCCGCGCACCTGCGGCAGCGTGGCCGCCGCGCGCAGGGCGAACAGGCCGCCCATCGACCAGCCGATCCAGACCGCCGGCGGCGTGCGCTCGGCGATCGCCGCGACGCAGGCCTCCAACGTCAGCGGCGTTTCGTCGCGATAGCTGTAACCGTGCCCGGGCAGGTCGATCAGATGCAGCGTGTAGCGGTCGCGCAGGCGCGCCAGCAACGGCGCGAAGATGCCGCCGTGCATCGCCCAGCCGTGGATCAGCACCAGCGCCGGGCCGTCGCCAATCGCTTCTATGTGCAAAGGGCTCATGCCGACGATTCCAGGCGGCGCCGCGCATCGTCGATCAAGGACGCCAGGATCCGCCATTCCTGGCGCGGCTGTCCGCAAAAAACGCAGCCGAACGGCCGCCGCCAAGCCGGGCGCGAAAGACGCCTCTGGATCCTCGCGGCAAGCCATTCGGTGTCGAAGCCGTCCCACACGCCGGCGACATCCCGCATATTCGCGCTTACCGCCGGATGCACTTCGTGGCGCAGGATGCGCCAAATTTCGTCGGACGAATACGGCGATCGCGCCAATGCCTCCGCAATTTGCGGATAAAGCAAGCTCGTGTCGGTATCGAGATAGAGATCCGAGAGCGCCGACCAGACTTCCCGACGCCTTGTAATAGCATCCATGTTCACATCGCAGCCGGAGCCGCCGCTTTCGCCTTGTCGTCGCCGAACCGGTCGCGCACGCGCGACAGCGTGTCGATCAGGCCGTCGATCTCGGCCGGGCCATGCAAAGCGGACAAGGTGATGCGCAGGCGCGCACCGCCTTCGGGGACCGTCGGCGGGCGGATCGCGGCGACCCAATAGCCGGCGTCTTCCAGCGCGGTGGCGTACGCCAGCGCGCGCGCCTCGCTGCCGCAGACGAAGGGCTGGATCGGCGTATCCGACGGCAACAGTTCCAGACCATGCGCAGCGGCGGACGTGCGCAGCCGCACGATCGATTCGCGCAGCTTCACTCGGCGCCATTCCTCGCGCCGCGCGATCTTGACCGCGGCCAGCGACGCCGCGGCCTGCGCCGGCGGCAACGCGGTGCTGTAGATGTAAGGCCGTGCGGTTTCGGACAGATGTTGGATCAAGGCCTCGTCGCCGACCAGCACCGCACCGTAACCGCCGAGCGCCTTGCCCAGCGTCACCAATTGCAACGGCACGTCGGCCGGGCCGAGTCCGCAGGCGGAAACGCTGCCGCGCCCGATGTTGCCGAGCACGCCGACGCCGTGCGCATCGTCCACGTACACCAACGCCTGCTGCATGCGCGCGGCCAGCATCAATGCGCGCAGCGGCGCGATGTCGCCGTCCATGCTGAACACGCCGTCGGTGGCCAGCATCGCCGCGCCTTCCGGAATGCTGCGCAACTGGCGCAGAGCGCCTTCGGCATCGGCGTGCGGATAGCGGCGCAGGCGGCAATCGGCCAGGCGGGCGGCGTCGATCAGACTGGCGTGATTGAGGCGATCCTGCACGCAGACGTCGTCCGCGCCCAGGAACCCCTGCACTACCGCGAGATTGGCCAGGAAGCCGCTGCCGAGCAGCAGGCCGCGCGGATATTCGAGCCAGTCGGCGATTTCGCGCTCGAGCGCTTCGTGCGCCGCATGATGGCCGCAGACCAGATGCGAAGCGGTGCTGCCGATGCCGTCGCGCGAGGCCGCGTCCTGCAGCGCCGCGACCACCGCGAACTGCTGCGCGAGACCGAGATAGTCGTTGCCGCAGAAGCCGGTCAGCCAGCGGCCGTCGACTTCGTAGCGCGCGCCGTCGCGGCGGGTGACGTTGCGGCGTACCCGCGCGCGCTGCTGCGTCTCGCGAAGCGCGCGCGCTTCGCGGATCCGGTCGTAGAGATCGGGGCGCGACATGGCGTCAGGCCGCGTAGGTCTGCGGCGATTGGACGATGTCGGCGTGCACGGTACCGGCCTCTTCGATCGCCTGCATCGGCCGCAGGCCCAGGCGCGCGAACAGCGCCATATCGCGTTCGGTGTCCGGATTGCCGGTGGTGAGCAGTTTTTCGCCGTAGAAGATCGAATTGGCGCCGGCGGTGAAGCACAAAGCCTGCAATTCGTCGCTCATCGATTCGCGCCCGGCCGACAACCGCACCATGGAGCGCGGCATGACGATGCGCGCCACCGCGATCGTGCGCACGAACTCGAACGGATCCAGCTCGGCGGTGCCGGCCAGCGGCGTGCCTTCGACCTGGACCAGGCGGTTGATCGGCACCGAATCCGGATGCGCCGGCAGGTTGGCCAACGCCTGCAGCAGTCCTGCGCGCTGCGCGCGCGATTCGCCCATGCCGACGATGCCGCCGCAACAGGTCTTCATGCCCGCGTCGCGCACGTGCGCGAGCGTGTCCAGACGGTCCTGGAATTCGCGGGTGTGGATGATCTCGCCGTAGAACTCCGGCGCGGTATCCAAATTGTGGTTGTAGTAATCCAGGCCCGCCGATTTCAGCGCCTGCGCCTGGCTGCCGCTGAGCATGCCGAGCGTGGCGCAGGTTTCCAGACCCAGGGCTTTCACCTCGCGGATCATCGCCGCGACTTTGGGGATGTCGCGGTCTTTCGGCGAACGCCACGCCGCGCCCATGCAGAAACGCGAGGCGCCGGCGGCCTTGGCTTGCTTGGCTTTTTCCAGCACCGCCTCGGTGCTCATCAGCTTGGTCGCGTCGACGCCGGTGTGATAGCGCTGCGCCTGTGGGCAGTAGGCGCAATCTTCCGGGCAGCCGCCGGTCTTCACCGACAGCAGCGTGCTGACCTGCACTTCGGCCGGATCGAAATGCTGGCGATGCACCGTGCCGGCGCGATGCAGCAATTCGGTGAAGGGCAGCGCGAACAAGGTTTCGAGTTCGCGGCGGGACCAGTCGTGGCGCGTGGCCGGCAGGGTGGAAGGACGTTCGCTGACAGCAGGCATGGGCGTTTTCCGACGTACAGAGCGAGGCAGGCCAGGCAGTCTGGAAACCATGCCGGCCGCTGTCAACCGAACGATACTCGCCGCCGTTGACGGCCTCGGCGCGTGGCTATGGCCTCCGCGCTGCCTGTTATGCGGCGAAACCGGCGCCCAAGGCCGCGATTTGTGCCGCGGCTGTACCGCTGCGCTGCCGTGGAACCGCAACGCCTGCCTGCGTTGCGCCCTGCCCCTGCCGGCCGCCGCAGCGGCCTGCGGAGACTGCTTGCGGCGCCCGCCGCCGCTGTACGAGAGCCATGCCGCCCTGGTCTATGGTTTCCCGGTCGACCGGCTGCTGCCGCGGCTGAAGTTTCATGCCGATCTGGCCTGCGGCCGGCTGTTGTCGCAATTGATGATCGACGCCTTCGCCGCGCTGCCGCGGGCCGAAGCGCTGATCCCGCTGCCGCTGCACCGGGCGCGCCTGCGCAGCCGCGGCTACGACCAGGCCCTGGAACTGGCCCGCCCGCTGTCGCGCGCGTTCGGCATCCCGATGCTCGACGGCGTACTGACTCGCATGCGCGCCACCGCGCCGCAATCGCGGCTGGATGCGGACGCGCGCCGGCGCAACCTGCGCGGCGCTTTCGCGGTGGCGCGCGGCACGACGCTGCCTGCGCATGTGACTCTGATCGACGACGTCATGACCACCGGCGCCACCCTCAACGCCGCCGCCAAAGTGCTCCGGCGCGCGGGCACGCTGCGCGTCGATGCTTGGGTTTGCGCGCGCACGCCATGACCGGCTTTGGAGGAGCGGCTTTTGTGGGAGCGGCTTCAGCCGCGAGCTCTTGCCAGATCGCAGCGACCGAAAAAGCTCGCGGCTGAAGCCGCTCCCACATTACTGCGTCGAAGGCTGCGGTTCCTGTTCAAGCAATTCCAGATACGCCCCGCTCAATTCCAGATTGCCGGCTTTTTGCATGCGCACCTGGTAGAACAAAGTCTTGATCAGGTCTTCCTCGCTGGGGCTGCCTTCCCTGCGTGTGGTGAAATCGACCAGCGCATCCATCGCCGCCTGTTGCTGGCGTTGGTACAGCTCCTGCAATTCGTAGGCCTTGGCGACCTTGATCCGCCACGCGGCAGGCAGCCGTTCGACCGCATTGTTCGACGTTTGCGTGGTCTGCCATGCGGCCGCGGTCAGCACGGCCGAGGTCACGACCAGACCCGAGGCCTGCTCGCGTTCGCCTTCGGATTTGACCGAGCGCTCGGCTTCGCTCAGGTTCTCGTCGATCTTCGGCAGTACCCGCCGCAGCTCTTCCAAGTTGCTGCGCATCTCCGCCGCCACCGCTTGCCTCAGCGCGCCGGCCTGGCGGTTCAGCGTGCGCTCGTCGCGCCAGTTGTCCACCGCAAGCGCCAGCACCACCGCCAACGCCACCGAGAACGCCTCGACGAAAATTTCGGGCAGCTTTTCGCGTATGTGATCGCGCAGACGCGGGCGCGGCGGGGCGGTGGCCTGATCCATCGGCGCAAGCCTAACCCAAGCCGGCCCCCTACTTTCGGCAGATACTGCGGCGGCCCGGCCGCTGCATCGTCTGCATGCCCCATCAAAGGTATCCGCATGAAACCCCTGTTCGCCGCCACTCTCGGCCTGGCCTTGGCGCTGGCATGCCAGTCCGCCCGCGCCGCCGATCCGCAAACCGAAAAAGAACTCGCCGCCGCCGCACAGGCGGTGGTGGATGCGCAGATCCGTTTCGACCTGAAGGCGCTGGAGGCGCTATTGGCGCCGGATTACGTGGAGGTGTCGCCGGTCGGCGACGTCGACGAACGCGCCGAGGTGCTGAGCTTCTACACGCCCGAAGCCAGGAACCAGATGCTGGCGGCCGGGATGGAGCCGCTGTCGAACAAGATCGACGAAACGCGGATCCGGGTTTATGGCGATCAGGCCATCGTCATCGCCAAAGACACCGCCGAGCTGAAAGTGAACGGCGTCGCCGAGCAGCGTGCGATGCGCATGCTGTTCCACTTCCGCAAGCTCGGCGGCAAATGGCTGCTGCAGACCATGCAGGCCACCTGGCTCCGGCCGCAGCAGCCGGGCGGCTGATCGCGCCCGGACACTCACGCGCCCGCCGGCCGTTATTCGGCTTTCGCGGGCGCCGGTTTCGGTATGTCGGCTTTGGGCGCTTTGCCCGAACCGATGATCGCTTCGGCGCGCATTTCGACCGGCGCGCCCTTGGAAAACAGCGCCGTGGTGCCGACCGCGGTCCACGCCGGGTAGTGATCGCGGAATACTTCGCGATGCACTTTGAGCATGGGCTCGACCTTCTTGCGGAAGTCGTCGTGGCCGGTGGCGACATGGAAGCTGGTGATCTCGACCACGTCATCGAGCGTCGCGCCGGCCTTCTCCAGATGCGCTTTGAGTTGGCCGAACATCCAGCGGATCTTTTCCTCATCCGTTTTGCCGGGACCGCCGGCGGGGATGCCGGACACGATCACGCGATCGCCGATCTTCACCACCGGCGAGTAATGGAAGTCGTAGTAGGAATCCTCCCAGCCCGACGGCGCCAGGTGCTCGCGGGTCGGCGCGGCGGCGGTCTGTGCGTTCGCGGCGGTGGCGGCGCAGACGCCGAGCAGGCCCAACATCGCTGAGTGGATACGCATCGCGGAACTCCTGCGGGTGGAGGTTCCGATTGCAACGCGCGCGCGGGCCGCGCGCAAGGCCCGAACGTCGACGGCCGATGCTCACGCACCGGCCGCCGGTTTGTCGCGGCAGCGATGGCCGATCAGGTCGCCGCCGGAGCGGCCTTCTCGCGCTTGTTGCCGACGAACCAGAGCGCGGCGCCGACCACGATGAGCCCGATCCGGATGGCGGTGCCGACGGCCGGCCCCCAGTTGTCGACCCACATCAGCAGCTTGAACTCCATATTCATGTAGTGCAGCACGAACGAACCCAGGCCCAGCAGCAACATCAGTCCGCCGATCGATTTCATCGTTTGCCCCTTTGATTTGGTTGGCCCGCTCCCCGCGGGCAGGGCGAGTCTGACAGTTGAAATGCCGGAGGGAAACTCGGGCTTTGGCTTTGGCTTTGGCTTTGGCTTTGGCTTTGGCTTTGGCTTTGGCTTTGGCTTTG
>CADECF010000020.1 GCA_902825775.1 uncultured Lysobacteraceae bacterium
CATCGCTTCAACAAGGCGCAGCAGGATGCGTTCCTGCCGCATATCGAACGCGGCACCATCCTGTTCGTCGGCGCGACCACCGAGAATCCGTCGTTCGAATTGAATTCGGCGCTGCTGTCGCGCTGCCGCGTGCATGTGATGGAAGCGGTGTCGACCGACGACATCGTCGAAGCCCTGCAACGCGCGCTTGCCGACGAGGAACGCGGTCTGGGCGGACGCGGGCTGCATATCGAACCGGAAGCCTTGCGCGAAATCGCAGGCGCCGCCGACGGCGATGTACGACGCGGGCTGACCCTGCTCGAAATCGCTTCCGAACTGGCGGGCGAGGGCGGCCGCATCGACCACGACACGCTGCGCCAGGTGCTGGCCGACCGCACGCGCCGTTTCGACAAGGGCGGCGAGCAGTTCTACGACCAGATCTCGGCGCTGCACAAATCGGTGCGCAGTTCCAATCCCGACGCGGCGCTGTATTGGTTCGCACGCATGCTCGACGGCGGCTGCGACCCGATCTACCTGGCGCGCCGGCTGACCCGCATGGCGGTGGAAGACATCGGCCTGGCCGATCCGCGCGCGCTGCAGATGGCGACCGAAGCCTGGGACGCTTACGAGCGGCTCGGCAGCCCGGAAGGCGATCTCGCCTTGGCGCAGGTGGTGATCTATTTGGCCAGCACCGCCAAATCGAATGCCGCCTACATGGCCTTCGGCGCGGCCAAGCGCGATGTGGAGGAGTACGGCACGCAGGAAGTGCCGATGCATATCCGCAACGCGCCGACCAAGCTGATGAAGCAGCTCGGCTACGGCAAGGGCTACCAATACGATCACGACCGGGAAGGCGGCATCGCCGTCGACCAGACCGGCTTTCCCGATGCGATGGGCGAGCGCGTCTATTACGAACCGGTCGAGCGCGGCATGGAAATCAAGCTCAAGGAAAAACTCGATGCGTTGCGCGCCGCGCGCGCTAGCGCGACGCGTAAGCCGCCAGCATAATCCGCAGAATTGCCGCTTTTCGTGGGAGCGGCTTCAGCCGCGAGCTTTTGAGATTGCGGCAACCTGTACCGAAGAACTCGCGGCTGAAGCCGCTCCCACAAAGCCGCTGCCACGAAAAGCAGTTCCATGAAAACCGCATCAGCGAGAGCCGTCCGCATGAACCCATCCCTCTGGTGGCAACAACTAGCGCTGGTCATGGCCGGCGGCGCACTCGGCGCAGCGGGGCGTTTCTGGATCGGCGGTTACCTGCTGCGCCAAATCGGCAGCGGTTTCCCCTGGGGCACGCTGGCCGTGAACCTGTTCGGATCGTTCGCGGCCGGCTACGTCGCGATCTGGCTCGAGGGCAGGGGACAGGCGGCCCTGTACTGGCGCGCGTTCCTCATCGTCGGCGTGATCGGCGGCTTGACCACGTACTCGGCGCTGATGCTCGAGTGCCTGCTGTTCGCACGTTCGCAGCGCACCAGCATGATGCTGGGCTATCTGGCGATCACCTTGTTCGCGGGCCTAGCCCTGGTTTGGCTCGGCGCACGCACCGCCGCCTGGCTGCGTCCATGGCCGTGAGCCGTCAAGCGTTTGGAATGCTTTGGTAATGCGATAGGAATGCCGTCCCGGTAGCGCAGTCACAGCGTTGCGGTCCGGCCCGTGCCCCCGCGGGCCGTCCCCACGAACGCCCCCGGAGATGACATATGCGACCGATGCAGGTTATCCGCGCCCTGTGGTACGGATTCGTTGCCCTGATCCCCTGGCTGTTGCTGTTGTTGATTCCTTTCAGCGATGTGCTGGCCGCGCACTTCGAGCGCGCCGGCGATCTGCGCCAAGGACGCGATATGGCGATGGCCGCCACCTTGCCCGACGGCCGCGTGCTGGTCACCGGCGGCGTCGGCTTGAACGACGAAGGCTGGGGCGTTTATCTGGCCACATCGGAGTTGTTCGACCCGGCGACCAACGCCTTCGTCGCCACCGGCGCGATGAGGGACGGCCGCGACGGCAACGCCACGCTCACGCCCTTGTCCGATGGCCGGGTGCTGATCACAGGCGGCATCGGCCAGAACGAGCAGGGCGACAACATCGCCTTCGCCAGCGCCGAAGTTTACGACCCGGCCACCGGTCTATTCGCCCCCACAGCCAACAAGATGAGCAGCGTGCGTTATTTCCACACCGCCACCTTGCTCGCCGACGGCCGCGTGCTGGTGACCGGCGGTTGGGGCGCAGGCGAACGATTGGCGAGCGCCGACGTTTACGACCCCGCAACGAATCGCTTCACCCGCGCCGGCGACATGGCCATCGAACGCAACAGCCACACCGCGACATTGCTCGCCGATGGCCGCGTACTGATCGCCGGCGGCCTGACCACCGATGCGGAAATCGTCGCCAGCGCCGAAGTCTTCGATCCCGTTAGCGGCCATTTCACCGTCACCGGCAGTTTAGCGAAGCCACGTTTCATGGCCACCGCATCGCTTTTGGAAGATGGCCGCGTGCTCGTCGGCGGCGGCATGGACAACGGCGAGTGGCGTCCGGTCGGCGAACTTTACGATCCGTCCCGCGGACAGTTCGACAGCGCCGGTTCGCTGCACTGGGCGCGCAGCGATCATGCGCAGACCACGCTGCCCGATGGACGCGTCCTGCTCACCGCGGGCGGCACCGACGAAGGCCCGACGCGTCGCGCCGAACGTTTCGATCCGGTCAGCGGCCGCTTCACCCTGATCGCGAACATGGCATTGGGGCGGGCGCGGGCGGCGACTGCGATGCTGCCCGACGGCCGCGTACTGGTCGCCGGCGGCAACCGGCCGTGGGAACCGCCGCTGGCGATCGCCGAGGTGTATACGCCGACGCCCGCGCCATATGCCGATTTGGCGCTCGAGATGCGCAGTTCCAGCGCGACCGTGCCGGCCGGCGGCGCTTTCCACTATCTGCTGTCGCTGCAGAACCGGGGCACGATCGCCGCGCGCGATGGCGTCATCGATGTGGAATTGCCGCAAGGCGTCGACGTCCGCCAGATCAAGATCGCGCAATCCGGTTTATCGGGCACGTGGCGCTGCGATCACGACGGCGCGGCGGTTTCATGCACGTCGCAAGGCGTGGTGCGGCCCAATCCCAATCCGGACCTATCGCGTCCTGCGCTGGCGATCCGTATCGATGCCACCGCACCGGCCGGATCGGAGTGGCCGCTGTTCGCGACCGCGCTGGCCGGCACATCGACCAACGAAGACATCACCGCCAACAACGAAGCCGATGCGGTCTTCGACGTGGTCGTTTCCGCAAAAACTCAGGGCATCGCCGCTCGGAAACCCGGCGGCAAGACCCAACCGTCGTCGTCGGTTTCGCGCGTGGTGCGCGACGCGATCAGCGGCGTGCCGCGTTCGCGTTGAACGGAAATAAGAAGAACGGCGGGTCGGGCATGCGGCGAACCGCAATGCCCGCCCACCGTGGGCTGCGCAACCCGGACATGAGGGAACGGGGGGCGCAACCCAAAGCTCATCGCTGACGAGGCAAGGAGGAAGACGGCAGGCGTGCATCCTTGCTGCCTGCCGAAGTTTTGAAGACCTGCACGCCGGTTTCGCCGCCGGCCACGTAAAGCACGCCGTCCGATGGCGCCAGCAAGCGCTGCGGCGCCTGGTGGCCCAGGTTGGTCCGCTTCAACAAAGTCGGATGCGTGGGATCGGAGACGTCGAGTTCGTGCAAGCCGTCGATATTCGCGAACCAAGCGCGATCGCCGCGCTGGGCGACCTTGTTGAATTGCGAATAGCCGGGCGTGGCGTATTCGCCGACCACCGCCGGCGAGCGCGGATTGGAGATGTCGACTACCTGCATGCCTTCCTGGCAGGCCACGTACGCCAGCGCGACGCTGCTGTCGATCGTCACGTCGAACGCGTGGCCGCAACCGCGGTTGAAATGCGCCGCGAGCACGGGTTTGGCCGGATTGGCCAGATCGAAGATGCGCAAGCCGCCAGTCTCGGTGCCGGTGCCGGGTTCCTGGCTTTCGGCCATGTAGGCGTATCGCCCATCGACCTTGATCCGGTACGGCTGTCCCGACAGCCCGCCGTACCAGACCAGCCGCGGCGCGGCAGGATTCGAGATGTCGACCACGCCGAACAAACCGCCGTTGGTCCATTTCGCGATGTACGCGTAGTTGCCCTTGACATCGAGCACGGCGGCGAAGGGGAACGAGAAGCTGCCGATTTCGACCGGCTGCTTGGGATTGGAAAGATCGACATTGATCAAACCGAAACCCCAGGCCGCGATATAGGCGCGATTACCGACGACGACCACCTGCTCGAGGCTGCGTCCTTCCATGCTTTCCGGCAGGCGCGCCTCGAACCGCGACAACGGCGACAGCGTATTGGGATCGCTCATCATCAAGCCGTAGTTCGGCTGCACCAGCAGCACGCGGTCGCGATACATCGCGATGTCGCGCGGATCGACGCCGCCGGGCAGCCACGCCGTCGCCACGCGCTTCGGATTCGTGGGCGCGCTGACGTCGATCGAATGCACCAGGTCGGTCGTGGTCTGCAGCAACAGATGCTTGCCGGTGCGCACCGCGTAGTGGCCGCCGAACGTGGGCATGTCGAAATGGCCGACGGGACGCGGCGCATCTAGATTCGACAGATTCCAGACATCCATGCCCGGTCCCCAGCCGAAGCTGTAGAAATTCGCGCTGCCGACGCGCACGCCGTACGTGGCGGGCGGTACGTCGAGCCAGCTGCGCTTGACGATCTGGGTCGGATCGCTGAGGTCGAAGACGCTCAGCTGGTTGCCGATGCCGATCGCCATGCCCGGTTCCGGCGTCAGGCTGAAAGTATCCAGGCCATCGACTGAATGCGCGGCGATCTTCACCGGATCGTCGGGATTGCTCACATCGTACAGATCCAGCGCCGTGCTCAGGATCCAGCCGCGCCCGGTGGCCTGGATGAGATTGCCGTTGGCGACGATCTTGCTGTACTGGATCGGGACGTAATCGATCGCACTGCGGACGAAGGTCGGCTTGGCCGGATCGCTCAGGTTGCCGACGAACAGGCCGTGGTTGTTGTCGAACAGATACAGATGATTGTTCGCCGCCACCACGCCCAGCATGACTTTGTTGTCGGCGTCGGTGTAGTCCTCGGACTGGCCGACCAGCACCGGCTTGGCCGGATCGGCCAGCGAGTACACGGCCACGCCGCCGGTGCCGTCGTGGCCGCGCCAGCTGGCGTACAGATAGCTGCCGTTGCGGGTGACCGAATTGATCGCGCCGTCGGCGGGCTCGGTGGTGGCGATGCGCAGCGGCGCGGTCGGTTTGGCGTAATCCCAGGTGGCCAGCACGCGACCGGTGGGGATGTGGACGTAGCGGCCGTCGACGATCGGCTCGGCTTTCACGGCGCCGCCGCGCGCAAGGACGAGTTCCAGAGGAGAGGCGCCGACGGCCGCGGCGGGCAGGGGGGAGGCGAAAGGGAGTACGGACAACAGCGCTACGGCGAGCAGCTTGCGGGTCATGCCTGTGGCTCCTGGGGGCTTGGAGATAGTTGGGGGCGTCGGCCGGGCGTTGGGGATTCGCCCGTTGGGGGTGGCCGACCTTGCGACGGCCGCGCGCGCCCGTCATTCCAATCGTTTGACGATTGCATTACTCGCGATGGAATGCCGCCATTTCAGTGAACGCGATCACTCGCTTCAGCCGTGGTTTGCGCCGGATCGAGTTGCGCCGGGATCGCGCGCTCGCCGGCCAGCGCTTTGGCCCGATCGTAGGCTTGCTGCCATTGCGCCGGTTGCCCCATCGCGCGCAACAGCCGGACCTGCAGCACGGCCATGTCGAAATCGTGATCGGCCCATGGCGCGACGCGGCCGATCAGTGCCCCGGCTTCGGCGGCCCGGCCGCGTTCGAGCAGCCAGGATGCATAGGCGTCGATCGCGATCGCGGTCTCTTCCGGCACGCCTTCGCGTTCGGCCAGGGCCACGGCCGCGCGGTAGGTGCGCTCCGCGGCGGTAGCATCGCCGCGCGCCCGCTGCAGGGTGGCCAGGGTCAGCCGCTCGGGCAAGGTATCGCCGTAAGTGGCGACGGCATTTCGGGACGATGCGCCGAGATCGGCGGCCAGCGCGGCTTGTTCGCGCCGGAACGCGGTCCACGCGCGCAGCCGCGGATTGGAATCGGGCGGCCACGCGCGCAATGCCGCATCGGCCATCGCCACCGCCCGCTGCGCTTCGCCGGCGCGGCGGGCCAGATCCACCCGCAGATAGTCGCGACGCCCGTAATCGGCGGGCACCGCCAACGTCGCTTCGGGCATGGCCAGCAGCGTTCCGGCCTCGCGCAGCCGTCCCGCGAGGATCAGCACTTCGGCACGCGTGAGGATCAGGTCCGCGCGCTGGCTCGGGTCGCGCATGCGCGGCAGCATCGCCCACGCGCGGTCGCTCTCGGCGAGCGCGGAATCGGTGCGCAGCAGGGCCACGTGCACGCCCATCAGCACTTTGCGCGCGGTAGCCAGCTCGTTCATGGCGCCCATCGCTTTGAAATCCTCGGCCGCCTTTTGCAGATAGGGCAGCGCGTGCGCCGGACGCTGGCGATCGAATTCCAGGATGCCCAGATTGGCATCCACGCGCGCTACCGCCAGCGCATCGCCCATGGCCACCAGTTGCACGCGCGCGCGGCCCAGATCGGCCAGCGCGCGGTCGTATTGTTTCTGCAGCGAATACGCCACCGCACGGCCGCTCAGCGCCTGGCCGAGTTCCGCCGGATGCCGGCCGCCGCCGATCAGAGCGACCGACTGGTCGTAGGTGCGCTCAGCGTCGGTATAGCGATCCAGGCGGATCAGCATCGCACCGCGCGCATTGAGCAGGCGCGCGTGGAAGGCCGGGTCGCGACGCGATTCGTCGCTAGCCAGCGCGCGGTCCAGTGTCGCCAGGCCGCGTTGGTACTCGCCGGCGCGGAAATCGACTCGCGCCAACTGATACTGCAATTGCGGTTGCGAACGCTGCAGCTCCGGCGCTTCCAACAGGATGCGCTGCGCGGTTTCGATCTCGTTGGCGAGCATCGCCGCGCGTGCGCGCTGCAAGCGTTCGGCGAGCGCGGGCATGTCCGATCCGTCCGGCGAGCGGCTGCCGCCGAGCGTCGGCGACAAGCGATCGGCGGCCAGCCGCGCCGCCTGCAGCAAGTCGGCATGACGCGCCTGCCCGCGTTGTTTCACGCCGCTCGCGTCGGTCGCGGTCAGCGCCACTTCCCACGCGTCCTGGGTTTGACGGGCCCGGCTGTCGACGATCCAGATCGCCCGCGTCGCCCGGCGCAGCGCCTGGCTGTCGTCCTTACGCTCCTGCTCGCGCAGCACGCCGAGCACGCTTTCGCTGGACAGCACCGGCAAACCCGCGCGATGCAGCCGATCGGCGACGAAATCCATCAGGCCCAGCCGCGCCCACGGCACATCGTTGGGTTCGGCGACGACGGTCGGCAAGACCATGATCGTCCTGCCGGACGGCAACGCTTCGGCGGTCTTGTGCGGCGGCACCGATATAGCCGATGACGGGCGCTGCAGCCACGCCCAGCCGAGCAAAAACAGCAATGCCAGCGCCGCTGCGCCGATCCACCCGCCGACGCGTCCGCGCCATGCGCTGCGCGCGGGTTCTTCGCCATCGATGGACGTCGCCGCGGGCGGGGATTCTGGCGCGTCCGGAACCGCGACGCCCGCAGCGTCCTCGTCGGCCGCGATTTCCGCCTGCGTCTGTTCCAACCAGCGGAAGCCATAGCGGGGCACGGTGCGTATCGAATGCTGCTCGTGGCCGTCGTCGCCGACCGCACGCCGCGCGCGCAGCACGATTTGCGCGAGTTGCGCATCGGATACGTCTGCGCGGCCGAATACCGCCTGCACCAATTCGTCGCGGCTGACGGCGCGGTCGCGATGTTCGATCAGGCAGATCAGGCATTCGAACACGCGCGCCGGCAACGCCACGGCCTGGTTGCGCAGGCGCAGTTCGCGTGTGGCGAGATCGAGTACGTACTCCCCGAAACGATAGCGAGCGGTGGTCATGAATATCGATAGGTTATACGGACAGCCGCGCCGGTATGCCCGCTATCGGCGCGGTCCATTCATCCGCCGTCGAAACTTATCCGAAGCGCTGCATGCGCAGTGCGGCGATGCCGATGCGAATCCGCAATCGCGCGCGCAAGCCCGGCGCGTACGGCTTATTTCAAACCACTTGATGACCTCGTCGCAATGTTATGTTTTATAAGGATTTTATTGGCTATTTGATATCGACGACCTAGGGTCGATCCTAGGTCTGCGCCGGCTTGCCCGCTCATCACCGCAGGCGCATGCTCGACGCAGGCGAGCCACGTCCATTTCGGGAGGAACCATGCGTCTTCTGATAGCGGCGATCATCGGCGGCATCGTGATGTTCATCTGGAGCGCCGTCGCGCACATGGCGTTGCCGATCGGCGAAATGGGAATGAAGGTCGCGGTCGAGCAGGACGCCGCGCTGAGCGCGATACAGGCTTCGGCTACGCAAGGGGAGGGCGTCTACATGCTGCCGACCTTCGCGCCCGAAAGAATGTCCGATAAAGCCTTCGTCGAAGCGTTCCAGCAGCAATACAAATCCAGCCCGTATGCACTGGTGATCTGGCAGCCCGGCGGCAATCCGGTCATCGCGAGCATGGTGCCTAACCTGATCAAGCAATTGGCCAACGATCTGATTGCGGCCTTCCTGCTGGCGTGGGTGCTGGCGCTTGGCGCGTTCGGTTTCGGCAAGCGGCTCATGGTCGCCGGCGTGATGGCGTTGTTCGCCTGGATCGCGATCAGCCTGCCGCATTGGAATTGGTTTATGTTCCCGACCGCTTTCACGGTCGGCACGTTGCTCGAACAGTTGATCGGCTGGCTGCTGGCCGGCGCGGCCATCGCGTGGTGGCTCGCACGCGACGAACGCAGGGCGGCTTGAGCGATGTCGCCGCAACCGCACATCGGAGACCAGCCTCGGGACGCGCAAGCCGCACCTCGGGATCCGGCGCTGCCGTGGTCGATCACCTTGCCCGTGGCCGCAGGCGTTTTCCTGGGTGCGCTGCTGCTCGGCCTGCTGTTGCTGGCCTATGCCAACGGTCAGAAGAACAGCTCTGAAACAGCCGCCGCAGCGCCTGGGCAGGGCAGGGCACAGCAGGCCGCCGCAACTATCCAACCCACCGCATCGGTCGCCACGACCGATGCCGCGTCGTTGCTGCCGAGGCTTCCGGGCCTCATCGAAGCCAACCGCTTGCAGCTCAAGAGGGCGTGCATCGGCGGTACCGTGGGTCACCGCCGCAGCAACGGCTGGGTGCAAGCGGTCGCCGACAATGCGCCGCGGCGCTGCGTGGCGACTACCCAGTAACGCCGGTAGCCGTCCGTCGCCGTGAAAACCTCGTGAAAATCGCGACTTAGCGGCGATCTGCGTACCGTTCCAGTCGCAATACTGTTGCGTCGGCGCAACGTTTTTCATCATCGCCGTAGAGGCCATGTATTCGCCGACGACGCGCGTCGAATGCGTCTAGCAGCTCCGTACGCACTGCAAGGCTTCGCAGGTGCGTTGCGCAGATGAAACGTTTTCCGCATTTTGGCTCCTGTTTCAGAGGGAGCCGCGGGCGTTCTCGCATTTTTCGGCCTCGAATACTCCGGCGAAAACAATCAGCTACGAAATATTAATGCGCGACGGCATTAATGATGCATGTCTTGTTTCGCGTCGTGAGCGGATGCCACCCCCGGGTGTCCTGTCGGCGTGCAGGAGAACAAGATATGCATATCCGTAAATCACTCATCGCCACGGCGGTGCTGGTTGGCATCGGTATGACCGGCCAAGCATGGGCCCAGGCGGAAAACACAGAGAATGGCCCTGGACGCAATATCCAGATAGCGATAGACGACGATAGCGACAACTCCAACAGCAGCACTGGCGACAACCGCAACAACGACGGCTACGCCGACTCGTCCGGTTACGGTTCAGCGGCTGCCAACAACGGCGGTACGGCTACCGCCAACTTCTCCAACTCCTTCAACTCCAGCAAAGCGATCGCGGTGACCCGTCTCGACGGTTATGTCACCGACATCCGCGTGCGCGACATCGGCAATTACGCTGGCAACAGCGGCAATGCCAATGGCGGCGGCGGCGGTAGCGGCGGTGGCGGCTACGGCGGTTGGGGCAACGGCGGCAAAGGCGAAGGCGGCAAGGGCGACGGCGGTAGCGGCGGCGATGGCGGCCGCGGCGACGGCGACAGCGGCCATGCCGGCGCAGTAAGCCTCGCAGCAAGCGCGGGCGGCTCGGGTAATGGCGGCAGGGCGCGCGAGCGCGGCCCCGGCGCAGCCACGGGCGGCGCGGGCAGCGGCGGCGCAGGAACGGCCACCAGCGGCGCGGCGACGGCCTCTACGGGTGCGGCATCCGGCACGGGCGGCTCAGGCGGTGCGGGCGGCGCAGGCACGGGCGGCTCGGGCGCGGGCGGCGCAGGCGTAGGCGGTGCCGGCAACGGCGCGGCCGGCGGCGCTGGCGGCGCGGGTGGTGCGAACTTCGTCGATGCCGGCACGTTCGACATGTCCAACGACATGACGAGTGTCGGACAGACGGCTGCGGGCATCATGGTGGCGGCGCAGAACAGCGGCTTCGCCTCGCTGATCCAGCAGGGCGTGACCGTGCAGGCCAACCTGACCGTCGGACCCAGCGCTCCGTAAGCGCGACCCAGATGCGCCGCGAGGGCGAAAGCCCTGCGCGGCGCATCGCGTGCCCGTACGCAGCGCATCCGCGCGCCAACGCGCAAGCGTACACGTGCGGGCACGACACGCATGGCTGAAGGAGAACGACCATGCCGGCATGCAAAACAACGGCACTCGCGGCAGCGGCGTTCTTGTCGGCGCTGATCGCAGGAGCGGCCTTCGCCGACGAACCGGCCGCCGTCGGCGCGCCCGTCGAAGCAACGGCGCGGCTGTCCTTCGCGGTACCGATCGAAGGCTTGGGTCCTGCCATGGACCCGACAACGCTCGAGGCTTATCGCGGCGGCGACGATTCGGTGGAAAACGACGTCGACATCCACGGACAAGTCGGCGGCAACACCGCGCAGAACACCGTCAGCGGCAACAACACGCTGGGCGGAGACGCGTTCTCCAACGCCAGCGGCATTTCCACCGTGATCCAGAACAGCGGGTCGAACGTGCTGATCCAGAACGGCATGATCGTCAACGTCCAGTTCATCGGATCCGGCCCATGAGACTGTGCTTGCTGGCGGCATGCTTGCTGGCAGCGCCTGCCGTCGCGCTCGTCGCCACCGACGCGCGCGCCGGCTCCACGGAAGTGCGCGCCGCCAACGGCAGCTATACGGTACGGCTGACGAGCCTGAAAGAAGCGCGCTTCAAGACCACCGTGCGCCAGCAGTACGACTTCAGCTGCGGCTCGGCGGCGGTGGCGACCCTGCTGACCTATCAGTACGACCAGCCGGTCAGCGAGACCGATGTGTTCATGCGCATGTACGCGAACGGCGACCAGGCCAAGATCCGCGCCGAAGGTTTTTCGCTGCTGGACATGCGCCGCTACTTCGAATCGCTCGGCTACGAGGCCGACGGCTTCGAACTGCCGCTGGACAAATTGGCCGAGGAAGGATTGCCGGCGATCGTGCTGCTCAACGAACGCGGTTACCGGCATTTCGTGGTGGTCAAAGGCCTGCGCAACGGCCGCGTGCTGATCGGCGATCCGGCGATGGGCACGCGCGCGTTGTCGCGCAAACGTTTCGAACAGCTATGGGACAACGGCGTGCTGTTCGTGGTCCACAACAAACGCGAGCTGGCGCATTTCAATACCGGCAACGACTGGCGCGTGGCGCCGATGGCGCCGGTGGACCAGGCGATCCAACGCACCGGCCTGCAGAACATCGTCATGCCGCGACGCGGACCGGGAGACATCTGAAACGGCCATGCGCACGATTCCGCACCGCTGGCTGCGACGCCTGCCATGGCTGATGGCCGGCTTGGTTTGCGTTACGACCGCGCATGCGCAGGATGCGGACAAAGCTTCGAATTTCGACCGGC
Source organism: uncultured Lysobacteraceae bacterium (assembly GCA_902825775.1). GTDB lineage: Bacteria > Pseudomonadota > Gammaproteobacteria > Xanthomonadales > Xanthomonadaceae > Luteimonas_C. The sequence continues at coordinate 11,976 of CADECF010000020.1, forward strand.
CGGTGGTTTTCGACCGGCTCGAAACCCTGCGCGGCGGCTTCGACCTGCCTTCCGGATTGCAGGCGTCGTTCGGCTTCGAGCGTGTGGTCTATCTCAACGGCGAACTCGTCGCCACCACGCGCGTCAGCATTCCCGACATCGGCAACATGACGCCCGAACAGGCGCAAGCGTTGGCGTCGGCGAAACAGACCACATTGCTGCAAGTGGGGCAGGGCAACGTTTACCGGGGCAATTCCGCAGCGGGCGGGTTGGTCGTCCAGAACACGCTCGACAACCAAGACATCCAGGTGCTGACCACGATCGACGCCGGCACCAACATGCTGGGCCACTACAAGGATCTCAACACGGAGGCGGCCCTACGCGATGCGCTGATCGCGGCGCCGGGCTCGCCTTGAATACGCATCCGGCGCGAATTTCGATCCTGGCGGCCTGCCTGGGCGCCGCGTTTGCCGGCGCCGGCGGCGCGGCGCACGCACAGCAAGCTTCCGACACCCGGCTGGACGCGTTGCAGCAGCAGATCGACGCGCAAACGCTGAAGCTCGAGCAGATGCGACAGGCGTTGAGCGACCAGGAGAGCAGCGTCGCCGAGCTGCAGCGCGCCTTGAACGAAGAACGCCTCGCCGGCGCGCGCGCGCGAGGCGGCACGATATCCGCCTATCAGGACATGCCCGCGCAGACGGCGGCGCAGGAGCGCATCGAACAGCAACCGAGCCAGCCGGTCGGCCGCGCGCCGGAACCGGAAACGCGGCCGCCGGAAGTCGCGCAGATCTTCGATCAGCCCGGCGTGCTCACGCCGAGCGGCAAATTCGTGCTCGAACCATCGCTGCAATTCGGCTACTGGGCCAACGATCGCGTCGCGCTGGTCGGCTACACCGTGATTCCCGCCATCCTGATCGGCTTGATCGACGTGCGTCAGGTCAAGACGACCACCGCCACCGCCGCACTGACCGGGCGCTACGGCATAGGCAAACGTTTCGAACTGGAAGCCAAGGTGCCGTACGTCTACATCGACGGCGACACCATCAGCCGCGAAATCTTCACCGGCAGCGCGGTCGACCGCGTGTTCAACGCCAGCGGGCACGGCATGGGCGACGTCGAAGTCACGGCACGTTACCAGTTGAACCAGGGCGGCATGGACAAGGCGTTCTGGGTCGGCTGGTTGCGCTACAAGAGCCGTACCGGCCGCGACTTGTTCGAAGTCACCACGGACTGCGTGACGCGCTGCGTCGGCAACGCGACCGGCACCGGATTGCCGCTGGAACTGCCCACCGGCACCGGTTTCGAAGCGCTGCAGCCCGGCGTGACCTGGCTGTATCCCACCGATCCGGTCGTCTTCTTCGGCAGCTTCAGTTATCTGCACAATTTCCCGCGCAAGAACGTCACGCGGCGGGTGCTGGGCGGCGTCGAGGAGCCGCTGGGCGAAATCGATGTCGGCGACATCTTCGGCTTCAACGTCGGCATGGGCCTGGCCCTGAACGAAAAAGCCTCGATCAGCCTCGGCTACGACCAGAGCGTCATCGGCAAGACCCAGCAGAACGGCCAGGACGCGCCGGGCGCGGTGCGGATCGTGCTGGGCACGTTGCTGATCGGCGCTTCGTACCGCTACAACGAGCGCACCACGCTGAACTTGTCGCTGGGCGTGGGCGTTACCCGCGATACGCCGGATCTGACGCTGACCGCACGGCTACCGACGTCGTACTGATCGCTTCCGCACTCATCGCTATCGTCAGGCCTTCGCAATAACCGACGTCGGGTGCGAATCGCTTCCGGTTTCCGCTGACCGGCCGAGCGCGTGCCGCGCAAAGTGGAGGGTATCCCCCGAGCGGATATCGACATGGCGCCCTTGTTCCGTTCGAGTGCTGCAGAGCCTGCGGGTGCGGTCGTCGGCGCACCTGGCCGCACACTGAAGGGATTCAGCATGAAAACGATTCGAATCGCCGCATTGGCGGCTTTGCTCGGCACGACAGGCGCACATGCGCAAAGCGGCACTCAGGCCGCATACGACGCTTTCGCGCCAGCGTACGTGGTCAGCTCTCCGGACACCTACCATAAAAGCCTCGGCGGCATCGCCCGCAACGCCCAGAGCCGGCGCGACGGCGCTGGCAACGACGTGGTGATCTCCGAGGTGAGCCAGCACCAGCTGCCCGACGTCACCGAACGCATCCACTCGCGCGAACGGCGCTGCGGCGGATTCTTCTCTTTCGAGACCCGCGCGGAAGCCGAAGCGTTCGTGCATTCCGCCGTATCGCCCGCCGCGGTCGCTTCGATTCCTATCGTCTACACCATCGACAACCAGGCCACCGTCATGCCGTGGCTGCCGCAGGTCCGCGAAGACAATATCTACCGCACCATCAAGCACCTTTCGACCGCCTACCAGAACCGCTACTACGCCAGCGCCAATGCCCATGCGCCGTCCGTCTGGATCCACGACACCTGGCTGGGCTTGGCCGCGGGCCGAGACGATGTGAGCGCGGTGCTGTTTCCGTGCAGCGCGTGCGGCAACCAATATTCGGTGATCCTGAGCATCGAAGGCAGCGAAAATCCGGACGAAATCGTGGTGCTCGGCGCGCATCTGGATTCGATCGCTCTCGGCGGAAACACCAAAGCCATGCTCGCCCCGGGCGCGGACGACGACGCCTCCGGCATCGCCACGTTGACCGAAGCGCTGCGCGTGGCGCTGGCCAGCGGCTGGAAACCCAAACGAACCGTGATGTTCATGGCCTACGCGGCCGAAGAAGTCGGCTTGCGCGGCTCGCTCGCGATCGCCGAATCGTTCAAGACCGACGGCAGAAAAGTAGTCGGCGTCCTGCAGCTGGACATGACCAACTACAAATCCGGCAACGGCCCCGACTTGCGCCTGATGACCGACAACTCCGATCCGGCCTTGCAATCGTTCGTCGCCGCCCTGTTCGAAGAGTATCTGGCCCCGATCGGCCCGACGCTAGGCAGCTTCACTTGCGGTTACGGTTGTTCCGATCACGCTTCGTGGACGATCAAGGGCTACCCGTCGGCGATGCTGTTCGAAGCCGGCGACGACGACGGCGGCTATTTCCCCTACATCCATTCGCCGCACGACAAGCTGGAGAACATGGGCGATTCGGCCGGCCGCAGCGTTTATTTCGCGCAGATGGCATTGGCGTTCATGGGCGAAGTGGGCAAGACGGCAGCCGGCACGCCTGGCGGGCGCGTAGCCGACGCGCGCTGATATCAGCGCAGTTTGGCGGGCGCGGCGGTACCGAGCGCGTTCGCCAGCGTGTCGGCGAGCCTGCGTCCCGCTTCGCCGTCCTTGTCGAGATTCGGGTTGTAGATGGTGACTTCGATGCCCATCGCCATGCCGCTGGCCATGGCGATCCGCAATGCCTGCGTCAATTCTTCGGTCGACAAGCCGCCGGGCAGGCGGTAGTCGACCGCGGGCATTACCTCGTCGTCGAGGCAATCCGCATCGACATGGATGAAGAATCCCTTCGACTCCAGCCGCGTGAGATGTTTCACCGCCGCCCAGGCCGCGGCTTTGATGCCGAGTGAGCGGATTTTTCCGAGGTCGTAGGCCAGCAGATCGTCCGGCAACGGCTGGCTGCCGTATTCGGCTTGTTCCTCCGCGTCGCGGAAAGCGAATGCGACAACATCTTCATCGCGCACCAGCGGGCCGCGATTCTCGAGGTTCGCGAGCAGGGCGGGGCCGTGCCCGGTCGCGAAAGCCAGATCCATCGATGCGGCCTCGCCGTTGGGATTGGCTTCCGGTTGGTAGAAGTCGGCGTGACCGTCGATGAAGAGCAATCCATAGCGGCCGCGGCGCTTCATTGCCAGGGTCGTACCGAGCACGATCGAGCAATCGCCGCCCAGCACGACCGGGAATTCGCCGCGATCGAGCACGTCCTCGACATCGTCGGCCAACGTCGAGGACCATGCCGCGATCGAATGCGCATTCAGCGTCAGCGTCTCTTCATCGCGCGCATCCTCGTACGCGGGCACGCGCAACCGCGTCGCGCGGCGCGCCTGCAGACGCTCGGCCAGGCCGTGGTTCAACAGCGCTTCCGGCAGCAACTCCACACCGGTAGGCCGCAATCCGAGATTCGATGGGGCTTCGATGATGGCGTAGCGTCTCGTGTCCACCGCAGGCCTCCATTGCAGGGCATTGCAGTGTCCACGAAGGCCGTGAAAGGCCGCGTCATGATGCCGTGAGGCGTGTCGCGGTGGGGGAGGGGAGGACCCTCGCCGCTACATCACTCCTGCTTATCGCGCTTGGACATGAGCCCGATGAAGAACAGGAATTCGATGGCCGCGAACGCGAGCAGCACCATCAAACCGAGCACGTATACGGCTTGCCCGCGCGGAACGACCGCATCCCAAACGCTCAGCCACAACGCGACGCCCATCGCCAGGGCTACGGCGAAAATCGCGTAAAGCACGGGCGTAATCACCGGCACGGTCACCAGGCGCTGCGCCGCACGATCCCGGCGTTCGCCGCGCAAGGCCAGCAAGTTGCCAAGGATGAACCATGAGCCGAGCAGCGCGCTGCACCAACCCCAAACCGTCGCCTGCGACCAACCAGCGAGCGCCATCGGGAACGGCAGCAGCGAGAAGAACAGCACCAGGAAGCTGTCGCCGATCAGCAACCAGAGCAAACGCAACTCGGTCGACGACCAGGGCTGCGCTCCGCGGAAACGGATCGTCACCACCAGCCCGGAAAAGCCCGCCAGCGTGACCGCGATCTTGGCGAGGGTTTGCAGGATCGGCTCGTTCACGGCGCGAAAGCTACACCAAAACACGCGGTTATGGCATTCGAACCCAGTCTTCGCGTTGCGGCTACTCGCGATGGGCCAGCATCGCCATCGACGCCGCTTCACGGGAGTTTGTGCGATGCAACACTCAGCCTATCAATCGCATCGGGGCAAAGGTCATTACGGCCGTTTGATGGCGATGGCGATCCTCTCGTTCTTCGTCATGTACGCGCTGATGTACGCGATGGTCGATCGTTGGGACAACGTTTTCGCCAATACCAACCAGTTCTACATGGTGGGTTTGATGGTGGCGCCGATGGTGATCATCGAAGTCGCGCTGATGCGCGGCATGTATCCCAACAAGGGCGCGAACGCGCTGATCGTCGGGCTCAGCATCGCCGCGGGAATCTTCTTCTGGTTCGGAATCCGCCAGCAGATCGCGATCTCGGACGCGCAGTTCCTGAAATCCATGGTGCCGCATCACGCAGGCGCGATCCTGATGTGCGAGAAAAGCAAACTCGAGGACCCGGATCTGCAGCGGCTTTGCGGCGAGATCGTCTCTTCGCAGCAGCGCGAGATCGATCTGATGCAGGCCAAACTCAAGACGCTAGACTAGCGACGCCCGGCCGCACACCGGAATCGGAGATGCCCATGTACCTATCGCCGGAACAGGCGCAAGTCGCCACGATCATCGGACGCGCGCTGCTCGGCGGCTTGTTCGTCCTCGGCGGGATACACCACTTCACCTCGCTGCCCGCAGTGAGCGGCGCTATGGCCGAACGCGGCGTTCCCATACCGCGCCTGGTGCTGATCGTAGGCAGCGTCTTTCAGATCGCCTGCGGCGCATTGCTGATGCTCGGACTTTGGGCGACCGCAGCCGCATTGGGATTGGTGGTATTCACGCTCGCGGCCTCGGCCATGTTCATGGACTTCTGGCGCACGCAGGGCGAGGCGAGGACAAAAGCCATCGAAGGTTGGAAAACCAATCTGGCGCTCATCGGAGGCTTGTTGATCGCCGCTGCAAGTAGCGCACTCTGATCGGGTTTTTAGTTGCGATCTGCGTCAGCCCTCTTTCCGCCACACGGAAATCGGGATGCTGCCGTCCGGACGCGGCGGTACCCGATAGCTCAAGGTCCGGCCTTCGAGAGCGAACTTGCGCTTCTGCACGGTGCCTTCCCAATTCGGAAACGAAGCCGATTCGATCGCGAACACCAGAAGGCCTTGCTTCGCATCGACCGTGACGGTGCCGAAATGGGTGCTCGAGCCCATGACCGCTGCCTTGAATTCATCGTCGGTGCCGTTGCCTTTGTCCGGCCCGACGAATCGCGGGCGTTCGGATTTGAATATCTGCAGGGAATAGCGCCCTGACGCGTCGACGATCAGGCGGCCTTTGGGGCTTTCTCCATAGTCGCGTACTTGCTCGCCGTCGGGCCGGATCTGGTCCGCAGCGACCAAAGTCCACGTTCCTCGCAAAGGGGATTCCTGCGCCGAGGCGGCAGAGGCTGTCGTTAAGCCGCCCATTGCGGCCACTACGGCTAAAGCGATGTGGGTAAGGCGCATGACGGCTCCGATTCGGGGGATGCGAATGAGCCTAGTCATTCGGCATCCATTTGAATACCCTGTTGATCCGGATATCTGTCATTTCATTATTAAATAGATGGCTATGAAGAGCCTGGACGTAAGCGCCGTCAAAGCATTCGTTCTGACCGCGGAGCTGCAGAGCTTCACGCGTGCGGCGGACGTGTTGGGAACTACCCAATCCGCGATCAGCCTGAAGTTGGGCCGGCTGGAAACGCAGCTCGGCCGACGCCTGCTGGAACGCACGCCCAGATCGGTCCGCTTGTCCGCCGAGGGGCTCGCTTTTCTCGATGCGGCGCGGGAACTGGTGGCCACGCACGATCGCGCCGCCAAATCGTTCGAAACGCAGCCGCGTCGCTTGGTCGTGGGCGTCAGCCATCAGATCGTGGGCAGTGCGCTGCCGGCGTTGCTCCGCCAGATGAGGCATCACGATCCCGGCTTGCAACTTGAAATGCGCGTGGCGGGAACGCGCGACCTCATGCAGGCATACGAACGCGGCGAGGTAGAAGCGGCGTTGGTGCTCCGTCCCGACGATCGGCGCAAACAGGGCAGGGTGGCGTTCTCGCAAACGTTCTACTGGTTCGCCGCCGTCGATTGGAAACCGCAGCGCGGACAGCCGTTGCCGTTGGCCACGCAAGGCGAGTCGTGCGGGGTACGCAATGCGGCGGTTCGTGCGCTCGATCGTGCGCGCATCGATTGGAACGAGATATTCGTCGGCAAAGGCGCTGCAGTCGTCGGCGCCGCAGCCGCGGCCGGTTTAGCGGTGGCACCCCTGGCGAGACAGACCGCGCCGGCCAATACGATAGACATCGGCGGCCGACTGTCGCTACCCGCTATTCCGGCTCAGGATGTTTTGCTTTACAGCGCGCTCACCGACGCCCGTTCGCGAGATGCGCTGCGCATTCTTTGCCTGGCCTTTCAATGAAATTCGCACCGCTCGTGCGAGCTATTCCTCGGAGCGACTCGGACCCTCGCGATCGCGTTCGAACCGTTTCTTGAGCGGAAACGGCGGTAGCCAGGACTCGCGACGGATGGTCCAGAGTTCGTAGGTCGGCGTCAGCTGGTCGGGGGCATCCAGGACCCCCAAGTTCACTTCGATTTCGTCCGCGGTGTGCGAGAAAACGGGCGAGCCGCAATGGGGACAGAAATGCCGCCCCGCGTGATCGCGCGTTTCGCCTTCGATCGAAACCGCATCCTCGGGAAATATCGCGAAAGCTTGAAAAAGCGCGCCGTGATGCTTGCGGCAATCGAGACAGTGGCAAATGCCGACGCGGTACGGGCGTCCGGACGCCACAATGCGAACGTCTCCGCATAGGCAACCGCCGGTGAATCGATCCATGCTGCAGCTCCTCTAAATCAGTCCTCAATGATGGTAGCCCGGGTAAGCGAAGCGCACCCGGGAACTTGGCCGCGCCGCGTTCCCGGGTGCGGCCTTCGGCCTTACCCGGGTTACGCCATCGGACCTTGATGCGACCGGCGTTAGCGTATCCAATGGGGAATGCCGATTCGTCCGATTCCAGACCGCCGTCGCTTTATTGCCAGCGCTGCTGCGCTCGGCGCGCTTGGCGTGCTGCCCTTGCGTGGCGCGATGGCGGCTTCGTGCAAAGAGGATGGTTCCTGGATTCCAGACGATGAGTTTCTCGCCGGGCTGCCGAGGATCATGCAGGCTTTCGCCGTTCCCGGCGTGGGCATTGCGGTGGTCGAAGACGGCACGGTGGCCTGGAGCCGGGGCTTCGGCGTGACCAACGCGCAGACCGGCGCGCCCGTCGACGCGCGGACGGTGTTCGAGGACGCGTCGCTGAGCAAACCGGTATTCGCTTATCTGGTCATGCAGTTGGTGGAGCAGGGCATGATCGACTTGGACCGTCCGCTGGTGGAGTATCGGCGCCCCGAGTACCTGGCCGACCATCCCTGGATAGCGCTGATCACGCCGCGTGATGTGTTGCGCCATACCACCGGGCTACCGAACTGGCGCGCTTCGCCGGCGACGGAAAAACTCATGCCGATGGTGAAGCCCGGTAGCCGCATCGATTATTCCGGCGAGGCGTTCTTCTGGTTGCAGTTAGCGGTGGAAAAGATCACCGGCCAGAGCCTGGACGATTCGATGCGGACGCATCTATTCGCTCCGGCCGGCATGCAGGACAGCAGCTACACCTGGAATGCGGACCTGGCCGCGCGATCGGTCTACGGTCACCGTGCGCACGACGATGCGGAATCAGGGATGCCGCGGCAGATGTTCCGGGAACAGTGGAGCATCGCCCAGCAAGTCGCGGACCGCTGGGGCAAGCCGTTGTCCGCATGGAAGTACGAAGACGCCGAACGCGCGCTACCCGAAGTGATGGCGCTCGCACCGGCCGGATTGGTGACGTGGCCGGGCGACATCGTAGCCAACGCGGCGGCGAGCCTGCGCACGACCGTGCAGGACTACGCGACGTTCTTGACCTTGATGATGGCGTGCAAGCAGCGCGCGCCGTGGGAGATCAGCGAGGCTACGCGACAGGCCATGCTCACGCCGCAGATCAAGCTGCCTGGCCGTTGGACGGAAAAAGGCCTGGGCTGGAACATGGAAGAGACCCGCGACTTCAAGAACTTCGCCGTCGGCGATGCGCAACGGCTGCGCGGCATCGTGGTGCTGACCAACGGCGGCAGCGGCTCTTTCGTCCATCAGCGTGTGGTGCGGGCGGCAACGGGATACGACTTGCTGTCATACGATCTCTAGGCGCATCTCCGGAACAAACGTACTCGGACCCCGGTTTCCTCCGGCCAGTAGCAGAAATGTCGCCCGAACCGAAAAAGCCCGCTCCTTTCGGATCTCTCGAAGGGGCTTCGGCCTGGAACGCAGCTTCCGCTTGCGCGTTTGCAGGGATAGACTGGCGCCGCGTCGGCTCAAAAGGAAAGTACATGAGTGCATTCTCTCTTTCGCCTGACGGGAAGCTTGCGATAGCAGCTAGCGAGACTTCGTCCAAAAAATGATTTCGATTATTTGGTGGGTAACTGGAACATCAGAAATCGCACGTTGAAAGAACAACTGGCCGGCAGCAACGAGTGGGACGAATTCGACGCAACCCAGGAGTTCCGCCTGATATTGCTGGGCCTGGGCAATTTCGACATTTTTCATACGGAGTTTGACGGGAAGCCATTCGAAGGCCTCACGGTGCGATTGTTCGACCCGCAGACGCGTCTATGGACGATCTATTGGGCCGACAGCAACGCAGTGAAACTCGACGATGGAAAGGTAGGCTCGTTCGATGGCGATGTAGGTGAATTCTTCGGTCGTGAGGTTGTTGCCGACAAAGACGTTATCGTGAAATTCCACTGGGATAAGCGCAACCCGAAAACTCCGATTTATAGCCGTGCGTTTTCCGCCGATGAAGGCCAAACGTGGGAATGGAATTGGTACTCGGACTTTTCACCACGGTGATTGACTGAGCATCACCCAGCAAGGGTCCTTGTTAAATATCTCGCATTCTCAATGCAAGACGTACGTTGAGAACGGCTATTTCGATCCGTACCGCAAGGAAAAGGAAACGGGGGGCAGCAGGGCACCCAGCGGTCGCCCCAATGGAAGTCTTCGGAGATCATGGAAGTAGAGTGGTACGGTCTGATCTCATGCGCTGAGCCGGGACGGGGAGTATGCTCTCGGCCAGGGGGTGGGGCATGAAAGGATTCTTGGGAATTTTCTTACTCGGCGCGCTGGGCGTTGGGCATGCGCAGAGCACCATCGTGAAGCGTGTAGATCTTAAAGGCCAGGTGATCTACCAGACCAGTCCTTGCCTAGGGACAGAAGGGCAGAAATTTGTTTCTGCTAAGCGTTACGACGCTGTTTACGATGACCCTTGTGCTGCACAGCGTATGCGCCAAGCGCAGGCTGAGGTCGATGCGCGCCGGCAATCCTATGGCAACCGAGCGCAAGCTGCATTCATCCCCAGCAATCGAGGTGCATCGTGCGCAGCAGCTTAAGCCCACCGCGATGCAGTTTTAAAGGCCGCTGGCATGCGCCGAAATTTTGATTTGCTTCGATCCTTAGACGACAGTGTGCAGCGCGCTTGTAAAGCGTGACGGAGAATTATTGTGGCGACAATTGACACCGCAAAACTAATTGAGCATCTCAAAGAAGTTTGGAAGGGAGCAGATTGTCCTATGTGTCATAAGGGCCCCTGGAATGTTCAGAGCACGGCGCTGCAGCTTACTGAGTTCCATGAGGGCGCGGCTGTAGTCTTGAGCGGCTCTGTTATGCCTGTAGTTCCCGTCATCTGCGGGCACTGCGGCTATGTCGTGCTAATTACCGCGTTTGGAACCGGGTTACTTCAGAACCCAAACCTTCCCGAACCGGAGGCGGAAAAAAATGACTGAGCCGGCCGTCATAGTCTCCTCGCAAGAATTCTCGATTCTGCTGCCGCAAGGCTCCTCCCACTATTCGATTGCTTGTACGGATTGGGCGCTACTCCGCACAAATCTTGAGTCGATAAAAGGTGATTCGAAAGTGTTTGAACTGGTAGGTGCCGCGCTAATTGGTGTAGCACTGACTGAATTGGTTGCCATCTTGACGCAGTCATTTCAATTGCCGGCACAGCAACGTCAGCTTGACTTCGCCTGGGTCATTTTCGCAGCCGCCACCCTTTGCGGCGGCCTTTGCTTTTTGTTCACCTTTCTTATGCAGCGCGGAAAAAGGACGGCAGCGCAGTACGTCATCGCTCAGATGGAACTGATCGAGCAAAGGTTTGTGCGGCAGGAACAGTAGCGAGACTGTCCTAGAAGCCGTGGACAGGGCACAGCTGTCAGGCAGCTGGCGGGATAAGTAAACGTGTTACCCCGCGTCCTCTTTTAAAACATGGACTTGCCTGACGATACGTCGCCCTTGTAACAGTTTTCCCGAATATGGAAGATCGGCTCAAATGTTACATTTCACGAGCTTGCCGGGAGGTTCGTGACAAATCCCGAGTGTGAAGTTTCGCGGTGAAGGCCTTGGACGATTGGCGTAGGTCTCTAGGCTGGATACGCGCCAAACGCTGCTGCTGCCGCCTCAAGTTGAAGCGCTCGTTTGACCGCTGCCCAGTCTTGAGGCAGCTCAGCGTAGTCATCCAGATCAAGCATCGGCTCGAACCAGTAAAGGGAAGAGCGCAGGCTGAGCGCACGCATGCGCTGCTGATTCTCAGCGGTATCGCGCACCAGAACGATGTTCGTGGGAAGTCGATGCAATGACTGACGTGGGCTGCGACTGCGGTGGCCGGAGGCCCGGAGCCAGCGAACGGCGCCCTGTACTGCTATGTCCAGCCGATGGGCCAAATCTGGGCCTTGCTCGCTGCTTTGCACCCAGTCCAGGTGTCCGATAAATGAGGCGCACTGCGTGCAACTGTCGGCGAGAGCATCAATCAAGTCGGGATTGGCAATGTCACCTTGGCGGGCAGGCAGGAAGTGCCATACGGCTAGATGGAGCAGGCTCAACAGAAGCGTGAGCGCCTCGGGTGTTGCCTCGGTCGCCAGGGCGTGCAGCGAGAGGCGTTCGGCGGCAGCAATTCCCTTCGCATCGTGCTCTCGCCACGCATGCACGCATTCGGCGCTCAGCAGTGCCATGGACCGCTCCGTCAAGAGCGCACTTACGTTTTGCGCGCTTTGATCGACGGAAGTCTCGTCGCTGAAATACGGCGCAGCGTCAGCCAAGAGCCAATGCTTGGATTCCGGAACGCGCGCGACCACGCGCTGGAAGAGGTTGAACTTGACCTTTGAGCGACCAGGCTCTACGAAGTAAGCGCCGTCTGGATTCTTTCCCAGCTCAAACGTGCGGCGAAACATTTCGGGAATCGAAAAGTCAGGGGGCGGCGACACGCCGAGAATGAATTTCGATTCGCCGTCTCTTACTGGCTGCGGGAGTTGGGCGTCCAACGCGCGTAGGTCACATGCGAAACGATGCAATAGAAATCGCACCCAGAGCATGGGGCCGACCACGTCCAAATAACGATGTTTCTTCTGGGCCATACGCGTTCTTCGCTACCGAGCCAATGGATTCCCGTCCAATCCATCCCTGACAGGCACCCAAGCCGTGTCCTAGCATCGTCAATTCGCCCTAATGGAAGCAAGACGATGGCGTGACGAAATCGAACTCCACTCGGCAGGCGAAAAAAAACCGGCTGGCGGCCGGCTTTTCTTCTGACGCGGGTTGGCAACAACTTACTGACGATTTGACTCTAGCGCGCGGGATTTCCTGTGTCAACAGGCTTCCTTTGCGCCGGTTTGCGCCTTCCCGCTTCGAGCCTGCCTTTCCCTGAACTCACAAAAGGAAAGGTATGAAGAAGCCATCCTCAACGCCTGCGCAACGCGGGCGAAGCGCCATTGCGGACGCAGTACGCAAACGGGGACAAAGCCCCTACAACCTCTGGATCATCCGGCCTCCGTTGGATGGGGAAGACATCGTCGTCAACTCTGATCCCAAGATGGAGCTCGTGTACCTGCTGGAAGGCGATCCGCAGCTCGACGAAATCGACTACGGACCTTTGCGCCAGGCTCCCGTCGAAGACGCAAAAGAGACCCGGCGTCGACCGCCCGCAGGTCCGGAGCATTTCGCCAACGTGGTACGTGCCGGCGTGCCGGGGCGTGTCCTGTGGGGCGGCACACGTCCGCCACCGACCGCGCTACTTGCGCCGGCCGATCTCTACCTGACGTTCTCCGATCTGGATGGGCAGATGATGCGGATAGACAACTGGCGGCGCATCGCCGCCGCGATCCGGCGTGTGCGTGCGTTCCCGACGACTGTGTTGGAGCGCCAGGTCATGGCATCGCTCGGGCAATGTACAGCGATGTCCGTGGCCGATGTGCTGGAGGCCGCTGCAGCGCAGCCCCCTGCCATGGTGCTGGGCGTCATCGGATTACTGCTGCGCCAGCGCCTGGCTGATTCCGATGCAGATCGCCGACCTTGGTCTTTGCATACCCGGATCTGGGCACGGAGGCCATCATGAGCCGGTACTCCCGCAGCAACGCGCCGGCCGATCGGCTGAGCTACCGTCACTGGCCGGAGGTGAGCTTGGCCTCCCTGGATAGCGAAACCTGCACCCGGTTCACCTCGCTGCGACGCGCCTTGATCCGCTACCTCGACGGAGACAAGGTCGAGCAGATCGAAGCAGACGAGGGATGGTCACGCGAGGAACTCATCCGGGCGTTGAACCGATGCATCACCCTGCGCTCCGACGGCCGCTTGGTCGGCTGGCTGGGCTTGGTGTCCGGCATCAGGATTCGGGCTCCTGTCCGCGTCAAGCCGCTGTCCCCCAGTGGTCGCAACGGCAAGGCAGGGCTCACCGGCGCGTGTGCCTTGTTCATGCGCAATCACTCCGAGATCGAATCGGAATTCCATGCCTATCTGTTTCAGACCGCAACGAGGCAGGCCTCCCACGAGAACAAGGTTCGTCCGGGTGTCGCGCACAGATGGTTCGTCCAGCGCTGCCGAGACAGGGGTGTCTCCGAGCACGAATGGCCCTTGAACACCGACAAGCTAGGACGAGGGGCGATCCGCGAGTACGTCGAGCTGTACCTTTTGAATAATTACGATGCCATCGTGGCCACGCAGTACGGCCATAAGGCCAAAGCCAAGTCCCATACCAATACCGGTGACCCCTCTCGCTTGCGCGCGACCCAGTTCCTTGATGTGGTGGAATTGGATGAGCACCTGTGCCATTTCAAAGGCTGGATCGCCTTCGGCACGCCCGGTGGCAAGCGTTGGGTCAAAAGCCCTCGATTGAGCCTGATTGCCATGGTCGATCGGATGTTCGGTCTGGTGATCGGCATGAAGATCATCTTCCGATCCCAGGCGCGTGCCGATGACATTCTGGATGTGCTGCACCACGCCAGCATCGGGGGTGGGGTACCAGCCGATCTACGGGAAGGCGCGAGCGCAAACGAACCGGCCATGCCGGCGGACTTGGGAGTGCCCTTTACCTGGTGCGCTCTCAACCAGCTTCTGCTGGACAATGCCTTGTCACACCTCGCCGACGAGATTCAGGACCGGGCGCGTGCGTTGCTGGGGTGTGACATCAACTTTGGGCCGGTGTGTCGGCCTGAGCGTCGGCCTAATGTCGAGGGTTTGTTCAGCGATCTGGCCCGTCACGGCTTTCATCGGCTGCGCGAAACCACGGGCTCCGGACCTCAGGATCCCATCCGCATCGACCCGCCACCGGCCAGCGAGCCGCAGATGAGCGAGTCGCAGGCCGTCTCCCTCATCTTTGGCTGCGTGCGGTCCCACAACCGTCAGCGCTCCAAGGGCGCCTATGGGGTGCGCCGGATCGAGCAACTGAAGGGGATGATGGCGGACCCCGACCAGGGCCTGATTTTCCCAGTGCTGCCGCCTTTGCTGGAATACATGCCGAGCCTGGACGTCAGCGTGATGCGGCTCAAAGTGCAGGGCAATGAGGACAAGGGAAAGCGGCCTCATCTCTACTTGCAGGAAGAAACGTACGCCGGATCGGTCCTGTCAGAGCGCTGGGACCTGTTGGGCAAACGGGTCATGGTCCACATGGATCGCCGCGATGCGCGGTACATGTGCTTGTTCCAGATCAATAGTGAGTCGCTGGGAACCGCAGTCGTCACAGGGCGGTGGCGCCACGCTCCCCACACGCTGAATCAGCGAATTCTCATCAACAAGCTCATTCGCGATGGCCAGCTACGTGTCAGCTATGACGAGGATCCGATTGCGGCGCACCTGGCGCAAATCGCGAATGGGGCTGCCAAAGGCGAAACGCCTTCACCTGACCAAGTCAAAGCGCTCGCGGCTCGCGCCGAACACCAGCATGCGAGGCAGCAAGACGCCCAGACGATTGCGCAGGAGGCGATGCAGGCTGCTATCCAAAGCGCTCAGAGCCCGGATCCCAAGGACAAGGAAGAGCGCCGCTTTGTGATGCCGCAATTGCGAGCCTTAAGCGGGAGGCGGCGCTGATGGATTACTTGATTTCTGAGCGCGAACGGCTGTGGGATCTGCACCCGATCATTGGCGAGGCTGCGGTATTACCTAGCACCTCGATACAGGACGCCGTGGGCGCCATCATGAATGGATCAAGGAAGACGCGGTTTTCGCATGCATTCTGGGCGGATCCCTGTACTGGAAAGTCCTCTTGCCTGGACGCGATCGAGGACCACATCAAGGAGTTTCACCCCGGCAGCGGGGTGCTGTTCTATGAGCCCATGAAGGAGGATGGGTCTGCGGAAGGGCGCCTTCTGGAAGACATGTTGCTCCAGATGGAAATCGGTGCGCCCATTGCTCGCACCTTGGCGGGCAAGCGTGACCAGCTGACCCGGGCGTTGCTCGCATTAGCCGGCGCTGATCTGCACGTGTTCATTCTGATTGATGAGGCGCAGGAGTTGCACGTGCAGGAGCTCAATTGGCTGAAGGGTGTCATCAACAAGGTGGTCAAGAAGCGTGTCAAGGTCACCACGGTACTGATGGGGCAGCGCCAACTGCTCGATCGTGTGGAACAGCTCAGGAGGGCGAATCGTCAGGACCTGCTCGAACGATTCTTCAAGCGGGTGCTTGAGTTCACGGGCTGCAGAACGAAAGACGACTTCGCCACGTTGTGTGAGGCGATCGACACCAAGTCCGAGTACCCGGAAGCCAGTGGCTGGACCTACACCCAGTTTCTGTTTCCTCGTGCCTATGCCGCCGGATTCAGGCTGCAAGCGCAGGCCTCACTGCTCTGGGAAGCGCTCATCGCATCCAGAAGTGCGGGGGACATCGAGCGCGGGGTTCCCATGCAGGACCTCGCCGGCTACCTGGCGCAGGTGTGCATCCTGCACAAGGATCTAGATGCCGGGGAAATGCAACTAAGCGGCGAACTCCTCGCCAAGGCGACCAGGGAGGCGTTTCGATGACGCCGGGGGGCTTCATTCCCTGGCGAGATGATTGTCTGTTGCCAGAGGAGTCGGTGTACTCGGCCTTCAGCAAGATCGCTTGGTTCCAGGCGATCACGCCAGCACGCTATTTGGCCCGACTTCGAGGGAAATGCGCGACTCAACCAGTCAATTTCTATTTGACGAAAGAATGGACTTTGTTGCTTCAGAGCCACGAAATGATGCCGGACATCCAAGGTCGGCCGATGCAGGGCTGGATCAGCACGCTGTCGACCCGCGAAGAAGATGATTTGCCGATTGTGTGGCGAAGCAAGACCCTGCGTGTCTGTGATCTTTGTTTAAGGGAAGGAGTCCATCTCAGGATTCACCAAGATCTAGCGGTGCATCTTTGTCCCGTACACCTCACACCGTTGCGAGAGAAGTGCAAACACTGCTCGAGGTTGTTACCGCTTCTGGCATGGCCCAGAACCCAACCCTTCTGCTGTGGGCACTGTGGAAAGCCTTTGACGTTGAGTCAAGTATTTGGCCTTCCACGAACGCTGCATCAGCAGCGCGAGGTTCAACTCGCAACTGAGCAGCTCATGGCGTCGGTCCTAAAGGTTAGGCAGATGGTTGAGTCATGCTTCAAATCGGACATAGCAGCGCCAAGTTCTTTAGCAGCATTGAGGATCAACTGTATACAGTTCGAGAGTGCTCGTCGTTACGTTGCAGCCCATCCCGCAATTCGAAGGTGCGACTGGCCATCGGTCAAGGTTGCGACCGAGTCCTTCAGCATCAAACAGCCGCAAGGACGTCACGAAGATGTCGATACCGGCGACGCGATAAGCCAGTTGGAGCTTCAGATCGCCGCAGCGCATGTTGTCACTTGGTTCTTGCACCGGGCACGCCGGACGCACACTCAATGCCTCGATGCTCCTTTTCAGATGTTTGGGACGGGCTTCAATGTCGATCTCCAAGATCCGAACGATATCCTGGACTGCTGTCCCGTGGCCCTTGGCTTCTGGTTCTGGAGGCTGTCCCTGTTCAGCCGCATTACTTCCTACTTCACAGAGAAGCACCTTCATGATCGCGTGAGCTTGGACAGGACACGCGTACTCGTTCACTACAAGACCCTGAGAAGCCATCTCCAATATTGCCTTTACGTGACGCACCAGGTACTACACGTGGGCGCAAAGCGTTTGGACAAGGCCACAAGATTGCGCGCACTTGAGGGGGTGGAGTGGTCATCTGCCAATGAATTTTTCGTGGGTCGATTGGGATCCGCGGTGGCGCCCAGCAGGCTGGTGCGCTTCGAGTTGCAAGGCAGATGGATGGACGTGCCTTGCTACCGCAACGCAGCTCACGCAAGCCGTGTCCGGCGGCGATTGACTAAACTCTCGGCTAGAACGATAAGCAATGCAGGAGACGCGGTTGATCCGGGCGATGGCATTCCATCGGACGGCCTGCCATCGCGCTTTCCATTCACTCTGATGCGCTTTGAGCGATTCCTACTCGAGCACCGAGTACGATGAAGCCGCACGAGGTTCGGGCTGGCGCATGAGGCACTGATTGCAGACGCCATCGCTTGGGTCGACCATGGTGCACATCGGATACGGACTGGACCGCCATTGGGATTTCTCGGAACGTCCATGCTTCGCAGATCAAGCCGGCTCACGATCTCGCTTTTCGTAAAGTGACTCAGGCAACCAGCAAAGGCGCCACGGCTGTAAATGCTCGATTGCTTTTAGAGAGGCGCGATCTCCGACCACTTCAATGACCTCGGAACGCCGCGCTTGCGGGATGCACACGATCGCCTGAAAGGGTTGATCCTTGATGACGTCCAGCAAGCGCAAAAAGTTTCCTTTGTCGAAATTTGAGATAGGATCTTCGACGACCAGCAGCGTCAGCCGCTGCTCGCTGATCTGGCGGGCTTTTGCAATAAGCAGTGAAACGATCAAGCGCCCACGCTCGCTTGTTGACAGTCCCCCGAGCGTGACTGAGACCGTGTCTGTGCCGAAGGCTCTGAGTATGCAAGCCTCGATATAACGCTCGCCGTTCGGCTTGCGCCTAGAACGCTGAACGTCCGGGTCGTCGTCGTCGGTTTCCACGCCTTGGCGAAATTCTATGGCGCCGGGGCAAAGACGCCAATCCACCACCGCCGCGATGGCGTACAGCGCACTCCGGTCAACCTTGAGGATTCGCGCCAGATAGTCTAAGTCATCCTCATGATCGAACCAGCGCAAGTCGTTGTTTCCGCAATAGACAATCTCCAGGTCACCGGGAGGTAGCAAGCAAGGCTGGTTCTTCTCCTTGCGCACGATGAACGAACCCTTGGCTTCAACATCGACCCACTTATCCACGGTGTCGACGGTGGAGTAAGTGACGCGAGCCGCGAACTGCGGTCTCATTGGCGGGTTGTCGAACTTGTCGCTAACAAACCGATTCAGGTACTCGCTATGGGATACGCTGGCCGCCGACTCCAGCAGCGATGTCTCACCGGTCTGCCCGACCCCTGCTAGTAGGGTAAAGCGCCACAGCTTTAGCTTGGGCTGCTTGGAAACGCCGGGGAACTTGGTGAGTTCGATCGTATCCACCCAGCCGAGAGGAGAGGGGACGTCATTGAGCAGTTTGGTCACCCGCGCTTCGGCTAACGCCTTCCACGCGAAGAGCACTTCGACGGGATAGCCCTCACCACTATTCTTGTCGATAAGCCCTCCGTGCGGGGCACAACACCACAAGCCGTTTTCCGAGCTGCCGATAAACGTTTCGTCCTTGTCTCCCCAACCCCGTGGACCATCCCGCGATGCGCTATAGATGTGGCATGCCATTCCGAGGTTCACCGCACCGCTGCCGACGGCAGTTGGGCCTCGAGCAGGATTCTTGCAGCGTGGAACCGAGCATCGCCCGTCGACTCGGTTGCGGATAGTGTCGACAACAGGCTTCCTGAATTCGATACGCTTTCCCGACCTTTTCATCCCGACCCCATCACGGTCACCTTATGCCGGCGCTTTGCGGCGGCCCGCATCATCTTCGCGCACGGCATATTCGCAACTCAGTTGATCCGAACATCATCGCTGCGCTGGCAGCCGGCCCGAGGCGTCAACATTTTGTCAAGTGACTACAGTCGGGCGTGATGTATCCGGCAAGTCACCGCTACAAGTTAGCTTCGGCGAGCAGCTCGGAAGGCTTGACTCCTAACCCCTGTGCCACACGCCACAACGTCCACAGCGTGACATTGCGCTCGCCTCGTTCGATCGAGGCGTAGTAGGCGCGGTGCATTCCGATCGTGTCAGCGAACTTGTCCTGACTTAGCTCCAGCGCAGCACGTAGCTTGCGCATGGCAACGCCCAACCGTCTTGAAAGTGTGCTTTCGTCCATGGGACGAACGCTAAGGCGGCTGCTACTTTTGTCGCTACACCCTTACATATAGACTATATATATGTATCAGGTGACTGTCCATGCCCCTTCTCCTCATTGACGCGGATCTGGACCTGCTGGTCGAGGTGCCGATGACGCCCGATGCCCGGGACGCATTGACCCTGCAATGCCGGCGTCTGGCGGACGAGCGGTCTCGGAGCAGCTTCGAGCAGCGTCTGGGCGACCAGCTCGCGCCGGCGCTGACCGACTGCCTGGACTGGGATCTGAAACCGCCCAGCTCGGCGCAGATCACGTTCGCAACCTCCATCGCGCGACAGCTGGGAGTCGATCTCCCGGCCGACGTGCTGCGGCTGCGCGGCGCAATGAACGCCTATTTGGATAAGCACGGCGAGACGTTCAAGCAGCAACAGCAGGCGCGGCGCGCCGCCAAACCCCAAGACTGACTCAGAGGACGCCCTTGAATGGACATAACGCGTGGCTTGAAATCCCTGCGCCGAAAGCTCGGCCTCATTCCCCTGCTGCTCTTGGGGATCTCGACGCCCGCCAATGCCCAGCCCCTCTGGAAGGGCACCCAGGCCGGCATGTCCCTGCAGGACATACAGCGCAAGTTCCCTGAAGCGAGCCGCCCCACGACCCCGACCCACATGGCCGACGGAAGTCGGGAACTGCTACGCCTGCCGAACACCATAGTGGTGGGGCACACGTTCGACGCCCTCTTCTTCTTCAAGCAGGGCGCGCTCCGGCACATCAATCTGGAGCTGCAAGAGCAGGGTGGCGCCGCGGCTGCCCTGCAAACGTTTCGCGGGATCAAAAACGCGTTCAATGCCAAGTACGGCCCGCCGGACGACGAGCAGGATCAGACCTTCGATGCACCGGCTGGCCCGGCGAGCTTCCGATCTGCCTCTTGGCGGTCTGGGCGCACGTTGATCACGCTGTCGTACGCCACTGCCGCCGGGGGCGGCTAGTGGTCATGAACGTCGCGTACCGACCGGCGCCGTGGCGCGTGGAGGACGACATCTAGGCCCTTCGTTGTCTGCCAACTCAAGAGAGCCAGTTGACCTTCGAGCGTGGCATGGCGTTGAGGGGTAGGACAGCGATCCCGTGATTTATGGACAAACGCGCGTGCACCTGACTCAGCAAGTCGCGCTGCGACCACGCCTTCAGCGCAGCGCGCTCTACTGTTTGCGCTTCGATGGCTGAGCTTTATGGCAAGGACTGCCTCGAATCGCTCGCGCTTCGCCGACGCAACGTATGTCCACGAAGCTCCAATCCGCGTTCCAATAGAATTGTTTGCCAGTAGCTCGACAGTCCGATGCGCGTTGTATCTGCGTACAAACCCGCAGCCTACTCTTGACGAGTTAAGCGCGCGAACTTTTGAACCCGAGAATCGCTGGAAGGAAGAAATTTCTCCTTTCTATGTAGTATTGGCGAGGCTACGTTTCCGGCGTAGTTGTATACGCTCATTTCTTGCCATCTCAAGTGCAAGCAGGTTGAGGACTGCAAGCACGGATGAGGATCACTATCGAAGTCTGGGTAGCTGAGATAGGAGACCACTGGCGTGTCGTAGTGGAGCTTTACGATCTCACCCTCGATTCTCCTTGCCCAAGCGCTTGCGCAGCCTTCATACAGCCGAAGCAATGGCGTCAGTTCGTGTAAGCGTCGCGATGAACGCACACCTCTTTCGGTGTGAGCTTCCCGATCTTGGATTGTCCCAGGCGCGGCGAATGACCTCGGCGTTGCCGATAGCGAACAACACCTCGTCCGCTAATACGCATGCGGCGTCGTACGAAGCGAAGAAGGCTCGGACGTCGGCTTGGATCTCCCTAGGTAGTGGCAAGCACGAGCCGAAGCTTGATACCGCCAAGCGTCTGGCGAAGGTGCTTGGCATTCCAGCCGCCTTCTTCTACACGGACGGCGAACTGCTGGCTGAGCTGCTGCTGCAGTGGAACGATCTGACGCTCCGACATAAGAAGGCCTTGTTCAAGCAGTTGCCGGGAAGTGGCCCGCCTGGGCAAAAGCGTGCTCGCCATAGCGAAGAGTGATCGCACGCCACAGTACGACGACTACCAGGGTGTCCCATCTGGACAATCTAGCCACGCCCTCGGCGCCTGCGCTACGTCATGCGGCCGGTAGGCGTCATTGAAGACCGGGCGCACGCCGAGATCGATCATGCCCGCTAAGAAACCAAGGTGGTGCGCACCGACCTGAGTGCGCAACTGCGGGCAGGAGGCCGGGTTGTGGGCCGCGCGCGAGCGCGAGCGAGTCGCTGGTATGGAACCATACGAATCGGAAGGGGCGAGGTGGGAGGCGCATATATTCATGAGCGGGGCACGACGATGGGCAATCAGTTCAACGGTCGTACGGGTCTGGAGTGACCATCTCACCGCTCTGCCGCATGCCACGCTCGTTCTCGGGGCATGTCGTCGCGTGATGTTGCATCATTCAGCTGGCTCATGACGCAGCAGTTGCGTGAATGCGGCAGGCTCATCGTGGCGATCGTAATGCAGGCAATGCTCGCTCAGGCCGGCGGCTAACAGCTGCACGCTGGCATTCCGGATCATCGTTAGTGGACCGCTTAGGTAGACCTCGTGCTCCGACAGCCTGGGATGGTCCTGCAGAACGACCTCGTGGATGAGGCCGTGCCTCATATCGGCGACGGTGTCGTCATCGGAAATCACCGGGACGTAGCGAAAGTTGGCGTGCTCACGTTCCCATGCGCCGACCAAGGCGTGATCATAGAGTTCGTCACGGCGGCGGGCTCCCCAGTACAGCGCGATTGGCCGACGCGACCCGGCGCGCAACAAGTGTTCGGCGATAGCCTTGATCGGTGCGAAGCCGATTCCGCCGGCGATCAATAGGATTGGCGTAGGATGCTCGCAGGACCCTTGACGAACATCCACATTCGTGTCCGGATTCAAAGTGCCGAATGGCCCTTCGATGCACAACAGGTCGCCAACAGCGAGCGGGCCGAACACCAATGCGCTGAAGTCGCCACCGTCGACCCGACGCACGTGCAGTTCGATTTGGCCGTTCGCACTAGGCGCGTTTGCGATGGAGAAAGGTCGGCGCTTGCCGTCGGCTAGGACCACTTTAAGGTATTGGCCGGCGCGGTAGCAGAACCGCGCACCCGGCTCCAGCCCTAGGCGGAGCCTGGCAATGTTTCCAATGACCTGCTTGTCCACCACGTGCGCAACCATGGGCTCCGGCGACGCCGGAGCTGCGATGTCGGTATTCGTAAGCGCGCTCAGTAGGTCGACCACGCAGTCTTCGCGTCCGCTATAGCGACTTACAACTGGTGTTCGAATAAGAGCTTTATGCCAGTGTAAGTCTCAGTTGCATAGAGACGCGAACTGGAGCCGCCGGCATCTTGGTAATAGCTGCTGAGTCCTTGGCGCTGATGAAGAACATTGGAAAGAGATAGTCTTACATTATTCTTACCGTTGATTTTCCAGTTCGCGTATAGATCCAAGGTACGCTCTGGCCAGCTAGCAGTACTCCGCGTTGGACTCACCCGGCTGAAGCTGCTGCCCGTGTAGGTATAGTCCAGGCCCGTCGATAGTTTTCCCGTTGGGCGCCACTCCATGCCGACGTTGCCACTGAGCGGCGTCTGCGCAGCGAGCCTGTTCTTTGGGCCGGGTACGCTGTCGACCGTAGACCAGTTGCGAGTTAGGCTGCCGTGGAACTGGAGATCCGTGGCCGTCTCATACAAGTCGTTCAGTGAAAACTTCATTTCGAGGGTCAAACCATGGGTGCGTGCCTTCCCAGCATTGACGGGCATGGAGATCCATACGCCATCCTCCTCGAACAACGACTCGATGATGACGTCGTCGAGTCGACGCATGTATGCGCTGAGGCTGACTAGGCCGGCGCCGCCGAAATAGTGTTCATAGGCCATGTCCAGGCCCCATGCAATTTCCGGTCGCAGGTCGGGATTGCCCTGCAAATCGGGGTTAGTCGGGCCATTATTGTTGTTGACGGTATAACGGCGCGGCACCAGTCGGCGTGGCTCAGGAGCGCTAAAGGTGCGGGCCAATCCGACCCGTACCTGATCCTTTTCGCTTCCAGGTAGTTTCCACAATACTTGTGTGATCGGACTGAACTCACTGGATCTGTTGCTAGTCGAAGCAATAGTGCGTCCAGACAGGGAGGTATCCCATCCTTCCCAGCGTATTCCAAGATAGGTCTGAAGTTGAGGTGTGGTCTGCCATTCGTCTTGAGCGTAAAGCGCCAAGCGCCTGACGTCAGCGGTATAGTCTTCGTCGATGACGTCCAGTAGTGTGCCTTCTGGCGTCCGATCATGTTGCAAGCGACTTTCGGTGCGGCGCGTGTAGGCGCCATCCCATCCAAAGCCAAGGCTATGTTTCTCGCCGATCTTGTCGACGTATTTGCCTATGCTGGTGTAGCTGCTATCGACAGCGTCGGATACGATACCGCGATCGAGCGCAAACACACCTTCCGGGTTGAAGCCAAGAAAACTGAAGTCAGTATCGCGCTTGAGATAATTGAATCCGAACTTGACGCTGAGCGAGCTATCGTCTTCGAAATAATGCATCCAGTCTAGGTCGGTACGAGTCGACCAAGAGCGGGAGTCGTTCAGCCAGACGTTGTGCGGGAACTCGCTAGGACCACCGATCAGCACTGTTTCGCGTCGGTCACGAGTCCAGTCGTCGTCGCCGCGCTGCAGCAAGCTTTGCAAAGTAAGGGTATCGCCACTGCCGAAAGTCCAGTTCAAGCGCGGCGCAATATTGTAGGTCTTGACCTTCCGATCGAACACTTCGCGAGTGTCGCGAAGCTCGGTCTGCAAGCCTTGGGAATCGAAGACGCTTTCGATGATGTGAGCGTCGACACGGCTGTCCGGGTGCGAGGCCGTGCCGTTGACCGACCAGTAGAAATTCTCGCTCTTGTCGGAGAGCGACAAGCTGACGCTTGGATACCAGTCGCCGCCATCGCGTGCAGCGTTGAGCTTGATCGTGCGTTGGGTTGACCGGCTTGCCTTGCGTAACACGATATTGACCGTGCCGGCGATGGACTTGGTGCTGTACTCGGCAACGGCTGTGGGCAGTATCTCGATGCGTTCAATCAGATCCGGGGCTATGGAGTCGATGGAAAAGCCGGTCGGCACAGGATCGCCGTCGATTAGGATCTGGACATAGCCGGCGCCAAGGCCCCGCATGCGAATGCCGTCGGTGGGGGACACGGTGATTCCCGGCAATCGTCGCAGTATGCCGCTTAAAGCGTTGTCGTTGTGCCGCTGTATCTCCTCACGGCCGACGACGATCCTGTTGGTGATCCCGTCGCGGCGCAATTCGATCTCGTTCGGCCCGGTGACGGTCACCTTCTGCAGATTGACGGCATCGTTCCCTGCCGTCTGACCAGAAGCTTGGGCGCCGGCAAGGCCGGAGGTAAACAGCGCCAAATAGAGTGTGTGCCTGGCCCCTAGCGAACATCGATGACCAGGTCTCGTCTTAGTTCTTTTCATCAAAATGGCAGCCAGATATCTGAGGTTACAGGAGAGGCGGAAAGGTCCGTCAAGGCCGTCTCGGGCAATACAAAGGAACATAAGCATGGGTGCGCGAGAAACTGCGAGTCGCGACACGATTCGATTCCGCAGACGATCAGGCTGAAGAAGATTCAAACGAAATCTTCATGTCGCCGGCAAAGTGAAGTTCCCCACATGTCGTCGCGACCAGTGTTCGCTCGCCGAGCACGCTACAAACAAAAGTGTCGGGTAAAAGATAAGGGCGCCGTGGAAGATGCGATCAATGCCCGAACAGGTATGGATGGCCTCTGGCCTCGAGGCACTAAGTCGAGAGCTGCCGCGATAGATGCCCCAGACCCCGGCAGCCAACTCAGCCGGCGAACTTTCGCGAAGTGCTGCCAAGCTGCACTCATGCGGCTCTCGTCCTTGATTAAGGTCGTCCCAGTCTAGCGTGGCCGACAGGCGAGAGGCAAACTGTCGTCTGCGTCACAGAGGGTTGGCGTCTATTGACGGGGTCGCGCGGCACCAGATATCGTTGGGTGGGCACTGGGCGTGCAAGGGGGCTGCGGCGCAAAAACCGCGGACATCCCACTCTGCTCGCATCCCTCTACTCGCTCGTTTGGAATGCACTTTAGGTCATGCGCCTCAAAGGGCATCAGTATTTCTTGTTGGTGCCACCATATGGATGGGTGAAACGAGATGGATTTCGGCTTTCTCGACAAAATGACAAGTTTGCGACACCGCAGTTCGTGCTGCCGATCCCGCTTTAGTTTCAAAAACGGCTGAGTCTGAGCGACCCGCGGACTCATTATCAGATGCCGTTGTCTAAGATCGAGACCACGACCAGTTTTGCGCTCTCGCCTTTAACGCGGTATTGGGTCAGTGACAGGTCGTTGGCGCTCGAGCTCGGCGGCGAACTATCGACCTATACTCTGGCGTACAGGACTTGGGGGCGCCTATCGGCGACCGCCGACAATGCGGTCCTGGTCTGCCACGCGCTCACTGGTTCGGCCGACGCCGACGAGTGGTGGGCAGCATTGTTTGGGCCCGGCAAAGCATTGGACCCGACTCGCGACTTTATAGTTTGCAGCAATGTACTCGGGGGCTGTTATGGCAGCACCGGGGCAGCTTCAATCGACCCGAAGGGACGCCGCTATGGCAGGACGTTTCCGGCGCTCACTATCCGTGACCAAGTGCGCGCGCAAATGCGATTGGCCGATGCTTTAGGTGTGCGCGGCATCGAGCTGGTCGTTGGCGGATCTATGGGTGGCCTGCATGCGTTGGAATGGGCCCTGTTAGATGTCGTGCGGGTGCGCTCTGTTGCGGTCATCGCCGCCAGTGCGCGCCATTCCGCTTGGTGCATGGCATGGAGCGAGGCGCAGCGGATGGCCTTACGCGCTGACATAGCATTTCGCAACGGAGATTATTCAATCGATGCGCCGCCCATAGCCGGTTTAGGGGCCGCGCGTGCCATTGCGATGGCTACCTATCGCTCTCCATCGACCCTCGAACAGCGCTATGGTCATGATGAAACGAGCCTAGCAACGCTCGGCAAGCCTGCGCTCGTACCAGATAAGTCAGCGGTTCGAAACTGGCTGCGCCATCATGCGGAGAGCTTCGTCGCCCGGTTCGACGCGAACTGTTATATAACCTTAATAGATGCGATGGATCGGCATGATATCGGCCGTAACCGCGGCGGAGTCCATGCAGCATTGCGCAGCATCGTTCAGCCGGCATTGGTTGTCACCGTATCGAGCGATGGCCTCTATGTTCCCTCCGAGCAAGATGAAATGTCTCAACATCTGCCTGACAGTGAACTTGCCCGCATCTCGTCGGCGCATGGGCACGACGGATTCCTGATCGATGCGGCCATGCTCGAGCCTTACATCTCCCGTTTCCGCGAACGAACACGCGGTCATTCGAGTCTGGTCGAGACTACGGCTACGATAGGAAGCATGTCATGAACGCCGAAGCCGCTGTTTTAGCGTGGGAAGCCGAGTTGGGCGCCAGTTCCATGCGAAGGGTGGATTTGGTGCTGATCGGGGCTCGAGGCCAAGTAGGTAGCGCCTTTCGTAGGCAATTCGCAAGACAGCGCAAGGCGTTGCAAGCCGAAGGTTTCGATCTACGTTTGATTGCAGCGTTCGACCGGCGCGGTTTCTCTTTTGACGAGAACGGCCTGGCTCCCGAGCATATGGATGAAGAGATGCCAGCCAGGGAAAACGGCGATAGCGAACGGTTGATGGAACATCTGTGCGCAAACCACGCTGTGCGCACCATGGTAATAGACTGTACAGCCAGCGACGAAATCGCCGATTTGTACCCGCGATTGCTTGCTAGCCGCGTCGGTGTGATTGCGGCGAACAAGCGTGCCAATGCCCGCAGCCTGGAATACTACCGACAATTACAGCGTCTGGCGCGCGTGCACTGCGCACCGTACCGATACGAGACCACTGTCGGTGCGGCAATTCCTCTGCTAGGACCACTGCGCGACCTGCGCCTGCGTGGCGAGAGAGTGGTTTCGATCAAAGGCGTGCTGTCCGGTTCGCTGAGCTATATTCTGCACCGCATGCACGAAGGCTGTGCTTTTTCGGTCGCGGTGGAGAGTGCGCGTCGGCTGGGCTACACCGAGCCCAACCCGCTGGAAGACCTTCGCGCAGTCGATTTGAGCCGTAAGCTCTTGATCCTCGCGCGCGAAGCAGGATTCATGCTGGAACTCGAGGACCTCGAGATCGTACCGCTCACCAATGCCGCCGATTCCGACTCCGGTAACCTGGCCGAACGCCTGCGCGATGAAGATGCAATCTGGGCTCGACGCATCGCCGAGGCGGCCCAGCGTGACGAACGTTGGGTGGCCATGGCCGAGGTCGATTCCCAGGGCGGACGGGTCGCCATTCGCAGCGTGTCGGAGAAGTCAGCATTCGCGCAACTGCTTCCAGGGCAGAACCAGATCACTGTTTTCACAGAGCTTCAGGATCGCGTACCGCTAAGCGTTAGCGGCCCTGGTGCGGGCGTGGAGATAACCGCCGCAGGCGTACTCAGCGATATAGCCGCCGCCGCCGCACTCTGGACGAAGTGACGTGCCTTGGCTCCCTGAATTGGTGGTAAGTCGTAGACGGGATCAGCCGAATCGATTGGCCTATCGATTTTTCCAGGGCAAGGCTGAGCCGCGCACCCTGACCTATGGGGAACTATGGCTCAATGCGGCCGCGCTAGCGCGGACGTTCACCGAGCGGGGCTGGCGCGGCGAGCGCGTCCTGCTGGTATGTAAGAGGGAATGTAACTTTGTAGTGTCCTTCTACGCCTGCCTGCTAGCGGGTGCGATCGCCGTGCCGACCGCGCCACCGCGCAAACAATTGTTACAGGATCGCCTGCGGTTGCTCGTGCAGGACGCACGCGCGATCGCGGTTGTCTGCGATTTCGACGACGTGGCGCGAACTGGCTTCGGCATCTCTGCCGGCATCGAGGTGCTCGACCTGCGCGGCCTGTCTGTTTGGGAGGATGTGGCGTTCGAGCCAGTTGCGGTGGAAGGCCACGACTTGGCTTTTCTCCAATACACCTCTGGTTCCACAGGCGACCCCAAGGGCGTCGCTGTCAGCCACGCCAATCTGATTGACAACAGCGAATCAATTCGTATCTCAATGGGGATGTCGGAAGCCTCGTCGGTGCTGATCGGACTACCGCTGTTCCACGATATGGGTTTGGTTGGTGGAGTACTGCAGTCGATGTACGTGGGCTGCACCACTAGCTTTATCCCGCCTGCGGAATTGGTGCAGTATCCGGAACGCTGGCTCGAGCTGATCTCGTCCCTGCGCATAACCACCAGTGGCGGCCCGAACTTCATCTATGAATTGGCGGCCAACGAAGTGAGCGACGAGGACCTGCGCAATCTGGATCTATCCTCGTGGCAGGTGGCCTTCTGCGGCGCAGAGCCGATACGCGCGCGCACGTTTTCGCGCTTCGCCAAGCGCTTCGCCGCCGCTGGGTTCCGGCCGGAGGCCTTCTATCCATGCTATGGCATGGCCGAGGCGACTCTTTTCATTTCCGGCAACCGGGTCGACGATGTACCGACCATCGTGCAGCGCGACGGCATCGATGTGGTGTGTTGCGGCGAGCCGGCAGCGGGAACGCTCGTACGAGTCGTCGATCCGCAAACGTGTCGCGCGGTGGCCGACGGCGAGACCGGCGAGATTTGGGTCAACGGTGGCGGCGTTGCCCAAGGCTATTGGATGCGGGAGCAGCAGTCAAAGCAGGTGTTCGAGGCCTACGTGCAGGGCGAAGGTGATACAGCGTATCTGCGTACAGGCGATCTAGGCTGGATGGAACAGGGACGCTTGTACGTCTCTGGCCGGCTCAAGGATCTGATCATCATCAACGGCCGTAATTACGCGCCGCAGGATATCGAGGAAACCGCCGAAGCCGGATGCACGGCCATCCGTCAGTCAGGCGTGGTGGTTTTCACCGTCGGCGGAGAAGGGGCCGTGGACCGTGTCGTTGTTGTCGCCGAACTTGAGCGCCGCTGGCTGCGACGCGAGTCCGAGTGGCCGCCATTGGCCGCGGCCGTGCGTGCAGCGATTCATGCGGTGCATGGACTGGTCGTGGCCGACGTGTTGTTCATCAAGCCCGGCGCGTTGCCCAGGACATCAAGCGGCAAGGTGCGCCGTTCGCAGTGCCGGACCGACTACCTAAACGGTCTGTTCCAACCCGCTTCGGCCGAATCGCCGGCATAGGCCGGATAACGGCGACCCACGCGGGCGGCGACGAAGCATCCGGGTGGTCTTACACCGATCGAGGAAATGATGAGTACTAACGAGGAAAAGCTGCTTCTGGTGTTACGCAAGGAGTTGGAAATGGATTCCACAGAGGCGACCGTTCATACTGGATTCGCTGAGCTAGGACTGGACTCGATTGCCGGCCTGCGCTTCGCGCGCAAGGCACAGGATGCACTCGGCATGCACATTGAGCTGGAGTGGCTTTTCGATTACCCCAGTGTGGCCGAACTGGCCAGGTTTCTCGAAACTCGCGGCGATGCAGCTGACGACGGCTCGCTGCTTGAACGAAGGCTGCCGGCTGCGCATGAACCGTAACGACCATAAGCATTGGTTCCCTCTATCTTATGCGCAGCGCAGCCGTTGGTTCATGTACCAATGGACTCCGCAGCGGCAAGGGCAGCACAACAATATCTTCGTCACCAGACTGAGCGGCTCGCTGGACGAGACTGCGTTGTCTGTCGCGTTGCGCTCGTTGGCCGAGCGCCATCCGATGTTGCGCTCGCGCTTCGCCGAGGACGCGGGGCAACCGCGACAAAGCGTCGATTTCGCGCCCGAGGTGCCACTGACCCGCACTGATGCGTCGCGGTGGAGCCAAGCAGATCTGCGCGTTCGCGTGCACGAGGATGCGTTGTGTTCTTTCGACCTGCGACATGGGCCACCGATCCGCGCCCATTTGTACCGCTGCAGCGCCGATGAGGCGGTGTTTTGCTTGAGCATGGATCATCTCGTAAGCGATGGATGGTCTTATTGGCGACTGCTCGCGGAGTTAGGCAGTCGTCTATCGGGCGAAGTGGCCGGGCCGACAATCTCGACTTGCTATGAAGAATATGTCGCGTGGCAGCAGAATTGGATCGGCGGCGCCGATGCTCGGCGCCAACTTAATCACTGGCGACATGCTCTTTCCGGCGACCTGCCGGCTCTGCGTTTGTCATTCGCGGAACGACCCTCGTCGGCTCAGAGTGCGCGCGCATTCGTCCGACTCGATATACCAGCCAAGCGCATGCGTGGCTTGCGCGCTCTGGCCGGGCGTCATGCCGGGACGCTGTTCACATGCTTGCTGACCGCCTACCAAATCGCGCTGCATCGCCATACCATGCAGGACGACATCATTGTCGGTTGTCCGATGCCGGCTCGTGGCTTGGGCGAATGGGATGAGGTGATCGGCGACTTCGTCAATATCGTCGCCCTACGTACACGATTCGACGATGACTGCGAACTGGGGGAGGTGCTGCGCCGTGTGCGCGCTACTGCGTTCCAGGGTATGGCCCATCAAGACTATCCGTTCGCGGCGTTGCTAGAACATCTACGTGTGCCGCGTACGGACGGACATCCGGTGTTCCAAGCGTTGTTCGCGTTCCAGAAAGCGCGCTTCGACGCTGGGTTGCATAGGCTCTGGAGTGAGGACGACGACGTGGCCCCAGAGCTGCGTTGGGGCGAACTGTCGCTGTCCTCCTTTCCAATACATCAGCACGTCGGCATGGATGGCATCGCGCTCAGTCTGCAGGTCATCGAACTAGGCAACACGATGCGATGCGATTTCGGTTTTGACGCGGGACAGCTTGACGAAGTAGCCGTGGAGCGTTTTGTCGCCAGTTTCGACACTTTGCTCGAAAGCATGGCCACGGTCTCTTCCACGACTTCGGTGACCACGTTGCCAATCCTGACGCCGGCATGGCGCGAGCGGCTTCTCAATGGTTTCAACGACACGTTCACGCACTACGAAGCCGCCTCGCTGGTACATCGCTTGTTCGAGGAGCAGGTCCGGCGCGACGGGGCGGCGATCGCGTTGGAAGACGAGA
>CADECF010000021.1 GCA_902825775.1 uncultured Lysobacteraceae bacterium
GCCTGCCTTCGGTCAAGCAAGTGGAGCTACATCTGGCGCAGACCAAAACCAAAAAACGGTAGTCCGAGACGCCACATAGGCGATCTTGGTTTTCCGTAACTCGCCAAAGACAGCCGTCTTGGTCAATTTCTTGCAATCCTCTATGCCTAGGCGCAAAAAAGGCCGTCGCACAGAACATGTGAGGCTTTGCCATGGCGCGCATCAATGTCAGCGAGAGAGGTCTCTCCCAGATCATCGAGCTACTCGGAGACGCCGATACCGAGGCCTATCAGGACCTCCGCAGGGATTTAGCCACTGAACTTGGCCTACGACGTCACCTACCACGGGTCGTTCTAGACCTGAAATACCAGGACACCGTGTCAAACGGAGAAATCGAGCCCCAATCGCGAAAGCCCGTCCGAACTTGGCCAGAAACGCGAACGCTTGAGCGGCGCGTCATCCAACTCTACTCGAGGGGCTACAGTGCCAAAGCCATTCAGACAACACTGCTCGACCTCACAGGGGATTCGGTCACCGTAGGCCGAATTCGCAGAATCACTGACTCAACCAAAGAGGCTTGTCAGGAGTGGTTGAGTCGACCTCTTGAACCTACCTACCCAATCGTCTACCTCGATTGTCTATACATCAAGATTCGAGACGGATCACCCCGGCCCAAGGCGTTGTATGTGGCGCTCGGCATCACGTCCGAAGGTGTCAAGGATGTTCTCGGTCTTTGGATCGCGCGCTCAGAGGGCGCCAAATTCTGGCGAACGGTGCTCATCGAGCTTCAATCCCGGGGCGTTCAAGACATAGTGGTCGTTTGCGTCGATGGGCTTAAAGGCTTCTCCGAGGCCATCGAGTCGGTATTTCCGCGCGCGACGGTGCAACTCTGCATAGTCCACATGATTCGCCGCAGTATGGATGTCGTGGTCTGGAAGGACCGCAAAGAGCTATCGGTCGACCTGAGACAGGTCTATGCCGCAGCAAGCCTGGAAGCGGCAGAGGTGGCGCTGCGGAGCTTCGAACGAAAATGGGAGCCCGAGTATCCAACCGTGTGTGCGAGTTGGCGACGAGAATGGCATCGGTTGACGCCATTCTTCGATTTCAACCCCTTCGTCAGGCAGATGATTTATTCGACCAACATGATCGAGTCTTTCAATCTCTCCATCAGGCGAGTCACTGCATATCGCATGTTTTCCGACGACGCAGCCTTACTGAATCTATTGCACGTCGCCATTAAATCCATTGCCAAGCACTGGACCGGACCGATCCGCAACTGGCGGTTTGCAAAGGCGCAGTTTCAGGAGTTGTCGGGGCGATAGGCGAAGATCCGAGGTGAGAAGGCACCAGACAAGTGCATACGGCAATCGGCTAAACGGAGCCGCCGCCCGGGACCGCAGAACGCAACATCTCATACAACTCCTCCGCTCGCCCCTTCTTATGCTGGCTGTCCCAGTAGTCACCCAACACCTGGCCGCTTCGCATTGCAAGTGCGGCAAAGAGTGCTGGCGAAGCTCGGAAGAAGTTGATACTGGCCGACGCACCTACTTGCTTGTTCAACAAGGCCTGGTGGCGGGCGATCAGCGCCTTCCGCTCTTTATACGACCGAGTCCGCCTGTGTTTGATGGCATCCCTCACCTTCTGTCGCTCTCGCACATGCTCTGGCGAGTGCATAAAGTAGTCCTGCACAAAATCGATAAATTCCGCACT
This sequence comes from uncultured Lysobacteraceae bacterium, assembly GCA_902825775.1. Taxonomy (GTDB): domain Bacteria; phylum Pseudomonadota; class Gammaproteobacteria; order Xanthomonadales; family Xanthomonadaceae; genus Luteimonas_C. Next base: position 1,690 of record CADECF010000021.1, read on the forward strand.
GAACCATGCAGGCATGCCATGCGTCCGCGTAAACCGCAACCACTTCTCATGACTGCGCTTGGTGTAGGCCGCTTTTTGGGTCTCAGTAGCGAAACCTGACTCCGGCGTGTAGTTGGCCAGATCGGTTTCGAATTGAGAAACCAAAGGGTCGTCCGCGGCAATCCGCCCCTTCAGTTCATCAAGTTCAGCTTCTGTCATACCCAGATACCCGGCCAAATGAGGGCCAAGCCAATCGATTGGCCGCCCTGGAGGAACCGTAACGCCATGCCTCACCAGGCTCTCGTAAAACCTGTTGCTGGTGTCTAGGTCAGCGACGTCTGATCCACGACTCTGCCCCGGTGCACGAATCATCATGAAGATGGTGATCGAATTTGGCTCTGTGGTCGAACGTGTCCAGATTGCACCCATCGCCACAAAGCCCAGAGCGCGCTCTAAGCGACGGCGAAACCCCCGATGTAGGGCAGCTCCAATGTCACCCTTCTCACCCTGCAGAAAGCGTTCGGCTGCGTTTCCGGCGAGCTCGATCGAGACACAGCAAACGTCATCTCCGTCATTCCCGAAACACCATGAATCCAGTGATGCGTCATCCCGCTGAGCAATACTTGCAAATCGCGCTCCGGCAATGACCTCCTGTAATTCTGATGAACGTGAGCGTTGTGCCGGAAGCTTTGACCACAGGGGCAGCTTCGGTAGCATGAGTGTTGGGACAGAGGAGACATGTTCCGAAGTGTGTGGGTGAAAAACTTCCCGTTCTTCTTTAATAGGATTAGCTTTCTTTTTCTTAAGCTTATCAATCCTATTAAAGGGAAATGGGAACTTTTTCGCCGTCGAACTTCCGGAATGAGCCTCTTCCTCCCATTTCAGAGAGAAGACCCGGGATCGGGCCGCAAGAATTGCTAGCCTGTTCCGGCGGATTGCGTGGTATGCGTATATGCCGGCCAGAGTCCATCGTTGCTCATTCGAGGTAACCTCTGGAACCTCGACAACTGAAGACTCCGGAGAAGCAATGAGTGGTTCGTCGTCCAGGGTGACGAGCCATGATGGCGACTCAGAGAGGTTGGTGGATGCGGAGACTGTCGGGGCAATGGTAGCTGCAGCCGACACCTCTTCCGCCGCCGTAGCCGATGCGGGGCATAGCGGAGTCGACTTTATAGGGCCGAACGATTCCAGTTCCAGCGCAGTTGGGTCTGTTTGTGAGCTTTGGGTATAACCAGCCTCTATAGTTAGGACTGTTGTCTGCTCAAGAAGCCTGGAATGCCTTTCAGATGGTTTCACTCGGGTAGAGCGGTCCAACTCCGCTACGAAGGCGTCATCGTCATCAGAAAGCAGCGCGGTAACCATGCGACTCGTTGATTCAGCTTTCGCATGTTCGATGGCCTCCATCTCGGCTTGCCATTCCGCTTCCTCGGCGCGGCGCTCAGCCTCTGCCTGTAGGCGATTTGCCTCTTGAGCGAGATGCCATTCTTCGTCACCCTGATATTCAATCCCCCTAGCCCTTAGACTCGCGAAGAACAGCTCTTCGTCCAGCTTCTGTTGCACAGCTCACCCCCAATCTAACGTATTGATTTCAGACCTCCTTGAGAGTTCCGGCAGGGCGGGTCTGCCCATACGTCAGAATTATAGTAAGCAGCAAACAAGATCGACTGACTAAATTCGATCACGCGCCCCATCTCCTGCATGCAGCGCCTTTGCATGAAGCAACCACCATGCAATTTATACAAAAAGGTATAACAAAAATTGGGCGCCGAGAGACAAGACTAGCTTTGGGCGCATGCGAGATCGCCGCGCTCGAATGATGAGAAAACGCCATGAGTGCCCGCATAACGCTTCCCGAGCTAAGGGCCGAGCCCCACCAGCACTCGATCTTCAGTGGGTGTCTCGTGCTGTCCTGGTGCGACTGATGGGGCCGGAAGCAAGAGTCATTGAAACGTCAACAAAAGTGTAGGTAAAAAACCGACTGAACCTCTACAGCTCGCTATTACCCCTAGAAAAGCGCGGTCCACCTACCTTCTGTAAGACCAAAGCCATGTCGAAACGTACTCAAGTGACAGTCAAAACACGCGCCAGACATTAGCCGCAACCTCGAAAGCCCTAGGGTCTGACTGACTCACACCCTTCCCTACCGCCGAAGTTCATAGCATCCAGGCGAATCCTTATAGATAAAGGTTAAACGACGCCAGTTGACAGCCGGCCCTGTGCGAGCGATAAATTGCGCGCCGGCTTCCGCTTACAGTTCCGGTGTTGTGCCTGTATAGCCGATCGGCTCCAGGTACCTGCGCGTCCTGCTATCCCAGGCGACGGGAAATTTCCCTTTGCTCCCAGGACGCTGCCATGACCAACCCCTATAGATACGCCCGAAATGCCGCCTTCCATGCTCAAGGCGGCCACTGCCACTACTGTGAATTTCCCATGTGGCTAACCAATCTTCCTGGCTTTGCCATCGCGCACGACCTTACCCTGCGCCAGGCGGCGCGATTACAAGCAACTGCCGAACACTTACTCGCGCAGCAGGATGGTGGGAGGCATGGCAAGAATATCGTGGCGGCCTGCTATCACTGCAATCAATCCCGCCATAGGTTTCGACCGCGGGCAGCGCCGGCCGCAGCACGCTATCGCGAGCTTGTTCAGCGAAAAGTGAGAAGTGGTAAGTGGCATCCACAAGTGATATTCAATGCGATTCAGAAACCGCCTCATCTTCCCGCAAAGCCAAGCTCGGAATACTGAGTGGGATGGATTGGTGCATTCTTGAGTGCGAGGCCTAAGGATCCAAGACATGCCACTTCAAACATACGAACAGGCCCTCGCCCAGTCACAAGGGGCCCCCTTGTCGCTTTTGCTAGGCAACGGATTCTCCAGAGCATGGCGAGATGACATCTTCAACTATGCCAATCTGCTCGCCCAGGCGGAGTTCGGTCCGCGGGATCAAAGCCTTCGCCAACTCTTCGACCGGCTGGAAACTTACGATTTCGAGGCCGTCGCCAGGTCACTGCAGGCCGCACATTTGGTTGTCAGCATCTACAGTCCAGATAGCCCGATTCTAAACGAGATTAACGAGGACCTTGAGCGTCTGAAAAGCGCTCTTATTGTGGCGATCTCAAACACGCACCCATCCCATCCAGGCGACGTAAGCGATGCGGAATATACCGCGGTGCGGCAGTTCTTATCGCGTTTCGTCCAAATATTTACGGTTAATTACGATTTACTGTTTTACTGGGCACGGAACATGGACCTGCCACCTCCCGGCTGGGACTCAGACGATGGCTTCCGAACTCATCGGCGCTGGCAGGAGCAAGATACCGAGCAAAACGCGCATTTCCTCCACGGCAGTCTGCACATCTATCAGGCCCGCAACGGCGTCATGAAAGTCGCCTTCTCCCATAACCAGCGACGGATCATTGAACAGGTCCGTGAAGGACTTGATCGAGGGCGTTTCCCTCTCTTTGTCTCTGAACCGACAGCCGCAAAAAAGCTCGATCGCATTGAGCATAATCCGTATCTGAATGCCTGTTATCGGACGCTTGGGACGCTCGAAGGATCACTGATCGTGCTTGGGCATTCATTGGATGAAAATGATTCACACATTTTTAAGCAAATTAGGCGAAGCAAAGTTCGCCGTATTTTTGTCAGTTTGCACGGTGATGAAAATACCGAAGGTAATCTCCGCACGAAGGCCAATGCGTTGGCGTTCCTCGGAGCAGATGGTCGTACTGTCGACTTCTTTGACTCTGCCACAGCCCCGGTCTGGACGCCCTAGGACTCATAGGGTCGATGCGGTGGCCGGTATGAGTAATGTCGCTTCTGCGAGTTAAAGCAACAGTCTAAGGACAAGGGAAGTCATGCACAGAACTGAAGCCGCTCTGATCGCGCGAGGTCTCGATCGAGCGCTCGCCCAAAAGCTAAGGGCCAAAGGAGCCACCTTAGGCAAACTACAACAGTTAACGAATCGGCAACTCTTGAGGCTGGGATTGACCGCTCAGCAGATCGAGCAGATCAGATCCTCTAGGCCCCCGATCCCAACCTCCACACTGATTGACGTATGCGCAAAGAGCAGATGGACTTGTTGTGTCTGTAAGGACCCATCACAGTCGATTGTGGTCCATCACATCGAACCTTGGGTTCAAACACACGACCATTCCGAGAAAAATCTTGCCGTGCTATGTCTTCACCACCATGGCGAGGCTCATACTAAACGCGACCTCAGCGTCAACCTGACCAAACAGACTATTCGGCGACTCAAACGATCCTGGGAAAAGCAAGTATTGGTAAGCGACGCTGAAGCGCTTACGTATCAACCGATATTTGAAGACATCCAGTGGCTGTATTTCAATCACCTCCGCCTGTTCGCAATGGCCGACGAGCTGGGGATTGAGCTGTTTGCCTTAGATGGCTATGAAGAGTGCAGAGATCTCGGCCTCATCTCTGCATCAGGCAGCTTGAAGGTCTCATCAAAAATAGACAGCTGGATGTATAGAGGAGCACATGGAATGACCCTCTACCGATACTGCAAGTCTGTCATGCAGGCTGTGTGGCATCACTCTAAGATCATCAACATCTCTGACCACTTCGATCGCGACGAAGTATCTGCACGTCTAGCAACTGGCTTAATCTATGTCCAGGGTGCCTTCACTTTCGCTAAAAAAAAGCAGGGGGCGGCGTCCAGTCAGATCATGGAAGGCCTACGCTCCGCCAATGGCGTGCGGGTCACTTTTTATATCGATCGCGGAGAAGCCACCTCCGCATCGGCGTGGTCGGAATGGCTGAGTGGTCGCAAGAACGTAGGCTGCGTTCTGAGAGTCCACGACATCACGCATCGCAACTCTAAGATAACGATCAGGGCAACGGCTATTGCGATCTGCATGCCGATCAATAAATTGGCGACACGACGCTACGATTTGAGGCTGCTCTCTTCCGGTGTTCTGCGCAGAGGCGCCGACGAGGACGAGTAAAATGTATTCATGCTCGAGTCGAAACGCACACTAGAAACTACCCGCGAGTTCGAAGTCCTAGAATCGCCCTGGACTCGACACTTCCCTACCACAAATCTCTCCACGCCCTAGCGAGCCCTTATAGAAGAGCCAGATACGCATGCTCGCCATACGCGCAGCACTGACCGCGCGCACCACGACCAAAAGTGACACTCCAGGTCAGGCGAATAGGATTGAAGCACCAATGGAATTTACGGCTCTGCGAGAGATAGAACGTATGGGAAGTGCCCCTTTTTGCAACAGAATCGTTCACCTGTCCGAGCATTGGCACACGAACTATCAATCTCGAAGAGAATGTCAGAAGTTTCCTACCTTATTGAGCAAGGAATCCCGACAGCAGGCAATTTGCAAGACGCGCGACGGCATGATTGTTGCTTGACAACCCTTGGCGTGCGAGCGAGGCTTGCCTGCATCGGTCTAAAGGGGGCCTTAAGTGACTGTGCTCGTTCTTCAACTTAGCGACATTCATATTAAATCGGATAAGGATCCGATCTTGTCTCGCGCGAAAGCCATCTCGGCAGTCGCCAACCCTCAGGCGCCATCAGCCTCGTTGATAATCATTGCCGTGACTGGCGATATAGCCTACTCAGGAACCGCTGAACAATATGCTGCAGCGGAGAAGTTCATATCTGAAATCAGAACTCTACTCGCAGAAGAAACCGAGGCGGATATACGGGTCGTGGTAGTCCCAGGCAACCACGATTGCAATTTTGATCTTTGCAATGAGAGTAGAGCGAACAATATTGCTTCACTACGAACCAACCCGAGCTCCAAAGTCGATGAATCAGTCATCGACAGCTGCACGTCAGTGCAGAGTGCGTTCTTCGAATTTAAGGAACGCATTGAGAATTGGGAACAGGTCAATGGTGACAAGCTATGGAGAACTATGAGCGCGCAGGTAGGCTCAAAGCATCTCCGGATTGATGCGTTAAACGTCTCCTGGGTCTCAACGCTGAAAGAGCAAAAGAATTTGTATTTTCCCATCGAGCGCTATACGGACAGGCAGAAAGATGTTGCTGATGTCCGCCTTGTCCTGATGCACCACCCGTTCAATTGGTATCATCCCTCCAAGTATCGCGAATTTAGAATTCTGTTGAGACAAATTTCCAGTTTAATCATGACTGGTCATGAGCACGAACCCAATGTTGGTCTAATTGACGAAGCTGATTCTAAGCAGAGCGCCTACATCGAAGGCGCAGTTCTTCAACATGACAACATGGATTTAGCCGGCACAGGTTTCAATCTGACGTCGTTAGATCTTGAGAATGGAAAGTTCAACTCAGTTGCATACAGATATGTAAAAGGGGGCAGTTACGTTGCCGACCCCGATAGCTCTTGGGAGGACTTTCATGACTTACCTGTGGTCACACGCGATAGAGCGGTGCTCGCTGAAGAGTTTAGACGTGTGCTTCAGGATCCTGGAGCGCTCTTTGGCGTCCACGGATTTGATCTAAATCTCGGAGACGTCTTCGTATACCCAGACCTCCGAGAGATTGCTGGCGGCCCCAAGAGTCGGCGTAAGTTTATTGATGCCAAAAGCCTACGCGAGCCTGGAAAAACAAAAGGCGGAGTCATACTGGAAGGTGATGACAGATGTGGATGCACAAGCCTGCTTAGGCAGCTCTATCTATACTATTTAGATTCTGGATTCTTCCCGATCCTTGTTGAGGGGAGCGATCTAAAGAAGACAAATGACCAAGAGATTGATGGGCTACTAAAGCGCGCAGTCAAATCTCAGTATGAGAAGAGCTCAGTCGACTCAGTAATAACTGCGCCTCGGGCAAAAAAAATTATCCTTATAGACGATTTTGATCAATGCCCTATCGCCGATGCTGCAGCCCGCGCGCTGCTTGTTAATGGCCTCGGCAAACGCGCCGCACATATGATTCTTTCTGTAAACAAACTGTTTGAAATAAAAGAACTAATCGAGCGTGATGCTGAGAAAGCAATCGGAAAGATGCCCCACTATGAGATTCAACCATTTGGATTCACGAAGCGCGGTGAGCTGATCGCGAGATGGTTCTCATTAAAGAACGCCGACCTTTCTATCAATGAAGGGCAAATGATTGATAGTTGTGATAAAGCGGAACGTGTAATTAACGCGGCCATGGATAAGTCGATCATCCCTTCTGCACCGCTCTACTTATTAACACTCCTGCAGAGCATAGATGTAGGCAGAAGTGGCGATCTTAAAGAAAGCGCATTAGGTTACTACTATCAGTTTCTCCTCACTGAAGCCTTCACTGCTGCCGGGGTGCAGAAGAACAAACTAAACGAGGTCTTCGACTATGTGCGCCACTTGGCATGGCGCTTTCACCTTGCTGGCACGCAACATTTGTCGCGAGAAGATCTGAAATCATTCAACGGTCAATTCAGCGATGATTACACCACCGTTGATTTTGAAGATCGTCTTGAACTACTTCTGAAGGCCAGAGTTTTGCAAGGCGTGGGGGCTAGCTTCTCTTTTAGATACCCCTACATCTACTACTACCTGAAAGGTGCATTCCTAGCCAGTATTCTGTTAGATGAGGAAGCAAGGAAATATGTGAAGCATTGCTGCGACCATTTGTATGTTAGGGATTACGCAAATACAGTGCTGTTCCTTGCTCATCATACAAACGACCCATGGCTCCTAGAATCAATTGCGAGTTCGCTAGCCAGGTCTTTCGAAGGAACGCCAGAACTCACCTTCGGTGAAGATGCCAAAGAAGTCGTTCGTTTGATATCTGGTGCTCCACAGCTTGTATATTCAGGAACCAGTCCGGTCGAGCAACGCAGCAAACTACGCGCTGAAAGCGACAAAAGAGAATCTGGAGATGGCTTGCTTGAAAAGGAAGTTAGCAAGGATAAGATAGGGCTCGCCACACAACTGGCAATGCTGTTTAAAAATGTCGAGATACTTGGGCAAATCCTTAAGAATCAGTATTCATCGATTAAGCGCACTCAAAAGCAGCAATTGATCGCCGCACTTTTCAAAGGCCCTCTTCGTGCGCTCGGCAAGTTCTATGCATACTACGAAAATAACCCCGATACGTTTGTCCAACAGCTCGTCTCCGTGATGGAGAAACAGAGCGATCCAGAGGCGGCCAAGGCGGCTGCCCGCCGATTTGTAGCAAACATATTTCTCGGAGTTACATTCGGAATCGTCCACAAGAGTTCAAGGAGCGCCAATGCGGACGAACTCTTAGAAGATGTACGCATAACAGTCAAGAATGAATCGACGACGGCATTTAGAATTTTTGAACTAGCGATACTTCTCGACACAGCGAAAGACGTGCCCCGTGCGGAAATCGAACGACTTCTAAAAGATACAAAAAACGACATTCTTGTAGAAACCCTCTTATCCATCATGGTATTGAACAGACTTTACATGTTCAAGACGAGCAGAACGGATATGAACTGGGTTAGTGCTACTCTGAAAATTGGCATGGAGACACAGCATCAGATTGCGTATCAGAATTCTGGCAGACAACTTGCCTAAACGAGCTCGACTGTTCCACCAATCCAGTCACCGCCACAAATGCTCTGGAGCTAAATGGGCATACCGCAGCGTCATTTTGATATCGGCGCGCCCATCAACTCCCAGACGGTGTTATATCCATGCCAGCCATAACCAGTTTGCTTGTGAATGATGACGCAGGTCGTGGAAACGAAAACTAGCAATCTGGGCGCCATCCTTTCTTTACGTCACTAGGCGGGAATACTCGATACACCCCGCTCGGCTGCCTCAGCCGTTTCAAAAACGCTATACGTATCCCTTCCCACTATGGCAAACAGCTCCGGTTCAACGCGGACTATTAGACCGACTTTCCCAATGCGAGACGCAATGGTGCGGCCACTTGATTGATGCCAAGCCCAAGCAGCGCAATAGACATACCAAGGCGTATAGGGTGCAGGTACAACTCCCCACTTCCGTCGACAAGCGGATGTACCACAGCAATACCGACGATAAGCATTCCGCAGCCAATCAGCACTCTGACAATCACGCTGGGTTTTATATGCTTGAGTCCATAGAACCCTGCAAGCATGAGAGGTATCCCGACGGCTAAGGCAATTGTGATTGCCTGTGTTTCGTTTGTCATAGTGCTCTCCTGGCCTATCAATGGCTTATGAAAATGGCTCATAGTTCGGCTCGTTAGCGGGTTTTACGCCGCTTTGCCGATAATTCCGCTTTTGCCACAAGCTCATCCGTTGCAATACGCTGATCTGCAACGGAGAGAGTTGCGAAAGCTCGAATTGCCCGGGCCATGACTTCGGTCTCAGCATAGAGGGAAGCGAGGGGTACTCCGAGGGCGTCGGCCAGCCGCTTGGCTGTCGCCGAATCGCAGTCATGGACCGCTCTTTCATAGCGGTTGATCCGAGTTCTGGCCACGTCCTCCGACACCCCCGCCCGAATCCCCAGCGCCTCTTGTGTGAGCCCAGCCGCAAGCCTCGCCGCTTTAAGGCGAGTAGCGAATACGGCACGGGCGTCGAAGTCCTGCAAGGGCATCCGATAGAAGGAGGCCCATTCAGGATGCCCGCAATATTTCTAACTGTAAGCTACGATAAACGTAACATATCTTAGAGTAACAGGGAGGGGCAATGAAATTGAAAGTAATGAGTGCAGTCATCTTGCTGGTCGCTTCTGAGGCTGCACATGCAGATTGGCAATATGCCAAATGGGGAGCACCCCCGGAGGAGGTGATTAAGGCATCGAAAGGAGTCGCCAAAGAGACAGACTCGGAGACTGCTCGCCTGCAAAGCGATGAGGACGACAGCGCATTACTTTATGTTGACTACCAATCAGGCGAATATGCTTTTAGCGGTTACTTTCGTTTTGGCGATCAAAAGCGTGATCTCCAAGTAGTGACTCTCGAGCTCAAAGATATAAACAAGTGCGGACCTCTTCATACCAGTCTCAAGGGCAAGTATGGAACTGGAGAAGTAGAGGATATTGGGTTTACCGGAATGACAACTTGGCGCGATGGCAAATCTAACAACCGCATTGTCTATATAGGAGCAATGATGGGAAGACCTTGCAGCGTGAGCTATCATCCTCTTCTTAGTAAAGAAAGCGACGGGCTCTAATATCCACCTGGCTCTGTTACGAGATGAGAGGCGGATTTCAACCCGCCTCATATCTTCACAGTTTTGCTACAGCAGCAGACAAATGCTCTGGAGCCAGATGGGCGTAGCGCAGGGTCATCTTGATGTCGGCGTGCCCCAGAAGCTCCCGCACAGTGTTCAGATCCACTCCTGCCATTACTAGCTTGCTCGCGAAATGATGGCGTAAGTCGTGGAAGCGGAAGGCGGTCACACGAGCACTTTCGACCAGCCCGCGCCAGCCAGTTTTAACGTCTCTGGGCTGGAATACCCGCCCCACCCCGCTTGACTGCTTGAGCCATCGAACCAGCACAGCGGCAGCTTCGGTATTAAGGGGCACATGTCGCTGACGACCCGATTTTGCTGTTTCAGCCCGAATCGTCAGCATAGCTGTCTGCAGGTTCACGTCGGACCAGCGCAAAGAGAGAAGCTCGCCTCGGCGCAGTCCCGTATTCATCGCAAGTAGTACGACGGGCGTCAGATGATCCCCGAAGCCATCAGACTCTAGCTCAGGGTATAGAGGTTCGCCCCGCAGCTTGCGCCAACGGTTCCCAGATGCCCTGGCTTCGATCATGTATTGATCGCGTTGTGTCATCGCTCGACGCAAACGCGTCTCCTCTTCGTGTGACAAGCTGCGGACGACCTTGCGCGGCTCAACCGACTTTTTCCTCAGACCCATGAGGGGATTAGTGCCCATGAGCTTCCATTCGACTGCTTTCGATAGAGCCGACCGCAGACACGCTAGGTCTCGAGCAGCCGTGGCTTTGGTGGGTGGCTTTCCGGTCTTGGTATCGGTGGTCAGCCGCTCACGCCACCACTGATCGATAGCCCCAGCATCGATCTGGTTGACTGGACGTTCCAGCAACCCGGAGAACACGACCCGGATGCGGTCGACATAGCGCGCCCCTGCTTTGAGCTCGACCTCGGCCCATGGGGCGTAGTGAGTCGTCAGGAAGTCTTCCAGAGTGCAACTGGCTGGCTTAGTACGAGCGATGCTGGGCAGACCCTGCTGAATCGTCTCAGCCATCGCCTGGGCGGCATGCGCTCGAGCCTGCTCCAGCGTCAGATGTCCGAACGCCCGAAGCGTACGCCGCTTCCCACGCGCCCATTCAATGATCCAGGCTTTGTACCCTGAGGGCTGGACCCGAAAGATCAGCCCCGGGATGCTGATATCCCTGAGCTCATAGGGACGATCCTGGGGCTGGGCCGACATGACGAGCTTCTTAGTGAGTTGGGCGCGCATTGCACTGGGTTCCGTAAGTGGGCCTTAAGTGCAAAGTAGGACGGCCTGCGGAACGGTGCCCGGTGAGGATCATCCGCATTGGCGGTCTCGCTGACCGGTGGTCCAGCCAATCTCAGCCCACCGCGTATAAGACCCTGCTGGCGCAGCAGGATCGCTGCCGCTAGAATTGCCCGCATGGGGCGGTAGCTCAGCTGGGAGAGCGTCGCGTTCGCAATGCGAAGGTCGGGAGTTCGATCCTCCTCCGCTCCACCAAATCCAAGCGTGCAAGAGCCCCGCGGACCTGGTCCGCAGGGCTTTTTGTTGTCCGGCGACGGCCACGCCCGCGCAGCGCAAACCGCGTGCCACAAGCCGGCCAACTGCCGCGCTGCAGACGGCCGCGACGTCCTCGCCGAACGCCTGAATTGGGCCTACTCTAAGCGGACTACCGAGCTCGTCCCCTTTGCGGCACGTCTGCGAGGAGAGACTTCATGCTTTCCATGACCCTGTCCGAGAAGGCGCTGTCGCAATTCAGGCCCACGACGGCGATCATGTTGTCCGGATCCAAATCGAAATCGCGCTCCAGATCGAAAGAGGTGCCCGCATTGGTTCTGCCATCGGCGCGCACCTGCGTATCGAAGGTACTGATGTAGCCGCCGGCACGGATGCTGAAGGTATCCACCGGCTCGACGGCGGCCGCTGCCGGCGATACCGTCAGCAGCGTCAAGAGCAGCGACGCGGAACGCAGTATCGAAGCACGCTTGGTGGACGACATAAGGACCTCCCCTGCACAACCGCTAGGTGCGACGATTCGGGCCCGCCGCGATAGTCGGCAGCCCGAGCGCTCTTGTTCCCCTCCGCGTCACAAGGTGTCACCGTTTCAGGTGGTCGCGCATCGGGAATTACACCTACGCCACGCGCGTAAAACTGCGGTTGCGTCGTGCCCGTTTAGAAGGTTGGCATGCGGCGCAAACCCGGCGGCTTAGAGCGACTGCCCCAGCTCGATGAAGATGACGCTGTCCCCGCCCTCTTTCATGCCGTAGCCGAAGATCACCGGCCCCACCCACGAGTCGAAGCCGATGAAAAGGCTGCCGTTGAAAATGCCGTCGTCCCAGGCCATGTCGCTGCGGCGTTGCCAGGCGTTGCCGTATTCGAGCGTGGCGCCGACTTGCGCCGAGCGTCCGAACATCGTGCCGAGCTGGTACGAATAGCCCAGGAACGCCAGCGCATAGTTCTGCCCGGTGAGCTGGTTGTTCTGGAATCCCGCCAGGCGCCAACGCCCGCCCAGCCGGTACAGGCTCTGCAGCGGCGCGACGCCGGACGTGGTGACGTGATACCGAGCACCGAGCTGCACAGAATGCGAGCCGAAGCTCTTGGCCCCGACCGCATCGAAATCGGCCTGATCGAATTCGGTATCGGCGCCCAGGCCTTCGCGCGACATGCGGTAGCCGAGCGCCATCAGGAAACCGTTCCTAGGGAAGTAAAGGCTGTCGATGGTGTCGACCCGCACCTGCAGCACGCTTGCGCCGTCGTCGAAATCCACGTCCGGACTGCGCGGATCGCCGACTTCGAGACGCGCGCCGCCGGTGTAGCGTTCCAGGCCGGCCGAGAGCTGCAAGGCGTTGGAAAAATTACGCGAGAACAGCGCCCGGATTCCGGTGCGTTCGGCGCGGTAACGCAAAACCTTGTTTCCGAAGTCGTCGAAGATGTTGAAATTCGCCGTTTCGTATCCGCCCTTGAAGTCGACGACATAACGGCTGCGATAGTCGAACGGATGGTAATACTCGCCCGTCAGCGCCGGTTCGCTGCCCAGCTGCACCAGCACGCGCGCTTCGGCGCCGAAAGGGGAAATCGGCGAGAACAGCAGCGCAGCGCGCAGATTGGACTCGTGATTGCCCTGCAGGTCGTCGCTCAACGTGAGCCCGGCCTGCACATAGGTCGGCCCGTGGGGCTTGGAATAGGCCTTGATGTCGATTTCGGCCGCCTGGTCTTCGCCTTTGACGTCGTAGGTGATGCTGGACAAGGTACCCAGGCCGTAGGCGTTGATGATGCCTTCGCGCATCCGCTCGGCATCGAGGCGCTCGCCGACTTTCACCGGCAGGTAAGAGAGCAGCACCTCGTCGGCGTAGTCGGTATGGTTCTCGAAACGGATCGCCGATACCAACGGCGCATCGAAAGCCTTGAATCGATGCTGCGACTCGAAACGCACGTATTGCTCCGGCGGTACCGAAAAAGAGGCCAGCGCACCGGTCGCCGCATCGGCCGCCTGCTGGCCGATCTGCAAGGCAAGCGCCGCCTTCTCGAAATCTCCGGTGGAGACCTGGCCGGTCAAATCGGGCGTGATCAGCACGTCCGATGCGTCCAGAGTCGCCAACTGCCGGGCGGCGCTGCCGGTAGTGAGGAAGCCGCTCATCTGATCGAGCACGTCGACCAGGCTGGCATCGCGGTCCAGCACCGACAGCGGCGTGCCCACATCCACCGCGATCACGCGGTCGGCGCCCATTTGGCGCACGACGTCGATGGGCACTTGATCGGCCAATCCACCGTCGACCAGGATTTTCCCTTCGATCTCGACCGGCCTGAAAATACCGGGCAAAGACATACTGGCGCGCATCGCCATCGGCAGGCTGCCATGATCCAGCACCACGTGTTTGCCCGTATTGATATCGGTGGCCACGGCGCGGAACGGGATCGGCAAGCGATCGAAATTGCCGCTGATGCGGCCGCTGCCGGTTTCGCGCTCGAAGAACGCGATCAGCCGCTCGCCTTCGCTGAATCCTGGCGCCAATTTCAGGCCTTTGCTGCCCTGGATGCCGACGCCCAGCGTGGCCAGTCGCGTGGCGTCCTCGTCCTTGCGGCGCAGCGAACGTTCGCGCCGCGGGATGCTGTCGGTGAAGAGCTGCTTCCATTCGATGGTCTGCAACAGTTTTTCGATCTCGTCGGCATCCTTGCCCGTGGCATAAAGCGCGCCGACCAGCGCTCCCATGCTGGTACCGGCGATGCAATCGACCGGGATGCGCATTTCCTCCAGTTTTTTGAGGATGCGCACATGGGCGATGCCGCGCGCGCCGCCTCCGCCCAGCGCCAGGCCGACTCGCGGTCGCGTGTCGCCGGGCTCGCGGACGCCGCAACTGCCGCCGACCATTGCCGCTTCGGTTGGATGTTCCTGCCCCATGCAGGCGAAAGAGGCCGATATCAGCAGCATCGCCGGCACGAATGCGTTGCGCATCCGGCGTAGCGATTCGCGCCTGCGATCCGCGGCCGCGATCGGCGTGGATGGCGTGTTCTTATCGGTTCGCATCGATACCTCTGACCGGCGGCGGATTTTCCTCATCGGATGAATCCTACCGCTCGCGCACCGATCGCGCATGGCATCGGAGCGATGACGGAGAGACCGCCTTCGGCTCGCGCACCGTGCCTTCTACCGATACGCATGGCCGCTGCGATGGCACGCGCAGTGAGATTGCGCCTCGCTCGGAGATGCGCGAACCCGGCTCAGCAGGCTGGGGGGCAGGAAGAACCGGGTCCGCGCCTTACGACGATAATTTTTACTCGACGACTCGAACTCAAGACGACGGAGCGGCCGTTCCCGGCGGGAACGAAGCGAACATCTTGTCCAAAGCCGCCTCTACGACTGCGTTCACTTTCTCCGGAGAATCGGGCACGGTATCGGTCGCGCTGCCGCGCCAGACGGCCTGCTTGGTCTTCGCATCGAACATATCGACGACCAGCGTGCCCACCTCGTAAGTGCGCACGGTGGTGGTGGAACTGCCCATCGCCATGCCGCCGCGCCAACCCCAGCCGCCCATCGCGGTGCCGTTGTAGAACGTGTCCAGCGTCTGCTTCTGGCTGGTGGCCACATGCGCGGCGACGGCGACATCGCCGCCCTCCGGCACCATACTCCAGCCTTTCGCGCGCAGGCGCGCGTCGATGCCATCGACGATCCGCTGCATCACCAACGGCGCGCCGCCCTGAGGTTTCGCGGCCCAGGAATAGGTGCGGTAGCTGGAGAAGTTGGCCGCCGGATCCGAATCAGTCTTGACCGTCGGCCCAGAGGCGCAAGCCGTCAGGAACAGGCCGATCGCCGCGATCGCGAATGCTTTCATCGTACGTCTCCGTGCTCAACGGGCCGTTGCATGGCCGGACATGGCCAAGCTATGCCGGGCTGCGTCGCAAGTAATGCGAATAACTACGGTATCGCGCTAGGAAAACTTACCTAGACGCCTGGATCGCGGTGCGCGGCGACCGCTTTGCGGCCGCCGCACTGCCAACCTCACGGCGGATTGACGACCACGTACTGGACCGTCGTTCCGTAGTACTGAGGCTGGTACCAGGTGTTCCCGCATTGCGAGTAGCTGATGCCGTTGACGATGACCGTGCTGCAGCTGGGCGGCACCGAATAGACGATCGAGCCGATCACCGCCGAAGTCAGCGCCACGCCGGCGGTCACGGCGGCGGCGGTCGCGAACGGGTGGTCGTCCCAATCGTTCCAATGGCCGTTGTCCACGTCGATATCGATGTCCCGGTTGATATTGGTGTTGTTGTTGATGTTGGTATTGCGGTTGGTGTTGCGGTTGACGTCGCGATTGGCGGCGCGGTTGCCGTCGCGGTTGATGTCCCGGCCACCCGCCGGCCGCGTACCGGCCGATGCGCGATTGCCTCCCGCGGGCCTCGCGCCGGCCGAAGCCCGGTTGGCGCCGCCGCGCGAGCCATGCATGGCGGAACGATTGACGCTGGTAGGCGCCGAGGCGCGCGCAGCGCCGGCATGGGCGCGGCCGCCACCGCCGCCCCGGCGTTGCGCATCGGCGGACGGCGTCGCCATGCACAGCGCCAACGTCGACACCAATGCGAGAGCGAGCAACTTCGGAGAGGTTCGGATGCGAATGCTCATGGCGCGTTCTCCTCTACTACCGCAACGTCCACCGGCACGAATACGATTTTGCTCGCGCCCTTAGGCGGCGCGAAGCTGAAAGCGGATGCCGGAATCGAGGCTTTCGTGTTCCAGCTCAAGCGCGCGGCGTACTGCGGCCGCGCCGGATCTTCCAGACCGGTGATCACCAGCTTGCGCGGCAACGAAGTGGCCTGCGAAATCCACACCTGCCAATCCACGCCTTCCTGCCGGAACGCATACTGATCGATGCTGTCGCCGCCCAACGTACCGGCGCCGATGTAGGACGCGCTCTTGATGGCGTCCTTGGGCGCGTATTCGGTGCCCCATAGGAACAGATCGGCGAGCGGCCATTCGATGCCGTAGTTCTGCGTCGCATCGAGCACCATTTCGCGCAGCGACGCGTTCACGCCTTCGACGGTCGCGTAATAATTCAGGCGCGGCGAGTAGACCGTCAGATCCTTGCCGTTGTAGAAGAACTGCCGCTGGCGCCGGTCGCTTTTTATTTCCGCATACAGCTCGTTCGGCTGCTTGACCTTGTAGAACACGTCTCCGTTCAACTGGATCTTCTCGCCGGATTCCAGCACGTATTCGATACTGGTCTCGGAATCCACCGAATACTGCTTCAGCGCACGCAAAGCCGCGCCCATTTTGTCCAGCGCGGCGAGCGCGGCCGGATCTATCGGCGGCTGGGCCGCCGATGCCGCGGTTTTTTCCGGGGCCTTTGCAGCCTGCGCGGCGGCTGCGGCCATCGGCGCAAGCAGCGCCAGCGCCGCCAGCGCCCACCTCGTCCATTTCATTTCGACAAACATGGTCGGTTTCTCCCGACAGGCGCGAACCGCGATTTGCGGCGACGGCGGGCTCGCGCAAGCGCCGCGCCGGCAACGGGAATCAGAAACTGAAACTGGCCGTCAGCGAGAGCGGCTCGCCTTCGAACCGGTTTTTGACGCTGAATTCGTCGATGTAGCGGAACTGGAACTCGACGTGGCTGCCGTTTTCCCACTTCTTTCCATAAGTGACGATCGGGCCGATGCCGAGCGAATGGCCGCGGAAACCGTTGAGCCGGTCCGCGGTCGGGCCGGAATCGTCTTCGATCTGCTCGATCCACCCGGCCGCGCCGCCGAAGCCCCAGCCGCTGGCCGTGCGCTTGATCAGCAGCGCATCGATACGCCCGACCACGCCGTTCTTGTAAGCGGTGTCGTCGTTCTTGCTGTAGAAATCCAGCGCGCCCATCGCGCTGAACTCGAGCGTGCCTTTCTGGAACAGGTGCGTGTAGCCGACGCCGGGCGACACCGTCCACACGTTCAGGCCGGGATTGGCCAGCTTGTCCGGGTCGTAGTCGGCGGTCGGCGCGTAGATATAAGCGCCGAACGACCAATGCTCGACTTCGCTGACGTGATAACTGGCGATCACCGGCGCGAAGTACAGGTCGAACAGGTTCGACGCGCTATCCGTGCGCCGCAGGGTGGCGTTGCCCACTTCCAGCGTGGCCGTGACATCGGGCTCGATATAGGGCACGGTCAGCATCGACGCGAAATTCCAGCGTCCCTTTCCGGTCGGCCACACATACACGCCGGTCGCGCTGTACAGATCGACGTCGGCTTCTATGCCGAACGCGACTTTTCCCGCGATCGGCGCTCGCCGGTCGGCGCCTATCGCGCCGTCGTAATGGACATACCCCAGCGACCATTGCATCCCCGGTTCCGGCGGGATCAAACCGGCGTACGAAGTCACTTGCATGCCGGTGATCGGACGTCCGAGCGCGCCTTCGGTCGCGTATGCCGGCGCTGCGGCCATGCCCGCGGCGCATACTGCCGCGATTGCCGCCATTCGCAGCGAACCGCAGGGCAAGCAGCCGAGCGCATGCGTAATCTTCGTCCTCATGATCGTTCTCCCGACGGGCGCTGACGTTGCCGGACATCGACCAAGTCGCGTTCCAAGAAGTAGTTGAGGAAAGTGCGGATCGCCGCGATCGCAGCCAGTTTTCCGATGCTTTCCCAGGTCGGCGCGACCGCCGATTCGATGATGTCGGCGGCCAACTGAAACGTGAGGCCGGCGACCAGCCATCGCGCATAGGTCAGCCAGGTTTCGCGGCGGTCCACGCCCTGCCCGTCGCGGCGGATCACCAGACCGGCCACGCGGACGAACGCCTGCAAGGTGCCGAACAAGATCAGCGCCAAGGCCATCGTGTCGATGAGCACGACGATCGGCTCGGTGACCGTGGCCAACCATGCGTTCATGACGTCTCCGGCACCCGCACGACGCATCGGAAGCCGAGATGGCTCGTCGATGTATCGATCGGTTGCGCCATGCGCGCGGCCGGCCGGTAACGCCTGCAGTAGTTCGGCGCGCACAGATGCGAGCCGCCCTTCATCACTTTGCGCGGGATCGCGACCCGCGGATTGCGCGGGTCGTAGCTTTCTTCGAGCGCGGCGCCGCGCGGGTTCCGCAAAGTGCAGCAGGCGTGCTGCGGTATGCGGCTGTGGTCCTGGTACCAATCCGTGGTCCATTCCCAGACATTGCCGGCCATGTCGTGCAGGCCGTAACCGTTGGCGGCGAACGAACCGACGGGCGCCGTCCAGCGATGGCCGTCCTCATCCAGGTTCTGCCAGGGAAATTCGCCCTGCCAAGTATTCGCCATCCATCGGCCGTCGGGATTGAGTTCGTCGCCCCAGCAGAATTCGGCGCCTTCGAGCCCGCCGCGCGCCGCGAATTCCCATTCCGCTTCGGTCGGCAACGATTTGCCCACCCAGGCGGCATAGGCTTCGGCGTCCGCGAAAGCCACTTGCACGACGGGATGATCGTCGAGTCCTTCGACCGACGTGCCCGGCCCGCGCGGATGACGCCAATCGGCGCCTTGGACATAGTTCCACCAGTTGTAGTGATTGCGCAGATCGACGCGACCGGGCGGCGGCACGAACACCACCGACGCCGGGGCCAGCATCGCGGGATCGGCGCCGGGATAATCGGCGGGATCGGCCGCCTTCTCGGCCAGCGTCAGGTGGCCGGTGGCTTCGACGAACCGCGCGAATTCGCGGTTGGTCACCGTATGCCGATCCATCCAGAACGCGCCGACGCTGGCCTTGTGCGCGGGCTTCTCCTCCGGATAGTGCTCGTCCGAGCCCATCATGAAGACGCCGCCCGGGATCATCGCCATGTTGTCGTTCGGTGCGTTCAAGATTCTGCCCCGGTATCCCGCCCATGAGCCCCGGGCGGCTCGATCGCCGCCCGGCCAAGCTCTTTTCTAGTGTCCGCCGCCAGCGGCGCTCATCTTCGCCAGCGCATCGTCGAGCGTGAACGAAGCCGCTTTCTGCCGCGGCGGGAATTCCTTGAACGTCTCCAAGAACGGCGTGACGACGGCTTGCGCGGCCATGATCATGTAGCCCTTCCACATGAACCAGTCGTAGTACGTGTTGGAAGTCTTGTCGGCCCGTTCGTACGGGTCCGTGCGCAGGTTGAAGAGCTTGGGCGTGCGCAGCACGGTGAACGGTTCCATCCATATCCGCAGCGTGCCTTCGCACCGCTGCTCCATGAACACGGCCTTCCAGTTTCCGGAGCGCACCGCGACGAGATTGCCGTCGTCGTCGAAGTAGACGAAGCCCTTGCGCGGACTCGTTTTCTCTTTCCCGGTCAGGTAAGGCAGCAGGTTGTAGCCATCGATGTGCACCTTGAACGACTTGCCTGCCGCCTTGTGGCCTTTCTTGCATTTTTCGACGATGTCGGGCTCGCCTGCCGCCGCCAGGAACGTCGGCAACCAGTCGTGGTGCTGTACGATCTCGTTGGAGACCGTGCCTGGCGCGATCTTGCCCGGCCAGCGGATGATTTCCGGAATACGGAAAGCGCCTTCCCAATTGGTGTCCTTTTCCGAACGGAACGGCGTCATCCCGCCGTCGGGCCAACTGTTCATATGCGGTCCGTTGTCGGTGCTGTAGACGACGATGGTGTCGTCCGCGATGCCTAGATCGTCCAGAGCCTTCAGCACTTCGCCCACGTTCTTGTCGTGATCGACCATCGTGTCGTGGTAAGGCGACTGATTCGGGCCGGCCTGGCCTAGACTCGTCGGTTTGGTGTGCGTGCGCAGGTGCATATGGGTGAAATTGACCCAACAGAAGAACGGCGTTCCGGATTTGTTCTGGCGCTTTATGAAATCGACGGCCTTGACCGCGATCTCGTCGTCTACGGTCTCCATCCGCTTGCGCGTGAGCGGCCCGGTATCCTTGATCTTCTGCTTGCCGACGCGACCCCAACGCGGTTCGTTCGTCGCATCGTCCTTGTCGGTCGCCCAGCAATGGAGCACGCCGCGCGGCCCGAATTTCGCTTTGAACCTCGGATCCTTCGGATAATCCGGATCTTCCGGGTCTTCTTCGGCATTGAGGTGGTACAGGTTGCCGAAGAACTCGTCGAACCCATGCACGGTCGGCAGGAATTTGTTCTGGTCGCCCAGATGGTTCTTGCCGAACTGACCGGTCGCGTAGCCGAGCGGCTTGAGCAGTTCGGCGATGGTCGGGTCTTCGGCCTGCAGCCCCACCGGCGCGCCGGGAAGGCCGACCTTGGTCAGGCCGGTGCGGAAGCCGCTCTGCCCGGTGATGAAAGAAGCGCGGCCCGCGGTGCAGCTCTGCTCCCCGTAGGAATCGGTGAACATCATTCCCTCGTTGGCCAGACGATCGATGTTCGGCGTGCGGTAACCCATCAACCCGCGGCTGTAGCAACTCAGATTGCTGATGCCGATATCGTCGCCCCAGATGACGAGGATATTGGGTTTCCTGCCGGAGCCGCCCTTGGACGATTTCGCAGCTTTGGACGGTCCCTTCTTCGTTGCGGTAGCCATGACGCTCTCCTCATACCGTGGGGTGGGTATTTCGTTGCCGTATTTCTTCGAACCTTTCAGCCGAACGGTCCGATGTTGAACACCATGCTGACGATGGCCAGCAATCCGAGCAGCCAAAGCAGGCAAGCGGTCAGGAAAGTCAGCGAGACCGGATATTTGCTCTGGCCATGGATCAAGCCTTCCCTGATCATGAAGTCTCGCTCCGCGCGCAGGCCTCTCATGTACTGCACGTGGTAGACGATGCCCAAGGTCAGCAGCACCATGCCCAGCGCCACCAATGCGATGCCGAAGTTGCGCGGCGCATGCGGGCCCAGCGGCGCGCCCGGGGTTTCGAGCATCTTTCCGAAAAACTGGTAGATGGTGAAACCGAAGCCGATCAGCGAAAGCGCGGTGCGGATCACCGACATCAGCGTACGGTCGGCGCTCATGCGGGTGCGCTGGAACGACATGCCGGTGCGCCGCGACGACAGCTCGATCGAAATATCGTCGTAGCCGCCGAAAGCATCCACTACGCTCTTGGGGATGCGATCGCGATCGCGGCCACCGCCGGTCGACGGGTCTTGCGCGTTCATCGCTGGCGCGGCCGCTTCAGGAATCGCCGGGCGATTCTGTCGATGGGCCCGCGCAACAGCATGTAAGGCACGAACGCCAGCACCAGCGCGATGACCAGCGTCTCGGTCGGATATTTGAATCCTCCGAACACTTTGAACTGGTAGACGACGTCCATCGCCACGCCGAGCAGCAGTATCCGCGTGGTTGCCGTGATCCCTTCCCTGAACGCCGCTTCCCTGCGCGGCAGATCGTTGTGGATCAGGCGCCAAAAATACGGCGTCCTGCCCGTCTTGGCGTCCTTGATCCCGTCGAAAAGCGCGGTGATCAGGGCCATCGTCGGCTGCAGGAAGAAACGGAACGTCATGGGGCCGTCCGTTCTCGCCATCAGGTCGGCCCAAAAGCGGTGCAAGTCGAACCCGCCATCCATCGTGATGCCTCACCGGATTTGGACCGAGCTTCCGCTGCTCGCGCAACCAGCACAACCGAGATTCCCACTGCTGTTACGTAAGTATTTTTACTGCGGCGCAACGAATGCGGGCAGCCGAAGATGTTTGCGACCGCATGGAGCGCATCGATGATCGACGACAGCTTCTCGTTGATGAAAGGCGGCCCGGTGTACCGCTTGCTGGCCGCCGTCGGAGCCTTGCGGCCCGGCACGCCGACGACGGCCTGGGTCGCTGGGATCCTGATCGGCCTCTCGTTCGCGCCGCTAGTGGCGATCACCGCGCGCGAAGGCACACTGCTGGGCGAAGGCGCCGCGATTCCTCTGCTCGGCGACTACGCCCTGCTGAGCCGGCTCTTGCTGGCGATGCCATTGCTGATCCTTGCGGCGCCCTGGTCCGACGCCATGCTGCGCAGCGCGATCCGCCAACTCGCATACGCCAGCCTGATGCCCGACACGCATGGGCCGGCCCTCGACGCGCTGATCGCGCGCACGCGCCGCTTGCGCGACTCCAACGTGCCGGAAATGATTTGTGCGGTACTGGCCGTGCTGCCTTCGGTGACCGTGTGGACGTTGTCGAGCGTGGTGCCGGGCCATCTGGACTGGCGCATGGCGCCGTCCGGTTCGCTCACGTTCGCCGGGCAATGGTTCAACGCGGTGTCGATGCCTGTCTTCAGGTTCGTGGGTTTGATATGGCTCTGGCGGTTCTGCCTGTGGACCTATCTGCTGTTGCGCCTGTCCAGGCTCGGCATGGATCTGCATCCGGCGCATCCGGATGGCGCCGGCGGTATCGGGTTCCTTGGCGTGGCGCAGACGCGCTTCGGCGTGCTCGCTGCCGCGGGCGGATTGGTGCTGTTAGGTTACTGCATCAACCATATCGTTTACCTGGGCGCGACCGTCCCTTCGTTCCGCCACCTCCTCGCCGGCTATGTGATCGGATTCACGCTGTTGCTGGTCGCTCCCTTGTTGCTGCTGAGTCCGCGGTTGGCGGTGGCCAAACGCCATGCGCTGATGGAATACAACGCGCTCGGCAACCGCACCGTGCGCCTGTTCGACCAGCGATGGCACAAGGGAGAACAAGCTGCGGCCGATGCGGTTCCGGCCACGCTGCTGGATCAGAACGATGCGTCGGCGCTGGCGGATTTCACCAGCGTTTACGCCACGATCAAGACCATGTCCGTCGTTCCGGTGACGCGCTGGAACTTGCTGGCGATCGCCGCGCATGCGGCGCTTCCGTTAACGCCGCTGATCTTCTTCGCGATGTCGCTGGACGAATTGGCGCGCAAACTGCTCGGTATCCTCGCCTGAGCGCTCAACCCCCGCTTGCGGGATGCTCCAGCGAACGCGAAACGAAAGACCCTCCTGCTGCGACGGCCTTGACGGCCGCGAGCAGGTCCTCACCGGCCACCGACTTGAGCACGTAGCCGCAAGGGCCGAGTTTCATGGCCCGTTCCACGAGCCGCCTGTCGGAATGCACGGTGATGAAGACCACGCGCAACTCGGCGCCTTCGCGCCGGAGTTGGTTGGCCGCTTCCAGGCCGTCGAGGCCGGGCATGGAGATGTCCGTCACCACCACATCGGGATCCATGCGGCGTGCGGCGTTGACCAGCGAAAGGCCGTCCGCGACCGTGCCGATGACTTCGAATTCCTGGGAAAGCAGCGCAAGCAGTTGCTTGGCCATCGCCGGACCGTCTTCGGCCAGAAGGACGCGCACACGGCTCATGATGCTCGCAAGGGTTCACGTTCGACCGAATGGTGTTCCGACGCGGCGCGGACCGACATAGGAAAACAACCGTATCCGGCCAAGTAAATCTACTTGCTGCGCGACCAGCAGGTACGGGTTTCGGGAACGCTATCGCAGCCGGTCGCAGGCGAAGATGCGAAACTCAAGCGCCGATCAGGCCTTCCTGCTCCGCTTTGCGCACCAGTTCCACGGTGTCGTGCACGCCGAGCTCCTGCATGATGGCGTACTTATGCGATTCGACGGTGCGCACCGAGACGCCCAACTCGTAGGCGATCTGTTTCGAACGCAGGCCTTTGGCCACGAACTGCAGTATCCGATGCTGCTTGTCGGTCAGATTGTAGTGCTGCCGTTCGGACGAGATGATCGCGTGCACGGCCAAGGTCGGCGTGACGTAGGTGCGGCCGGCGACGACCTCCCGGATGGCGCGCACCAGCTCATCGCCTGCCGAGGTCTTGAGGATGTAGCCGCTGGCGCCGGCCTTCACCGCTTCGGCGGCGATCAAAGAATCCGAATGCATGGTCAGGAATACGAACGGCATCGCATAGCCTTCCTGACGCAGGATTTTCATCGCGTCGATTCCGCTGACGCCCGCCATGCTGATGTCGGTCACCACCACATCGGGCCGTTCGCGGCGCACCGAGGCGATCAGATCTTCGCCCGACGACACCAGCTCGACGGTTTCGAAACACTCCAGCAGCAGCCGTTCTACGCCTTGCGCCACCAACAGGTGGTCGTCGGCGACGAGAACCCGCAACGGCGAATGGTTGCAGTGAAACGATTCAAGCAAAGCACTCATGGTAGTGCTCCCCGTGAGCGTTACCCCCGTAACGGACTTGCCTGCGATCGCCCCTGTTCGCCCGCCTTTGTCGCCGACGATACTATCCCCGCCGCATTACCGCCATAGCGCCGCAAGGCGGATGCCAAGGGTCATGCATCCTCGAATCATTCCGTCGACGAACGCTTCGCGGCACACATAACGACGGCTTAGGTAAATCTACTTATCGCCATCCGCGTATAGAACGCAGTACCTGCTGGGAACAGGCCGAACCCGCGCCGCGATACGGCCAACGCATCACGCCGCGATAACAATAATCGCGGCAATAGGCGCGATTAGGCCCGCAGGGTATCGCGCGGATACTCTCCGAATATCTGCCGGTATTCGCTGGAAAAGCGGCTCAGGTGCGCGAAGCCCAGACGCGAGGCGATCTCGGTGACACGCCCCCCACGCTCGGCCTGCATCAACGCAAGCCTGGCCGCGTTGAGTCTGGCGATGTGGTGCCAGCGGCTGGGACTCAGGCCGTAAGCTTCATGGAAGAGGCGCTCCACTCTGCGTTCGCCGATGCCCAACATCGTCGCGAGCGACTGGCTGTCGAAAGGCCGGTCCAACTGCGCCTTGAGGAAACACTCCGCCTTCCTGATGGTTTCGTCGCGCCGATTCACCATCCACTGGCCCCGCACCGGCAGACCCGGCGAAGAACGGTCGCCGCCCACCGCATCGAGGAAGGCGCTCAGCAGCAGCGAACCTTGCGCGGCGATCCTCTCCTCGGTCGCTGCCGGCCCCCAATGCGAGGCGTCTTCGAGCACGGTGCGCACCGTGCGGCACAAAGCGCTCGCCGCGCGCAGCGGCGTGTCGCTGCAATACCAGCCGCTGAGCGGAATCGCCAATGCGCGCCCCAACCGCTCCTCGGCCGCTTGTTGCAGCCGCTCGCGTTCTATCAGCAGCACGGCCCAACGCCAGCTGCCAGCGCCGGGCCTTACATTGAGCTCGCTGTCTTCGGCGAAAACCATCACCTGGCCGGCTTCGACGAGCCTTCCGTTGGCCCACATCGGCTCCTTGCACGACAAGGCCAACGCCAACGAGACCACGCCCTTGCCGAAACTGCCGCTGGCGAAGATGGGCAGCGAATAAGCGCCGCTATCGAGGCTGAAATGCGGAAACACCACACGCTGCAAGCAAGCCCGGAAATGGCCCGGCCCCAGCAGGCGCTGTTCGAAACGCGTATCGCGCACGACGCC
The DNA here is from genome assembly GCA_902825775.1 of uncultured Lysobacteraceae bacterium. GTDB lineage: Bacteria > Pseudomonadota > Gammaproteobacteria > Xanthomonadales > Xanthomonadaceae > Luteimonas_C. The sequence continues at coordinate 27,446 of CADECF010000021.1, forward strand.
GAGCAAAGCCTCCGCATCGAAGCCGTCTACGACCGAGCGCAGATAGAGGACAGGAAGATCGACCATGCCGCTTCACCCGTAGGAAGACGGAATCCGGATAGCGACCGAGGCGGCAACCGGCATAGATTTCGATTCGAACGCATACAGCGTTCGTCCGGAAATGTGAAGGACAAGTGAAATTCCGGCACACGCCCGGAGTATCGAAGCGTACCGAGCATCGGGGGCTCTTGCGCGAGCGTAAGTCCGAAATCTGTTCGACGGCGGAACGCGATCCCGCGAGCCGGTCCGGCATGCCGCTCCGCAAGCGTTACGACCCGATAGCTTTGGCGACCGCAATGGCCACAAGCAACGCACAGCGGCAACTGATGACCGGCGCGGCGCTTTTCGGCGCCGGCTGGATCGCGCAGCTGCTCTCGGTCGCGGTGTGGGTGCCGGCGCCCAAAGCCCACATGGTGTGGTTGCCCGGCGCGACGCTGCTGTGCGGCTTGCTGCTCTTGCCGCGCGCGCAATGGCCTGCTTGTTTGATCGGTTCGTTGCTCGGCGTGCTGGCGGTGTCGACGCTCCGCATTTCGCCGTGGGATGTGCTGATCACGGTAGGCGGCGATTATCTGTTGGTCGCGGCGACGGCGACGGTCTTGCTGCGCTACCGCGATGGCCCGTCGCTGATGGAGAGCTTCGCGGACATCGGCCGCTTCTTCCTGTTCGCCTGCCTGCTGTTGCCTGCGGCGAGCGCATGGTGGGTGACGACGATCGCCCGCAGCAACGATCTGAACCCGTACATCGGCGACTGGTTGAACGTGGCGTTGGCGCACAGCCTGGGTTATGTACTGATCGTGCCTGCCGTCGTCGGCTTGGCGAGCGTGGCTAAGCAGCCCGAGCGGAGGAACCCGGCGAGCGCGGTCAGCGTCGTCGCAGTCGCGCTCCTCGCCGGCTTGCTATGGCTGACTTGGAACTTCCCCTGGGACAACATCATGGTGAAACGGCTGCTGATCCTGGCGCCGATCCCTCTGCTCGTATGGGCGCTGGCCGCATTCGGCGTCGCGGGGTCGTCGGTCGCTATGCTCGTCGTCGCATTCCTATGCATGCGGATGAGCGTCGGCGGCTACGGCCCGTTCGCCGTATCCGACATGGCGGAGACGATCCTCAGCGCACAATTCTGGGCGATCGGCACGGCCATTTCGCTGCTGTTCCTTGCGGTGATGGCGGAACAGCGGATGACGAACCGGCTGATGCTCAAGCGGGCCTACCAGCGGCTGAGCAAGGTGACCGGACGGATGCTGGTAGTTCAGGAAGAGGAAAGGACGCGAATCGCCAGGGATCTGCACGACGATATCAACCAGTCGCTTGCGGCCGTTTCGATCCAGTTGAGCGCGATCAAGCGCGAACTCGATCAGGTCCATCGCGGGTCCATCGAGGACGTGCAGGAACAGCTAGTGTCAATTTCCAGGGACATTCGCGACATTTCGCACGAACTTCATCCCAGCATCCTGCGCTTCACCGGCCTGGCCAGCGCGATCGAAGGCCTGTGCGAAAAGCACAACGCCGGCGGAGCGCTGCGATTGCATTGCTCGACCCGCAACCTTCCGCCTTTGTCGGGAGCCCAGGAGTTGGGACTATTCCGGATCGTCCAGGAAGCGGTCAACAACATCGACAAGCATGCGCATGCGTCGCTCGCCCACATCCTGCTCGAGGGCCACCGGGATGAGATATCGCTCACCATCGACGACAACGGCATCGGTTACGCACCGGAGATCAAGCACGCGCCGCCGCCCAGTCTCGGGCTGATCAGCATGGAAGAGCGCGCCAAAGCCTTGGGCGGGAATTTCAGCATCGCCCGCGGGCCTGCCGGCGGCACGCGCGTCGAAGTCCGTTTCAGCATCGACACGCCGCTCGCCGATGCCGGCTGAGCCGCCTGCGGCGCGGCTTCGGTAAAAATACCTATCCCACTATGGTGTAAATTCCCTTGTGGGCGCTCAAGCTAGCGGCGCAATGTCGGGGCAAGGCGTTCGATCGCCGCACGACAGGAGTCCGCATGCCGATCCGATACCGCTGGCGATATGGATTCGCGGTCGCGGCCTGGGCCGCGTGTCCCGTCATCGCGCATGCGCAACAGAGCGCGGACGAACTCGCCAAACAGCTGTCCAATCCGGTCGCGTCGCTGATCAGCGTACCTCTGCAGTACAACGCCGATTTCAACATCGGTGCGGAGAACGGCACCAAGCAATACCTCAACATACAGCCGGTGATTCCCAAGCCGATCTCGGACGACTGGAACATGATCGCGCGCGTGATCGTGCCCGTGCTGTATCAGGACGACATCTTCGGCGAATCGGGCAGCCAGTTCGGCTTCGGCGACATCACGCCCACCTTGTTCTTTTCGCCGAAAAAACCCACTTCCAGCGGCTGGATATGGGGCGCGGGGCCCGTATTCCTGTTGCCTGCCGCCAGCGACGATCTGCTCGGCGCGGACAAATGGGGCATCGGCCCCAGCGCGTTGGCGCTCAAGCAGACGTCGGCAGGCTGGACTTACGGCGCACTGGTCAACCACATCTGGTCCGTCGCCGGCGACGACGACCGCGCCGACATCAGCAGCACATTCCTGCAACCGTTCCTGGCCAAGCAGTTTCCCGGCGGCCGCACGCTCTCTTTCAACCTCGAATCGAGCTACGACTGGAAGGGCGAGAAATGGAACGTCCCCTTGAACGTCGGCTATGCCAAAGTCACGCGCTGGGGCGGGCAAATGCTGAGCTTGCAGGGCGGCGTGCGTTATTTCTTCGAGACGCCCGGCGACGGGCCCGATTGGGGTGTGAGGTTCACGATCACCCTGTTGTATCCAGAGCATTGATCATGCTTCGATCACAGGCGCGATCTCCTACCTTGAAACCGTCATCCCCGCAAAGCAAAGGCGGAGAACAAGTGGCTTTGCTTTGCTCTTTGCGCCAATCCACAAAAGCCACATCACCGCAGACGCTGCGAATCAAAATCTAATACCTGCGTAAGAAGGTCAACCACGACGAAAACCAGGGCCCCTCGAACCTCTCAGACGCAACGAATCACATAAGCTTCGGGCCCTTTCTTTGGTTACTTTCTTTGGGCCAACAAAGAAAGTGACCCGGCGCAGCCGGAAGCTTTTTTCCATGGCGCGAGTCGCACCGTCGTTTACCGGCCCCGTCGGGCCTGGGTCCCGGCGCGCCATGATGGCGGTATAAGGGCCAAAGCAGCGGGGCAAGCCCCGCTCTACAAAGAGCAGAGCAAAGTCACTGGATGACATGCCGCTCCTGCGGCATGCCCTTCGGGCCATCCGC
>CADECF010000022.1 GCA_902825775.1 uncultured Lysobacteraceae bacterium
GCCACGCACTCGCATGCCCATACAGTCGGCGTTGAATCAAATGTGGTCGATAGACTTTATGCGAGGTGAGCTTGCCGATGGAAACGTCTTCTGGATCGTTACTGGCGTAGACGACTTCAACCGCGAGGGTCTATTCGCTAAGGTCGTTGCCAGGCGAAGCGCAAAAGCCGCAATTGAGCGCATCAGCGTGTTTCTAGAGGCCGGACGAAAACCGGCCGCGATTCGCAGTGACAATGGAACCGAGTTCAAAAGCGTTGCGTACAAGACCTTTTTGCAGGCAAAGGGCATCAGGCGGACTCACTCCCGCTATTTCACTTCCACTGATAACGCATTCGTTGAAAACTTCAACAAATGTGTTCGCTACGACGTCCTCGAGCGCGACTCGTTCGCGTGCCTTGATCGTGTCCAGTTAGCTGTGGACGAATGGCTCCTCCATTACAACTTTGTCAGGCCCCAAAAGCCCCTAGGGGGCCTATCGCCAGCTCAGTTCGCCCATGTATGCATGCGGCCTCATGAAATGTGACGCACTTCACTTTTTCTGAGTGAGGGGGTGGGGGCTTGACGTGACCATCAGGGCAGAAGATCGTTAACGCTGGGGAGGGCGCCATCGGCGTCCTGAAAAAGGAACAGGGGAAAATGAAGGGACTTCAGCGCGTCTATGCCGCATGTATTTTCGTGGCTTTTCTGCTCGTGGTATCTGCTCCGGCCAATGCGGTAGTCCACAACTGTCCGGCGGGTCATACCTGGGACGGCGATATGTGTAGGGCTGATCCCAGCGTAGCCACTGGGTCCGGAGGGCTGGGTGATTGGCCTAGCTACTTGACCATAGGCACAGGGGGTAGGGAAACCTTTGTGGGAGATGTAGGTGCGGGCGGCGAGTTCGTCGGTAACCCAGGCACAGTGACGCCGAATGGCCAAGACGCCAATTCAAAAGTTCCCTGCAAAGGGAACCCGATCATAGTGGCTACCGGTAACAAGATTGAACCGGAAACAGATTTCGTTACTTCCGGCGAAATACCTCTTTTCCTAAAACGAAGCTACAACCGATATTGGGGATTCAAGGGCTTATTCGGTTACAACTGGATCAGCAATTTTGACGCCAAGCTGGTCAAGACGCCGGACGGGCAGCTTATCGCGGCTTATCGGAACGACGGCCGCACAGTGAATTATCTCTACCGGACCACGCCAAGCGCGGGTTGGTATGAAAGCAAGGCCGAATCCGTTTCCAGGATCGTCTCAGACGGAAGCGGCGGATATGTCCTCTATGGCGAAAACGACGCCGTAGAAACCTATAACGCTTCTGGTCAAGTCACGAGCCTGAAGAATCAACAAGGGATCGGGATCACATTTGTTTACTCCGGAGGTAAGTTGTCTCAGGCCGTGCATACGTCTGGCCGCAAAGTGCAATTCTTCTGGACAGGCGACGTAGTTACCAGCGTCGTCGATCCGGCGAACAATACCTTCAATTACGGTTATACCTACAAAAGCACCATCGCGCTGCTTACGACGGCGGTTCAGCCTGGAACGCCGGCAACCACCACCACCTATCACTATGAGCTGACGGGCACCGAGTTAACGGGAAAGAGCCTAAATGGTGTTCGCTATTCCACGTTTGGCTACGACACGGGAGGCCGCGCTAACCGCAGCGAACACACCGGCAGCGCCGACAAGAACACATTTGTTTACTCCGATGCCAATGGCATCCGAACGGTCGTGCATACCAATCCGCTCGGCAAGGTAACCACCTTCGAGTTCAAGGACGGCAAGCTTCAATCCGAAACCGGTCAACCCTCGACTTACTGCCCGAACGCGACGTATCGCGATTACACCTATGATCTAAACGGTTACGAAGATATCCTGACCGACTTCAATGACGTCGAAACTGACTACGACTACAACGCAAAGGGTCAGTTGCTGAAGAAGACGCAGGCGTTAGATACGCCGCAAGAGCGCGTGACCGAGTATGTGTGGGATACCGCTAAGAACCGGATAGCACGAGAGACGGTTGTCGGCTATCGGCAGACGGATTACGCGTATCTGACTAACCAGCGCCTTGGCAGCGTTACGGTAACGAATCTCAATGTGAACGGAGAAGAAGGTCAGTCTCGCGCCACGACTTACAGCTATACCACTCATGCGAATGGGATGCTGAAAACTAGGACCGTAGATGGGCCTCGAAGTGGAACGACCGACGCCGTTACCGAAGAGTTCGATGCGCTTGGCAACCTGATCTCTGTCAAGAACGGGCTGGGACACGTAATCTCCTACACCAACCACAATGGCCTAGGTCAGCCGGGGCGCGTAACCAACGCGAACGGTGGCGTGGTCGATTACACCTACGAGGCGCGAGGCCTTGTCGTAACAGAAACGATGCATGTCGGCAGCGGCAGCTATACCACGACCAATACGTACGACAATCGTGGCCGTCTGACCAAGATCGCCCCTCCGGCCGCACTGATGCCGGCAACCAACTTCTTTTACGACAATAACAACCGGCTGATCAAGACGACACGCAACGAGCCGAATTCTCCATACGCAGCGCAAGTGACCAGCTTGACGGGGGCATCATCCCCCCTCGGGGAGGAGAGCATCGAAGGCGAGGTCTCCCCGAATGGAGTTTGCCAGGACTGCCCAGAAGATCCGGGCGATCCGCCGCCAACAACACCCGTAAACGGTGCCGGTTTCGTAGACCAAACCGTTCCCACCACTATGGTGGCCGGCCTCACGTACCCCGTCACGATCAGAATGATCAATGGGGGCACCGCTACCTGGACTGCTGCCAACAACTACAAGCTTGGATCGGCTAATCCATTAGATAATACGACTTGGGGCCTCAGCCGTGACGAGTTGACAACTTCGATCGCACCCCAGCAAACCGCTACCTTCAACTTCAACGTCACGGCACCGAGCACAGCCGGTAGCTATAACTTTCAATGGCGGATGGTGAGGGACGGCGTAGCTTGGTTTGGCGTATTCACGCCGAATGTCGTCGTTACGGTCCAGCCTGCGCCAACGGATGGCGCCACCTTTGTCAGCCAGACGGTTCCTTCCACGATGACCGAAGGACAGGTCTATCCCGTCAGCATCAAAATGAAGAACAGCGGCACCACGACGTGGACCACCGCAAACAACTACAAGCTGGGTTCCGTCAACAACAATACGACATGGGGCTTGACCCGTGTCGCGCTCCCCTCGAGCATCGCGCCTGGAGCAACAGCTACCTTTAATTTCAACGTGACAGCGCCTTCGACCGATGGTGCCTACAATTTCCAATGGCGCATGCTGCGTGAAGGGGTGGCCTGGATAGGCCCCAACACTACCAATGTGACTGTCGAAGTGCAGCCGCCCCCGCCGCCGCCAGTCGCTTTCCGTAAGTTCACCTACAATCTCAACGGCGATGTCACGGTGATCGAGACCGGCATCGAATACCCGGTGGAGTCTAGCGGCCTGATGGCGCAGGTGCCCGACGATGGCACGATGACACCGAACGCTTGCCATCCTTATCCAGATTGTTACGAACCACCGAACCCGGACGATCCGAATCCGCCATCCTGGGAGACCTTGGTGACCTCCCGCGTCTTTATTGACTATGACGAGCTTGGTCGCATCCGCGCCCGTCGCGGTGAGCACGGGCAGAACGTGAAATTCGAATACGACCCTGCCGACAACATTCGTGCAGTCACCGATTCGCTCGGCAAGAAGACGTTGATGACGTACGACGCCCTGAATCGGGTGTTGACCTCGACCGATCCAGGGATGGGTGTGACGCAGTTCGAGTACGACGCAGGTGATCTGGTCACTAAAGTCATCGACCCGCGCAACGTCTCCACTGTTTACGAATACGACGGTTTCGGCCAACTTTGGGAGCAGACCAGTCCGGATAGTGGCGTCACCACCTTCGCGTACGACGCTTTCGGCAATCGAACCCAGATGACCCGCGCCGATGGCGTGGTAACGGCATACACGCCTGATGGGCTCGGTCGAATCAAGACCATTACAACCGGAAGCGAAACGCATACCTTCAATTACGACACGTGCACTGGTGGCAAAGGGTTGCTTTGCCAAGTGGTCGATCCTAAAGGTCAGTTGGACTACACCTACTCACCATATGGCTGGTTGCTGACTCAGAAACAAAAAATCGGGAGCAGTGCGATCGCCTTCGACCAGGCCTTCGCTTACGATGGGTTGGGACGACTGACGGGCATTAGTTATCCGGGCAATGTTGCCGTCGGCTATGCCTACGAAGGTGGCCGAATGACCACGATGACCGCCACCGTCGGCGGGGTCGTGAAAACCGTGGCCGGGGATATGAACTATCAGCCATTTGGCCCATTGGTCGGTCTCACCTATGGCAATGGTTTGAAGCGGGGGTACAACTTCGATACCGACGGTAGGTTGACGGGCATCAGCACTATGAATGCCAGTAGCGTGATCCAGAGCTTGACGCTGGAGTACAACGCTAACGACACCATCACCAAGATCACCAATGCGGCCAATGCCAGCCTGACCCAGACATACGGGTATAACCCGTTGTCACAGTTGACCTCGGTCGTCGCAGCCAATGCCAACCAGACCCTCTTGTACGACAAAACGGGCAATCGGACGAGTCATGCTTGGGGTGGTTTGACGGATATCTATGCAACTGCTGCGAATAGCAACCGTTTGATCGGTATCGACGGGCCGCGCGCTAGTACTTTTATACACAACCCTAACGGCAATATTACCTCGGTCGGTGACATTACCTATAACTACGATTCATTTAATCGCTTGTCATCAGCAGTTAATTCGGGAGTGACGACAAGTTATTGGGTCAATGCTCTCGGGCAACGCACCTATAAAAGCCAGGGCGCACCCAAGGCCAATGGATACATGTATGGTTTGGATGGGCAGTTGGTCGTGGAGTACGATTGGAATGGTCCGGGCTGGTCGCATTATCTACGCTTAGGTAATGAGCCCATTGCTATCGTGCGTAGCGGTCAGTTGTATTTCCTACATAACGACCAGCTTGGACGGCCTGAGAGTGCAACAAATAGCGCTAAGTCCATAGTCTGGAAAGCAAGTAACTACGCTTTTGATCGCACGGTTACAACCAATAGTATCGGTGGGCTGAACTTGGGCTTCCCTGGCCAGTATTATGATGCCGAGACAGGCAACTGGCACAATTATCATCGCGATTACGTTCCGGCAATCGGTCGTTACTTGCAATCCGATCCAATTGGATTGTTGGGAGGCGCGAATACGTATGCTTATGTGAGCGGCAACCCGATCGTGGCTGTCGATCCGTATGGACTATGCGTCGACTATGTTGGAGTCGCGTTCGGGATTGCAGATATGGGATTGGGTGTGGGGGAGGTCGTTGGTGGTGGCGCAACCGCAATACTTGGTGCGGCTGTTGGCTCCGAAGAAATTAGCGTGGGTGGTTTGAGTGCTGCAACGCTGGGGCTTGCAACTACTTATGATGGAGCGATGTCAACGGCTAGCGCTATTGATGGGAAGGATAGGCCCACCGGTTTCGAAGTAGTTGGTGGTTTTCTTCTGGGTGCGCATGGCGCAAATATCGGTAGGACTGCTTCGAAGGTGCTTTCTTTTAGTGGTGCTCTACGAGGCATCCGCGCAATGAGCGTCAAACAGGCAACCGATCAGAATGTCCTCGATATTATGAAGGGTGCGAAAGATGCTAGTGAAAGCTCCGATCCATGTGATTGCAACTGAAACGATGGGGCCCATATGAAAATAATTGGTTGGATAGCGGTATTGGCTCTAGGCTCGATCTTTGTCAGAGCCTTGATTTATCTCGGGTACAAGCTGCAATCTAGATCCGCTTTAAATGCGGAAGATGCCGTCATCTTGGCGCTTGGTTTAGTTGCAATTTGGTCTTGTCGTGCCGTGTATATGGCGCTGATTAGCAAGAAAATTCGACGAAAGGAAAAAATTGACAATAGAGATTGACAAGCAAATTATCATGGATGTAACCGAAGCATGTGCTCCCGCAACCGCAGAAAAGTTCGGAGTTAAGCTTGCCGACCGCGTCACCCCAGGCGTGAATATGTTGGCAGTTGGCAGGGATGTGTATGAAATTTTCCAATGATGCGAGAGCCATAGATCAGCGGTCCCAGAGCTCTTTCCTTGGGAGGGGCAGTGGCAAGGATGGTTAGATCGCCCCTAGGCGAGGGTAGCTAGAGGGTGGGCTAATGCGACAAGAATGGAGCGACGCGGAACTTTCGGCATCTGTGGACGCCTATCGTGAAATGGCTCGACTGGAAGCCTCGGGCGTTAGCTACTCAAAGAAGCAGGTCTATCGTGATCTCGCGGGGCGTTTCGGGCGGGCCGATAAGGCCTTTGAGTATCGGATGCAAAATATTTCAGCGGTTTTAGATGAAATGGGGATGCCTTGGATCCAAGGCCTAAAGCCGGCGACGAACGTTGGAGCTCGTGTGAAGCCTCGCCTCGTAAGGCTGCTGAAGAACGAGCCGCTCGAATCGTTAGTCAAGAGGCGAAAGCTACCGGCTAGTTACAAGGAAAAGCTGCCTGCCATCCGCGATTGGTTGATTGTGGTCGCCCGTAGTCGGGGAGTTGTAACCTATAGCGACGTGATGATGGTCTTTAATATCGACCGTTTTAGCCTGCGGCATGCCATGGATCAACTGGGACATGGAGCAAGGGATCGAGGAGAGCCAATCTTGACGGCGCTTATCGTGGGCAAAAATTCGCGTGTATGTTCGGCTGGGCTCGCTAATGAATTTGGAATTGAGAACGACGGTCTTGAGCGCACTCAACTTTACGAATATTGGAGTGCGCAGCCAGAAGCGAAGCTGGCCAAAATCGATGATAAAGACGGGCCTTCGTTAGCAGTCAAAGCAGCCCGTTTCGCAAGTGTTGCGGTTCGGCCAGATCAGGCCGCTTTCCGTCGCCGGGTGTTCGAGGCTTGCCGGGGGCGTTGCATAGTCAGCGGTTGTGACGTCGAAAAGGCGCTCGAAGCAGCGCATCGCAAGGGTCGAAGTTGGAAGCTAGGACACAACCGGGCTGAGGATGGGTTTCTTCTAAGGAGAGACCTACACGCTCTATACGATTACGGGAAGCTCCGCATCTCCGAGCAGGGATTGGTAGAGCTGGATGAAGATATCCGAGACTACTATCGAGAGTTCGACCATCTGAGAATCCCGATTTCGTAGCAGATCGAATACGACCCTTCGCTATGAATGGTCGCTGGCCGCCAGCGATATGAAGCGTTCTGTTTGCTCGTCAATGGACGATCCTATGCATATGCCAATCGAATTCCCGCTGAGACCTTCATCGGTTCGTTTCATCAAGCTTGGGAATGGTGGGGAGTGGGAAAAGTTATGCATTCGGGACGATCAGTCATTGCGTTTCGGTTTCCAATCTGGCCACAAAGGACAGCTGGAAGACATGCGGCGCGGCGACTGGAACAAGATCTGGAATGATTGGCTTGACGCTGACCATGTGGGAGATGCCGCGGTTTTGCGAAGAACCAAGAGCAAGGCTACAACGGCCACTAACGCACTGCGGGCATACTATGAAGACGATGGCAGCACGCTTTGGGTGACCTTCTATGCCGGCGACTTGTATTGGTGTTTCCTGGAGCCCGGCGAGCCGATGCCAGTGTCAGATGACGAGAGGCAGACCAGCACGCGTCGCGTTAAGGGACATTGGTCAAACCTGGATTACCGCGGAGTGCGCTTGTCCCGAAGCTCGCTGCCAGGCGATGTCAACATGGTGGCCATGTTTCAAGGCACCACCTGCCTAGTGCGTGCCGCAGACAAGCTCTTGCGCAGGATCAATGGTGAGCGCACGCCAGAAGTCGAAGCTCTGGAGCGGGCGCGTGATATGTTGGAGGAGTCGGTTAAACCATTGATTGGAAACCTGACTTGGCAGGACTTCGAAGTGCTTGCGGACCTGCTGATGTCAGGGAGCGGCTGGCGACGGGTTGATCGCATAGGCGGAACCGAGAAGACCATCGACTTGGATCTTGAGCTCCCTCTCACCGGCGAACGCGCCTTCGCTCAAGTGAAGGCCAACTCTTCGCAGGCGCAGCTCAACGAATACATAAGGGAAGCAGGTGAGCGCATCGGATTCAAAAATGTTCTACGTGCATAACTCCGACGCAGTTTTGCGCACCGATGTGGAAGGTATCTACGTGATCGGCCGCGACAGCATTGCCAAGCTGGTAGTGAAGCTTGGTCTGGTCGACTGGCTGGTCAATAAGGCCAGCTGAGATGCCTGAAAGTGTAAGGATTCGTTGAGGGCTTTGTGACTTCGGGTCGATCTGGGTCGAGTGCGATGCTTGGCCCTAGGACTTCGCATATTGGGTGACAGTTCACGGGCCACCGCCCACGACATCTCTGCTTTGCACGATCGACTGGGCTGGTTATGGGCCATTCCTACGGTCACGGGCGGGGCAGGTACGACGCTGTCGGCAACCAGGTGCTGCGCGGCACGGTTCAGATGAACTCAAAGGCGCAAGTCATCCGCTACAACGACTTCAATCTGCCCGCCACGATCAGCGACCAAAATGGCAACGAATTGGCTTCGTTCGTTTACAGCCCTGCGGGCGATCGCGTCTCTAAAGTGTCAAACGCCAAGTTCACGCGGGGTACGACCACCGAAGCGTTCGGAGTGTACGAGCGCTATCAGGAAGCGGGCGCCGGCAAGGCTATCCAACACCGCTTGAAAGTGCCTGCGCCCGATGGGATCGCGGCGATCCTGAACTTCACCGAGCAGAACGGCGTGCTAAGCCAGCAACGCACCCTTTATCCGCATACGGATCCGCTGGGCTCTATAGATACCGTGACCCGGAACGTGGCCGATGCTGGCTTCAAGGCGCAGATCAAAACGCAGCGCAGCTACAGCACTTTTGGCATGCTGCGCAGCGCGACGAACTGGGGGTCGGGTAGCTTGATCGCTATCGACGTCCCGTCGCTCGCCGAGGGATTCGCTGGTCACCAGGACGATACAGACTTCGGCTTCGTCGATATGGGCGGCCGCGTCTACGACACCATCAATGCGCGTTTCCTTACGCCCGATCCATTCGCGCTCCCTGGTAGCAACGGCTATGCCTACGTCAGCAACAATCCGCTGCGGTTCGTCGACCCCAGCGGATTCGAGGAGGAATGCCCTTACTGCGGCGGCGGTACCGATGGCTGGGGTGGCGGCGGCGGCAACGGCGGACCGCCGGTGGTGGTGGTTCCATCCGACCCTCGGGGCGGAAGCGGCTGCGGGCAGTTCGGTTGTGGCAGCCCGCACCATCAGGGCAATCCATCCGGTAGCCGCGATCCGAGAAGCATAGAAAGAAATGTGGCCCCGCCGCGGCCGCCAGCGCCGACAACGCCGACATCGATCGCAGGCGCGTCGCCCGCGTCCGATGTGCCGGGCGCGGCTCTTTCCGCACAAGGTCAGCTCGCCGGTGCGGGCACGAAGCCGTTGTACTGCCTGCGCGATTCGGACATCTGTTACAGCGAGATGCCGACAGGATATGGCGTGGATCCTATCGGCACCGAACTCAACCGCGCCGAATGCAATCCGCTGGGGTATGCGATTCGATCTTCCATCGGGACCTCGATGGGCATCATCAACGGCATCGGCGGCGCGATCAGAGGCGTGAGAGCTGCGTTCCAAGCCTGGCGTGCTGCGAGAATGGCCGCGAACCTGGCTCGCGCGGAACGCGCTGGTGCGCTCGCTCGCATCATGCGGCGAATCGACGTGATCGATGGCGGTATCGTTGTTGGCGAGAAGGCTTTTGACCTTGCGCCTTCGAGTACAGGCATGGTGCCCACGCTGGCGGCGGAGGCGCGGTTGGCCGGCAGCCCGATGGAGAGCGTTCTCAAGCGTTTGAATGGCATAGAGGCGCAACGTGCCACGGCCAAACAAATCCTGGCAACCGCAACGCAAATGGGCCCGGGAACGCGTGGATTGATACAAGCCAATGGGGGGCGATTCTTCAATGTGATCAATGAAGGCGGGCACGCCTACATCATCGATGCCGAGAAGCTCATCGAGGCATCCGCAAGTGAACTAGAGGGACTTACGGTGAAATGGATTCCAAAGTAAATGAGCGATTGCAGTTGGGCGCACGGCACGACGCAACGAACGAAGGGCCGCATCGTCGCGGCCCGATTTGAGCCTTACGAACCTTGTTACTCCTTGCTCTAGCGTCGCAAGCAATCAGTCCAGGCTAGCGTCCTTCTTGAATAGCGATGCGATGAACGAGGCGATCAGGGAGGTGCCGCTGGAGATGGGAACTGTCTTTCGCGTGTCCGGACTCGGTGTCGCCCCCCTTTCGCCCAGCTTGAGGGCAAGGGAAACACGGGCCGACATCCGGCGTGCCGTGCTATCCGCGATAGCCTTTCACGTGCTGGTGATCTCGATGCTGTTCGTCGGGCTGCGGTGGAGTGCCCCGGCGAGCGGCGCGGGAGAAGGGCGCGTGATCGAAGCCGAGTTGGTCGATTCGAACGCATTGTCGCCGGCGATGAGGCGCGCGTTGCAGGCATTGGCGTATGTTGAGCCGCAACATCCGGCGTCCACACAGCCGCGGCCTTCCGTCGAACCGCAGGACGCCGTCGCCGATCCACCCAAGGCCGTCGTGAAGGAAGCGGATGCGCGCGACTCCGCCGAGCATGCAACGGCCACGCTGCAGCCGGCGACGCCCGTGGAAAAAAACGGACGAACCGAATCCGCCGCTGAAGCGGCGATGTCCGGCAGTGCCTCCCGATCTCCGGAATCCGGCGAAAGCGGCGTCGACGCGCATTTGTCAGAACGCTATGCCACGGCATTGAACGAAGCAATCGATCGCGCCTGGACGCGCCCCGAGGCCATGGCGTTGGGAGAGCCATGTCGCATCACGATCCATCAGCGTCCCGGAGGCGGTGTGATCGATGTCGTGGTATCGGCTTCATGTCCCTACGACGAAGCGGGGAGACGTTCGATCGAGGATGGGGTGCGCAAGGCACAGCCTTTGCCATACGCCGGGTTCGAAAGCGTGTTCGAGACAGAGTTGATATTGGACTTTCGGCCTTCGGAGGCCTAATCCTGCCTTCCAAGAGATTCGGCTACCGGCGCAACCTCGGCGACCGCTATCCCCGCTGTTTTGGTCTCGGCCGCGATCCGGTGCACAGGATAGGAGCACGGCGACATAGCGGCCGTAGAAATATGACGTCAGGCGCAATTCGCTCTGCCGCCACGCGATATTCGAGATCTACAGGCCATTCGTTGCGGGCCGGATACGTGCTCACTTACGAAAACACCTGCTCAAGGCGGGTGTCGGTCAAGTGCTTGATCGGGTAGGTGATTTGGACATCGATCATGTCCCGCGGTCGGCTTTGCGAACGCGACGCTCTCCCAGCTGAGCTACCGCCCTACGAAAGGCGAATTCCAGCGGCAGCGATCCGACCGCGCCAGCCGGAGGGCGCGCGACGGGCCCGGCGACCGGCGACAACGTCTTCATCGGAACCGCTTGACATACTGTGCGAGACACAGTACTGTGCGGCCCATGGGTGATACGGACGCTTTCGGAAAGTTGGAGCTGGAGCTGCGGCGCGGGGTGGTGGTGCTGGCCACGCTGTCGCAGCTGCGGGCGCCACGTTACGGGTACGAGTTGCGCCAGGCCTTGGCCGACAAGGGGCTGCCGATCGAAGAGGGCACGTTGTATCCCTTGCTGCGCCGGCTCGAAACGCAGGGCTTGCTCAAGAGCGAATGGAAGATCGAAGACGGGCCGCCGCGCCGCTATTACTCGTTGAATGCGGACGGCCGGAAGCTGCTCAAAAAACTCACCGAGTCGTGGCAGGGCATGAACGATGCGATGGGTCGACTCCTGGAGGGGGATTGAAATGAACGCGAATGAAGTGATCGAGTCCTATGTGACCGATGTGGCCGTGCAGCTGCCGCGCAGGCAGCGCAACGATGTGGCGTTCGAACTGCGCGCGCTGATCGCCGAAGGATTGCAGGACAAGGCCGAAGCCGCCGGTCGCGATATCGATGCGCCGATGGCCATCGAGTTCCTTGGCGCCTTCGGCCGGCCTGCGGAAGTCGCCGCGCGCTATCGCACGGCGTTGACCATCATCGATCCTGCGGACGGGCGCAGTTTCTTGCGCGTGACCGTCATCGGCATGGCGGTCATCTGGGGCCTCGGGCTGCTGCAGGTGTTCATGCAGCCGGACAATACCGACGGATTCCTTGGAAAGCTCGGCCAATGGTTTGGCGGCGTCTTGGTGGGTTCGCTGTGGTGGCCGGGGATGCTGGTCGCCTGGTACGGCATGGCGGCATGGTCGCGTCGCCGATCGCCGAAAGCTTCGAACTGGAAGCCGCGTTCGGGCGACCTCTCGCCCGGCAGCCGCACGGGCATGGTGATGGCGTTGATCGGCGTCGTGATCGGCATACTCGTGCTGATCGATCCGCGTTGGATATTGGATTTCTTCTGGCGCGGTGGCGCGGCCCCGGCGGCTTATGAGGCGCTTACCTACACCGATGCGTTCCTGCAGTGGCAAGGTCCCTGCGTGCTGGCGTTGCTGGTGCTCAATATCCCGCTTTTCATCGCCGTGATCGTGAGCGGCCGCTGGTCGGCAATGCTGGGGTGGGCGAGCGATGCGCTGGCCCTGGCGATGAGCGCGTTGTTGACGTGGGTTGTGCTGGATGGGCCTGTGTTATCCACGCCCATCGCCGACAAGACGGCCAAATCGATACTCGTGCTCACGATCGCGTTCACGCTGATCGGCATGGGCATCCAGCGGTACCGGCGCGTCAGGCCGGCTCCGACGGGCGCATCGGCTCACCGGTAGCGGTGGCTAGCGTTATTCCGAAGCAAGTCGGTTTTCGGATAGCGGACGTACGGAACTGGCGTTCCAATAGACCATCAGCCGCGCGGCTTTGGCTGCGCGGCGTTCCGTAAACGGGCTCGACGCGGGCCGGGTGGAACAGGGATGAGTCTGCTGAACGTCTTCGTGTCCCCGGACCGGGTGCTCATCGGCGTGGATACTTATGCGCTGAGTCCGCATGGACTCGGCGGTTACGAGATCAGCAAGTTGATTCCGCTGGTGCACGCGAACGCGATCGTCGCCGGCCGCGGGCTCAATACCTTCCTTATCGAAGTGTTCGCGGGTTGCTTCCTGCTGCCGCGCGCCGACTTCGACCAGATCGATATTCGTTTGTGCCAAAGGGTCGACGATGTCTGGCAAAGCGTCGAAGCCGCGGCTGTGCACGGCGGTTTGGCGCCCGACGCACTGGGAGCGTGCGATCTCGTGGTGGCGGGGTGGTCGTCTTCAATGTCCACAATGTCCGCGGTGCACTATGCGCGGCGACCGGGGGAGCATGGATTCGGCAGAAGCGAGATCCGCGGACGGTTCATCGCACCGGCGGTGGCGATGCGCGGCTGCGATCCGGCATCGGCAACGGATGCCTTCGCACTGATGCGCAGCATCGCGCAGGCCCAAGTCCGCGGCGTGCTCGGATCGCAATCCGAACAACCGATCGGCGGCCGTCTTCTGATCGCCGAACTGGACAGGCATCGCTTCGATATCCGCGACGCGGGGCGGCTCGGCTAGCCCTCGCTACGATGAAAGGCTCAATCGCCCGGAGTCAGCTCCGGCGCGGCATCCGGCGGCGCGCCTTTGGCGACCACGCCGGTCGCGGTCAGATCGGCGGTGACGTTGCCTAAAGTTGCGAACACGTCGGGAATGGTGTCCACCGCCAGCAGGATGCCCAACGGTTCCACCGGCAAGCCCATCGCCTGCGTCACCGGCATGTTGGTGGCCATGAAGCTCGCCTGGCCGGGCAAGCCCACCGATCCCATGCTGATCACCACCGACAATGCCACCGCCACCGCGTACTGGGCCACGCTCAGATCGGTGCCGAACACCCATGCGATGAACGCGATCACGCTGATGTACTGCACCGGACTGTTGATGCGGAACAGCGACACCGCCATCGGCAATACCAGCGAGGTGACCGACAACGGATAGCCCAGCCGCGTGCGCGCGCTCTCGATCATCGCCGGCAACGAAGCCAGCGACGACTGCGTGCTGGCCGCGACCACCTGCGCCGGCAGGATGCCGGCGGCGAACCGCCGCACCGGCACATTGCCGAAGAAGGCCGCGACCAAATACATCAACAGCGTCACCGACAGGTAGATCACGCTCTGCAGCGCGATGTAATAGCCCAGCGCGCTGATCATGCTCAGGCCGACCCGCGCGCACACCGCGAACACCAGCGCGAACACGCCCAGCGGCGCGGCCCACAGCACCCAGCGCACGATCACGATCATCGCGTCGGCGATGGTCTGCAGGAAATCGATCATGCGGCCGCGGCGTTCGCCGTCGATGCGGGTCAGGGCGAAGCCGAAGAACAGGGCGAACACCACCAGCGGCAGCATCGCGCCCTGCGCGGCGGCGTTGATGGCGTTGCTGGGCACGATCGAGGCGATCCAGTCCGACAGCGACGTCGGCGCGGCTGCTGCGGCCGTGGTCGTCGAGGCTTGCAGGCGTTCGGCCAGCGCAGCGTCGTGAGGCAGGAAGGACAGCAGGAAGGTCGCCGCGATCGCGGTGAACGCCGCCGCTGCGGTCAGCAGCACGACGAATACGATCATCGCCTGCCGCGCCGTGCGGCCCGATGCCGCGGCATTGCTTGCGGTGTTGACGCCGATCACCACCAGCGCCACGACCAGCGGCACCACCGTCATCTGCAACGCGCTCAGCCATAGCCGGCCGATAGGTTGCACCGCGTCGGCGGCCTTGACCGCCGCGTCCGGATCCCACATCGCCAGCAGCAGTCCGCCGGCGGCGCCGACGATGAGAGCCAGTAATACGCGGGTGGTCAACGACATGCAGGCATCCTTCGGCAGACGGCGTGGTTCACTCCTTCCCCTTCAAGGGGAAGGTTGGGGTGGGGATGGTTTTGAGGTGGGGCGGACGATGGGCTCGAGCCGAAACCATCCCCACCCAACCCTCCCCTTGAAGGGGAGGGCTTAAGCAAGACGCGAGCATGCCTCATCGCGGCATGTCCCATGCCTCTTTCAGGCGAAGATATTCGCCTTCCGGCAACAGCACGAACACCGGATGCGATTCCGGCTTCAGCCAACCGTACAGGCGCTGCATCGCCGGTTCCGCCATCGCGGTGCAGCCGGCGGTCGTCTCGCCCGGCGCCTTCCACAAATGCGCGAAGATGCAGCTGCCGGCACCGGGTTTAGCGTCCGGATTGTGTTCGATGACGAAGCCGGCTTTGTAGCGCTGGTCGCCTTTGTTGTGCAGATCCAGGCGCATCGGCTCGGTCGAACCCGCTACTGCGGTTTGTCCCACCCGGTCGGCATCGACGATGCGGTTGTACAACGGCGAAGCGACGACATCCATGCAATAGCTGGATTCACGCATCGCGGCATAGGGCAGGGCAGTGTCCGCGGTGCCGGCGTAACCGAACGCCGTGCCGATACGGAATACGCCGGCCGGCGCGCGACCGTCGCCTTCGCGTTTGCTCGGCCCGTCGCTTTGTGCGGGGTGCAGGCCCAAACCCCAGGCCGAGCCGGAGCGGCCGAGGGTGACGGGCGTGGCGTCGCCGACTTGCTGCCAGCCTTCGCCGTCGCGCTCGAAGGTGCGCAGCGTGCCGTCGGTGGCGTTCCAGCCGGTGGTGGTCACTACGACCATCTGTCGTGCATCGGCCCACGCGGTGGAATCGTCTTTTCGTGTGAGGTGATGACTGCAGGCACTCGCCATCAAGACGATGGATGCCGCCAGACCTAGTGAAACGATCCGGAGGATCTCCCTCCTTTGAAAAAGGAGGGTCGGGGAGGATTTGCTTTTGCTTTGCCTTTTAAGGGCAAAAGCAAATCCCCCTGTGTCCCCCTTTTCCAAAGGGGGAAAAAGCGATTGCGTCGGGTCGGCAGATATCGTCATGGCTCGAGCATAAGCTGAATGCGTTCGCGATTGGCGTCCAGCCGCGCCATCCGCTCGCCGCCTTCGCACAGCAGCACGAAGATCAGGTCCAGCAGGTGCTGCAGCGCCGACTGGTACAACAGCGGTTCGATGTGCGCGCGTTCGTCGTGAGCGGATACCACCAGCGCCGCATCGGCATGCGCGCGCAACGGATTGGCGGTGTGGCGGGTGACCGAGACCACTTTGCCTTTGCGTTCGTGGAACTGGCGGCTGATCTGGCTCAGCGCGACCTGGTTGCCGTGTTCTGAGAACACCAGCAGCACGTCGCCCGGATTCGCGGCCGAAACGCTGGTGGCCATCAGCACCGGGTCGAAGTGATGAACGGTCAGGATGCCCAGCAGCGACAGCTTCAATGCGAGCGCGCGCGCGGCAACGCCGTCTTCATCCAGGCCGATCACGAATACGCGCCCCGCTCCGGCGATGGCGGCGGCGATCGCATCGATCTTGTCCGGCGGATTGATCAGACGGGTTTCCTCTTCCGCTTGCGCCTTCTGCCGCCACAGATATTCGGCCAACGCAGCGTGCGGATGGTCGGTCGCGGAAGGCGGACGCCGGTCTTCGTCGCCGCCGGTGCCGCGCGCTACCGCTTCGCCGACCGAATATTTGAGATCCGGATAGCCCTTGAAACCCAGCTTCTGGCTGAACTTCACCACGCTCGACTGGCTGATGCCCAATGCGCTGGCCAACTGCTGCGACGAGTAGTCGCGCAGCAGGTGCGCGTTGTCGAGGATGAAGTCGGCGATGCGGCGTTCGATCGCCGACATCTGGTCGCGTTCGGAACGGATCTTGAGCAGCGGCGGCATGGCGGCGTCTGCTCGCTCAGACCGGGATCGGTTCCAGCCCGCGGATCTCGCGGATGCCCAGTCCCGGCGCATCGGTTACCGAGATCTCGGACTCGTTGAAGATCACGCCGCCGTCGACCGGGTTGAACTTGCTCAGCGACGGCCCGTCCAGGTCGACCTTGGTGATCACATTGGATTTCGCCACCGCCACATGCACCGCCGCTGCCACGCTGATGCTGGTTTCCAGCATGCAGCCGATCATGCACTCCACGCCGTACAGCGCGGCGATGTCGGCGATGCGGATCGCATTGGAGATGCCGCCGGTCTTCATCAGTTTGATGTTGATGATGTCGGCGGCGCGCATTTTGATCAATTCCACCACTTCCATCGGGCCGAATACGCTCTCGTCGGCCATCACCGGCGTATGGACGCGGTCCGTGACGTACTTCAAGCCGTCGATGTCCTGCGCCTTCACCGGTTGCTCCAGCAATTCCAGGATCACGCCGGCATCCTCCAAGGTATGCATCGCGTACACCGCCTGCTTGGCGGTCCAGCCCTGATTGGCGTCAAGGCGGAGCAGGGCACGGCCTTCGACCGCGGCGTAGATCGCTTTCACCCGCTCGATATCCAGGCCGATGTCCTTGCCCACCTTGATCTTCAGCGATTCGAAACCGCGGTCGACCGCGGCGATCGAATCGGCCACCATCTTGTCGATGTAATCGACGCTGATGGTGATGTCGGTGGTGATCACCGGGTCGCCGCCGCCGAGCATCTTGTACAACGGCGCGTCGTAGAGCTGGCCGAACAGGTCGTAGACCGCGATCTCGACCGCAGCCTTGGCGCTGGTGTTCTTTTCCAGCGCGGTCTGGATCAGATGGGTGATGCGGTTGAGGTTGGCGATCTCCTGGCCGATCAATCGCGGCGCGATGAACTTGTCGATCGCCTCGACGATCGAACCGTGCGTATCGCCGGTGATCACCGCCGTCGCCGGCGCCTCGCCGTAGCCGACGTGGCCGCTGTCGGTGCGGATGATGACCACGATGTCCTCGATCGTCTCGACCGTGCGCAACGCGGTCTTGAAGGGCGTTTTCAGCGGTACCCGCAGCATGCCGAACTTGATTTCGGTGATTTTCATCTGTTTTTCTGGTCCGTCAGGGGCGGATGCGTTGAATGTTGGTGATGCGATCGATATAGCTCTGTTCGTCGTTGAACATCAGCACCGACAGCGGCGTGACCGACACGCCGTTGAGCTTGCCGCCGATCACTTTTCCGTCCGGCCCGCGCCACGAGCCGCCGTTGGTGTCGTGGATCACGTACGGCATGCCGTTGTCGTGGCCGATCACCATCATCACGTGGCCGGGAATGTAGACCAGGTCGCCGACCTGCAGATCGCGCACGACGGGGTCGCGCTTGTCGTGGCCGTCGCCGGGTTCGAAATGGACCCGGTTCAACGCCGGGCTCACGCTCTGGTCGCTGGTGTTGCGCGGCAGGGTGACGCCGAAGCTGCGATACACCTCGGACACGAAGCCGCTGCAGTCGCGGGTGTTGTAGGAATGGCCCCAGCCGTAGCGTTCGCCCAGGAATTTGAAGCTCTGGCGCAGCACATTGGCGCGATCCAGCGGCAGGTAATCCGCGCTGACGTCGGCATTGCGCGGTAGCAGCGCGGGCGAAAATTGCAATGCGCCGTCCTTGCCGCGCACCGGCAGTTCGATCACGTGCGACGAATAGGGATGCTGGCCGTTCACCGGTTCGTCGGCCGGCCAATCGCGCAGCAGCGGCACGCGTACGCCCATCTCGAGTTGCAGATCCGAAACTTGCGGCTGTTCGGGCGTGAACACCGTACGCGCGGTGGCGCCGGTCACGACGAGATACGGCGTCTTGCGCGTGTACTCGAACACCGCCTGCTTGCCGCCTTCGGCGACTTTGTCCTTTTCGATCCACGCCGCGTACAGCGGGCTGGCCACGAACCACCATTTGCGATCGCGGCTTTCGTGGACGATGGCCACCGGCGTGCCGGGGAACAGCGCGCTTTCCTGGAAGCGGTCGATATCGGTATCGCCTTGGCGGCTGAAGACGCGCAGCCGGGTCGGGAACGTGCGCAGAGCGGCACGATGCACGACTAGGCCGTAACGCGTGGCTTGCGAGGCGGGCACCGCGTCGATGCGCGCATCCCTTACCAGCGCATCCAACGTTTTCGCCGGCACTTCGCGGCCTTGCTCGTCGTACAGCGTCCTGCTCGGGCGCTGGGAAAGATCGCCGACCCACGCTTTGACCTGTGCGCCGTCGAGCCGGTCGGGCAGGGCTTCGATATCGCGCACGGAATCGTCGGTCTGTTGCAGCCGCGCGTTCTGCGCGGCGATGGCGGCGCGATCCAGCACGATGCTGCCCGCATGCGGTTGGCGCTTTATCCAGTACTCCGCGTCCAGCTGCGCGTTCTGGATGCCGGGAACGCCGCGCGTATCGGTGGCCAGCGCTTGCGGTGGGGGTGCGCTCGGTGCGGGTATCGTCGCCGTCGCGCAGCCGCCGGTCAGCAGTGCCGCAGCCAGCAGCGCATGCCAAAGGCGAGGTAAATACGCCTGTTTCATCGTCATTACTCCCCTGCAGTCGCCGTGCGCCATTCCAGCACGCTGTTGTGCGCTGCGGAATACGTATTTCTTATAGCATAGATCAAAAGAATAAATTATTGACGATGGGCACAACCCCATGTTACACAGCCGTTACCGGGGGCTTTTGTGGGGAAGCCGCACGTTGGACAGCATGCGACCAGTCGACCATCGCCCGCCAGGGCAGCCGCGCCCGGGTTTCCGGGTCGGGTTGCTCATGGCCGCGCTGTTTGCCGGCTCGTTCGCCTGGGCCAGCGAGCCGGCGGCGAGTGCGGATAACCAGACGGCGGTCGTCACGCTAATCGATGCCGGCCAGTTCAAAGCCGCCGAGACGCAGATCGCCCAATCGCTTGCCGACGATCGGCTCGCGCCATCGGCGCGCGAGGCGCTCGAATTCCAGCGCGAGCGCATGCGCCGCATCCTGATCGATTTCACCCTGAGCGAAGACGAGGCCAAGGCCCGCGTCCGCAAGCAGATTCCGGATCTGAAGGACGACGAGTTCGCCAAGTGGGACGCCGCAGGTTTGCTCGAGCATCAGACCATCGACGGCCGCAAACTGTATTTCGGCCGCGCGCCTTCCAATCTGTTCCGCCTGAGCGCGGAAGCCCGCGCGCGGCGTGCGCAGCCGGCGCCCTTCAACGACAGCCCGCTGGAAAAATCGCATCCGCACCATAAGCTGGTGCACGACGAAGCGGTCGCCAGCGGCCGTTCCAGCGTCGCGCCGCATCGGGTGCGCGTGACCCAATCGCTGACCGTCGATGCCGACGCGGCGCCTGCCGGCGAGACCTTGCGCGCATGGGTGCCGTATCCGCGCGGCATCGCCGGCCAGCAGGAAAATATCCGTTTCGTCTCGAGCGTGCCCGCCAAGCACGAGATCGCGCCCGAATCGGCGATGCAGCGCACCGTCTATCTCGAACGACCCGCCGAAGCGGGCAAAAAGACCACGTTCTCGATCACTTACGAACTGGACATCTACGGCCGTTACCAGCCCATGGACCCCGACAAGGTCGTGCCGGTGCAGCCGACGCCCGAACTGGCGCCTTTCCTGGGCGAGCGCCCGCCGCACATCGTGTTCACCGACGACATGCGCAAGTTTTCGCGCGAAGTCGTCGGCGACGAGAAGAATCCGTACCGCATCGCGAAAAAACTCTACGAAGCCGTCGACCGCATCCCGTGGGCCGGCGCGCGCGAGTATTCCACCATCACCAACATCAGCGACTACGCGCTGCACGCCGGCCACGGCGATTGCGGCCAGGTCACGCTGCTGCTGATGACTTTGCTGCGCATGAACGGCATCCCGTCGCGCTGGCAGTCCGGCATGATTTTTTCCGACGGCGAATACAACAACCTGCACGACTGGGGCCAGATGTACCTGGCGCCGTACGGCTGGGTGCCGGTGGACGTGAGTTTCGGCAAGCTCGCCGACGCGCCGGCCGAACTGCAGGATTTCTATTTCGGCGGCATCGACGGCTATCGCATCGCCTTCAACGACGACTACGGCCGCGACTTCGTTCCCAAGAAGGAATTCTTTCGCTCCGAAACCGTCGATCTTCAGCGCGGCGAGGTGGAGTGGAAGGGCGGGAATCTGTATTTCGACCAGTGGGATTACGACTTCGCATGGAAGGTCCTTCCGAGTGAAGGACGCAAGGACAACTGAATAAAATTTGGCTTCAATTCGCGGTTCAAACAGCGGTTTCCATCCATAACGAACGTGGCAGGAGAGGGGAATGAACAGTCGGGCGTTGCGCAGATCCGTACTTTGCATGGCAATGGGACTCTGCCTGTCTACAATGACGTCGCAGCTTGCGTATGCGGCGAACACGGACGGTTCGCTGGCAGGCAAATCGCAGGCCGGCGCCCAGGTGACGGTGGTCAACCCGGAGACCGGGTTCACTCGCACGGTGGTCGCCGATAGCGAGGGCAATTACCGTTTTCCGTTCCTGCCCGTGGGCACGTACCAGCTGCAGGCGGCAAAGGATGGCGCTGCCTTAGGTCAGCCGGTTAACGTCGTCGTCAGCCTGGGCAACACGACCAGCGCGAACGCGGGCGGCACTACCGATCTGGCGGCCGTGCAGGTGGTCGGTTCGACGATCTACCCCATCGACGTCAGTTCCACGGAATCAGCCACCAACGTCACGCGCGAAGAGCTGCAGCGGCTGCCGGTCGAACGCGATCCACTGTCGGTCGCTTTGCTGGCGCCCGGCCTGGTGAAAGGCGAGTTCGGCGGCGTGTCCTTCGGCGGCTCGTCGGTCGCCGAGAATGCGGTGTACATCAATGGCCTTAACGTCACCGACTTCTACAACAGGGTCGGCTTCTCGTCGGTGCCGTTCGCCTTCTATCAGGAATTCCAGGTCAAGACCGGCGGTTATTCGGTCGAATTCGGTCGCACCACCGGCGGCGTGATCAACGCGGTCACCCGCTCGGGCACCAACGAGTTCAAGTACGGCGCCGAAGCCGTATGGGAACCCAACTGGATGCAGACCGAAGGCACCGACCACTATGCGGCGGACGGCACGCCGACCTACATCGTCAGCCACGACGAATACGATCGCAGCAGCCTGAATCTATGGGCTTCCGGTCCGATCGTGAAGGACAAGCTGTTCTTCTTCGCGATGTACGAACTGCGCGACTATCAGCCCACCAACACCACCAGTTCCGGCAACCTGTTGACCGAAGGCGATGCGGACGACGGCTTTTGGGGCACCAAGTTCGACTGGCAGATCACCGACAACCACCTTCTGGAATTCCTCGCCTTCTCCGACAAGAACGAGACGGTGAACGACATCTACGCATTCGACGTCGATGGCGGCACCCGCGGCGATTTCCAGAACAAGCAGTACGTCAACAACGGCGGCGACAACTGGGCGCTCACCTACACCGGCTACCTCACCGATAATTTCTCGATGAAGGCGATGTACGGCAAGAACGAGCGAAACTTCTCCCAGTTCAGCCAGAACGACCTGGATTGCAGCCGAGTCCGCGATTTGCGGGCCATCGGCGACGGCGACGTCGGTTGCACGGCTAGCGGCAGCGTGATCGAGCGTCTGGACGAGCGCGAAGCCGCGCGCCTTGACTTCGAATGGATGCTGGGCGACCACCTGCTGCGTTTCGGCCTGGACCGCGAGACCAATACGTCCCAGCACCAGCAGTACTACCCAGGCAACCGGCTGCTATACGAAGTGCGCGATGCCGACCCAGGCGACATCCTCGAAAACGGCGGCGTGGTACCGCCCGGCGTGACCGCATACGTGCGCACACGTACCAACGAGGTGGATGGCGAATTCGAAACCGTCAACAACGCCTATTACTTGGAAGACAACTGGTCGGTCACCCCGAACCTGATGCTCAATCTCGGCATTCGTCGCGAGGGATTCGACAACAAGAATTCCGACGGCGAGAGCTACATCAAGATCGACGACATGTGGGCGCCCCGATTCGGTTTCTCATGGGATATGAGAGGCGACGCCACGTTCAAGGTGTACGGCAACCTCGGCCGCTACTTCCTGCCGGTGGCCAACGTCATCAACATCAAGCAGGCCGGCGGATTCCGCGACGAACGCACGTTCTACGCGTTCAACGGTTTCGAGGAATTCCAGTACAACGGGGCGACTTATCTGCGCCCGATCCTGGGGCCGCAGATCGGTCCGGTCGATAACTCGCAGGGCGACGGCTCGGTCGGCGACCTGCGCGGCGAAGTGGACAGGGACATGGACCCGGTTTACCAGGACGAGCTGATCCTAGGCTTCCAGGCCATGATCGACGACAAGTGGTCGTGGGGCGTGCGCGGAATCCACCGCCGGCTCAAGAATGCCATCGATGATATGTACATCTCTTCGAACGGCATCACCTGCGGCGGGGAACCTACCGAAGTCGGGTTCGTGATGGGCAATCCCGGCGAGGACCTCACGGTTTTCACCGATACCAATTGCGATGGCGAAAACGATTCTTTCGTGACCATCGATACGTCCAAGCAAGGCTTCGCGCTGTTCGATGACGACGGCAACTACATCGGCGATATGGGTTACGACAAGCCCAAGCGTACCTACACCGCGCTGGAGTTCACGCTCGACCGCGCGTGGGACGACAAGTGGGCCTTCAACGCCTCCTATACGTACGCCCAGAGCAAGGGCAACGCCGAAGGGCCGGTGAACTCGGATACCGATTTCTCCGATACCGGCCGCACCGAGAACTTCGACTACCCGTTCGTGAACATTGGCGGTTACGGCTACCTGCCCAACGATCGCCGGCACCAGCTCAAGTTCCGCGGTACCTATGCGTTCAACGACAGTTGGCAGCTGGGCGCGACGCTGAATGCCCAGTCCGGCCGGCCGGTCAATGCCTTCGGCACGAGCTCGCCGTTCTTCGACGACAGCTATCACAGCTTCTACATTTGCGTGCAGAACTGCGGAACCGATCCCAACACCGGCGACCCGTACCCGCTGTCCCAGCGTGTGTACGAACACAAGCCGCGCGGCGCGGGCGGACGTTTACCGTGGACGTACGACCTGGGCGCCAGCCTCACGTACCTGCATTCGTTCGGTAAAGCAGACCTGAGGGTGAAGCTCGCGATCTACAACATACTCAACGAAGAGCGTGTGACCGAAGTCGACGATCAGCTTCAGAGCGGCATCACCACCGAACTGCTCGACACTTACGGGCGCGGTACCGGTTATCAGTCTCCGCGCTACGGCCAGCTGACCGTTACGCTCGATTTCTGATTTTGCCCCCGGCTTGGCGGCCCGCTCACGCGGGCCGCTTTTTTTCGTTTGCGGACCGCGGCAGGATGTGCGGCGAGGCCATCGAGGTTCCGAGACCATGAAAAGATCGCGATTCCACGCAGTTCTCGCCCTGCTGGCGGCCGTTTCGCTGTCGGCGCATGCGGCCAACCCGGCCGATGCGGATATCGATGCGGCCTTCGACGACGCTGTCGCCCGCTACCATCTGCCGGGCCTCGCCATCGGCGTAGTGCAGGACGGCGAGATCGTCTATTCGCGCACCGCCGGCGAGCTCGCCGCGGGCAGTGGGAACAAGATCACGCCCGACACGCTGTTCAAGATCGCTTCCAACAGCAAGGCCATGACCGCGGCCGTGCTGGCGCGTTTGGTCGATGCCGGCAAACTGAAATGGGACGACCCGGTCGTCAAACACCTGCCTGCTTTCCGCATGTACGACCCGTGGGTCACGCGCGAAATGCAGGTGCGCGATCTGCTGATCCACAACAGCGGCATGGGCGCCGGCGCGGGCGATTTGATGCTGTGGCCGGAGCCCAACGAATTCACCCGCGCCGACGTCATCAAGGGCCTGGCTTATCTCAAGCCGGTCTACAGTTTCCGTTCGCGCTACGCCTACGACAACACCTTGTACATCGTGGCCGGGGAAGTGGCCGCCGCGGCTGGCGGCGCGCCCTACGAACAACTCGTGCATCGCGAGATTTTCGGGCCATTGGGCCTGTCGCGTTGCCAAGTCGGCGAATGGAGTCGCGATACGATCGGCAACGTCGCTCAGCCGCATACGCGCGACGGCGACCGCAATATCGTCGTCAATGCGGACGGCGAAACGATCCGCGCCATTCCGATGGCCGCTGCGGGCGGCATCCGCTGCAGCCTCAACGACATGCTGAAATGGGCGCAGATGTGGCTGGCGCCGGATCGATTCGGCATGGCTGGCGGCAAGCCGTGGCTGTCGCAGGCGCAGCGCGATGCGGTGTGGACCGCGCAGATGACGATGCCGCTGTCCAAGCGCATGCGCGAATGGGACGACAGCCACTACTCGGCATATGGCTACGGCTGGCGCCTGACCGATGTCGACGGCACGCAGAAGGTATCCCACACCGGCACGCTCTCGGGCATGTACTCGGCGTTGACGCTGCTGCCCGAAAAGAAGGCCGGTTTCGTTATCCTGATCAATGCCGACGCGGACGAAGCCAGGACCGTGCTGAACCAGACGTTGGTGAAGCATTTCACCGCGCCTGCGCAGAAGCGCAACGTCGCGTACTACGCGCAGCGGATCGCCGAGGAAGAGCAGGGCGGGAGTGCAGCCGCCAAAGCGCCCGATACTTCATCGCGCAAAGCGGTCGCGGCTCCGGCGATGCAGGACATGCTCGGCATCTACCAGGATCCGTGGTTCGGCGAGGTTTCCATCTGTCCGAAGGGTGCCGGCGTCCACTTTGAATCGAAAAAATCGCCGATGCTGGCCGGAACCGTGATGCGCGTAGGCGACCGACTGCTGGTCGATTGGGATAATGACCGCGTCGATACCGAAGCCTGGCTGGATTTCGCGATGGGCGAGGATCGTCCGGTTTTGACGATGGCTAAGACCGACCCCGAAGGCGATTTCAGCTACGACTATGAAGACCTGCAATTCCAAAGAATCGGAGGCTGTGAGCTGTAATGAAAAATGTTCAGCTCAAAGGCACTCGGTGCCTTTGTAATGGCTATTTCGTATTGGCTTTGCAACGCCAGTTATCTATTTGCTCAGCTATTTTCTTGTCGAGAGCTTCCATGTCTTGAGGCGCCCGTTCCCTCGATTCAAAATGGTAGTTAAAGGAGTAGCCTTGGCCAAGAGCATACCTATCGCAGAAAATAACCTCTCTGCTGTCTAACTTCCCCGTAGTACGCACGTGCCCATTCCGGCAAACGGCGAGTAGCGTGTCGTCATCCTCAATTTTTGTGCGGCCAGTAATGGCTTTGGCCTTGCGCCAGACATACCAGGAATCCGAGAGTTTTACATTCGAGGCCATAATGATCGAGTCATCGCTCTCGATCAGTTCAAGCCTAGTGCTCGAATCCGATGCTAATTGGCGATAGAAGGCGTCCGGCGGAAAATCTCGCCATCGCCTGGGAGGATGGCGTTCGCTTGAGGTGACCACGCCGCTAATCAGAGAAACAGGGAATGGGCATTTTTCTCTATGTAAAGCGTCTAGCTCTCTGCACCCACGAAATGCGAATCCGCTTGCTATGTTGGAGGAATCCTCGGGCAGCCATGTCGGAGAATCTATTTCATATTCTTCTGGAACACAGAAGGCTATGCCTTTCTCGCCAATGCTATGAATTGCATGATCATCCCTGCATCCCGCCAAAAGACAGATCAAGACCAGCTGCATAGGAGCTTTTCTAAAAATCATGGAATAGTTGCTACTTGCAGCTCGGTCTTGGACACCAATCGTACATTTCCTTTACCTTTCCAGCAGCCCATTTTCCCAGCGCGCCGCCTCCGAACATGTTGTCCATCTTCTGTCCGCCAAAAACTTTCGGGGCGACTCCATGCTGGCTAAAAACATCGTAATGCAGTTGAGTCAGGTCGCCGCCTCGATCGAGCATAACGGGGTTTGCTTCAGTTGCGCCGTATGAATCCAACAAAGCAGCATGACCCTGAGCAAGGTCAACGCGAATGGATTCCTTCGTAAATTCAATAGTAGCGCGCTGTAAATCCTGCGACGTTCCAGCTGGCAAGGACGCCAATATGCCTCGGTCAAGGTTAATATTTGTTGCTGCCGAAAGAGCCCTGGAAAGATCATCATGCCCGGTATTTGATGCGACTTCACCGGCACGTCTTGCATAGGGGTCGTTCCCCTTAGTTCCAGCAAGATAGTAGTACCGTTTCCAGTCCCCTGCTCGTACGGCCGCACGCTCCTCTTTGGTTACCCAGCAACCGTTACCATTACACGCGCGGCCATCGGGATCGCTATTGGTGTATGGATTATTTTCTGCATACCAGTATCGATTGAAATTCCCGCCAACACTATTAGCGGCTACCGGATCAACGCTCAGGAACCGCCCACCCCCGATCTTAGGATCGTAATACCGCTGCTGCATGTAGCTTAAGCCCGTGGCCGCATCGCTGACGTGCCCGGTATAGCCCGGCCCGTCTTCCAGCGGCCGGTTCAGCAGGCCGCCGTAGGGCTCGTATTCGCTCTCCTCGACGAGGGTCCGCGCCGCATTGGTCACCGCCACCGGGCTGCCCAGCGCATCGGTGTGCTGGTACAGCGCCACCGCG
>CADECF010000023.1 GCA_902825775.1 uncultured Lysobacteraceae bacterium
CGGGTCGGCCGCCACGACCACTTCTTCGAGTTGGGCGGACACTCGCTGATGGCTGGAAGAATGCTGAGCAAGGTTCAGCACGAACTGGATCTGTCTCTGGAGTTCTATACCGTATTCAATCATCCGACGCTGGCTGATTTCGCTGAGAGCGTGTTAACAACTATCGTTGGCCAGCTGTCGGATTCGGACGATGTCGATGCCTTGATTGCGGACATAACAAACAGGTAAGTTGCGTGAAAGAAATCAATAGAAAATCCGGCATGACGCCGGAGACGTTCATCAAGGAACATCTGCAGGCCAACGAACCGGTCATCGTGACCGGCGCAATGACCGGCTGGCGGGCCATCGACGACTGGGGGCCGGATTACTTGAAGCGGAAGTTCGGGGACATGGAAGTCCAGGTCTACGACGATCTTTTTACGCTGCTGAACGTGGAAGGTCTTTCTGATTACCTGGATAGGAATTTCGGAAAACCCGCACATATTCCTTCGACCGAATACGTACGTGCTTATGTGCGTTTCAAGGATATTGACTTCACCTGGGCCGATCATCTTTTCGAGGCGCTAGCCAATGATTGGGCGCACCCGGGCTTTTTCCCGCGCGATTCCTTCGTACTGCCGCTCTCGCCGGAAGGCGTCGCTGTATCGCCAGTAACTGACTTGTTTCCTTATAAGGGACTCTTCATCAGCGGTCGCGGAGCGCGCACGAGGCTGCATCGTGACCCTTTTGGTACTGATGCCGTCCTTTGCCAGTTTTATGGCGAGAAGAAGCTAACTTTCTATGAGCCGCGCCATGCTGAAAAAGTCATGGATGGTGGCGCCTTTGTCGACCCTATGGCGGTCGACCGCCTGAAGTTTCCAGAGTTCGAATCGATCGAGCCGACCTTCGAGGACGTCCTCCGTCCCGGAGAGATCCTCTTCATCCCCAGCGGTTGGTTCCATGATGTGCTTACGCTATCGGACTCTATCTCTGTTACGTGGAATTTCGTCCACGAGGCCCGATCGGAGCCTTACCGGCGCGAAGTTGCTGACCCAAGGAACGATTTCGATCGCGATATGCTCGCTTATATCGGCGGCGTGTCGTAGGCCATCTTTCGATCTGAAATCTTTACATCGCACTTAACCTTTAATCGAGACAACCGGATGTCACTTACTGAGAAGCTGAAGAAGCTCACGCTCACCGAACTCGCCGAGTTGCGCAGCCGGGGTTCTGAGAGGAAAAACCGTCTTCCGGCCATTGTTTCAAGCGAAAGAGGAGCGTCCCCCAATGCGCCTTTGTCGTTCGCGCAACAACGTCTGTGGTTCCTTACTCAGATGCAGGGAGCCAGCGTGGCCTACAACGTGCCATTGGCGCTGGAACTGCGCGGCCCACTCGACGAAGCAGCCCTGCGCAAGGCATTGGACGCGCTGGTAGCGCGGCACGAATCCCTGCGCACATCGTTCGTTTCCGTGGATGGCGAACCCGTCCAAAGGATCGGACCGGCCGATGTCGGCTTCCCACTCGTACGCGATGACATGCAGGACGCGCCGGATGTCGATGCGACAATCGCTACATTGCTCGAATCCGATGCCAGTGCGCCATTCGATCTGGGCGAGGGGCCGTTGGTCCGCGGCCGTCTGATCCAACGCGGGCCCCAGCATCACGTGCTGGCGCTCAACATGCACCACATCGTCTCGGATGGTTGGTCGATCACCGTGTTGGTTCGCGAATTGCGCGAACTGTATTCGGCATTCATCCACGGCCAAGAGGCCGAACTCGCTCCCCTGCCCGTTCAGTACGCCGACTATGCGGTGTGGCAGCGCCGCTGGCTCTCCAATGAGGCGCTCGCCGATCAGGCCGCTTACTGGCGTTCGCAACTGGCCGATGCGCCCGCGCTATTGGAACTACCTGCCGATCGCCGGCGTCCGGCCATCCAGGACTTCTCCGGCGATACCCTGCCGCTCGCAATGGACTCTGCGCTGACTGCGCGTTTGAAGACGCTAAGCCAGCGGTGTGGTGTGACGCTGTACATGACTGTGCTATCCGCCTGGGCGGTGCTGCTTTCGCGTCTGTCCGGCCAGCAAGATCTGGTCATCGGTACGCCTACTGCCAATCGTTCGCGCTTGGAGTTGGAAAACCTCATCGGCTTCTTCGTCAACACGCTGGCCCTGCGTATCGACACTTCGGGACCGCTCAGCGTGGAAGAGCTGCTCCAGCGCGTGCGCACGGTGGCGTTGGATGCCCAGCAACACCAGGATCTACCTTTCGAACAGATCGTTGAGATCGTGCGTCCCGCGCGCAGCCTGGCCCATTCGCCGATCTTCCAGGTCATGTTTTCTTGGCAAGATATGGAACGGTTGGAACCTTCGCTGGCAAACGTCTCGGTCGAAGCCTTGGGCGGTATCGCTCCCTTTGCCAAGTTCGATCTGACTCTGAACCTGGGCGAGAGCGAGGGCCGCCTGGTTGGCTCGCTCAACTACGCTACCGCCCTGTTCGATCGGAGCACAATCGAGCGACTCGGCCACTACCTGCAGCAGATCCTCGCGGGCATGGTCGCCGACAGCGCACAACCTGTCGATGCATTGACCCTGCTCCCGGCTGAGGAGCGTCACAAGATCCTGGTCGATTGGAACGCCACCGCCACGCCGTATCCGGCCGAGCGTTGCATCCACGAACTATTCGAAGCGCGTGTAGTGGAAGCGCCCGAAGCGACGGCTGTGCGCTTCGAGGAGCGCACGCTCAGCTACCGTGAGCTCAACCAGCAGGCCAATCGTTTGGCCGGGCATCTGTGCCGCTTAGGCGTCGGGCCCGGGGGGCGAGTGGCGATTTGCGTAGAGCGCTCGCCGGAGATGGTGGTGGGGCTGCTGGCCATCCTCAAGGCCGGCGGCGCCTATGTGCCGTTGGATCCGGCCTATCCGGCCGACCGGTTGGGCTTCATGCTCGCCGATGCGGCGCCACAGGCGGTGCTCACGCATGCGGCCGTTCGCGCCCACCTCGAGGCGGCCTTGGTCGAACTGCCGACCGCGCCGGTCATCGTCGATCTGGTGGCGGACGCGGAGGCCTGGGCGTCCCAGGCCGAGACCAACCTGCCGCCCGCTTCGCTCGGTCTGAGCAGCCGCGATCTGGCCTACATCATCTACACCTCCGGCTCGACCGGGAAACCCAAGGGCATCAAGATCGCCCACTCGCCCGTCATCAACCT
This sequence comes from uncultured Lysobacteraceae bacterium, assembly GCA_902825775.1. Classification (GTDB taxonomy): domain Bacteria; phylum Pseudomonadota; class Gammaproteobacteria; order Xanthomonadales; family Xanthomonadaceae; genus Luteimonas_C. The sequence goes on from CADECF010000023.1 coordinate 3,182, forward strand.
GATCCATTGGGTCAACCGCACCTACCAGGTCGATCACCGCGATTGCCTGTTGTTCATTACTTCGATCAGCTTCGATCTGTCCGTCTACGATGTCTTTGGCATCCTCGCCGCCGGCGCGACCATCCAACTGACCAGCTCGGCCCAACTGGCCGATCCTCAGCGTCTGGCCGAAGCCATGCTGGACGAGCGCGTCACCTTCTGGGACTCGGCCCCGGCGGCCTTGCAGTTGCTCGTTCCCTTCCTCGAACAGCAGCGCCGGCAAAATCCATCGTTGCGCCTGGTCTTCAACAGCGGCGACTGGATCCCGCTGTCCCTGCCCGGTGCTGTGGCCACGCACTTCCCGCGCGCCCGCTTTATCTCCTTGGGCGGCGCCACCGAGGCGACGATCTGGTCCAACCACTTCGAGGTACAGGAAGTCAGTGGCCATTGGCGCAGCATTCCCTACGGCCGCCCGATCCAGAACGCCCGCTACTACATCCTCGATCAGTACCTGCAACCGGTGCCGGTCGGCGTCACCGGCGACTTGTACATTGCCGGCACCTGCCTGGCGGAGGGGTACACCGATCCACAGCTTACCCGCGAGCGTTTTATCGACTCGCCCTGGCCCGATATTGTCGGTCCGCTGTATCGCACCGGCGATCTGGCCCGGTTCTTCCCCAGCGGCGATATCGAGTTCATCGGCCGCAACGACTTCCAGGTGAAAATCCGCGGCTTCCGCATCGAGCTGGGGGAGATCGAGGCGCAGCTGGCGACCTATCCCGGCATTCGCGAAGCCATCGTACTGGCGCGCGAGGATGTGCCGGGCAACAAGCGGCTGGTGGCCTACTACGTGACCGAGCAAAGCGCGCAGGTCGCAGTGGAGCGGTTGTTGTCGCATCTGGGCGCCAAGTTGCCCGAGTACATGGTGCCGACGGCGTATGTGCGGATGGAAGAAATGCCGGTCACCGCCAACGGCAAGCTGGATCGCAAGGCGCTGCCGGCGCCGGACGGGGAGGCTTATCTGAGCCGGCCCTACGAGGCACCGGTAGGCGAGGTGGAGACCGAACTGGCACGGATCTGGAGCGAAGTGCTCGGGGTCGAGCGCGTCGGCCGCCACGACAACTTCTTCGAACTCGGCGGCCACTCGCTGCTCGCCGTGCGCATGCTGGCGATCGCGCGGCAAGCGTTTGCGGTGGAAGTCAAGTTGGCCAATGTATTCACCGAGCCTTCGCTCGCGGCCTTAGCTACGCATCTGGGCCAAGCCAATTCCGTCGTCCTCCCGCCCGTTGTAGCGGGCGAGCGAATCGAGTCCACGGGCGTACCGTTATCGTTCACCCAGCAGCGCCTATGGTTCCTCACCCAGATGCAGGGAGCCAGCGCGGCCTACAACATGCCGTTGGCACTGGAACTGCGCGGCCCACTCGACGAAATAGCCCTGCGCAAGGCATTGGACGCGCTGGTAGCGCGGCACGAATCCCTGCGCACATCGTTCGTTTCCGTGGATGGCGAACCCGTCCAAAGGATCGGACCGGCCGATGTCGGCTTCCCACTCGTACGCGATGACATGCAGGACGCGCCGGATGTCGATGCGACAATCGCTACATTGCTCGAATCCGATGCCAGTGCGCCATTCGATCTGGGCGAGGGGCCGTTGGTCCGCGGCCGTCTGATCCAACGCGGGCCCCAGCATCACGTGCTGGCGCTCAACATGCACCACATCGTCTCGGATGGTTGGTCGATCACCGTGTTGGTTCGCGAATTGCGCGAACTGTATTCGGCATTCATCCACGGCCAAGAGGCCGAACTCGCTCCCCTGCCCGTTCAGTACGCCGACTATGCGGTGTGGCAGCGCCGCTGGCTCTCCAATGAGGCGCTCGCCGATCAGGCCGCTTACTGGCGTTCGCAACTGGCCGATGCGCCCGCGCTATTGGAACTACCTGCCGATCGCCGGCGTCCGGCCATCCAGGACTTCTCCGGCGATACCCTGCCGCTCGCAATGGACTCTGCGCTGACTGCGCGTTTGAAGACGCTAAGCCAGCGGTGTGGTGTGACGCTGTACATGACTGTGCTATCCGCCTGGGCGGTGCTGCTTTCGCGTCTGTCCGGCCAGCAAGATCTGGTCATCGGTACGCCTACTGCCAATCGTTCGCGCTTGGAGTTGGAAAACCTCATCGGCTTCTTCGTCAACACGCTGGCCCTGCGTATCGACACTTCGGGACCGCTCAGCGTGGAAGAGCTGCTCCAGCGCGTGCGCACGGTGGCGTTGGATGCCCAGCAACACCAGGATCTACCTTTCGAACAGATCGTTGAGATCGTGCGTCCCGCGCGCAGCCTGGCCCATTCGCCGATCTTCCAGGTCATGTTTTCTTGGCAAGATATGGAACGGTTGGAACCTTCGCTGGCAAACGTCTCGGTCGAAGCCTTGGGCGGTATCGCTCCCTTTGCCAAGTTCGATCTGACTCTGAACCTGGGCGAGAGCGAGGGCCGCCTGGTTGGCTCGCTCAACTACGCTACCGCCCTGTTCGATCGGAGCACAATCGAGCGACTCGGCCACTACCTGCAGCAGATCCTCGCGGGCATGGTCGCCGACAGCGCACAACCTGTCGATGCATTGACCCTGCTCCCGGCTGAGGAGCGTCACAAGATCCTGGTCGATTGGAACGCCACCGCCACGCCGTATCCGGCCGAGCGTTGCATCCACGAACTATTCGAAGCGCGTGTAGTGGAAGCGCCCGAAGCGACGGCTGTGCGCTTCGAGGAGCGCACGCTCAGCTACCGTGAGCTCAACCAGCAGGCCAATCGTTTGGCCGGGCATCTGTGCCGCTTAGGCGTCGGGCCCGGGGGGCGAGTGGCGATTTGCGTAGAGCGCTCGCCGGAGATGGTGGTGGGGCTGCTGGCCATCCTCAAGGCCGGCGGCGCCTATGTGCCGTTGGATCCGGCCTATCCGGCCGACCGGTTGGGCTTCATGCTCGCCGATGCGGCGCCACAGGCGGTGCTCACGCATGCGGCCGTTCGCGCCCACCTCGAGGCGGCCTTGGTCGAACTGCCGACCGCGCCGGTCATCGTCGATCTGGTGGCGGACGCGGAGGCCTGGGCGTCCCAGGCCGAGACCAACCTGCCGCCCGCTTCGCTCGGTCTGAGCAGCCGCGATCTGGCCTACATCATCTACACCTCCGGCTCGACCGGGAAACCCAAGGGCATCAAGATCGCCCACTCGCCCGTCATCAACCTGATCCATTGGGTCAACCGCACCTACCAGGTCGATCACCGCGATTGCCTGTTGTTCATTACTTCGATCAGCTTCGATCTGTCCGTCTACGATGTCTTTGGCATCCTCGCCGCCGGCGCGACCATCCAACTGACCAGCTCGGCCCAACTGGCCGATCCTCAGCGTCTGGCCGAAGCCATGCTGGACGAGCGCGTCACCTTCTGGGACTCGGCCCCGGCGGCCTTGCAGTTGCTCGTTCCCTTCCTCGAACAGCAGCGCCGGCAAAATCCATCGTTGCGCCTGGTCTTCAACAGCGGCGACTGGATCCCGCTGTCCCTGCCCGGTGCTGTGGCCACGCACTTCCCGCGCGCCCGCTTTATCTCCTTGGGCGGCGCCACCGAGGCGACGATCTGGTCCAACCACTTCGAGGTACAGGAAGTCAGTGGCCATTGGCGCAGCATTCCCTACGGCCGCCCGATCCAGAACGCCCGCTACTACATCCTCGATCAGTACCTGCAACCGGTGCCGGTCGGCGTCACCGGCGACTTGTACATTGCCGGCACCTGCCTGGCGGAGGGGTACACCGATCCACAGCTTACCCGCGAGCGTTTTATCGACTCGCCCTGGCCCGATATTGTCGGTCCGCTGTATCGCACCGGCGATCTGGCCCGGTTCTTCCCCAGCGGCGATATCGAGTTCATCGGCCGCAACGACTTCCAGGTGAAAATCCGCGGCTTCCGCATCGAGCTGGGGGAGATCGAGGCGCAGCTGGCGACCTATCCCGGCATTCGCGAAGCCATCGTACTGGCGCGCGAGGATGTGCCGGGCAACAAGCGGCTGGTGGCCTACTACGTGACCGAGCAAAGCGCGCAGGTCGCAGTGGAGCGGTTGTTGTCGCATCTGGGCGCCAAGTTGCCCGAGTACATGGTGCCGACGGCGTATGTGCGGATGGAAGAAATGCCGGTCACCGCCAACGGCAAGCTGGATCGCAAGGCGCTGCCGGCGCCGGACGGGGAGGCTTATCTGAGCCGGCCCTACGAGGCACCGGTAGGCGAGGTGGAGACCGAACTGGCACGGATCTGGAGCGAAGTGCTCGGGGTCGAGCGCGTCGGCCGCCACGACAACTTCTTCGAACTCGGCGGCCACTCGCTGCTCGCCGTGCGCATGCTAGAGAAAATGCGGCGATCTAACCTCCAGGCAGACATCCGCACAATTTTCACTACCCCGGTCCTAGCAGACATTGCCGCCAATACTCAGGAATACGGAGAAATCCTCCTATGAGCATCGCCTCCCTCCATGCTCTCCTCGAGCGCCAACAGGCATCCATTCGCCTTGTTGATGGAAAGCTTTCTCTCCGCGGCCCCGGACACGCGCTCAAGGACCGAGAGCTTATCGAGTTGATCAAGTCGAACCGCGACCAAATACTGAGCCTGCTCGATACCGGAGAGTCATTCGACTACGAACAGGGCGAGGCGGATGCTATTCCGGCTAACCTTCTAGGCCCAGACGTTGAGGTGATCACGCCGGATTTGCTTCCGCTGCTCGACATCAATCAGGACGAGATCGACCAGATCGTCGCCTCGGTCCCCGGTGGCGCGAAAGCCATACAGGACATTTATCCGCTCACGCCGCTTCAGGAAGGGATGCTCTTCCATTACATGATGGCCGAAAAGGGCGATCCATACCTCATCTGGAGCATCTACGCCTTTGATGATCGGGATACGCTGGAAACTTATGTAGATACCTTCAATGTCGTCATCTCGCGCCACGATATTCTACGCACCTGTCTTCGCTGGGAGAATCTCCGCGATCCTGTACAGGTCGTGTTGAGGGAAGCGCGCGTGCAAGTCGAGGATGTCGATCTCGATCCCGACGATGGTGACATCGTGGAGCAGATGAAAGCACGCTTCAACCCCACGCATTACCGGCTTGACCTACGCAATCCGCCGCTCGTCAAGCTGCTGGCGGCTCGCGATGAACGCAATGGCCGCCTGATCGTGATGCAGCTGTTGCATCACCTTACTACCGACCGAACAACGGGCGACGTCATAAGTTCGGAGATCATGACGATCATGTCTGGACAGGCAGCCAGCTTGCCCAAGCCAGTGCCGTATCGCAATTTTGTCGCCCACGTGAAGTCCACCGAGGATAACAGTCAGCGTGAGACCTTCTTCAAGAAGCTCCTCGGAGACGTGGATCGGACCACAGCGCCGTTCGGCTTGTTGGACGTACATCGCGACGGTTCAGGCATCGTCGAGCGCAGCATTGTACTCGGTGAGGATATCTCCTTAAAACTTTCTAAGCTGGCGCGATCGCAAGGTGTTAGCGCGACAAGCATCGTTCACGTCGCCTGGGGTCATGTGCTCGCGCGGGTTTGCAGTACCGATACACCCGTCTTCGGCACTGTCATGTTCGGTCGCTTGAAGGCGGGCGGCAGCAACGAACGCATCTTGGGCGTGTCGATCAACACCTTGCCGGTGACCGTCCGCGCGGACAAACCGGTGAGCGAGTGCGCGCGAGACATGCAGGGACTGCTGGCCGAACTGCTGCACCACGAGCACGCGCCGCTGACTGTAACTCAGAAGGCGTCGAAGCTGCCCAGTGGCGTGCCTTTGTTTACTTCGGTGATCAATTATCGTCACAGCAGTTCGCGCGATCGTCCGCTGCTGGACGTTCCGATCGTTTCTGGCGCCAAGGTCAGCTTCATCGAACAACACGAGGGCAACAACTACCCGCTCACGCTATCGATCGACGAATATCTTTCCGCAGTAAAGCTTTCGATTCAGGCAGCAAGGGGCATCGATCCGGAACTGGTGTTGGCACTGACCAAGAATGCCATCGTCGGCATCGTGGATGCGTTGGAGAATACGCCGACTCGTCTGTTGAACGAACTGCCAATCCTGACATCTGAGGAGGAGTCGCGCTTGCTCGCTCTCTGGCGTGGCACGGATTCTTCTACGGTAGAGGTGGCGAAGTGCATACATCATTACGTCGATGAACAGGTCGCACTCACCCCCGATCGGGTGGCGATACGTTCGACAGGAACAACGCTGACCTATCTCGAACTCGGCGAGCGCGTCAATGCGCTGACCGGCCATCTACAACAAGCCGGAATCCACCAAGGGACGGTCGTCGGCGTTTGTCTGCAGCGCTCAGTTGAACAGATCGTCGCGTTGCTGGCGATTTTCAAGGCTGGCGGAACCTATCTGCCGCTAGATCCGGACTACCCAACCGAGCGCCTCAATTACATTGCCAAGGATAGCGGCTGCTCAATTCTGGTCACCACTTCGGCATACGAGGGTCTCGTCACTGAGCGCGTCGACCGCACGCTGCTCATCAATCGGCTCGGACCTACGGAGCCAGTGGCGGTTGCTGCGACTACGACGGCGGACGACGTGGCCTATCTGCTGTACACGTCTGGCTCTACCGGTAAGCCTAAGGGCGTAATCGGACTGCATCGCATGCTCACTAGCAGGCTTCTGCCGGAACGCGCACTGCGCGATGGCAGCGAGGTGTATGGGCAGAAAACATCGATCAACTTCATTGATTCGTTCTGGGAAGTATTCCTTCCCTTAACCACTGGCGCTACGATCGAAATCATTCCGCGCGAAGTCGTGCAAGATCCAGACGAGCTATGCCAGGCTCTGCGTAATGGGAACGTTAGCCACATTGTTCTCGTCCCCACACTGCTCGCAGCCATTGCTTCGCATCTGCAAACTGCCGCGAGCGTCTTGCCTGACTTGCGTTACTGCGTATCCAGCGGCGAGGCGCTGCCTGTCGAGTTGGCCAACCGGTTCCGTAGTGTATTGCCCGGCGTCGCGTTGGTTAACATCTACGGCACCACCGAATTCTGGGACGCCACTGCGCACACGATCCGGTCTTTCGAACCGGGCAACAGCGTGCCGATCGGGCTGGCGTTGCCCGGGGTCGGCCTATACCTCCTCGACGAACGCATGCGACCGGTGCCACCAGGCGTCGAAGGCGAACTCTATGTCACCAGCCACGGCATGGGCCCTGGCTATGTCGGCAAGGAGGAGCTAACGGCGAAGTCCTTCGTGCCCTGCCCGTTCGAACCTGGCAAGGTCATGTACCGCACCGGCGACCGAGTGATCTGGCGCGCTGATATAGGTCTCGAATACCTCGGACGTGCCGATCGCCAGATCAACATGCACGGTTTCCGCATCGAGCCGAGCGAGATCGAAGCCGCTCTGGTCGAACATCCGGCCGTGGCTGAGGCCGTCGTAATTGCCCGAGGAGACGACCAGCATCTCGCTGGATACGTTGTCCCGGCGATGCGTGAGGAGGTGGAGACGATTCCCTTCGGCCTGTTCTACTTCTCCGACGCTAGCAACTCAACCGAAACAGATGAGTTGGCGCTCTACATCGACAGCGTGAAGGAAGCTGACCGCCTCGGCTTCAATGCGGTCTGGACGCCAGAACGCCACTTCACCAAAGTCGGTGCGTCGTTTCCCAACCCGTCGGTTCTCAGTGCGGCTGCGGCCATGGTGACTCAGCACGTGCAGCTTCGTTCGGGGAGCGTTGTGCTTCCCCTGCATGATCCGTTGCGTGTCGCGGAAGAATGGTCCGTGGTTGATCGCCTTTCCGGCGGCCGCGTCGCCCTGTCATTTGCCTCAGGCTGGGTACCCAATGATTTCGTACTGGCTCCGGAGAACTTCGAGCATCGCCACGATGTCATGCTCAAGGCCATCGAGGAGGTTCGTTCGCTTTGGCGAGGCGACACGATTTCACGGAAAAATGGAGTCGGCGCCATGGTCGACGTCGGCATACAGCCAAGGCCAGTGCAATCGGAGCTGCCGACCTGGGTGACGTCTGCGGGCGCACCGCAGACTTTCGCGGACGCCGGCCGCATCGGCGCCAACGTGCTCACCCACGTGCTCAACACTACAACGGCCGGCCTCGCCGAGAAGATCGCCGCCTACCGTAGTGCGCGAAAGGAGGCAGGATTCGACGCATCGACGGGCCAAGTCGCGGTGATGCTGCACACCTACGTCAGCGACGATGCATCTGCTGCCGTCGCCGAAGCCCGACCCCATCTGGAGAGCTACTTCCGTTCGCAACTTAAGTTACGCAAGGATGTAGGCAAGGCACTCGGCTTGGAGGTGCAGACCGATCAAGAGCTGTCTGACGAAGTGATCGCGTTGGCGGTAGACCGGTTCCTCAGCACTAAGGCATTGATCGGCTGCCCGCAGTCGTGCCAGGGACTCGTACGTGAGCTCCACGACGCCGGCGTGGACGAGATCGCCTGCCTGATCGACTTCGGCCTGCCGGCGAGCAGCATATTAGCCAATCTTCCAAGCTTGGATCGTCTGCGTCGGGGCTGTGTGCGCGGGATCCGCACGTCCGAGATCGGCGCCTGGCTTGCCTCGATCCTACCGCCCTATATGCGGCCTAACAGCATCACCGTGCTCGAGCGGCTGCCGCTGACGCCCAATGGGAAAATCGACCGCTTAGCGCTGCCCGATCCAGTCGGCAGCCGTGCCAAGCCCGGCCATGTCGCGCCGCGCAATGCCGTTGAAGAAGGGCTGGCCGCAATTTGGGCCGAAGTCCTGCGCCTGGAAACAGTGGGCATCAACGATCGCTTCTTCGAGCTCGGCGGCAACTCCGTTACCGCTATCCGCATGATCAACCGGGCGCAGAAGACGCTAGGGCTGAAGATCTCCGTGCGTGATCTGTTCGAACGTCAAACGATTGCCGCGCTTGAACTAGCGAACCGGTCACTAGGGGTGCAGCACAGCCCGTTGTTGAAGCTCTCGCACGGTTCGGCCGCGCAGCCGCTGTTCTGCGTGCACGGCGGAACCGGCGATGCATCCTACTACGCGAAGCTGTGCGGCCCTATCGGCGACAAGGCGACGGTGTATGCGATCCAGTACCCCGCGACGTCACTTAGTGGTTCGGCCCACTCTACTCTCCCCGAACTGGCGCGGGCCTACATCGATCTGATCAAGAGTGTCCAACCTGAGGGGCCATACCAACTGCTTGGATGGTCATTCGGCGGGCTCGCTGTCTACGAGATGGCGCGCCAGTTGCAGGCGGCCGGTGAGGAGGTGTCGTTCCTGTGCATGCTGGATGCGCTGATCGCGACCGGCGAGCCGCCACTGGAGAAGTGGTCCGATCAGCAGGCACTATTTTATATGATGAAGGTGTATGACCTCATCCGAGGTGCCGACGACCTTGCCGAGCTAGAACGGTCAGCAGCCACAGCGCCGGATAACCAACAACTCCTGCAGCGAGCTTTGGACTTCCTCAAGCAGAGGCAGATTTATCCCGACAGCGCGCGCGTGGAGGACCTTACCCGCAACCTATCGGCGATCAAGGACGTCATCCACATGAGCATGCACTATCGGCCAGGCCGCTACGCAGGTGACCTAGTCTACGTGGGCGCGATGGACGACGACCATAACGTCAATGAGGTCGTGCGCCGATGGACGGCCCAGGTCGATGGCGATATCGATCTGATCAAGGTAAATATGCGCCATAACCGCATGTTCGACGACGCTCATATTGGCCAGATCGGCCAGATCGTCAGCGACAAGCTGTTATTCTCTGACGAGGAGGTATTGGGCTGACGCTCGTACCTCGCGAATAGGCGCTGGGTGGTGTTGCAGCCCGATCATCCGGTCTTATCGTCGTATCTCCCCTACCATAGGACCAAACGACTATGAAACGACTCTTGGCTTCCTGGCTCTTCATTCTTCTCATCACCTGCGTGCCTGCGTTATCCCAGGCCTCGGCAAAGGACGAGAAGGACATCAACGGCGTGGTCAAGGAGTTCGGTCAAGCCATCGTCAATCGTGACAAGCCCGGATTCATCAAACTGTTCATGAATCCCAGTGTCACTTGGCAATCAGTGCTCTCGGATGAGAGTCTTGCGCAGATTAAGAAGAGGCGTCCGGACGCCGTCAAAGCGAAGTATCAGAAGGACCTGAATGCCAACCGATTCATCGACGGTATCGTTAACAGCAAGAACACAAGCGAGGAAACGTTTTCGAACATAAAGATCGACACTGACGGTGACGTGGCCGTCGTCTCGTTCGATTACTCATTCCTTTCCAACGGCCGGAAGACCAACTGGGGCAAGGAATGCTGGCTGCTGGTCCGCACCGGGGAAGGCTGGAAAATTACGACGCTCGCTTACTCCGTTATCTATCCATCCGAGGCGACCTGAGGGCGTGTGGACGCTCTCGCATCGCGACAGCGACGGGACGAGCCACTCCACCACGACGAAAAAACCGGTACGTGGGTTGCCGGCCGGTCGACTGCCCGCGGTGTGGCCTAGTATGGTTGAGGGCGCTGTTTAGGCACTCAGGATGAGACTTCGTACACGATGCTCTCCTCGGCACCCTTGTCAGAATTGATCACGCCGTTACCGCTGTCGCGCTCCATCAGGCGTAGCCAACAACCCGAGTATTCGTCGCCGAATCCATAGACGCCCCAAACGGCGTCGAAGGTGCCATAGCCGTTGTCGCCGCGCTGCCCATAGAATGGCAGCGAGCGACAGAACTCCTGCACTAACCAATTTCCCTCGGCGAGACCACGCATGACAAGGCGCATCCAGTCGTGAATCTGTTGGTGCTTACCGACGAACACATCGTTCCCCCGCCCTCCTCTAGCCACTTTGATCACGAACCGATCCTTCTGCCGTAGCAATAGCGAAGGCAGGTCTTCCATGTTTCCTTCGAACTCGACCCGTCCGGCACGAAGCGGCGCCCCCCAGGGCAGAAATGTCTCAATCGTCCTGCACTCATCCTCGCTGAACGAAGGGTGCTTTCGATGCTTGTACAGCAGAGCGAGAAAACGCTTGTCCGCCAATACCCACTGGAGTGGGTCGTCGCTCCAGATTATCTGCCCGGCCAAGCACGCGCGAGTCAACTGTACCGGCGGTGCCTGGTCTGCAGAAACGACCGCGCCCACCCGCTCTCCCCGCAAAAATACGCCATCGTCCTCGAAACTGAGTTCCGATAGCTCAGTCGTGAAATAGATGTTGCCTTCGCAGCCCTGATCCCTCAGGGCATGTTCGAAAACGGAGCTGATCATTCGGGGCCCATCGAGGCCAATGAACGTGTCATTTATGAAAAAAACAACATTGGCCTTTCCCTTGGGGCCGTGTGCTTTTTGTTTCTTGATCGATCTGATCAGATAGTTCATGTAGCTATACGGAATGTCCCGCGAGCGGCAATTCAGCTTGTCGAGGAAAGGCTTCAGTTCGCGCTGCTTCCGATATTGTTGGTCCATCCACTGAATCTGCCATCCGCCGACCCCAAAACCGAGGTTTAGCTCGACAATCTTGAGTCCCTTATCGGTTAGGATGGCATCGGTACGCTGGCTGACGAAATGGGTTTGCAGCGCGCCGCCGAGCAATAGCTCGCCGATGACGTCGGCCACGTCGTAAAATTGGCAGAAGCGCTTGGCGTCGTTGCCCAACTCTATCAGCACCGCGCGCACCAGCAGCCCAGGGACCAGGCATACGCAATCTTCGAGCATACGCTGCGTTTTGGGGGAAATGAACCACGGCCATGAGTGAAGCCGGTACTTGTAATTGCGCAGCATCGGCGGGAGATCGTCATCCAACAAATCCAGTTTGTTGAGGCACCCACCCTGCTTGACGGCATAATCCAGGAAGTTGACGGAAATTGCGGAAACGCTGGCGTGGTTGTCGATGATTTCCTTTTCCATGTCATGTCCTACCGTTATGTGTCATACAAAACTCGGGGGTAAATGCGGCGTGTACTCTTGGATACCATAGCTGCACGCTGCCGAAGCAATCCCCTGCTTTTAGCGGCCGTCGAACAAAACCAGTAGGGCTAAGCGGCGAATGCCAGATTCTGCATGGGAGTGATAGCACACAGGGCCAATGATTGGGCATTCGTCGTTGTAAATCCATAGCCAGCGCGTGGCCTTGTCCTGTACTTGCTCGATCGAGTCGAATAGGGTTCGGCCGAGCTAGGCATAGCGTACAGTCGGATTGTAGCGTTCGACATAGGCGCTCTGATGCGGCTTGCCCAGTTGGATGTGCTCGATACGGACGCCCTCGCGTTCCGCTCAGGCCAACAGCGCGGCGCTGATGTATTCGGGGCCATTGTCGCAGCGGATCGCCCGAGGTTTGCCGCTACTTGATGATCTGCTCCCGCGACCCGGATCATCCGGGCTGCCAACCAGCAACTCCAGGTGGGCCGAAATACGCGTCGGCTTGCGCGCAATGCCTAAAAACGGGAAGATTCTGATCTGCGGGAAAGGGTTCGCCTTTTCCCCCCTTGATGCGCTTCCGTTCGCCATTCGCGGCGCATTCCGGGAGCCGTTTGACACAGACTTTTCCGATGGGGACGGTCCGAGCCTGGACGCGATGGCAAACGATCTTTTTTCCTTGATGTGTGACGGGGTTCCCGCCCCGGCGCCGAAGAAGCCGGCCGGCCGGCTTCCATGAGGCTTTCCAGCCTGCTGCGCCGTCATCCCGTGGCTGCACGCCTGACGCTTTTTTTTCTGCTCCCGCTACTCCTAGGCGGATGTTGGCTTTGGGGGCGCTTCCTGTACAGCTTGCCTAAGGATGGAACCATCCTACTGACCCGGGGCGTCAACGCGCCGGTAACACTGACCCGCGACGCTCACGGCGCCGTCCACATCAAGGCCGCCAACGACCAGGATGCCTACTACGCCGTCGGCTACGCTCAAGCTCAGGATCGCCTTTGGCAGTTGGAATTGCAGCGGCGGATGGTTCGCGGTCGGCTCAGCGAAGTTTTCGGCAAAGAGAGCATCGATGCCGACGTATGGTTTCGCACCCTCGGGCTCCATGACTCGGCGCGCTTAGCATGGCCTGCGCTGAGCGAGCCAGCGCGGGCCTCGCTGACCGCCTACACAGCAGGCGTGAACGCGGCAATCGCACAGACGGCGACCATGCCGCCGGAGTTCCAGCTTATCGGGGTCAAGCCCGAGCCGTGGACGGAGATCGATTCCCTCGCCTGGATCAAGATGTTTGCACTTAACCTGGGTGGCAATTTCCGGCGCGAGATCGACCGTCATCTCGCCCTGCGCACGTTGACACCGCGCCAAGCGGCGTTCTTCTTCCCCGGGTATCCCACCGATGCACCCACCACCATCCCTGCCGAAACTGGGCGGGCGCTCGCCGCATTGGCGGATCGGCAAGACCGTCTGCAGCACGATGTACAACTCGCTCGTTTCGGCACGGGAAGCAATGCATGGGTAGTACAGGGTCGGTTGACATCTAGCGGTGGCGCGCTGCTCGCGAACGATCCGCACCTCGGGTTGCAGATGCCGTCGTTGTGGTATGCGATCAGCGTTGAGACGCCCACGTTAAAGGTCTCCGGCATGAGTCTGATCGGTCTGCCGGTAGTGGTGTTCGGTCGCAATGAACGCATCGCCTGGGGCGGAACCAATATGATGGCCGACACCCAGGACCTGTACATAGAACGTCCCGATGCCGAGGGCGATCACTACGTGTCCGACGGGACATGGATGCCATTCGGAGTTCGCAACGAGTTGATCCGCGTGCGAGCCGACTTTCCAGAACGGTTGCGCCGACCCTATGTTCCTATCACGCTGAAAGTCCGCCACACCATTCACGGGCCGGTCGTCAGCGACTATTTCCATCTTTTCGATGCTCCCGTGACGATGCGCTGGACGGGATTGGACGCGGCAGATACAAGCTATGAGGCTTTCTTTTACCTCGGCTACGCACAAGACTGGAATCAGTTTAAACAAGCCTTGAGCCACCACGTCGCCCCAGCGATGAACGTGCTCTATGCTGATCGGGCCGGAAACATCGGCTATGTCGGCGCAGGCCGCATCCCGATACGCAAGAAGGGCCAGGGTACCGTGCCAGTTCCCGGCTGGGACGCGGGCTATGGCTGGTCCGGCTACATACCGCCTGCACAGTGGCCTGAGAGCTACAATCCTCCATCGGGTTTCATCGTGAATGCGAACAATCGCATCGTCGATGAGGGCTATCCCTACTTCATTTCCCATGACTGGGCATCTCCGGCACGCGCACGCCGGATCGAACAAATGCTGCGCGAGCGCATCGATATTCAGCGCAAGCTCACAGCCGACGATATGAAGCGAATCCAGGCCGATACCCTCGATTTGGATGCAGCGGTTTTGATGGATGTTCTGCGTACGCGCCTTCCCAAGCAGGAACATGCAGCACGGGCGGCGAAGTATCTAAGTCATTGGGATGGCGACATGCGTGCCGACAGCCAAGCGGCCGCCATCTTTCATGCGTGGATGCGGCATTTTCGTGACCGCCTATTCGAACACCGCCTGCACGGCACTTGGGATGCCCCGGAAGCAGCCCAATTCCTGCGCCAATTGGGCAACAGCGTCAATGCGACACAGTTGGCCCGCCTGCTAGAAGGCGACGGCAGCGGTTGGTGCGATCAGGCCAGCGTCACGGCTTCGGACAGCTGTTCGCGGCTGCTCGCCGCGTCGCAATCGGAGGCCTTGGAGGAGCTTCACAAACTCCAAGGCGATTGGAGCATGCGCAGCTGGCAATGGCGAAATTTCCAGCAAACACTCTATTCCCACACGCCGCTGAGCAGGATGAAACCGTTTAACAGGATCTTCGAGCGCCGTATCAGCAACGGTGGCTCCGGCAATACGATCAATGTCGCGATCTCCCAGTTCGTCGAAGGCGAGGGTTACCTGCAGGATTTCGGCGCTGGCTTCCGTCAGGTGATCGAGTTTGGCTCCGGGCGCGTCACGCATGACTACATGAATTCTACGGGCCAATCCGGAAACATGCTCAGCCCCCATTACGACGACATGGTCGAGCCATTCCGCAACGTCGAGTTTTTCCGTCTAGACGGCAGTTCCGAGAGAGCGGGCGGTTTGCAACCCTCCAAGGATCGGGAAGCCGCCCCATGAAACTTTTCGCCCAATTCGCCATGCGCGCGCCCAATCGGGTTTTCGCCTCGGTGGTGCTCGGCGCCCTGTCGGGCATCTGCTATTCCCTGCTGATCCCACTCGTCTTAAGTGCGATTCAAGAAGGCGACCCGCGCTTGGAAGAAGTGGCCGAACCACTACCTCGCCTTTTCGGCCTGGAGATCGCGCACGCTTCCTTCGCTGCCGTGTTCGCCATCGTATGCGTGTTCATCCTGGTAGCACGTTCTTTGTCACAGATCATGCTCACCAGACTCGCAATCGACGTGACATCGGGACTTCGAACCCGCATGTACGAACAAATCGCGCGTGCGCCTTTGCATGTCCTTGAGCGAATAGGTCCGTCGCGCATGATTGCGGCGCTAACCACCGACATTCCTCGAATCGTCCTCGGCGCGCGCATGATGCCGGACCTCATAATCGATGCTGTCATGCTAATCGGCATGCTTGGGTTCCTGCTGATCCTAAACACGGATGTATTCATATATGTGATCGGCTGCATCCTGTTCGGCATCGTCAGCTACCAGGTGCCGATGCTGCTCGGTCGACGTTACTTCATCCGTGCTCGCCTCGGGTTCGACGGCCTGCAGGAGTCCATCCATGGCCTGATTCATGGCATAAAAGAACTCAAGCTCAACGATGCCAAGCGCGAAGCATTTTTCGAAGAAGTGCTCATGAACTACGAACGCGAAGTGCGATCCAACGAAAAGGCCGGTCACACGCTGGTCCGTGCTGCCAGTAACTACGGCGACCTTCTGAGCTTTTTCGTCATCGGCTCGATCCTTTTCGTCCTCGTCAACTATCGAACGATAAGCAACGAAGAGCTGGTTGGCGTAGTGATGGCGCTGCTCTACATTACCGGACCAGTCGCCATTATCCTCAATGCCATTCCTCAGCTGAGCATTTCACGTGTCTCGCTGCAGCGGTTTGTAAAGCTGTTCGAAGATATCCCTGTAGAATCTTTAGCCCCTAAGCAAGACGTCGCTCGTCCGTGGGATCACGTCATATTCGATCGTGTCAGTTATCGACACTATGCGATAGATGGTCGAGGGTTCCAGGTAGGACCGCTTGACCTGACAATCCGTAAGGGCCAGATCACTTTCATAGTGGGCGGAAATGGCTCTGGAAAATCGACACTGAGCAAGCTTATTACATTGCACTATCGAGCCAGCAGCGGACGTATCTGCTTCGGCGAACAGGAAGTCACTGATTCAACCCTCGGCTCACTGCGTCAGGGCATCGGCTCCATCTACTCTGACTACTATCTGTTCGATCGTGTTCTTGGTCTAGGCGAGAAAGACGATATCGCTGAGCAGGTGCAACATTATCTGAAAGAACTTCAGCTCGACCACAAGATCGAATATCGGAATGGCCGTTTTTCGACACTATCGTTGTCCGATGGACAGAGGCGGCGCCTGGCCCTCCTCATCGCCGTCCTGGATGACAAAGAGCTTTATCTCTTCGACGAATGGGCTGCCGACCAAGACCCTTCTTTCAAAGCGGTTTTCTACTATGAGATATTGCCTGCCCTAAAGCGACGCAATAAAGCGATCGTGGTCATCAGTCACGATGACCGATATTTCGATGTCGCCGATCAGATAGTGACGCTCGAGGACGGGATTATTTTGAGCGCTGGTTTGTCTGGAGCCCATGAAAAAGATCAGTTCGAACGCCGGGTCTGTGATGCAGTCACCGCAGATGAATCCGATCGTCTGCTTCTACCAGGAGGTCTGCCGGCCGACACCAGCGTGGATTGTGCGGACACGCCGACGGCACTCGATCTTCCGCCCCGAGATGCGAGATGAAGCAGACAGTATCTCAGTCCTGCGAGCGCTCACGCGAGACACTGCCTGCCGACCTCATGGCTGTGCTCGCATCCCTGGCCCCCGACGCTGTGTCAGCGATTCGGGGTACTGATATTAAGTATCGCGTCTTTTCCGAGCGCCTGTCGCTACCGGTTTGCCTTATCCATTTCGATGCGAGCTCATTCCACCCAAAAATGTTTTCTACCGCTGGCATAGAGCAGCCAGCGCAGATCGCAAGAAGTGTCCACCGACGTCAAGCAGAGTTCTTCTTTGGTAGGCTCGCCGCACATGCAGCAATGATCTTACATGGACTACAGCCGCACAATGTTCCGGTTGGCCCGCAGCGTCAACCCATTTGGCCAGAAGGCGTTGTAGGCAGTATTTCCCACACTGAAAGCTTAGCTGCGGCTACTGTTACGCCAAACCGAGGACTATCGGGGATCGGTATCGATGTCGAATCCATCATTGGTGGGGAGGATCGAGAGGCTTTACTGAGAACGACCATAAGCGACCAGGAATACGCCTATTTGCAAACACTGCAAGGGATCCATGACATCAACACCCTGCTGACCATGACCTTTTCCGCTAAAGAAGCATTTTTCAAAGGTGCATTCGTCACGGTGGGGCGCTACTTCGATTTCACAGCGGCACGGCTGCACACACTCAATTCGGAATGCGGCTCGCTTGAACTTGTCCTCCAGGAAACGCTCTGCGGCGCGTTTGTGGCGTCCCAAACTTGCCCTATTGGATACCAGATATTGCAGGACGATGTTCTGCTCACCTGCTTCGCTTGGTAGTACTTAGTCACGTTACCCACTGAGGCGTCCGCCGCCTATAGTGGTTTCATATTCAGCAGTCAGGCGGTTTTGCGCGACTTCAAGGAACGCTGAAGCTATTCAGTTGAGAGACAAGGTGGTCGAGTACCCGTTGGCGCTGACCATGGATGAAAAAATGGTCGCCTTCGAACCAGTGATGCGAAAACCGTTTCGTGGTTTCTAGCTCCCAACCTGTCACCTGATCGATAGAGTCGCGCTCTTCATTGTGGCCGGCGAAAGCAGTGATCGGCACGGCGAGCGGAATCGATGGCGTGTAGCGATATGTTTCCGCTAATGCGAAATCGGCACGTATGACCGGTAACAACATACCGATCAGCTCCTTATCGGCCAGTATTTCCGGAGGCGTGCCATTGTAGTCCTCCAAAACCCTAATTAGAGCGTCGTCGTCAAGCAGATGATAATCCTTCGGCCTGTCACGAAAGCGCGGCGCATGACAACCGGACACGAACAGATGTGTCGGTAGCGCGGCGCCCGATTGTGCCAGTCGCCGAGCCGACTCGAAGGCTACCAGTGCCCCGAGGCTATGGCCAAAGAAGGCGAACGGCTGATCGGTCGTCTTTTGGAGCAACGGAGCCAGTGACTCCACTAACGTAGGTATGCTGCGTATCGGCGGTTCACCAAAACGGGCGCCGCGGCCGGGCAACTGCACGGCACATATTTCGACATGCGCGGGCATGCTCTCCTGCCAGTTCAAATACGCCGATGCATTGCCACCGGCGTATGAAAAGCAGTAGAGGCGGAAAGGCCTTACGTTTCCAGGACGGCGAACGAACCACAATCTATCGTCGCTCACGGCACCCTCGTGCGCCAGCGTGCTCTTGGCCCGCGCACTAGCCATGAGTTTGGGGAAGCATATCGGACCTCGCACGGATCACGCATCTTGTTTTCTCAGCCTTGATAATCATCGCTTTCGGGCAATGCTTCGAGCTCCTGCTCCAAGGAGACCAGCTCATCTGGCGAGTACATAGCTAGCACTGTGGCGAGTATCTGATCACTGAGATCGGCCAGCACTGGGTGACGGAAGATCTCGGCAAGCGCAACATCTACTTCGAAATGCTGCCGAACACGCATGAGGACCTGTACGGCCATCAGCGAGTGTCCGCCCAACTCGAAGAAGTGGTCGTGGCGGCCAACCCGTTC
>CADECF010000024.1 GCA_902825775.1 uncultured Lysobacteraceae bacterium
CCGCGACCTCGGCGCATACCTGCACCGGCGACGGCGGCGGCATGGCGCTGCGCGCGGGGCTGGGCCTGCAGGACATGGAATTCGTGCAATTCCATCCGACCGGCGTCTATGGCGCCGGCGTGCTGATCACCGAAGGCGTGCGCGGCGAAGGCGGCATCCTGCGCAACGACAAGGGCGAGCGCTTCATGGAGCGTTACGCGCCCAACGCCAAGGACCTGGCTTCGCGCGACGTGGTGTCGCGTTCGATGACCATCGAGATCCGCGAAGGCCGCGGCGTCGGTCCGAAGAAGGACCACATCCATCTCGACCTGACCCACCTGGATCCGAAAGACATCCACGAAAAACTGCCCGGCATCGCCGAAAGCGCGCGCATCTTCGCCAACGTCGACGTCACCAAACAGCCGATCCCGGTCCTGCCGACCGTGCACTACAACATGGGCGGTATTCCGACCAACTACCACGGCGAAGTGGTGCAGCTGAAGAACGGCGACCCGGATGCGGTCGTGCCCGGCCTGTACGCGATCGGCGAGGCCGCTTGCGTGTCGGTGCACGGCGCCAACCGCCTGGGCTCCAATTCGCTGCTCGACCTGGTGGTATTCGGCCGCGCGGTGGCCAACCGCTGCGCGGAGACGATCAAGCCGGGGCAGGGCCATGCCCGATTGGCGGACGATGCCTGCGACAAATCGATCGCCAACCTCGACAAGCTGCGCAACGCGAATGGCGGCACGTCGACCGCCGAGATCCGCGACCGCATGCAGCACACCATGCAGGCCGACGCGGCCGTATTCCGCACCGGCGAAACGCTGGGCGAAGGCGTCAAGAAGATCCGCGAGATCAACGCCTCTTTCGCCGACGTCAAAGTCAGCGACCGCTCGCTGATCTGGAATTCGGACCTGATCGAAACCTACGAACTGCAGAACCTGCTGGGCCAGGCGCTGGCCACGATCGTGTCGGCGGAAAACCGCACCGAATCGCGCGGCGCGCATGCGCGCGAGGATTTCCCGGAGCGCGACGACCAGACCTGGCAGAAGCATACGTTGTGCTGGGTCGACGATGCCGGCAAGACCAGCATCGATTACCGCCCGGTGCACATGTACACGCTCACCGACGAAGTGGCCGTAGTGCCGCCCAAGCCGCGCGTGTACTGACGGAGGCCGCATGCAGAACGCGCTATCCGTGCTAGCCCTATCGTTACCGGCCTTCGCCGCAGTCGGCGCGCCGCCGCAGGCCGATGCCTGGGTGCAGGGACCGGACCGCCCGTCGCTCAACGGCGAGGCCGGCAAGACCTGGTTTTCGCCGGCGTTCGGCCGCAAGAGCGGCACGTTTCCGGCGATGTACGATTCGATGCAGGACACCCGCGATACGGTGACCGGCGATTTCCTCGCCGCGCGCTTCCGCTATACCTACGACACGCCGATCGGCGAGGGCACTCCGCTCAGCCCGCGCCACGACGAATCGATCACCGATGTGCTGCTCGACTGCGGACAGCATTTCAGCGGCACCACCTCGATCCGCTATCTGCTGGACGGCAAGGAAGTCGCGCGCCAGGACGATGGCGACGAAGACATCCTGATGACGCAGATGGCGAGCGATGCCGGCACCACCGTCGGCGATCTTTGCGAATTCGCCCGCCAGCGCGGCGAGAAGTAGGAAGACATGGCCGAATTCACTCTCCCCAAGAACTCCAAGATCGGCAAGGGCAAGCATTTCGCGACCCCGGGCGCGAAACAGCCGCGCACCTTCAAGGTGTACCGCTGGAGTCCGGACGACGACCAGAATCCGCGCACCGACACTTACGAGGTCGACCTCGACGCGTGCGGCCCGATGGTTCTGGACGCATTGATCAAGATCAAGAACGAGATCGATCCGACGCTCACGTTCCGCCGTTCCTGCCGCGAAGGCATTTGCGGCAGCTGCGCGATGAACATCGACGGCACCAATACGCTGGCCTGCACCAAAGCGATCGCGGACTGCGGCAAGGCTGAGGTGCCGATCTATCCGTTGCCGCATATGGATGTGGTCAAGGATCTGGTGCCGGACCTGACCCATTTCTACGCGCAGTACGCGTCGATCCAGCCCTGGATCCGCACCCAGAGCGCGCCGCCGCCGGACCGCGAGCGTCTGCAGTCCAAGGAAGACCGCGCCAAGCTCGACGGCTTGTACGAATGCATCCTGTGCGCCTGTTGCAGCACCAGCTGCCCGAGCTACTGGTGGAACGGGGACCGTTATCTGGGTCCGGCGATCCTGCTGCAGGCCTATCGTTGGATCATCGACAGCCGCGACGAAGACACCGGCGCGCGCCTGGACGATCTGGAAGATCCGTTCAAGCTTTATCGCTGCCACACCATCATGAATTGCGCGCGCACTTGCCCGAAGGGCTTGAACCCGGCCAAGGCGATCGGCGAGATCAAGCAACTGATGCTGGCGCGCAGGGGCTGAGTCCGCATGCCGGGCACGACGCCGAGCATCGCGGTCTTCCATCCGGCGTTCGCGCTGGCGGCCTTGACGTTCTTGGTGTGGTGCCGCTTGTACGTGGTACGCATCGGACAGATGAGGCGCGAGCGCATCCATCCGCAGGCGGTGGCGACCTCCGCGCAAGCCGCCGCAAAACTCACCGATAGCCGCGCAGCCGACAACTTCCGGAATCTTTTCGAATTGCCGGTGCTGTTCTACATGGCGCTCGCGATCGCGGCGCTCACGGATTCGGCGACGCCGGCGGCGATGTCGCTGGCATGGGCGTTCGTGGCGCTGCGCGTCGCGCACAGCGTCATCCACTGCGGCTACAACAAGGTCATGCACCGTTTCATGGTGTATATGGCCGGCGCTACCGTGCTCTGGCTGCTGTGGGCCTACCTGGCGTTCCAGCTGCTGTCGTGAGCGAGGACCCCGAACTCAAGCGCCTGCGCTGGCGTTGCCGGCGCGGCATGCGCGAGCTGGATCAACTGATGCTGCGCTACCTCGACCAGGCCTGGGCGCACGATTCCGACACGCAGCGCGGCGTTTTCCTAAAGTTGCTGGATACCGAAGACGATAAGCTCTGGCGCTGGTTCATGGGCTACGACGTCGCCGAAGATGCCGAAATCGCCGCACTTCTCGAACGGATCCGCCAGTTGCCGGCTTGAATGGCGGCCGTCGCGGTGGCTGATCGCGGCGATACTCGCGCTCGCATCGCTTTCGGGATTCTCCGTAGTCGCCTCCGAAATGCCGCGCCCTTGGGCTTGGCCGTTGGCCATGGCCGTGCTGGCGTACGGAATCTCGCTGGCGCGACGCGAATCGCGTAAGCCGGCGCAGGCCTGGTTCTGGCCGGGCGATGGGCGGCCGGTGACGATCGACGGCAAACCGGCGTCGGAAGCTACGGTCGCCTGGCGAGGTCCGCTGGCCTTCGTTCGCTGGCGCGATGCCGCCGGCCGCTGGCAGCGGCTCAGCTGGTGGCCCGACACCTTGCCGGCCGCGCGCCGACGTGAACTGCGTCTGGCCGCGGCGTCGGTCCGGGCTTCGCGGTCTGGGGCTTCGATGGCACCATAGCCATCCTTGTCCGGCATCGACCCCGCGGGCTCCCCGCAAGAACGGGTTCCAGAAAGCACTCGATGTTCAAACCCATCCCCGTCGCCATCGGCTTGCGCTACCTGCGCGCCAAACGCCGCAATGGTTTCATTTCCTTCATCTCGCTGGCCTCGATCCTGGGCATCGCGCTCGGCGTCGCCGCGCTGATCACCACCCTGGCGGTGATGAGCGGCTTCCAGCGCGAAATCCGCGACCGCATGCTGCAGATGGCCGCGCATGCCACGGTCAGCGCCGACGACGGCGACGTGATGCAGGACTGGCCGCTGGCGGTGCGTTCGGCGATGGCCGACAAACGCGTCGCCGGCGCAGCGCCTTACGTCGAGACCTGGGGCCTGCTGACCGGCGCGCGTCGCGAACCGGCGATCCTGCGCGGCGTGCTGCCGGCGGAAGAGGGCAAGGTTTCCGTGCTCGCCGGCAAGATGGTGCAGGGCAAGCTGGATCAGCTCGCGCCCGACAGCTTCAACATCGTGCTCGGCAAGGAACTGGCGATCTGGCTCGGCGCCGGCGTCGGCGACAAGGTCACGGTGATGACCGACATGCGCGCCACGCCGATGGGCGCGATTCCGCAGCTGAAACGTTTCACCGTCAGCGGCATCTTCGAAGCCGGCTACCAGGAATACGACCGCAATCTGGCCGTGATCAATTTGCACGATGCGCAGAAGCTGGCGCGCATCGGCGACGGCGTCACCGGCGTGCGCCTGAAACTGCACGACATGAATCTGGCCTGGGACGTGGCACGCGACTTGGCGATACGCCTGCACGGCGGTTACCGGGTCAGCGACTGGAGCAGCGAGAACGCCAACATGTTCCGCGCGCTCAAGCTGGAGAAAACGATGATGGCGATCCTGCTGTCGCTGATCATCGCGATGGGCGCGTTCAACCTGGTGTCGTCGCAGGTGATGCTGGTCACCGACAAGCAGGCCGACATCGCCATCCTGCGCACCTTGGGCTTGGCGCCGAAGGGCGTGATGCAGATCTTCATGGTGCAGGGCACGCTGATCGGCGTGATCGGCACTTTGATCGGCGTGGTCGGCGGCATTCTGCTGACTTTGAACTTGGAACACATCCTGCGCGCCATCGAGAACGTGTTCGGCGTGCAGCTGATGCCCGAAGACGTCTACTACATCACCGGCCTGCCCACGGAACTGCAGGCCAGCGACGTGATCGCGATCGCGATCGTGGCCCTGGCGATGAGTTTCCTGGCCACGATCTACCCCGCCTGGCGCGCATCGCGCACGGCGCCGGCGGAGGCGCTGCGCTATGAATAGTCCGGCGACGACGAAGATGGACGAAGGCGCCGCGATGCACGTGCTGCATGCCGACGGTCTGGCCAAGACTTATGCCGAGGGCAAGCTGCGCACGCCGGTCTTCGACGGGCTGCATCTGCAGGTGACCGCGGGCGAAACGGTCGCCATCGTCGGTGCGTCCGGCGCGGGCAAGAGCACGCTGCTGCACCTGCTGGGCGGGCTGGATACCCCCACGGCGGGCGAGGTTTACGTCGCCGGCCAGAAGATGTCGGCTCTGTCAGACGCCGCGCGCGGCGCGCTGCGCAACAAGGCGCTGGGTTTCATCTATCAGTTCCATCATCTGTTGCCGGAATTCACCGCGCTGGAGAACGTGATGTTGCCGGTGCTGTTGAACGGCACCACGGTGCCCGATGCATCGTCGCGGGCGAGGGCGCTGCTGGAATCGGTCGGGCTGGGCCACCGCCTGGAGCACAAACCGGGCGAACTTTCCGGTGGCGAGCGCCAGCGCGCCGCGGTCGCGCGTGCGCTGGTCAATCGGCCCGCCTGCGTCCTGGGCGACGAACCTACCGGCAATCTCGACGAAAAAACCGCGGCTCACGTCTTCGAGCTGATGCTGGAACTCAACCGCGAGCAGAAAACCAGTCTGGTGATGGTCACCCACGACCGGCGTCTGGCGCGGCGGCTGGACCGCGTCCTGGAACTGCACGAAGGCAAGCTGCGCGAGCTGGCGCTGGAAGAAGTCTGAGCTCTCGAGATTTTGTGCGCTCGTGGGGCGGAACTTGCTCCGCCGCTTTTCGCTTTTCTGTAGGAGCGGCTTCAGCCGCGAGCTTTTCGAGGGTGGCGAAAACAAAAATCAAGAGCTCGCGGCTGAAGCCGCTCCCACAAAAAGCGGTTACAGAGACGATTGTCTTGTGAGGCCGACCTCGCTGCCTTCGAAAACGATCCTGGCCTGATGGATATCGAGCAGCGGCCCTAATTCGTACACATTCTCGTACCCGTAACTGTGCAACACGTTATAGGTATAGATGTTCAACGAAGCCGTGATCGCCTTGGACGGAAACGCGCCGGGCGCGTTGAGGAAGTTGTTGTTGCAGTAGATCAGCACCCGGGTCGACTTGCCGGGCAGGATCTTGGCCAATTCGTCCGCGGTGATATCGGGCAGGCTGAGATTCTTGGCGCCCTTGACGTGCAACTGCGCGTATTTTTCCGCGCTGCGCGCATCCAGGACCACGGTGCGCGGATCCTGCGCCATGCGGATGAATTCTTCTTCGGTGATGCGATGGCGTTGCCGCAACTGCCCGACATCCGCCACCTGATCGGCGAATCCGGCGTAGTCGATCAGGCGGTTGGGGATTTCCTGCGCTTGGGACACGCCGGCGATCGCCAGCAGCAGGGTCGTCGCTATCGTGTTTTTCATCCGGATGTCCCGCTGCCGGCCGCATGGCCGTGCGCCGATTCAAGGGCAGGGCGGGTTAATCGCGGCTAAACCCGGCAGGAAATTCCTTACCCCGGAGCGTGCCCGGTACCGATGGCCGGATGTACGGCTTGCGGCGACAGTGAGACATGGATGCTTCCCTCCCGACCGGGCCCGCCGTGCGCACAGCGCCGTCGCCGTTTGGCATCGCGACGAGCCTGGCCCTGCTGTTGGGGATCGGTGTCTGTCTGATGTTGCCGGCGCTGCCTCCGTGGCCCTGGTTGGCGGCGGCTTTCGCCTGCGGTTTCGCCGCATGGCTGAAACCGGACCGATGGCGCGTCGGCGGCGCGGTCCTGCTCGGGTTCGGCTTGGCGGGGCTGCATGCGGCTTCGACGCTCGCGCAGCAACTGCCGCCCGCGTTGGAGCACGAAGAACAAGTGCTGAGCGGCCGCATCGTCGACCTGCCGCAAAGCGAACCGCGCCGCACGCGTTTTCGCATGCGCATCGACGACGATGCGGCGCTGCCGGCCGCATTGCGCGGCCGCCTGGTGCAGCTTTCCTGGTACGACGATTTCGACGCGACCGCGCCGGGCCCGCGCACGGCCTTGAACGCGGGCGCGCGCTGGCGCATGCGGGTGAAGCTGCGCGCGCCGCGCGGCCTGCGCAATCCGGGCGGATTCGACAGCGAACGGCATGCGCTGGCGCAGCGCATCGTCGCTACCGGCTATGTGCGCGAGCCCGCCGCGGCGCGCGCCTTGTCGTCGCCGGCCGGCATCGATGCGTGGCGCGAACGCATGTCGCGCAACATCGCCCGGCAGGCGCCGCGCGCCTCGTCGCGCTTCGTGCGGGCGCTGGCGCTCGGCGATACGCAGGCGTTGCAGGACGAAGATTGGGAAACGCTGCGCGCCAACGGACTGACCCATCTGATCGCGATCTCCGGTTTCCATGTCGGGCTGGCCGCAGGTTTCTTCGCATTGTTCGCCCTGGGCTTGTGGCGCGCATGGCCGGGTTTGGCGCGACGTTTTCCGCGGTCCCAAGCGGCAGGCGTCGCAGCCCTGACCGGCGCGCTGGTGTACGCGGCGATGGCGGGTTACGCGTTGCCGACGCTGCGTACCGTGCTGATGATCGGCGTAGTGGTCGCCGCCAGGTTATGGCGGCGACCGCAGCGCCCCGCCGAAGCGTTGGCGCTGGCCGCGTTCGCTTTGTTGTCGGTCGATCCGTTGTCGGTGCTGGCGCCGGGTTTCTGGTTGAGCTTCGTCGGAGTCGCTTGGTTGCTGTGGTGCCTGCCGCAGAGCTCGGGCCGGCCGATGCGCGATTTCTTCAATGCCCAGGGCGTGGCGGCGCTGGGCCTGCTGCCGTTGAGCGCGGCGCTGTTCGGGCAGGCGTCGATGGCCGGGCCGCTCGCGAATCTGATCGCCGTGCCGTGGTGGAGTCTGGTGGTGGTGCCGCTGTCGTTGCTGGGTCTGGTCGGCGAAGCGCTGCATCCCGACTTCGGCGGTTTTTTCTGGCGTCTTTCCGCACAGACTTTCGATTGGAGCTGGCCGCTGTTCGAAGGACTTGCCGCGAGCGGTTTGGCGATGCGTTGGCTGCCCGAACCGGCGTGGTATGCCTTGCCGCTGGCGTTGCTGGGCGCGTTCTGGCTGCTGCTGCCGCGCGGCGTGCCGGCCAGGCCGCTGGCATTGCTGTTGTGGTTGCCGTTGCTCTGGCCGCAGCGCAGCCTGCCTGCGCAAGGCGAAGCGGAGCTGATCATGATCGATGTCGGCCAGGGGCTATCCGTGCTGGTGCGTACGTCGGAGCACGTCTTGCTCTACGACATGGGACCGGCGGTACGCGATGGTTTCGATGCCGGCGAACGTGCGGTGCTGCCCGCGCTGCATGCGCAGGGCGTAGCCAGGCTGGATCGCGTGGTGATCAGCCATGCCGACAACGACCATGCCGGCGGGTTTCAGGCAGTGCGCGATGCGATGGCGATCGGCAAAGCCTGGGCTCCGGACGGCGCGGAACTCCCACAGACGCGCGCCTGCCTGGCGGGCATGCACTGGCGCTGGGACGACGTGGACTTCCAGTTCCTGCACCCGCCGCCGCATTTCCCTTATCTGGGCAATGAGGCCAGCTGCGTCCTGCGGATCGCGACCGCGCACGGCACGGCGTTGCTGACCGGCGATATCGGCGAGGTGATCGAACGCAGATTGCTGCACGACTATCCGGCCGCCGTACGCGCCGATGTCGTTCAGGTCGCGCATCACGGCAGTCGTAGCTCGTCGGATTCCGCTTTCGTTGCGGCCACCGGCGCCCGTTATGCGTTGTTGTCGGCTGGCTACGGCAACCGCTTCCGGCATCCGAACCAGGCCGTGGTCGAGCGCTGGCAACGCGCCGGCGCGCAAACGCTCTCCACCCTCGATGGCGGCGCCTTGCGGATCCGGCTGACTGCGGACGGGATCACGGCTCAAACGCGCCGGCAGCGGCTGCCGCGGCTCTGGGACGCGACCCGGCGGCGCGAGCAGGTATCCTATCGGCAGGATCGAACGCGGCCCGAAGTGCCGGAAGGTTGAGCGTGCTGGAATTGGTGAAGGCGGGCGGATGGCCGATGATCCCGCTATTGCTGCTGACGGTGGTGGGGTTGGCGATCATCGTCGAGCGGTTCTGGAGCCTGCGCCGCAAGACCGTGCTGCCGCCCGGACTGGGCGACGAGGTCCGCGCCTGGGCCGCACGCGGCCGGCTGGACCCGGCCCATATCGATTCGCTGCGCCGGACCTCGCCGCTGGGCGAACTGCTGGCCGCGGCCCTGGACGTGCGTAACCGCTCGCGCGAAGAGATTCGCGAGCGCGTCGAGGACGTGGGCCGCCATCTGGTGCACCGGATGGAGCGCTTCCTCAATACCTTGGGCACGATCGCCGCAGCCGGTCCGCTGCTGGGTTTGTTCGGCACGGTGGTCGGCATGATCCAGATGTTCATGGGCATCCTCGACCACGGCGTTGGCGATGTGAACCAGCTCGCCGGCGGCATCGGCAAGGCGCTGGTGTGCACCGCCACCGGCATGATCGTGGCGGTGCCTGCGCTGATGTTCCACCGTTATTTCCGCGGCCGCATCGCCGAGTACATCGTAGCGATGGAACACGAAGCGATCCGGCTGATGGATACGCTCGATGCGCGCCCCCCGGCGCCGCAGGACCTGCCGGCAGCGATGCCGATGGCGTCGGCCTCCGCGTCCGCGCACGCCGGCACGGCCTGAGACCGGGGCCGACAGCGATGCGCATCCGCGACCACCGCGCCGACGACGAACCCGAGATCAACTTGATCCCGCTGATCGACGTGATCCTGGTGCTGATCATCTTCTTCGTGGTCACGACCACCTTCGACACGCGCTCGGTGCTGCGCCTGCAATTGCCGCAAGCCACCGGCGAACCGCCCAAGACGGCGCCGAACACGCTCAGCGTGCTGGTCAACGCCGACGGCCGCTATTTCGTCGAGGATCGCGAAGCCTTGCGCACCGATGTGGAGTCGCTCAAGCGCACCATCGTCGATGTCGCGGGCAACGACCGCAATCGCCCCGTGCTGCTGCGCGCCGACGGGCGCACACCGCACCAGGCGGTGGTGACCGCCTATGACGCGCTCGGCCAGCTCGGCTTCCGCCAGATCATGATCGCCACCGCACCGGAGACGCGCCGGTGACCGAACCGGCCGGTCCCTGGCCCACCTACAAGCGGCTATTGGGCTACGCGCGGCCGTATCGAGCGCTGCTGGCGCTGGCTTTCGTCGGCATGGCGATCGAAGCGGCCGCGGGAGCCGGCTTCACGGCGCTGATGAAGCCGATCATCGACGACACCTTCGATCCCAAGAACGCCACGATCGAATGGAAACTGCCGCTGTTCATCGTCGGCCTGTTCATCGCCCGCGGCATCGCCGGTTTCGTCACCGACTACAGCATGGCGCGCGCCGGCCGCAGCGTGTCGCGCGATCTGCGCAACCTGTTGCTGGGCAAGTATTTGCGCCTGCCGGGTTCGAGTTTCGATAACGAAACCGTGCCGTCGATGCTGACCCGGCTCGGCGGCGACACCGAGCAGGTGGCGCAGGCCGCCGTCGACGCAATGAAAGTGATGCTCAGCCAGGGCCTGCAGGTAATCGCGATGTTCGCGGTGATGGTGTGGACCAGTCCGCGGGTGACGTTGGCGATCCTGTTGCTGGGTCCGGTGCTGGCCTTCGTGATGGACAAGGTCGGCCGCCGCTACCGCAGCATCAACCACCGCATCCAGGAAGGCGCGGCGAAGATGCTGCAGAGCGCCGAGCAGTCGCTGCACGGCCATCAGGAAGTCAAGATCTACGGCGCGCAGGAAGCCGAATTGAAGCGCTACGGCGATCTGGTCCAGCACAACCTGCAGTTGAGCCTGAAAGTGGAAACCACGCGCTCGTCCGCTTCGGTGCTGGTGCAGTTGATGGGCGCGATCGGCCTGGCCGTGCTGCTGCTGGTGGCCGGGCACGAAGCGGTGCAGGGCCGCCTGACCGCCGGCGATTTCGTACGCATGATGATCGCGATGATGGCCATCATCCCGTCGCTGCGCCAGCTGACCAATGTGCAGAGCATGCTGCAGCGAGGGGTCTCGTCGGCCAATCGATTGTTCTCGGTGCTGGACGCGCCGGAGGAAGCCGATAGCGGCACGCGCAAGCTCGATCGCGCCAAGGGCGAACTCGAATTCCGCAACATCACCGCGCGCTACGCCGGCCAGCGGGAAGCCGCGCTGGAAGACATCAGTTTCGTCGCCAAGCCCGGCACCGTCACCGCCATCGTCGGCCGTTCGGGCAGCGGCAAAACCACGCTGATCCGGCTGATTCCGCGTTTCTACACGGCCGAGAGCGGGCAGATCCTGCTCGACGGGCATCCGATCGAGGAATATCCGCTGGCCGATCTGCGCCGCCAGATCGCACTGGTCAGCCAAGGCGTGATGCTGTTCGACGACAGCGTCGCCGCCAACGTCGCGTACGGCGAGATGGCCGGCGCGAGCGGCGAGGAGCTCGCCGCGGCGATCCAGGGCGCCAATGCGATGGAATTCGTCGAACGCATGCCGCAGGGCGCCGATTCGCCGATCGGCGAGAACGGCGGCCGTCTGTCGGGCGGCCAGCGCCAGCGTTTGGCGATCGCGCGCGCGATGCTGAAGGATGCGCCGATCCTGATCCTGGACGAGGCCACCGCCGCGCTCGACAACGAGTCCGAACGGCTGGTGCAGGATGCCTTGCAGCATCTGATGCCGGACCGCACCACGCTGGTCATCGCACACCGCTTGTCCACCATCGAACATGCCGATCAAGTGCTGGTGCTCGACCGCGGCCGTCTGGTCGAGCAGGGCACGCATAGCGAATTGATCGCGCGCGGCGGCGTGTACGCACGCCTGCACCGGATGCAGTTCCGCGAGCCCGCGGGCTCGGATAGCGCGCCGGATTCGATATGAGCCGCAGCGGACGTCAGCCGCCGGCGTGGTGGTACGACGGCAGCACGCCGCCGCTGCATGCGCGCCTGGCCTCGGGATTGTTCTCCGCGCTCGCGTCCTCGCGACGCGCGTTGTTCCGCAAGGGCTGGCGCCGCCGCGTGCGGGTCGGCGCGCCGGTCGTGGTGATCGGCAACCTCACCGCGGGCGGCACCGGCAAGACGCCGCTGGCGATCGCGCTGGTGGAACGGCTGCTCGCCGCGGGCCGCAAACCGGGCGTGGTCAGCCGCGGTTACGGCCGTGCCGACGAATCGCAGCCGCTGTGGGTGGCGCACGATACAGACGCGGCCATCGCCGGCGACGAACCGGTGCTGATCGCACGCCGCTGCGGCATCCCGGTGCGCGTCGACCGCGACCGCGTCGCAGGCGCACGTGCACTGGTTGCGGCCGGTTGCGACGTGATCGTTTGCGACGACGGCCTGCAGCATTACCGGCTGGCGCGCGATGTCGAAGTCGAAGTGATCGACGGCGCGCGCCGCTACGGCAACGCCCGCCTGCTGCCGGCCGGCCCGATGCGCGAACCGCCCGAACGCGGCGCCGAATGCGATTTTCGTGTCGTCAACGGCGGGGAAACAGGCTTCGGCGAATGGTCGATGCGTCTGCATTCGGATCAGGTCCAGCCGCTGCTCGGCGGCCGCGCGTTGCCGTTGGCGGGATTCGCCGGGCAGCGCGTGCATGCGGTCGCGGGCATCGGCAATCCGGACCGCTTTTTCAACATGCTGCGCGGCCACGGCATCGCCGTGGTACCGCACGCGTTTCCGGACCATCATAGATACTTGGCCGAGGATTTCAGTTTCGGCAGCGATCTGCCGGTGCTGATGACCGAGAAAGACGCGGTGAAGTGCGCAGCGTTCGCGACAGAGCGTTATTTTCGGGTGCCGGTCACGGCGGAGTTGCCCGAAGCGTTTTGGATCGCGTTGTTGGATCGGCTGCACAGGCCGGGACGTTAGCGATTTGCCATGACAGGGTATCGTTAGGAGACTTAGATCTTCGGACGCTCGAATCAGGCTACCGATCCGGCGTACGAAACAACCGACATCGCGCATGCCAAACATTCCGGACTTCATCGTCGCCATCCCCGCCCGCTACGCCGCCAGCCGGCTCCCGGGCAAGCCGCTGCGCCTGCTCGGCGGCGAACCGCTGGTGATGCATGTCGCGCGTCGCGCGCTCGCTGCCGGCGCGCGCGAAGTGTGGGTGGCCGCGGACGATGCGCGTATCGCGCAGGCGCTGGAAGGCGCGGGCGTGCGCATTGCGATGACGTCGCCCGATCACGTCTCGGGGACCGACCGCCTCGCCGAATGCGCGGCCATCGCCGGTTGGGACGACGAGGCCATCGTCGTGAACCTGCAGGGCGACGAACCGTTCGCGCCGGCCGCGGGCATACGTGCGGTGGCCGAGTTGCTGCAAGCTTCCGGCGCGGACATGGCCACGCTCGCCGCGCGCATCGACGATGCGGAAACCTTGTTCGACCCCAATGCGGTCAAACTCGTGCTTTCCGGCAATGGCGACGCGCTGTACTTCAGTCGTGCACCGATTCCCTGGCCGCGCGACGCTTTCGCCAAAGACCGCAGCCGTTTGCCAACGAGCGCGAGCGCAGAGCCGGTCTGGCTGCGCCACATCGGCATCTACGCTTATCGTGCCGGCTTCCTGCGACGTTTCGCCGCGATGCCGTCCGGGCGTCTGGAACGGATCGAATCCCTCGAACAATTGCGCGCGCTGGAAGCCGGTTGCAGGATCGCGGCGGCGCTGAGCCCTGAGCCGTTCCCGGCGGGCGTCGATACGCCCGAGGATTTGGCTCGCGCCGAAGCGACGCTGTCCGGAGCGCGTTGAGTGCGTCTGCTGGTGGTCTGCCTGGGCAATATCTGCCGTTCGCCGATGGCCGAGGGCTGGCTACGGACGCGTGTCGCGCGGACGCCGGCGTTGGCGGGGCGGGTCGAGGTCGATTCCGCGGGCCTGGGCGACTGGCATGTCGGCGATCCGCCGGATCCGCGTGCGATCGCTACGGCTGCCGCGTACGGCATCGATATTTCGCTTCAGCGCGCGCGCCAGCTGCAAGCCGCCGATTTCCGCGCCGACACCTTGATCCTGTGCGCCGACGCCAGCACGCTGCAGCAGGCGCAGCGCCGCGGACCCGCGGCCATGGCCGCCGGCGTCGAACGGATGCTGGAATGGGCCGGTTCGACGCCGCCCTTCGACCTGGCCGATCCCTACCAGGGCGGCCCCGCGGACTTCCAGGCCGTCTGGCATCGGATCGACGCGGCCGGAGAGCGGATGATCGGGCGCCTGCAGCGGGAGCTTGGCGCATAATCTTAGCTATGCCTGGCAACGGACTGAATGCAGCGATGGCGACCAGCGCCCCGGAACTTACCGACCGCCTGACCTGGCCCGGCCGAGCCGAAGGCTTGCGCATGGCCGACCTGCGCGGCGCGCCGGCGCTGTTGCTGTTCGGCTGCGCCAGTTCGGCCTGGACCCGACAGCGGCTGGACGACATGTCCAGGCTGCTGCAGCGCCACGGCGAAAAACTGCAGGCGGCCGCATTGCTGGCGCCTCGTTTCGACGCCGAGCGCGATCCGCGCAATCTGCAGCAGCTGCAGCACGAACATGCGCTGGCCTTTCCGCTGGCGCTGGATACGGATTGGGTGGCCTGGCAGCAGTTCGGCATCGAATCCTGGCCGACGCTGTTGCTGCTGGACGCCGAAGGACGCGAGCGGCAACGCGTGGTCGGCGCCGGCCCGGTCGCGGAGTTAGCGGAACTGGTGCAGGCCCTCGTCGCCGAAGCGCCGGAAGCGCCTGCGAAGAAAAAAAAGGCCGCCGGCAGCAACGGCAAGCGCGGCATGCTGCCCGAACTGCCGCTGGCGTTTCCGACGGCGATCGTGGTCACCGCGCACAGGCTGTACCTGGCCGACACCGGTCACCACCGCATCCTGGAATGCGATTTCAACGGCCGGATCCTGCGTCAGTTCGGCAGCGGCGCCTACGGTTACATGGATGGCGGCGCAAGCGAGGCCGCTTTCCGCCGTCCCCAGGGCCTGGCCCTGCAACGCGAAGTCCTGTTCGTAGCCGATACCGGCAACCACGCATTGCGCCGTATCGACCTGCTCAGCGGCGACGTGTCCACGTTGTGCGGCAACGGCGATGGCCCGTCGCAAGTCGGCACCGCGACCATCGACCAACCCTGCGGCCTGCAGGCCTCGCCGTCGCATCTTTATGTGGCCATGGCCGGCGACAACCGCATCTGCGCCTACGATTTGTCCAGGGGCATGCTGGAGACCATCGCCGGCTCCGGCTTTTTCGCGATCAACGACGGCAACGGCATGTTCGCCGCCTTCGCCCAGCCGACCGGATTGGCTTTGCGCCAGGACGTGCTGTACGTCTGCGATGCGGCGGGTTCTGCGATCCGCGCGGTGTACCTGCGCGACCAGCGGGTGCAGACGCTGGTCGGGCAGGGACCGTACGACTTCGGCAACATCGACGGTCCGCGCAGCATCGCGCGCCTGCAGTGGCCGCGCGCGATCGCATTGGATCCGCACGATCCGCTGCTGTGGATCGCCGACGCCGGCAACGACCGCCTCTGCACTCTCCGCCTGGGCGGCGGCGTGATCAGCGGTTTCAGCTTGCCGCAACGGCTGCACAGTCCCGGCGGCGTGGCCTGCGGCGACGACGCGTTGTGGATCGCCGATACCGGCGCGCACGCGCTGCTCAGACTCGACGGTCGCGACGGCACTCTGCGTCACGTACCGGTAGGCGAATGACTCGGGCGAACGGAACCAATTTCGACGGTAAGGCCTTCGTTCGCCAGCTGAGTACGGCGCCCGGCGTGTATCGCATGTTCGCCGCCGACGACAGCGTGCTGTACGTCGGCAAGGCCGGCGCTTTGCGCAACCGCGTGGCGAGCTATTTCAATGCCGCGCCGAAATCGCCCCGCACTCTGGCCATGCTCGCGCAGGTCGCGCGCATGGAAGTCACGGTGACGCGCACCGAGGGCGAGGCGCTGCTGCTCGAAAACCAGATGATCAAGTCGCTGCGGCCGCGCTACAACGTGCTGCTGCGCGACGACAAGAGCTATCCCTACGTGCTGCTGACCCAGGAGGAATGGCAGCGGCTGGCTTTCCATCGCGGCCCGCGCAGCCTGCCCGGACGTTATTTCGGGCCATATCCGAGTGCCGGCGCGGTGCGCGAAACGCTGGGCACCATGCACAAGCTGTTCAAGCTGCGCAGTTGCGAGGACAGCGTATTCCGCAACCGTTCGCGGCCCTGCCTGCAATACCAGATCGGCCGCTGCAGCGCGCCCTGCGTGGGTTTCGTCGAAGCCGGCGAATACGCCGACGCGGTGCGCCGCGCCGCCTTGTTCCTCGACGGCCGCAGCGACGAGCTCACCGACGAGCTGACCCAAGCCATGGAAACGGCCAGCCAGCGCCTGGATTTCGAGTACGCCGCGCGCATGCGCGACCTGGTCACCACGTTGCGCAAGCTGCAGGCGCGACAATACGTCGACGGCGTAGCGGCCGACCTGGACGTGCTTGCCTGCGCGATGCTCGGCAGCAACGCCTGCGTGCTGCTGCTCGCGTTCCGCGACGGCCGCAATCTCGGTACCCGCGCATTCTTCCCCAAAACCAACGGCACCGACAGCGCCGAAGAGGTGCTGTCGGCGTTCGTTTCGCAGTACTACGCCGAACAGCCCGCGCCGTGCGAGATCGTGCTCGATCGCGACATCCCGGACCGCGAATTGATCGAGCATGCGCTCAGCGCCGCAGGCAACCGCCGCGTGCAGATCAAGACCAGCGTGCGCGGCGAACGCGCGGGCTACCTCGACCTCGCGCGGCGCAACGCGGAACTGTCGTTGGCCACCGAGCTGTCGAGCCAAGCCGCGCAAGGCGCGCGGCTGGAAGCGCTGCGCGAACTGCTGCAACTGGACGTGGCTCCCCAACGCATCGAATGCTTCGACATCAGCCACACGATGGGCGAGGCCACCGTGGCTTCGTGCGTGGTGTTCAACGCCGACGGCCCGCTGCGCAGCCAGTACCGCCGCTACAACATCGCCGGCATCGAGCCGGGCGACGATTACGCGGCCATGCATCAGGCCCTCGATCGGCGTTTCCGGCGAGCGGTGGAGGAGGGCGGCGTGCTGCCCGACCTACTGCTGATCGACGGCGGCGCCGGCCAGCTGGCGCAGGCGCGCGAGGTTCTGGGCGATCTGGGGGTGGATGGCGTGCGCCTGGTCGGCGTGGCCAAAGGGGAGGGACGTCGCGCCGGCCATGAGACGCTGGTGCTGCCCGACGGCCGCGAACTGCACCCGGGCCCTGATTCGCTGGGCCTGCAACTGATCCAGCAGGTCCGCGACGAGGCGCACCGTTTCGCCATCACCGGTCATCGCGGCCGCCGCCAGAAGGCGCGCAGCAGCAGCCGGCTGGAGGACATTCCCGGCATCGGTCCGCGAAGACGCGCTAATCTGTTGCGGCATTTCGGCGGTTTGGCCGGCTTGAAGGCCGCGGGCATCGAGGAAATCGCCCGCGTCGACGGCGTCAACGCCGCGCTGGCCGAACGGATCTACGCGGCGCTGCACGGACTGCAGCAGCCGCAACAGGAGTCAGGCAAGGGATGAAGTTGACGGTACCGACCATGCTCACGCTGCTGCGGATCGTGATGATCCCGGTGCTGGTACTGGTGTTCTACCTGCCTTACCAATGGACCAATTTCGCCTCCGCCGCGGTATTCGGCCTGGCGGCCCTGACCGATTGGCTGGACGGCTGGATCGCCCGCCGCTACCACCAATACTCGGCCTTCGGCGCCTTTCTGGACCCCGTGGCGGACAAGCTGATGGTCGCCACGGCGCTGTTCCTGATCGTTCAGGGCCATCCGACGCCGTGGATGGCGTTCTGGGCGGCGGTGATCGTGGGCCGCGAAATAGCCGTATCGGCGTTGCGCGAATGGATGGCCGAACTCGGCCAGCGCGCCAAGGTGGGCGTGGCCGCCATCGGCAAGATCAAGACCGTGGTGCAGATGGTCGCCTTGTTGTGCCTGCTGTATTCGGTGACGCCCGAGAAGCCGCAGCGCGCGCCGGCATGGATGGGCGAGCCGATTTTCCACATCGGCGACTGGCTTTTGGCGGCCGCAGCCCTGTTGACGCTGTGGTCGGGTTATGCGTATCTGCGCGCCGCATGGCCGGTTTTGCGTGCCGGCGAGGGCGTCGCTGTTGACACTCCCGCGCCAGACGTTAAAATTCCGCCTCTTCCGCGGGAATAGCTCAGTTGGTAGAGCGCAACCTTGCCAAGGTTGAGGTCGCGAGTT
>CADECF010000025.1 GCA_902825775.1 uncultured Lysobacteraceae bacterium
CGCCACGACCACTTCTTCGAGTTGGGCGGACACTCGCTGATGGCTGTACAGGTGGCCGCACGCCTGCGTGTCTGGCGGGGCGTGGAGGTAGTGTTGCGCGAACTGTTCGCCCATCCGGTACTGGCCGATCTGGCCGCGACGCTGGACGGTCGTGGCGGTGGACAAGAACCGATCGCGCCGGTGCCGCGCGGCAGCCCGTTGGCCCTGTCGCTGGCCCAGCAACGGCTGTGGTTCCTGGACCAGCTCGACCACGCTGCCAGCGTGGCCTATCACATGCCAGCCGCACTGAGACTGCGAGGGCGGCTGGACCGGCAGGCACTGAGCCGGGCCCTAGATGAACTCGTGGCACGCCATGAGGTGCTGCGTACCCGCTTCGCGATGACCAACGGGGTTCCCGTACAGATCGTGGCGCCGGTGGGCGCGGGCTTCGCGTTAGTCGAGCACGAACTGCGAGAGGCGGACGCCAGCGCACGCCATGCCACTGTGGCCCAGTGGAGCGCGCATGAAGCCATGGTCGCCTTCGACCTGACCAAGGGGCCGTTGATCCGTGGTCGGCTGTTGTGCCTCAGTGAAGAAGAGCACGTCTTGCTGGTGACTCAACATCACATCATCTCCGATGGCTGGTCGATCGGGGTGCTGGTGCACGAGTTGATGGCCTTGTATACGGCCTACTGCGAAGGCCGGTCCGACCCGCTGCCGGCGCTGCCATTGCAGTACGCCGACTACGCCGCCTGGCACCGCGAGCACCTGCAAGGATCAATGCTGGAAGCGCAGATGGAGTACTGGCGCGCGCAACTGGCCGGCGCGCCGGCGTTGCTGGAGTTGCCGACTGATCGTCCGCGTCCGGCGGTCCAAAGCCATGCCGGTGCTAGTGTGGCGGTGCAACTGTCCGCAGGCCTGACGCAAGGCCTGCGGGCGCTATCCCAGCGTCACGGCACAACCTTGTTTATGACCTTATTGGCTGGCTGGTCGGTGCTGCTGTCGCGCTTGAGCGGACAAGACGAAGTGGTAGTCGGAACACCAGTAGCCAACCGGCCACGACGCGAGTTGGAATCGCTGGTCGGCTTCTTCGTCAACACACTGGCCTTGCGAGTGCGCACCGATGGCGCCTTGAGCGTGGCGGGGCTGCTGGCTCAGGTCAAGGCGACGGCGCTGGACGCCTTCGCCCATCAGGAGTTGCCGTTCGACCAAGTAGTCGAGGCGGTGAAGCCGGTGCGCAGCTTGGGCCACAACGCGATCTTCCAGGCGATGTTGGCGCTGAACAACACGCCTCCGGTCAAGCTGGCGTTGGCAGGAGTTGAAGTGGAGGCGCTGGAGCCGACGCGCTCTAGCACCCAGTTTGATCTGTCGTTGGCACTAAGCGAGGAGGGCGATGGGCTGAGCGGGCGACTGGAATACGCCAGCGACCTGTTCGACCAAGCGACCATCGACCGCTGGGTTGGTCATCTGCAGACGCTGTTCGCGGCGATGGTGGCAGAGGAGGCGGTGGCCGTGGCCCACCTGCCGTTGCAGCCGACGAACGAACGACAGGCCATGCTGGCCGCGTTCAACGCTACAGCGCTGCCGCTGGACTCGACGCGCGTGTTGCACGCCTGGTTCGAGGAGCAGGTCCGGCGCGACGGGACGGCGATCGCGTTGGAAGACGAGACGGGGACGCTGAGCTATGCCGAACTGAACCGGCGAGCGAACCGGCTGGCGCATTACCTGATCGGGCTGGGCGTGGGGCCGGACGAGCGGGTGGCGATCTGCCTGGAACGCGGCTTCGATCTGGTGGTGGGGCTGTTGGGCGTGCTCAAGGCCGGCGGTGCGTATGTACCGTTGGATCCGAGCTATCCGCGCGACCGGTTGGCCTACATGCTGGAAGACAGTGCACCGCGATGCGTGCTGAGCCAGAGCTCATTGCGCGAGGTGTTGCCGTCGGGCGAGGCGATGGTGGTGTGGTTGGACGAGGCGGCGATGCTGGCCGAGCAGCCCGAGCACGATCCGGATCCGGACGCCCTGGGGCTGAGGCCACAGCATCTGGCCTATGTGATCTACACCTCCGGTTCGACCGGGCAGCCCAAGGGGGTGATGATCCAGCACGCTAATGCGGACAACTTCGTGGCGTGGAGCCTTCGTAACTTTTCCCCCGACGTGCTGGCCAGGACGGCCTTTTCGACTTCGATCAATTTCGACCTGGCTGCGTTCGAGTTGTTCGTTCCACTTGCTGCCGGGACGACGGCCATCGTCATCGAGAGCTTGCTTTTCGCCGACTTGCTGCTCGAACAGGTGACGCTGATTAACACCGTGCCCTCGGCCATCGACGCGCTGCTCGATCGCGGAGTCGCATTGACGGCCGCGAAACAGGTCAATCTGGCCGGCGAACCCTTGAAACGCGTCCTGGCCGAGCGCTTGTTCGCCCAGACACCAGTAGACGTGGTCGCCAATCTGTACGGTCCATCGGAGACGACAACCTACTCGACCTGGGTGCCGATGCGACGTGAGCAGGGTTTCGTGCCGCATATCGGCAAACCGGTGGCTAACACTCAAATACACATCGTCGATTCGCGCATGCAGCCGGTGCCGGTCGGCATAACCGGCGAAATTCTAATCGGCGGAGCCGGCGTTGCACGCGGTTACCTCAACCAGCCGCAGCTGACGGCGGAGCGTTTCATTGACCATCCCTTCGATCCGGCCGGCGGCAAGGTCTACCGCACCGGCGATCTGGGCCGGTGGCGGGCCGACGGGACCATCGAGTATCTGGGCCGCAACGACTTCCAGGTGAAGCTGCGCGGGTTCCGGATCGAGTTGGGTGAGATCGAGGCGCAACTGGTGCGCTGTCCGGGGGTGCGCGAGGCGGTGGTGGTGGCGCGCGAGGATCGGCCCGGCGACAAGCGCCTGGTGGCGTACGTGGTGGCGCAGGCCGGAGCGGTGTTGTCGGTGCCGGCGTTACGCGAGACCTTGGCGCAGACGCTGGCCGAGTACATGGTGCCCAGTGCGTTCGTGACGCTGGCGGCCTTGCCGCTGACGCCCAACGGCAAGCTGGACCGGCAGGCCCTGCCGGCGCCGGGGCTGGAGGCGGTGGTCGCGCGCGTCTACCAGGCGCCGCAGGGCGAAGTGGAACAGACCCTGGCTCGGATCTGGGCCGAGTTGTTGGGGGTGGAACGGGTCGGTCGCCACGACCACTTCTTCGAGCTGGGCGGCAATTCGTTGATGCTGACCAAGGTCAGCTTTCGCCTAAAAGAACAGTTCGGCGTCGACATGAAGATCGGGACGATCTACGAGGCTGCCACGGTGAAGGACATCGCCTCAGCAGTCGAGTCGGCAAGGCAACGCGTGCGTGCCAACGAAGATATCGCGAACGTGACGCTGGACATATGATCAGTGCCGCGTCGCCACAATGCAGAACTAGCATGAATCCAAACGAATTGTATTACCTACGCGAAGATGCATATTTCGAACCGCTCGTGTTCAAGTGGTATGCATGGCCGTACCTGATCCCGCCGGTCAGCGCAGCGATGAACATCGCAGGGCGCAGCCTGCGGTTGATGAAGTCGTTCTTGGCCAATCATCGGCTCCACCTTGCGGCTAGCCGCGACCCTTCCCTTGCCGGCGGCGACTTCGTCAGTTGCAGCGAAGAACAACTCGAGGATGTACGCGAACTAGTCAGTCGTATCGAAACCGATCATGCCGACTATATTGCTGTGCGCAAGGCAGTAGTCGATATCAACCAGCTACTCGAGCCAATGAAGGGCATGTCATTGGAGCCCCTATATTCTCAGCTTCCCGAAGTGCTGCGTGGCTACGTCGAGTTGGTCTATGACCAAAACCACTCACCCTCGCTGCGCATGATTGAGGGCTTGCTATACGAAGGTGAACTGTACAAGCCGCAGGAGCAAAGCTTGGCATTCGGAGTTCTGGACAAAGTGAAGGAGCGGCCGTTCGTGCTGAGCTCGCCGCGCTTGCCTGATGCGGATCACCTGCATGTCGAAGCACCTTTCGTCGACGGCTTCGTTGATGCTTTGTTCTCGACCCGCGATCGCCCTCTCTCCGGCGAGGAGATACAGCGGCTTTTCCACAATCGCCCGACAGCCGGTGGCCTGCCGCTTGCTGAGTTGTTCACGACTCAGTCTCCTACGCTTCGCCATCAGCCAGTAGTCAGCGATTTGCGCATCAGCTATCTGGGGCACGCCGGCCTACTGCTGGAAACGCGCAAAACCGCGATCCTGGTCGATCCTGTAATTGCGGCCCGCGATACTCGGCACGGCCAAAACGTCGTCAGCTTCAGCGAACTGCCGGCGACCATCGACTACGTCTGCCTGACCCACACGCACATGGACCATGTGTGCATCGAGACGCTGCTGCAACTGCGCTATAAGGTCCGCAAAGTTTTGGTGCCGAAGAATAACGGTGGCGGTCTTGTCGATCCTTCACTCAAGCTGATGCTTGGCAAGCTCGGCTTCGACGTGGCCGAGATGGACGAGATGGAGCAGGTTGCATGCGCCGACGGCCACATCCGTGCACTGCCGTTTCTAGGCGAGCACGCCGATCTCAACATCCGCTCCAAAGCTGCATGGCTCTTTGAATTCGCCGGGCGCAAGATCTTTTCCGGCGCAGATTCCTCGAGTTTGGATGAACGCATGTACGAACGTATCGTCCGAGTGATCGGCAAGGTCGATCTGCTATTCATCGGCATGGAATGCGTTGGAGCGCCGATGAGCTGGCTGTACGGCTCGCTGTTCACCAAGCCGATTCCGCGCGCGATCAACGAGTCGCGCCGTTTCAACGGCTCGGACTGCGCTTCGGCCGAAAAGATGATCGCGGTGTTCGAGCCGAGCGAAGCTTATATTTACGCGCTCGGTATGGAGCCATGGTTCAAGTACTTCATGGGTATGGATTACGACGAGGGCGCACGGCAGATCCAGGAGTCTGACCGGCTGCTGTCGTCCTGTGCGGCCCGCGGAATCCACGCCGAGCGCCTGTTCGCCAAGCGCATCTGGAATTTCTAAGCCGTTCGGCCGACCACACAACGAGCGGCGGCAGGATCAATGACTACAGAGACATATATGTTGCTTTTTGAGCTCGTCCGGTATCTGGAAGACAACAACATCAGCATCAAGGTAGTCGATGGACGCTTGCGTATCACCGGCGAACAGGCGCGGCTTACTGAGCCAGTAGTAGAGGCGCTAAAAACATACAAGAACGAACTGATCGCCTTGTATGGCGACGATCTGCCGGATCAGCCGGTCGCCCGATCCTATGCGAGCGCCTCGCCGCTGTCCTTCGCTCAAGGCCGGCTGTATTTCTTGTATCAGTACGACCCCACGACCACCCATTTCATCCTACCGGTAGAACTAGATCTACACGGCTGTCTGGACCAGGACGCCTTCGTTGGTGCGCTGGAGGCCGTCGTTGCGCGCCACCCAATTTATCGCACCACGTATTTCGTCGAGGATGGCGTGCCCTGGCAGCGCCACCGCGATGACATCGATTTTCGAGTTCCCGTCCTCAATTTGGACGGGCAGACGGCGGCGGATGCCGAGGCATTGCTCGACAAGGAACGCGAGCGAGTGATCAGGCGGGCGTTCGATCTGGAACGTGAACTGCCGGTGAGGGCCAGCCTACTGCGCCGCGACGCGGAATACCATACTTTGCTGTTGAGCTTCCACCATATCGCTACGGACGAATGGTCGATCCAGCAATTCATCGTTGAAATGGCTCAGGCCTATCGCGAGATCGGGCAGGGTACCCCGCCGTTCGCGGGTG
This sequence comes from uncultured Lysobacteraceae bacterium, assembly GCA_902825775.1. Taxonomy (GTDB): domain Bacteria; phylum Pseudomonadota; class Gammaproteobacteria; order Xanthomonadales; family Xanthomonadaceae; genus Luteimonas_C. The sequence continues at coordinate 5,746 of CADECF010000025.1, forward strand.
ATTTGGCGCCATCGTATCTGGACTACGCTGCTTGGCAAATGCAGCGCTTCGAGCACGGCGCGCTCGAGACATCGCGTTCCTACTGGCGTCATGCACTCGACGGAATCAAGGGCGTGCTGGAACTGCCGCTGGATTATCCGCGCCCAGCCGTGCAAGGGTTCCGCGGCCAGCGCCAGGAGCACGCGATCCACGTCGACTTACAGCAGCGCATCGCCGCCTATGCGCGGACCAATCGCATCAGCGAATACGCAGTGTTCCTCGGCGCCTACGGCTTGCTGCTCAACCGCCTCACCGGCGAAAGAGACCTTGTAGTCGGTACCGATGTTTTCGGCCGCGATCAACCTGGCCTGCAGACTACGGCGGGGTTCTTCGTCAACCAAGTCGCATTGCGCTGCCGGATTCTTGAGAGCGACAACGTCGAGGACTATCTTCGACGGATCCACGCGTACGTTGTCGACGCGCTCGACTATCAAGATATGCCGTTCGATCAAATCGTCGACGATCTGGGGGTGGAACGCGACGCCGCATTCTCACCCATCTTCCAAGTCAAGTTTCTATACGAGCGCAGCGCACGCATCCTGGATCGATTCGAAGGTTTGGAGCTACATCAGCGCAAGGACGAGGTCCTGCTTTCGCAGTATGACTTGACCCTGAAGATCTCGGGCGAGCGTGTCGAAGCCTATTTCAATCGTGATCTGTTCTTGGCCGAAACCGTAGACGGGTGGCTTGAGCTCTATGTCGCATTGCTGGACGAATGTATCGAGAACCCGGCCGCAGCGGTGGGCACACTGCTAGCACCGACCTTGCAACAACGCCTATCGACCTTGGTCCATGGTGAGACTATAGCAGTCGATCCGACCGGACTGTTCGACGGGTTGGATCAAAATGCGACCGCACGCCCCAACGCGTTGGCAGTGCATTCCCCGCTTGGTGATCTGAGTTATGCAGTGTTCGCCGCTTGCACGGGCCGCATCGCATCGCGCCTGGTTCGCATGGGTGTTCGCCCTGGCGACCGAATTGGCGTGTACCTGGATCGTTCTCCCGAACTGGCCGCGGCGGTCATAGCTGTGATGCGCATCGGCGCGGTACTAGTGCCTCTGGACCCCAGCTACCCAAGCGAGCACATCGAATATACGCTCGGCGATAGCGGAATCGCGATCGTTGTAAGCCGCGAATCGCTTCTTGAGAGCCTACCGGAATTCTTCGGCTTCATTCTCGACGTGGACACTATCGGCGACAGTGAGCCGGTACAGACTGACTATCCGCGCATCGCCGGCGACACTCCGGCCTATCTTCTCTACACCTCCGGTTCCACCGGACGTCCGAAGGGCGCGCTCGTCAGCCATCGGTCCTTCGCCAACCTTTGCGACTGGTACGTGCGCTTCGCCGAGTTGGACGACTCGTGCCGGGTATTATTGATGATCCCGATCGGGTTCGATGCATCGCTCAAGAACATCGTCGTGCCACTGACCACAGGCGGCACCCTGGTCCTGGCGCCCGCGGAACGATTCGATCCAGGTGTGCTGCTGGGGCAGATCGCCGCAGCCAAAGTCACTTTAATTAATTGCGCCCCCAGCGCTGCTTACGCGCTGCTACGCGAGGACGAGAGCAATGGGTTCGAGAACCTGAGCAGCCTGCGCTTGCTGGCGCTGGGCGGCGAAGCACTAGACAGGGGCCAACTGCTGCCGTGGCTGCGCAGCGAAGTCTGCGGCAGCCGGGTGGCGAACATCTACGGTCCCACTGAGTGCGCCGACATCTCGGTTGCGTTCCAAGCGAACGCGCAGCAATGGCTCGATGCTGGACACGTCGCGATCGGGAAGCCGATCCAAAACGCTCGAGTCTACATTCTCGACGAGTCTCTGCGGCTCTGCCCGCGCGGCGTGGTCGGCGAATTAGTGATCGCCGGAGACGGCGTCGGCCTGGGCTACCACCAGCGCCCCGATCTAACTGAAGAAAACTTCGTCGACCTATATCCGCTCGACGGCAGGGCTTACCGCACCGGTGATTACTGCCGTTATGACCGCGATGGCAACATCGTTTATCTGGGACGTCGCGACGGCCAGATCAAGATCCGCGGCAAGCGGGTCGAAGTGGACGAAATCGTTCATCAGGTCAGCCACTTGTTGCCCTCGCGCAACATTAGCGTGCAAATGCATAGCGAGGGTGGGGTCGAACTCCTGCTGGCCTTCGTCGACGGCGGCCCGTCACCCTTGACTTCCGAGCAGATCAAGACTGCATTGTGGCAACAACTGCCTCGGCACATGGTGCCGGCCCAATTCCTGTTTCTGGATACCATGCCGCTGACGCCGAACGGCAAGGTCTGTCGGAAATCGCTGGCCGTCCACTTCGAGAAACGTAAGCTGCATGCTTCGCATGAAGCCGTCGAATTGAACGAGACCGAACGCGCGATAGCCGAGGTCTGGCAACGCCTGTTGCATACTACGGTGACGAGCCGGGAAGACGACTTCTTTTCCCTAGGCGGGGACTCGATTCTTTCCATCCAAGCAGTAGCCGAACTCAAGCAGCAAGGCATGGCCGTGTCTGTGGCAGACATGTTCAAGTACTCGAGCCTGCACAAGCTGGCACAGTACGTGTCCGGATCCACGCTGCAGATTGCGCCTACCCAGGCCGTTGCGCCGTTCGCTCTGGTTGCGCCGGACGACCGCTCGCGCTTGCCCGCGGATCTGGAGGATGCGTACCCGGTGACGCCGCTGCAACTGGGCATGCTGTTCCACGGTCTACTCGACGACGGCGGTTCGACCTACCACGACGTGTTCTCTTTCGAGCTGCGCTTCGATTACGACGAGGCTGCGTTCTGCCGCGCCATATCGACCGTTGTTGGCCTCCAGCCGGTGCTGCGCACTGGTTTCGATCTAGAAAACTATTCCGTCCCCCTGCAGTTGGTGCACGCGCAGGCAGAAGCCTGGATCGAGTTCGAAGACATACGCGGCTGTACCGAGGACGAGCAATCTGCCCGCATCGAAGCCTACATCGCCCAGATCAAAGTCACGCCATTTCGCTTGGAAGGTCCCAGCCTAATTCGCTTCACCTTGCTTCGCCGCGGCGACGACCGGATCCAGTGCATCGTCGACGCCCACCACGCCATTCTCGACGGTTGGAGCATGGCGACCGTGCAACGGCAGATCCTCGAATGCTATCGCGAACTGCGAGTCGGCGGTGCGCCGGCGGACGTATTCGATACCGGCGGACTGCGCTTTGCCGATTACGTGGCGTCGGCGATCGATGAGGAAACAGACGAAGTCTCGGCTGGCTACTGGGACACGTTCTGCCGTTCGCTTCCGACGGTGGCCACGGTGAAGCCAGTGCGACGCGATGCCGATTATTTCCAGCGCCGGCACCGCGCGCTAGATGCGGCGCTCGCACGCGACCTAGATGTGCTGTCGGCAGATACCGGCGTACCGTTAAAGATCCTGCTGTTGATGGCGCACGGGCAGATGCTCCGGATACTCACCGGTCAACCTGCGGTGCTTACCGGCGTCACGGACAATGGTCGTCTGGAGACGCCCGGCGCGCAAAACATGGTCGGCTTGTTCCTTAACGTGTTGCCCACTCTGGTTTCAGGCAACGCGAGCTGGCGCACGCTAGCGGCACGGCTTAGACAGAACGAGGCCGAGGCCAAGCCGCATCGCCGCCATCCGTTGGCGAACATCCTGCAGCGAAATGCCGATGTCTCCGTGGATGCGAACTTCACCTATACCAATTTCCGCGTCGCGACCGAGCTCATGAAGGTCGACTGGCTGCAGGTGACGATGGGTGAGCAGTTCGAGGAGGTGAACTTCCGTCTTTCCACCCACGTCAGCGGCAATCCGGTGGATGGACTCCAGGTAACCCTGAACTCGAAGCTCGGGCTATCGGAATGCTTCGCGGAAGCTTTGCTCGACCGATTCGTGGAATCGTTGAGGGCGATGGCCGTCGATTTCGATGCGGCGATCCCCACGCCTGCGCACGGGAGCCTGCCGGCGTATGCAGCCGAGCCGTCGTTGTGTCAGGTACACGCTATTCGCTGGCAAGGCAGCTTGAATCAGCAAATGCTCGCCGAGGTGGTCGAACAACTGCTTTGCGAGGCCGAGTCTAACCTGCATGGGGCTCCAGCCTCGGCATGGCCACAGGCGCTTGGCCTGACAACTCTAGATGCGCAATTGCTGGATTCGCCTGCGAGTCTGGCCGCGGCTCTGCGAATGGCATTCGCGCAGGACGTTGCATATGCGGCGACGCATGCGCAATCCGATGGCTGGCAGTATCTTTTCGTCAAGGCCGCGCCAGCGCTCACGAATCAAAACGCGAACGCGGTTGCCAATCTACTCGATCGCTATTTGGGCTTGATAGATGATGTCAGTCAAGTGCAGGCCGGTAGTGAGCGAGGCTCAAGCTGGTTATCCATCGAGACTTGGAAACACGCTGCCGGCTATTGGCACGAGCGCCTAGCCGGAGCCTCGCCAACGTTGTCGTTGCCGACAGACCGGCCATGCGCAAACGACGATGAAGTACGCGTGGAATGCATCGAGGTGGCTCCATCCACGTGCGCAGCCGCGATGGCCTGGTCGGAGCGGCGAAAGGTGCCTCTGGAGACGGCGTGGATAGCAGCCTGGACCGCGCTTCTCGCACGGCTGGGTGGGCAGCAGGAAGTGGTCGTAGGCGTACTCGGTGCACAAGCGCCGGACGGACGCGGTGTAGGTGCGCTGCGGCTTTTCCGCGACGAGGACGGCGACATCAGGGGTTGGCTCTCACAGGTGCAGACAGCGCATGAAGCCGCCGCAGCTTGCGCGCTCCCATCTTTGCAGGACATCGCCCAGTTTCTTTCGGCCGACCCTGGAGCGATGCGCGACACGCCGTTTCAGTCATGCGTGATTCGAACCTCGGCGATACCCATGGCACTTTCTGAAGTATCGACGGCCTGCGACATCGCGCTGCGGATGCGACATGAAAACGGTCGCATTGAAGCGGATATATTATTTCGTTCCGATGTCTTTGAGCGGACGACGATCCAACGCTGGGCTGAGCATCTTGACGCCTTGCTGGCTACGATCGTAGCTGACGATGCGTGTCCCATCGACCGATTGTCGTGGCTGCAATCGGCGCAGCGGAAGCAGGTGGTAGCTGGTTTCAACGACACACTTACGCACTACGAAGCCACTTCGCTGGTACATCGCTTGTTCGAGGAGCAGGTCCGGCGCGACGGGACGGCAATCGCGTTGGAAGACGAGACGGGGACGCTGAGCTATGCCGAACTGAACCGGCGAGCGAACCGGCTGGCGCATTACCTGATCGGGCTGGGCGTGGGGCCGGACGAGCGGGTGGCGATCTGCCTGGAACGCGGCTTCGATCTGGTGGTGGGGCTGTTGGGCGTGCTCAAGGCCGGCGGTGCGTATGTACCGTTGGATCCGAGCTATCCGCGCGACCGGTTGGCCTACATGCTGGAAGACAGTGCACCGCGATGCGTGCTGAGCCAGAGCTCATTGCGCGAGGTGTTGCCGTCGGGCGAGGCGATGGTGGTGTGGTTGGACGAGGCGGCGATGCTGGCCGAGCAGCCCGAGCACGATCCGGATCCGGACGCCCTGGGGCTGAGGCCACAGCATCTGGCCTATGTGATCTACACCTCCGGTTCGACCGGGCAGCCCAAGGGGGTGATGATCCAGCACGCTTCAGCCGTCAATCTTTGGGCGGCGCTGCAGGGTGCCATCTACGAGGGATTGCCGGCGCGGCCGCGCGTGACGATTAATGCGGCGTTCGCGTTCGACGCCTCAGTGAAGATGTGGATACAACTGCTCTCCGGCGCCTGTCTGTTGATCGTGCCGCAGACCGTACGCTTCAACGGTGCGGCGTTGATGGCATGGGTGCGGCAATCGCGCATCGATGTTCTCGATTGCACACCCGTGCAATTGCGGCTCCTGCTCGACCAAGGGTTGCTTGAGCCGCAGGCCCAGGGGCCAGCAGCCGTGCTCGTCGGCGGCGAAGAGATCGTAGCCGAGACATGGCAGAAGCTGGGTCGGTGCAAGCACATTCGTTTCTTTAATGTGTACGGTCCGACGGAATGCACGGTGGATGCGACGGTAGCGTTGGTCAAAGCCTCGGACCCGGTGCCGAGCATTGGCCGTCCCATTGCCAACACCCAGCTCTACATTGTCGACCGGCACCTGCAGCCGGTGC
>CADECF010000026.1 GCA_902825775.1 uncultured Lysobacteraceae bacterium
GTGGGAGCAGCTTAGTGGGAGCAGCTTAGTGGGAGCAGCTTAGTGGGAGCAGCTTAGTGGGAGCGGCTTCAGCCGCGAGCTTTTGACGTCATTCCGAGCGTAGCGAGGGATCTGCTTCACCGACATAGCAGATCCCTCGCTACGCTCGGGATGACAGCTCAAGGGCTCAAAACTCGCGGCTGAAGCCGCTCCCACAAAAAGCCGCTCCCACAAAAGCTACCCCTATGAAAGCCGTTCCGAAAAAAGCGTCAAAACGGGTCTTCAGGATCGAAACGGGTCGCTGCGCGGATATGCTCGCCAGCGAAGCCGCGGCGGACCAGGAAATCGGCAGCCTTGCGCTGCATCTCCCGATCTTCGGTCACGCGTTCGCCGAAACGGCGGCGGACGAGATCGCGGGCCAGCGAGGCCCAGTCTTCATCGAAGCCATCCATAGCCGCGGCGATCGCTTCGCGATCTAGCCCATGCGTACCGAGCTCGGCCCGGATGCGTATCGGGCCATAGCCACCGCTGGCACGGCTGCGGACCAGACATTCGGCGAAGCGCGCATCGTCTTGCCAACCGTCCTTGGCCAGCCGATCGATCGCGGCTTGCGCTTGAACCGGATCGACGCCGCGCACGGCGAGTTTGCGGGTGAGTTCTTTGCGCGAATGCTCGCGACGGGTCAGCAGGCCCAAGGCGCGCTGGGTGGGCGTGGGCTCGGGACGGACCCGGCGCTTGCGTCCCGCCTTAGCGATGTCGCCTGAATCGCTCAACCGCCCATTCCCTGACAAAAGAAGAAGGACCCGCCTCCACCATCCTTGGAAGAGGCAAAGTCCACTGACGCTATCAATCTTCGGCTTCTTCCTCGACCGCTTCGGCCGCGGCCGGAACCACCAATGGCTTGAGCTTCTCGCGCAATGCGGCTTCGAGCTTGTTGGCGACCTGCGGGTTGTCCTTGAGGTACTGACGGGCGTTCTCTTTACCCTGGCCGATACGCTCGTCGTCGTAGCTGAACCATGCGCCGGCCTTGTCGACCAGGCGGGCTTCCACGCCCATCTCGATCAATTCGCCTTCGCGGCTGATGCCTTCGCCGTACAGGATCTCGGTGATGACCTGCTTGAACGGCGGCGCCATCTTGTTCTTGACCACTTTGATGCGGGTCTGGTTGCCGATGATCTCATCGCCTTTCTTGATCGCGCCGATGCGGCGGATATCCAGGCGCACCGAGGCGTAGAACTTGAGCGCATTGCCGCCGGTGGTCACTTCGGGGCTCTGGCCGGGCATCATCACGCCGATCTTCATGCGCAGCTGGTTGATGAAGATCACCATGCAGTTGCTGCGCTTGATGTTGCCGGTGAGCTTGCGCAGCGCCTGGCTCATCAGGCGGGCCTGCAGGCCCGGCAGCTGGTCGCCCATCTCGCCTTCGATTTCGGCCTTGGGCGTCAGCGCGGCGACCGAATCGACCACCACCATGTCGACTGCATTGGAGCGCACCAGCATGTCGGCGATTTCCAACGCCTGTTCGCCCGTATCGGGCTGCGACACCAGCATGTCGTCGATGTTGACGCCCAGCTTCTGCGCGTAGATCGGGTCGAGCGCGTGCTCGGCGTCGATGAAGGCGGCGGTGCCGCCGGCCTTCTGGCATTGCGCGATGGTCTGCAGCGTCAGCGTGGTCTTGCCCGAGGATTCCGGACCATAGACTTCGACCACGCGACCCTTGGGCAGGCCGCCGATGCCCAGAGCCAGATCCAGCATCAACGAACCGGTGCCGATGGTTTCGGCGGCTTCCACGGGGCGGTCGCCCATGCGCATCACCGAACCCTTGCCGAACTGTTTCTCGATCTGGGTCAGGGCGGCTGAGAGGGCGCGCTTTTTGTTCTCGTCCATCGTGGGTTTCCTCAAGGGTGGTAATCGGTTGAATGGCAATCTAAAGGTCGGCGGTCGCAAAGGCTGAGACCTCGGCGCCAGCGATCAAAATTAGTTTGCGCGGGGGTCCGGCCGATACCGGCGGCGCCCCCGTCAACGGGTCGGACAATGCCTCGCTGTCCCGCCGGAATAAGCCTGCTCATCGATTGGGCCGCACCAGCCCGCAATACAGGCCTTCGATGGCGAAGTCCTGGTCCGGTTGCACGTCGATCGGGGAATAGTCGGGATTGCGCGGCAACAGGCGGATACGATCCTTGCCGAGTTTGAGCAGCTTGACGGTGATCTCGTCGTCGATACGCGCCACCACGATCTGGCCCGAGCGCGCATCGCGCGTGCGGTGCACGCCGATCAGGTCGCCGTGGAAGATGCCCTCGTCGCGCATCGAATCGCCCTTGACCTTGAGCAGATAGTCCGGCGCCGGCGAGAAAAAGGTGCGGTCGAGCAATACGAAATCATCCGAACCGATATCGGCGCCGATCGGTGCGCCGGCGGCGACCTGGCCGAGGACGGGCAAGCGCAAGGCATCGTTGCTCACATCGTCGAGCGGGAGCTCTCGCTGCGGCGCGACGGGCGCGTGCAGCAAGCGGATACCGCGCGCGCGCCCCGGCACTCTTTCGATGGCGCCCGCAGCCTCCAAGGCTTCCAGGTGGTATTGCGCGGCGCGCACGCCCTTGAAGCCCAGCGCCCGGGCGATCTCGGTCTGCGACGGCGGCATCCCGTCGGCCTCGATGCGCTCGGCAATCAGGGCCAGGATGGCTTGCTGGTTTTCGCTCAGATCCATGATTAGTAGTATTACTACTAACGATTTGAGCCGTCAAGCCCCCACGCCTCTCCCGCGCAGCACCCTGCCCTGGGCCAGCAGCGAGTAGAAGCCCAGCGTCAGCACCCAGGCAGCCAATGCCCCATAACCGGACGCTCGGGCGAAGCCGGCCGCGAACGCCAGCGGCGCGGCAAGGCTTTTGCCGCTTTGCTGCGCCCACTGCTCGTACTGCGGGACGACGTAGATGGCGAGCACCGCCAACAGCAGCACCGGCACCATCAAGGCCAGAAACGCCATCAGCATGAGCAGGCTTTGCCATATGAGGAGCCTGAGCACCGGCCAGCTGACGACACGCCGCCAATGGCCGAGCACCGCGTGCCGATCGCCGCGATCGAGCCAGACGACGGTTGCCAATAGCCACAGGAAGAAACTCAGTATCGAATCGCAGACTTCGGCCATCGCCCTCATCCCGCCGGATACCCCGGAGACGCGGAGCAGTTCCAGCGCCCACCCGGTCGATACGGACACGATCAGGACGAAGACGGTCGCCAGCAACGCGATCCACCCCGGCCATGCCGGCGACCACCAGCGTGCCGGCGATGGGTCCGACAAGGTTCGCTTGTTCAATGCGAAAAATGGGACCGCCAGCAGCACCGTGCAGGCGATCATCAGCGCCGCCATTATTTCGTCGCCCTGACCGACTGCCGATCGCGCCGTCGCCAGCGCTGTCAGCCCCAGCAGAACGATGGCGGCGATATTCAAACTGGCCGAGCCGAAAGCCCAGCGTACGGCACGCCATGCTTCGCGCTGGGGATCCAACCAGTTCCTCAACATGCCGATCAGCAGAGAAAACAACATCGCCAGCAGAAAGCAGGCAGCCATCATCGCAGCCGACGGCAGTCCCGTCGGAAGTTCGATCAATTCGTAAGCGCCTCGGCTGCCTTGCGCGGTCAAGATGCCGGGATAAGGGCGCGCCATTTCGAGCAATCCCCATAACCACGATAGGCACCACGCAGCAAAGGCGAGCGCGCACGCGATATTGATGGCTGCGGCCTTCTCAAGGCGACGCATCAGCTCAAACCGAGATGGTTTCGAGACCGTGCAACGCCGCCGCCACCGTCTGCCGCCGCACGGCTTCGCGGTCGCCCTCGAAATGGAACGGTTCGGCCTTGGGATAACCGCCGCGGCGCTTCCAGGCGATCCAGACCGTACCGACCGGCTTATCCTCGGTGCCGCCGCCCGGCCCGGCGATGCCGGTGACCGCCACGGCCACGCTCGCGCCTGAATTGACCAGCGCGCCGGAGACCATCTCGATCACGGTTTCGCGGCTGACCGCGCCGTGCGTTTCCAGCGTCTGCGGGCGCACGCGCAGCAGCGCCTGCTTGGCCTCGTAGCTGTAGGCGACCAGGCCGCAGTCGAACCAGTCCGAGCTGCCCGCTATGTCGGTGACCGTTTTCGCGATCCAGCCGCCGGTGCAGCTTTCCGCCGTTACCAGGCGGTCGCGGTTGGCGCGCAGGCGTTGGCCGAGGGCATCGGCCAGCACGCGCAGATCGGCGTCGGAGTAAGCGATCACTGTGGGCATCCGGGGGAAAGGTTTGATTTTGCTACGGATACTGGGGTTTGTGGGAGCGGCTTTCATGGGAGCGGCTTCAGCCGCGAGCTTTTTCGGCCAAGACAAACGATCAAGAGCTCGCGGCTGAAGCCGCTCCCACAAAAGCCGCTCCCACGAAAAGCGAACGGCGGCCGCAAGGCCGCCGTTCGGAGCGCAACGATCTATCGGATCAGTAGCTGAAGCGCAACGTCATGCCGTAAGTGCGCGGCGCGCCGAGGAAGGCGTTGTAGGAATTGAACGGATTGCCCGGCGCAGGCGAAACGTTCTGCAGCGGCGCGTCGAAACCGACCTGCGCGTACTCCTCGTCGGTCAGGTTCAACGCCCACAGCTCCACCATCCAGCGCTTGTTGCTGGCGCCGAAACCGACGCGCGCGTTGAGCACGGTAAAGGCGTCCTGCATCTTCTCCGGATCCAGGTCCGAACCGGTGTTGTAGTCGGACATGTACTTGGCGCCGATGTTGAAGCGCGCCATCAGCGAGTTGGCGAACTCCCATTCGTAAGTGACCGCCGCAGTGGCCGACCAGTACGGCGCGAAGCTGACCTGGCTGCCCGGCAGCTTGTACAGGTTGCCGGCCGGGGCGACGAAGTCCGCGGTGGGCTGCTCGTCGCCGTAACGAGTATCGGCGTACATCAGGCCGCCCTGCAGCAGCAGGCCCTTGTTCGCCTGCCACAGCACTTCGGTGTCGACGCCTTTGGAAATCACTTCCGGAATCGAACGCACCACGAAGCTGGTGCCGAGGAAGCTGTTGAGCTGGAAGTCTTCGTATTTCTGATAGAACAACGAGCCGTTGAGCAGCAGATTGCCGCCGAGCCAGGTGGTCTTGCTGCCCAGCTCGTAGCTGTCGACGAACTCGCCCGGGAACGAGGTGTCGTTGACCGGGATCAAACCGTCGGTGCCGCTGGACAGGCCGTTGTTGGATTGCACGCGATCCAGGTTGAAGCCGCCAGCTTTATAGCCGCGCGCCACCGAACCGTAGGCCATCACCTGCTCGTTCCAACGGTAGGCGGCCTTGAGCGTGCCCGACCACTCCTTCTCTTCGCGCTCCTGATGCGTGGCGCGGCCGTTATGCGCGATGTTGGCCCACGGCAGGCAGCTGAAACCGACGATACGGCTGATCAACGCCTGCTGCTGCGCCGGCGGCAAGTTCGCGAACGGCACGCCGCGATTGGTCAGCGCCGTGGCGAGCCGGCCGATCGCTTGCGGACTGATCTGCCCGTTCGGTCCGAAGTAGGAACGGCAACCGGGGCTGCCGTTGGGATTGCTGTAACGCGAATCCAGTTCCTTGTCTTCGGTGGTGTAGCGCAGGCCGAGGGTCAGGTCGAAGGCTTCGGTCGCATGCCAAGTGTTGTTGGTGAACAGCGCGAAGCTCTTCGCGTTCTGCTTGTACTTGTCGTTGGCGCCGAAGCCTGCGAACACCGTGCCGGGCGCCACGCCGGTGACGTCGGACAGGAACAGCGGCGCGGTCGGCGATCCGCCGAGGGCGGGATTGATCAGCGACAGCAGCGCGATCGACAGGTAAGGCTCGTAAGCGTTGCCGATGCGATAGGTTTCGTTGCGCTCCAGATCCTCGTCGGAATAGAACGCGCCGAACATCCAGTCGACTTTCTCGGTCGCGCCGGTCAGGCGGAATTCCTGGGTGAAGGTTTCGAAGCCGGTGAACGATTCGTCCTTCTTGGCGTCGCGGTACAGCAGATCGGCGCTGGAGAAATCGAAATCCAGGCCGTTGATCGAACCCCAGTCGCGCCAGGCGGTGATCGAGGTCAGCGTCGCGCCGTCGAACCAGGGCGTGTTCCAGTTGACTTCGGCGGACAGGCCTTTGTCTTTGATGTCCTGCTCGGTGCTGCGATTGCTCCAGGCCTGGCGCGCGAACGGGTCGGCTACCGGCGTCACGCCTTCGTCGGGCGACAACGCATTGATGATGTCGCCCGTGCGGCCGCGGACGGTGGTGACGCCTGCGCAGCAATTCTCCTCGCGGCTGGTGAAGTCGGCGATGAAGTTGATGTCCAGGTCGTCGTTGGGCTCGATCAGCAATTGGCCGCGCAGCGAGTGGTAGTTCTGGTCGAAATCTTCCTTCTCCCGGCGCGGGCCCGCGCCGGTGTGCACGTCGATGAAGCCATCGCGCTCGCGCTGCGTGGCGTACACGCGGAACGCGGCCTTCTCGCCCAGCGGCGAGTTGAACGAGCCGCTGACGCCGAGCGCGCCGTAATTGCCGGCGGTCAGCTCGGCGGCGACGCTGGTCTCGTGGTCGGGACGGCGGGTGATGATGTTGATCACGCCGGCCGAAGTGTTCTTGCCGAACACGGTGCCCTGCGGACCCTTGAGCACTTCGATGCGTTCGATTTCGCCCAGGTCTCCGAAACCGACGCCGTTGCGCGGCCGGTAGACGCCGTCGATCACTACGCCTACCGACGATTCCAGGCCGGCGTTGTCGCCCACCGTGCCGATGCCGCGGATGCGGGCGGTGGTCTGCGCCTCGCTCTGGGTGCTGGTCACGGTCAGGCCCGGCACCAGCACCTGCATGTCCTTGACGTCGCGCACGCCGGTGTCCTGCAACTGCTGCTGCGACAGGGTGGTGATGGCGATCGGCACGTCCTGCAATTGCTCTTCGCGCTTCTGCGCGGTCACGGTGATCGTGCCGAGAGTCTTGGGTTCGTCCTGGTCCGCATTATCGGTGGCCGGCTGCGCGTCCTGCGCAAGCACGGACAACGGCAATGGAACGAGCACGGAAAGGACCGCCAACGCCAACAGATTGCGTTGCATTCTCGACGCTGTCATGGAATCGCCCCCTAAAAGTTGTTTGGTTAGCACGTAAGACGGCAACCGCGTCGGCCAATGGCCAACGTTCAATCGCAGTCCCGAACCGGCGGCGGATAGTGGGGGCTATTCCGGCGCGGCTCTACCACTGGGTCTGCGGCGGCGCAACGTTAGCACACCAGGCGCGGGCCAGCAGCGGCCTAGGTCGCCGGCGGCGATGCCGAAGGTTGCCGGGCCGCTCTACGCCGGATGGCTCCCGCGGAATCCTCGGAAATTGGCACCGCCGATACCGCCATGCACGCACACGGAACGATCGGACCTTCACATCGTGCCCGTGCCCGGTTCGCAGGTATGGGAACATATCGGTGCGTCGCGTGGCCGCGACGAATGTCCGCCCCCAGGAGCCTGTTTTGGTCGATCCCACGCCGCCCGCTTTCACGACCGCGACGAATCGCAAGAACTCCGATCAGCACACGCCGTTGATGAAGCAGT